>CAWGCJ010000006.1:0-35475 GCA_963821095.1 uncultured Acidimicrobiia bacterium | reverse complement strand
CGTAGACCTGCGGAACTTCCGTCGATCGGCCCGGTCCGCACGTCAGGGGGATGAGCGAGGAGTTGGGCTATCTCTGTCACTACCCGCGAACCGACATTCCGACCGATCCGCCGCCGGAACGCGACGCCGCGACCGAGTTTGATCTGTTGTTGGGCTGGCTCGATGAGCGGGGGACGATAGGCCCTGACACAGATTGGAGCGTGGCGAATTCGGGGGCGTTGCGCCGGGTGTGCGAGCAGGGATAGCTCCGCTTGCCTGGGTGTGTTTCGAGAGGCGAGCACCGTTCTCTTGCGTCGCGTCGGGTGCCGTTGCGGCCGGCTGGAGCCTCACTCCGCGACAATCGCCACCACTTTCCGGTTCTGTCCGCCGTTGAGGTCGGCCGGAGCGTATGCTCCGACTGCGCCGACCCAACCGGCTCGACGCTGACAAAGGGGCACTCATGGCAGGTTCGATCGCGGCCTTCGTCCTACAAGCTGGCGAGGGCGAGCTCATCCCGGGTCCGGCCGGAGGTCCAACGACGATCAAGGCCCGCACGGAATCAACCAACGGCAGCTTCACGTTCCTGGAGGTGACGATCGGGCCGAAACAGGGCCCGCCTGCGCATGTTCACCGTCGTGAAGATGAGATGTGGTATCTGCTCGACGGCCGCTTCAGGTTCATCGCGGGCACCAAGTTGTTTGAAGCCGAGCCCGGCGCGTTTGTGTTCGTGCCGCGGGGGACTGCCCACTGCTTTCAGAATCTCGAAGACCGAGCATCGCGTATCTTGGTCATGTTCACACCATCGGGAATGGAGCGTTTCTTCGAAGAGCATGCTCTTCTGCCGCCGGGCCCAGTCGATCCTGACCGCTACCGAGACATCGCCGAGCGATCGTGGATGGAAGTCGCCGGGCCACCCCTCGCCATATCTCATCCACTCTGACCGTGAATCGCTACCCGAAGCCGCCGTCACCACCACCAACGACAAGGAATTTGTGCAGCCGTGCAACCAGAGACGAAGTACGCCCAGTCGCCCAACGGCGCAATCGGATATCAGGTGTTCGGGCAGGGGTCGGTTGATCTTGTCTTCGTGACCCAGTGGGGCACGAACGTCGACAACTATTGGGACGAGCCTTCTGCTTCCCGATACTTGGACCGCCTCGCATCTTTCTCGCGTGTCATCCTCTTCGACAAACTCGGTACGGGCGTCTCAGATCCAATCCCGAGTGACCAGACCCCCGGCGTTGACCTCTGGATCAAGGACATCGTTGCTGTGATGGAGGCCGCCGGCTCAGAACGCGCTGCCATGGTTGGCGACACCGAAGGCGGGACCATGGCAATCCAGTTTGCCGCGACCTACCCGGAGAGAACTCATTCGCTGGTTCTCATCAACACGGTTCCGCGTCTCCTTCGTGGCCCGGACTATCCGATCGGGGTGCCTCCCGATGTCGCCAAGCGCCACGCCCAGTTGTTCCTCGGGCAACACGGAACCACGGGCGATGTGCTCATGATGACCGCACCATCGGTTGCCGACGATTCCCGGTTCAGGCGATGGTATGTCAGGTTCCAACGTTCGACGATGTCGCCGGGGCTCCTCAGGACGGGATACCGATTTCAGCAAGAGGTGGATGTCACGGGTGTGCTGTCGTCGGTCAGTGTTCCGACATTGGTGATTCACCGGAGGGACAATGTGTACCACCGCGTCGCCTTCGGCAAATACGTTGCGGACAGGATCCCAGGAGCGAAGTGGGTAGAACTCGACGGAGCGGACTCGAGCCCATTCCACGTGGGCAACTACCAGGAGATCCTCGACCACGTCGAGAGGTTTGTCACCGGCGAAAGCGCACCCATTGCCGAGGTTCGGCGGTTGGCAACGGTGATGTTCACCGACATCGTTGGTTCAACCGTGCATGCGTCTGAGCTGGGGGATCAGCGTTGGCTCGACCTGCTCGGCGACGCTAACCGGATCTGTTCCACTCAGGTCGAGCGTTTTGGCGGCACCACCATTCGTGCCACGGGCGACGGGGTCCTGGCGATCTTCGACAGCCCGGCGGCAGCGGTGACGACGGCGAAAGAGATCCTCGATCAGGTCAGAGCCCTCGGGGTGGAGATGCGTTCCGGCCTCCACACCGGCGAGATAACGCTCGAAGGCACCGATATCGCAGGTATCGGTGTCCACATCGCCTCACGGGTGATGGATCACGCGCCGGACGGAGGGATCGCGGTCTCCAGCACGGTGAAGGATCTGACCGTCGGCTCGTCGTTCCGCTACGATCCGATCGGACCGTTCGAACTCAAGGGCGTTCCCGGCGAGTGGAATCTCTACGTCGTTCACTGATCGCCAGCTCGCCATCAGTTGAGGAAGGCGCCGAAAGCCCCGGCAATGCCCTACGAGACTCTGCGTCCATTCTTCGATGACGGCGCGTTGGGCGGCGATGGACTCGGCGCTGAACAGCATCCCGTCGGGAGTGCCCGAACAGCACGGATCACGGAACGCTTGGGCGTAGACCTCGGGGTGGTTGGTTGCGAGCCACTCCTCGTAGTCGGCAAACTGTTCGAGCCAGGCCTCGTCCTGACCGGGTGATGCGCTCGAGGTCGACTGCTCGCCGAGTTCGACGATCTGGCCATCGGCGATTCGGAACGGCTGGCCGATCTCGACGGGTGGGATCCCGGCGCGGTCGCCGAATACGTCGGTCTGATGGAGGGTGCAGATCACCTTGTCGCCTGCAGCAAGACACTCGGCATCGAAGCTGGTGAGGATCATCGCGCCGAAGGCGTTTTGGGCCACGATGATGTCGCTCAGCGTCACTACGCCGTCGCCGTTCCAGTCCCAAGATTCATCAAATCCGGCCTCCGGAGGAAACGGTTCGTTGAGCGGTAGGGACGATCCGTCCTCGAAGGTCATGACTGCGTCGCTCGAGAAGAGGCTGGACAAGGCATCGAGGTCACCCGAGGAAAATAGACGGTAGAGCTCCTCGGCTACTGCAACATCACCCGCAGTGGCCGCAATGGTGGTTGTCGTTGAGCTTGTTGTCGTCGTGGTCGCTGGAGGCGGTGGCGAAGGCTCCGACGTGAAGCGGAGGACGAGGAACCCGTGGGGTTCGATCGACTCGACGGGCGCGTAGTCAGCGAACCCGCCGGCGGACGTGATTTGCGGGGCGGTCGCCTCCGGCCCTACCACTGGAACAACTCCCTGCATGCCGGCGAGGGGCCCGGTCGGCAAGTCGAGTGAGAGGTCGGTTGCGTACCCTTCGGAAGCGTTGAGGACGACGAGGACGTGATCGGTGCCCTCCGTTCGCACATAGGCGGCGAGACTCGACGTGTTGGTCTCGACGTCGAGCATGGCTCCCCGGCGCAGCGCGACGCTGCTGGCGCGATCCTGGATCAGGGCGCGGTAGTGGGAGAGCAACGAATCCGGATCGTCGATCTGGTTGGCAACGTTGGCGGTGGCAAAGCCGGGGTCGGCCGGTTGCCACGGCACACCGGTGGTGAACCCGACGCCGGGTTCGGCACCTGTCCAGGGCATCGGCGTGCGGATCGTCTCGTCGGGTTTGACGCCCTCGAGGCCCACTTCTTCGCCGTAGTACACAAAGGGGACCCCAGGCGCGGTCAGCAGCCAGGTGGCGGCGAGCTTGGCGATGGCGACGTCACCGCCGACTTCGCTCATGAGTCGGTTCATATCGTGATTCGTCAGGAACGTGGCGTACTGCAACGGGGGATAGGAGGCCTCCGCCGTCTCGGTGGCCACCTCCAGGTTCGTGAAGTCCTGCTCGCGAACGACGGCGCCGCCGGCGGCGGCGAGATCAAATTCGAAGGCGAGGTCGAGCGCCTCGGGTATGTAGCCGGCCACTGTCTCCGTCGGGCTCCACACTTCCCCGAGCACCAGGGCGTCGGGGGCGATCGAGTGGACGTAGTCGTTGAAATCCTCCAGCCAGGCGACGGTTGTCGGGGTGTCGCTGACGACCTCGCCTTCCTCGATCAGGTGGCGGGCCCCATCGAGACGGAACCCGTCGACGCCGATGTCCTCGAGCCAGAAACGGGCGATGTCATACACCTCGGTCTTGACCGCAGGGTTGTCCAGGTTGAGGTCCGGCATCCCCTCCCAGAAGAGCCCGTAGTAGTAGCGATCATCCCAGGGATGCCACAGGGGCCCTCCGCTCCAGGGGCTCGTCGTCCCCGGATCGGTATCCAACCACAGGTACCAATCGCCGTATTCGGGATCCTCTGCCGCGGAGGCGACAAACCATGGGTGTTCGCGGGACGAGTGATTGATCACCAAGTCGATGAGCACCGCAATGCCTCGTTCGTGGGCCGCGTCGAGGAACGCGGCGAACTCCTCCATCGTCCCGTAGTCCGGGTTGACCGTCCGGTAGTCGGTCACGTCATAGCCGTGATACGAAGGAGAGGGGAAAATCGGCATCAGCCAGATGCCGGTTACGCCGAGGTCGTCGGTCGTGGCCGGGTCCCCATCGTTCAGATAGTCGAGCGAAGCCGTCAATCCAGTGAAATCGCCGGCTCCGTCGCCGTCGGAATCCTTGAACGATCGCACGAAGATCTCGTAGAACACTCGATCGTTCCACCACGGCAGCAGGCTCTCGGGTTCAGGAGGTGCGGTAGTGGTGAAGGCGACCGTCGACGTTGAAGCACTCGTGGGCGTCGCTTGGGCGGTCGGTTCAGTGCTGGAGTCGGAGCAGGCCGTCAGCGCAGTGGCAACGAGTAGGAGGAGGGCAAGGCGGCGCATGTCTTCAGTGTCAGCCCACGGCCGTCGTCGGCAATAGGGGACTTTGACCCAGGAGGGGTCAGGCGTCGGCAGAACTGTCGCCGGTCTCACACCCCGGTCTCGGTGGGGGCCTGCCGGCGGCGATGGCTTCGCGATGCTCGTCGAATGAGCGGGTTGCCAACGCCACGACCAGTCCGACGCCGATGAAGGCGCCGATGGCGGTGATGACGGCGGCGCCACCTTCGGCCGCGGGGCACTCGCTGGGGAGGCAAAGGGCGTGGACGATGCTCTTGCCGAGAAAGGCGCCGATCACGGTGCCGAGCGCTACCGAGAGGGCTACGACTGCCCGGATCCTCAGGGCAACAACGGTAATCCCGAAGGCGAGGCCGGCGACGGCGCCGATGATGATCCAGACACCATCCGCCCCAAACAACAGAATACTCATGATCCCGAGGGCAGCGCCGGCGATCACGGTGAAGACATCTTGGACTCTCACGACGGCGTCTCCTCGCCCGAGCGTGGTGCGGCAACTCTGGGGCCGGGGAGTCGTTCCATGAGCGGGGCGACGGCGAGGAAGGCGTCGCGGGTCCACGACAGCCCAACGGTGATCCCGACGACGACGGCAAGCAAGATCTTGCCAGGCCAGGGCGATACGTAGAGTGCCGGCAACGCAAGGATCGGAAGAACCAGGCGGATGCCCCACAACGCCCAAAGCTGGGCGCGGGCATATCCCCAGGCCAACAGAAGCCCTGAGCCGCCCAGAATTCCGTGGGCGACCTCGAGCCCACTTGGGGAGGACAGGGCCACCGCCGGCACCAACGCCAAGGCGCCAAGAACGACTCCCATTGCTTTGGGTCCGGGGCCCTGTGCCGAGGGCCGTTCCCGAATCCATCCTTTGAGCCAGGGACCACTCAACCCAACCAGCGTGAGGGCGCCTGCTACCAGGCCCATGATGGCCCACGCCGTGAAGTCGTCAATCACGATTGCCAGCGCCATGGCGGCGAGGGTGACGATGAGGGCAAGCCACGGTGCCCAGCGGCCCCGCGACAGGAGCAATCCGGCGGCGGCTACAACGACAAAGATCACCAACCCGAGCGCAAGCACGGCGGCAGCGCCCGGAGCAAACGGCGCCGGGGCGACTCCGAGTTGGATCGCCCACGCCGCGCCACTGAGCGTGAAGAGGGCGGTGATGATGTAGGGGGCGCGACTCATCAGGTGATTATGACCTGTCCCGGTGTGGCTCGGTTTGTCCGCACCGTGGCGGCTACTGCTCCGGGCGGGTGTCGATGGTCCCGGGGACCCGGGTGAGCCCGATGGTGGCGCCGTAGCGGTAGATGTCGAACTCGAGTTCGCTGAAGTCGACCCGGAACGTGTCCCCGTTCTTCAGTGTCTCGCTGATGAAGGGTACCTCCCCGCCGCGAGAGCGAGCCTCGATGACGTACTCGCGTTCGTCTGAGTCTTCATGACGCCACTCGACGATGGGAGTCACCGTAACGTCGATCTTGACGTTCGAGGGGCGGAAGGCGCCGTCGATGATCGATACGATGACCACACCCTCAGGGGGAGGCTCGGTCGTTGTCGTGACCCTGGCTCGCCTGTCTGCAGCCAGCACCTCTGCGCTGGGGCCGCTGCCGCACGCGACGGCAACCAGGCCGAGAGCCACGGCCAGCACCATGATCCAGATAGCTCGTCGCATCGGACTCCTCAACTGCGGTCGCCGCAGTCTATCCCGGTCTGCTAGGTATCGCTCGAATCGGCGAGCGGGGGGAACGCGGGACCCTGATCTGGCTCCCACCAATGTGTCCGGCGCCAATCGGATTCCGGCCCGGCCGGCGGTGTCAGGGTGATCACCGCGGCGTGGCCCGGCTTGCGCTGGTGGAAGTTGTCGAAGCTCCGACCGGTCAAGGTGAGCCGGCCGGCTTGGACGGGATCCTGGTGCGAGACCACCACGACATCGCCGTCGGGAATCGAATCGAACGCTGCTTCGGCAGCTTTGGCGAAGCGCCGTCCCGCTGTGCCGAGCGGCTCAGGGGAGAACGGCAGGTTGTCGGGGTGGGTCAGGTAGGCCTCGAGTTCGCCGGGGAAGCGCTCGTCTAGTTCCTCCCACACCGTGCCGGCCCAACGAGATCCGAGCCGCCACTCGGTCAGGCCTTCGTCGACCTCGAACCGGGCGTTCGGATGGGCCGCGATGATCACGCCTGCCGTCTCTCGAGCGCGCTCCAGGGGCGAAGCCACCACCAGCGCCACCGGGGCCGAAGCCAGGTAGCTCGCAGCCGCCTCAGCTTGAGTGATGCCGCGGGTGCTGAGCCCAAATCCGTCGAGGTCGGCGTAGACCACGTGATCGGGGTTCTCCACTTCGCCATGACGAACCAGGTGGAGGAAGCGCGGTTGCGGGTTTTGGCTCATGAGGGAAGGCTAGAGCCCGCGTCGGGTCGCGTTTCCACCCGGGACCTGGCACCCGGCATCCGGCCCCCGATACCCGGTGCCCCTCGATAGTGCCATTGTCGACCGCTCCGCCGTCCGGCACCCGGGTACTCTCGTCCCCATGGCCGATCACTTCTCCGAGCCGATCCTCCACGTCGACATGGACGCCTTCTTTGTGGAAGTGGAGCGCCTCACCGACCCAACGCTGCGCGGCGTGCCGGTGATCGTTGGCGGATTGGGCAACCGTGGCGTGGTGGCGGCGTGCAGCTACGAGGCTCGCGCCTACGGCATTCATTCCGCGATGCCGATTGTCGAGGCGCGTCGTCGCTGCCCTCGGGCCCGCTACATCGCGCCCACCCACGGTCGTTACGGCGAGGTGTCCGGCCAGGTGTTCGAGGTATTGCGCAGCTTCACACCACTGGTCGAGGGTCTATCGGTTGATGAGGCCTTCCTCGACATTGGCGGCCTGTGGCGCCACTACGACTCCGCGGTCGCCGTCGGCGAGACGATCCGAGCCAAGATCCGGGCCGAGGTCGGGATTCCATCCTCGGTCGGGATCGCACCGAACAAGTTTCTGGCGAAGCTTGCCTCGCAGGAGGCCAAGCCCAACGGTCTGTGGGTGGTCAAGCGTGGTGAGGAGCTCGAATTCCTCCACCCGCTGCCGGCGCGTCGTCTTTGGGGAGTTGGAGAGGCCACCTATGCGGCACTCGACGCTCTCCGTATCGCGACGGTGGGTGACGTTGCGGCCGCCCCGCTCAGGCTGCTCGAGGATCGACTCGGGCCGTCCCTGGCGAGGCACCTCCATGCCCTGGCCAACGCCAGCGACGACCGGTCCGTGGAGCCGGGCGGAGAGGCCAAGTCGATCTCGGTCGAGGTCACCTACGACACCGACCTGCTCGAGGCCGACGCCATAGAACGTGCGCTGCTGCGCCACTGCGACCGCCTCTCGGCGCGGCTGCGCCGCGCCAAACTGGCCGGGAAGACCGTCACGCTCAAGGTCAGGTTTGGCGACTTCACGACGGTCACCCGGTCCCACACCGTTGAGGTCCCGATCGAACACACGCCCGACCTGTGGGATGCCGTCCAAGAACTGCTGGGACGGGTCGACCTCGCCGGTCGAGGCGTGCGTCTGCTCGGGGTTGGTGCTGCCGGACTTGTCGCGAGCACAGACCCGCGCCAACTGTCTCTGTCGCATCCCGCCCGTGACGCCGTCGCCGAGGCCGCCGAGCAAGTGCGCGCCCGTTTTGGCGATGATGCGGTTGTACCGGCTCGCCTCATCGACCCTCCCGAATCAGACGAGACCCGGACGTGAGTGGCGCGCCGCAGGTAGCAAGACCCCCGTTGGATACGACTCCTCCTGGGTATACTGTCGGCGTCGAACCACGATGTCGGAGGGAGCGGCGATGCCGCTGAACGAGCGAGAGCAGAAGATCCTCGAGGAAATAGAACGGCAGTTCTATCAAGAGGATCCAAAGCTCGCGCAAACCGTCGCCAAGACCACGCTTGAGTCCGTCAAGCGCAAGTGGCAGCGGCTTGCCGTGGTTGGCTTTGTTGTGGGTGTCGCGGTAATGCTCGCCTTCTTCACCAGCTCGACCGTGATCGCCATCGGCGGTTTTGTTGTGATGGTCGTATCCGCCGGGTACCTGGTCATGAATCGGCGCCGGAGCAAGGCCGAAACCTCCAGAGACTTTTCGTTGGAAAACTGGATGGATCGCGTCCGACAGAGGTGGCGTCGCGACGGCTAGAGTGGCCGCCCTCAGGTGAGGGGAACAGAAAAGAACGCTGGGTGTGTGCCGGTGTCCGAAACGCCTAAGTAGGACAGCAGCACACGTGAGATGTTGGGAGGAGCGTGTTGGACGGGTTTACCGCGCAGCAGGCCTCGAAGCTGACAAAGTGCACGGCGCATCAGCTGCGCTACTGGGACAAGGTAGACCTGGTCAAACCTTCGCTCCAGAGCACCGACGGTCGTCCGGGAAGGCGACGGTTGTATTCATTCCGCGATCTAGTGGCGCTGCGCGTCGTCAAGAGCCTTCTCGACAACGGGATGTCGGTGCAGCGGGTGCGGCGAGCATGGGATTACCTACGGCGCACCGCAGACATGGACACCCACCTCGCTGAGGTGCGGCTGGTTACCGACGGTCACACGATCTTCCGGGTGGCCCAGGACGAAGACGAACTGCTCGACGCCTTGCGGCAGGGTCAGCTTGCCTTCTTTGTCGCCATCAACGAGATCGCCCGCGCCGTAGAGGACGACGTGACCCGTTTCGAGCTCGATCGGGAGCAATTCCTCGAGATGCTGCGACGGGTCGAAGACGACGTCATCCTGGAAGCAGAATCCTCCAGCGGCTGAGCACCCGCTCGGCCAATCAGATTCCGGGCCGGCCCTCGACCGGCGAATCGCCCGAGGAAATATGCTCTACTTCTTGGTGCGCAGGTTGCGCATCCAATCCGGCATCAGGGTCCCCGGCCGGTACCAGGCTACGACCCGCCGCCCTGTCGAATAGCGGGTTCCGAGCCGAGCGGTCGTCTGCCCGAGAGAGCGAGTCGCAGTCTCTAAGTGATCGGCGTTGAGGGTCTCGGCCGGCCCATAGAGCGCCCGGCTATACACCGTGGCCAATGGCGCCATGGCAGGGTCGAACTCCGCAGCCAACTCCTGCGGGGTGAGCGTGCCGTCGACCGTCTCACCGAGGTCGTTGAGCCGGGTGACGACGTCCTCCCACGCCGCTGTGATGTCGCCCTGCTCGAGCCGTTTCATACGGCGGCGCCGCTGCCACCACTTCACCAGGGGGATTCCGGCGAGCAGGACGATGGCGACGATGGCGAATGGCGTGACCGCGGTGAGCCAGTCGGGCAGCGTGAAGCCAGTGTTCGACCGCGAGCCTGGGTCGTCAAGGGGGCCGCCGAGCGACTCGAGCGGATCGTCCGGAAGTTGGACATCGGGCAGGGGTAGGCCGTCTCGCGGAATGGGTTCGGTTTCGGGAACGTCGAGGTAGGCGGTCAGATCGAACCCGAGGTCGTCTTCGATCACCTCGAAGGTCTGTGGCGTGTCGCGTTGGGAGCGAGGCGTCGGGTCGAAGCGGACCCAGCCCTGGGTGGGCATCCACAGTTCGACCCAGGCATGGGCGTTACGATCCCGCACCGTTACACGGTTGATCTCGCCGGGGACCGCGGTGCCCGGAGTGAAACCCAGCACCACACGGCTCGGGATATCGAGGGTGCGTGCCATCACGGCCATGGCCGTGGCGAAGTTCTCGCAGTAGCCGACGTGATAGTTGTTGCTCTGGTCGTCGAGCAGCCAGTCGGACAGGTCTGTGGCGCCGTGACCGGGTTCGATCTCGGTCGAGTAGGCGAAGGCGTCCGAGTGGAACCACGACTCGAGAGCGAGTCCCTTCTCGAAGTCGGTGACCAGGCCGTCAGTGCGCAGCCTCGCCTCGGCGGCGATCTCGGGATCGAGATCCTCGGGGAGCGCCAGGAACACGTCGGCGTCTGGTGGCTCCTCACGCGCCTCGGGGACCACAACCAGTCCGATGGCATCAGGCAATTCTTCGCCGTTGTCGACCGCATTGATGAACGACGGGGAGGGTTGTCCCGTGTCATCGAGCGCCAGTACGTTGATGTCGGGTTCCGGCACTTCGGCGGCGATGGCGTAGCGCATTCCCTCGTAGGAAAGGCCGCCGTCGAGGATGATTGAACCGTCCACCGGTCGCACCCGCAGGCTGCGGTACAAGGTTTCGTCGGCGACGAGATCGGTGGGGGAGTAGGCGCTCGGCAGCCAATCTTGGCTCAGGAAGGCGATCGAAATGTCGGCCGTGATCGAGTTGGTCTCGCCGGCGAACCTGTGACCTTCCTGCTCCCAGGGCCGTTCGTCCAACGGCAGGGCAACGAACCTTTCGGCGTAGAACTGTCCGCCGTTGTAGCTCTCCATGGTGAGCAATTTGAAGTACACCTCGTTCGGGGCGAGGTCGCCCTCGATCTGTGCAACGAACAGCGGAGTGTTGGAGTTCGACACCAGGGTCTGCTGGATCGAAATGAAAGGGTTGTACTTCACGCTGCCGAAGTTGTCGCCGCCGTAGCCTCGTCGGTCGCGCCAGTCGAGCACCCCGTCGTATGGCACCTGATTCTGGAAGAGGCCGACGGCCAGCACTGCGCCGACCAGTGTCACGCTGAGTAGGGCCGTCGCCGACGCCCCCATCTTGGGGTGGGCGGATGGCCATGAGCCGCGCGGTGCCATCCGGCCTGTGGTGCTGTCGCGTTCGTCGGACGTGATGGCGAGGATCATGCCGGCGACGAGGAGGATGAACACCACGGTGCCGACCAGGCCGGTGCCGGCGCGGTCCATCGTGGCGAACTGGAGTGACAGCACCAGCGGTGGGACCAGGGCAACGTAGGGGTGGCCCTTGAGGAGGCCCCAGGCCAGCAGGGCGCCCGCCGTCCAGAAGACGAGGGTGATCAGGATCACGATGCCGGGCACCGGGATGACCGGCTCGATCCCGCTCTGGATGATGGCGACAGCCTGGTCGAGTTGGGCTCTGATCAGCTCGACACTCGACGCCGTCGGCAGGAAGAATGCCGTGGTCTCGGGGGCGGCCACCCGAACGACGGTGATGACCATCGCAATCAGGTTGGCGGCAATGAGGAACCAGTTGTTGAGCCGGTACGAAACAGCGGTCCAGGTGATGATGATGCCAAGCAGCATCCCGACCGCGACGACAAACTGCCATGGCACGCCCGAGATGGTGGGGCGCAGCAATTGGTTCATCATGAAGAACGCAAACGCCAACCCGGCGAGGCCGGCTAGCCAGCTGTTGCGGTAGACCATGACGTCTCCATTGCCTCACGCCATGCCGGCGCCCATGTCGCTCCAGCCGCAGAGAGCACGGTGATGGCGCCGGCTCTCCTCAACTGCAGTATGCCTTCATTCTCCTTTTGTGCGACCGTCATTGCCACCGTCTTGACGTAGTCCCGACTCAGCAGGCGGAACACGGCGAGGTCGGATTCGTCGGGCGCACCGGTCACCATGATCAAGGCGCCGCCGCTCAACCCGGAGCGCCTCATCCGCCCGACCAGCTTGCGCAGGTCGATGTCTTCGACGGCCTGCACCGTTGCCAGTTCCTCCATCCCGAGCGCATAGGCCTCGATCGAGGCGACGGTGGTGCCTTCCGACACCCCGGTCCACAGTGTCGGGCTGAAGCCGGATTGGAAGAGATGTCGCATTGCCGACGCCGCCCCGCGGACTGCATGTTCGAAGGCTTCGACGCCCGCGTAGCTGCCGACCCTGGGATCGAGCAGCACGAGCGCTCGTGACTGCCACGGCATTTCGAGCTGGCGGATCATCAGTTCGTCACGTTTTGCCGATGATGGCCAGTGAACCCGGCGCAGGTCGTCACCCTGCTGGTATTCGCGCAGCGTGAAGAAGTCCTCGCCGCCGGTTTGCGAGAAGTTGGCCTGCGAGGTGTTCACCGTGGGGTCCTGACCGCGAACGATGGGCAACCCGGCGAGTTCCTCGACGGCGGGATACACCACAAGACGATCGGCTCGCCCGGCGGTGCCGCCGGATTCGGCCATCGCTAGTGGATCGCGCACCGATACCGATGCGGGTCCCACCCGGTAGACGCCCCGGGGTCGGCACAACACTTCGTAGCGGGCGACGACAGGGTCGTTGGTATCGACCGTATCAGCGGTGAAGGCGGCCGCCCCCAAGCCGTGGACGACGTCCTCGACATTGACGTGGTGGATGCGGCGGCGGGACGTCATGGCGATCTCGACGATGGCGCGGTCCCCGTCGTGGACCTGTGCAGGGCTGATGCGCCGCTCCACCGCAACGCGGGGAACCGTGCGCCGAACGTAGATGACACCAACGCCGACAGCCAGCAGCAGGAATGAAGCGGCGGCGAGGAGGAGTTGTTCTCCGAAGGCGATCCAGAGCACCACGAGTGCCAATGCGGCACCGAGCGCGGCCCACCCCCGGATCGTCGGCATCAGACGCCGGCCTTGGTGCCGGGTACATCAACGCCTTGGGCAATGCCGCTGACGATGTCGCCGATGGTGACGCCCCGCATTTGGGCTTCGGGTCGCAGGATGAGGCGATGGTTGAGCACGGGCTGGAGCATCGCTTTCACATCGTCGGGGGAGACGTAGTCCCGTCCTGACGTAGCAGCATGGGCCCGGGCGGCCCTCTGTAAGAAGAGGGTGGCGCGTGGTGACGCGCCGAGGAGCAGTTCGGGGTCGTTGCGGGTGGCGTCGGCGACATCGACCAGATAGGACTTGATCACATCGGCAACATGGATCTGGCGGGCAATGGCACTCATGCGGGTGATGTCGTCGGCGTGCACCACTGCCTGCAGATCGTCGTAGGTCGAGTGGTCGCCGTGAGTGTCCAGCATTTCGAGCTCTTTGTCCCGCGCCGGGTATCCCATCGTGATCCGCATCATGAAGCGGTCGAGCTGCGCTTCGGGGAGCGGATACGTGCCCTCGTGCTCGATCGGGTTCTGCGTGGCAACCACGATGAATGGGAGGTCGAGGGGCCGGGTGACCGCGTCGACGGTGACCTGCCGCTCCTCCATTGCTTCGAGCAGCGCCGACTGCGTCTTTGGGCTGGCCCGGTTGATTTCGTCGCCGAGGACAACGTTCGCGAACACCGGTCCGGCTCGGAAGACGAAATTGGAGGAGTCGCGGTCCCACACGGAGACACCGGTGACGTCGGACGGGAGCAGGTCTGGGGTGAATTGAATGCGCTGAAAGCTGCAGTCGATCGAGCGCGCCAGTGACTTGGCGAGCAGGGTTTTGCCGACCCCGGGGACGTCTTCGATGAGGGCATGGCCGCTTGCCAGCAGGCACATGGTGATCAGCTCAATCGTTTCGCGTTTGCCCTGGATCACCTTTTCGATGTTGTCGGTGATCTCGCGATAGCGCTCGCTGAACCACTGCAGGTCCTCAACGGAGACCGTCACGCCTGCTCCTTCCTCCGGCGGCGAATGCCGAGGTTACTCACCCTCGCGCGGTTGCGTTCCCTAGTTGTTGCGGAACCGGCGAATCCCTGGTGTAACGGTTTGCGATTACGATCCGTTCCCATGGTGGGTTGGAGAGCGATCTGGGCAGTCATGCGGCAACCGCGCCTGTGGCCCGAGGCGTTGCGCGCAACGTCGGCGTTGGCGCGAGATGGCTGGTGGCGGCGCCCGCCGTTTCTCCCAATTCCCAATCGGGCCTACATGCGCTGGCGAGTGGCGACCGCCTACGGGTCGTCGACCAACGCGATTGATCCCGACGACCTCGTGGCGTATCTTGAGTGGCGCAAGCGCCAACGATCTTCAGGGGCCAAGTGAGGGGAGATCCGGTGGCGGATTCGCTGCAAGAAGAACTGCTCGCGATCCCGGGCATTGATGGAGCCGACTTTGCCGGCGGCGTCATTGCGCCCGAGGGGGTCCGGGTACGCCTTGCGGCGGGCGCTGATCCGATTCGGGTTGGTGAGGACGTGCGCAAGGTTCTCGCCGAGCACGGCCTTCGTTCCCAGATGACCTCGCCTCCGTTGGCCCCCGAGGTGCCGCCGCTGCCTCCCGCCCAGATGGAACCTCCGATGCCTCCGACGCCCCCGCCGGATGTCTCACCACCCGTTGTGGCGATGCCCTACCCCGAGGAATCAACCGAGACTCTGGTTGTTGCCGTTCCAGGGTCGGTGCACGAGGCTGCCGCGACGGAGGAAGCGATGGCGGCTGCACTCGTCCCGGAGGTCGAAGCCCTCGAGGCGGAACCGAGTGGGCATGCCGCTACCTCTGATCCAATCCAGGCTGGTCTACACAGCGTGGCCGTGGAGGAAGCCAGCGGCGGACTGACCGTGGTAGCGACCCGGAGCGATGGTGTGACCGTGCAACGTCCGGCGCGTGATTCCGTGAAGGGTCTCGACGCCGCGGTCGTCGCCGCAGTTTCCGAATTGGCGGACAACGCGGCGCGTCCCCGGTTGATCGGCGTGTTCGACGCCGAGGCCGAGGGCGTAGCCGTAGTGACGGTGGTCGTCGAGGTCGATGACGGTTCGCTGCGGTCGGGTTCGGCAGTCGTGGCCGGCGGCCGAGCGTTTGGAGTGGCGCGAGCGACGTGGCGGGCGCTCAGCGCGCCGGTCTGACCCGTTCCGAAGGATCGAAAGCTCGGGTCGGCGGGATGAGTTCCACGATGACGTCGGAAGCTTCATCGACGCGAAGGATGGTTGGACCGGCGGCTTCGCCCTCGGTGGCGCCGATGGATCCGACCAGCTCATCGTGGCGATCGGCCTTGGAGAGCACATCACGTACCAGCATCCGGATCTGATCGGCGGAGGGGTCCTTGAGGAGCGACAGTTCGTCATCGGACGTGCTGAGCACCGAGATGTCGCGGCGCCGCAGGTCCCAGACCATCACCTCTTGGATGACCTTGTCGGGAGAAAAGGTTTCGAGCGAGGGCACGACGACCGCATCGACCTGGCCGGCGGCCACGATCCCGACGAGTGCCTGGAAGCCTTCGCGGCCAAGCGAGTGGCCGAGGGCACGCACGTCCTGACAGACGGCGACGAGGCGATGGCCGTTTTCGTTGACCCAGCGTCGAATCCGCTCTGCCTGCGCAAAACCCGCTTCGCCTTCTTGTGGGTCCGGGGATTCCCGGATATACCCCACCACCCGCACGCGATGCTCCGTTCGTTGCTACGCCGAGTCTCGCACCAGCACCGACGGTGGTCAACGACCCGGCGAGATGGAGGTAATTCCCGAATCCGGACACCTGTGCGATGCGGGGGCCGTCGTCATCGACCGTGAGAACCGCGGTGCTGTTGCCTCGGCGTCCGGGAGCGAAGCGGTTGTCGGAGACCATCGGTCTGCCAACGGAGACGCGCCGGGACATCGCTCGCCTGTCCCTCCGTCCGACGTTTCGCCCGAGCGCTTTCCTGCCGTTTCGGGGTCACGTGGCGGAATGAGCGTTCACCGCGACAGGCCGCCATCGGAATCACCTACGGTTGGGTCGACGCTGCCATGGCGATGGGGTACCGGAATCAGATGCCTTCCCGGATCAGCATGCGGTGCCGCCTAATACGCTAGAAGGCTAGGACCGCGAGGAGGTAGGTGCACCTGATGGGAGACCAATCTGGAGCCGACGACTGGGTGGCGTGGGCAGTCGCCGCAGGCTCGGGCGGGGATACAGCCGGCCTCTTCAACACCTCGGAAATCCGCTGGTTCTCTCGTGGCTCGCTGCCGCCGGAGGTCCTGACCTGGTTCACCGGCGGGCGCACCGTCGGTAGCGTTGAGGACCGGCATGACTTCTATCAACTGCACAGACTCAACGACGTTGGCGTGAAGCGCCGCCACGGGTCGACGCTCGAAGTCAAGGTGCGTCGAAACATCGACGCCCCATTGGACCTCGGGGGAGGTCTCGATGGTCGGATCGAAGAGTGGAGCAGGTGGGAATCCGCTGAGGATGACGGAGCCTGGCAACTGCCGGATACGCCGTGGATTGATGTCCACAAGGTCATCTACACCCGCAGCTTCATGCCGACTGATCGAGAGGTCATTCTCCCCGCAATCCACTCGAACCGTCTATTTGCTGGATGCGACATCGAAGTTGCCGAAGTCACGGTGGGTGGGATCGATACGTGGTCCCTGGGTCTCAAGGCGTTTGGTCCCACAACGGGAAGGCAGCAGGCCCTGGCGACTTCATGGGGAACACTCAAAACCCATTCACCATTGGCCGGGGACCTTGACTTCGCCTTCGATCGTGCGTGCGGCTACCCGGAATGGTTGCGGTTGGTGGTACCCGATTCTGCCTGAGTGTGAATGGTACGGGTGGCTGGCTCGGGCCATGTCCTCGCTCAACGAGGGTGACGGATCGATCACCAGGAGCGCAATGGCTTCGCGACAGGTGGTCCTGGCTGGGCGAGATCTCAATCGTGACGCCCGCGGCCCCGAGTCGGTGTCAGGGTTCTCAGGGTCGGATCGGGGTCATACCCAGTAGTTGACTGGGCCGGCACCCCGCAATATGCGAGGTATGGCAGCTCAGATCCACGAAATTGTTATCAGCGCCAGGGGCTTTCTGTTGGACCCGATCCTGTTGATCGTGCCGATTGTATTGGTCCTCGCCATCATGACCGGGTTGGCCGGACGGGTTGCAATGCTTGTCGAGGATCTGCGCCACGGTCAAATCCTCCGTCGAAACGGATGGCTCGCACCGTACCGTCCGACCGGCCAAGACAATGCGGCACTCGAGCTGGGTGCGCCACCGGCGAGTGGAACCTCTAGCCGGCACCTACCCATACGGGTCCCACACCTCGCCGTCGACGATGAGGTGTCGAATCACGGCGCCACCGTTGTCGTCGATGGCTACGACAACGTCGACGTCGTTCGCCCGCTCGACCACTCGGCCGCGTCCTTCAGGAAGGAAGTACTGCTCGATGCCGTAGTCGACCTGCACCGTCTCGGTTCCGGCCGTCACCACGATGCCGCGGATCACTGCGTCGACCCCGTCGAACGGCTGCCGCTCGAGGCGGCCGGCGACCCAGGTGTCTCCGCTCTGGACGAGTCCGACGTACACAGTGTCGTTCGGTTCCAGAAACAATCGGTCTGCCCGGTTCGTCTCGACGGTGCTGATCACGTAGTTCAGGACCACATAGTCGCCACGGAACACATCGCGAGGGTCGACCGGGCGGGTTTGGAGCGTCACGTCCTCATCGCCCCGAAGCGTCCGTTCGCGCCCCAGGGCCATGCCGATGATGACAAGCACCTGCACCACGACGATGACGATGAGCAACACGCGGCCCCGGCGGGTCATGACCCACCTCGCAACTCGAACCGAGTGATCAGGTTGCGGCGGAGACGCTCGAGGCCCCAGGCGAGCCCGATGATCAGCGCACCACCAAGCATCATCGAGACGCCGGTGGCGAACATCCCGGCGCTGACCTCGATGTAGCGGGTGGCCACCGTCAGGCCGAAGAACACCAAGGACACGTTCACCAGGGCCTGCTGCCTGGTTGCCACGCCGACGGCGACGAACCCGATTTGGGTGCCGATGAGGAGCAGGTTGGTGAAGAGGTAAATTGCGGTGGGGGCACCGGCGGGCTGGGCCAGCAGCATCACGATCATGGCAAAGGCGGCCCCCGCCGAAACGCCGATGCCTGCCGCGGCCGCCCTGGCGCTCGTGGCGCCGCTGCGAAGGAGCACGATTGTCGCACCGACGGTCACGACCACCGATGCCGTGAGCACGAACCACAGCTCACTTGGCACGGCGTCGAGCCATCCTGCGCGGCCCCGGTCGTACCACTGCTCGTAACTCATCAAGTAGAGGAACACCAGCACGGTCAGCGAGCCGATCCATCGATACGGTCGCCCCATCGGCTTGAGGCTGTCACCGAATCGGTAGTGGAGATATCCGATAGCCGCAACAGTGGCGCCAACCGAGAGGTAGAGCACCTGCCAGCCAAACTCTTCGGCGCCGGACGGGGCCCATTCGAACCACTCGGCCGCCCGGTACCCCAGGGCTCCGTATCCGACTGCGATGCCGAGACCAGCGATCATCGGCGATCGCACCAGGTAGGCCAACGGCAGGACCGGTGCGAACCAAAGCAGCAGAAGGTTTGGGTCGTCGACGGGGTATTGGTACGCCTGCGCCACCAGCATGATGGCCGCTCCGTATGCGGCGGCACCGACGAACAGGAACGTGCCGCCGATCCTGCGGTACTCCGTGTGGAAGCGGACCCAATAGCCGAGTGCCTCGAAACCGACGACCGTACCAATGGCGATCCCCACCTTTGCCAAACGGGGGATGTCCGCCCAGTTGGAGCCCACTAGGAGGACCACTCCGGCGGCGAGAAGGATGCCTCCGAATGCCAAGAAGATGGCGATGATCCTCTGGTAGCGGAAGGCGCTTTCGGTCGGCTCGGCGAGGGTGTCCTCGAGCTCGCGGATCGCCGCCACCTGCTCGGGAGTGATGATCTGAGCCGCCTCCCAGGCCCGGAGGTGCACCGGCAACCAGTCGGGCTCGGGCGGCGGAATGTCGAGCTGAGCTCCTAGATCCGTCTGCGTGCTCATCAGTTGGCCTCCAACCCCGTGTATCTGATGTCTGCATCGTCCCGCGGTCCGTACGTTCCGGCCATGGGGGATGGCCCCCTATTGGATGTGGGGGAATCTTGTCCCGTGGTGTCCTCGATGGCCGATCCTGTTCGTAGGTAGGGTGAAAGCGGGAACAACCCGCACGGATTTGGGAGGAAAGAAGCCATGAGTCAGTACCTGTTGTCCACCTTTGCCGTCGAGGATGGGTTGCCCGGGGCGCCGAGTTCGCCTGAAGAGATGCAGGCGTTCATGGGTCGGGTCATTGCCCTCGAAGCCGAGATGGACGAGAGCGGCACCTTCGTCTTCGGTGGCGCCCTCCATGGCGTCGACGCCGCGTCCGTGGTTCGACCGAGCGACGCCGATGTGGTCGTCACCGATGGTCCCTTTGCGGAATCGAAGGAGCACATCGCGGGGTTCTACATCATCAACGCCGCCGACCTCGATGAAGCGATGGAGTGGGCCGAGAAAGTCGCCGAGGCCACGCAGCATCCGATCGAAATCCGCCCCTTCTTCGCCACCGGGAAGGTGGCCGATCAGGTTCACAACATGCCGGGTGCCTGAGGCGTGACCCGGCCCGGCGCCGCCGAAGAGCAGGCGACCGCCATCGAGCGGGTGTTTCGCGAGGCCTACGGCCAAGCGGTAGCGACACTGGTCCGCGTTTTTGGTGACATCACCCTTGCCGAAGACGCGGTTCAGGACGCCTTTGCGGTTGCCGGCGACCGGTGGGCTCGAGACGGTGTCCCACCCAACCCGGCCGGTTGGATCATCACGACGGCACGGCGCCGAGCCATCGATCACCTCCGCCGTGCCGCCCGGGGTCGAGAACTGCACGAGCAGCTCGGTGCAGCAGACGCGCCGCCACCCGACGCCGATGTCGAGGATTGGGAAGGGGACGGACCCGTGAGCGACGACCAACTGCGACTCATTTTCACCTGCTGCCATCCGGCGCTGCGCACCGAGCACCAGGTGGCGCTGACGCTGCGACTCCTGGGCGGATTGAGTGTGGACGAAGTAGCCCGCTCGTTCCTGGTGAGCGAGTCGACGATGGCGAAACGCCTCGTCCGAGCCAAGTACAAGATCAAGGCCGCCAACATTCCCTATCGAGTGCCGAAAGGCGCCGACCTGCCTGGGCGCCTTCGGTCGGTTCTCTCCGTGGTGTATCTCATCTACAACGCCGGGGCCGACGATCCGCAGCGGGCTTCGTTGCGAGCCGACGCCATCCGTCTCGCCCATGCCCTTGTCGAGCTGATGCCGGACGAACCCGAGGCGGCCGGGTTGTTGGCGCTGATGCTGCTCAGCGAGTCACGGATGCCGGCACGCAGCTCCGACGGTGCGTTGGTGCTGCTGGCCGATCAGGACCGGGCCCTGTGGGACCGGGCGCTGATCGAGGAGGGGCATGCCATTGTGCGGTCCTGCGTCCGCCGCGATCAACCTGGTCCCTTTCAACTCCAGGCCGCGATCCAAGCCGTCCACTGCGACGCCGCCTCGTTCGACGCCACCGACTGGCCACAGATCCTGGCGCTCTACGACCATCTCTATTTGGTCATGCCGACGTCCGTGGTCGCCCTCAACCGTGCCATCGCCGTCGGCGAGGTCGAAGGTCCCACCGCAGGGCTTGCGGCAATCGATGCGATTGCGGCAGACCTCGACAACTACCACCTGTTGCACGCAGCCCGCGCCGCTACCTTGCGACGACTTGGCGACCGTCAGGCCGCGCTGGTCGCCTACGAAAGAGCCGCCACCCTCGCGGTTACGGAGGTCGATCAGCGGTTCTTGGCCGAACAGATAGAAGGGCTGGCCGAGGACGGTGTGGTGATCCCGCCACCTGCCGGCTGATCGAGCAAACGCCGGCGAAGACGCCGGCTCGGGCCTGTGCGGATATCCAGATTGTGCCTATCGTGGCGGGCGTGAGGTACAGCAGGAGGCCGGAGACAGTACGTCTCGCCGCTGTGCTCGCCGCCCTGGTGGTGGCAGCGGCGGCCTGCAGTGGCGCCGACTCCGACTCGTTGACGACCTCGACCACAACGAGTGCCTCCACGGGTCCTCGGGAGGTGCCGGTGGTGGTCACCGAGGAGTCCAACGACATCGTCGCCGCATCCGTGTCCATCCCGAGGATTGAGCCGATCTCCGGGGAGGCGCCGTTGCGACTCGCCGACCACGACCCCGGCGTTATCGGAGCCGTCGTCTACCCATCGACGATTCCGTGGGATGAGCCGGAGCCGCCACCAGGATTCGATTTCGAGATCGCTTCGTGCACGCGTCCGGCCCCAGGGGTGCTGATGATCGACGGTGTGGTCGTTGCGGACGACTCGGTAACGTTTCCGGCGACAGTTGGGGTGTATGGCACGGTGACATCCGGCGAGGCCGGAACGATGATCGGAGCCGATGTCACCTTCGAGGGACCCGGCCATTTCGCCCTGGTGCTCTCGGGGTTCGCGTCGCGAGCCGCGATGGCGGCCGCGGGACGATCCGACTTCGACTTCGTGGACCGTGGCTCAGTCGATAGAGAACCGATCGCCCTGCGCAGCGGCAAGTGCTCGCTCGAGACCGGTTCGCACGGAATTGGTCACTGAGGAGATTCCGCTGGTCGTCGCACCCGGAATCCTGGAGGTCACAGCACCGGCCGGAACCATCGAGTCGCTCGCCCAGAAAATGAGCCCCGAGGGCGAGGACGCGGCGCTGTATCCACTCCTCGTTGGCTACGGGGGAGCAATCCACTTCTACTCCGAGCGATGGTTCCTGCCTGCCGAGCCCGGAGAGCTCGTCAGAGCCGCTGAACGGCTGCATGCAAGCGGCTGCCTGGAGTTCGAGATGACCTTCGGGGGCCACACCGTCGTCCAGCGGCGCAACTGTCCGCTTCCGGCGCAGGGCGGCGTCTTCGCGGTCGGGTCAACGTGGCTTGCGACCGCTACGGACGGCGAGTGGATCGTCCAGGTCGGAGCCGACTCGGCGGACAAGGCAACCGAAATCGCCGAGTCGTTGCGGCCGTACTGGCACCTGATGCACAATTCGGTGCCGAGCCCATAGCCGTCCAACAGGAAGCTCTACGAAACATCGAACGGCCGTCGCGAAAACGCGACGGCCGTTCGATGTTCTCTTCTTCGCAGGCAGCGCTTAGCCGTCTTCGTCGGTCTCGATTCCGAGCTCGACGAAGATGCGATGGCGTTCCTGGTCGAATTGATCCTGGGGGATTTGGCCTTCGGCATGGCGCTCACTCAGCACGCGGAATTCCTCCATGAGGGCATCCTCGTCGGGCGCGTCCACGGGTTCAGTCACCTCGTCGGAGCCGCCCTGGCGTTTTTCCCGCTTGGCTGCTTGCTTCTCTAGGCGCGCCCGTTCCCGGGCGCGCTTTGCCATTCCTTCTCGGCCACGTGCCACGTCAGACGGGCTTGACGTTGACGGCTTCGGGGCCCTTGCGGCCCGGTGCGGTCTCGTACTCGACGGTCTGGCCCTCGGTGATGGTTACGCCATCGACGATGTTGGACACGTGAACGAACACGTCATCGCTATCGGGCGAGGTGATGAAGCCGAATCCCTTTTGTTCATTGAAGAACTTGACGGTTCCGGTGGTTGCCATTTCGACCTCCTGGGTCATTCTGTGTATTGGCGCGCCGGGTTTGGAGCCCGGGTTGCGATGTTTCTCGCGGGTGATCGAGGCGGATACGCAAGAGGGAGGGGAGGGAGCTGGTTCGCTCGATCCTCAACCCGGCTCACGAAGCCGACTCGTCGTGCATTCGGAACGCAGACTCAAGAGAACCGCGAGAGACGAATGGCCGATCGATGCAGCGATGGATCGACATTACGAGACCCGAACTAGCTCGGGCACCGTAGATGGTAGCCGCGTTTTCGCTCACAAGGGGCATGCTTTGTGTTTTTGGCCCATGGAAGGCGGTTTTGGGTCGGAGATTCAAGGCCGAAGCCTGGCGGGCAGGGCCGCTCGGAGTTCCTCCCACTTCTGGAGTTCGTAGCGCCAATGCCGGCCTTCGCGCACTGAGAAGGTGACGATGGTTTTATTGGGGAACCTGCTTCTGTGTTGGGGAACCGCTTCGCCTCGATGTGGGTCGCCGTGATTCCCTCGAAGGGCACCTCGGCGCCGACGGTTGAACCTCGCATGCTCCACGGTGGACGGTTGGTCAGACCGCCGCCACAACGATTGACCAGCGGGAGAAGGAGTTCATTGCGTGCGAACGGGCCATCGGACAGATCCGAGTCCGTGAACTCGAGTTGATTCGCTCGGACCGGGGCGTATGCCCTTTGGCCCTGTTCACCCGCCGGCAGGAACCGCACGCTGGTGTGGTGTCTGAGGAGGCCGCCATCCGTCGCCCATGGCCACGATCCACTCGATGGATACCCGTGCTGATGGCCGGCCTCGTCGGCTTCGGGCTTGGCGGGTGCGGCGAGACCGCATCCACAACGGCGCCGACCGTCGCCGAAGCAACGTCGCCAACCACTACTGCCGTCACGACGATCATCACCAACCCGCCTGCCACGGCCACGACCACGACCACGACCACGACCACGGCCACGGCCACGACCTCGACCACGACCACGACCTCGACCACAATCCCAACCACAACGGTGGGGGCATTGCCGGACCGTGAACTGTTCGTTCTCGCGGCGCCGGCGCCGACGCTCGACGGGAACCTCGAGGCCGGCGAATGGGACGATGCCGTCGTCGGCGAGATGTCCGACGGAACACCCGTGTATGTGATGTGGGCTGGCGCCTCCCTCTTTGTTGCCATCGGCGGCGACCACCTCGGTGCCATCAACGTGACAATTGGGGGACCAGACGACGTTTGGATTCTCCACTCGTCTGCGGCGCTCGGGTCGGTCCTCTACGTGTCGGACGGCTCAGAGTGGAACCTCTCCCACGATTTCTCCTGGTGCTGCCGCGACGCCGACGACCCGACCGACCGTCTCGCCCTCCTCGATGCCGAAGGCTGGCAAGCCACCATCGGCTACACCGGAGAGCCCGGAATCGTCGAGTACCAGGTGGATCTGCCGTGGGTCGGAGCGCGCATCGCCATCTCCTCCCAGACCCGGGCCGGCGAACCGGCATACTGGCCGGCGGACCTCACTCCCGAGGCTCGAGCGCAGCTCGTCGGACCCTGGCCGTCCCCCCAGGTGTTCCGGCTGGGGGAGTGGTACACCCTGGTGCCCAGCGAGCCATAGCCGGCGGACCACCCGACCCGCCTCGGGTTGAGTCCGCCACGCGGGCGTGCCGATCTCTAGCATCAGGCGTATGACCGGATTCACCATTGCCCTGATCGTCGTTGCCGTACTGCTCATTGTCGGCTTCATCGTCATCTACAACCGCCTCGTCCAGATGCGCAACCGGACCGACAACGCATGGGCCCAGGTCGACGTGCAGCTCAAACGCCGCTACGACCTGATCCCCAATCTGGTCGAGACGGTCAAGGGCTACGCCACCCACGAACAGGAAACGTTCGAGGCCGTCGTCGCCGCACGAGCCGCCGCCCAGAGTGCCACCGGGGTCGCCGAACAAGCCACCGCCGAGAACATGCTCACCGGCGCCTTGCGCCAACTGTTCGCCCTCGCCGAGGCCTACCCCGAACTGCGCGCCAGCCAGAACTTTCAGTCCCTCCAAACCGATCTGTCCGACACTGAGAACAAGATCGCCGTCTCCCGTCAGATCTACAACGACACCGTTCTCACCTACAACAACGCGGTCCAAACGGTGCCTTCCAACCTCGTGGCCTCGATCACCGGCTTCCACACACGTCCCTATTTCGAGATCGGTGACGACGCCCGCAGCGCTCCGCAGGTGGACTTCTGAACCGCGGTCTCCGCCGCACCCTCCTCGCCACCCTTGCGGTGGCGGCCGTCCTGTTGGCCGGGGCCGCACCGGCGTTCGCCAAGTCGTTTGTCGTCGACTCGGCCGACGTCACGCTCGAACTCCAATCCGACGGCGCCGTCATCGTCACCGAAGAGATCGAGTTCAACTTCTCCGGCAGCTTCCAGGGCGCCTTCCGCGATATTCCGCTGCGCGGCGGCGAGGCGATCACCAACATCGAGGTCCTGGAGAACGGCGTCGTCTACGCCCCGGGGGCACCCACCGCGCTCGGCTCGAGCGGTGCCCCGTCCACCTACGGCGTCGAGAATCGAGGCAGCGCTGCCCGGGTCGTGTGGCATTACCGGGCCACCGACGAGGTGCGCACCTTCACCATCAAGTACCGAATGACGGGCCTCGCCGTTGCCTACGACGATGTGGTCGACGTCAACTTCAAAGTGTGGGGTGACGAATGGGACGTCGGTGTCGACCGTGTCGCCTCAGTTCTGACGTATCCGGGCACCGCGACGGCAGGGGAAATCCTCGTCTACGGCCACCCCAGCCACGTGGACGGCACGACATCCTTCGGTACCGACGGAGTCTCGCCGTCGCTCGAGGCGGTGAACGTGCCGGCACGCACGTTTGTCGAGATGCGGGTTGTCCTCCCGCGCTCCGTCCTGACGTCGGCCAACGGCGCTCAGGTCGTTGCCGGCCGCGGACTCGACGAGATCCTCACCGAGGAAGCCGCTGAGGCGCAACGCAACGACCGCGAGACGTCCCTCATCCGCGTCACGGTCATTGGTCTGGCCATCCTGCTCGGCCTCGTGTCATTGGCGCTCGGCGCCGGCTACCTGATCTACGGGCGGGAACGGCGCGCCGACTACCACCAGCGTTACGAACACGCACCACCGTCGAATGATGGTCCGGCGCTCGTCAACGCTCTGCTCGCCCAAGGCCCGCCCAACGAGCAGGCCTTCACGGCGGTGATGTTCGACTTCATTCGGCGCGGCATTCTGACCGCAGTGCCGGTGCAGGTGGAACGCGCCACGTGGATGGGGCTCAAGAAGGAGATGATCAGCGACCTCGAAATCGGTCGCGGCGAAGCCGACACCTCGAGTTTGGCGCCTGCGGAGGTCGAAGCGTTCTCGATCCTCGAACGGGTGGTGAGCGACGGGCCCTTGCCGCTGTCGCAGTTCCGCACCGCCATCCGCGACAGTGCCTCATCGAATCACTCCGACTACGTGTCGTTCCAGGCCGACACCAAACAGGCCCTGCTCGATGAGAATCTACTCGACGAACGGGGGCGCTACTACCCGCTATTGGTTGCCCTCGGTCTGATCGTCGTTGTCCTGCTGGCTTGGTTCATCGCCGTCCCGTGGATCGAGAATCGAGGCACGCCGACCAACGGTGTGGTGGCTCGAGCCGGCCTCGTCGGCGTCGGCGTCGTCGGGCTCGTCCTGATTGTGGTCTTCGGGTCGCAGCGGCGTATCTGGGTGCGGCGCACTCCGGCAGGCGCCCTGCTGGCCGCCCGCTGGTTGGCGTTCCAGCGTTACCTCGAGGACTTCAGCCGCATCGAGGAGGCCCCGCCCCTCGCTCTGGCGCTGTGGGAGGACTACCTCGTATATGGGATCACCCTTGGCGTCGCGGACGATGTGCTGGAGGCGGCGCGGTTTGCGGCCCCTGCCGAACTAGAACAGACCTCGCACCTCTACTGGTACGGCAACCAAGGCTTCAGCGGCGGCCATTCCTCCAACGCCATCGGCGGGATCTCTCGGTCGCTGTCCGGCGCCTTCGCTGCGCCTTCGTCCTCCGGCGGGGGTGGCTTCAGCGGCGGCGGGGGCGGTGGCGGCGGCGGCGGAGGGGGCGGGGCCTGGTAGGTGGTCGGATGGTTCGCGCTCACGTAGAGTCCACCCATGGTCAGTATTCGATGGCAAGAGTTACGGGAGGCTTCGGTGGATTGGCCCGCCGGGTCCGTGACCCTGGTGGGGGCACAGGTGGTCGCGTCCATCGCGACTCCGTGGTTTGGCGCTGCGGTGTCCTATCGCTTCCCCAGACGGGCTGACATCGAGGGCGACGGCATAACAACAGTTCCTATCCGCGACCACGTCATGGTGGCCCGCATGGCCGGAGTCGCCTTGGTGGCGGCCGCAGGGCTTCTTGGAAGGATGGTTCGATGACCGACAACGCAATTGAGGGCACCCTCGACCAGGCCGCGGCGCGAACGGTCGACGCGCTTACCGCCATTTTTGGTGAAGCGTCTCCGAGCACCATCTACTCAACGCCCGAACAGGTCGGCGATGACCTGGTCGTTACGGCGTCGGCCTGGGACCGGGCCGGTGGGTTCGGATTTGGTGGCGGTGGTGACGACAACGGCGCCGGCGCCGGGGCGGGTGGCGGTGGAGCGTCGCAAGGCCGCCCGGTCGCGATAATCAGGATCGGCCCCGATGGGGTAGCGGTCACACCGGTGGTGGACCTGACCAAGATCGCGGTTACCGCTCTGTTGGCGGCGATCGGCGTTTGGCGGGCGTTGCGTCGCTAGCGGGTCGGAGTTCGCCGGTGGTTGCGAGACGCCGGATGATTCCGTAGCTTGACCGCAGACTGAGGAAGGGCCGGTCCCTTGGAGTACGCAGTTGCCTTCATCGCGGTGAGCGTCATGGGCTATGCGTTGGTGGAACGTCGTCTCGTGTCCACCATCTTCACCGGCCCGATCGTGTTCATGACCCTCGGCTACCTCGGCGGCAACCGGGGCTTCGATCTCATCGACCCAAGGTCGCTCCTGTCTGTTGGGGTGATTGACGCCTTCCTGGTTGCAACGCTGACGCTGGTGCTGTTCAGCGACGCTTCCGCGTTGCACTTCTCATCATGGCGTCGTGACGCCGATATCCCGGGGCGATTGCTGGGGATCGGTATGCCGCTCACGATCGCCTTTGGGTGGCTGGTCGCCGTGCTGCTGTTCACCGACCGCAGCGTCTGGGAGGCCGGCATGATCAGCGTGGTGTTGGCGCCCACCGACGCCGCGCTCGGCCAAGCCGTCATCTCGAACCCGCGGGTGCCCGAGCGGGTGCGGGTCGGCCTCAACATCGAATCCGGGCTCAACGACGGCATCGCCCTTCCAATTCTGTTGATTCTGATCGCCTTTGCGGAGAGGAGTGAGGGAAGTCCGGCCGTCGCACGCATCTTCATCGACGAGATCGCGATTGCACTTGCAGTGGGCGTAATCATCGGCGTGGTCGGTGGCCGGCTGCTGGTCAGATCAAGACGGTCCGGCTGGTTGAGCCCCACGTGGAGCCGGATCGCCGTGGTGGCGATGGCCGCCCTTTGCTACGGCATCGCCGACCCGCTCGGGGGGAGTGGCTTCATCGCAGCCTTCGTCGGGGGATTGACCTATGGAAGGTCTACCGACGGCGAGCTGGGCGACAACGAGCAGTTCGCCGACGACTTCGGCAAGGTGATGACGCAGATCGCCTTCATGATCTTTGGCGCCGTTGGTCTTGGCTTTGCCTTCGAAGGATTGACGTGGCAGGTCGGGCTGATGGCGGTGCTGGCGTTGACCGTGGTGCGGATGATTCCGGTCGCCATTTCGATGATCGGCGCTCACCTCTCCGCGCAAACGGTTCTCTACATGGGGTGGTTCGGACCACGGGGGATAGCGACCGTGATCTTCGCCCTGGTCGTCGTCACCGACACCTCGCTGCCCGGCACCGAGGTCATCATGACCGTGGCGCTGGTCACGATGGCGCTGAGCGTGTTCGCCCACGGGATGACGTCCAACGCCGGCTCGGAGCGCTATGCGAACTGGTATGCCGCGCATCCGGATGCCGGTGATCTTCCCGAGAGTGAGCCCGTCGAGAACGTGCCCACCCGCGGCAGAGTCGAACGTCCGCTGCTCCCGACTTCGCAGGAGTGACCCTCTGCTGCGCGTCCCGAGACGTCCCGTCGCGCTGGTAGCCTGCCATCCATGTCAGGCGCACTGGTGCTCAATGCGTCATATGAGCCGCTCTCGGTGGTCCCGGTGCGGCGAGCGGTTGTGCTCGTCCTCCGTGAGCGGGCAGACGTGGTCGCCTCCAACGGCATGCTGTGGCGTTCGGAGCGGATTGAGTTCGCCTCGCCCACGGTGATCCGGTTGCGCCACTTCGTGAAGGTCCCCTATTCGCGTCGGGTTCCGCTCAATCGCAAGACCGTGTTCTTGCGTGATGACCACGCATGCCAGTATTGCGGCCGCCAAGCGGAGAACCTCGATCACGTTGTTCCGAAGTCGCAGGGCGGAGTGCACACGTGGGAGAACGTGGTGGCTGCCTGTCGGCGCTGCAACTCCAAGAAGGGCGGGCGGACCCCCGATCAGGCTGGGCTCCACCTCCGGCGGCGGCCGGTGGCGCCCCGTCACCGGAGCTGGCTCGTCGTAGCCACCGGAGCGCGCCCCGACCCGAGCTGGGAGCCCTACCTGATCCGGTGAACGCCAGGTCGGCACCTCCCCAAGAGGCAAACTCGCCGCGCGCCGCTGAAGGCATTTCGTACGCTGGAGCCTGGATAGTCATCGAAGGAACCGGTGCCTCCTCCACGCCGTCGGGCGGGGGAAGCGTCGCCAGCGACATCACCCCGGAGCACTGGGCGCACATTTTCACCGGGGCGTTGACCACCGGGGACTAGTGGTCGTTCAACCGCCTCACGCGCCCAACACTGCGTGGAGGCGCCGCTCACCCTCGCCTCCGACGAACCACCACAACCCGACACCGAGGGCGGCGATGGTGGCGGCGCCGAGCACGCCGAGGTAGGCGATCGCCCATCCTGACCCGTGGCCGGCCAATGCCGGCCAGCCGAGGGCCAAGCCGAAGCCGAAGGCGGCGATACCGAACCCGGTGATGAACAACGTCATGAAGCCGAACCATGTGAAGCCGGACCCGAAGGCAGCGACCACGATCTTGCGATCATTGAGTGGGAACAGGTAGGTGTCCTCCACCCGGGCGGCAAGGAGGGTGTCTGGGCCGAGCGCTTCGTTGAGGTCGGCCTCCAACCGTGCCGCATAGTGTCGGGCAAAGAGGAGGTAGGACGCGTCAAAGGCCGTCATGGCGGCTCCAAAGAGGGCCACCGGCGGAATCAGTAGGAACGCCTCCGGCACCTCCCACCAACCGAGGACAAAAAGCGCGATCGTCGCAACGGCGACGAAACGAACGTCCGAGAAGAACCTCTCGTGGTAGTAGCGGGTCATGCCCCGCATCCGGCCCAACTGCTCGGCTTGGAGGCGAATCTGATCGTCCATGGACGGCAATCTAGGCTCGTTTTCATCCGTCGACGGCGCTGGATCCGAATACGGGGTGCAATCTCGGTTTCACTGCTCCCCTATCCCCCCAGCAGCAAGGCGCCCCATGAATGTTCTCTCCCTCGGCGGATTCACCAACCTCGGCTACCGACTCCGGGCCCGCGATTTTGAGCCAATCGACGCCGGCAACATGACCGGCAAGACCGTCGTCATCACCGGAGCAACCTCCGGTCTCGGGCTGGCGTCAGCATCCCAACTGGCCGAACTTGGCGCCCGACTCGTCATCGTCGGTCGCAATCCCGACAAGACCCAGCGGGTTCAGGACGAGATCCAGGCCGCCACAGGAGCGGATATCACCCACCAGATCGCCGACCTGTCATCGATGGCTGAGGTTGCCGACCTGGCCGATCGGTTGCTTGCCTCGGAGCCACGCATCGATGTGTTGATCAATAATGCGGGAGTGCTGTTTCCCGAGCGTTCAGTTACGGCGGAAGGGCTTGAACGGTCGTTGGCGACCAACCTGCTCGGCCACTTCATCCTGACGAATCGTCTCATCCCGCGACTGGTCGAGTCGGCGCCGTCGCGCATCATCAACATGTCGTCGGGTGGGATGTACTCGCAACGGATTGCCGTCGATGACCTTCAGTTCGAGGACGGTGAGTACACCGGGACCGCGGCCTATGCCCGTACCAAACGGGGACAGGTGATCCTCACCGAACTGTGGGCTGAGCAGTTGCGCGGCACGGGCGTCGTGGTCAACTCCATGCACCCGGGATGGGCGAGCACGCCTGGTGTCGCCGACTCGCTGCCCGGATTTAATCGGCTGATGGGTCCGTTGCTGCGCAGTCCCGAGCAGGGAGCCGACACGATGGTGTGGCTGGCCGCCGCACCGGAAGCGGCCGACCTCAGCGGCCAGTTCTTGCTGGACCGTACCCCCCGTGATACCCACATGACGGAGCGGACGAGGGAAACGCCTGAAGAACGCCAGTTGTTGTGGGAGCGCCTCGAGGAGCTGTCTGAGAGCGTCGGATCATGAAGCGCGACGTCCCGGCGCCGGGCCAGGAATCAGTTTGGGATTATCCGCGACCACCGCGGGTCGAGCCAGAGCCTCGGCAGGTCACGATCGTGTTCAACGGCAGCCTCATCCTGGAGAGCAGCAATGCTCTGCGCGTGCTCGAGACCAGCCACCCACCCAATATCTACGTCCCGGTTGCTGCCGTTGCTTCAGGAGTGCTCGTCTCCAATCCACAACACACCGTGTGTGAGTGGAAGGGGCAGGCCTCCTACTGGGATGTTCGAGTTGGCGACCAAACCTCGTCCGCGGCAGCGTGGGGTTATCGATCCCCGCAGCCCGGTTTCGAGGTACTGGTCGACCATGTCTCGTTTTATCCGGGGCGGATGGATGCGTGTTACCTGGGCGACGAGCTTGTCATGCCCCAGCCGGGTAACTTCTACGGTGGATGGATCACAAGCGATGTGGTCGGTCCCTTCAAGGGAGGTTCCGGTTCATGGGGTTGGTAATTGGTCGAGAACGGCGCAATCTGGAACGGCAATCGTGAAGATCCTCGTCACCGGAGCGACCGGCTACATCGGCGGCCGGCTGGTGCCTGCGCTGCTCGCGGCCGGGCACAGCGTGCGCTGCATGAGCCGCAATCCCGCCAAGCTCACCCAGCAGCCCTGGGGCGACGAAGTCGAAGTGGTCAGCGCAGACGCCCTCAACCGGGCCAGCTTGGACGATGCCATGGTGGGCTGTGATGCGGCCTTCTACCTGATCCACTCCATGGACGGCGCATCCTCAGACTTCGGGGCGCGGGACCGGTTGGCCGCAGAGAACTTCGCTGCTGCGGCGACCGATGCTCAGCTGGGTCGCATCGTCTATCTCGGTGGTCTGGGTTCGGGTGAAGAGCTCTCCAAGCACCTCAGCAGCAGGCAGGAGGTAGGTCGGATTCTCGCAAGCGGATCGGCTGCGGTTACCGAGTTGCGAGCCGCAGTGATCATCGGCTCCGGCTCCGTGTCATTCGAGATGCTGCGCCACCTCACCGAGGTGCTTCCGGCCATGGTCACGCCGACGTGGGTGCGCACCCGTTGCCAACCCATCGCGATTCGGGACGTGTTGACGATCCTGGTCGCCGCGGTGGAGGAACCGGGCGGCGAATCGCATCTTTGGGAGATCGGGGGTCCAGATCAGCTCACCTACGAGGACATGATGCGAGGCTACGCCGAAGTTGCCGGCCTGCCGCGGCGCATCATCGTCCCCGTGCCGGTGCTGAGCCCATCGCTCTCGAAGCACTGGATCGGCCTGGTGACCCCGCTGCCGACGGGCGTCGCCAAGCCACTGGTCGAGAGCCTGAAGAACGAAGTCACCGTCGCCGACAACTCGATCGCCGAAGAGCTCACCGGCGGATTGACCGAATACAAGGAAGCGGTACGACGTGCCCTGCAAACCTCCACCCATTCCGGGGTGGTGACGCGATGGTCCGACGCTGCTTCGTCGCCGGCGGAGCCGCTGCCCAATGATCCCGAGTGGGCTGGAGCCAAGCTGCAATCCGACGAACGGAGCATTGCTACTTCGGCGCCCGCTTCCGATGTGTTCTGGGCGTTCAGCCGGATCGGCGGTGCGGTCGGCTACTACTCGACCGATTGGGCATGGCAGCTGCGCGGCGTCGCCGACAGTCTGATCGGCGGGGTCGGACTGCGGAGGGGGCGGCGAGATCCCGAGAAGTTGCGCCTCGGTGAAGCGGTCGACTTCTGGCGCGTAGCATCGATCGAACCGGGACGGCGACTCCAACTCCACGCCGAGATGAAGGTTCCCGGTGAGGCATGGCTCGAGTTTCAGGTAGAGCCGACCGCAACGGGAAGCCTGTTGCACCAGAAGGCGAGTTTCTACCCACGCGGCCTCCTCGGTCGGCTCTATTGGCTCATGCTGACGCCCTTCCACGGCGTCATCTTCGGTCAGATGTTGCGTGGAATCGTCGCTGCCGCTGTGGAACGCTCCGCCACCAGGCCCTGGGTGGAGCCTGCTTGATGAGCGGTGTCGTGTGGTTTCGTCGGGACCTTCGGCTCTCCGACAACCCGGCATGGTCTGCGGCAACCCGCAACCACGACGGCGTTCGTGCCCTCTTCGTGCTCGACCCCCGACTGTGGCGCACCGCAGGACCACATCGTGGTCCTCAGCTAGCCGCTCATCTGCGTGCCCTGGACGACCAACTGGCAGCGCTCGGCGGCCGACTCAAGGTGGTCAACGGGCCGCCCGAAGTCGCAGTGCCGGCTGAGACCGCAGGCGCTGCTGCGGTCTACTGGAATGCGGACTACACGCCGTACGCCAGGCGGCGTGACGCGCTGGTTGGCGATTCGCTCGGCATACCGGTGCGTCAGCTCGACGGTTCGGTGGTGCATGCTCCCGGAAGGGTCGTCTCCGGCGCTGGGCGTCCCTATCAGGTCTTCAGCCCGTTCTACCGGCGTTGGCGGGAACTCCCAGTCGAGCTCGGACCTGGGCCGGGTCGGGCCGCGGTCGATTCGGATCCCGGCGACGGAGTGCCCGACACACCTCCGGCATTGCTCGAGGGTGGTGAGGTCGCTGCCCAGAAGCGCCTGGAGGTGTTCCTCGATCGGGTCGATCGATACGCCGACGACCGGGACCGCCCCGACCTCGACGGCACGTCGCGGCTGTCCGTCGACCTCAAGTTCGGGACGCTGTCGCCGTCGGCCGTGGTGGCAGAAGTCGGCGATGCGACCGCTGGGCGCGAGGCGTTCACTCGGCAGCTGGGGTGGCGGGACTTCTACACCGAGGTGCTGGCCAACCACCCCGCCACGACCGGTCGCGCCCTGCGCAGCGAGTACGACGCGATCAACTGGCACAACGACCCGGAGAGCCTGGCGGCGTGGCAAAGCGGCCTCACCGGCTACCCGATAATCGATGCCGGGATGCGCCAACTGCAACGGGAGGGCTGGATGCACGGCCGGGTCCGGATGCTTGCCGCCTCGTTCCTCGTCAAGGATCTACTGATCGACTGGCGAGCGGGGGAGCGGCATTTCCGGCGGCTCCTGCTCGACGGTGACGTGGCCCAGAACGTCGGCAACTGGCAGTGGGTTGCCGGAACCGGCACCGACGCCGCTCCGTACTTTCGAGTGTTCAATCCGGTCACCCAGAGCCGCAAGTTCGACCCGAACGGCGACTACATCCGCAGGTACGTGCCGGAGCTGGCCGGGCTGCCCGACGACGCCATTCACGCTCCTTGGGAGCTCGGGCCACTCGATCTCGCCGCTGCCGGTGTGACGTTGGGTGTCGACTATCCGTTTCCAATCGTTGATCACGCCGAGGCGCGTCGCCACGCCATCGCCGCCTACGAAACCGCCCGAGGTGCAGCCCTGTGAACACGGGATCTCTAGTGACCGGCGCCAACCGTGGCATCGGCCGTGAGGTTGCCCGTCAGTTGGCGGCGCTTGGCCATCACGTTGTGGTCGGATCTCGCGACGCCGCCAAGGGAGTGGCCGTGGCCGACGAGATCCGAGCTGCGGGCGGAACGGCAATCCCGCTCGAACTCGACATCACGTCCGCCAGAAGTGTCCGGGGCGCGGCCGCCGCCATCGCGGCAGACATTGGTGGCCTGGATGTGCTGGTCAACAACGCCGCCATCAACTACGACACGTGGCAGGGGGCGGTCGACGCCGACCTCGACGAGGTGGGCGAGACGCTCGATACCAACCTGTTCGGCACCTGGCGCGTCACCCAGGCCCTACTCCCGCTGCTGCAGCAGAGCCCGCACGCCAGGATCGTCAACGTGTCGAGTGGCGCCGGCGCCCTTAGCGAAATGGGAGGTCGCGCCCCGGGTACCGAGTCTCCAAGGTTGGCGTCAACGCGCTGACCCGGATGTGGGCGGCCGAGCTGCCCGGCATTCTGGTCAATTCCATCTGTCCCGGTTGGGTGGCGACCGACATGGGTGGTGCCGGTGGGCGCCCGATCGAGGACGGTGCCGCCGGGATCGTCTGGGCTGCGACCCTTCCCGAGGACGGTCCGACCGGTGGCTTCTTTCGCGACGGTCAACCGATCGACTGGTAGCGGCGAACGGCCGAACTGATCAGGTCGGCAGGACCACCGTGGCTCGGGTGGGTGCGCGGCGGAGCTCGCCGGTGATCAGGGTGACCGAACCACTGGCGCTTTGGTGACTCCTCACACACGACGCGTTACGCGTTCTGAGGTGCCGTGGGCACCAATTTCGAGAAATCTGGTCATAAAGGGGTGAATGGGGCG
>CAWGCJ010000005.1:0-21604 GCA_963821095.1 uncultured Acidimicrobiia bacterium | reverse complement strand
TGCGGCATGGCTGGCCGCAGTGGCCCGACGGGCAGGGGTCGAGCTCGCCGGCTGAGGCGGAGTCACTACTTTGGGGCCAGCGAGAGCCGAAGAATCGAGGAGTCGCCATGGCGTACACGTTCATCGCTGATCTAGCAGAAGAGTTGGTTATCCCTCAGGACGGCACACTCAGCAAGGTGCTGTACCGCGACGACCAGCTTCGCCTCGTTGGCTTTGCGTTTGATACCGGACAAGAACTCACCGAGCACACTGCGGCCGTTCCCGCCCTCATCCAGGTGGTGTCGGGCAGGCTCAGCGTGACCCTCGAGGCCGACGCGATGGAGCTGGGTCCCGACGGCTGGCTGCGAATGGAGGCCCACGCGCCACACTCCGTGCGGGCACTCGTGCCGACCATCATGGTCCTCACGATGCTGCGAAGTGGCTGAGAATCCGCTTGCCGCGACGAGGCAGATAGGGTTGTTCTATGCGTCGATGGGCCCTCCTCTTCCTGCTTGTAGCGACTGCCTGCAGCGGCCAGGCAATCGCTGGTAGCGAACCGGTTGCGACGACTACCGACGCAGCGATTGCGACCGCAACGACCATGCCACCGACAACGGTCGCTCCGGTACCGGCGGCCGCACCGACTACGACAACGACCTCACCACCGCCGTGGGAACCACTTGTGTCCTGGATGCCGGATGGGCTCCCGCCCGACTTCGGTGAGATCGTGCGTTCGGTACCGGGCGTCATCAACGTCACCGTGATCGGAACCGGCACCTTTCACATCGTGTCATCTGAGACCTCCGATGGAGTTGTGGTGGATCAGCCACCCGATGGCTTTGTCATCCCGGTAGGGGGAATCGTCATAGACCCGGCCAGCTATCGCGCCTTCGCCGACGACGCAACGGCGGCGGTGATATCGGGTCTCTCTTCCGGCGAACTCATCCTCAGTGAGAGTTCGGCAGCCCTGCGGCGACTCGGGCCGGGGGACCGGATGGTCTTCGAAGGGGGAGAGGTCCGATCAATCGCGGCGGTGCTGCCCGATGCCGCGGTCGGTGGCGCAGAGATCATTGGAGTTGGCGACACGTCGCTGGCCGTTCCCGGATCGGAGCGAGGCTATGCGTTGATCGACTTCGACGGTACGGGGGAGGAGCTGGAACGCGAGATCCTCGCCCGGTTGCCGCAAGACGCGCTGCTGCGGGTACGGGATCCCCGCGATACATCGGGCAACCCCGGCCGGTCAGTGCGGTCACAGGTCTTCATCAAGCAGGAGTTTGGCGAGTTCGCCTATCGCCCAACCGGTCGGGGACGCTTCGAGATCGACCCGGCCTGGATGGAGGCAAACATCGTCGACGTCGAGATCCCGTTGCTCGGGAAGACGGTGTGCCACCGCAAGTATGCCGCGCTACTGACGGAGGTCATGAAGGACCTCGACGATCACGGGCTCGACGGGGTGATCGACCCCGGGGCGTTCCGCGGTTGCTGGAACTCGCGATACATCTCAGGGTCGACCCGGTTGTCGCGCCATGCCTGGGGTGCCGCCGCCGATATCAACTTCGGCAACGACCTCGACGGTGGACCCGGGTCGCCGGTCAACGAAGAACTTCTCGAGCGCATGCTGGCGGTCGGTATTCGCTCCGGCCACCTCTGGACCCGCCCCGACCCCGGCCACTTCGAGTTCTACGGATCCGGCGCCTAGAGGTTTTGGCGGACAATTGCGCACCATGTTGCGTCATGTCCGCCAAAACCGGTGGGATGCCGAGGGCTCCCTCTTTCCCCCACATTGGTCGTCCTCGATCACAGGTCGCGGAGCGCCTCTCTGATGAACGTGCGGGCTATCACCCAGTATCCGATCGGTGTCGGGTGAATGTTGGCGATCTTGCCTTCCCGCGCTGGGCACATCGACGTGAGCCTGCAGGCGAAGTCGGCGGCGTCGTCCTGGCCGTTGCGTGGCCAGTTGTCGACCATTGCCGGATCCACTTGGGGCAGCATCTCTGGCGGCAACGGAGGCAGGTAGGCAGCGGTCACGTCTCCGGCCCGGAAAGCCGAGAACACGTCCACGACGGGGACACCAACGGTTCCAAGTGCCTGCTCGAGTGCCTCACCGAACAGGTAGAGCACCGCGGTGCTGAAGCCTGCGAGTTCCAGCATGGCAGGATCGGAGAGCGGGTCATCCGACACGGGTCCCGGTACGCCGCTGACATAGCCGGCCAACGCGGCAACTTGCGGGTTGTAGTAGTTCATCGCCACAAACGGCACATCGGGGCCTGCGGCACCTCGCAGCTCAGCAACCACGGTGGCTACATCGACCGCAATGCCTTCAAGCCCACCGAGAATGCATCCCGGAACCTCTTCGGGCAGGATTGTCCCGGCGGCAGCCATTGCATAGCAGGCATCTTGGTGCCGGAACAGGTCGTTGGCGCCGAGGTTGATGGTGACGAGCTTGACGTCCTTGTTGGGGTCGGTCAGTACTGCCATTGCCATGTCGTATTGACTGGCGGGTCGATCCTGGCAGTAGGTACCGTCTCCGTTTCGGAAGGTCGCGACGGTTTCCTCGCGGCAACCGAGCTTCTTGTGGCGGAGGTCGCGATCGACATGCCACCGCATCCACCGATAGAGCTTGTTGGTATAGGACTTGTTCGACGCGTCGGTTGTGTTTCCATCGGCATCGGCCAGGGATCCGGCCGCCAGCGAGTCGCCGAGCGATACGTAGACCGGTTTTGGTCCATCTTCGCCGCCGCCGTGGGCGGCTGCCTGTGCTGGAATCAAGCCGACGGCGAGCGTGGCGACGATCACGAGAGCTATCCATCGTCGCTTCATGGGGCACCTCCTTTGGTAGTTCCCCTTTCTCCGATCAACGCTATGGGCTCCGCCGGTGCGCCGGTAGGGGGGGTGTCCCCTATTTCGGGCTAGGCGAAAGGACTCGAGCCGCGAAATCCTCAGGTCGGCGCCGCTCGCTCCGATGTACCCCGGATGCAAATTCTCATGTCTTCCCTGCGAAGGGGAACTCAAGGACTGATTGCCGTCGCTATCGCCGCCACGATCCTGGTGGCCGGAGCCGTGCCGGCGTTGGCAAGCGAATTCGGGGAACCGGTCGACTACGACCTCACCTTCCCGGTCGACGGCTACCACGACTTCCGTGACACATTCTGGGATGCGCGCTCTCACGGACTGCACTCTTCTCAGGACATCTTCGCCCATAAGATGGTTCCGATCGTTGCCGCCGCCGACGGCCGGGTGCGCCTGGTCAACTGGAGCCGAAGCGCCGACCTCAACCCGGCCCGTTGCTGCAGCATCGTGATCGACCACGACGATGGCTGGCAGAGTACGTACATTCACCTCAACAACGACACACCCGGAACCGACGACGGCGAGGGCTGGGGGATTGCCGACGGGATTGTGCCCGGGGTCGGGGTGTCGGCCGGGCAACTCATCGGCTGGGTAGGTGACAGCGGTACTTCTGAGAACACCACGCCGCACCTTCACTTCGAACTCCGCAACAGGTCGGGGATTCTGATGAACTCGTTCAGCGCGTTGGTTGCCGCCGGTGGTAACGGCAGGGGCGGCCTGGACGATCCGCTGTTTGACAACCAACGGACGCTGAAACAGGGCCTCCACGGCTACGACGTCCGCCGGCTGCAGCAAGTGCTCGACACCATCGGCTATGACGTGGGCGGGATCGACGGCGACTTCGGGCCCGCCACCAAGGCGGCCGTTGTTGCCTTCCAGCAGTACAACGGTCTCGGGCCCGACGGGGCCGTTGGCCGGGGCACCAAGAACGCCCTGAAGAACGCTTTGGACAACGGCGGCGGGGGCCCCGCTCCGGGCGCGACCAACTCCCGACAGACGGTCCGCAAGGGTGACCGGGGTGACTCGGTGCGCGAGCTCCAACATGAGCTCGGCACCGAAGGTTTCGACCCCGGCGGCGTCGACGGCATCTTCGGGTCGCGTACCGAGGCGGCCGTGCTCGACTTCCAGGCACATCGCTCCCTGACTGTCGACGGGATCGCCGGGCCGCAGACCTGGGGCGCGCTCCGACCGCTGTAGGCGGCAACCAGAGGGGCAGAGCCCGCAATTGCGCGGCGCGCCGGCGGTCCTTGCTCTGTGGCGGGCGACTTCCGTTATGGTTACGACGGGAACGTCTCCCGGCGTCCGGTGCGGGGCGCAGGATGGAGGAACACGATGGCGATGCCCAACATGGCTCCACCCAGGATCCTCATGCTTTCGCTGCACGGATACGTTGGCGCTGAGCCCGAGCTCGGACTTCCCGATACGGGAGGCCAGGTTGTCTTTGTGCTTGAACTGGCAAAGCAATTCCGTGAACTCGGCCACGCCGTGGACATCGTTACCCGGCGATTCGAAGGCCAGTCCGAAATCGACGACATGGGCGGCAACCTGAGGGTGTGGCGCGTCCCCTTCGGCGGGTCTAGCTTCATCCGCAAGGAGGACATGCACGATCACCTCGACGAGTTCGTGCGCACGTTCCTCGAACTGTCCCAGGACGCCGGCAGCGGCTACGACATCGTCAATTCGCACTACTGGGATGCCGGCTACGCCGGTCAGCGGATTTCCGAAGAGCTCCGCATCGCCCACGTCCACACTCCCCATTCGCTGGGGGCGTGGAAGCGCCAGGACATGGCGGGCGACCAGCAGAAGATCGAATCGAACTATCGATTCGAGGAGCGGATCCGCAAGGAATTCCTCACCTTCCGGCGCTGCGACCACGTCATTGCGACCACCAACCAGCAGGTTGAGTTTCTCATCGATGAGTACGACGTGCCGAGCCAACACATCACGATGATCCCCCCGGGAATCGATGAGGGTCGCTACACGCCGGTGACTCGGTCCCAGGCGCAGACCCGGCGACGCAAGTTCAAGTTCCGCAAGAACGACGTTTACACGGTGGGTCGGGCGGCGGCCAACAAGGGGTATGACCTGTTGATTCGCGCTTTGCCGGACCTCCAGGAGCAAGTGCCCGATGCCAGGCTCCAACTGGCCGTCGGCGCCAACTCCAAAGCCGACGAACGCAAGGTCGAGAAATGGAAGGCACTCGCCGGTGAACTCGGCGTCGCGGACAGCGTGAGCTGGCTGGGCTACGTGCCTGAGGCAGAGATGGCTGACTACTACCGGGCGGCACCCGTGTTCGCCCTGCCGTCACGCTACGAGCCGTTTGGGATGACTGCCGTCGAGGCGATGGCCTGCGGGACTCCGTGTGTGGTCACGATCCATGGAGGCCTCGAGGAGATGTTCGACTTCGGCTCGCATGCCCTCTTCGCCGACCCGAAGCGACCGAGGGAGTACGCCGTCATGCTCTCGATGCCGCTGCGCTATCCGCAGCTGCGTGAGCGGCTGTCCATTGCAGGAGGCCGTTTCGCCCGGCGCATGTTCGGCTGGAGAGGGATCGCCCGACGCACCCTCAATGTCTTCGACCGCGCCAAGAGCACCCACGATTGGGACTACCACGAAGGAGTCTGATTGCGGCGGGCTTGGGACTCGAGAGAATTCGACCCGAGTCCGGCAGGAATACCGGTGCCACGCGGGGATCGTCCGATAGGGTAGACAGCCGGAAATCACTGATGGGACACAACATGACCGCGCAACGCGTGCTTGCCACCGACCTCGATGGCACCTTCATTGGCGACGATGCTGCGATGCATGGTCTGTGGGACGACTTGGCCGCCGCCGACATATTCGTTTCGTTTTCCACCGGCCGTCACCTGCCATCGATCGAGGACTTCTATGCCGAGCGACATGTGACCCGGCGGGCCGATGCATGCATCTGCATGGTGGGTACTGAGCTGTGGTGGCGGGTCGATGGCAGCTACGAACGCGACCATGGATGGAGCGAGCACATCTCAGACGCCTGGGACAAGGAGGCGGTCGAGGCGATCTTGAACGAACTCCCGGATGTGACCATGCAGGCGGAAGAGTGGCAGTCCGAGTTCAAGAGCAGCTACTACCTCGAAGAGAACGTCGATGCCTCGCTCGAACAGATCGCCGACCAGCTCGACCGCCGCAATCTGCAGGCGAAGATCGTTTACTCAGCGGGGCGTTTTCTCGATCTGCTGCCGCACTTCTCGGGGAAGGGTGGTGCTGTCGCCTATCTGGCCAGGCAACTCGGCGTGCCGCCGAATGCCGTGATCACTTCGGGCGACACCGGCAACGATCTCGACATGATGCGCCACGGTCTCGGCTTCCGGTGCATAGCCGTCGGCAACGCCACGGAGGAGCTGCGCCGGGTCCGCGAGCCACAGATCTACCACGCGTCTGCTCCCTATGCGGCCGGCATCAGGGAGGGACTTGTCCACTACGGATGGCTACCGGCGTCCGCTGACGCCGCGGCGTCCGCTGACGCCGCGGCGTCCTCTGGCGACGAATCACACCCAGCACAGGAGGCCCAGTGACCGACCCCGCCCAGTTCCGCGATCCGGATCGCACCCATGTGCTGATGATCACCAATCACGGCGTCCACGAATGGGACGTCGTGCCGGGACTCCCCGACACCGGCGGCCAGAACGTCTACGTCAATCAGTTCACCGAGGCGCTTGTGGCGCAGGGCTACCGCGTCACCATCGTCAACCGGGGTGGCTATCCCCATCCGACGACCGGCGAGCCCCAGGTGGGTGTCAGGATGCATCCGAGCGGTCGGGCCAGAATTCTCTACCTCGATGACGGCCACGACGAGTTCGTCCGCAAGGAGGACATGGCGGAGTACATCCCGGCACTTGCTGCCGACCTCGAGCGGGTGTTGCGTGAGGACGACGACTCGTACGACCTCATCATCTCCCACTACTGGGATGCCGGCGCCCTCGGCGTCGAGTTGAACGACCGGTCGGGGCGCAAGGCGCCACACGTGTGGGTGCCCCATTCCCTCGGAGCTCTGAAGAAACGCAACATGGATCCATCGACATGGGCCGATCTGCGCATCGACGAGCGCATCGAGCAGGAACGCCGTTTGATTGCCCGCCTCGATGGCGCGGTTGCTACTTCGACCGCCATCCACGACACCTTCGTCGATGACTACGGGTACGAACCAAAGTACTTCCTGCCCCCGTGCGTCGACGTCGACCGCTATCGGCCTCGCGCCGCGGCCGAGTGCGACGCCATCTACGACTTCCTCGCCGAGATCAGTTCGTTCACTGCGGATGCCCTGCGGGAGCGACTGATCGTCACCGAGATCAGCCGCACCGATCGGACCAAACGCAAAGACATCCTGATCCGTGCCTTCGCCAAAGCCAGAGAGATCGTGCCGACGGCGGCACTCGCCGTCGCTCTGGACCCGCGGGCGGGAGCCGCCCACGACGAGGCGATGGCGCTGATCGACGAACTCGGCTTGGAGGACGACGTCATCGTGCTCGGCTCGGTGTGGGACAAGCTTCCCTGCATCTACGCCGTGACCGCGGTGTATTGCACCCCATCGGTCATGGAAGGTTTTGGGATGAGCGCCCAGGAAGCCGCGGCCACTTCCAAGCCGGTGGTTTCTTCGGATCTTGTTCCCTACACCCGGGAGTACCTGCTCGGCGATGCGCCTCAAGAGCTGACCGTCGATGGTTCAACCTCCGGCGAGCCGGTTCTGATCGGGGAGGGGGCCATCGTTGTGCCCGCCGACGATGTGGCGGGGTTTGCCGAAGCGTTGACGTTGCTGCTGGCCGACGCACAACGCCGCGACAAGATCGGAGCGCGCGCCCTCGACATCACGGTGCCCTACTTCACTTGGGCGGCACGAACCCGTGATCTTTTTGACGATCTCGGATTGCCGGCGCCGGGAACCGCTTCGTCGTGAGTCGGAACTCCGGCCGGCTCAGCCGGTTCCTGATCGATACCTGGGAGCGGCAGGCAACTGAAGGGTTTCTGCTGGTCCATCCCGATGAGGCTGCGATTGAGGAGCGCATCGTCCACGACGAGGTCTCGATGGTCGACTTCCGGTTTCGCTGGATGCCGCATCGTGAGCTGCGGACCGATGTCGTGGAACTCGAGCGGCGCGGAATCATCAACCCGAATCGGGACGAGTCGATCCTGTACCGCGATCCACGTGATCCCAATGGGCGTCAGTGCTTTCTCTGCATCCGCAATATCACCGAGTGCAATCCGATGGAGGAATTGGTCTTCATCGAGTTGGCCGGCAGGGCGTATGCCGCGGGAGCGAACTTCGCCTGGATCGAGCGCAATCACTACACCGTGATGGCGACGGAGCATCTCGACCAGGACTTCACCCCGCATGTGATCGATGCCATGCTCGAGCTATACGTGAGGACGGGCGGCGAGTTCCGGGTGCTGTACAACGGCGCCCATGCCGGGGCGACGATCCCGTGGCATCTCCACTATCAGATCACGACGGAGCGACTCCCCGTCGAGATGCTGCCACCGGGGCGCGAAGCCATGTACCCGGCGGCGTTGCAGCGAATCGAAATCGACGGACGCGGCACAGCAGAAGCCGTTGAGGCGGTCAACGATTGGATCGACCGCGACCCTGAGCACCACCGAGTTAACGTGCTGGTGGCAGGGTCGGTCGAGCGGCCCCTCGTCCATATCTTCGCCCGGGATACCCGACTCAGTCACGCTGCGGTCAAGGGCCTGATGGGCGGGTTCGAGGTATGCGGCGACCTCGTCTACAGCGAACCCGACAAGCGCGGCGTCTTCGAGGACGCCTCAGTGGCGGTGGCGCGCCAAGCGCTCGAAGAGGTCCGGCCCCGCCTGGCATAGAGCTCACCGGCCGCCGGGGCGCTTCGCTGCCGTGTGGTGGCTAGGAGACCGTTGAACAACGCCAGCTTGGGCTTGCCGCAACGTCTAGGACCAGGCGTTTGCTCGCCGGCGCAACCCGCACGGGGTTTGTTCAACACCCTCCTACCGGGCTCCCTGCCAGTAGCTCAACGCGCCGGCGATCTCCAGTTCCTTGTTCACGGTCATAGCGTCGAGGAACGCTACGACGGCCGTCCGCTCCTCAGCGCTGAGTTCGGTGAATTTCGAGAGGCTGAACGCCTCCAGATCCCCGGCCTGCGGAGTGAGTGCGCGGATCGTCGAGTCAACAACGGCCGCTTCCGAGAAGGGATGCTCCAATACCCAGGTCATGTAGGTGGGAAGGAAGAAGCGAAACCCCCCCGGACTGAGGAAGAACAGAGCGGCGTACTCGTACTCGATGAGGGTGTCGTCGGCGTCCTGCCAACGCGCCACCGGATAGAGCCCGCGAATGTCCATGTCGTCGTGGCACTCCTGGTGGAGTAGTTCGACGTTGGTCGGCCGCGGCGTGTCCGCAAACGCAGCCGCGACAGTAGTGATGGCCTCGGATGTCGTCGTCATGCCGAAAGAATCTAGTGCAAGAACCTCCTGAGCACGGAAACCAACGCAAGCGAGTGCCGGCCAAACAGCGCGTTTCTCTGCGACATCAGCGATAGCCTGGCGCAGATATGGCATCACAATTCGCCACCATGCCGAAAGTGGAGCTCCACCTCCACCTCGAAGGGGCCATTCCGTTGTCGGCGATGTGGGAGTTGGTCGAGCGCCACGGGGGAGAGCCCTCGGTGACGACGCCCGAGGATCTCGTCGATCGGTTCGCCTATACCGACTTCGCTCACTTCATCGAGACCTGGGTGTGGAAGAACCGGTTCCTGAACACGTACGAAGCTTTTGAGTTTGCGGCAGCGGCAGTCGCCCGGCACCTCGTCGAGCAGAACATCGTGTACGCAGAGGCGTTCTTCTCACCGACCGATTTCCGCAGCTTCGGACTGGCTCCTGCCGAACTTGCCCTCGCCACCCGTCGAGGTCTCGATCAGGTCACGGGCACCGAGATAGCCTTGATCGTCGACCTCGTACGGGACACAGGAAGCGAGGCCGCGGCCCGCACGTTCGATCAGGTTGCCGAAGTTGCCTCCGATGCGGGGGTCATCGGCATCGGGATCGGCGGTTCGGAGGCGGAGTACCCACCCGAGATGTTCTCTGCCGTCTATCGGACGGCCGGCGAACGGGGCTATCGACTGACGGCGCATGCCGGCGAAGCGGCGGGGGCCCCGTCCGTGTGGGGAGCGTTGCGGTCCCTTGGTGCTGAGCGGATCGGCCACGGGGTGCGGTCCGTTGAGGACCCTGCGCTGGTCGACTACCTGGTCGACCACCAGATCCCGCTGGAGGTCTGCCCGACATCGAATCTGCGCACCGGTGTAGTGGCCGACTGGGCGACTCACCCCGGGCGGAAGCTGATCGAGTCGGGGGCGATGGTCACCGTCAACACCGACGACCCTGCCATGTTCCACTGCTCGTTGGCCGGCGAGTACGACGTGCTTGTCTCGCGGTTTGGACTCGACCTAGGGGCCGTCCGTCGCATCGCGGCCAACGCAATCGAAGCCTCATGGGCGCCGGAGGCGACCCGGCAGCGGCTCCGTCGCGACCAGGGCACGTGGTGGTCGTCAGGGGCCGCTGAGATCCGGTGAGCGACCGACTCGACCGGCACCGTTGCTAGCCTGCCTCGTGGGTAACCCCGAGGAGGAACACTAAATGCGTACCAAGCTCATTCTTGTGCTCGTGGCGCTCGCACTCGTTGCCGCAGCCTGCGGAGACGATGACGACGCCACAACCACCAGCGCCGCGGCGGCCGGCGAAACGACAACCACAGCAGCTGCGGAAACCACCACCACTGCGCCGGCCGAGACCACGACTACGGCGGCCGGCGAGACGACGACAACCGCAGCGACCGCTGCCGCTTGCGCCGTTGAGAGCCTAGAGCTCATTACGCCCGGCACCCTCACCGTGGCGACAGGTGAGCCGGCTTTCCCGCCATGGGTCGGAACCGGCGATGATGCGACCTTCGATGTTCCGGAATCGGGAACCGGGTTCGAGTCTGCTGTCGTCTATGAGATCGCCAAGCGACTCGGCTTCGGCGAGGAGCAGGTGGTTTGGGTGCGCACCGGGTTCGACGAGGCGGTTGCCCCCGGGCCCAAATCGTTCGATTTCAACATCCAGCAGTATTCGATCAACGCGGATCGGGATCAGGTCGTCGACTTCAGCGTTCCCTACTACGTGACCACCCAAGCCCTCGTCACCTTTGAGGACTCGCCGTTTGTCAATGCCGAGAGCCTGGCCGACCTTGCCGACGCCAAGCTCGGGGCACAAATCGGGACGACCAGCCTCGACTTCATCGATAACGTGATCCAGCCCAACGAGAAGGCTGCGGTCTACGACACCAACGTCGATGCCAAGTCGGCGATGGATGCCGGCCAACTGGACGGCATCGTGGTCGACCTCCCGACGGGCTTCTACATCACCGCGGCGGAGATCGAAGGCTCGACAATCGCCGCGGCGTTTGCTGCTCAGTCGCAGGACCCCGATGAGTACGGACTCCTGTTTGCCGACGGCAATCCGCTCAAGGACTGCATCGATCCAGTGCTCGAAGAGATGAGGGCCGACGGAACGCTTGCTGCGCTCGAGGAGCAGTGGCTGACATCAGGTACCGGCATCTTCGTGATCACCGGCTGACCGGTAGCGAACCACTCTGACCGAACCACAACCGCCTTCGGCCGTAGGGCTGAGCCGGACCCCGGGGCCTGGACCCCCGGGGTCCCGGCGAACCTCGCTCCTCCAGGAGGAGGGAGCGCGCGGGGCCCTGATTGCGTTCGTCTCGACGATCGTATTCTTCGGCCTCGCCCTGTACTTCATCCTGACGTCGGAGGCCTGGCCTGCGGTTCAACAGCAGTTCTTCAACTGGGGTCACTTCAAGTCGTCGTTCCCCGACGTTCTCTCCGGCTTCTGGCTGAACGTCCAGATGTTCATGGTGGCCGAGGTCCTCATCTTGGTCTTTGCGCTCATCATCGCCATGATCCGCTCTCTGCGTGGCCCGGCTTTCTTCCCGCTGCGGGTGCTCGCCATTGCTTTCATCGACCTGATCCGCGGCATCCCGATCATCCTGCTCATCCTGTTGCTCGGATTTGGCGTGCCGGCGCTCCAGCTGCCCGGGGTGCCCACCAGCGCCTTGTTCTGGGGGCTGACCGCGTTGGTGATCAGCTACAGCGCCTACACCGCCGAGGTGTACCGCGCCGGGATCGAATCGGTCCACGAAAGCCAGCGCATGTCGGCCCGGTCGTTGGGTCTCACCCAGATCCAGTCGTTGCGGTACGTGCTGGTGCCCCAAGCCATCCGCAACGTCATCCCGGCTCTGCTGAATGGGTTCGTCAGCTTGCAGAAGGACGTGGCCCTCGTGTTCGTGCTCGGCGTCCGTGAGGCGGTGCGCGAGGCCCAGATCTACAACGCACGCACGTTCAACTACACCGCCTACATCGTGGCCGCCCTCCTGTTTCTCCTCGTGAGCGTTCCGGTGGCACGATTCACCGACTGGTACACCGAGCGGGACCGCAAACGCAAGCAAGCGATGAGTGCCTGATGGCAATGAAGCTCGAACTCCGTGACGTCCACAAGGCCTTCGACGACAAGCAGGTCTTGCGGGGGATCGATCTCCAGGTGGAAACCCACGATGTGGTCTGCCTGATCGGATCGTCGGGCTCGGGCAAGTCGACGATGCTCAAATGTGTGAACCTGCTCGTCCCCATCGACCAGGGCGAAATCTTGTTGGACGGAGCGCCGATCACAGGTGGCGGCGTCAACCCGAACACCGTGCGGGAAAGCATGGGAATCGTATTTCAGGCGTTCAACCTCTTCCCTCACATGAAGGTGGTCGACAACATCACGCTCGCCCCCCGCAAGGTGCACGGGATCAGCAAAGCGGACGCCGAGGCGAAAGCGGGCGAGCTGCTCGAGCAGTTCGGCCTTGCCGACAAGATGCAGGATTACCCGGACCGTCTTTCGGGAGGCCAGCAGCAGCGGGTGGCCGTCATTCGGGCCCTGGCAACCGAACCGGACCTGATGCTCTTCGACGAGGTCACTTCGGCGCTCGACCCCGAACTCGTCGCTGAGGTTCTCAACGTCATTCGCGGTCTCAAAGACACCGGAATGACCATGCTGATTGCGACCCATGAGATGGGCTTTGCCCGGGACGTGGCAGATCGGGTTTGTTTCCTCGATGAAGGCGTGATCCTCGAGCAAGGAAGCCCGAAGGACATCTTCACCAACCCGCAGCAGCCGCGCACCAGGCAGTTCCTCCAGCGGATTGTCGAGGCCGGCCGCCTCTGAGCGCACCGCCCGATCAATCTCTGTTCTTGCGTACCTGGCGGCCACTACTGGCCGCGATGTACGCAAGAACAGGAAATTCGCCTTGATTTGTGGGTTCCCGGTGCCGATGACGACGTAAGGCGTGCTCCGAAGGGGAACACGCCGTACCGAGCTCTGATCAGAAAGGCCGTGCATGAGAAGCATCGCCGAAGGGGATCGCAGGATTCGTTGGCTAGTGATGGCATGGGTCGTTGTGCTCATCGCGGCCGGCCTCGTTGGCGTGAGCGCCATACAAGGTGACCTGACCGCCGAGGCGCAGACCGCGCTCGACGAGGCGGACATCACGCTCGCTGCCGTGGAATTCGAAGGGCGCGATGCGTTGCTCACAGGTAGCGCCGGCGAACAAGCGAGGGCTGAGGAGATCGTGGCTGGCATCACCGGTGTTCGGACGGTGCGATGGGTCACCGTTGATCCGGCATCGACGGTCGCGGCAGATTCGGGATCGACGTCTGGAGCGGCGCCAACCAGCACGACGACGACAACGACCACCCTCGCGCCCACAACCACCCTTCCGCCGACAACCGCTCCCGAGGGCGTGAGCTGGTTCAACGCAAACCTGAGTGCCGGCACGCTGACGATGGCCGGCGCGGTCCCGGACTCGGAAGCCGCAGGGCGACTCGCCTACGTGACCGATCTCATCTACGCCCCCTTCCTCGACAACCAAGTGGAAGTCGACGACACGGTCACGGCTGCCTCCTGGGTTCCCAACCTTGCCAATATCGCGGCAATACTTGCCATCGTCGGTGAGTCGAGTCTCGAGGTAGCCGGCGAGAAGGCGATCGTTCGCGGCTACCCGCCGACCGAGGAACGCGCCGCCCAACTGGCCGGAGCGTTGCAGCAGGCACTGGGGCCCGACGTCGAGTTGGCGACGGACTTCACCATCACCGGGCTCGAACCCCCGGTGGTCGCGGCCGATGCCCCTGGTGACGGCAAGCTCTACCTGACCGGCACGATGCCCAGCCAGGAAGTGGCCGACATGATTGCGGGAATCGGCATTCAGGTCTTCGGGGCGGACAACGTGGTGAATGACCTCGAGGTGGCCGAGGGGATCGATACGACGTTCTCCCTGTTCCGGCTGCCCCTCACCTTCCCGCTCTTCCAGCCGGTGCCGCAGTGGAATATCACAATCGTCGACGACCTCATCACGGGCAATCTCAGGGGCGGAGCCACCTTCGCCTCGGGAAGCGCCAGGCTCAGCCCCGAGCTCGAGGAGATCCTTCCGATCGGTGCCGGGATCCTCTCCCGCAACCCGACCCTGGTGATGACCGTCGAAGGCCACACCGACAGCCTCGGTAGCGATGCAACCAACATGGCATTGAGCATCGCTCGTGCTGAAGCTGCCGCCAATTGGCTGATCGCGGCGGGGATTCAACCGGAACGCATTTTCGCCGTCGGCCTTGGGGAAAGTAGCCCCATTGCGGACAACACAACTGCCGCAGGCAGAGCGAAGAACCGGAGGGTGGAATTCATCCTCGGGCCGCCACAGGCACAAGGAGGGAACTGATGAGTGGGATTCTGTTCGTACTCGGGGAGATTCTGATCTTCATGGTGGCCGCTACCGCCATCGGGTTCTTTCTCGGTAAGTGGTTGAGCACCCCGGGGCCCAGTGATGTCGAGTTGGTCGAGGAGGTCGAACGGCTCGAAAAGGAGTTGGTCGACGAGGTCGAGCGGCTCGAGACGGAGCTGTCCGAATCGCAACGGGCCACCGACGGCCTGCAGAGCAGGCTGAATCTGGCCACGGAAGCGATTCGCGAGCTCGAGGGGGAGAAGGCCACCCTGGTGGCTTCTCACGACAGTCTCGAAGTGGCGCTGGCGGAAGCAGAGCAACCGACTGCAGAGCTCGACGCCGGCGACAACGACATTGCCTCCGACGAGACCGTCGCCGCTCGGGAGGCCGAACTCGTAGAACTCCGCGCCGAGATCGAGCGCTACCGGGCGGAACTGCAAGCGCAACCGGATCGGGCCAACGCAGTTGCTCAACTGGAAGCGGCGCTGGTATCGCGCGACGAACGGATCGAGCGGCTCGAGGCGCAGATCACATCCGGCGGCTCGGACCTGCCGGCGCCGGCGGTGTCCGTGTCAGAGGCGACGACCGACTACGGATTCAGTACCGGAGTTGGCGATATCGCCGACTCGCAGATCGATTTCGAGATCACGGGCCAGTAAGCCAGACGCGGGCCCGGGCGGGCGCTCCCTCCTCCGCCCGGGCACCCGCGCTGCTCCGGCCACTCCTGTGGACCGCCAATGCGCAAGCTTCGTTTCTACCGAGTTCGGTGGCGCCTGCCGCAACGTGGTTGAACGGCACATCCGGCCGTGACCAAAGGCCCCTGCGCCCCGCTCCCCGGGTGATCGATCATGGAAGTGACGGCCGGCAGCCGCCGCCGGACCGAAAAGGAGGCTTCATGGCTGATCCCGCCATCCGGGTTGACGGCATCCGGTACGCCTACGGTGACGTTGTCGCCGTCGACGACGTGTCCTTTGACGTCGGATCGGGCGAAATCCTCGGCTTCCTCGGACCGAATGGTGCCGGCAAGTCCACAACCCTCAAGATGATGACAGGATTGCTCGACCCGCAGGCCGGAACGATGACGGTCTTGGGCCGCGACATGCCCGGGGACAAGGAGGAGATTCAGGAGCACATGGGGGTGTGCTTCGAGGAGAAGAACCTCTACCTCGACATGTCGGGTCGTGAGAACCTCGTCTTCTTCGGTCGGCTCTTTGGCCTGAGTAACTTCGACCCCGATGATCTCCTCCGCCGTGTCAACCTCTTTGATCGTCGTGACGACCGCGCCGCGGACTACTCCAAGGGCATGCGCCAGCGTTTGATGGTGGCCCGCAGCCTCATCAACGCGCCCACCGTGCTGTTTCTCGACGAGCCGACCGACGGCCTCGACCCGGTTTCGTCTCAGGCGATCCGTCGCATCATTCGGGAGGAGGCCGACCGGGGCGCCGCCGTCGTCCTCACGACACATGACATGCTCGAAGCGGACAAACTGTCCGACCGAGTCGCCTTCATCAACGAGGGCAAGATCCTGGCGCTTGACACGCCCGAAGACCTCAAACTGGCCCACGGCCAACGCGGGGTCCGGGTCCGGGCTCGGAAGGGCGACGCCGTGGAGGAGACCGTCATCTCGCTCGACGACGCCGACGCCGGCGATCAGATCCGTCAAGCCGTTGCGGTTGAGGGGTTGATGACCATCCACACCGAGGAAGCCACGCTCGAGGACATCTTCATCGAGTACGCAGGGAGAGGCCTCGGGTAATGGAGGCGGCCAACCGCGTCGGAGCCATTGTCCGCAAAGACTTCAAGGCCTTCACCCGCGATCGTTTCTACTTCTTCATGACGATCCTGGGGTTGGTGTTCTATGTCGCCATCTACTGGTTCCTCCCCGACTCCGTGGATGAGACGATCGAGGTCGGGGTCCATGGATCGGTGCTCGCTGAGGCCCTCGGCGGTGTTACCGAAGCCGAAAGTCAGGGCATGCGGGTCGTGGTTTTTGACTCACCGGAAGCCGTCGAGGCTGCCGTCGCCGGAGACGGTGAGACGACCGTCGCAATGGGGTTCTCGTTCCCCGACGACTTCCTGGAGACGGCTGCCGCAGGGGAGGTCACCACCGTTTCGGTGTACGTGACCGGTGATCTGCCGCCACAGCTGCGGTCCACCCTGACCGGAATGGTGCGTGAGATCGCCTTTGCGGCGGCCGGGTCCGACCTACCGGTGACGCTGCTCGCAGAAGACGAGATCATCCTCGGCGAGGATCGAGTCGGGAACCAGGTGTCATTGCAGCAGAGCATGGGTCCGCTCCTCATCTTCTTCATCCTCATGGTCGAGACCTTTGCGCTGGCTGGTTTGGTTGCCTCTGAGATCCAAAGCCGGACGGTGACCGCGGTGCTCATCACCCCGGTTCGCATGTCCGAGTTCCTCACCGCCAAGGCGATCTTCGGAACGCTGCTCGCGTTCAGCCAAGCCGTGCTCCTTGCCCTGCTGATCGGCATGCTGGGATCAGACGCCGTCGCCCTCCTGATCAGTCTGCTACTTGGTGCTCTCCTCGTGACCGGGCTCGGACTGGTAGCGGGTTCCAGCGGCAAGGACTTCATGGGGATCCTGTTCTGGAGCATGCTGTTCATGATCCCGCTGATGGTTCCCGCCATTGCTGCGCTGTTCCCCGGGACGGCGGCGGGTTGGGTGGCGCTCCTGCCCAGCTACGGATTGATCGAAGCCATTGTGAGAACAACGGCCTACGGCGAAACGCTCGTCGACATCCTGCCGTATTTGGCGATGCTGACGGCCTGGTGTGTGGTGGCCTTCGGGGCCGGCCTGTTCACTCTGCGCAGAAAGGTGGCGACGCTGTGAGGGCATCGAACGTGTGGAAGGTGCTTCGGAAGGACCTGGCCCTCGGGCCGCGTTCGCCGATTGTGCTCTGGGCGTTGGTTCTGCCGATTGTGCTCACGGTGTTGATCCGCGGCGTGTTCGGCGGTCTATTCGAGTCGGAGCCCCGGCTCGGCATCGTCGATGAAGGCAACTCGGAGGTGACCGCAACTGCCCTCGAGATGGAGGGGATGAACGTCACGATCTATGACGACGTCGACGCTCTGTTGGCGGACGTCGAGGCGAACGATCTCGATGCCGGGCTGGTCTTGCAGGACGGCTTCGACGCCGCGGTGCGCGGCGGTGAGACTCCCGATCTGCAGCTCTACATCGGCGGCGAGAGCCTGGCCTCCGACCGAATCGTGATTCAGGTCACGGCCCTCGATCTGATTCGTGGTGTCTCCGGCGCCGCTCCACCGGTTACCGTCGACGTGGTCACAATCGGAGAGCCCGGGCTCGACCTCAGCCTGCGCATGCTGCCCCTGGTGGTGATGTACGCGGTGGCGATTGCGGGAGCATTTGTGCCGGCGATGAGCCTGGTCGGGGAGAAGGAGTCCGGGACCGTCAACGCCGTGCTGGTCACCCCGACCACCGTGCACCAGTTCATGGCGGCCAAGGTGCTGCTTGGAGCGGTGCTTGCCACCTTGACAGGCGTGATGGCGCTGCTGTTGAACAGTGCCCTCGGCAACGAACCAGCGGCAGTGATTCTCGGCATCGTGGTCGGTGCGGTGATGATGGCCGAAATCGGCGTCATGCTCGGTGCCTGGGCGCGCGACGCCAATACGATGTTCACCATCTTCAAGGGTGGGGCGATCCTGCTGTTCTACCCGGTGGTCTTCTACATCTGGCCGAGCCTGCCGACCTGGATCGCCCAGCTCAGCCCGACCTACTACTTCCTTCAACCGATCTTCGATCTGTCGGTGAGTGGAGCGACCTTCTCCGCGGTGTGGGTCGAACTCGCCATCGCCGTCGCCATCTGTGTGGCGCTGGTGCCCCTCGTGTACCGGGTGGGCACCTGGCTGCAACGCCGGCTCGGTACCGGCATGGTCAAGCCGACCGAATCCATCGAACCTGAGCCCGAACTCGTCGGCGTGTGAGGCTGGGGACGGCTACTCCGCTGGTGCAGGCTCGACCAATCTCCATGTCCTCACTCAACGTCGGCTCAGTCAACCCTCAACGTTGGGCGAGACGTCGGAGACCAGGGGCTCGAGCTGTCTGGCTTGTCCGATCGCCTCATCGAGGCTCATGGCCCGGCCCAGTGAACGAGCGTGCTCCATTTCGGCAGGCGTGAGCATCCGCGCCGCGACAGACTCCGCGTCCTCAAGGCCGAGAGACTCGGGGAGCATGCCGCCGCCGGCCTCACGCCGGTGGGCGTCTGCGGCGCCGGACAACCGAACGGCTGCCTCGGGTGCCGCGGACGCCGTCATGGCGGCGACGAAGTCGAGCATCCACACCGTGAGATGGTTGTTGTGCATGTCGGCGGTGCCGTCCACCGCATCCAGGAGAATCCGCAGGCCTTCACTCCGCATGCCCTGGTGGAACGTGAAGACGGCGATCCCGAGCAGGAGGGTGCTTGCCATGTGCTGGTCGCCGACCTCGCGAGCAATGGCGAGTGATGCTTCATACTGTTGTTGGGCGGCGGCGATCTGGTTGCGGCGAAATAGCGAGAACCCCTGCGTCGCGAGGATCTTCCCGACACCATCCCTTGACCCGAGATCCTCGAACAGTGATAGCGCCCGGTCGGCGAGTTGCTCAGCAGCCTCAGTGTCTTCGGTCCAGTTGGCCGTCATGCTCATGGAGACCAAGGTTTCGGCTTCATTTGGTCGATCGCCGATCAATCGGTACAAATCGAGTGCCTCCGCGTAGTCGGCCATGGCCCCGTCGTAGTCGGCCTGCCAGTAGGCCAGCCCGGCACGGGCCGTGAGCCCCTTGGCGCGGCTTTCCCTCGATGCATCCGGGTGGCCGAGCAGATGGTCCAGCCAGTCCCGGCCCTCGATCAAGTGGTCACCGCTTTGCCAGTAGCGCCAGAGGCAGCTCGCCAGGTTCAATCCGAGGTCCGTCTCGCCGGCCTCGAGGGTATAGCGCAGCGCGGCACGGAGGTTGTCTATCTCTGCGCTGAGTCGTTGTGACCCGGTGCCTCCGGGATCGCGGGACAATTGTGGTTCGATGGATTCGGCCAGGCCGCAGAAGTAGCCGGCGTGCCGGCCGGCGGCATCCTTCGCTTCACCCGCATCCACTTGCTGTTCTAAAGCGAACTCTCGGATCACCTCGAGCATGGCGAATCTCGCCCGCCCGGGTGCAACGGGGCGGTAGAGGAGGCTTCCGGAAAGAAGCACGTCAACCGCTGCGAGGGTGACGGCGTCGGAAGCATCGTGGACGGCTGTTGCGGCGTCGAGGGTGAAGCCTCCGACAAACACGCCAAGGCGCCGGAAGAGGGCCTGCTCCTCGGGCCCGAGCAGCTCGTAGCTCCAGGCGACGGCGTTGCGCATTGTGCGATGACGGTCGCTGGTGTCGGCCGGGCCACCGACGAGCACGGTGAGCCCTCGTTCGAGAGGGCGCAGCAGGTCTCGAGGTGGCAGCAGCTTGATGCGGCCGGCAGCAAGCTCGATGGCGAGTGGCAGCCCGTCGAGACGGGCGGTGATTTCGGCAACGGCACGAGCGTTCTCTGGGGTCAGCTCGAAGTGGGGATCGGCCGCCCGAGCTCGAGCGACAAATAGGGCAACCGCGTCGTGGGACCTCAGTTGCCCGAGGTCGCTCACATGGTCGGAGGGCGGAACGTCGAGGGGTGGAATGGGGAACTCCTGCTCCCCGGAGATCCGCAGCGGGGCGCGGCTCGTGACCATGATGGTGAGTTTGGGGGCGGCATCGAGTAGTTGGCCCACCAGCAGCGCGGCCGGTCGCAGCTGTTCGAAGTTGTCCAGGACCAGAAGGGCGCAGCGGTCACGGAAGAAGGCTTTGATTCCATCGACGGCGGTCTCACCTGGAACCTGTCGCAAGCCAAGCACGCGGGCGATGGCGCCATCCACCATGTTCGGATCGGAGATTGCGGCTAGGGGAACAAAGAACGCCCCGTCGGGGAACCGCTGGGCGTGATCGGCCGCCAGCCGCAGCGCGAGGCGAGTCTTTCCCGAGCCGGGGGGACCGGTGAGCGTCAGCAACCGGGACTCATCGAGCAGGATCGCTCCTTGCTCGAGTTCCTCTTCTCGGCCGATGAAACTCGTTCGTTGCAGTGGCAATGTGCTGGTGCCCGCCTCCAACACGGATTTTGGCGTCTGCACCAAGCTCGGGTCCTGGGCCAGGATGCGGTCCTCCAGCAAGCGCAGTGCGGGGCCCGGCTCGATGCCGAGTTCCCCGGCCAGGATGCTCCGTGCCTCCTGGTAGGTCCGCAACGCCTCGCCTTGCCGACCGGCGCCGTAGAGAGCGAGCATGAGCTGTTCCCAGAGCGTCTCGCGAAATGGGTGGCGCGTAACCAGGCCCTGGAGTTCCTCGACGACGTGACCGTGGTGGCCGAGTTCGAGATCTGCCCACATCCGTTGCTCCAACGTGGCCAACCTGAGCTGGTCGAGCCTCACGATCTCATCTCTGGCGAACTCCTCGTCGGCAAACTCTGAGAGGGCGGATCCCCTCCACATGCTCAGAGCCTCGGCCAGCTGGGAGTGGGCCGCTTCTGCGTCGTGACGGGCCAGGGCGGCACGGCCCTCTGCGGCCAACTGCTCGAACCGCAACGCGTCGAGTTCATGGACGGCGACACAGAGTTGGTAGCCGACTCCTTGCCGCAAGAGACGATCTGAACCGAGCACCTTGCGCAGGCGCGATACATAGACGTGGAGCGAGTGGGTGGTGCTTTCGGTGGCCTCGCCCCGCCACAGATCCTCCAGGAGGCGGTCGGCAGAAACTGCCTCGCCTCGACTAATCAGGAGGCGGGCGAGCAAGGCTCGTTGGCGGGGGGAGCCGAGCTCAATCGGATCCCCATCGTGGAGGACCTCTAGCTTCCCGAGGATTCTGAAGTCCGCGTCCATCTCCTGCCAAGGAGCCTACTGCGGGCCACCTCACGCCTGCTGCACCTACGATTCAGAACGGAACGCCCACGGCTTCGCACAAGAAGCG
>CAWGCJ010000004.1:0-372983 GCA_963821095.1 uncultured Acidimicrobiia bacterium | reverse complement strand
TGGATGTCGACCTCAACGGCGTCGACCTCGGGGAGGACAGCGGCAGTGGCGATCGAGGTGTGGATGCGACCTTGTGACTCGGTCTTGGGGACCCGCTGCACACGGTGTGGCCCGGCCTCCCACTTGAACTGCGAATAGGCGCCGCGGCCCTTCACGGCGAACTGGCCGAAGCTGATGCCGCCGCCGTCGGACCACGAGAGGTTGATCGGCTCGAGCTTCCAGCCGTGGCGCTCGGCGAAACGTTCGAACATCCGATAGAGGTCCCCGGCCCACAGCGAGGCCTCGTCGCCCCCGGCGGCGGCCCGCAGTTCGACGATGACGTCCTTGTCGTCGTTGGGGTCTTTCGGTACGAGCATGCTGCGCAGGTCCAGGTCGAGACGTTCGATTTCCTCACGATGCTCTCTGGCGACGGTCTGGAGGTAGTCGCGCATCTCGGCATCGTCCTCGAGGTCGATCATCTCCTCCGCCTCGGCCGCCTCGGCTTCCGCCTCCTTGTAGCGGCGGAACGACTCGACCAGCGACTTCAGTTCGCCGTGTCGAATCATGACCTCCTGGTAGAGATTGCGATCCGAGATGACCGCGGGGTCGGCCATCTGGACGAGGGTCTCCTCGTAGTTCGCTTCGATCTCGCCCAGTTTCCCGGCGAGGCTGTCATCCATCGATGGCCTCGGGCACGTCGACTTCAGCGGCGAGCGCACCCGGCGCAACGGGGCCCCGTTCCTTGACGGCAACGACCTCGTCTTCGGTCAACGCTCCGAGCAGGCTGGCAACGGCAACCTCGACCATCTTGTCTTCGGGTTCTTTCGTGGTGATCGATTGCAGCCAGATGCCGGGCCGATTCGCCCACGACATCCAACGCGATGTCGCCCCCGCCTTGAGCAACTCATACGAGATGCCGGCGATGACCGGGATGAGCAGAATCCGAGCCGCCACCTGCCACCAGAACGCCAATGGTGCCAGCAAGAGGAACACGAAGAACGCCACCATTCCGACGATCAGCAGGAACGAGGTGCCGCAGCGGGGGTGACGCGGGCTGTACTCCTGGACCGCAGCGACGGTGAGCGGGTCACCGGCCTCATAGGCATGGATGGTCTTGTGCTCGGCACCGTGATACTGGAAGACCCGCTGAATCTCCTTCGAACGCGAGATCGCCCAGATGTAGAAGACGATCATCGCAATCCGGATGACACCGTCGAGAACGACGAAGAATAGCGACGACCCGCCCAACTGTTCCTTCAGAAAGTCGGCGATGAGGACCGGGATGAAGATGAAGATGGCAAGCGCCACTATGACGGCGACGATCATCGTGATCGTGGTTTGCAGCTTGGTGATCTGCTCGTCTTCGTCGCCGGACTTCTGAGCCGACCATGAGAGCGCTTTGAACCCCAGGGTCAGCGACTCGATCAGCACCAGCACGCCACGCATGAAGGGGATCTTGGCCGCCGGCGAGCGTTCGCTCAGCCGCGGCAATTCGTGACGAACGACTTCGATGATGTCATCGGGGCGCCGCACCGCGACAGCCCAGCGGGACGGTGCCCGCATCATCACACCCTCGAGGACCGCCTGGCCTCCGACGGTCGCGCCCGGGGGGCGGCTCAACTAGGAGTCCGTCGTCGCGGCCTCGGCCCCATCAGAAGCGTCGGCCTTCTTGGTACCGGTCCCAACGTCCATGCCCTTTTGGGCATAGCGGCGCCGGAAGCGCTCAACCCGGCCACCGGAGTCAACCAGGATCTGCTTGCCCGTGTAGAAGGGATGGCTTTCGCTCGAGATCTCAACCTTGGCGAGCGGATACGTCTCACCGTCTTCCCACTCGATCGTGTCGCTGGTCTTGATCGTTGAACGAGTCAGAAAGGAGAAATCGGACGAGGTGTCCTGAAACACCACGTTGCGATACTCAGGATGGATGTCTTGCTTCACTCGGTAACTCCTCGGTACGGATCTGGAACTGTAGCGGACCTGAAGCGCTGACTATTGCCCGCTCTTGGCGATGCTCGCCAGGAACTCGGCGTTCGACTTGGTGCTCTTGAGACGGTCGATGAGCAGTTCGAGCGCGGCACCCGATTCGAGTGCAAGCAGCACCCGGCGGAGCTTCCACACTTCGACCAACTCATCCTTCTGGAACAGCAGCTCTTCGCGGCGGGTACCGGAAGCTTCAACATCGATCGCCGGATAGATGCGCTTGTCGGCGAGCTTGCGGTCGAGCCGCAATTCCATGTTGCCGGTGCCCTTGAACTCTTCGAAGATCACCTCGTCCATGCGGGATCCGGTCTCGACGAGCGCGGTGCCCAAGATGGTGAGGCTGCCGCCCTCCTCGATGTTGCGGGCCGCACCAAAGAAACGCTTCGGCGGGTACAGGGCGGTCGAGTCGACACCACCCGAGAGGATCCGACCGGAAGCCGGGGTTGCCAGGTTGTGGGCCCGGGCCAGGCGGGTGATCGAGTCGAGCAGGATCACCACGTCCTTGCCGGTCTCCACGAGGCGCTTGGCGCGCTCAATGGCAAGCTCGGAAACCTGGGTGTGCTCTTCGGCCGGTCGATCAAAGGTGGAGTAGATGACCTCACCCTTCACCGACCGTTGCATGTCGGTGACCTCTTCGGGACGCTCATCGACCAGTACCACCATCAGGTAGCACTCCGGATTATTCACCGCGATTGAGTTGGCGACCTCTTTGAGCACCGTCGTCTTGCCCGCCTTCGGAGGCGAGACGATCAGACCACGCTGGCCCTTGCCGATCGGGGCAATGAGGTCCACGATCCGGGGCAAGATGTGATTCTCTTGGCTCTCGACCTCGAGCCGCAGCCGCATATCGGGGAACAGCGGGGTGAGGTCGGCAAATCGCACTCGCTTCTGCGCCTCCTCGGGGTCGAGTCCATTGACCTCGACGGCGCGAACCAGCGCGGGGAACTTCTCTTGAGCCCGCGCCGGGCGGATTGGGCCGGAGACGATGTCGCCCTTGCGGAGACGGCTCTTGCGAACGATGTTGGCCGAAACGTAGACGTCCATATCGCCGGGCAGATAACCCGAGCAACGCAGGAACCCATAGCCCTCGGGAAGGATGTCGAGGATTCCTTGGCGGGTCTCCAGCTCGGATTCGTCGATCGGCTCTTGCTGACCGCGGCCACGGCGGCGTCGCCGGCGGCCCTCGCCCTGGCCCTGGCCCTGGCGCTGGTCACTCTGGCGCTGGTCACCCTGGCGTTGGCGATCGCGATCGCCCTTTTGGCCCTTGGGCTTTCGATCACCGTCGCCTCGCGAGCCGTTGTCCTCGGCGGCCGGTTCGGCCTCTTCTTTGGGCTCGGGGAGCAACTTCGCATCGAACTTCTCGGAGTCGAGGATCGCACCGATCAGCTTTGACTTCTGCAGGCCCTCAGGGTCGACGTCGACCTGGCCCGCCATGTCGCGCAGTGCGTCGAGCCCGAGCTCCTGAAGCCTTGCTCTTGTCGTGGTGGTCTGGGTCATGGGTGCTGAGGGCCCCTTTCAGCAGTAGAACGGGCCGTGATCCGGCCTCTCGTGTGCCCGCCTACGCCGCGATCTCGGACGCTGAGGATGCGGCGAGTTGGCCGCGGCGTGGTGAGGGCTTCCACCGCACGGCGACGCGCAGGGCGCCCGATTGGTGGGGGGTTGGAAAAGATCCGACCTGAATCATAGCCGCCGAACGATCCTGTGCAAGAGTCAACCGGTTGACGGCCCGGTCGGCTACCAGCCGAGCAGCCCGATCACGGCATCGAGCGTTGGCGCGATCGGGTCGATCGGGTCGAAGTCGGCCACTGCGGTTTCGGGGTCCTTGAGGCCATGACCGGTCAGGGTGCAGACGATGGGGCCGCTCGGAAGATCGTCACGATACTTGAGGATGCCGGCCACCGACGCCGCAGATGCGGGCTCGCAGAAGACGCCTTCGGAGCGGGCCAGGAATCGGTAGGCGTCGAGGATCTCCTCATCGGTAACCGCCTCGATCCTGCCGCCCGATTCGTCACGGGCCGCAACTGCGCTCTCCCAGGACGCAGGGTTGCCGATCCGGATCGCGGTCGCAACGGTCTCGGGATGGTCAAAGATCTCACCGGTGACCAACGGTGCTGCCCCGGCCGCCTGGAATCCCCACATGAGCGGTGCCTTCCCGGAGGCCCGATATCCGGCCCAGTAGGCCGTGATGTTGCCGGCGTTGCCGACCGGGAGTGCATGGATGTGCGGTGCGTCGCCAAGGGTGTCGATGATCTCCCATGCCGCCGTCTGTTGACCGGCAATCCGATATGGATTGATCGAGTTGACCAGCGCAACCTCATGGCTCGACGTCAACTCCAACACCACGGCCAGGGCGTCGTCGAAGTTGCCGTCGATCGGAACGATTGTTGCTCCGTGGGCAATGGCCTGTGCCAGCTTGCCCCGAGCGATCTTGCCTGCGGGGAGGATCACGATGCAAGAGATCCCAGCCCGGGCTGCGTAGGCCGCAGCCGAAGCCGAGGTGTTTCCGGTGGACGCACACGCCACCGCCTGGGCGCCCGATTCGACCGCCTTCGAGACCGCCATCGTCATGCCCCGGTCCTTGAACGAACCGGTTGGATTGGTGCCGTCATACTTGAGGTACACCTCGCGGTCGACCACTTCGGACAGCCGTTCGGCGTGGATGAGAGGGGTGTTGCCCTCCAGCAGCGTGACCACCGGAGTGACATCGGTTACCGGCAGCCGGTCGCGGAACTCCTCGATCAGGCCCCGCCAGCTCATCGCGCCGCCTGCTTGCTCACGCTTCCGGGCTCTCGACCCGGATGACTGAGGCAACCGACCGAACGGTGTTGAGATCCCGCAGCGCCGCCACCGCAGCCTGTTGTTGGGCCTCGGGCGCTCGGTGGGTCACGATGAGCAGCGTGGCCTCGTCGCCCTGGCCTTCCTGCCACACCGACTTGATGCTCACCCCGGCATCACCAAACACACCTGCGATGCTGGCAAGCACCCCCGGTTCGTCGGCAACCTCGAGTCGCATGTACCACTTGGTTTCGACCTCGCCGAAGTCGAGAAGAGCGCCGGGCGAGAACCGAATGCGGGGAGCAACCTGCGCTTCGGCGAGGATCTCACGGGCGGCGTCGATGACATCGCCGAGCACTGCAGTCGCCGTTGGTTCACCACCGGCACCAGGACCTGCAAAGAGCAACTCGTCGATCGATGGGCCCTCGATGAAGATGGCGTTGGTGGCGCCCCGGATTGCGGCGAGCGGGTGATCGATGGGCAGCATCACGGGATGGACCCGAGCGCTCACACCGGCGGAACTGTGCTCGGCGACGCCGAGCAGCTTGATCCGGTAACCGAGTTGATCGGCAAACTGCATATCGAGCGCCGACAGGGACTCGATGCCCTCGTAGTAGACATCGTCGATCCCAACCCAGGTGCCGAACGCCAGGCTGGCCAAGATGGCCGCCTTGGCCGCGGCGTCGGCACCGGAAACGTCGGCGGTCGGATCGGGTTCGGCGTAGCCGAGAACCTGGGCCTCGGCGAGAGCCGTCTCGTAGCTCTCCCCTTCTTCAGCCATCTGGGTGAGGATGAAGTTCGTGGTGCCGTTGACGATGCCCATGACCCGAGCGATCTGCTCGCCGGCCAGCGTTTCCGACAACGGGCGAATGATGGGGATGCCGCCGCCGACTGCAGCTTCAAAGAGCAACGGGACGCCGCTGCGCTCGGCCGCCGCGATCAATTCGTGGCCGCGAGTGGCGACGAGCTCCTTGTTGGCGGTGACGACCGGCTTGCCGGCGTTGAGCGCCGCAAGCACCAGATCACCGGCGGGGGCGCGACCACCCATCATCTCGACGATGAGGCCGACCGACGGGTCATCGACGACCTCTTGCGGGTTGTCGGTGAGCACGCCGGGGCCAACCTCAAAGTTGCGTTCTTTGTCAAGGGAGCGCACCGCGACCCGGCGGACCTGCAGGTCCAACCCGGTCTTGGCTTCGATCGCGGCGTGATCGACGACGAGTCGCCGAATCAGCGTGCCGCCGACGGTGCCTGCTCCAAGGATTCCTATGCCGACTGTGGTGTTCATCGCGCGGCGATGGTACCGCTCAGCGGCGACAGTGCGGCCGATCCCGGCTCACAGGTTCAGACGTCCCGCTGCGTCAGCTCTTCGTAGGTCTCGCGACGGACGACCTCACGGGCGACACCATCTTTGGCAAACACGACTGGGGGCCGACGGATCATGTTGTAGTTGGAGCCCATGGTGTGGCCGTAGGCGCCGGTGACGGGAGTCGCCAGGATGTCTCCAACCACGAGGTCTGCGGGAACCATTGCCTCGTTCACGATGACGTCGCCGGATTCGCAGTGCTTGCCGACGATGCGGACCCGTAGGGGCCTTTCTGCTGTTGTCTCCCTGGGCAGGAACGCTTCATAGCCGCTGCCGTAGAGCACGGGCCGAGGGTTATCGCTCATCCCGCCGTCGACGGCCACGTAGGTGCGGACCCCCTCGATCTGCTTGATCGTGCCGACCGTGTAGAGGGTCAGAGCTGCTTGGGCAACAATCGACCGACCCGGCTCGGCCGTGACCCTGGCCTCGATGCCGGAGGCGTCGCACGCCTCGTGCACGGTGGCCGCCCACTCGGCGATGGTCGGTGCGCGCTCGCCCGTCACGTACGCAACGCCGAGTCCGCCCCCAATCGAGAACTCCTCGATATCGAGCGCCGCCACAAACGGCGCCAGTGCCGCGATCGCCCGCCGGAACGAATCGACGACAAACACCTGGCTCCCAATGTGGGCGTGGACCCCGATGAGTTCGACGGTAGGCGACCGGCGGGCTCGCTCGAGGGCGCCATCGGCCGCACCGGTGGCGAGGCCAAACCCGAACTTGGAGTCGGCCACTCCGGTCTGAAGGTATTCGTGGGTATGGGCGTCAACGCCGGGATTGATCCGAATCAAGATCTTGGGAACATCCAGCCCCTCCCCGACCAGCGCCTCGATCCGATCGAGTTCGTCGAAAGAATCCACCACGACCCGACCGACGCCCACTTCGAGGGCAGACCGCAACTCCTTGGTCGACTTGTTGTTGCCGTGCAGGACCAGATGAGCCGCGGGCACGCCGGCATCGAGCGCAACAAAAAGTTCGCCACCGGTGGCGACGTCGAGGTGCATGCCTTCCTCGTTGGCCAACTGCGCCATGGCACGGCAGAGAAACGCTTTGGTCGCGTACGCCACCCCTTCACCGAAGGCGGATACCGCTTCGCGACAGCGGGCCCGGAGGTGGGCCTCGTCGTAGACGAACAACGGGGTCTCGAATTGCGCGGCGAGTTCGAGCACGTCACAGCCGCCGATCTGCAAGCGGCCGTCGTCGTCAAAGGTCGCTGTGTCGGAGAGAAGGTGGAACGGGAGGACAGACAAGGTGCGGGACCCGATGCGCTACATGCGAGCCGGCGTGTCGATGCCGAGGAGACCCAGTAGCAGCCGCACTTGGCGCAGCGTGAGATCAACCAGAGCGAGCCAGGAGGCTTGCCGCGCCGCATCGGTCTCGCTCAGGATGTGGCATGCCTCATAGAAGCGGCTGAAGGCGGCTACCAGTTCGTAGGCATATTCTGCGAGGTGATTGGGGGCGCGGTGTTCGGCCGCCCGCTCGACCACCAACGGCATGCGTACCAGTTGCAGCATCAGATTGCGCTCCGCCGGCACGGACGGGGCGAGGATCGACCCGGGCTCGAGACCTTTCGCTTCAGCGTTACGCAGGATCGACTGCATCCGTACCGCCCCGTACAGGAGATACGGGCCGGTCTTGCCGTCGAACGAGGTGAACCGATCCAGGTCGAAGATGTAGTCGGATGAGCGATGATTGCCGAGGTCGCCGAACTTGAGAGCGGCAACGCCGACGATCCCGGCGATCTCCTCACGCTCCGCCGCCGGATACTCGGTCGCGAGGTCGTTCTCGTCGAGACGCTCGGCAGCCCTGGTTCTTGCATCATTGATGAGGTCGCGCAGCAGCGGCAGGTTGCCGTCGCGAGTTCTGAGGGGCCTTCCGCCCGGCCCATTGACGGTGCCGACCCCGGCGTGTTCGAGATGCACCTCCGGTGGAGCGATCCCGGTGCGCTTCGACGCACGGAATACCTGCTCGAAATGGAGCGCCTGGCGAACGTCGACGACGTAGATGATCTCGTCGACATCGAGAGCCTCAACGCGGTCTTCGATCGTCGCTACATCCCACGTCGTATACAACGTGGCACCGTCGGACTTCACCAGCAACAACGGCGGGATCTCTTTTGTGTCGTCCTCTCGGGCGACATCGATGATCAATGCTCCGTCGCTCTCGGTGGCGGCACCGCTGTCGACCAGACGCGAGACCAGCGGGGCCAAGCGGTCGTTGATGGTGCTTTCTCCGTGCCACAGGTCGAACTCGACACCAAGGTCGTCGTAGACGGCCCGAATGGCGTCGATCGACTCGTCGCGGAAGTGCTGCCAGAGCGCCCGATACCCGGGGCGGCCCGCCTGAAGCTCCACGGTGGCTCGGCGCGCCCGCTCGGCGTAGGCGAAGTCCTCCTTCGCCTTGGCTGCGGCGATCGGGTAGATCTCCTGGAGGTCGTCCATCCCAACCGGTGATTCCTCGGGGTACGGGCCGGTGAACAGTGGATCGAAGTACGGCCACTCGGGGTGGCGTTCCTCCATCTCCACGATCAGCTGGCCCATGTTGGTGCCCCAGTCGCCGAGGTGGACGTCACCGATGACGGTGTGTCCCACGAAGCGCAGCAGCCGTTTCAAGCTCTCTCCGATGATCGCGGTGCGGAGATGACCGACGTGGAGTTCTTTGGCGACGTTTGGTCCGCCGTAGTCGACAACGATGGTCTGCGCCGCGACCGGGTCCAGCCCAAAACGGGCATCGTGCGACACGTCGCCGACATAGGCACCGAGGTACTCGTCGGTCAGCGTGATGTTGATGAACCCGGGGCCGGCTATCGACAGGTCGGAGAAGGCATTGGTGTCCGCCAGGGCCGCAATGACGTCGGCAGCCAGTTCCCGCGGGTTGCGTCCGGCGGGCTTGGCGGCAGGCAAGGCTCCGTTGCATTGGAACTGAGCAAGCTCCGGCCGTTGGGACACTGCCACATCGCCAAACTCGCGATCGAGCCCCAACGAGGCAAAGGCGTCTCCGAAGGCGGAGCTGAGATCTCGGAAGATGGACATCGACGTGCCGAATCTGTGGGTTGGGTACAGGAATACAGGAGAAGCGACGACTCCCGCGGTCGGCACTCGATACAACCTGACGCGCCCCAGGCAGGATTCGAACCTGCGCACCCGGCTCCGGAGGCCGGTGCTCTATCCCCTGAGCTACTGGGGCGGAACCCGAGAGTGTAACCGACCCGGGGCCGGCCCCGAGGGGCGAGGCCGCCTAGTCGGGCAGCAACAGGGTCAACGCCCAGCTGACCAGGCTGATCACGATCGCCCCGAGCAGCGCCGACCAGAACCCATCGATTTCCAGCCCGGGAGCGATCCAGGCCGTCAGCAACAGCAGCAGGGCGTTGACCACCAGGGTGAACAGGCCGAACGTGACCATTCGAATCGGCAGCGAGATCAGCTTGGCGATCGGCTTGAGGAAGGCGTTGACGATTCCAAAGATGAGCCCGACGAGCAGGATGTCCCAGAAGCCGTCCGCCAACGTGATGCCGTCGAACACACGGCCGGCCACCCACAGGGCCACCGCGTTCACCGCCACTCGAATCAGAAACCCGCGCATGCGCCAAGCCTAGAAGATGTTTCGCAGAAGACCGGCGCGGCCGAGGACGAGGAGGTCCATGGTCAGGGCGACCGCGACATGGAGCATGACGCCTGGTACGAAGCTGCGGGAGCGGACCGCCAGGTAGCCGAGGACCAGACCGGCGACGATTGCGGCCGTCGCCTCCGGCATCGGTTTGGTGAAGTGGATCATCGTGTACGGAACCGTCATCACGACGATCGAGAGCAGCCCAAAACGGCGCAGTAGCCCGAAGGTGAGGAAGCCGCGGAAGAAAGCCTCAACCCCGATGAACTGAACGACATAGCCCAGCTCGTAGAGCCAGAAGGCGGCTCCCCCCTCACCGGCACGGTCGTAGAACGGGTAGAAGGTGCGGAACGACTCAAAACTCGATACCCAAATGAGCACCGGCAGCATCACGGCATACATCGCGACATAGACCGGCAGATGCGAGGCAATGCCCCGCAGCCGGAAACCAAAATCGACCGGCCGCCGCTTCAGGATGAAGACGATCACGACCAGGGGCAGGAAAACCCGGAAGAGCAGCGAGCTGAAGCCCCACCACAGGTAGCCGCCGACGCCGGGGTGTTCAGTGAGCGGGCCGCCCACCGTTTCGGCCATCCAATCGATCAAGCCGCTGGTGATGTAGAAGCCGGGGCGACCCCAGTAGTTGAACAGCAGAAGCAGGATGGCTCCAGCCACTAGGACGATGGCGGCCTCGCGACTGGCGTCGGCGTCCTCGGACGTTTCGAGGTCGGGGATCTTGAGGCGTTCCGGGAGCATCGCGCCGGAGTGTAGAAGGGACCCCTTCCGCGGCCCGCTGCTGCAGGCTATCGTTTTCGCGAGCTCATGCCGGAAACCACCATGCGATCCATTTGGAAGGGCGCCATCTCATTCGGGTTGGTGACCATCCCCGTCGGCCTCTATTCGGCCGTGTCCGACAAGCGTCCCAAGTTCAAGCAACTACGGGAGTCGGACCACAGCCCCATCCGTTACAAGCGGGTGGCCGAGACCGATGGGACCGAGGTTCCGTTCGAGAACATCGTCAAGGGGTACGAGTTCGAGAAGGGCCGCTACGTCGTGTTCACCGGCGACGAGCTCTCGGACATCATGAAGGGTCTCACCGGCGGCATCGTCGATGTTGTCCAGTTCGTCTCCCAGGACGAGATTGACCCGATCTACTACCGCTCGTCGTACTACCTGGCCCCCGAAAAGACCGGGGTGAAGGCGTACCAGCTCCTGCTGCGGGCCCTCGAGGAAAGGAACATGGTCGGGATCGCCAAAGTCGCCATCCGCGAACGCGAGTACCTCGCGACGGTGCGAGCCGATGAAGGTGTGATCATCCTCGAAACGATGTACTGGCCGGACGAGATCCGGGAGCCTCACTTCGAGAGCCTCGAGGAGAACGTCGAGATCCGCGACGAAGAGATCAAGATGGCCGAGATGATCATCGACAACCTCACCACGACCTTCGACCCCTCAGCCTGGCACGACACCTCACGGGAGGCAGTCGAGGCAGCCGCCCAGCAGAAGATCGACGGTCAGGAGATCGTCGCCCCCGATGCTCCACAGCCCACAGGTGTAGTGGATTTGATGGACGCGCTCCGGGCCAGCATCGAGGCGACCAAGCAAGCGTCCTAGGAGGCTAGGAAGGGTCGCTATCTGCGGGGCCCATCTCGATGGCAAGACGGGTCCCGACAACGATGCACAGCAGCGTGACTGCGATGACGATGGACTGCACGACGACCATCTGGCCTCCATCGGCAGAATCTGGGACGCGGTTTACCCCAAGATTTCGCGACTCAGCCCATGCCCGAGGGCCCCTCGTCCTCCCACGTGATCGAGGCGGCATCGTCATCGGTGAAGCCCTTGAATGATGGACCGCGCAGCCGACCGGAGCCCGTGAACTCCTTGTACTGCACCACCGCAACCAGACGGGGCTCGACCCACACCGCGTTTCCGGGTAGATCGGGATGGGGGTGAAACGGCGAGTCGGCCACCTCGAGGACGTCGAGTGTCTCTCGGATGGCGCGCAGCGCAGCGTCCCCAAAACCCGAGCCGACGGCGCCGATCCATCTCAACCTGTCGGTGTCCCACAATCCGAGTAGGAGCGAACCGAAGGCTCCTGCCCGAGCGCCTTCACCGGGCAGGAAACCGCCAACCATCGCCCTGACCTGCCGAAAGCGCGTGATCTTGAGCCAGTCCGATGACCGAGCGGCGGGCCGGTACCGGGACCCTCGCCGCTTCGCCATGATCCCTTCGAGGCCGCGCTTCTCGACCAGTGTCCACAGCCCGGTCGGGTCCGTATCGACCACAGCCGAGGGCACGAATGGCGATTGCAGATCGAGTGCGTCAAGCCGGCCGCGGCGCGTTTCCCATGGTTCGTCGGTGATGTCGACGCCATCGAACAGCACGTCAAAGACCACGTACGAGATCGGAACGGTGATCCCCGCTGCTGCGATCTCACGGGCTCTCGATAGGTTCATTCGCTGTTGGAGCAGCTCGAACGAAGGGCGTCCACTGTCGTCCAAGGCCACGATCTCCCCATCGATGACGAGGGGGCGGGCGGCTCGGAAGGTACTCAGCTCGGGATACCTGGCGGAGATGTCGTTGCCGGTGCGACTGCGCAGCAACACCGTCTCTCCATCCCAACCGAGAAGGCAGCGCACGCCGTCCCATTTCAACTCGAAGACCCACTCAGAGTCGACAAATGGCGCCGAGCCCCTTGCGGCCAGCATCGGCCCGTAGGCCGGAAGCGAGCCGGTTATGCCCCGAGCTCCTCGCGTACCAGCCGGTTGACCAAGGCGCCGTCGACATCGCCGCCCGACCGCATCACCTGGCCGATGACACGACCGGTCATCTTGGGATCGTCGGCACCGAGCTCCGCAATGGCTTCCTGGACGAGCGCTCTCGTCTGGTCCTCATCGAGCTTTTCGGGCAACCAGCGGTCGAGATAGGCGATTTCGTAGGCGAGCTTGTCGGCATTCTTCTGCCCTCGCTCCCCAGCCGCCTCATACTCGAGCCGCGCCTTGTCCATCTTCTTCACGTAGGACTCGATGGTCTTGAGGTAGAGATCATCATCAGCCTCGCCTGAGAAACCGGGGGCCGACTTGGCGACGGATACTTCGGTCTCGATCTGTCGAATGACGTTGATGCGTGGCTTGTCGCGATCACGCATTGCCGCCTTGAGCTCTATCACCAATTCATCGTGGATACTCATCGTGCCTCCGTTGTGCCGCCGCGAGCGTACCTCACCTCTGCGCTGAACGAGGTCCTCCCAGACGGTCCCCCGAGGCAGAAATACCACAATCCGTAGCCGCTTCCGCGCGGGTCGCGGTGAACTGGACCACATTCTGGGCCCTCACTTGGAAGGTTCCAAGAAAGTGCACAAAATCCCTTGCGCGCGGCCGGGACGCGCGCGTATGCTCCTTCAAGCTCTTGTGAAAGCGTTCACAATCGATTCTCGATGACAAGGGGCAAGAAGGGCACATGCTGACACTCACCACCTGGAGGGAGCTTTCTGCCTGCCGCGACTCTGATCCGAATCTGTTCTTCCCGATAGGCAGTACCGGTCCAGCTGTTGACCAGATAGAGAAAGCCCGAATCATCTGCGGCGCATGTTCCGTGCAGGAAGCCTGCCTCCAATACGCGTTGGAGACCAACCAAGAGGCAGGCGTCTGGGGCGGATACGCCGAAGACGACCGGCGTCGGCTGCGCAAGCGCTGGCTCGCCGAACGGCGCCGCCAGCGTCAAGCCAGCTAGCACCCGTCCCTCGACTCAAAGAACCCGGCCTAGGCCGGGTTCTTGTCTATTCCGGCAAGGATCGTCCAGTCCGGCGTTCGCCTGAGAGGGCGGCCGGCTCAGAAACCGACGCCGCCCGAGGTCTTCTCGCCTTCGACCTGAACAAATGCGATCTTGGCGACGGCCAGGCCGTGCCGATCACCCCGGGCGTCCGTCACCCACAACAGGGCGTCGCCCTTTGATATCGCAGCCTCGACGTCCTTAATCAGCTTCTCCCCATCATCGACGTCAAATTCCAGCTCACGCACCCCTTCGAGCCCGATGCGTACCTTGACCGTGTCGTTACTCATGTTGAACCGCCTTCGAGGTGTGGGGACTGCGTCATCGTAGCGAGGCCATGATCAGACTCTGGTCCGGTTGGTCAGCTGATCACGAGTTCGGGATGGCTGCGGAGCCGGGGCCGACGTTCGTCGACCTCCGTTGCCAGCTTCTCGAACGCCGCGGCCGCTTCGCCGCCGGGATCGCTGATCGTCACCGGCTGACCATTGTCGGCGCCTTCCCGTAGCGCGGGTACAAGTGGGATCTGGCCAAGGAGCGGGACGTCGAGTTCCTCAGCCAGCGTGGCCCCGCCCCCCTCGCCGAAGATCGGATACCTCTTGCCGTCGTCACCGGTGAACCACGACATGTTCTCCACGACGCCCATGATGTCCTGGTTGACCTTGCGCGCCATGAGACCGGCCCGCTTGGCCACCCGCTGTGCCGTCACCTGCGGCGTCGTCACCACAATGGCTTGCGCTCGCGGCAGGAACTGCGACATCGAGATCGCGATGTCGCCCGTCCCAGGCGGCATGTCAATCAGCAGGAAATCGGGATCCCCCCAGTGGACGTCGGCCAGGAATTGCTCCATCGCCTTGTGCAGCATCGGACCGCGCCAGATGACGGCCTGATCGGGCTGTACGAAGTAGTCCATCGACATCACGGCCACGCCGTGAATCTCGGGCGGGATCAGGGTTTCGTCGATGACCGTCGGGTTCCGATCGATGCCGAGCATCTTGGGAATGGAGAAGCCCCAGACGTCGGCATCGATGATGCCGACGGTTCGGCCTTTGCGCGCCAGGGCAACGCCGAGGTTGGCGGTGACCGATGATTTCCCAACTCCGCCCTTGCCGGACGAGATGGCAATAACTCTGGTCTTTGTCCCCGGCTTGCCGATGGTGATCTCGCGCATCGCGCCGCCACGCATTTCGTTGACGAGCGCGCCACGTTCCTCATCCGTCATGGATGTGAACTCGACCGACACTGATTGCACGCCGGCAACCGAGGAAGCCGCTGCGGTGACGTCGGCCGTGAGCTTGTCCTTCAGCGGGCACCCAGGAATCGTGAGGGCGACAAGCACTCGAACGGCCCCTTCAGGCGTGACGTCGAGTTCGCGCAACATGTTGAGTTCGGCGAGGGAGCGGTGCAGTTCGGGGTCCTCGACCTGTTCAACGGCGGACCGGACGGCGGCGGAGTCGACCAACGTAACTTCTCCTATCTACGTAGTAGATAGAAACTATAGTGAGGGCCGGATCACAACTATCCGGCCCCCCAAGCGCCGGAAAAGGATGGCGCCGTGGACACGAGGGCGTTCGACCAGCAGATCGGCGATCTCGCCTCAACCCTCGGCGACGCAACCCGTCGTGGCATCTACATCTCCGTGCGTGAGGCCCCCGAACCGGTGACGGCATCACAGATCGCCGTCCTATTTGAGATCCACGCCAACGTCGCTCGTCACCACCTGGATCGCCTGGTTGTCGATGGCTACCTCCAGGTAACCCACAAGCGCCGTTCCGGTCGCCGTGGGCCCGGCGCCGGTAGGCCAGCCAAGCACTATGAGCCCACTGAGAAGGAAGTCTCGGTGCAGTTCCCCGCCCGGCGCTACGACCTGCTCGCCGAGCTGTTGGTACGGGTGGTGCAACGGGTCGCTCCCGATGACGCAGCGACGATTGCAGAAGAGGTTGGCCGGGAGTACGGGCGTGAACTCGCCACCGAGATCGGCCTCCCCGAGGACGCCGGATTTGACGCTGCGGTCCAGGCCGTGGCCAGGGCCATGATGGGCGTCGGGTTTGACACCGAAGCCAATTCGGACGATCGGATCCTGGTCACACGGTTCTGCCCGTTCGGCGAGACCGCGGTCAACCATCCCGAAATCGTGTGCAAGATCGACCAGGGCATCGTCAAGGGCTTGCTCGAGGCGGCGCAGCAACCCGGGGCCGCCATCGTGACCCCGCACGGCAGCACCGCAGAGAACTGCGTCACGGAAGTCTGAGACTGCTCGCCAACGATCGTGAGGACTCGCCGCCCTGCATCGCTGTAGCCCCCGGTCACGCGGCGAGTCCGAACCGACGTTGGACAGCAGGCGAAGTCTGAGACTGCTCGCCAACGATCGTGAGGACTCGCCGCCCTGCATCGCTGTAGCCCCCGGTCACGCGGCGAGTCCGAACCGACGTTGGACAGCAGGCGAAGTCTGAGACTGCTCGCCAACGATCGTGAGGACTCGCCCCTTCTTTCATCGCTGTAGCCCCCGGTCACGCGGCGAGTCCGATCGTTGGAGGCTTGCGGACCGGATCGTAGAGTCGGCGCCACATCTCATAAGGAGTGGAGCCGTCGTGGGCAATACGTTCTATCCGGAGCAGAGCAAAGCGACAACCGTGCTGGTGCTCGGCATTCTCGGCATCGTGATCTGCAGCCTTCTCGCCCCAATCGCGTGGTACATGGGCAACGAGGAAGTGAGCGCCATCGACGCAGGCAGACGCGATCCCAGCAACCGAGGCACCGCCAATGCCGGTCGGATCCTCGGCATCATCGGCACTGTTCTGATCGGAGTTGGGACCATCCTCGTTATCGTCCTTGTCGCCGGTGGATCCGGCCGATGACCATCCTGCGGCCTCAGAATTCCCGGTTCGCACTCCCCGCTCTGTCCTTCTCGCCGCGGATCGTTGCTGCGATGTTGGCGATCGCCGCACTCGGTCTCCGGATCTGGACGCCAACCGATGATCAAGCAACAACGGTGTGCCTGTTTCGTCGCTGCACCGGCACGTCCTGTCCCGGCTGCGGTCTGACCCGTGGCATGGCCCACGTTGTGCGCGGTGACTTTGCCGCCGCTTGGCACAACCACCCGCTCGCCATCCTCATTGCCATCGAGGCGGTGGTGGCGGCGGCGCTGTTCTGGTTCACCAGCCGGGGTCGGATCCGCTTCGACTGGATGCGGCTTGGAACCCTCTGGCTGGCTGCCCACATCCCACTTCTCATCGGCGTCTGGGCCATCCGTATCGTGACGGGGACGCTGCCGGCATGACCTACCCCTCCCAACAGCCGTACTCCTCGGGCTATCCGGAGGCGAGCCAATCCACGTTGATTCTTGTCCTGGGCATCCTGGGTCTCGTCATCTGCCAGGTCCTCTCCCCCATCGCCTGGTTCCTGGGCAACCAGGAGCTCACCGGGATCGACACGGGCCGCCGCGACCCCGCCGGCCGAAGCACGGCCAATGCCGGCAGGATCCTCGGCATCATCGGCACCGTGCTCTTGATCATCGGCGTGATCGTGCTCATCTTCTTCCTGGTCGCATTGGTGGCCCTGTCGGGTTCGGTAAGCGACGACTTCGAACAGATATCCGAGAACGTCCTCGGCCTGTTCGCCGCGCACTAGATCCGCAACAAGCGGCGATCCAAGCCAGAGCAAGATTCTCACCTTTCCGGAGCCATCGGCGTACGGTTGGGGTAGGACAGGAGAGAACGAGATGGAATCCGACTACGCAGGGGTTATTCGCCAGGTCTACGAGCTATTCGATGGAGACGACGCCTACGCCATCCCGGATCTGTGGACCGACGACATCGAGTGGCATAGCGCCGGATCGGACGTCGCCAGCGGAGACCATGCCGGGGCCAGCAGCGTCATTGCCATGCTTGGCGATCTGATGGCCGTAACCGAGGGCACGTACCACGTTGAGCGCCAGGCAATCGCCGTCGATGGTGACCGTGGCTTCAGCTTGCACAAGGCGACGGCGGCGACCGCCGACGGGGTTGCCGAGATGTGGACCGTGCTGAGCTTCCGGTTCCGCGACGGCAAAATCGCCGAGATCTGGAACTACCCCTTCGACCAAGAGCTCACCGACCGGGTTCTCTCGCGGAAGACGACAACGTAACCTCCGGCAGGCGGCGGGGTGGGTAGTCTGCCCGAATGGCTGAGTTCTTGTCCGCGGCGCGACGCATTCACGCCGACCTGCCCGTGATCGATGGACACAACGACCTGCCCTGGAAGCTGCGCACCGCAGCCGACGGCAATCTCGACCTCGCCGACCCGCGAGACTCGCTGCCCGGCTACCACACCGATATCCCCCGGATGCTCGCCGGAGGGATCGGCGCCCAGTTCTGGTCGGTGTACGTCCCGGCGGACATCCCCGAGCCGTTCCAGCGCACCCTCGACCAGATCGATCTCGTCGAGGCCATGGTGGCCCGCGACCCTTGTCTCGAGTTGGCAGGTACCGCCACCGAAGTCCGCCGGATCCGTTCGGAGGGCAGAATCGCATCATTGATGGGTTCCGAAGGCGGCCACAGCATCGAGGGTTCGCTCGACAAGCTTGCGGTCCTGTTCGAACGAGGCGTGCGGTACATGACCCTCACCCACAGCGACACCCTCCCCTGGGCCGACTCCGCCACGGACGATCCGCAACACGGCGGACTCACCGACTTCGGCTGCGACGTCGTACGCCGCATGAACGACCTCGGCATGCTCGTCGACCTGTCCCACGTCGCCCCCGACACGATGCGAGACGCCCTCGCCGTCTCTGCGGCTCCGGTGATTGCATCTCATTCGAACGCAGCAGCGTTGGCCCCGCATCCCCGCAACGTTCCGGACGACGTGTTGGCAGAGATCGGCCGGCGCGGCGGCGTGGTCATGGCCGTGTTCTTCCCTGGGTTTGTGGTGGCTGAAACTGCCGCCGCCATGGTCGAGATGTTCGAGACATGGCGAAAGTTGCGAGTGGAGTTGGCTGGAGACGAAGCCGCCATCGCCGAGGCGATGGAACACATCGAGGGCGGCCTCGACCTCGACGTTGGAGATGTCGGTGACGTGGCCGACCACATCGAGCACATTGCCGAGGTGGCCGGAGTCGATGCGGTCGGCCTCGGCTCGGACTTCGACGGCATGACCCTTACCCCCCAGGGCCTCGAGGATGTCTCCTGCTACCCCGCCATCACCGAGGAGCTGCTGCGCCGCAGTTGGTCTGAGTCCGACATCCGCAAGGTCCTCGGCGCCAACACCCTACGCGTCCTCGAAGCAGCCGAGCAGGCTGCGGGCTGAGCCGACTCACCCGTTCCGAAACGGACGCTCGGCCATAAACTGCCAAACGGGATTCGTGAGCTTCGCTCACGAATCTCGCGCCATCCGGCGCACCACCATGTGAAGGATCCCGCCGTTGCGCAGGTACTCGACCTCGACCGGCGTGTCGCAGCGGCACCTCGCCATGAACTCGATGCTGGACCCGTCGGTCCTCAGGGCCGTCACCTTGACCGGTTGGCGGGGCTGAAGGCTGTCGTCGATGTCGAAGTCAAAGGTTTCAGTTCCATCCAGCCCGAGGCTGTCGGCCGTCTCACCTGCCGGGAACGTGAGCGGGAGGACGCCCATCATCACCAGGTTGGAGCGATGAATGCGCTCGAAGCTGGCCGCAATGACCGCTTTGACGCCGAGCTCGAACGTGCCCTTGGCGGCCCAGTCCCGTGAGGAACCCATGCCGTAGTCGTCGCCGGCGAGGACGACTAACGGAACGCCGGCGGCTCGGTAGCTGAGCGCCGCGTCGAACACCGTCTTGACCTCGCCGTCGGTGAAGTCGGTGGTGTACCCACCTTCGGTGCCGGGAGCAAGCTGGTTGCGGATACGGATGTTGGCGAAGGTGCCGCGGGTCATCACCCGATCGTTGCCGCGTCGTGAACCGTAGCTGTTGAACATCCGCGGTTCTACGCCCTGGTCGATGAGGTACCGGCCCGCCGGCGAGGTCTGCGCGATGGCTCCCGCCGGGCTGATGTGGTCGGTGGTGACCGAGTCGCCGAGCTTGAGCAGGACCCTGGCCCCACCGATGGCGGTGATCGGCTTCACCTCGAGGCCAAGGTTCATGAAGAACGGCGGCTCCTGAACGTAGGTCGAGGTGGCGTTCCAGTCGTACAACGCGTCGTCGGTTGACGGGATCGCCCGCCACTCCTCCGAGCCCTCGAAGACGGCCCCGTACTCGGTGGTGAACTGCTCGGTCTTCACCGAGCGCCCGACAATGTCGTCGATCTCCGCCTGGGTCGGCCAGATGTCGCTCAGGTAGACATCGTCGCCGGCGGAATCCGTGCCGATAGGCTCGGTCGTCAGGTCGATGTCGACGGTTCCGGCCAAAGCGTAGGCAACCACCAGTGGCGGCGACGCCAGGTAGTTGGCTCGAATGTCCGGTGAGATGCGGCCTTCGAAGTTGCGGTTGCCGGACAACACGGAAGCGACCACAAGATCGTGCTCGTTGATGGCGGCGCTGATCTCAACCGGCAGCGGACCGGAATTCCCGATACAGGTCGTGCATCCGTAGCCGACCAGGTAGAACCCTGCCGCCTCGAGGTCATCCGTGAGGCCCGCGTCGTCGAGATAGTCGGTGACGACCTTCGAGCCGGGCGCCAGTGAGGTCTTCACCCACGGCTTACGGGTCAGACCACGCTCGCGAGCCTTGCGGGCCACGAGACCGGCCCCAACCATGACATCGGGGTTCGAGGTGTTGGTGCACGATGTGATGGCGGCGATGGTCACCGCACCATGCTTGAGCCGGAACGTTTCCCCGTCGTATTCAACGAGCGCATCGTCGACCGCGTCCGGGTAGGGCTGCCCGAGGACGGGGCCACCCTCGTCGACCATTTCCTCGACGGTTCCCGGCCCGGCCGGCGCCGACTTGTGGAATGTCTCAGCAAGGTCGTAGTGCCACTGATCCTTCATCCCAGACAGGTCGATGCGGTCCTGGGGACGCTTCGGCCCGGCGAGCGCGGCCTCAACGGTCGACATATCGAGTTCGAGGTTGGCGCCGTAGACGATCTCACGCGAGTCCTCGCGCCACAGGCCTTGCAGCTTGTAGTACTGCTCGACGGTTTCGACCAGCGCTTCGGGGCGCCCGGTGAGCCTGAGGTATTTGAGGGTCTGCTCGTCGACCGGGAAGAAGCCGACCGTGGCGCCGTACTCGGGTGCCATGTTGGCGATGGTGGCGCGGTTCGCCAGCGGCATGTCGCCGAACCCTGGGCCGTAGAACTCGACGAACTTGCCGACGACCCCGTGCTCGCGCAGCATCTGGGTCACCCGGAGCACCAGATCGGTTGCGGTGGTTCCCTCCGGCAGCCTGCCGGTTAGCTTGAACCCGACCACCTCCGGCAACAGCATGTAGATGGGTTGTCCCACCATCGCCGCCTCGGCCTCGATGCCACCGACGCCCCAACCGACCACGCCGAGGCCGTTGATCATGGTGGTGTGCGAGTCGGTGCCGACAAGGCTGTCGGGATAGAGCGTGGTCCCGTTGTCCCACACGACATTGGCGAGGTACTCGAGGTTGACCTGGTGAACGATCCCGGTGGCGGGGGGCACCACGCGGAAGTTGTCGAAGGCGCCTTGGCCCCACTTGAGGAACTCGTAGCGCTCGTTGTTCCGCTCGAACTCGCGCTCGCTGTTGATCTGCAGGGCCATGCCGCTGTTGAAGGCGTCGACCTGGACGGAGTGGTCGATCACGAGGTCGGCGGGCACGAGCGGGTTCACCTTCTGCGCATCGTCGGGGTTGCCGGTCATCCGCACGATGGCGGCCCGCATTGCGGCGAGGTCGACGACGGCGGGGACACCGGTGAAGTCCTGGAGCACTACGCGGCCCGGGGTGAATGCGATCTCGGTTTCCTCGACCTTGGAGGCGTCGTACTGGGCGAGGGCGGTGACGTCGTCGTCGGTGACGACCATGCCGTCGTGATTGCGCAGCACGGACTCGAGGAGCACCTTGATCGTGTATGGCAAGGCATCGATGTCGCCGAGATCCTTGAGAGCATCAAGTCGATAGACGGTGCGTTGCCCCAGCGGGGTGTCGATGATGGTTCGAGCCTCGAAGGGATCATGGACGTCGGACATTGGGCCCTCGCAGTACATCTCGGCGGCGCGGATCTCAGTATCAGAACACTCTACCGAGGGGTCTCAGCTCCCTTGTCGGGGAATGAAGACCCCGGTTTGGCCCCAAGCGAAAGAACCGAGATTCTTACCTCAGTCGCCTCGGACGAAGTACCGCCAGTCAGGGGTCTCGTCGATGCCTGCGCGCCACCCCCGTTCTTGCGTAGATTCCGGCCAATATGGGCCGGAATCTACGCAAGAACAAAGGTTCGCTTCCGGTCTACTTGATGCGGTAGCCGTCGTGCTCGTTGGCCAAGACCCAGGCGACGACGGCGCCAATCTCGATCGTGTCGAGGGCGTAGCGATCGAGTCGCACATCATCGGTGCCGGCCGCCGGATCGGGCGGTCCGGCTGCATGCATTGCGGCGAACCGGTCTTGCCAGCGAGCGAAGTTGCTCGGCCGCAGATCAACCCATCCCTTGTCGGCCCAGGCATCCCGCTCAGCGGCCGAAACCGGGACGACGTTGGTGCCCGCCACCTCCGGAATCCTCAGCCGTGGGCCCCGTCGCAACGCTGCACCGTCGGCGTCCAGGACTCCGATCCCCAGGGAAGTGACCGTGTCGCAGAGGTCGGGCATCGCCTCGAGCCGAGACGTCACGCGGGCACTGACCTCGTCGGGCGACGCCGCGGCGACTGCGGTGAGCGTGCCGAACTCCAAGCGCAACAATTCTGCCTCCCAGAGCAGCTTCGACAGTTCGGGCGGGCCAAGCTGGCCGAGCGCCACCGAGTGTGTGCCCGTCTCCTCCTCGAGACGACGCAAGACATCGAGCGCCTGATGGCGGAGGACCCCGCCGCGGTACGAAGGTCCGAGCACCGAGCCGTCAAGCGCCCCGATGACGTCGCGGCCGGTATTTGCCCCTCGAATCTCGGCGACGACCAAGGCTGCGATCTCCTCCGGGGTTACGAACTCCATCTGCCCGATCGAGGTGATGGCCTCGAATTCGCCCTTGGTGAACACGCCGTTCTCGCCCGTGTCGACGACGGGTATCTCGACTTCGCCGAGCGGCTCAAATGCCTCAGCATCCATGGTCAGTTCGAGCTGATGGTCGAGCCAAATGCGGCGGGCTCGGTAACGGATCACGGGTTGGCCCTGCTCGCGGATGGTTCGATAGGCCACCGCGGCGTATCCAATGAGGGCCGCCGGCTTGAGTTCCTTGACGGCGGGCCCACGATCGGTCCGTGCCATCAGAAACAACAGGCCGGTGTGGGCAAAGGCGACGGCCGTCTTGGTCATCAGTTTCGCCGACGGTCGGTCCTCACTGTGGGTATAGGGGATATTGAGCCCCATACCCCCGGTCCCGGTCGTCCCCACCTTCACATAGAGACGGGTTCCCGCCTCGCGGGCGGCGCGATGCAGAATCAGAATGTGTCGGATCAGTTGCGGAACCGACTGTGACAGGATCAGCGACTCGACGTCGCCTTCGATCTCAGGCCAGCGGTCGGAAGCGTTTGAGGCAGCTGGACCGGCCTCAATGCTCTGTTTCGCCACCACCGAGGCGGTGTACACATCCTGATAGCTGATCGCCGTTGCGGTATTCACCGCATCAACGACAACGTCGGGCCGGTACCGCTCGAAGAGATGAGCGAGCCGGCTGGCCGCAAAGGCATCGTCGATCGGGCCGAGCAGATCAGCAAAGATCCCCTCCCGCGCCTCCGGATCGGCCAGCAACTCGGAACGGCCCTGCCGGGCGTACTCCTCGCGGACGAACACGTCACCCCATTCGCCGACGACGTCGACTCCCGGGATCTCGGCTCGTAGACGGCCCACGGCAAGTTCGACGCTGGCCTCGGTACGCGACGCGATCACGATCCGCTCCGGCCGCAACTCGGCGGCGATCTGACGGGCGACTTGGTAGCCGACAAGACCGGCACCACCGAGCACGAGAAAGCTGCGGTCCATCCCTACTCCCTGTCTACGCGGCAAATGTGACCTGCATCACGATATGGGATGGCCCGTGACGACGCCACGGGCTTCCTGCCCTCATCGATGGGCCTGTCGGCGAATCCACCATCCTTCCGCTGGTGAATTCAAGAATTCCCCGTTTCGGGCCGATGCTGTGGGAAGGCCCGCAGGAGGAAAACACCGTGGCAACCAAACTCGACGCAAACCCCACATTCGCCCGTACCGCAACGCTTCAGAATCCGCTCCAGTCCATTTCGGAAAGGCGTTGGTTCATCCTGGGGGCATTCGTGGGCACCGTTCTGGTGTGGACCCAGGTCTCGAACCCCGTGGCCTGGTTGGCGTTCCTCGCCGGTCTCGCCGGGATGCTCGGATGGATCCTCTATGGCACGGCGCGGGCGACACGTTCGGCCGGCGCAGCTGCGGGAATCACGTTGGCCGGATTCGCCGGTCTCTTTGCCACCGGCGCGGCGGCAACGCTCGCCATGTCCTACGCATCCCACGCCGACGCCCCAACCTGGACCTTCGCCGTCATTGGCGGCGCCGTGATCGCAGCTGCACTCTGGGGTGCATGGCGCATCACCGCACCGCTGCGCAACGATTCCACGAACTAGTCGGACCGCTCCCAACGTATGGATGACCCACCTCGCATGAATCCAGACCACGACTACGATCACACGCCGTGAACCTCACAACGACCAACACCGCACGGCTTGTCGCCGCAGCTCTCGTCGCCCTGGCCACCCTCGCCATCGCCTTGACCACCGCTCCGGAGGCGGACGCCGCGAGGGGCGTCACGTGTCTCGGGCTCGCGGCGACCCATGCGGGCACGGACGGCAACGACACCATCACCGGCACCGATGGGCCTGATGTCATTGCCGGCCTCGAAGGCAAGGATGTCATCTACGGACTCGGGGGCGACGACATCATCTGCGGAGGACCGGGCGGCGACCGGATCGAAGGCGGTGGCGGCGCAGACCGCATCTTCGGAGGCCTCGGCCACGACTTGCTGAAAGGTGGCACGGGCGCCGACACCATCAAGGGCGGGATCGGCAACGACTGGGTCTACGGCAACCAATCCACCGATTCGGTCAACGGCAAGTCCGGCGCCGACGTCTGCATCGCAGAAACGGAGAAGGGCTGCGAAATGGACTACCGCGGGATCCGCGATGTCGAAGAGTGGCGCGACCTCGTCGACGTCTACTTCGGCGACATCGGGGAAACCGACAACGCTCTCGGTGTCATGGAGTGTGAAAGCCGTGGCAACCCATTCGCAGTTGGCCCGGGCAGCAACCCGCCGCTCGGTCTCTTCCAGCATCTCGAGTCGTATTGGCCGGGACGGGCGGCCAATGCCGGCTGGCCGGGAGCGACGGCCTTCCACCCCGAAGCAAACATTGCGGCGACGTACTGGCTCTACGACTACTACGACAACTGGAGCCCCTGGGGCGGCTGCGCGCCATAAGGCGACATGACGCCTTCAGGCCTGTGCTCAGCGCGAACCGACTACTAACGTCGCGTCACCATGACCAACGATCACGACCTTTCCCCTGCACCGGGCGGGCCGGAAGCGCCCCAGCCACGCCGTCTGCCGCGTTGGGTGATCTGGCTCGCTGGTGTGGTAATGGTCGGAGCCCTGGCCGGCATCGGCGTCGTCTTGTTCAGCAGCGACGACGCCACCCCCTCGACCACGTTTGCCGACCTGTCATCGCTGGCGGGTGATGCACCGGCCGCCGAGGATCAGGCGCCCGACTTCACCGTGCCGACGCTCGACGGCGACACGTTCACCCTCTCGACGCACCTCGCCGAGGACGGGCGACCGGTGTTTTTGAACCTATGGGCATCGTGGTGCTTCCCTTGCCGGGCCGAGATGCCCGACATCGACGTCGCGGCACAAAGCCACCCGGACGTGGAGTTCATCGGCGTCGCGGTGCAGGACTCAACCGCCGACGCCACCGAATTCGCCCATGAGATCGACGTGCAGTACACCATCGGGTTCGATGAGGACGACATGGTCGAGGACGGTTACCCGGCGCTCGGGATGCCATCGACCTACCTGATCTCGTCCGATGGCGTGATCCTCGACGTGATCATCGGCGCCATCACCGCCGCCGACATCGACACCTTCCTCACCGAGAACCTGGGCTGACCGAGAGGGTTCTGGCGGACATATGCGCATCATGCTGCGCCATTGTCGGCCAGAATCCCCTTCAGCGTCCCTTCCAATCCGCGTCACGTTTGCCGATGAAGGCGGCGATACCCTCGGCGGCGTCCTCGGTGGTCCCCGTTGCGGTCAGGCCGATGTGGAGATGGTCGAGCGCCGTATCGAGATCCATGTCCTCGATGGCGTAGAAGGCGCTTTTGCCCAGAGCCAGCGTCGCCGGACTGTATCGCAACAGAGCTTCCACGGTCTCGTCGACTGCACTGTCGAGGTCTTCTGCCGGCACTACTCGCGAGACCACCCCGAGACGCATGGCCTCGTCGGCAGAAATGCGGCGGCCGGTCGCCATCATCTCAAACAGCGCCTTCTGGGGAACCAGCGGTTTGAGCACCGCGCTGATCATCATCGGCCACAAACCGACCCGTATCTCTGGGGTTCCCAGCAGCGCGCCTTCGGCTGCGATCACAATGTCGCAAGCCGCCGCCAGGCCAAACCCACCGCCGAGGGCGTGACCGTTGACGCGTGCAATCGTTGGTTTCGGGCAGCGGCGCAAGCTGCGGAACAGGTCGGCAAGGGCACCACGGTCGCCGTGCTGGCCGATCGGCGTGTCCATGAATCCGCCCGAAAGGTCGCCGCCCGCAGAAAACGCCCTATCCCCGGCACCGGTGATGATCACGACCCGAATGGTCTCGTCCGCGGCGGCACGAGCTACCGTGGCTGCCAGTCCCGCCATTACCTCGTTGGACAGCGGATTGTGGCGCTCAGGGTCGTCGATGGTGACCACGGCGCGCGGCCCTTCGGACTCATACCGCAGCATCCGCGTCCTCCTTCTGGTTCAGCGGCGAGCATACCGAGACCTGCGTCCCCGATGTTTCCGGGAGGTTAAGAAGCCGACAAACCCGCCCGAATCGGGCTCCCAGCACCAAAAGGGCCACTAACGTCGAAGTATGACGTGGTTGGTCGTCGTCCTCGTGTTCTCTGTGATCGTCTCACTTTTTCGAGGCGGCAAACTGTCGAACCTGACAGAGATCTACGCCAAGGGATGGTGGCTCCTCGTCATCGGCTTCGGGGTGCAAATCGCCGCCAACTACGTGCCCGATTCAAATCCCGACCTCGCCGTCTCTCTCGTTCTGTTCTCGTACCTACCGCTCCTCGTCGTCGTCTGGCTGAATCGCAACGAAGCCGGGATGTGGATCGCCGGCATCGGCGTCCTGATGAACTTCACGGTGATCGCCCTCAACCAGGGCATGCCCGTCCTCCCCGAGGCAGCCGAACTGGCCGGCAACACCGGCGCGTTGGTGCTCGACGCCAAGCATGTTGTGCTCGACACCACGACCAGGCTCCCCTTCCTTGCCGACATCATTCCGCTCCCGGGCAGCGTGATCTCTCTCGGCGATGTGTTCTTCGCGATCGGACTCGGCGTGTTCGTTGAGGATCAGATGCAGCAACCGGTGAAGCTCTTTCGCCACCGAGTCCAGGGCATTCCCGGTAGCGCCGCCGACCGCTAGGCAAATCCAGCCAACAGCAAGGTCGGCGCGCCGACCGCCAGGCAATGCTGCGAAACCCGAAGCTGTCAGGCGCTGACGTCGCCGCGATGGACGAGCACCCGGCGCAGCGACGCGGCCACCTCGGGATCGAAGTCATACGCCGAGCCGCGATGGATCTGCTCGAGAGCATCCACCGCCGGCAACCCCAGCTCATGCAGGCCTTGGTCGTAGGCACTGGCGACCTTGATGATCTTGGTGGCCAATGGCAGTTGCGGGTCACGCTCCTGACCGGCTCGCCGGTACGGCCGATGCTGATCCCGAACAAGTTCGGCGACCCGCTCCAGGTGCGGGGCTTCGGCGACAATCTGCGCTCCCCAGCGGGCGATGTCCTCGTCGGTGTACCCCGCTCGCAAAATGGCGGGCTCATTCAGGGTGATCCGACCGATGTCGTGAACAAGCGAGGCGTACTCGAGTTCGGCGACCTGGTGCGGATGCATGCCCAACTCTCGTGCGACGGCGAGGGAGAGATCGGACGTCCGAGCCGAATGCCCGGAAGGGGCGAGGCCGGCGACTTCGGGGATCTGGGCCAATGCCCGAATCGTCTGCCCGTAGGTGACCTTTGTGCTGTGATATCGCACGAAAGCAAGGTGGCTGAACGCATAGGGCAGGACGGCTACCGGAATCGCCCAAATCCCCATGACGGGCCACGCAAACCCGAAGAGCGCTCCCGCCACAAACAGACTGACGACCGCCGTCCAGTCCTCGAGGGCGAGCAGCCACAAGTAGCGAGCCGAGATGTCATCGCGCTCGAAACCGACCAAGGAACGGAGAAAGGCCCTCACCACGTACCACGCGATCCCGGCGGCGGCGACCCCAAGCAACTGAGCCCAGTCCCCCGTCTGGCCATTGGCATTAAACACCGCCTCGACGCCGTAGAAGACGCCGCCAAAGGCAGCGAGCGCCAGCGTCTCGGATACAAAACGCGACGAAAGCATGACACGCTCCTGTCGCCGGAAAGCGAAGACCACCCACGAGCCGGCCATGCCGAGCGCGTAAATGGCAACAACCGCTCCCACGTCATCAACGATCAGAGGTACCGCAACGGCGACTCCGACTCCGAGCGGTAGCTGTTCGCCGCTCGGAGCAGGGACGGTGACGATCTGGGCAAGGCTGATGGACACCGCACCAACCAGGATCGCCACGATCGGTTCCGATGTCTGCAACAGGGCGACGACGCCGAGCGCGGTGGTCGCAGACCACACGGTGAACGAGAGGCGGTTGACCTGATACTCAGCCATCCACCCTCACCCCCTCGGCACGTCGGCGGGCCTCGCCCTCGCTATTGACGTCGGGAGATCCGTAACGCTCGCCGCGGCGCGCCAGCACGTCGACAAAGGCCTCGACTACCTCAGGATCGAACTGTGAACCCGAGAAGCGCCGCAACTCGGCAATCGCGTACTCCTGGCTGAGAGCGACCCGGTAGGACCGAGTCGAGGTCATGGCGTCGAAGGAGTCGGCAACGGCGAGAATGCACGCCTCGAGCGGCGGGTTGTCGGCGTGATCGTGCTTCTTGCCCTTGTAGCCCTTCCCGTCGTAGTGAGCGTGGTGGTTGGCGGCGATGGCCACCATCGGCTGGAGAAAATCGACCTCGGCAAGGAGGTCTTCGACGAGGCTCACATGCGACTGCATTTGGGCGTACTCCTCGTCGGTCAGGCGCGCCTTCTTCCGGATCAGGTCTCGCGGCACGGCGAGTTTTCCGACGTCGTGGATCAGCGCGGCCCAGCGCAGACGTTCGAGCTGGGTTCCGTTGAATCCCATCTCGCGACCGATCAGTTCAGAAAAGACTGCGACCCGTTCCGTGTGGCCCCGCGTGTAGAGGTCCTTGGCCTCGAGCGCCTTGATGAACCCGCGCAACGTCGACTCCTGTGCTTCACGAAGCTGGGCGTATGACGCAAACGTCATGTGGCCGACGAAGAACACGATAAAGATCAACGGAAGGGTCACCGGGCCGACGAGGTGATAGGTGGCGCCAAGCAATCCACCGAGGAAACCCATGCCAAGGAATGGCAGGATCAATGCCGCGGTGTTCGACCATGGCCGAATCTGCCGCTGCCCGAACACGCTGCGGACGACAATCGCCACCACCTGGAAGTTCACAAATCCGTAGACAACGGCTGCGACACCCGATGCAACCGCGATGGTGGGCAGGTCCTCCGCCTGGAAGGGTTGAACGGGCAGAAGCCAACCAAGGGTGAGCATCGCCAAGAAGGCGGCCAGCGTGAGTTGACCCAGATTGACGGCCGGCTGGAACCATTGACGGTTCTTGATGTCGGAGGGGGTCACGAAACCAAGCGCCACCATCGAGGTCACACCCAACAGGGCTTCGTCACCGAAGACGACCGCAGCCGTCATCACCACCATGACGCTCGGACTGGCCGACAGCCGGTCGTTGACCTCGACCGAATTCCACTCGAAGTAGACAACCGCCAATGCAAACAATGCCCACAACCACACTTCGCTCGGGAACGTGACCTCGGGAAGCGCGATCAACAAAGCAAGGATGGCAACACCAATACCGCCAACGCCGATGGCGAAGGCGAGACGAAGCCTCGATTGTCTGCGCGGGTCGATGCCGAACATCGCAACTCCCTAAAGGACGACGAGGTGATGACACCCGAGCCGTGGTTCGAGTCAGGTAATCCGGAAAGAAGCCGCACCAGCAACAAGCGCCGCGGCGAGGCTTCCCATGGTCAAAGCGAGCTTCAAAAGCCGCTCTCGCAAGGTTTTCAACCCCAATGGTGATTTCTCTTCGCCGGCATCAGGTTCGCCGGGTCAGGAATGAATCCGCTCCGCAGGGTATGAAAGGATTTGAGTCGTCGGCAGCTCGGGCGCCACACCTCTTTCCCCAAAGGTCGGAGACCAGTGGGGAAACCTTCGGTTGTCCACGTGCACGCCTACCCCCAAGACCCAGCGGTGGCCCGTGGAAGGCCACATCGGACGGGCTTCCGCCTGAGGCACGGGCCCTGTCCCCTGGTGGCCCGCCCACAACATACGGGTCATCACGAGAGGACGCAAGCCACAGTTTCGCGAGAAAACGCTACGCGGCGCAGCAGACCGCTACGCTACGCCGCGTCAAGGGGTAAAAAGCTTGCTGAACTTTGAAGAACTCGAGGAAACCCTCACCCGCCTCGACTCGGTCGATGCGGTGCGTGTCGTCGGCGATGGCACCAAAGTCGCCGAAGTACACGTGGTGGCAACATCAACCAAACCCGCCAAACAGGTCGTGCGCGACGTTCAGTCGCTGGCGATGGCCCGCTATGGAACCAACATCGATCGACGGGTCATCTCCGTCGTCCAACTTGCCGGAGATGACATTCGGCGGCACACGCCGGAACGGCCCGTCATCGTCGGCATCAAAGAGGAGCCCGATGGCTCCCGTCTCACAGTGCGAGTAACCCTGGGCTGGCAGCAGACCGACCATGTCGGCATCGCCAGTGGACCGGCCGCAACCTCGGCCCGGCTCCGCCTCGTGGGCGAAGCGACCATCGGTGCCCTCGAATCGCTCTATCCCGACATGCCGCCCCTCGCGCTTGATTCGGTCGGCACTGCGGCCGTCGGCATGCGAACCGCGGTTATCGCGGTCGTTGTCAGCTCGGTGCGCAGCTCCGAGGAGGAGATCGTCGTCGGTGCCGCCCTTTCTCAGGGTGACACCAGCGAGACTGCGGTGCGGGCGGTGCTCGACGCCCTCAACCGCCGGCTTGCCACGTTGAGCCAGTGACTGAGGACCCACTCCGGGATCCCAGTGCCCCACTCACGACCGGCTCGCGTCAAGCCACCACGCCGATCGCGGTCACCCCACACCAACTTGCAGGCCGAGCGGCCGAGCAAATCATGGCCGCGGGCGGCAACGCCGTCGACGCAGCAATCGCCGCCAACGCGGTGCTCGGAGTCGTCGCTCCCGACACGTGCGGACTCGGCGGCGATCTTTTTGCCCTGATCCACACGCCCGGACTCGCAGCCCCGGCTGCCCTCAACGCCTCCGGCCGGGCCGGCTCCGGCGCCATCGCCGCCGAGTTGCGTGACCGCGGAATCGATGAAGTGCCGTTGCGCAGTGCCTGGAGTGTGACCGCCCCCGGCTGCGTCGACGGCTGGGAAGCTCTGCTCGAAAGGTACGGCACAAGACCGCTCAGCGACCTGCTGGCCCCTGCCATCGATCTCGCCACCGCAGGCTTCTCGGTATCGAATGAGCTCGCCGATTCGCTGCGGCGAATCCACCCGCTCATCGGAGGACAGGGATCCGCCCCATCGCTCTACCCCGGTGGCGTTGCCCCGGCTGCCGGGACCCGGCTCACCCGACCCCGCCTCGCCGAGACGTTGCGCTTGCTGGCCGCGGCCGGCCGCGAATCGTTCTACGGAGGACGGGTCGGCGAAGAGATCACAGTGGCCACCGAAGGGGTCATCACTGCAGCCGATCTGGAGCGCCGCAACGCGCAATGGGTGGATCCAATCTCGGTTGACGTCTTTGGGCGACGCGCCTGGACGATTCCCCCGAATAGTCAGGGTTGGCTGACCCTGGCCGCCTGCTGGTTGTTCGAGCAGATGGACCCACCACGCGATCCTCGAGATCCGGTGTTCTCCCAAGCCGCCGTCGAGGCCTACCGCGCTGTCGCCTGGGAACGGGACGATTTGGTGTCCGATCCGGACACCGCGCCACTCGCCGCAGATCGGTTGGCAGATCCGGATCGCCTCCGTTCTCGCCTCGAGAAACTGTCTTTCGACTCCACAGCAAACTGGCCGGACCCGAAGCCGGCGCCCGGAGGCACGGCGTACTTCTGTGTGCGCGACGGAAACGGGATGGGAGTGTCGTTCATCCAGTCCAACTTCCATGGGATCGGATCGGGCCTGTCGGCGGGAGACACCGGAGTCTTCCTCCACAATCGCGGGGCCGGCTTCAGTCTCATATCTGGTCACCCCAACGAGATGACTCCCGGACGACGTCCGCTCCACACGTTGTCGCCCTCGCTGTGGACGGAAGACGATCAACTCCGCCTATTGCTTGGCACTCGCGGCGGCCAATACCAACCACAACTTCTGGTACAGGTCGCCACCCAACTGCTGTGGGCGGGACTCACCGGCCCGCAAGCCCAGGTGTTGCCTCGCTGGATCGTCGACGGATGGGGTCCCGGTCAGCAACCGCGCCTTCAAGTCGAGTCCCGTATGCCTCCCGTTGTCGCCGACGGTCTCAGCCGCCGTGGCCTCGACGTCCATCAGGCCGATGCCTGGATGCCGGGGTGGGGTCCGGTTTCCGTGATTGCGACGGATGGGGAGGTCACCGTTGGAAGCGCCGACCCGCGGGTCTCCACCTCGTCGGCTATCGCACCCTGATCACGGCTGCAATCGTGTACGCCGGTCGCGATGGGCAAACCAGGCGGCAATCCCCGCCAGAACGACGACCCCGATGATGATGCCCGCCCCCACGATCCAGGCCGATCCCGATCCGTCTCCGATCAGCTCCTGCCGGAGGGTGAGCCGATACTCGCTCTCGACGTCAGCCCACGTTTCGGTCGAGACGTCACGCAGGACGTCGACGCCACGAGTCGCGACCGCAAACTCGACCATGTCCCCGATCGGCGACTCCAAGAACTCCGGATTCCACACATAGGCAGTGCTCTGCACTTCCCCGGTCCAAACGCCCCCCTCGGCCTTTCCCTCCGGATCCGAGAAGAACAGCCCGGTCCGCATTGCACTGCGATGCTGATCGAGGCGATCCTTGACTCGCGCCATGTACCACTGCCCCACGGTCGTGGCGAGAGGTTCCGGGTATCCGTCTGCCGGGAGGTCTTCGCCGACTTGCCACAGCGCGGCGTATGCGAGGCCAAAGGCAACGGCCTCCTCGAGGAACTGCGGCAAGATTGCTCCAACGACAACGGTGTCATCTTGGGGAAACACCACAGCATGCAGTCGCTGATTATCGGGCAGCAGATCGGCAGCATCGAGCCTCACCTCACTCCCAAAGATGCAGACATCGATGGAGTCGAGAGCGCCGAGGTCACTCTCGAGGATCTCGGTGATCGCAGCCACCTGATCCGCATAGCGAGCGGCCACCGCATCCTCGATATCAGCAATCCACAAAGTCGCAGGACCGACTAGGGCCGACTCGGTCCAATCCGTTGCGGGAAAATGCTCCAAACAGCCCGATGCTTCCGCAGCGGTGGCAACGCCGGGAAACGCGAACTGCCAGACAAGCAGCATTCCGATGATCGGAATCTTCACTGGCATTGTCGAATCCTACTGAGCTCCGCGCCTCGCGTTCACCGCCGCGCGGCGTCATCGCTACCCAGCATTTGCCAGGTATCGGCTTGCTATAGGCGAACAACCAGACCTAGCCTCCAGCGGACAAGAGGGCGCGCCGTGCGCGCGGCACGCCCCCCGGGCACATCCCGGAGTCCCTTTCACTAGGCGGAGTTCCCCAACCTTGCGAGGCAGAAGCCCTCTGGCGTTCGCCGGCATACTCATCGTGGCTTTGGCTGCGGTGCTTGGCTTTGCGGCATTCACCCCCAGCGGTGAGGCGCGAGCTATCGACCGGTACGGCCCCACCGAGATGCCCCTGGCGGCATCCGGCCGGGTGGCCGCTGCCGTGTTTGCGAGCGAGTTGGCCGAAGAGCCTCCAACCACATTTGCATTGCCGCCGACGTCAACCACGACGACAACCACGACGACAACAACCACGCAGGCACCCGCGACCGAAAAGGCGACGGAGGAGATTGCGGCGGCCACCCAATCGGATGAACCGTCGGACAACGTCGACACGACAACGACAGCGGCGCCGCGCACCACCACGACCACCCGAGCTCCCTCCCCAACAACCACGCAAGCTCCGCCACCGCCCACCACAACCACCACCACGACTCCTCCGAACGACGGAGGCGGACCTCGACCGGCCGAAAACTGGCGCGGACTCGTATCGCAGTACTTCCCAGGCGACCTCGTCGACGAGGCCCTGTCGATCATCCAATGCGAAAGCAAGGGCGATCCCTCTGCTTACAACTCGCGCTCCGGTGCCTCCGGCCTGTTCCAGTTCATCCCGGGAACGTGGGCCAACGTGTCGCCCAAGGCGGGCTGGGGGGGCGCCAGCCCCTTCGACCCCGAGGCCAACGTCGCCTCCGCCGCCTGGCTGGTCGACTACAGCATCGATCACGGCCAGTACCGCTGGTATCACTGGACCTGCCGCCCCTGACCGGCGACCGGCTGCAACCCGCACCGAGCGCGGCATCCACCGCTCTACACTCACGCTCATGAAAAAGCTCATACGCGTGCTCGGAGTCGTTGCCGGAGTTGTCGGCGTGGTCTGGTTGACCCGCGACCGCTTGCTGCCCACCCCAAAGGTGAGTTCGGAGCAGCCGCCCCCGTTCCGTCATCATGAGTCCGATCAACCCAAGGCGGTGGAGCCGGCCGATGAAGCGCCGACACCCCAAACGGAACCTCAGAGGGCTGGCACCGACGACCTGACCATCATCAAGGGAATCGGCCCGGTCCGATCCGGCCACCTGGCCGAAGAAGGCATCGTCACCTTCGCCGACCTCGCCGCAGCGGACCCAAAGTCGCTTGCCGAGCAGTTCGACGTCGCCGAGGCGACCGCCGCCGATTGGGTTGCCGAAGCGGCGTCTCGGGGCGACTAACGACTCCACGCCGGCGTACGATGGCCCCGTGCCGTATCTGACCGATCCCGACGACCTGGCCTCATTGCTGGTGGGCGAGCCTCGTTTCCGCGCTGATCAGCTGCGCCGTTGGCTCTACGAGACGCCCGTGTTGGACACCTCCGAAATGACCAACCTGCCCGGTGAGGTCAGAGAACGCCTCGGCCCCTCTCTGTGGCCGTTTACCGTGGAGATTGAACAGGCCGCAGACGGTGGGACTACCCGCAAGTGGCTGTTCCGAACTCCGCAGGGCAATTCGATCGAGGCCGTCCTGATGGGATACCCCAAGCGGACCACATTGTGCATCTCCTCACAGGCAGGCTGCGCCATGGCATGCACGTTCTGCGCTACCGGACAGTTTGGTTTTGAGCGCCATCTCGAAGCCGGCGAGATCTTCGCCCAGGTTGCCTACGCCACTGCGTCGCTGCGCCAACGCCCAATGCCAAACTCTCCTCAACGCGTCACCAACGTCGTGTTCATGGGGATGGGCGAGCCGCTGGCCAACTACGCCAGGGTGCGCGAATCGTTGCGCCGCATGATCGACGTCATGGGAATCGGGGCTCGCTCGATCACCGTCTCAACCGTGGGCGTCGTCCCCGGCATTCGGCGGCTCGCCGATGAGCCGTGGCAAGTCAATCTGGCCGTCAGCCTGCATGCCGCCGACGACGAGCTGAGGTCCCGCCTGGTTCCCCTCAACAACCGCTATCCCCTCGAGGACCTCATCGCGGCGGCCGCCTACTATTTCGAGCGCAAGGGCCGCCGGGTCAGCATCGAGTGGACGATGATCGCAGGCACCAACGACACGCCCGATCAGGCCCGCAAGCTGGCCAATATCGCAAGCCGCCTCGGAGCCCATATCAACCTCATCGCACTGAATCCGACGCCGCTGAGCCCCGACCTGCCACCCACACGAGACGCCGTCGAGACCTTCATCGACGAGCTGAGTCGGCGGGGTGCCAACGTCACGCTGCGAGATACCAGAGGGCAGGATATCGATGCCGCCTGCGGGCAGCTCAGGCTGCGCGCCGCGACCGAGTTGGCGTAGCCAACTGCGGTACGCTGCGTCCCCGCCGATCAGGAGCCCTCATGAAGCTTGCCCCCGGGGACGCCGCCCCCTTCTTCTCTCGCCTCGACCACGAGGGCACCGAAGTCACCCTGGACGACTACGCCGGACACCGTCTGGTGATCTACTTCTACCCCAAGGTGTTCACCCCCGGCTGCACCACCGAGTCCTGCGATTTTCGCGACAGGCACGACGCCTTCTACGCCGCCGGGTACGAGATCCTGGGGGTCAGCCCCGACCCTGTTGCCAAGCTCGACGACTTCCGCGCTGAGTACCAACTGCCGTTCTCTTTGTTGTCAGACGAGGACCACTCCATGGCCGAGGCCTACGGGGCGTGGGGCATGAAGAAGAACTACGGCAAGGAGTACGAGGGGCTCATCCGGTCGACGTTCGTGATCGATGCCGACGGGTTGGTGGAACAGGCGTTCTACAACGTACGCGCCACCGGCCACGCCGAACGGATTGCCAGCCAGTTCGTCGGCCAGAACACCGAAGACTGACCAACCACGTCGGCCACATGAGTCGTTCGACCCATTTCCAGCAATAGGCCTTCCCTGTTGCCGCGTAGGTCCGTAGGATCGCTCACGTGAGGCTTATCTCGGTGGGGCGAGGTGCCGATAGACATAGTTGGCATCTCAGACGAATGGGGGGCATTCGTGAAAAAAGTCAGAACAGCAATCTTCCCGGTTGGCGGGTTGGGCACGCGGTTTCTTCCTGCGACCAAGGCGCTACCCAAAGAGATGTTGCCGGTCGTAGACAAACCACTCATTGAATACGCAGTGGACGAAGCGCGGGCTGCGGGCATCGAAGAGTTCATCTTCATCACGGGTCGCGGCAAGAGTGCCATCCAGAACCACTTCGACGGTCACTACGAGTTAGAGGCCACCCTCAGGTCACGCGGACAGCGAAACGGCCTTGGCGTCGGTCAACAGCTCGAAGCTCGAGCCGGGCCAGATCGCCTACGTCCGCCAAACGGAGCCGATGGGCCTCGGACACGCAGTGTGGTGTGCCCGGAACCTCATCGGCGGAGAACCGTTCGCGGTCCTTCTCGCTGATGACCTGATCCTGGGAAATGGCCCTTGTCTCGCCGAAATGGTCGAGGTCTTCAACGAAACCGGCGGCAACGTGGTCGCGCTGATGGAAGTTGAGCGCGAGGAAACGTCCCAATACGGCGTCATCGCCCCGGGCGAGGAAGACGGCAGGTTGGTTGAGATCTTGGACCTCGTCGAGAAGCCGGCGCCCGAGGATGCCCCATCGAACCTCGCCATCGTCGGCCGCTACATCCTTCAGCCTCAGATCATGGACTACCTGGCGCTGGGCAGCCGCGGCGCAGGGGGCGAGATACAGCTCACAGACTCCATGGTGAAGTTGATCAACGGCGACACCTTCTACGGAATGAAGATCGCGGGCCGGCGCTTCGACTGTGGCACCAAGCTCGGCTACCTCGAGGCAAACATCGCCTATGCGCTCGAGCGCGAGGAGATGGCCGATGAACTTCGCAAACGCCTCGCAACGCTGCTCGATCCCACAGCTTGAGCAGCCGACCTTCGCAACGGGTGTGACATCGGCGCTTGTCGTCCTTGCTACATTGCGGAACACCTGAGTTCTGAACGCGGTTGCAGCTCGTACTCACTGCGCTCCACCGAATTCGACGACCTCGAAAGGAATCGCTGCCCATGAGCAAGCTGAACGATTTGTACGAAGCTGGACAGTCCGTCTGGTACGACTTCATCCGTCGAGACATGCTGGAGAACGGGGAACTCGACACCCTCGTTGCCAACGGCATCCGGGGCCTCACCAGCAACCCGACCATCTTCCAGAAGGCAATTGCCGGTTCGGCCCAGTACGACGATCAGATTCGCACCATGGTCACCGCCGATCCCGACGTCGACGCGGCCCATCTCTTCGAGGAGCTGGCCATCCGTGATATCCAAGGGGCGGCCGACGCCCTCGCCGGGGTGTACGCCGGTTCGGACGGACATGATGGTTTCGTCAGTCTCGAGGTATCGCCGCATCTCGCCAACGACACGGCAGGCACCATCGCCGACGCCCATCGCCTTTGGGACAAGGTCGACCGGCCCAACCTCATGATCAAGGTGCCGGCGACGCGCTGCGGGGATCCCAGCGATCGAAGAGCTCATCGCCGCCAATATCAACGTCAACGCCACTTTGATGTTCTCGCTCGAAGACTATGAAAACGTGGCCCAGGCCTACTTGCGGGGCCTCGCCAGGGCGCAGCATCCCGGTCGGATCGCCTCGGTTGCCTCGTTCTTCGTCAGTCGCGTCGACACCAAGGCCGACGCCGCCCTCGAGAAGGTGGGCACGCCCGACGCCATGGCGCGACGCGGCCGCACCGCAGTGGCCAACGCCAAGCTCGCCTACCACCGCTACCAGCAACTCTTCGAGGGCGACGCCTTCGCCGAACTGGCGGCCCGGGGTGGGCAACCGCAGCGGGCACTGTGGGCTTCGACATCGACCAAGAACCCCGAGTACCTCGACGTGCTCTACGTCGACAACCTGATCGGCCCGAATACCGTCAACACGATGCCTCCCCAAACCGTGGACGATTTCATCGATCACGGTGTCATAAATCCGAACGCGTTGACCGACGACCTCGATGACGCCATCGAGCAGATCGACGCTCTGGGTGACCTCGGCATCGACTTCGACGAGATCACCGCCACGCTGCAAACCGAGGGGGTCGTTTCGTTCGCCGATTCGTTCGACGATCTGCTCGCCACGCTCGCCGCCAAGGCCTCTGAACTCCGCTCATGAGCGTTCACATCTCGTTTGAGCTCGCCGGCTGGACCGGTGACGTGGAAAGCCGCCTCCAGACCTGGGACGGTGCGGAGTTCGCGGCTCGCCTGTGGGCCAAGGACCCGACGCTGTGGGCCGACGAGCCGCAGCCGGAACTGGTTGATCGCCTCGGGTGGCTTGGCCTTGCTACCCGTATGGCTGGGCATCTCGAGCAACTGGAGTCGTTCGGGGCCGAGGTTGCCGCCGCCGGCTTCCGCCACGTGGTAGTGCTCGGCATGGGAGGGTCCAGCCTCGCCCCCGAGGTGTATCAGGCCACCTTCGGCAATGCGCCGGGCTATCCCGAGTTGTTGGTGCTCGACTCAACCCATCCGGGCTCCGTCGTCGCCATCGCCGATTCGATTGATCTCGAGCGCGACGCTGTTCATCGTCTCGTCCAAGTCCGGCACGACCCTCGAGACGCTGTCGTTCTTCCGCTACTTCTGGGATCGTGTCGGCGCAGATCAGCGACGAGCCGGGCACCCACTTCGTTGCAGTGACGGACCCCGGCAGCACGCTGGCCGCCCTGGCCGCCGAACGTGGCTTCTCTCACACCTTCCTGGCCCCTCCCGACGTCGGGGGTCGCTACTCGGCGCTGACCGAGTTCGGCCTAGTGCCCGCTGCGGCCATTGGTGCCGACCTCGCTGCGCTTCAGGCCGCCGCCGCCGAGGCCGCGGCCAATAGCGCCCCTGGCATCGCCGCCTCGGAGAGCGCCGGCCTGCGGCTCGGTGCCGCATTGGGAGAACTCACCCTGGGAGGACGGGACAAAGTCACCTTCGTCACCGCCGACGGCCTCTCCGCCTTCCCGGCGTGGATCGAACAACTGATCGCCGAGTCAACCGGCAAAGACCAAAAGGGCATCGTCCCCGTCGGTGGCGAACCGGTAGCAGCCGCCTCCGCCTACGGCCCAGACCGGACGTTCGTGGTCATCGACTTCGCGGCGGATTCGCTCGACGACATCGCCGATTCCCTCGCGGCGGCCGGTCATCCTGTGATCAGGGTGCGCCTCGACTCCACCGCCGATCTCGTCGGCGCCATGTTCCTGTTCGAAATCGCCGTCGCCGCGGCGGGCGCCGTGCTCGGCATTCACCCCTTCAATCAACCCGATGTCCAGCTTGCCAAGGAACTGGCACGCCGCGCCATGGACGGCGACCTCGACACGGCCGACGTGGTCGAGCATGACGCATTGGAGCCCGGTCTTGAGGGGACGATTCGAGAGTGGCTCGGCGCCATCGGACCCGGGGACTACGTCGGGATCCACGCCTACCTGGCTCCGACGCCAGAGACGGCATCGATCCTCCAAGAGGCTCGCCTGGCCATCAGGGACGACCGGCACGTCGCCACCACGCTGGACTTCGGGCCCCGCTTCCTGCACTCGACCGGCCAACTCCACAAAGGTGGCCCCAACACCGGCCACTTCCTGCAGGTCATCGATCACCCCAAACCCACGGTGGCGGTGCCCGAGACCGACTACGACTTCGGCAAGCTCGTCGGCGCTCAAGCGCTCGGCGACCATCAGGCATTGCGGGGACGTGACCGATCTGTGCTCCTGGTATGTCTCGGCGATAGCGGCGCAACCGGCTTGGCCGCCTTGCGGGATGCGGTCGTAACCGCCGCTCGTGACTGAGATCACCACCCTCTTTTGGGATATCGGTGGTGTCGTCTTGACCAACGGGTGGGACCGTTACGCCAGACGCAACTGCGTGGAGAGCTTTGGCCTCGATTGGGAAGAGTTCGCCGATCGCCACGAATTTGTGGCTCACGACTTCGAGGTCGGACGCATCGACCTCGACCAATACCTGCTGCGCACGATCTTCTACCGAGACCGAGCTTTCCAGCCCGGCGAATTCATCGCAGCCATGAAAGCTGAGTCCCAGCCGCTGCCCGGCACTCTCGATCTGCTGGCTGAGCTTGCCGCTGCGGGCTACCTGATGGTCACACTCAACAACGAGTCGCTCGAACTCAACGAACACCGGATCGCGGCATTCGACTTGCGCCGGTACTTCTCAGCGTTCCTCAGTTCGTGTTATCTCGGAATGAAGAAGCCTGAGCCCGAGATCTACCGGCTGGCATTTCAGATCACTCAACGTCGGCCCGACGAGTGCTTGTTTGTCGACGATCGCAGCCTCAACCTCGAGTGCGCCCGCGACGAGGGCCTCACCGGTGTCCAATTCACGAGTGCCGATCAGCTGCGACGGCAGCTACACGAAGTGGGGATCCTCGACTGAGATGCCCGCATCGGCGGCGGCAGGCAGGCTGAGGTCGAACACGCTGCGCTCTTCGTAGCGGTACTCGAGGTCGCCGCCCATCAGCCGAGCCAGTTTCCGCGATACCGTGAGCCCGAGACCAACCGAGTTGGGTTGTTCGGACGTGTCGTGAGCTCGGGCATATGCCTCGAAGACGTGCTCCCATTCGCCCTGTGGAATCCCGGAACCATCGTCCTCGACCGTGATGTGAATGTGCCCGTTCTCACGAACGATACCGACGTCGACGTGGTCGCCACCGTAACGGATCGCGTTTGACATCAGATTCCGAATGATCTGGCGGAGCCGCACCGGATCCGCCTCGGCACGCTCTCCCTCACCTCCGACGGTGAACTCTTGTGCCCGGCGCGGAGTGAGTCCGGCGACCACGCTGTCGATGGCTTCGCGCACACAAACGGGTTCGAGTTTGACCGACACGCGACCGATGTCGGCGCGGGCCGCGACGAGCAGATCCTCGATCAGATCCTGCATGTCTCTGCTCTCATCGACGACATGGCCGAGGAGGTCGTTGACCTCGTCGTTGCTGAACTCCTGCCAGTGCGCACTGAGCTCATCGGCCAGGCCGGCGACCACCGTCAGCGGAGTGCGGAGCTCGTGGGAGATCGACGCAACGAACTCGTCCTTGGATCGCACCAGCTGTTCGAGGCGCTCGGCCGCGGCGACCCGTCCCGCGACGGCGGTCAGGATCATGGCCGTCGATTGAAGGAAGTGGATGTCCTCAGAGCGAAACTCGCCGCTGCTGGGCCCGAGGGCGATCAGCGCGCCGATCGGACCGCTCGCGTTGCGGAAGGCAACGGCAACGCCGTTGGTCGGCACGGTGCCGTCGTGGTCGGCTGCGGCGCGGACCGCGTTGACCACTACTGGGCTGTCATGATCAGCCGCATACCTGGCGAGTCCTTCGAGGCGAGAAAGCGCCGCCGCATCTCCATCAGTCGGCCAACCAACGGTGAAGGCCGGTTCGTAGGATCCCTCGGCCGTTTGGAGGACAACTCCCGCCAGTTGCAGACCCAATTCGGTGGCGACGATGTCGATCGATTCCGCGTACAGCTTGTCGAGGTCGGTGATGTTTGCCGCCGTCTGGCCGAGGCGAGCAAGCGCCTCCTGAAGGCGCGCCTGGGCCCGCAGTCGCTCTTCGCCGCTCCGGCGCTCGGTGACGTCGACGAGGGCACCTTCGAAGTAGCGCACCCCCTCTTCGCCGACGACCCGGGCCGTGTCGCGGGCCCAGAATGTCGATCCGTCGGATCGGGTCAACTCGGACTCCATCGAGACAACCCGCCCGTCATCGTTCATCGCCTTCGCAATGCGGGCCCGATCCTCCGGATCAACGTAGATGTCGGTAGCGGCCCGGCTGCGTAGAGCGTCGATGTCGTCGTATCCCATCAGTTCGAGCAGGGCCGGGTTCACGTCGACGATTTCGCCGTCCGTGGTTGTCCGGTACAGCGCCACGGGGATCCGTTCGAAGAGCTTGCGATAGCGCTCCTCGCTCTCACGGAGGGCGCGTTCAACGGTGTAGCGCTCGGTGAGGTCGTGGAGCTGGCCGACAAAGCCGAGGCCCCGACCATCCGCGTCCCTCACCAGGGCTACGTTGACGAGTGCGGGGATGGTCCGTTTGTCGTTGGTGACGAAACGGATTTCTTGGGTGAGCCGATCTCCTTCACCTTTGAGTGCGGCTTCGGCAAAATCGGCCAGGCGCCGTGTTTGGTCGGCTGCCACCATCTGCTGCCAATTTGTCCCGACCACTTCGTCGGGCTCGTAGCCGAGCAGTTCCTGCCCTGCCGGGTTGATGCTGTCGACGGAGCCGTCGAGGTCGAGAAGGACAATCGGAGCGGGTGAATTGAAGAAGGCAGTGCGAAAGCGTTCTTCACTCGCCTTCAACGCGATGGCGGCCTCCTGCTCGCCGGGGTGATCGGCGAGAACAATCTGAACGGCGGGTTTCCCGGCGTAGGTCATCGGCGCAATCTGGAGTCCGATCCGCAGGCTGGAGCCATCGGCGGCGGTGAGGGGGTCCCCGACAACGGCAACCGATTTGTTCGAGGCTACGGCACACTGAACCGCGGCGCGAGCTCCGGGGACCACCGTTTCGGGCACGAGAGTGAAGAAGTCGGTGCCGACGACTTCGGACTGCGGTGCACCGAGCATGCGATCGGCTGCGGGGTTGGAGAAGACAACCCCGCCGGCCACGACGACCACCATCGCCACCGGCGAGGCCGCAACAACGGACTGATAGCGCGCTTCGTCGCCGACCTCGGCACCGCGCCGCAGCCGTTGGGCGCGCGCCAGGGCGCGAGCCGCGTAATAGACCCCAAACACCAGACAGGTTTGAGCAAGAGCGAAGACGATCTCGTCGAACGGCGGCCGAAACATCTCGCTCAATCCGGCGCCAACGGGCCGCTCGGGGCCAAACACCACGATGAGGATCTTGACGACTTCGAGCGTGATGGCAATGCGCAGCAGCACGTCTTCGATGTGGTGGCGGGTGGCGACGGCGATGAGGACGACCGCCCACATCGTCATGGCGAGCCCAGCGCCCGGCATGGCAGGGAGCTGCCACCACAGCACAAACCCGACGAGCAGGTCGACGCCGGCCGAGGCTTCGAGGGTCCATTCGGGGCGGGCCAGGCCAATGAGGAAGGGAACCAGGCCGGCACCGAGCATGAAGATCGTCAGGCTGAAGCGGCCTCCGCCGGTCGCGCCGGGAGCGGCGAGAGCCAGCAGGTAGACCACGCCGTACACCACGGCACGGACGCGCCACATCACGCCGGGGAGTCCGAGCGCAGGGCGCTGGCTCGGAGCGGCCGAGCTTTCGGGGATCATGGGAAGGTATCGGCGCTCTCTGGCGACGCCTTGACCCCCGGGTTGGACCCGATGGACAACGCCGCTCCACAGGGCTCTCCCTTTCGCCACACCCACCAGGTAGGTTGTCTGACATGGGAACAAGATATTTCACCCCCAAGCTATTCGGCTTCCTCAAGGATCTCGCCGAGAACAACGACCGCGAATGGTTCAAGGCAAACCAGGACGCGTACGAGAACTACGTCCGTGAGCCGGCGCTGGAGTTCATCAACGACTTCACAGGGCCGCTCAAGGGCATCTCGGAGTTCTTCGTCACGGACTCCCGCACGGTTGGCGGTTCGCTGTTCCGCATCCAGCGGGATACCCGCTTCAGCAAAGACAAGACCCCGTACAAGACCAACACCGGGATGCAGTTCCGCCACATCATGGCCAAGGACGCCCACGCCCCCGGCTACTACCTACACATCCAGCCCGGTGAGTGTTTCATGGGCGTCGGCATCTGGAGACCCGAAACCAAGGTTGCCTACGCCATCCGCGAGAAGATCGACGAGGACCCCGCCGCCTGGAAGAAGGCAACTCAGGGCAAACGCTTCACCGACGTATTCACTATCGGCGGCGAATCGCTGAAGCGCCCTCCCAAGGGATACGACCCCGACCACCCGTACATCGAGGACCTGAAGCGCAAGGACTTCATCGCCTCGACCCGGGTAACCCAAAAGGACATCACCTCCGACCACTTCATGGCCGACTTCACCAGCAACTGCAAACGGGCCACCCCCTTCATGCGGTTCCTGTGCGAAGCCGTCGGCGTGCCGTTCTAGAGCGGCCTCACACGCCGACGAGTTCGGGCTCGGGTTCGGCGGATTCGGTCGGCTTGACCATGCCGGTGCCGAGCCGGCGTTGCAGCCAGGTGCCCACCCGGTACACGAGGGGCACCAACGCCACGCAGATGGCAACGGCGATGGCGAGTTCGACCCACACCGCGGAGAAGGTCGCTCCACTCACCGACAGATCGAAGATCGGCTGGAGAAAGTAGTAGGTCGGGCTGAGCTGGGCGATCCAGGTCGGCAGGCTCGGCCAGATGTAGAAGACCACCGGGTAGAACAGCAGGATCGCCCCACCCTTGAAGATGGTGAACATCGTGTTGGCGTCGCGCGCCCAGGCACCGAGCATGGCGCCGATCTCCGCCATCATCACCGCACCGACCACGATGCCGAGAATCACCGCCGCCGGTTCATTGCCGAGGGCACTGTTCAACAGCAACGCCATCACGCCCGTCAAGGTGGCAAGCACCACCCCAAGCAGCACCTTGGCCGCCATGAACTGATGCACGGTGGTCGGGGTCACCAGCACGGCGTTGACCGTCCCGGATTCCTTCTCCCCGACGAGGCTCATCGCCGGCACAAATGCTCCCGCAATCGCCACCGCGTACATGACCACCAAGGGCAGCATGCGCAGGCTGAGGTCGAGCCCGGGCTCTCCGATGGTGACCACGTTGACGTTGACCGGCGGAGCGGCGCCGGAGACACCACGAATCAGATCGAGGGCGGTGACCTGAATCACGATTCGATCCGAGGCTAGGCTCTCGCCGCCGATGTAGAGCTGGAGATCGGGAGTCTCACCGCCGCGCACCGCGGCGTCGAAGCCGTCCTGCAAGACAAGCCCGGCATCAAGGTTGTTCGCCTCGACGTCCGCCAACAGAGCGTCGACGTCGTCATAGATGGTGACGTTCATCCCCTCCATCTCGAGCGCGGCTGCCGTCACCTCCGAGTTGCCTTCATCGATGATGCCAAGCCGGGGCTCCGACTCGAATAGACCGCCGAACACACCGCGAATCAACACCGTGAGCACAATCGGCAGAACCAACGCCCAGAGCACAATCGGAGAACGCGGCCCGAGGGCCAGGTCCTTCCGAAGCACCTTCCACACGTTCGATGCCCTCATAGCGTCGCCACCTTCCTGCGCAGGGTGAACAGACCGGCCCCAAACGCCACCACACACCATGCCGCCAGCATCGCCAGATACGGGACAATGTCGACCAGCGTTTCACCGTAGGCCGTTGTTCTCACGATGGCCTCGATCAATCCATAGCTGGGCAGGAGCGCCACCCAACCCGCCGCCGTTCCGGGGAACAGGGCAGCGATGGCGGGAACCATCAGCGGGATCATGAACAGCATGCTCCAGAACAGGATTCCCATGAAGTCCTTGCCGCTGGAACCCGCCACCAGCCCGAGCCCGGTCACGAGGAGAGCACCGAGCAACAGAGTGATCAGGAGGGCGATGGCCTCTGATCCCAGCATGCCGATCAGCAGCGCAAGGAGCACGGCTTGGCTGAACGCGAGAAGCGTTCCGAAGATCGCCTTGGCGGTGAGGAACTCGGACATGCGAACCGGGGTTATCAGCACCGCGGTCACCGTCCGGCTTTGGATCTCAGAGGCAACCAAACCAGCCAGCGCAAAGGTCTCGACCATGAGGATGAAGAAGATGAGGAGCGGACCCATGCTCTGCTGCAGCGACACCTGGTTCCCGACTCGATCCTCACCGAGGATGATCTCGTCTTCTGCGAGCAGTGTCACCGGCAGGTCGGACCCGGCCGCCGCATAGGCGATCTCACGCACCATTCCGGTCATGGTGGATCGCAACTGTGGTGGCAGATCGCCGGTCACGTACACCGAAACGGTGGTTACCTCCCCTGCGGCAGCCGCCTCCAGGAAGTCGTCGGGGAACGAGAATCCCATCGCGACGGTGGTCTCTCCCTCTCCGGCGACGGCAGCCTCGACGGCTTCGGGCGAGTCGAGAACCACGACCCGCATCCCCTGACTCTCGGCTTCGGTGACGCCGCCGAGGGCCTCGGCGAACACCGATCCATGGACACCAACCTCGATCGTCTCATCAACGGAGTCGGGGAGGAACCAGTAGATCGCGACATAGAACACCAACCCCAGAATCGTCATGAAGAAGTAGAACCGATCGCGGGTGAAAGCCTTGAAGTCTTTGCGGACGATGGCTCCGACGCGGTTGACCGCTTCCATTACTCGAGGCCTCTCCCCGCGTACTCGATGAAGATGTCCTCGAGCGTGGCTTCCTCGGTGTGGATGGTCATCAACCCCTCAACCGCAACGGCTTGACGGATCTGGTCGCCGGCGTCGGCGTCGTCGAGCGAGATGACGGTCTCCTCGACGACATCACCCTTCCGAGCCCGGACCCGGACCCCGCGTTGGCCGTGGGCCAGTTTGAGGTCCTCGGGTGGGTCAAGCGCAAGGATCTTGCCCTCGTTGATGAAGGCAACTCGGTCGGACAGTTTGTCCGCCTCGAGCATGTCGTGTGTCGTGAGGACGACGGCGGCGCCCCGATCGGCCTCCTCTCGGATTATGCGACGAATTGCCTGAGACGACACCGGGTCGAGACCGTCGGTCGGCTCGTCGAGAAACAGCACGGTGGGCGAGTTGATGAGGCTGCGGGCCACCATCAGACGCTGGCGCATGCCCTTGGAGTAGTCCGCGGCGCGGTCGTCACGACGATCAAAGAGGTTGACCCGGCGGAGGAGATCATCGGGATCGAAGTTGCTCAGACCCAAAGAGCCGACCGAAGAAGACGAGGTTCTCACGACCCGACATGTCTAGGTAGAGGTTCTTCTCCTCGAAGCACACCCCCATGTGCTCCTGGATTTCCTCCTTGTCCCCGGGCATGTCGCGGCCCAAGATCGTCATCGTTCCGGCCTGCGGATCGAGCAATCCGGTCATTATCTTGAGGGTCGTGGACTTCCCGGCTCCATTGGGTCCGAGAAAGCCGAGGATCTCGCCCGCTCCGACATCAAAGGACACATCGTCGACGGCAACAACGTCACCGTACGCGTACCGGATGCCGTCAACCCGGATGGCGGGATCAGCCATGAAGCCTCCTTCTCGGTCCGGCGGCGGCTGCCGGCCGCCACTCCCATGATCGATCACACAGGGAGCCGGGCGCAGGGGCCTTTTGTCACGGCCGCGTGTGCCGTTCAACCGCGTCGCAGCAGGCGCCACCGGACTCGATCGAAACGAAGCCTACGCGTTGGGAGGCCACAGGAGTGGCCGGAGCAGCGAGGGAGCCCGGGCGGAGGAGGGAACGCCCGCCCGGGCTCGCGTCTGGCTTACTGGCCCGTAATCTCGAAATCGATCTGCGAGTCGGCGATATCGCCAACTCCGGTGCTGAACCCGTAGTCCGTCGTCGCCTCTGACACGGACACCGCCGGCTCAGGCAGGTCCGAGCCGCCGGATGTGATCTGCGCCTCGAGCCGTTCGATCCGTTCGTCGCGCGACACCAATGCCGCTTCCAGTTGAGCGACTGCGTTGGCTCGATCCGGTTGCGCTTGCAGTTCCGCCCGGTAGCGCTCGATCTCGGCGCGGAGCTCTACGAGTTCGGCCTCCCGAGCGGCGACGGTCTCGTCGGAGGCAATGTCGTTGTCGCCGGCGTCGAGCTCTGCGGTCGGTTGCTCAGCTTCCGACAGCGCGACTTCGAGATTGTCGTGGGAAGCCACCAAGGTGGCCTTCTCCCCCTCGAGCTCACGAATCGCTTCCGTGGCCAGATTCAGCCTGCTCTGCAGGCCGTCGGCGGCCCGTTGCGATTCGGATAGCTCCGTCTCGAGTCGTTCAACCTCGTCGACCAGTTCCTTTTCGAGCCGTTCGACCTCCTCGACCAACTCGACATCACTGGCGCCGGGGGTGCTCAACCACTTACCGAGAAAGAACCCGATGGCGGTAGCGGCCACCATGAAGATCAGAATCTCCCCGAGTACGAACAGAATCCCACTCATCAGTTCCCTCCTTGTGCCTGTGGTGGCCCGAGGATGAATTCCACCCTCCGGTTCTTCGCTCTGCCTGCGGCAGTTTTGTTGTCCGCAATGGGGCTACTTTCCCCAAGGCCGACGGCGAAAATGCGTTCCGATTGAATCCCCGCCGCGATCAGCCAATTGGCGGCAGCTTCGGCACGAGCGATGCTCAATGCCATGTTGGTTGCATCGCTACCGAGGCTGTCGGTGTGGCCTTCGACGGTCATCACCAGGGTAGGGTTGCGGGAGAGGATCCCGGCACCGATCGGAAGGATCTCCTCGAGCTCTGGGCTGAGCCTGGCGCTTCCCGAAGCGAAGGTGGCTCCGCCCCTGAGATTGCCGGTGATGAGGTCGTCGACGATCGTGATGTTCCACTGCGGCACCGGCTGGAAGAGCGGGAAGGTGAGGGGCAGCCGGAACAGGGAGAACGTCGTATCGATCCCCTCGGCCACCTCGAGGTCATTCACCACGTTTTCCGCCCCGAAGACCTGAATGCCGATTCCCGCAATCATGTCGGCCACTTCCTGGCTGGGCATCGTGCCGGTCAGGTAGAGCTTGCCGTCACCAGGGGCATCGGCGGCGACCACCGGGGGTTCGAGCCCGGTGATGGTGAAGTCCGTCGCCAACTCGACGTCGGGCCCGAGTGCCTGCTGCAACGCTCCGGCCAGTTGGGCGGCGCGTTCCTCGGTCGGCGGGTAGCCGCGAACGATCGCCTTCTCGCCGGCTACCTCGAGACTCGACTCACCGACGATGGCAAGTATTGCCGCGATATTGGCAAGGTTGGGAACCCAGGACGCAGCCGTGACCGTGTCGTCGACTTCCACTTGGTTGTCGAGGAAGGGGGCGTAGATGAGATCGGTCACGTAGGCGAGTCGCCCTGCGGCTTCCGAGTCCGGGACCGCGCCGGCCATCGTCAGCGTGCCGGCACTCAGGTTTGCGTTGAACCAGCTCACGCCCTCGGGAGCGGTTGTCGGCGGAAGGGTGGTTGTGGGCGCGAGGGTGGTCGTTGTCGTCGTCGTGCTGGTTGGCGCCGCTCCAGACGTCGATCCCGAATCTGCCGCGACCGTCGATGCCGGATCAACGGTGACCCATCGCACCGTCCGAACACCGGTGATGCCAGCCACGATCTCCTCAGCCCTCGCTTGTTCGCCGGCGCTACCTGTGAGCAACGCATCGCGCCCTTCGAATTCCACGGCAGCGAGCGTGATGTCCGCCTCGTCGAGCGCGGTCTGCGCCTCGGCGGTCAGGTCACCTTGTATGGCGCTCACGCCAACGAGGCCGGCCGCGATGAGCACAACGACCCATGCCATCACTAGCCAACGAATCCTGCGATCCCCTTCGGCGATGCTTCTCATGCACGGCCTTTCTGATCAGAGCTCGGTACGGCGTGTTCCCCTTCGGAGCACGCCTTACGTCGTCATCGGCACCGGGAACCCACAAATCAAGGCGAATTTCCTGTTCTTGCGTACATCGCGGCCAGTAGTGGCCGCCAGGTACGCAAGAACAGAGATTGATCGGGCGGTGCGCTCAGAGGCGGCCGGCCTCGACAATCCGCTGGAGGAACTGCCTGGTGCGGGGCTGCTGCGGGTTGGTGAAGATGTCCTTCGGGCTTCCTTGCTCGAGGATCACCCCTTCATCGAGGAAACAAACCCGATCTGCCACGTCCCGGGCAAAGCCCATCTCATGGGTCGCAATCAGCATGGTCATTCCGGTGTCTTTGAGACCGCGAATGACGTTGAGAACCTCAGCGACGAGTTCGGGGTCGAGCGCCGAAGTGACCTCGTCGAAGAGCATCAGGTCCGGTTCGGTTGCCAGGGCCCGAATGACGGCCACCCGCTGCTGCTGGCCTCCCGAAAGACGGTCCGGGTAATCCTGCATCTTGTCGGCAAGGCCGAACTGCTCGAGCAGCTCGCCCGCTTTCGCCTCGGCGTCCGCTTTGCTGATCCCGTGCACCTTGCGGGGGGCGAGCGTGATGTTGTCGACCACCTTCATGTGAGGGAAGAGGTTGAACGCCTGAAATACGATTCCCATGCTTTCCCGCACGGTGTTCGGGTTGACGCCGCCACCTGTGATCGGCGCTCCGTCCAACAAGATTTCGCCCTGGTCGATGGGGACGAGCAGGTTCACACATTTGAGCATCGTCGACTTGCCCGAGCCCGACGATCCGATCAGGCAGACCACATCGTGGGTTTCCACCTGGAGATCGATCCCCCGCAAGACCTGCTTGTCGTCGAAGGCCTTGTGGACGTCACGGAGTTCGAGCTTCATTGCCATCAGGCACTCATCGCTTGCTTGCGTTTGCGGTCCCGCTCGGTGTACCAGTCGGTGAATCGTGCCACCGGAACGCTCACGAGGAGAAACAGGAGGGCGGCCACGATGTAGGCGGTGTAGTTGAACGTGCGTGCGTTGTAGATCTGGGCCTCGCGCACCGCCTCACGGACGCCGAGCACGAACACGAGGGCCACGTCCTTCTGCAAGCTGACGAACCCATTCAGCAGAGCCGGGATGACGTTGCGGATGGCTTGGGGCACCAGCACGTACCGCAACGACTGGATCTGGGTGAGACCCAACGACCGGGCCGACATGCGCTGGCTTTCGTGGACCGATTCGATCCCGGCGCGGTACACCTCGGCGGTGTAGGCGCTGTAGCTGATCACCAACGCGGTCAGCCCCCAGAACAAGGCGCTGGTGGGCACCCCGGGCAGCTGGAGCGCCGGCACGCCAAATCCGAGCAACAGGATGAGCAGGATGATCGGGATGCCGCGGATCAGGTCGATGAAAGCAATGGCGAGCACCCGCAGCGGGAAGAAAGCCGGGCCACGCAGAGAGCGGATCATGGCGATGATGAGCGCAAAGACCAAGATGAGGACCTCGGCCACCATGAACATCTGGACGTTCAGCCAGAAGCCGGAGAGAACGTCGGGGAACGACGACTTGAAGTGACCCCAGTTGAAGAACTGCTGTTGAACCGCAGGCCAGGCCTCCGACGTCAGGATGAAGTACAGGGCGAGGCCGAAGAATACGATCGTCGAGACGAACGCAATCAGGGCCCCGCGCGCTCCCTCCTCCTGGAGGAGCGAGGTTCGCCGGGACCCCGGGGGTCCAGGCCCCGGGGTCCGGCTCAGCCCTACGGCCGAAGGCGGTTGTGGTTCGGTCAGAGTGGTTCGCTACCGGTCAGCCGGTGATCACGAAGATGCCGGTACCTGATGTCAGCCACTGCTCCTCGAGCGCAGCAAGCGTTCCGTCGGCCCTCATCTCTTCGAGCACTGGATCGATGCAGTCCTTGAGCGGATTGCCGTCGGCAAACAGGAGTCCGTACTCATCGGGGTCCTGCGACTGAGCAGCAAACGCCGCGGCGATTGTCGAGCCTTCGATCTCCGCCGCGGTGATGTAGAAGCCCGTCGGGAGGTCGACCACGATGCCGTCCAGTTGGCCGGCATCCATCGCCGACTTGGCATCGACGTTGGTGTCGTAGACCGCAGCCTTCTCGTTGGGCTGGATCACGTTATCGATGAAGTCGAGGCTGGTCGTCCCGATTTGTGCCCCGAGCTTGGCGTCGGCAAGGTCGGCCAGGCTCTCGGCATTGACAAACGGCGAGTCCTCAAAGGTGACGAGGGCTTGGGTGGTCACGTAGTAGGGAACGCTGAAGTCGACGACCTGATCCCGATCCGCGTTGATCGAATACTGCTGGATGTTGAAATCGAACGATTTGGGCCCGGGGGCAACCGCCTCGTCGAACCCGGTGCGCACCCAAACCACCTGCTCCTCGCCGAAGCCGAGTCGCTTGGCGATCTCATAGACGACAGCAGACTCGAACCCGGTTCCCGATTCCGGAACATCGAAGGTCGCATCATCGCCGGTTCCGACCCATGGCGGGAAAGCCGGCTCACCTGTCGCCACGGTGAGGGTGCCGGGCGTAATGAGCTCCAGGCTCTCAACGGCGCAAGCGGCAGCGGTCGCTGCGGTTGTCGTCGTCTCGCCGGCCGCCGTAGTCGTGGTCTCGGCCGCCGCCGTGGTCGTGGTTTCCGCAGCTGCTGTGGTTGTCGTTTCACCGGCCGCCGCGGCGCTGGTGGTTGTGGCGTCGTCATCGTCTCCGCAGGCTGCGGCAACGAGTGCGAGCGCCACGAGCACAAGAATGAGCTTGGTACGCATTTAGTGTTCCTCCTCGGGGTTACCCACGAGGCAGGCTAGCAACGGTGCCGGTCGAGTCGGTCGCTCACCGGATCTCAGCGGCCCCTGACGACCACCACGTGCCCTGGTCGCGATGGAGCCGCTGCCGGGTCGCCTCCGGCGCCCATGAGGCTTCGATCGCGTTGGCTGCGATGCGACGGACGGCCCCGAGGTCGAGTCCAAACCGCGAGACAAGCACGTCGTACTCGCCGGCCAACGAGCAGTGGAACATGGCAGGGTCGTCGGTGTTGACGGTGACCATCGCCCCCGACTCGATCAGCTTCTGCGCCGGGTGAGTCTCCCAGTCGGCCACTACACCGGTGCGCAGATTCGATGTCGGGCAGACCTCCAGCGGGATCTGGTGGTCGACCAGGTAGTCGACCAGCGCAGGGTCCTCAACGGACCGCACCCCGTGGCCGATCCGCTCAGCACCAAGGGACCGCAACGCTCCCCACACGGACGGGGCCCCCGCCGCTTCGCCGGCATGCGCCGTCAGTCGATAGCCCCGTTCGCCGGCCGTCCGATAGACGGCAGAGAACATCTCGGGTGGGTACTCCGCCTCCGAACCGCCGATCCCGATGCCGATGACCCCCGCATCGGAGGCAACTTCGGCAACCTGATCGAACGTGCGGGCCGCGGCCTCGCTTCCTGTGTCCCGTACGAGGTCGACGATCAAGGCTATCTCGGTGCCCGTGACCTGATCGAGACCTCGACGGATGGCGAGGGCAAGTTCGGCAGGAGCCAGTCCGAAGCTGCGGAAATCGGTCGGTGAGAAGAACGCCTCTGCGTACACGATGTTCTGCTCGACGAGGTGCCGGGCGACTGCCGCTGCCGCAAACTCAAAAGCTTCGTACGTGTTGAGGAACCGGTTCTTCCACACCCAGGTCTCGATGAAGTGAGCGAAGTCGGTATAGGCGAACCGATCGACGAGATCCTCGGGCGTCGTCACCGAGGGCTCTCCCCCGTGGCGCTCGACCAACTCCCACATCGCCGACAACGGAATGGCCCCTTCGAGGTGGAGGTGGAGCTCCACTTTCGGCATGGTGGCGAATTGTGATGCCATATCTGCGCCAGGCTATCGCTGATGTCGCAGAGAAACGCGCTGTTTGGCCGGCACTCGCTTGCGTTGGTTTCCGTGCTCAGGAGGTTCTTGCACTAGATTCTTTCGGCATGACGACGACATCCGAGGCCATCACTACTGTCGCGGCTGCGTTTGCGGACACGCCGCGGCCGACCAACGTCGAACTACTCCACCAGGAGTGCCACGACGACATGGACATTCGCGGGCTCTATCCGGTGGCGCGTTGGCAGGACGCCGACGACACCCTCATCGAGTACGAGTACGCCGCTCTGTTCTTCCTCAGTCCGGGGGGGTTTCGCTTCTTCCTTCCCACCTACATGACCTGGGTATTGGAGCATCCCTTCTCGGAAGCGGCCGTTGTTGACTCGACGATCCGCGCACTCACTCCGCAGGCCGGGGATCTGGAGGCGTTCAGCCTCTCGAAATTCACCGAACTCAGCGCTGAGGAGCGGACGGCCGTCGTAGCGTTCCTCGACGCTATGACCGTGAACAAGGAACTGGAGATCGCCGGTGCGTTGAGTTACTGGCAGGGAGCCCGGTAGGAGGGTGTTGAACAAACCCCGTGCGGGTTGCGCCGGCGAGCAAACGCCTGGTCCTAGACGTTGCGGCAAGCCCAAGCTGGCGTTGTTCAATGGTCTCCTAGCCACCACACGGCAGCGAAGCGCCCCGGCGGCCGGTGAGCTCTATGCCAGGCGGGGCCGGACCTCTTCGAGCGCTTGGCGCGCCACCGCCACTGAGGCGTCCTCGAAGACGCCACGCTTGTCGGGTTCGCTGTAGACGAGGTCGCCGCATACCTCGAACCCGCCCATCAAGCCCTTGACCGCAGCGTGGCTGAGTCGGGTATCCCGGGCGAAGATATGGACGAGGGGCCGCTCGACCGACCCTGCCACCAGCACGTTAACTCGGTGGTGCTCAGGGTCGCGGTCGATCCAATCGTTGACCGCCTCAACGGCTTCTGCTGTGCCGCGTCCGTCGATTTCGATTCGCTGCAACGCCGCCGGGTACATGGCTTCGCGCCCCGGTGGCAGCATCTCGACGGGGAGTCGCTCCGTCGTGATCTGATAGTGGAGATGCCACGGGATCGTCGCCCCGGCATGGGCGCCGTTGTACAGCACCCGGAACTCGCCGCCCGTCCTCACGTATAGCTCGAGCATGGCATCGATCACATGCGGGGTGAAGTCCTGGTCGAGATGCTCCGTCGCCATCACCGTGTAGTGATTGCGCTCGATCCAGGCGAAGTTCGCTCCCGCGGCATACGCCCTGCCCGCCAACTCGATGAAGACCAATTCCTCCATCGGATTGCACTCGGTGATATTGCGGATGCAGAGAAAGCACTGACGCCCATTGGGATCACGTGGATCGCGGTACAGGATCGACTCGTCCCGATTCGGGTTGATGATTCCGCGCCGCTCGAGTTCCACGACATCGGTCCGCAGCTCACGATGCGGCATCCAGCGAAACCGGAAGTCGACCATCGAGACCTCGTCGTGGACGATGCGCTCCTCAATCGCAGCCTCATCGGGATGGACCAGCAGAAACCCTTCAGTTGCCTGCCGCTCCCAGGTATCGATCAGGAACCGGCTGAGCCGGCCGGAGTTCCGACTCACGACGAAGCGGTTCCCGGCGCCGGCAATCCGAGATCGTCGAAGAGATCACGGGTTCGTGCCGCCCAAGTGAAGTAGGGCACCGTGATGTCGAGGGCGCGCGCTCCCATCTGGTCGCGGCGTTGTGCGTCGGCCAGCAGCAACGTCAACGCTTCGGCAAACCCCGCCACATCGTCGGCGGGCACAACGATGGCCCCCTCCCCGATCAGAACCGGCTCGCCGGAGGTTGAACCATCGACGGTCAGCTCTTGAGGCGCATCGCCGAGCAGGTACTCCCGGGTGTAGGGAACAAGATCCGAAGAAACCACCGGCTTGGAAGTGGCCGCGGCTTCCTGGGCGCTCATCCCGAAACCTTCCATGACCGATGGGGTGCAATACACCGAGGTCACGGCGTAGATGCAGGGAAGCTTGTCCCACACCGAGCCGAGCACGATGACGTCGTCCTCCAAGCCGAGTTCGTCGATCAGCGCCATCGCCTCGTCGTGGGCGGCTCCCGCCCGCGGATCCAGAGCGACGGCAAGTGCCGCCGTCGGCACGATCTCTCTGGCTTTGGCGAAGGCACGGATCAGGATGTCTTTGCGTTTGGTCCGATCGGTGCGGCTGATCTCGGTGACGATCAGTCGCTTCCGCAGGGCATCCGCAGTGAACGAACTGATCTCGGCGAGGAATTCGTAGATGGCGTCGCACTCGGCCGCGGCGCGAGGCCGATAGCGGTCGACGTCGACGCACGGGGGCAGGAAGTACTTTGGTTCGTACCCGTAGTCATCGACGAAGGTGTCGTGGATGGCGGTCGAAGTGGCAACCGCGCCATCGAGGCGGGCGATCAAACGGCGTTCCTGCTCGATGCGCTCGTCGATGCGCAGATCGGCCCATGTCGATGGATCCATGTTGCGTTTCTTCAGAGCGCCGAGGGAATGGGGCACCCACACGTGTGGCGCCTTGCGCCCCGACCGGTCGTTCAACTCGACGCCGAGGGCGCCGGCATCCCAGTAGTGGGAGATGATCAGGTCGTACGAATCGTCGTCCTCACGCAACACCCGCTCGAGGTCGGCGGCAAGTGCCGGGATGTACTCCGCCATGTCCTCCTTGCGGACGAACTCGTCGTGGCCGTCATCGAGGTAGAGGATTCTGGCCCGACCGCTCGGATGCATCCTGACGCCCACCTGGGGCTCGCCGGTCGTCGGATGGGGATAGCCACCCCGGTTGACGATGGTGACGCGGTAGCCCTGGGCCACAAGCGCCTCGGTGAACTGATTGACGTAGACGTTCTGGCCGCCGGTGTCGGGGAGTCCCGGCACGACGTCCCATTCGTGGACGCCGTGATTGGTGATCATCAGCACATGGGTGCGATCCGGATCGCGGAACTGGGCGGGGTCGGTCACTGGGCCTCCTGTGCTGGGTGTGATTCGTCGCCAGAGGACGCCGCGGCGTCAGTGGACTCCGCGGCGTCAGTGGACGCCGGTAGCCATCCGTAGTGGACAAGTCCCTCCCTGATGCCGGCCGCATAGGGAGCAGACGCGTGGTAGATCTGTGGCTCGCGGACCCGGCGCAGCTCCTCCGTGGCGTTGCCGACGGCTATGCACCGGAAGCCGAGACCGTGGCGCATCATGTCGAGATCGTTGCCGGTGTCGCCCGAAGTGATCACGGCATCCGGCGGCACGCCGAGTTGCCTGGCCAGATAGGCGACAGCACCACCCTTCCCCGAGAAGTGCGGCAGCAGATCGAGAAAACGCCCCGCTGAGTAAACGATCTTCGCCTGCAGATTGCGGCGGTCGAGCTGGTCGGCGATCTGTTCGAGCGAGGCATCGACGTTCTCTTCGAGGTAGTAGCTGCTCTTGAACTCGGACTGCCACTCTTCCGCCTGCATGGTCACATCCGGGAGTTCGTTCAAGATCGCCTCGACCGCCTCCTTGTCCCAGGCGTCTGAGATGTGCTCGCTCCATCCATGGTCGCGTTCGTAGCTGCCATCGACCCGCCACCACAGCTCCGTGCCCACCATGCAGATGCATGCATCGGCCCGCCGGGTCACATGTCGCTCGGCATAGAAGTCCTCGATCGATGGCAGGTGACGGCCGGTGGAAAACGAAACGAATATGTCGGCGGCGGCCAAGTCGTCCCACAGACCATGCATCGCAGCATCGTCGCCAATGAAGGTGCCATCGAGGTCGGTGGCAAGCACGCGTTGCGCGGTCATGTTGTGTCCCATCAGTGATTTCCGGCTGTCTACCCTATCGGACGATCCCCGCGTGGCACCGGTATTCCTGCCGGAACTCGGGTCGGAATTCTCTCGAGTCCCAAGCCCGCCGCAATCAGACTCCTTCGTGGTAGTCCCAATCGTGGGTGCTCTTGGCGCGGTCGAAGACATTGAGGGTGCGTCGGGCGATCCCTCTCCAGCCGAACATGCGCCGGGCGAAACGGCCCCCTGCAATGGACAGCCGCTCACGCAGCTGCGGATAGCGCAGCGGCATCGAGAGCATGACGGCGTACTCCCTCGGTCGCTTCGGGTCGGCGAAGAGGGCATGCGAGCCGAAGTCGAACATCTCCTCGAGGCCTCCATGGATCGTGACCACACACGGAGTCCCGCAGGCCATCGCCTCGACGGCAGTCATCCCAAACGGCTCGTAGCGTGACGGCAGGGCGAACACGGGTGCCGCCCGGTAGTAGTCAGCCATCTCTGCCTCAGGCACGTAGCCCAGCCAGCTCACGCTGTCCGCGACGCCGAGTTCACCGGCGAGTGCCTTCCATTTCTCGACCTTGCGTTCGTCGGCTTTGGAGTTGGCGCCGACGGCCAGTTGGAGCCTGGCATCGGGCACTTGCTCCTGGAGGTCCGGCAAAGCGCGAATCAACAGGTCATACCCCTTGTTGGCCGCCGCCCGACCCACCGTGTAAACGTCGTTCTTGCGGAACTTGAACTTGCGTCGCCGGGTCTGCGCCTGGGACCGAGTCACCGGCGTGTAGCGACCCTCATCGATTCCCGGGGGGATCATCGTGATGTGTTGGCTCGGCACGTCGTACTCATCGATGAGAAACTCAACCTGCTGGTTGGTGGTCGCAATGACGTGGTCGCAGCGCCGGAAGGTGAGGAATTCCTTGCGGATCCGCTCCTCGAATCGATAGTTCGATTCGATCTTCTGCTGGTCGCCCGCCATGTCCTGGCGCTTCCATGCCCCCAGCGAATGGGGAGTGTGGACGTGGGCGATGCGGAGCTCTTCGGAAATCCGCTGACCGGCGTAGCCGGCATCCCAGTAGTGCGAATTGACGATGTCGTAGCCGCTGCCGGCGTCCTGGGACAGTTCGAGGAACGTGCGCACGAACTCGTCGAGGTGATCGTGCATGTCCTCTTTGCGGATGAAGCTAGACCCGCCGAAGGGGACGCGCCACACCCTCAGGTTGCCGCCCATGTCGTCGATTTCGGGCTGGCCTTCGAATCGCCGGGTGACGATGTCCACGGCGTGGCCGAGTTCACGGAATTGCTTTGCCAGTTCAAGCACAAAGACAACCTGGCCTCCCGTATCGGGAAGTCCGAGCTCGGGCTCAGCGCCGACGTATCCGTGCAGCGAAAGCATGAGTATCCTGGGTGGAGCCATGTTGGGCATCGCCATCGTGTTCCTCCATCCTGCGCCCCGCACCGGGCGCCGGGAGACGTTCCCGCCGTAACCCTAACGGAAGTCGCCCACCAGAAAGCAAGGACCGACGGCGCACCCCGCAATTGGGGACTCTGCCCACCTGTTTGCCGCCTACAGCGGTCGGAGCGCGCCCCAGGTCTGCGGCCCGGCGATCCCGTCGACAGTCAGGGAGCGATTCGATTGGAAGTCGAGCACGGCCGCCTCGGTACGTGACCCGAAGATGCCGTCGACGCCGCCAGGGTCGAAACCCTCCGTGCCGAGCTCCTGCTGAAGTTCGCGCACCGAGTCACCACGGTCACCCTTGCGGACCGTCTGTCGGGAGTTGGTCGCGCCCGGAGCGGGGCCCCCGCCGCCGTTGTCCAGAGCGTTCTTCAAGGCGTTCTTGGTGCCCCGGCCAACGGCCCCGTCGGGCCCGAGACCGTTGTACTGCTGGAAGGCGACGACGGCCGCCTTGGTGGCGGGGCCGAAGTCTCCGTCGATCCCGCCCACGTCATAGCCGATGGTGTCGAGCACTTGCTGCAGCCGGCGGACGTCGTAGCCGTGGAGGCCCTGTTCCAGGGTCCGTTGGTTGTCGAACAGCGGATCGTCCAGGCCGCCCCTGCCGTTACCACCGGCGGCAACCAACGCGCTGAACGAATTCATCAGAATCCCCGACCTGTTCCGGAGTTCGAAGTGAAGGTGCGGCGTTGTGTCCTCGGAAGTTCCGCTGTCACCTACCCAGCCGATGAGTTGGCCGGCCGACACCCCGACCCCCGGAGCAATCCCGTCGGCAATCCCCCAGCCCTCGCCGTCGTCGGTTCCGGGTGTGTCGTTGTTGAGGTGAATGTACGTGCTCTGCCAGCCATCGTTGTGGTCGATCACGATGCTGCAGCAACGGGCCGGGTTGAGGTCGGCGCTTCGGCTCCAGTTGACCAGTCGAACCCGACCGGCGGCGGCGGCAACGATCGGCACCATCTTCTGCGCGAAGATGTCCTGAGAAGAGTGCAGTCCGTGAGAGCGCGCATCCCAGAACGTGTCGCGGAAGTCGTGGTAGCCGTCAACTGGGAAGGTGAGGTTGTAGTCGACCGGTTCCCCAAATTCGCTCGCCAATGCGGGGACGGCTCCGGCCACCAGGATCGTGGCGGCGACGGCGACGGCAATCAGCCCTTGCGTTCCCCTTCGCAGGGAAGACATGAAAATTTGCATCCGGGGTACATCGGAGCGAGCGGCTCCGACCTGAGGTTTTCGCGGCTCGAGTTCTTTCGCCTAGTCCGAAATAGGGGACATCCCCCCTACCGGCGCACCAGCGGAGCCCATAGCGTTGATGGGAGAAGGGGAACTACAAAGGAGGTGCCCCATGAAGCGTCGATGGATCGCTCTCATGATCGCCGCAACACTCGGCGTCGGCTTGATTCCGGCGCAGGCGGCCGCCCACGGCGGCGGCGAAGATGGACCAAAACCGGTCTACGTATCGCTTGGCGACTCGCTGGCAGCCGGATCACTGGCCGATGGCGATGGAAACACGACCGATGCGTCGAACAAGTCCTACACCAACAAGCTCTATCGGTGGATGCGGTGGCATGTCGATCGCGACCTCCGCCACAAGAAGCTCGGTTGCCGCGAGGAAACCGTGGCGACCTTCCGAGACGGAGACGGTCCCTACTGCCAGGATCGACCCGCCAGTCAATACGACATGGCAATGGCAGTACTGACCGACCCCAACAAGGACGTCAAGCTCGTCACCATCAACCTCGGCGCCAACGACCTGTTTCGACACCAAGACGCTTGCTACGCATTGGCTGCCGCCGGGACAATCCAGCCTGAGGAGGTTCCGGGATGCATTCTCGGTGGGATTGAAGCCATTGCGGTCGATGTAGCCACCGTGGTTGCTGAGCTGCGAGCTGCCGCAGACCCCGATGTGCCGTTCGTGGCGATGAACTACTACAACCCGCAAGTTGCCGCGTTGGCCGGCTATGTCAGCGGCGTACCGGGACCCGTGTCGGATGACCCGCTCTCCGATCCTGCCATGCTGGAACTTGCCGGCTTCAGCACCGCGGTGCTCTACCTGTTCGGTGAGGCACTCGAGCAGGCACTTGGAACCGTTGGTGTCCCCGTCGTGGACGTGTTCTCGGCCTTCCGCGCCGGAGACGTGACCGCTGCCTACCTGCCTCCGTTGCCGCCAGAGATGCTGCCCCAAGTGGATCCGGCAATGGTCGACAACTGGCCACGCAACGGCCAGGACGACGCCGCCGACTTCGCCTGCAGGCTCACGTCGATGTGCCCAGAGCGGGAAGGCAAGATCGCCAACATCCACCCGACACCGATCGGCTATTGGGTGATAGCACGCACGTTCATCAGAGAGGCGCTCCGCGACCTCTGATCGCGGACGACCATTGGGGGTTTTGGCGGACATGAGCGCAACATGGTGCGCTATTGTCCGCCAAAACCTCTAAGCGCCGGATCCGTAGAACTCGAAGTGGCCGGGGTCGGGGCGGGTCCAGAGGTGACCGGAGCGAATACCGACCGCCAGCATGCGCTCGAGAAGTTCTTCGTTGACCGGCGACCCGGGCCCACCGTCGAGATCATTGCCGAAATTGATATCGGCAGCAGCACCCCAGGCATGGCGCGACAACCGGGTCGACCCCGAGATGTACCGCGAGTTCCAGCAGCCGCGGAATGCCCTCGGGTCGATCACGCCGTCGAGCCCGTGATCGTCGAGGTCCTTCATGACCTCCGTCAGCAACGCGGCGTACTTACGGTGGCACACCGTCTTGCCCAGCAAAGGGATCTCAACGTCGATGATGTTGGCCTCCATCCAGGCCGGGTCGATCTCGAAGCGACCCCTACCGGTTGGGCGATAGGCAAACTCGCCGAACTCCTGCTTGATGAAGATCTGGGACCGCACTGACCGGCCGGGGTTGCCCGATGTATCGCGGGGATCGCGTACCCGCAGCAGTGCGTCCTGCGGCAACCGGGCGAGGATCTCGCGTTCCAGCTCCTCCCCCGTACCGTCGAAGTCGATCAACGCATACCCTCGCTCCGATCCGGGAACCGCCAGCGTCGTGTCACCAACTCCAATGATCTCTGCTCCACCGACCGCGGCGTCGGGCAACACCGCGGCGATTGATCGGACCTCTCCCCCTTCGAAGACCATCCGGTCTCCCGGTCCGAGTCGCCGCAGGGCGGCCGAACTCTCGCTGAGGATGAGTTCGCCGGAAGAGAGACCCGCTATCACTGCCGCGGTTGCGTTGTCAGCGAAGGCGCGATAGGTGGCCGGATCTATGACGATCCCGCCCACCGGGATGACAAAGCCATCGGGTGGCTGATCCACCACAGCTCCATCGGAGGTCTCCGATGACACGATGTGGAAGGTGCCGGTTCCGATCACGGTGACGTTGATGACGCCCGGTACCGAACGCACGATCTCACCGAAGTCGGGTGGGAGCCCATCCGGCATCCACGACACAAGTGGTTCCCACAGCGGTGGTGAGGTCGTTGTCGTCGTCGGTGCGGCCGCCGGTACCGGGGCGACCGTTGTCGGTGGCATGGTCGTCGAGGTCGCAGTCGCTGCGTTGGTAGTCGTCGCAACCGGTTCGCTATCAGCGATTGCCCGGCCACTGCAGGCGGTCGCCACAAGCAAGAAGAGAAGGGCCCATCGACGCATCGGACAACCCTATCCGCCTCGTCGCGGCAACCGGATTCTCAGCCACTTCGCAGCATCGTGAGGACCATGATGGTCGGCACGAGGGCCCGCACCGAATGTGGCGCGTGGCGCCTCCATCCTCAACCAGCCATCGGGACCCAACTCCATCGTGTCGGCTTCGAGGGTCACGCTGAGCCTGCCGGACACCACCTGGATGAGGACGGGAACGGCTGCGGTGTGCTCGGTGAGTTCTTGTCCGGTATCGAAGGCAAAGCCAACGAGGCGGAGCTGGTCGTCGCGGTAGAGCACCTTGCTGAGCGTGCCGTCCTGAGGGATCTCCAACTCTTCTGCCAAATCCGAGATGAACGTGTAGGCCATGGCGACTCCTCGATCTATCGACTCTCGCTTGCCCCAAGGTAGTGACTCCTTCAGGTGATGCAGCCGCGGAAGGCAGGACTTTCGCCCCTAGTGAAACAAACGATCGTTCGTGACTATGGCTGAAACGCCGACGGTGGGGATGACTGGACCCGTTGGCAGAGCCGTGTGCGAAGCGGGGAGTCCTCGGTGAAGACCGAGTGGGGGACACATCGCAGAGGCGCGGACGCTGGGAGACTGGTGGTCGTGTGGCAATGGCCGGTGGGGGGCCGGGCCTGATGAAACGCGCCGCCGTACCCGACTCCTCCAGACCGGACCGCTCAGGTCCTGTGTTCCGCGGTCGTCTCGCTCAAAGGACGCTCATCGCGGCTATCGCGTTCGTGGTGGTTGCGGCTCTATCCGTTCCGGGGTTGGCCCACTGGGAACTCTCGTTAGACGCCGGCGTTGGCACCGCTACGGGAACCACCGATCTCACGATCGAGGGGCCCCTCGACTTCGATTTTGCGCCGTGTGAACCCGGCGACCACGACACTCTCTGCGAGAAGTTCGAAGATGGAGCGCTCGACGGGCTCCCCACGCTTGATCATGGGGTAGGCGGCTTCGCGATCCTCGGCTGGGTCGACAAGCCCGACCAACCCGGCGAACACGTCGGGTTCTACTACGAAGTCGTCGACGGGACCGTGGACTTCAAGGTGAAGTCGGGCAACCCCGAGAACGAGAACGGCAGCCTGTATGAGATTTCCCACGTCGAACCCGGTGAGCACATGTGGCTCAACCCGGCCTGCGAGTTGAGCCCGGGCGGCGCCGTCACCTGTGACCCGAAGAACACGGCAGCCATCTCACACATCGAGACCTGTCTCACCGCCGAGGTTGGGGCAGCCTGCCCCGACCCGATCTTGTCCGAGATCGTCGTACGCAACCGTGGATCCGTCCCGCTCGACACAGCTCTGACCTTCTCCGAGTTGGTCGAGGAACCCCCGGCGGGAGTCTGCGATCCCGAGCGTTTCGAGCTGCGGATCACGACCGGCGGCGTCGGCCCTCCGCTGTTCGTCGGCGGGCTGTGCGAACTACCCAATCACAGCCTCGAGTTGGGTCAGGTCGATCCCGGCCGGACGGTGGCTCTCGAGGTTCTCGTGGGGCTGGTCCCGGGCTCCGGCGCAACCCACCACGGCGCCGTGGCACATCTGACCACCACTGGCCTCGGTCGCCTGTGGAACGACGCCAAGGCCTGGGGAGTTGCGACGGAGCGGACGATCACGGTCTCCCAGATCGCCGAACCGCTGCCGCTCAACCCGCCGCCACCACCACCTGAGCCGCCGCCGGCCGACCTACCGCCACAGGAACCACCACCCGAGGAGCTTCCACCGGGCAACCGCCACCAGAACAACCACCACCCGAGAGCTTCCACCCGCAACCACCACCAGAACAACCACCACCCGAGGAGCTTCCACCGGGGCAACCACCACCAGAACAACCACCACCCGAGGAGCTTCCACCGGGGCAACCGCCACCAGAACAACCACCGCCGGAGCAGCCGCCTCCCGAGGAACCGCCGCCCCCGGAAAACGAGGCGATCGGTTTTGTGCACCTGGCGGGCGCCAACGAGCACATCGTTGGCGAAGACCGCGACACCGGCAACGGTGACATGGACATCGTGTTGCTGCTCGCCCTGGACGACTGGAGCAAACGGGACCTTCAGATGTTGATGTCGCGCTGGGGCGATGCCCCCGAGCACCGCTCCTTCATCTTGTCCGTGACCGATCAAGACAAGCTCCAGTTCGGGGTCTACGACGCAGGGTTCGTGAGCTACCAGACGGGCCGCGTCGACTACGAGGACGCCGAGTGGATCTGGCTCCGCGTCCACTTCGATGCCGACACCGGAGCCGGGCGATCCCGAGTCGACTTCTACTCAGCGAGCGACCCGCCCGAAACCTCCGCCGGCAGCATCTCATGGGGCAGGCCCGACTACTCGACCATCAAGGACCAGACCGTCTTTCCCCAATCTGAGCCCGGCTCAGCCCTCAGGATCGGTGGTCACGGCTCTTATGCGGCAGCGGCAATGGATGTCGCGTGCTGCCTCATTCGCCAGGGCCGACGGCTTGGTGGTCGAGTCGGATTGGCGAAGCGGAGAGCCCTTCGCCGGCACACCGCCGCAGCGAGCCGACGACCACGACCCCAGCTTCACATGGACGCTCGACGGCACCGACGTCGATTGGACCGGTCCCGTCACGGCCGCACTCGAGGGTCTCCCTGCGGCCGTGCTGGTGGAAGCGCCAACACCAACCAGGTCGGTGCGTACCGGACCGCGAAGAACACTGTCGGAACAACCGGCACAGCAACTAGCACGGAAGACGGGCAAGGAGGAGGTGGGCCAGGGGGAAGGTGAGAGAGAAGAACAAGAAGAGCGGGCTCGCGGCGGTAACCGCGAGCCCGGGGAACCGTGGCAACTTGGGAAACCACGGTCTCCCTCGAGCGTAACTGCGAGAGGAGATTAGGAAGGTATGAGTACACGAAGGATGAAGGGCCCATTCGGCTCCATCTCGATTCTCTTTGTCGTATTTGCCGTCATGCTCGCCATGGCAGGCCTGATCTGGGCGCATTGGTCCACGTCGATCAGTGTCGATGCCCAGGTCAACACGGGCAGCGTCGGCATTCATTGGTCCGATGTCTGGACGAATGACGACGGCGTTGTCGATGGATGGGACGGCGGAGACGACGGTTCCGATGGCGAATACAGCGCGGCGGGGTGGCCAGAGCAGCCCCGATCCCGCCGGCTTCTGGGAGGACCAGGGCCGGTACCCCAAGGATGTGGCGGGGTGCTGGGCGTATGGCGATGAGGGCCATATCTCGGTGAATATCGACAACGGCTATCCGAGCTATCACTGCACCGTGAACGCAGGGCTCTACAACACCAGCTCGATCCCATTGAAGGTGCTTCCGACGGAACAGCACCTGGTCAAGGGCGAAAGGGAATGCGGCTGGTGGTACGGCTACGACCCCGCGGACAACACGTACAACACCATGGTCGAGGACCTGGATATCCGCGGCGACGACATCAGCGCCTACGTTGAGAACTACTGGCCCGGCGAAACCGGAGTCGAAGGCGAATTCGATGAAGGCATCGACTGGCGGATCCTTGGGTGGGAGGAACCAGAGGGGTTCTTCTTCGAGTACGTCGACGAGAACGCCGACAATGCGTTCAACCCAGGTGAGACGATGTTGTGGTCCGGATGCAACTTCTACGAGGACTCCGGACTCGACTTCGTATGGTTCGGAGGCGGAGAGTTTGGCTGGGGCCACTACAACGATGCCGGTGAGTTCGTTGCCGAGATCACAGGCTGGATGCCCGAAGAGTTGTTCACCTGTGGCCAACAGATCGAGCCCCACAACCAGTATTGGGATGGCAGCTTGAACTTCCACGTCGAGCAAGAGGCAGATCAGAACGCCACCTATCAGTGGAACATGTACCAGGAGTTCGTCAACTACAACGAATTCAACGAGGCGTGGTGTGACGAAGGCCCGGGACTGGAGATCGAACCCGGAAGCCCGATCGCAAACGACGAGCAGAAGGGCTTTGGCGTCCGGTACCGAAACTTCGACTCAAGTCTCGACAACGACGAGGTCTATCTGGGCCAAGGCGACCTCGGCGATCCCGGTAGGGCTGAGCAGGCGATCACGTGGGCTCCCGATCAGCACGTCATGCTGCGCTACGACGGTGCAGGCACCTTGACAACTCAAGTCGCCGACAACGACCCACTGGTCAAGACCGGAATCGACGAGTCCTGCGCCGACTTCCTAGTGATGTCGGTGGTGGCTCGTGATGCCGACACCATAACGGAACTCAACGGCGTCGTACTGAATGGGCACCACCTTGGTGACTTCAACGCCACCGCGTCGGCGTGGAACGACTGGACCGTCTTCGGACTGGACTTCGCCGAGGAGTTCCAACTCGATGCTGAGCTTCTGATCGACGGCCCGATCACATCGAGCAGCGAGAGCAACAAGGTGGAGCTACTGGTCGGCTGCGACCTGCCATAGACACCTGCCTGCTGGGGACCCGGCTCGAGCCGGGTCCCCAGCCCGACAACAAGCACACGGAGTGACCACCTGAGCACAACCACCGAGCAGCCGGCAGGGCACGGACCTCATGTCGATATCAAGACGGAGGTCCCTCCTGCCGCGCTCCCGGCATCGGCCCCCGACCCGGAGCGACCGCTGACCCGACGCCAGACCGGGCTCTGGGCCGCCGGGGTAGCCCTCTACCTCGTCGCCGCCTGGCTGCTCGTACAACGCGGTCTGGTGCATTGGCTCTCCGACTCACCCGACCTCAACTTCCATCTCGTACAGCCGCTCATCTGGCTGGGCCTGGCTGCCTTGGCCTACCTCGGCTGGCGGCGTCTTCCGCAGCGGCCGCCCTTCTACACGAATCCTGGTCGGCATCGCTCTCTTGATGGGCGCCTTCCAGGTCAGCCTGCTCGTCTTCGGAGGCGTCATCTTCGGTTTCGGCGACTCCTTCACCGGTGGACGCCTCGCCAACTACCCAAGCAACCTCCTCTTCGTCACCAGCTGGCTTTTCGGTCTCGAGACGGCAAGGACGTTTCTCTTTCACGCCTGGCGCAGCTTCAGCGAACGCTGGGCATTCATCGGCACCACCGCGCTACTGGCACTCGCTATGACCCCATACGGCCAACTCTCGGCGCTCACCCGGGCTGAGACCGCAGTCAGCATTCTCGGCGGCTTCATCATCCCCACGGTTGTACTGAGCATTCTGCTCACCTGGCTCGCCGACCACGGCGGAATGGGGCCATCCTTTGCCTACGGCTTCGTCCTGCTGGCCTTTGAGTGGTTCTCCCAGGTGCAGCCGGATCTCGAGTGGCCGGTCCGCTTCCTGATCGGCACCGTCGGCCCGATTGTCTCCGCGAAGCTCATTCGCGACATCTACCTCAACACCACCGAAGGGGCCGCCCGCTGGGCCGATCTCGGCCAGGAGGAGCACGACCAGGATCTCGACGAGGGTCACCCGTTGGCATGGACGATGGCCGTTGCCGCCGTGTTGTTGGCTCTGCTCGGTATGGCCGGATTCCTGGGTTTCCGGCCCGCCGTCGTCAGCGGCATCTCGATGGAACCCGCCTTCGACCGCGGCGACCTCGCCATCATCCAACGTGACGTCGACCCCGACACGCTGGCGGTTGGCGAGATCATCGAATTCGAAGATGCCACCGGCCAACACGTCGTTCACCGCATCGTCGCCATCGAACAGACTCCCGATGGGGCCAGCTTCACGACCCAGGGCGACAACAACCGGCGTCCCGACCGGCCCTTCCTGGCGTCGAGAGTGCGTGGCAAGGTCGTGCTCTTGGTTCCCGCCGTCGGGTGGCCATCGCTCTGGCTGAGGGGAGGCTGACGACCGTGGTTCGTGCCCTCGCCCACAACCGACGTCTTGTCATGGTTGCCGTGGTCGTGCTCTTGGCATCTTCACTCCTCGTCGTAGCCAGCACCTCGGAGGCGCGCTCCGGCTCGAACTGCGTCCGCCGCACCTCGGTCCGCTTCACCGCGGCATGGACCAATGACGATGGACGAGTCAACGGGTCAGACCTGGGTGACGTCGGTGATATCAACCCGGTCTACGACCGGTGGGGCCGCAGGAGTAGCGACGACCCCGGAGGCGAGGTGATGGAGCCCGATCGCTTCGAGAAGGACGTCGCCAAGTGCAAGGCGTGGGTGCAACGCCGCAACCGACTGAAGAGCAGGATCAAGGTCGTCAACGGATACCCAGGCTACGTGTGCACCGCTTCCGCCACGTTCGCGAACCTGGGGAACGTCCCCCTCAAGCTGTCCACGGCGGCCATCTCGGAGGAGCCAGGCATCACGGTGACCGACATCACCGATCCGGCCTTGCCTCCCAAGCTGTGGCCGGGACAGTCGGCCACCGTCACCTATAGCGTCCGGATCGAGCAATCGGCGCCCCAAGACGAACGACTGCACTTCGACGTGGACATCGACATCACCAAGAAGCGGCGCCGGTCCTGGGTTGCTCCCCGCAGCTGAGCACTGCTCAGCCGGCGAGCTCGACCCCTGCCCGTCGGGCCACTGCGGCCAGCCATGCCGCACCCGTCCGCAAAGCCTCCTCGTCGAAATCGAACCGGCTCGAGTGTGCCGGGTAGCCCTCCAGACCCGGCACCTGACCGCCGTAGCGGACGTAGCAGCCGGGAATGCGCTCGACATAGAACCCGAAGTCTTCCGACCCCATGTTCACGGTCCGCAAGGGAACCACCTCGGTTCCGGAAGTGTCGACGGCAGCGCGTCGAGCAAGATCCGCCATGTGCGGCGGGTTGATGACGGGTGGGTTGCCGCGGTGGATTTGCACCTCGACCTTGGCGTCGTGGAGTTGGCCGATAGCGGTGGCGATTCGCTCGACCGATCGACACAGGTGCTCTCGCACCTCAACCTCTTGACTCCGAATCGTTCCCTCGAGCCGGGCGGTCCCAGCGATGACATTGGCTGCGGTGCCCGCATCGAAGCGGCCTACTGAGACGACCGACGGGTGCGCCGGATCAACCTCGCGCGACACGATGGTCTGCAGCGCCGTCACCAGCAGCGAACCGACCACAACGGCGTCCACCGCCTCATGGGGCCTGGCGCCGTGGCCCTGCTGGCCGCTGATCTCGATGATGAAGCCGTCCGATGCGGCGTTCACCGCTCCATCGCTGATGGCGAGAGTCCCCGGTGGATAGTGTCGATCGAGGTGACCGGCGAAGATTGCAGCCACCCCCTCGATGGCGCCGTCCTCGATCATGGCCGACGCCCCGGGGCCTCGTTCTTCGGCCGGCTGGAACAGCAATCGAGTGGGACCGGGCGCAGGTTGCTCGAGCAGGAGCGCCGCGGCCCCGACCAGGATCGCGGTGTGACCGTCGTGGCCACAGGCATGCATGACGCCGTCGACAGCCGAGGCAAACGGTAGCTCCGTCTCCTCGAAGATCGGCAGCGCATCGATGTCGGCCCGCAACGCAATGGTGGGACCTGTCGCGTGGCCGGGGATCTCGGCGACGATGCCGTAGCCGCCGACTCTGGTGCGATACAACACCCCGAGCTCATCGAGTTCAATAGCGATCCGTTGCGCCGTCTGCTCCTCTTGGAGGGACAGTTCGGGTCGCCGGTGCAGGTCACGGCGCAACCGCACCATTCGATCGAAGAGGTCGTCCGACGGCAGCAGGGCTGCTCCAACCGCTTCCACGTTGTGACCTCCGGCGTCGATAAATCGATCGCGCACACGGTACCGGGATCACCGCCGACCGCTTCAGACCCGCGGGCGTGCGGTCAGCCCAGCAAGTCGGCCAGGGCCCGCTCGACTCGTTTCTCGCTCACCTTGCCCCGGGTGCCGACCGCTTGGGCGAACAGGCTGACCCGCAGCTCCTGCAACATCCATGCGATCTCGACCACTTCGGGCGAGGGCGGGAGCAATTCGGCGAGGCGCTCATACTCGTTCTCGAGCCGATGCACCCGGTCCATCATCTCGAGGTCACGGCCGGGGTTGCCGGGGAGGTGTTCGAGACGGTGCTCCATCGCCCTTGCGTAGCGATGCACATCGGCGACTCGCTGCTCACCCACTCCGGCCAGCAGGCCGGGATATATCAGCATGGCGAGCTGGTCGTCCACATCGGCGACGCTCTCCCCAAAAGCGTCAACCTCGAGCTGCGACGCCAAGTCCGACACCCTTTGCACCGCTTCGAACAGTGCCAACGATTCGGAGCCGACCGCCGTCGCCCTCTCGCCAAGCGCATCCCGGGTGAAGGCGAGGAGTTCGTCGAACCCCGGGGCGTCCCAGGCCGGGCCCCCGTACTCCGCCATGAGGCCACCGACGGCACAAGCCAAACAATCGTCGACCCACTCGGCCGTCGAACGATACGGTCCCGCCTTGATCGCCAGCTTGGCGTCATTGCTGAGCATCGGCCGCAGCAGACGGCCGGGGGACGGAAGGTTGAGCAAGAGCAGCCGGATCGTTCCGGACCACATCGCGTCTGTCTGCTCTTCGGCGGTCGCCATGAGCCGGACCGCGACACTGTCGCCCTCATCGACCAACGCCGGGTAGGCCCGCGCCCGCGCCCCTTCGCCTTCGATCTCGATCACCTGAGGCAGTTCGCCGATGCTCCACGCGGTCAAGCCGGCTTGCTCGATGTCGTGGTCGCCCGCCGCCAACGCCGATCGGGCCTCGGCGACCAACGCAGCCTTCATCCCCGCCAGGTCCTTGCCCTCAGCGACCACGCTCCCCACATCGTCGACGACCCGAAAGGTCGGCCGGAGATGGGCGGGCAGGCCGTCGAAGTCGAGCGCGTCGGGGGGTACTGCTTTGCCGCTGCGCTTGGTCAACTCCTGCCGCACGACCTCGGCCATGCCACGACCGACGGACGGGTCGAGTGATGCCACGATCTCCCGTGCCGTGTCGGGAATGGGAACAAACTCCCTGCGTATCGCTTTGGGCAGCGAGCGGATCAGCGCCACGACCAGGTCCTCACGCACCCCCGGCACGTTCCACTCGAACACGGACGGGTCGACTCGTGCCAGCGTGGCGACCGGAATCTCGACGGTGACCCCATCGGTCGGGCTGGTTGGATCGAACTCGTACTCGACCTGCATGGCGAGATCACCGTGGTGCCAGACCGCCGGGAAATCGGCCTCGTCGGGAGTTTCCGCTTCCGGTTCGAGCAGGTCGGCGACACTGAGGTCGAGCAGATGCGGCGTTTTCCCTTTCGCATCGCGCCACCACCGATCGAAGTGCTGGACCGAGGTGATGTCCGCCGGGATCCGACCGGCGAAGAATGCCACCACGGCGTCGTCGTCGACCAAGAGGTCGGTGCGTCGCTCCCTGGCTTCGAGTTCCAGCACCTCGTCGATCACGGCTCGGTTGTGGGCGGCGAACGCGTGGTGGGTATCCCACTCACCGGCAACGAGGACGTGGCGAATGAATAGGTCGCGGGCGCCGTCCGGGTCGATCCGGCCGTAGAGCACCGTGCGGTCGGTGACCAGCGGAAGCCCGTAGAGCGTCACCGTTTCCTGAGTCACGGCAGTGCCCCGCTCGTGGTCCCACCAGGCGTCGCCGTGGGAACGGTGCACAAGGTGGGCGCCGACTTCCTCGATCCACTCGGGCGGTACGCTCGCCACCCCGCGAGCCCAGAGCCGGCTGGTCTCAACCAGGTCGGCGGCCATCACCCACTCGGGCGCCCGCTTGAACAACGTCGATCCCGGGGCGATGAAGAAGCGAGCGCCGCGGGCTCCTCGATACTCGTACCCGTCGGGGTCCTTCTTGCCGACGTGAGAAAGCAAACCAGCCAGCAGGGTGCGGTGGATGATGTCGGGGTGGGTGGCCTGACGGTTGATGACGAAGTTGAGCTCGATGGTGACGTCGCGCAGTTGCGCGTGAATGTCCTGCCACTCTCTGACCCGCCGATAGTTGAGATACTCCTTGCGGCACATGCGTCGGAATTGGCTCGACGACCGGTTGCGCCGCTCCTCGTGGAGGTAGCGCCACAGATTGAGCCAGGTGATGAGGTCCGACGCTTCGTCGCGGTACCTGGCGTGCATCTGATCGGCTTGCGCCTCGAGCCCCTCGGGACGTTCCCGGGGATCTTGTATCGACAGAGCGGCGACGATGACCAACCCCTCACGCAGGCAGCCGGCCTTGGCACCCTCGATCACCATCCGGCCGAGCCGAGGGTCGAGTGGAAACTTGGCGAGTTGCCGGCCCAGCGGGGTCAACCAGCGGCGACTCCCCTGTTGCTGTGGGTCGATGGCGCCCAATTCGTGGAGCAGATCGATCCCGTCGCGAATGGTACGGCCATCGGGCGGATCGAGGAACGGGAATGTCGCCATCTCACCGAGGTCGAGTGCCGCCATCTGGAGCAGCACCGAAGCAAGGTTGGTTCGCAGGATCTCCGGCTCCGTGAACTCGGGCCGGGCCAGGTAGTCGTCCTCGGCATAGAGCCGGATGCAGATGCCGGGGCCGAGACGGCCGCACCGCCCGGCCCGCTGATCCGCCGACGCCTGTGAGATCGCCTCGATCGGAAGCCGCTGCACCTTGGTGCGGCGACTGAACCGAGAGATCCGAGCCGAGCCGGGGTCGACCACATAACGAATCCCCGGCACCGTGAGTGATGTCTCGGCCACGTTGGTGGCGAGGACGATTCGGCGCCCAGTGTGCGGCTGGAAGACCCGCTGCTGTTGTGCCGCCGGGAGCCGAGCGAAGAGCTGAACGATCTCGGTATGGCGCAGGTCGAGGGATTCGAGGGCGTCGGCGGCGTCACGGATTTCCCGTTCGCCCGAGCAGAACACGAGGATGTCGCCCTCTCCCTCGGTCCACAGTTCGACCACAGCGTCGCAGATGCCCTGCGGCTGATCCCTTGGCTCGGGCAACTCGGGATCGTCGAGGGGTCGGTAGCGCATCTCGACCGGGTACGTCCGCCCCGACACCTCGATCACCGGCGCGTCGTCGAAGTGCCGCGAGAAGCGCTCGGTATCGATAGTGGCTGAAGTGACGATCAGTTTGAGATCGGGACGCTCCGGGAGCAGTTGTTTGAGGTAGCCGAGTAGAAAGTCGATGTTGAGGCTGCGCTCGTGAGCTTCGTCGAGGATGATCGTGTCGTACCGGCTGAGACGGCGGTCACGGTGGATCTCGGCGAGCAGAATGCCGTCGGTCATCACCTTGATGAGCGAGTCCTCGCCGACCTGGTCGGAGAAGCGCACCGTGTACCCGACCAGCCCGCCGATGCTCGTGCCGAGTTCGTCGGCCACCCGAGAAGCTATGGAGCGGGCCGCGATTCGTCGTGGCTGGGTGTGTCCGATCAAGCCCTCGACCCCTCTGCCCAGTTCGAGGCACAGCTTGGGAAGCTGCGTGCTCTTCCCCGAGCCGGTTTCACCGGCGACGATCACCACCTGGTTGTCGGCGATAGCGGCAAGCAATTCTTCCCGCCGGTCGGTGATCGGAAGGTCTTCCGGGTAGGTCAGCTTGGCCGGCGCGCTCCCCCGGCGCCGATCGGCGCGCCGCTGAGCGGCGTCGATCTCTGCCGCCAAGGTGGACACCACCTGTCGCTGCCGTTTCGGGTTGGTGATCTTTGCCGCGCCGGACAGGCGGCGACGAAACCGCTGCCGGTCGGACCGCAGCAGGGTGTCGGTTCTGCGGCGCAGGTCTTGAAGGGTCGTGTCCATGCGGCGCACCAGGCTATCCGTCTGATTGGGACACGCATCACCGCCCTGCTCAAATCGGCCTCAGCGACCCACGAAGGCCAGATGATGATCGTCGTAACCGGAGCGCTCGGGAACGTTGGTGGTGCTGCGGCCGATGCCCTGCTCCGCAGCGGTGCTGCCGTGCGGGTGGCCGACGTGGACCCCGATGCCCTGGCAGAGCGATTTGGCCCCCACCTCGAGACCGCCCGCCTCGATTTTTGGGACCTGGCGACATTTCCCGACGTACTCGCAGGGGCCACGGGTGTGTTTCTCATCCGCCCGCCCGCCATCTCTCGAGTCGGGCCGACGCTCAATCGATTCATCGATGTGGCCGCCCGCATGGGAACCCAGCATGTGGTGTTCTCGTCTGTGGCCGGCGCTGAGCACAACCGGATCGTGCCACATCACCGAGTCGAGAAACATCTACTGGCCACCGATCTGGCGTGGACCATCCTTCGACCGGGGTTCTTCTCGCAGAACATCGGCACGGCGTATCGACGGGACATCATCGACGCCAACCGCATCTTCGTGCCCGCGGCCGACGCCAAAGTGGCCTTCGTCGACACCGTTGATATCGGCGACATCGCCGCGCTGGCGCTGCTCGACAGGGATCTCAGGATGAACGCATTGCACCTGACCGGACCGACCGCCGTCACGTTCAACGATGTCGCGTCCATCCTGACCGATGTGCTGCAGAGAGAGATCGTCTACGAGCCCGCCAAGGTGCTCGCCTACTTCCGGCATCTACTCTCGCAGGGGTTGGTCCTGCCTCAGGCGCTGGTGCAGACGGTGCTCCATGCCGGCCTACGGCGCGGCGATGCCGAGGCCGTGACGCACACCGTGGAAAGCCTGCTCGGCAGGCCGGCACGAACCGTCCGCGACTACGTCGAGGCCAACGCACCACGATGGCAATCTGACTGAGACCTGCTACAAATGCGTTGAGCCGAAGACCGTGGGAGGAAGCTGATGGCTGGAGATTGGAAGGTCAACACCGGGCGCCTGTGGGCGGTCGGGGCAACAACGGCGGTCGTCGCCGGCCTTGCCGCCGTGCTCGTGTGGCTCTTCGCCACCCAGGTCTTCAACGAGACTCTCTACGTGAGCACACCGAGCGATTCGGGCCTCGTCGAGCTTTCGGCGGGCCAGACGTTCATCGTTGCCTTCATCGCCGGCATCGTGGCCACGGGTGTGATGCACCTCATGCTCGCTTTTGTGCCGCAGGGCGCGACGTTCTTTGGCATTCTTGCCACCCTGGTCCTGTTCGCCATGTTCATTCCCGTACTCACGCTGCCCGATGCCACAACCGCCAACATGATCTGGCTGTCGGTCATGCATGTGGTCGTGTACCTGGTGATCGTCCCCACGCTGACCGGCAGCGTCTCCAGGGTGGCCATGAGCCTGCAACCGATCCCGCCCCCGCCGCCAGCGTAAAGCGGGTTACCGTCGCCCATGGGCCGCCACAACGGGAGGAGCCATGACGGACGCTCGCTACGTGCTTGCGATCGACCTCGGGACATCGGGCCCCAAGGTTGCCCTCGTCTCGGATCGCGGTGAACTCGTCGGCGACGGATTTGCCCCCGTCGACCTCCACCTCCTCCCCGGCGGCGGCGCCGAACAGGACCCCGACCAATGGTGGGAGGCGATCAAGACTGCGACCCGTGAGGTCCTCGCCGACGAACCTGTGCCGCTGGAATCGATCACCGCGGTGGCGGTGACGAGCCAGTGGTCGGGAACTGTCGCCATCGATGCGGACGGGAGGGCCATCGGGAACGCCATCATCTGGATGGACTCGCGGGGCGCAACCCAGGTCGAGGCCTTCATCGGGGCCAAGGTGCGGTTCCAGGGCTACGACCCCCGCAAGCTCCGCAAGTGGATTCAGCTCACCGCCGGCGCCCCGAGCGGTTCCGGCAAGGACCCCATCGCCCACATCCTGTACCTGCGGGACCGGCACCCCGACGATTACGCCGCCACGACAACGTTCCTCGAACCGAAGGACTACCTCAATCTGCGACTGACCGGCAAGCAGGCGGCATCATTCGATTCGATCGCTCTGCATTGGGTAACCGACAACCGAGACCCGGACGCCGTTGCCTACGACGATGAGCTGCTCGGCTTTGCCGGATTGTCCCGGGCCCAACTTCCGGAACTGCGCCCTGCCACCGATGTGCTCGGAGGCTTGACCGCAGCGGCTGCCGCAGATCTCGGGCTGCCGGCGGACCTCCCCGTCGTCATGGGCACGCCCGACGTCCACTCTGCCGGTATCGGTGCCGGCGCGACCGCCGACCTGTCTGCGCACCTGTACATCGGCACCTCTTCGTGGCTGACCTGCCACGTGCCCGGCAAGAAGACCGATCTGGTCCACAGCATCGCGACACTCCCGGCGGCCATCCCCGGGCGCTATCTGGTCGCCAACGAGCAGGAGACAGCGGGCAAGGCGCTGGAATGGCTCGCCGCCATCCTCTACCCGGACGCCACGGATCGTGGCGCCGTCTTCGCCGACATGAACGAGGTTGCCGCCACCGTCGCCGCCGGGAGCGGCGGCGTCATCTTCACCCCCTGGCTGTACGGGGAACGAACCCCAGTCGAGGACGCCACAGTCCGGGGGGGCTTCTTCAATCAGTCGCTCGACACCGGTCGGCCCGAACTGATCCGAGCCGCCTTCGAGGGCGTCGCCTTCAACTCGCGCTGGCTACTCGGCTACGTCGAGCGCTTCGTCAAGACCACCCTCAACCCAATCGTGATGGTCGGCGGCGGAGCGCAATCGGACCTGTGGTGTCAGATCCACGCCGACGTGCTCAGCCGTACGATCCGTCAGGCCGCCGACCCGATCATGGTCAACGTCCGCGGCGCAGGGCTGCTCGGCCACGTCGCCCTCGGGCACATCACCTGGGCGGAGATCCCCTCACTCGTTCCGATCGCCCGCTCGTTCCGGCCGAACCTGGCCAACAGGGAGGTCTACGGCCCGCTCTACGATGCCTTCCGGCAGATCTACAAGGCCAACCGCGGCATCTATCGGAAACTCAATCGATAGCGCGGTGAGTCAGGAGACGCATGAACCTCACCTCGATGTCCGACAAGGTGCTCGGCAAGCTGCCCGGGTCGATGGCGGGCGCCGTCTACCGAGGCGCCTCACTCATCCCCCGCCTGCGCCGCAGGCTCGATAGGGAGTACGAGTCCTTGCTGGCGAGCGTGCCCGGTGTCGAAGTCGGAGCCGACGTTCCCGCCTACACCGAACTTCCCGCCGAGCCCCGGTCGCGCGACAAGATCCTGTCCGACCTCGCCGCCATCGCTGCCGATGAGGAGGCCGACTGGAGCGAGGGGCGGGCCTCGGGTGCCGTTTACCACGGCGACGCCGACCACATCGACTTTCTCAACCAGGTCTATGCGCTGCAGTCGCAGTCAAACCCGCTCCACATCGATTTGTGGCCGTCGGGGATGAAGTTCGAGGCCGAAGTGGTCGCCATGACGGCCGGCATGCTCGGCGCAGCCGAGACCGACGATGAGATCGTTGGCGCCGTGACCTCGGGTGGCACCGAGTCGATCATCATGGCGATGAAAACCTATCGCGACCGGGCCGGCATCGCACAACCCGAGATGGTCATACCCGACTCGGCCCACGTTGCGTTCGACAAGGCGGCGCAGTACTTCGGCTACCGCCAGGTGCGGGTGCCGGTCGGCGCCGACTATGCCGCGGACGTCGACGCGATGACCCAGGCCATCTCGAAGCGGACCGTCGTGGTGGTTGGATCGGCACCCGGCTTCCCGCACGGCATCGTCGACCCCATCGCCGAACTCTCGGACATGGCGCGCGAGCGCGGCATCGGGTTCCACACTGATGCGTGTCTCGGTGGGTTTGTCATGCCGTGGGCAATGGATCTTGGGTACGACGCCCCCCGGTTCGACTTCCGACTGCCCGGCGTGACCTCGATGTCGGCCGACACCCACAAATACGGGTATGCCGCCAAGGGCACCTCGGTCGTCCTCTATCGGGGTCGAGAACTGCGCCGCCACCAGTACTACGTCGCCACCGAATGGCCCGGCGGTCTCTACTTCTCCCCCACGCTCGCCGGTAGCCGTCCCGGCGCCCTGCTGGCGTCGGCATGGGCGGCCATGCTCTCGATGGGTGAGGAGGGTTATCGGAGGGCGGCCGCCGCCATCCTCGCGACGGGCGCTCAGATCCGCGACGGGGTCAACGCCATCCCCGAATTGAGGGTCCTGGGCGACCCCCTGTGGGTGATCGCCTTCGGTTCGGACGAAGTGAACATCTACGAGGTGATGGCCCGGATGGCCGAGCGCGGCTGGAGCCTCAACGGCCTCCACCATCCCGAGGCCGTGCACCTCGCGGTCACGCTGCGCCACACCCAAGATGGCGTTGCGGAGGCTTTCCTCGACGACCTGCGAGCTGCAGTCGAGGACGCCAAGGCCACCGGTCTCGAACCCCACTCCGGTTCGGCGCCGATGTACGGCATGGCCGCCACCTTCCCGGCCCGCGGTGCGGTGGCTGAGTTGCTGCGCCGCTACATCGACCGCCTCTATGAGGTCACCCCGGAGGACTGACTTCCTTCATCATCGACACGGCGCGATGTTCCTCTCGGAAGCCGAGCGATTCGTACAGATCGAACGCACCGGTTGGATTGGCGGCGTCGACTCCGATCGAGGCCGCATCGAGGCCCTCGCCGGCAAACGACCGAAACGAGGCGTTGAGCAGCGCTGAGGCGAGGCCCTGCTTCCGCCAGGCCCGCCGCGTCCCCAGCACCTCGATCCAACCATCCTTGCGACCGATCACCTCCCAGTCCTGCGGGTAGATCCCATTCATGCAGTAGGCGACCACCTCGCCGTCGGCCACGGCGACATGCGAAAGGTCGAGCCGGCACCCCGGCCAACTCGCCCGGTGCTGCCACTCGTCCCAGGAGGGCGGCAGCGAGCCCCAATGGTCCGCAAAGGCCTCAGTGTGGGCCGCAAACGACGAAGGCAGCCACCGGTCGCTCCATGCCAGCAACTCGACCCCGGCCGGCAGCACCGGGTCGGGAAACGGCTCGGTCAGTGGACGAACCATGTCGATGAAGTAGCGCACAACCGGGTAGCCGCGGGATTCGTAGCGGGCGATACGATCGACCGCATTGGCCTCGGCGAAGGTGCGAATCACCCTGGGCAGCTCGTCATCGATCGCGCCAAACCCCTCCCTGATCCTGACCTCCGCCCAGTCGATCGCATCGAGTTCGAGAGCACCGTGCCCGTCCAGCGCCGTCGTCATGACGTAGGCCCGGTGCTTGGAGCCCTGACGAAGTGACAGGTCGATCCACACTGAAGCGAGAAAGGTGCCGTCCGCGGCGACGGCAACCCGGGTATCGATCGCCAGGTCGGTCTTGGGCTCGGCCATGTTGTGGACGAGTTCCTCGCGAGAAGTCCGGAACGGAAGGTTCTGTTCCGCCTCGAATCGGGCATGGAGTTGGTAGAGCGTGTCGACATCGCCCGCAGTCAGCGGACGCCACACAACGTCGGGGTAGTCGGCCATGAGCTGCAGTATCGACCAGGCCGGCACCACCGCCAAGCGAATCGCCGGGCACAGCCACGTAGACTCGATTGTCGAGACCGACCTCGAAGGAGCACCTCATGCCGACCAATCAGGAACTGCGCGAGCGTCATCGGCGGGTCACCCCGTCATGGCTTGCGGTCTATCACGATGAACCGATCGCGATTGACCACGGTGAGGGCCGTACGGTGTGGGATGTCGAAGGCAACGAATACCTTGACTTCTTCGGCGGAATCCTGACCACGATGGTCGGCCACAACGTCCCCGAGATCACCAACGCAGTTCAGGACCAGGCCGCCAAGATCATGCACAGCTCGACGCTCTACCTCAGTGAGCCGATGATCGAGCTGGCCGAAATGATCACCGAAATGTCGGGGATTCCCGACGCCAAGGTGTTCTTCACGACCTCGGGTACCGAAGCGAACGACGCCGCACTGCTCCTGGCGACGTCGTACCGCAAGTCGAACCAGATCATTGCGTTGCGCAACAGCTATCACGGGCGGTCATTCACCGCCATTGCCATCACCAGCCACCGCTCGTGGTCGCCGACGTCGATCAGCGGGCTGAACGTCAACTTCGTTCAGGGTGGCTATCCGTTGCGCTCCCCGTTTCGTGATCTTGACGACGCGGCGTATATCGAAGCGTCGGTCGATGACCTCCAGCAGGTGCTCGACATGATGACGTCGGGTGACGTTGCCGCCTTCATCGCTGAGCCGATTCAGGGTGTTGGCGGTTTCTCGGTGCCACCGGACGGGTTGCTCGGGTCGCTGCAGAAGGTGTTGACCGACCAGGGCATCATCTTCATCTCCGACGAGGTGCAGACCGGGTGGGGTCGCACCGGTGAGCACTTGTGGGGCTACCAGGCGCACGGCGTGACGCCCGACCTGATGACGTTCGCCAAGGGCGTCGGCAACGGACTCAGCCTCGGTGGGGTGGTCGGTCGGGCCGAGCTGATCGACTCGATGCCGGCCAATTCGATCTCGACGTTCGGCGGGAACCCGCTGTCGAGCGCCGGAGCTGTCGCCACGTTGCGCTACCTACTCGACCACGACCTGCAACACAACGCCCTGGTCACCGGCCGTCAACTCCGCGACCGCCTCGACACCGCCGCCGACGGCGTCGACTGGATCGCCGAGGTCAGAGGCAAGGGGCTCATGCAGGCCATCGAAACCGTCCGGCCCGGCAGCCTCACCCCCGCCCCCGAACTCGCCGCCGAGGTCCATGAACGCTGCAAGCAGGCCGGTCTGTTGATCGGCAAGGGCGGCCTCTACGGCAACGTGCTGCGGATCGCTCCCCCGCTGACGGTCACGGCAGCCGAGGTCGATCAGGCCGCCGACATCATCGCGGGCGCCATCGCGGCGACCCCTCCGGCTTAGCCCGGCGAATCTCCAGCGTGGCGACGTGGAGGTCGATCACCAGTCCACACTTGTCGGGCCCTGGGCACGACAGCGAGCAGCTTCCCGCCGAGCCGCAGTCGCCCGCCGGCGGCGTCGCGGCGCCTTCGGGCACGAGCCAGCCGGAGGCACGCAGGGCGATCAGCATCGCGCCGATCTCGGCCGGATTGGTGTCGAGGCGCTGAGCCAGCTCAACCCCCGTGACCGGACCACCGGCCGCTTCGATCTCCCGAACCAGGGTGGCGAGTTTCATCCCAACCCCATCATGCGTCCACCCTGGAACACGATGAATGCGCCGGCCCAGGCAACCATGAACTGACCGACGACGCTCACCCACATCCACCTGGTACCGAACTCATGTCGGAAGGCGGCGACGGCGGCCATGCACGGCGTGTAGAGCAGCACGAACACCATGAAAGCCAAGGCGGCCAGCCGCCCGTAGCCCCCGCTGCTCGTCTCGAAGGAAGTGCGAATCGCCGACTGGAGTTCACTCGACGGCGCCTGGTCGACCTCGACCAGATCGAGCCCAACCACTGCGGGGATGGCCCCGACCGTGTCACCGGTCGCCGTCACGAAGCTGATCCCTATCTCGCGCAGATCGTCACCGAAGCCATCCGAGGTTGCAGCGGCAGCGGGTTCCTCGACCGAGTAGAGCTGCGCCATGGTGCTCACAACGACCTCTTTGGCGATGAACCCGGAGAACAACGCTCCGGCTTGCTCCCACTCGCCGAAACCCAGCGGCTCCATCACCGGCGCCACCGCCTTCGACGCCGCACCGAACGCGCTGTCCTCGACGTTGGTGTCGGCGAATCCGCCGTCGCCCCCCACCGGGATCGAGAGCAGCAGCCAGACCCCGACACTCGTCAACATGATCACCGTGCCGGCGCCCCTGATGAAGTCGCCGGTGCGCAGCTTGACCAACGACCAAACCGTGCGCGGGTTGGGCAGCCGAAACTCGGGCATCACCATCACAAAGGGTGCGGGCTCCTCTTCGAACAGCACGGTGCGAGACAGCACAAACCCAACCGCAATGGCCACCCCGATGCCGAGCAAGTACATCGCAAACACGACCGCCCCGGCCCGGCCGGCGAAGAACACCGACGCCAGCAGGACGTAGACCGGCAGGCGGGCTCCGCAGGACATGAACGGGGTGATCAGGCCGGTGAGGAGTCGATCGCGCGAGGAATCGAGGGTACGAGTTGCGTAGATCGCCGGCACCGTGCAGCCGAAGCCGACCATCATCGGCAGGAACGCCTTTCCAGGAATGCCGAGGGCCCGCATCCCCCGCTCCATGACGGCCGCCGCCCGCGCCATGTACCCCGAGTCTTCGAGCAGGGCGAGCATCAGGTAGAGAGCGAACAGGACCGGTACGAACACCAGGACCGCACCGACACCGGCGAGGATGCCATCGACGACCAGGCTCTCCACCCAGCCGCCGGCAAGACCGAAGAACCCGAGGACCCCGACTGCCCAGCGACTGACCGGCCCGCTGATCACGGCGTCCACCCAATCGAGGTACGGAGCCGTCACGTCGGCGGTGACCTGAAGGACAACCCACATCACGGCCAGGAACACAGGCAGACCGAGCCAGCGGTGGGTGAGCACGCGATCGACGCGGTCGGACCACACGGCTCCGGTGCCTTCCGATCCCGTTGCAGCGGCGACGAGTCGGTTGATCCAATCAAACCGCCGCTCGGCCAGCACCAACTCGACCTCGAAACCGGTCTCCTGGGTGATGACGTCACGGTTGGTTTGGGCGACGACGAGCACTTCATCTCCGCCGGCTACGGCGGCCACTCGGGCGCGCCATGCCTCGTCTCCGGCGAGGAGTTGCAGGGCGATCCAGCGTGGTGCGCCGAGTTCCTCGACGGTTGGGTGGCCGATGATGGCGTCGACCAGCGAGCTGAGGTGGCGTTCGACAACCGGCCCGTAGTCGATGACGAGCGGGCGGGGCGGAGTCTGCGCGGCTGCGGCGGCGGCAATCGCGCTCTTGAGTTCATCTACTCCACCGCCGCGCCGGGCAATGGTCCGAACCACGTCGGCACCCACCATGTCGGAGAGCACCGCGTCGTCGATCTCGATGCTGCGCCGGTCCGCAACGTCGCACATGTTGAGGGCGACGATCTGGCGCAGCCCGGCCTCGGCAACCTGGGCGACGAGGTGGAGGCTGCCGGAAAGATGAGCTGCATCGGCGACGGTGACAACGACCTCGGGGTGTTCATCGGCCAGGTAGCCGGTAGCGATGGCCTCCTCGGCCGAGACGGCAACGAGGCCGTACGTCCCGGGGAGGTCCACGATCTCAAACTGATCGCTGGAGACGGTGAACGTGCCGGAGTGACGCTCCACGGTCTGGCCCGGCCAATTGCCGACGTGCTGGTGGGCACCGGTCAACTGATTGAACAGGGATGTCTTGCCGGCGTTGGGGCTGCCGGTGATGGCGATGGTGGTCGTCACCCGGTCACCACCTCCACTGCGATGGCCTGGGCTGCAGCGCGGCCGACCGCAATGCGAGCGCCCCCGACCATGATCAGCGCCGGACCGCTCGGCCGTACCACGGTGAGTACCACGCCGGGAACCACCCCAAGCGCGGCGAGACGGTGCACCAGCCGGCGGCCGCCTGAGACGCCAACCACCCGGACCCGTGCCGAGCGGGCGGCGTGGTCCAAAGTGAGCGGGCCCTCTGTGGCGACTGAAGGATCCGGGCGAAAGCGCATCAGGCCCTACCCCTGGGTTCGACCTCAATGGCCCTGGCCAAACCTTCGGAGAGATGGACCACGGTGCCCCCGACGGCGACGAGCCAACCCGATTCGCCGGCGCCGGTCACGGTGACGTCGGCGCCGGGGACGAGACCCTCGGCTGCGAAGAACTCGAGCGCCCCGTCGTCGGCTCCGATGGCGACGATTTCGGCGACCCCGCCGACCGCGAGGTCGGCAAGACGCAAATGGGGTCGACGCCTCTCCGGCTCGGAAGCGCCGGCCGGGATCGGGCGGCCGAGCGGGCCTGCCTCGGGATTGCCCAGGTAGGAGGCAAGCCGATCAGCCGCCTCCGGCGAGGTGACGTGCTCGAGGTGGCAGGCTTGGTCGTCGGCGTCCCCCGGACTGAAGCCGAGGTGATCGGCCAGGAAACTCGCCCACAGCCGCCGGGTCCGCAGCACCCGGTCGGCCACCCGGTGGCCGTCGTCACTGAGTTCGACCCCGTGGTAGGGCTCGTAGCGGAGCAGACCGCGGTCTGCGAGCTTGCGGATCATCTGGTTGGCCGACGCCACCGACACCGACAGCTCGGAGGCGATGTCGGCAACCGGAACCGGGCCGGCGCGGCCGTCTTCACCGGCGCGGGCCACCGTGATGAGGTACATCTCTTCGCTCTCGGACGTGCGTGCATTCTCAGGCGAAGGTACAAAGGCGGGGGCAGAATGTTCAGGCATGCCTAAACATTCTGCCAGAGGAGGCTATGCGTCCTCAGGGCCAAAGGTCCCTACGTCGAGAACCTCAAACTTCCGGAGTGGATGCGCTCCCGAAGATCGAGGCGCTCCAACCACGCACGATCGTGGTCTGCAAGACGGAGGATGAGCCCGCCGCGACGGTGGGTCGCTAGTCGGTGCCGTTGCGCGAGATCAACAGGGCATCCATCTCGAGCCGGGCGGCATCGAGCTTGGCACGGGTACTCAGAATCCTTCGATCGAGGGTTTGGAGCCGACGTTCGGCAGCATCGATGTCCTCCGCCGACGCATCAGGTGACTTCCGCCGCGCCGCCAATTCGTTCTCGAGGCGTGGGCGCTGGTGTTCGAGGGTCCTGAGTCGTTGTGCCGCAACCTGGATCCGCTCTTCCGCAGCTCGCAGCTTGGCGTGCTCCTTCGTTTCTGGCCCGGCAACCAAGTCGAACGGCGCACCGGCGATCACCGCTGCACTCATCGGGAGTCGGGCGAGGACATCCGCCGTCTTCTGGCCGAAAGGTCCAACGAAGTCGGTCCGGCGCAGCTCCGAGGGGACGAACACGAACGCCGCCCCCGCCGACATCTGAGCGATCTCAATTGCCTGGGGAGTCACGGTGCATTGCACCTCGGCGGGGATCCTCGCATCGCTGATCGTGGCCCGCAGTGCCTGCTCGGCCGCTTCGCGCGTCGCCTCGGCGTCGGCGACGCCAATGATGCGGATACTGCTGCGGGACCATTCGGCGGTTCGCGTGAAGAGATACGCGGTGAGGAGCGCCAGTCGACTGGCGTCATCATCCTGCCACCAGACGTCGATGCGGCGGTTCCTCTTCGGCAGAGCCGAAAACGCCCCCCAGCGGTGTTCATCACTCAGCATGCTGACCACGTTGACGCCGAGCCGATGGATCTCACGGACGGCTTGGGCGTAGCCGACGAGATGATGCTCCTCGGTCTCCTCCGGCCAGCCGAACAACACGGTGTTCGCCTTGAGCGGCCCGAGCCCAAACGACTGGACGATGACGGGGAGGGCCTCCATGGCGTCGGGGGCCAGTACCGCGCGACCGTGCACGTCGAGTTGGAGCCGTGCAATCTGGGCTTCGAGCAGCTCCTGCTGCTCTCGCCGCTCTTTGCGCTTCACCGCACCCTCTCCGACGACGATCTGAACGGCAGCGGTCAGACCGCTCGCTCCCTCGAGCCAGGACGCAAACTCCAGCAGCCGTTCCCGCCGGCGCGGATCCGCCGAGAATGCGAGAACCTGAGGTCGCCAGCTGCGAGGATTCGCCGCCTCCGCCGTCATCGCACTGATGCTCTCCTTGGCGCGCTGGAAGTAGTACGAACGGCTGGCGTCCGCCCACCGCTGCGGCCGGTCCAGGCGACGGAGATACTGGTGGATGGCCAACAGCACCAAGATCGCAGCCACCCCGGCAACGGCGTTGATCGCCAACATGGCGCCGACGCACAGGATGGTCCCGAGCAGGCTGAGCCTTCGATCGAAGAAGCGGAATCGGGGACGGAAGGAAGGGCTTGCCGCCCTGGCTTCGTAGTACGTCGCGTAGTTCAGCAAACCGTACGAGATGAGGAAGAACATCGACACGACCGGGGCGATCGCATTCAGATTGCCGATGGCGACGGTACCGAGAGCGATGGCGAGGGACAGCAGAACGGCGCGGCGCGGGTTTGAGGTCTGACCGTGGCCCTTGGCGAAGACATTGAGGACTGGAAACACCCGGTCGGACGCCAGCGACTGGAGGATGCGAGGTGCTCCGAGGAAGGACGCCATTGCCGACGAGAGCGTTGCGGCGATGACCCCGGCACTGATCAGGGGGCCGAACAGCGCAATGGAGCCCATGATGCCGGTGTCCTCGATCAGCTCCGCCGGCGTGGCGTTGCCGGCCAAGAGCACTGCGACGGTCACATAGACAATCAGCGACACGCCGACGGCCATGAAGGTGCCCATCGGCAGGCTACGTCCCGGATCTCGGAGGTCGCCGGACATGCTCACCCCTTGGGTGAAACCGGTCACGGCCGGGAAAAAGATCGCAAACAGCGCCCAGAACCCGAGGACCGACGCGGGAGGGGACCAACCGCTTGAAGCCGTCGCGGAATCAAAGCCGGGGATGCCGCCGAAGTAGAAGGAGGCGAGCGCGGCTACAAGGAATGCCATCACCACAAACTGGAACCGGCTGGCCGCGTCTGCACCGAGCCACGAGAAGCCGAACAGCACCAGGACTGCCGCGACGGCAATGACCTGCGGTGCCTGACCCGCCTCGATGCCGCTGATCGCCGCCAGTGCCTCGCCGAAGCCGACGGCGTAGAACGCAATCGACACCGACTGGGCAAGGAAGAGCACGATCCCGATCGCTCCCCCGAATTCGACCCCGAGGGTGCGCGAGATCATGTAGTAGTCGCCGCCACCCTTGACGTCGATGTTGGTCGCGATCGCCGCAAGCGAGATGCTGGTCAGCACCGAGACCGCGTTGGCGATTGCGATGATGATGAGTGCATTTCGCAGTCCGGCACTGCCCACCACAAAGCCCAGCCGCAGAAAGAGGATGATGCCGAGAATGGTCAGGATCGACGGCGTGAAGACACCGACAAACGTGCCGAGCGTGCCTTGGGTCTTCTGCTCAGTCACAGGGCGTTCGACCTTCCCGGAGCCGCACGACGGATTCGCACAGAGCGCGCTGAATCGTAGATGAACCGAACGCTGCTTTGGTGCGTCTCATTCTGGCGTGGTCGCGCCCACAGCAACCGGGCCCGAACCATCCTCGAATAGATCAGGGGGTGTAGGCGTCACCCCAGTTGAGGCTCACGAACTCGATGCCGTCCTTGGCCAGCACCGAACCGATGAGGCCGTAGAGCCAGCCCCGGCCGGGTGTGGTCAGGTAGAAGTCGTGGACCGGCACCACCTGCTGGGGAGCAAGCCGGCGGGCAAACTCAACCGATGCGGTCGCCGATCCCCACGGTGTCATCAGGGGCAGGGCGAGCACCCGGCCCGTGAAGGTGGGCTGGTAGCTGTCACCCGGCTGGGTATAGAGATCGCCGACCGAATAGCTCCGGTTGGGCGGTCTTGCCCCCGTCGGAACTTCCTCATGGAGCACATCCTCCGAGAGGATCCCGTCGGGATTGGCCGTCACCACTTCGATGCCGTGCGGCTCGAGCAGCGCCGCCACGGCCTCGTTGGAGTGGACCTCCACATCATTGCCGCGCTCGATCACCCACTTCACGAATGCGGGACTGACATGATCCCCATGTTCGTGCGTGATCAGGATCCGATGAACGTCGCCAATGGTCTCCAAGTCGATCTCGCCGGACTCGAAGGTGTGGAAGCCCGGGTCGAACATCGTGATCGCGCCAAAGTCATCAGTGACCAGCACACAGGAATCGGTTAGTCGTCGGATTTCAGCCATGGTTCTCTCCTCGTTGGTTCACAGTGTGTTGGAGACCGTCACCTGGGTGATGATCCCTCGCTCCTCGAGTTCCTTCAGGAACGGCTCGGGCTCAAAGGCGAGCTCGGGAGGATGGACGCCTGGAGCCACCATGCCGGCCGCCATCCATGCCGCGGCGCGAGCGGGAAGCGCCCCGGTGGGAAGGGCGCCCTTGAGGGTCAGCATCCCCATGCGGTAGGTCACCGGCGCTCCGTCGGCCGTCCCGGAGACCACAGATACGATCTCCTTTGCCCAGTCGCCGGGAGGATTCTCCGGCGCCGTCAAGATGGCATAGGCCGACGGAACGAAGTCGGCCATCATCGCAATCATCACGTCGCGGGGAACTACGGTTTCGGCTCCGACGGCGACAGGTTCGGTCCGATCGAATCCGAAATCGGCGAGGACCCTGACCCTCTCCACCGTTTCACGATCCATCCCCCAGTAATTGATCTTGAAGAACACGTCACGAACGCCCTTGGCGGCGAAGCTCACCGGCAACGTGGCCACCTCGGAATGCAGCGACAGGTGCATCGGCAGGATGCCGAGTGAACCGGTGAACTGGTAGTCCTCGAACTCACTGAGCGGCTCGCACGACACAAACTCGCCGTTGCGATACACCATCGGCTGCTGGGTCATCTCGTCGATGATCGTCGGCGCCGCATAGGTGAACCGCATGGTGCCCGGCGGTGGTGGCTTCACCCCGTCGTAGATGCGGATGGCGTCGATGGTGTCGAGGCGGTCGGCGGCGTAGCGGGCCAGGACGTTGGGTGCGCCCGGTGCTGAGCCCATGCCGAGCACGGCAGACACGCCGGCGGCGGCAAACCGGTCGTTCAGTTCCAGCTGCTTGCGAGTGCCGTGGAACAGACCGCCGAGATCGACATAGTGCGTGCCGGCCGCCAGGCAGGCCTCCATGACGGCCAGATTCGTGTAGTAGACCGTGGCGTTGACACAGGCGTCGGCGGGTTCGAGCAGAGCCACGAGACCGTCATGATCGTTGAGGTCGACCTCGACCATCGAGAGCTTCGGATTGTCGAGATAGTCCGCCACCGCGCCCGCCGCATCCATGTCTCGGTCGGCGAGCACCACCTCGTCGACCCGAGGATTGATGGCGAGGTCCTCAACGGCCAACGCCCCCATCTTCCCGGCCCCACCGAGCACAACGATCCTCACAGGAACTCCTTGATCGCAGACGACGGGCGCGATGCTACTGCCAGGTCGGGGCGGCCGGGTTGCACGTGCGTTGAGCCAGAACCGCTGAAATCCCAGTTCGGCGGCTAGGTCGAAAACTCGACTCGGGCGATTGGGGCACCGGGTCTAGGCTGACGCCGACCGGCCTCGAAGCCGGTGATTGCGCTGGCTCACGGTCTCGAGAAGGAGAACCCACAAGATGAGCGGACGACGTTGGGCACCGTTGTTGATATTGCTGGTTGTGTTCGCCATGGTTGCCGCCGCGTGCGGCGACGATGACGACGCCACCACGACCACCGCGGCAGCTGGAGGAGAAACCACCACCACCGCTGCGGGCGGAGAAACCACCACCACCGCTGCGGGCGGAGAAACCACCACCACCGCTGCGGGCGGAGAAACCACTACCACCGCCGAAGCTATGAGCGTCCCCGAGGACTTCCAGGTGGGCATGATCTTGGTTGGTCCCCAGAACGATCGCGGCTGGTCTCAGGCGCACTACGACGCCGGCGTCTACATGATGAGCAAGCTCGGCCTGCCGGAGTCCAATCTCATCGTGCTCGACAAGATGAACACGGCGGATCGTCCCGAGACGACGATTCCCGACGTGGTTGCCGACATGATCGACCAGGGCGCCGATCTGATCTTCGCCACCTCCGATGACATGAAGGACGGCATCGAAGAAGCTGCCGCGGCCTTCCCCGACGTGCCGATGGTGTGGTCGTCGGGCGACAACGCCTGGGCAGACGGCAAGGGCTATCGCGCCGACCTCACCAATCTCGCCAACATCATGGGTCGGATGGAGTATGGCAAGGCAATCGCCGGCTGCGCCGCGGCCCTGACCACCGACACCGGCAAGATCTCCTACCTCGGACCACTGATCAACGACGAAACCCGTCGCCTGGTCAACTCCGCCTACCTCGGAGCGCAGTACTGCTACGAGAACTACGCGGGCGGCGACCCGGCTGCGCTCGGTTTTGACGTCAAGTGGATCGGCTTCTGGTTCAACATCCCGGGCTTCACCCTCGACCCAACCCAGGTCACCAATGAGTTCCTGGCGGCCGGTTCGGATGTAGTCATCTCGGGCATCGACACCACCGAAGCGCTGGTCCGTGCCGGCCAGGCACAGGAATCCGGCGAAGCCGTATGGGCGATCCCCTATGACTACCAGGATGCCTGTGCTGAGGCACCGGACGCCTGCCTGGGCGTGCCCTACTTCCATTGGGGTCCGTCGTACCTGCAGACCGCCAACAATGTGCTCGACGGCACATTCAGCAACGAGTTCTGGTGGCTCGGCCCCGACTGGACCGACATCAACAACCAGGACACCACGGCGATCGGGTGGATCAACGGAGCCGGGCTCGCCGCAGAAGCGGGAACGACACTCGACACCTTCATCGCCGGTCTGGCCAGCGGCGACATCGACCTTTGGGTCGGCCCGCTCAACTACCAGGACGGTTCGGCATGGCTCGCCGATGGCGAGAAGGCCACCGACTTCCAGGTGTGGTACACCGAGCAACTGCTCGAGGGCATCGTGGGTGCCAGCGCTGCTGAATAGAGGGTGAATCGCCAGGCGGGAGATACTGCGGCGCTCCAGCTGCGGGACATCCGCAAGCGCTTTGGCGCGGTGCGGGCGGTCGATGGGGTGTCCATCGACGTCCAAGAAGGCGAGCTGCACGGCCTGCTCGGCGAGAACGGCGCGGGCAAATCCACCCTGATGAAGATCCTGTCGGGGTTCATCGAGGCCGACTCCGGCGAGGTGATCCTCAACGGTGAGGTGGTCCGGCTGCATTCGCCGGACGATGCCATCGCGGCCGGGATCGGCATGCTGCACCAGGACCCCCTGGTGTTCCTGCCGTTCACGGTGTTGGACAACTTCCTGTTGGGCGGGCCGGGCAAGGTGCGGCTGGATCGCAAGAAGGGCGAACAGATCCTGCGCGAGGCAGCCGACCGCTATGGGTTCACTTTCGATCCGCAGGCGTTGGCGCAGACCCTCACCGTCGGCGAACGCCAGCAGCTCGAGATCACCAGACTGCTGTGGCTCGGCGCTCGGGTGCTGATCCTGGATGAGCCGACGACGGGGATTTCGGCATCGCAGCGAGAGAAACTGTTCGAGATCCTGCGCCGACTCGCCGCCGACGGAATGATCGTCATCTTTGTGTCGCACAAGCTCGAGGAGATCGAGCAGTTGTGCAACAGGGCCACCGTGATGCGGCGCGGCAAGGTGATCGGGCAGGCAGATGCGCCGTTCTCGGCGGCCGATCTGGTTGAGATGATGTTCGGAGAGGTTGTGGTGGCGGGCGAACGGCCCGCAGCGGAGATCGGCGCCACCAAGCTGACCTGGGACCACGTCACGGTGAGCGAGCGCCTGACCACCGTCGACGACCTCTCCCTCGAGGTGGCCTCGAGCGAAGTGCTCGGATTGGCCGGGTTGGAGGGCAGCGGGCAGCGCACCTTCCTGCAGACCTGCACCGGGTTGCTGCGGCCCAAGAGCGGCACCATCTCGGTCGACGGAATCGACCTCACCGGCAAGCGATATCGCGACTTCATGCGTGCCGGGGTCCACTACCTCCCGGCCGGTCGCCTCGAGGAGGGTCTGGTCGCCGGGATGACGATCACCGAGCACTTCGAGTTGGTGACGAAGGACCCATCCTTCTTCATCGATTGGGACGCCGGGGAGCAGACGGCCGAGACGGAGATCGAAGCCAACTTCATCAAAGGCACCCCCGAAACGATGGCCGAGTCTCTGTCGGGCGGCAACCAGCAGCGCTTGTTGCTGGCAATGATGCCGGACACGATTCGGCTGCTGCTGATGGAACACCCGACCCGCGGGCTCGACATCGAGTCTGCCGACTGGGTGTGGACCCAACTCCTCGCCCGGCGCAGTTCCGGCACTTCGATCGTGTTCGCCTCGGCCGACCTCGATGAGTTGCTGCGCTACAGCGACCGGGTCGCGGTCTTCTTCAACGGCAACGTGCTGCGGATCGTCGACGCAACAACGGTGACTCCCGACGAACTGGGGTTCCTGATCGGCGGCAAGGACGTGCTGGCGTGAAAGGCTGGTTCTCCCGCGCCAAAGGCCCGCTACTTTCCGTCGGGTTGGCGCTGGCCGCCACCGTGGTGCTGCTCCTCATCGTCGGCGCTCCCCCCTTCGACGCCCTACGCCAGGTCTTTGACGGTTCGCTGGGCCGGCTCTCCAAGATCCCCGACACCCTGCTCGCCTGGGTGCCATTGACGCTGGCGTCGGCCGGGCTCATCGTCACCTTTCAGGCCGGGATGTGGAATCTCGGGGTCGAGGGCCAGATCGTGATGGGGGCGATCGGCTCGGCCTGGGTGGTGAGGGAGATCAGCGGCCCCGCTGCGTTGGTGATTCTGCTGGCCATCGTGGTCGGAGCCCTGTTCGGCATTGGGTGGGCGCTGATCCCGGGGTGGCTGCGGACCCGGTTCAGCGTCCACGAGATCTTCTCCGGCGTCGCGCTCAACTTCCTGGCCGGATCGCTTGCGGTGTTCCTGATCATCGGACCGTGGTCCCGCCAGGGCATCGCCTCGACCAGCGGAACGGATCCATTCAACGAGTCGTATTGGCTCCCCACCGTCGGCGCAGACGACTACTCGTGGCTTGCCATCCTGATCGCGATCGTTGCCGTGATCGGCGTTGCCGGGCTGATGGCGGGAACGCGCTACGGGCTGCGGTTGAAGGCGGTCGGCAAGAACTCCAACAGCGCGTTCCTCATGGGCATCCCGACCAGCGCCTACATGCTGTCGGCCTTCGCCGTCTGCGGGGCGCTTGCGGGCGTGGCCGGGACCGTCCAGACGCTCGCCTTTCACCACAAACTCGTGCCTTCGATATCGGGTGGCTACGGCTTCCTCGCCATTCTGGTGGTGCTGCTGGCTGGGTTCCGGGCGGTCTGGACCGCCCCCATCGCGCTCTTCTTCGCCGCGGTGCTGGTCGGCAGTACCCAACTGTCACTCCGGCTCGACATCGACTCGTCGCTCGCCGGCGTCATGCAGGGCATGCTGGTCTTGTTCATCCTCCTCGTCGGCGGCTGGCAGGCCCGCCGCACCCCGGTGCCGGGCGGCGACACGCTCGAGGCGATTCCCGCCGACGAACTTGGGCGGAGCTGACAGACATGGAAGTCCTCGCCGCCATCATCGCCGCCGCCACCCCGTTGGTGTTCGCTTCCATCGGCGAGACGATCACCGAAAAGGCAGGGGTGGTGAATCTGTCGCTCGACGGCAGCATCCTGCTGTCGGCGATGACCGGGTTCGCCGCCGCCTACGCGACCGACAGCGTGATCGTCGGCTTCCTGGCAGCGATGGCGGTCTCGGCCGTGGTCGCCACCCTCGTTGCTTTCTCGAGCATCAATCTGCGGCTCAACCAGATTGCGGTCGGGTTCGTGCTGTTCCTGCTGACTCGCCAGTTGGCGCTGTTCCTCGGCGACTCGTACGTGGGCGTCAACGGCCCCAAGGTCCCCGCCTGGGACATCCCGCTCCTAGCGGACATACCGTTCTTTGGGACGGTGCTGTTCCAGCACAACGTGTCGGTCTACGCCAGCTTCATCGTGATCGCCCTGGCCTGGTGGTTCATCTATCGGACGAGACCGGGCCTGGTACTCCAAGGTGTCGGGGAGCGACCGGAGGCGGCGTTCGCTCGAGGCGTCCAAGTCAACCGGCTCCGGTATGTGTACACCATCGTCGGCGGGGCATTGGTCGGGGCGGCGGGCGCCGCGGTCTCACTTGACCAGATCGCCGGCTGGCGGGAGAACCTGACCACCAACCTGGGATGGATCGCTCTAGCCTTCGTCATCTTCGGCGGCTGGAACCCGCTGCGCGTGGCGCTGGCCTGCTACCTGTATCGAGGTTTGTTGTTCGTCGCCGGCGAGTTCCAGGTCGAATTCCCCGATTGGATCCAGGTACTCACTCAGCTCCCCTTCCTGCTGATGATCCTGATGATCACGCTGATCAACACCGAGTGGTTCCGTCGCCTCGGCGACCGCTACCCCCGATGGCGCAATTTCCTGGCGTCGGCCGCACCCTCGGGCCTCGGCCAAGTGTTCGTGCGCGAGTAGCGGATCAGGGCGACGGGCGATCGAACCTCGGGACCGGATCGACTCGAATGTCGCCGGCGAACCTTCCGAACGGGATGGCCACATGCCCCTCTGCTGCGGTGCCGAAGAGCCGGACTCGCCCCACGCCATGCCGATCCCAGACCGCGGCGATCCACGCACAGAGCCGTGCGTCGAGCCGATCCTCGATCGACTTGAGCTCACGTCCCCGGGCTGAATCGGGGACGTCGAGCGCCGGACCGCGCAGCGGTGGGTCGGAGGTGGCAAGCCCATCCAACAGCCGCGCCAAGTTGCGCAGCCCGGTGCGGCGGCCGTCAACGCTCACGCCCCGCTTGGCTTTGTAGAGGAGCCGCTCCGGCAGACCGAACGCCTCGATCAGCGTGGGATGGGGATAGACCTCCAGCAGCGTCCGCGACCGGTTCGACCATGGATCCGCAAAGTCGAGTGCGGTAAACCGAGTCGCGAGCTCTTCCCCCCGGATTCGGCCGTAGCGGGAGAGGAACAGCGATCGGTTCGAGGGATGCGGACCGGCCTTTCGCCCGCTGTAGACCCTCGCCACGTCGGCTTCACTCGGCCGCCGCCCGGTCGAGTTGGGCACGAGGAGCGGAGCATCGATGGCCAGCACGGCGGGACCGTCGAGTCGCTCGGCGAGCCAGTGGGCGATCTCGTCGTCGGAACCCAGTTCGCGCTCGTCGACGATCCACCCTTCGCCGTCGAGCGCACAGGCACCGGATGGGTTGCCGTCGGACCAAGCGAGGTCGATGCCAAAGCAGCGGGCAGAAGAGACCATCGCGGCAGGCTACGACGAAGCCGGCCCCTGTGGTGCGGTTCGTACCTGGCAGGCTCGCTTTCCGCCGCCTCAGCCAAGCCGAAGGACGGCTCAGACCTGCTTCGGGACGTTCTTGGTTGGAGCCAGCATGATCTTCATCACCTTGTGGCCGAAGTCGGCGGTCGGGTCGAACATCAGCGGGCAGCCACCGTCGATCACCGTTATCCCCTGCTCCCGCCCGTAGTTCGTGGCCTCGATGGAAACGCTGCCTCCGCCAAATCCGCGGTGCATCCAGACATACCCGATACCGAGTTCGACGCACTCTGTCATGGTGGACTGCGCCGTTGCGGGCCGGGTGCCGATCACGACGGCATCGACCCCATCGGGGATCGACTTCAGATCGTGGTAGCAGGGATCGCCGTCGATTTCGGTCGCATTCGGGTTGACCGCAAACACCTCGTAGCCGCGTTCCTTCAGCCGCTGGTAGACGATGTTGCTGCCGTGTCCTTTCGGGTTGCGGGACACGCCGGTGACGGCGATTCGCTTCCTGGCGAGGAACTCTGCCGTTGCGTCCTTCATAGTGGGCATAGCTGCTCCTGGGTAGACCACTTGCAGGATGCCTCAGCGGCGGAGACCGCTTCCAGGGCTGAAGGTCTCCTCCTCCGGTCAATGGGTTTGGGGCACCACTCCCAACGCCGCAAAAACCAGGAGATGCCGGAGGGAAGTCGGCCGGGTTGTGCGGGCGAGTAGCGAACTACCCGACGGCGACACCCACGAAGCAGATCGTGACCCTCGGCCCTTGTTGGCTGCGGCGACGGACGCGAGACTCGAGGTTGGATGGGGATGGGTGGGCACTTCTCCAGCGCGCCCGGGCGGCATATTACGGTCATCCGCAGCGTTGACCGGTTGCGTACGCTTCAAGACATCCCCGATCGAAAGACGCGCCCCAGATGACCGACCCTGTCCTCGATGTTGTCGAACTTGGTTTCCCCTGGGAGGGGCTCGACCCGTTCATCTTCACGGTGCACCATGTCGACCACTATCCCGAAGGCAACGACGTGCTTGGCCCAATCGCCTCGCTCGCGGGCCGCCAGATTGGCTCAGACTTCTCGTACCAGGACGGCTGGAGCATGTACCACGGCGACGTCGTGCCCGGGTTCCCGCAGCACCCGCACCGCGGCTTCGAGACGGTGACGGTGGTCCGCCGCGGTTACGTCGACCACTCCGACTCTCTCGGCGCCACCGCTCGCTACGGGGAGGGTGATGTCCAGTGGTTGACCACCGGCAGCGGGATCATGCACTCCGAGATGTTCCCCCTGATCGACTCCGCCGGGCCCAACCCGCTTGAACTCTTCCAGATCTGGCTGAACCTGCCCCCCGAATCGAAGATGGTTCCCGCACATTTTGGGATGCTGTGGGGCGAGGACATCCCCACCATCGCCGCGGCTCCGGGAGTGACGGTCGACGTGATGGCGGGCGCCATCGACGATTTCACTGCTCCGGCGCCGCCGCCGGACTCGTGGGCAGCACAACCCGAATCGCATCTGGCGATCTGGCTGATTCGGATGGAGCCCGGCGCTCACTGGGAGCTACCGACGGCGCCGGCCGGCGTGAACCGCATGCTGCACTGCTTCGAGGGAACCGACGCTCGGATCGGCTCGACCCGATTCGAGGCCGCCAACGGCGTCAGGCTCAGCCCCGAGGTCGCCACGAACCTGGAGAACCATGGTGATCCGGCCGAGTTCCTGTTGCTGCAAGGCCAGCCGATTGGTGCCCCCGTGTTCCAGATGGGGCCGTTCGTGATGAACTCCGCCGAGGAACTGCGCCAAGCCGTCGACGACTACCGCCGCACCGAGTTCGGCGGCTGGCCCTGGTCAACTCGCAGCCCGGTCCACGCCCGCAGCGACGGCCGTTTCGCCATCCACGCCGACGGCCGGGTCGAGCACCGCGACATGATCCCCACCCCCTGACCTCTAGTTGCGGTCGATCACTGCGGGCTCGGTGTGGCCGTCGCCGTCGATATCCACGCAGCCGATCGTGCCGCCCCCGGCTAGCTTCGGAGCGAGGGTGAAGCCGAACCCGTTCCATACCCCGGCACCCACCGCCACGATCTCGGGATCATCGATCTCCGAGTAGGCGAAGATTGCCGTAGCGTCACACACGGCAAGATCGGCGACTGGAGCCGGCGGACGGTGCGACATCCAGACCGGCGTTCCGTCCGGATCGAAGACCCCGATGTGGGTGGTCCGGCCCTGTTGATCCACCTCGCGGGGACGCGGGTCCCACTCGTACTCTCGCATCTCGTGTCGATACGAAACGAGCAGCTGCGCGGGACCGTCTGCCGAGAGGTTCCCGGTGGACGCAGCGACCACGTCGCCGTACTCGAAGTCGCCCACGTCGGCGCGGCTGGATTTGGTCTCGACCCGTCGCGCCACCGACCACCAATCGCCGTCAACAAGGACGGCGTCGCCATCGGGAATCAGCCACTCCTCGAAGTGGACCCTCAGGTCGTCGCTGCGTGATCGCCCGAGGCGCCAAGCCACCAACCCCTGGTCGTCAACCATAGTTTCGAGAACCAACCCGATGCTGTTGGGCTCGTTCTGTTGGTCGAATAGGAAGTTGCCCAGACTCGTCGCAAGGACCGCCGTCCTGCCGTCGAGACCTTCGACGGTCACCACCGGTTGAGCCACATGAGGTCCGTGCCCCCACACAATGTCGGCTCCCCACCTCGCAAGATCCCGAGCTACCGGGTCGAGGACGGGATCGGTTCCGGTCCACTCGTCGGCACCGCCGTGGATACCGACGACCACCACGTCGGCGTTCGCTCGGGCTTCGGTCACCGCCGCTCGAACTCGGTCGGGGTCCCATGCCGCGATGCCGGGGCCGGCCCCCGCGGCGAGGCCTTGCGCGCTCACGTCAACGGCCAGCACGGCAACCCTGGTCCCCTTTGACTCGACGAAGGCCGGTTGCCACGCCTCATCTACCTCGGCTCCGCCGCCGGCCACCCGCATCCCGGCAGATGACACCGCAGCGATCGGTATCCATGACGGACGCCGCCCCGGCATCGCCTGCGTGGTTGTTGGCGATCCCGACGATGTCGAACCCTGCGTCGGCGATGAGCGCCGCAAGCGCAGGATCTGCCTCGAGTTGGTGGGGATTGGCGGTCACGTGGGACACGGGCCGTGAGGGGGGACTCCAGATTGGCCAAAGCGACATCGGCCCCGCCAACCACGTGCCTCACGTCCTCAAACACCGAGTCCGGATCGACGGCGGCCAATATCGCCGACACGGCGCCCCAGCATCACATCTCCGACGAACAGCAACGTCGTCGCCTCCAGCGGCCTGCGACCGTCGTCGCCATGCTCCGGACGCAACGGTCGTGGCAGCGCCGGCGCCGCCTGTCGACGTCGACGACGACGCCTACCGCCACGCTGTCGGCAGATTGGATCGCAGTCTCGGCAGCAGGCGGCGCCACAGCCCGAGGCCGACTACCAGCAGCAGCTGCGGCGAGGCAGACGACAGTGTCGACTGCTCACAACCCGAGTACTCCTGCACCCAGAACGGCCGCGGCGGAAGGTCGTCGTTCTCGATCATCTCCCACCACTGTTCGTCGGTGAGCCGGTCGGCTCGCGGCTGCCAGAACTCGTAGTAGGAGTACACCGCGCCGGTGGCGACCTGGAAGCCCTGGACATCGGGCACGATCACGTAGATGAGGTCGTACTCCCGGTCCCTTCTTCGAGCACCTCGTTCGGCCACCGTTGAGGAAGATGTCGGCCACGATCCCGCTGTACGGGTCGAACGCGCCGTTGTCGCCGGTGCGTTCGAGCAGGGACTGAGTCGGCCCCCAATCGAGTTCGAGCCACTCCGAGTCCGCCTCCGTCGGGCGACCCACCGCCAGTTCTCGCTGAGCAATCGGGCCGAGCCGGGACGCCATTGTGATGAAGTCGTCGAGAATCGCACTTGAGCGAGACCGTAGCCGTCGTCGGACAACAGATCCTGATCCTCGAGCACGTCTCGGAACAAGCCGCGGTAGCGGTGATCCGTCTCGAATGTCAGCGGATCGGGCTCCACCCAGTGCAACACCTCGCGGAGCGGCGGGGCCATCGCCTTCTGCAGTGCCCTCTTTGCCGTAGAGAATGGTGTCGTGCTTGAGTTCGGCGTACGAGCCAAACCCGCTCTGATGCGACTTTGCCTGCCACTCATCGGTGCGCATGAACGGCGGCGATTCGGCCCGATCAGAGCTGAACGACGGCTCGAGGGCAAGCAGCCAAGCGTCGTACACCGTGGCGTTCCAGTCTTCAGCGGTCCGGCCCACGACTGCGGCCCGCATCTCCGCCATCTGTTCCGCATATGACGGTGTCGTCGTGGTCGGATCGGATTCGTGCTGCCGTTCCAGCGCCCAGTCGCTGCCGAACGCGGCGGCCACATCGAGCGCGCTCGGCGCGACACGATCGGGGACATCCGGATCCGTCAGTTGGTCGAGAACATAGGAGTCGAAGATGAAGCGCACCCCCATCGCCCGCAACGACGCCGCCCCGGGATCAATCAGCACGGGACGCATCGACTCCAACTCATCGACCACTGCCTGAACGGTGGCATCCGATGCCAGGTCGGCAGGATCGACCAGCCAATCCGGCACGATCGCTGCAGCCGCCTGATCGGCCTCAAATGGCGTGTAGTCGTCCGCGGCGCCGACGATGACGGCTGTTGCCTCATAGATGCGCTCCCAGGACGCGGTGACGCCCGCATCGGTGACGATGGAGCGGGTGAGCAGGAGCCCGACGCGGAAGGGATCCGGCTGAGCGAGCACGAACCCGATGTTGCCGAGCATGGACATCGCCTTGAAGTAGCGGGTTAGCTCGGCCGACCGCGTGTAGTGGCCCCGCGGCTTCATCCGCGAGTAGTCGACGCAGGCGTTCGGACAGACGCCTCCAACGGTCGGCGAAGCCTGAAGAGCGACTTGTTCGTTGACCAGTTGCACCTCCGCCGCGGCGCGGTCTCCGATGGGACCTACGTCCAGCTCGAGCACGGTCGCCACGGCTTCGACATACTCCTCGACCCGAAGCGCGGGGTCTTCCAGATCAGTGCCCGAGAGCTCCAACCGTCTGTGCCCGTGCCTGCTGCCAGAAGATCAAGCGACCATATCCTCGAGCAGCGGGAGCAAGGTGTCCTGCTCGGTATCGCGCAGGACCTTGTCGAATACGAGATGCCAGTGGTGGTAGGCGGCGTCGGTGGTAACGAATACAGATCGGCCGTTGTACCAATAGGTCGACTCATAGGTAGGCGCCATGTGCCGCCCGTAGGCCTGTTCGGCAATGGCAAAGCCATCGCGTCTGGAGCTGGCCCCGCAATTCAGCAGGCACCTCGTCCACGAACCTGATCCCGTTGAGCGAGGGCCACGGCAGCGGCCCCCACACCGAGTCTGGGGTGGTCTCGCATGTGGCGTAGTTCTCACCCGACCAGCACGAGTCGGTACCTCCACCGCCGTACAGGTCGTCGGAGCCTCCTCCACCGACGAGTACGTCGTCGCCGAACCCGCCGTGGATCACGTCCGGTCCGGCCCACCCATAGAGCTCGTCATCGCCGGCGTCTCCCCACAGGTCGTCAGAACCGCGACCACCTGAGATGACGTCGGCGGCGCCGCCGCCATGAATGAGGTCGTCACCGTCGAGACCAACGATCTCGTTCCGACGTGAATCACCGCGAATGCTGTCGCCTCGGGAAGTCCCGGCGACGTTCTCGATCAGCGACGAGCAGGTCGGATCCTGACCCCGAGGCCGTTCCGGCGGTCAGATCCACCGTGATCGCGGTGGGCGAGGATCGATAGACGACCCAGTCAACGCCCGAGCCGCCGCTGACTGTGTCGTCGCCCCGACCGGGGAGCACCGAGTCGTCTCCACCGCCCCCCAGAATCTCGTCGTTGCCGGGACCCCCATCAACTTCGTCGTCTCCGGCCTGACCGGCGATCGTGTCGTTGCCGCCACCACCCCGCAATACGTCGTCGTCGAGGCCTCCCCACAAGACATCCGAGAGTTCGCCGCCCACCACCAGATCGGCGTGGCCGCCGCCGAACAGCTCGTCGTGACCGTCGGCACCCTTGAGTTGATCTCTGCCGTCGCCGCCAATGAGCGTATCGTGACCGGGCCCTCCGCGCAGTATGTCGTGACCGAAGGAACCGTCGATCGTGTCATCGCCCGCCTTGCCATCGATGGCATCACTACCGCCGAGACCCATCAGACGGTTCGGTCCGGCGTTGCCGACGATCAGGTCGGCGAACCGCGAGCCGATCACGTTGGCGATCCCAGCCAAGGTGTCCGCCCCCTCGCCGTGGGCCCCGCCGACACCGAGGTCAATTTCCACCGCCTGGGGAGCCGAGCTGAAGCTGATGGTGTCGACCCCATCGCCGCCGGTGATTGCGTCATTGCCGGATCCGGGTATGAACGTGTCGTCGCCAGACCGACCCTGCAACCCGTCGTCTCCAGATCCTCCCACGAGCGTGTCGTGCCCTTCGTGCCCCACGATGACATCGTCGCCGGCTGCGCCGAGTATGAGGTCGTCCCCCGGGCCCCCGAGAAGTTCGTCGGCGCCACCTTTGCCGCGAATGTGGTCGGCGCCGCCGTTGCCCCGGATCACGTTCGGCCCTTTGTCTCCGGAGAGTGTGTCGGGGTGCTGGGAGCCGATCAGGTTCTCGATGGACCGCAGCTCATCGGATCCCCATCCCGTGGCGGCGCCCAAGGAGAGGTCAACCTCAACGGCGGGAGCGTCCCCGAATGCAGCCCAATCGGATCCGTCTCCGCCGAGCAGCACGTCGTCACCGGGCCCTCCCACCAGGATGTCGTCGCCGTCCTTGCCGCAGATCGTGTCGTTGCCCCCGAGGCCGACCAGCCGATCGTCCCCGGCCAGGCCGATGATCACGTCGTCGGACTCCGTGCCTTTCAGGACGTCGTCGCCCGATGTGCCGATGATGGTCGCCGGCATGCCGCCGCACAGCTGCGGCGCCGCCGTAGCAGCGCTGCCCGGGATCACGAGCAACATCCCCACCATGAGATAGAACGCCACGCCGGCACGCAGTCGCTTGCTGCGCTGCACGAAGGTCATCACCGCCCCCTTCCGCAAGGTGAGGGACAGATGGAACCTCGACGGGTCGGCACCCGAGTCAGCCAGTCGGTCCCTCTGAACCTCCAGCGTCGCGCCACCCCCGCAGAATCCAAAGAGGCTTTTGGCGGATTCCAGCGACATATGTGTCGCTCACGTCCGCCAGAAGCCTCGCATTGCGTATGGTGGGGGCATGGAGCAAAGACGACAGCAGTCATCAGGGGAGTTCGAGCTTCCGGTTCCTGCGGGAGAAGCCATGTGGCTCTTCACCCCGGAGGGTGAACGAGAGTGGGTACCCGATTGGGATCCCCGCTATCCGGCCGGCCAACCGAGTGAGGAACCCGGGACCGTGTTCCGGACCACCGCCGACGGCGTCACCTCCATCTGGGTCATTCTCGAACTCGACCGAACCGACCATCGAGCCTCGTACGCCAGGGTCACCCCGGGAGTCCACGCCGGCACCGTGTCGGTCGAATGCGCCGACACCCGCCCCGGCCACTGCCGGGTATCAGTCGGCTACGACCTGACCACGCTCGGTAATGCCACCGCGCTCGAGCCGTATCGACCCGAAGCATTTGTCGACATGATGGAGACGTGGGCCACGCTGACCACGGAGTATCTGGGCCGCAGCTCAGGCTGACTCAGGCGGCGACGGACTTCGGAGCCTCGAGCCCAAGATCGGCCCAATCCAAGGCACGACGATCGCCGGTGTCGATGTAGGTGACACCCGGCAGGTCGGGCAGGTCACCGCAGAATTCGCCGATCCACGCCACACAGCGGTCTTCGGCTACGGCCGCCTCGACGAGCGGCCGAGCTGCATCAACCTTCCACTTCCAGCCAAAGGCGCCTTCGCCGTCGTCGATGGCGGGGAACGGCCCGACGCCGAGATGCTCGGCTATCTCATCGTTGGCCTGATCGCGCCAGTTGGAGCACCACCAGGTCTCGAAGTGCGCGGTGACTTCCTGGATCAGGTCCGGCATCGAGTGGGGAATGGCGAGCCAGAACCCGTGCGATCGAATGAGATCCACGTCGAGCTCAGCGGCTCGCTCCTGAGCGTCCGACCCAAAGGGCCGAATCTTCATGACCGCCCCCAGGTCATTGATGACCCCATCAACATCCAATAGGAGCAATGGCTTGTGGTGAGTAGTCATCCCCTCTGTATCGGCAGGTCAGGAACAAATCCTCACCCCAAATCCGGCGTATGGTCCGGCTGATCGCGGACGAGGGATCAATCGATTCCCCCGTGTCGCACTTGTGCTACAGTCGCCCCATGACCCCAATCGCGGTTCGGGAGCTCCGTAACGACGTCAGCGCAATCTTGCGCCGAGTCGAAGCCGGGGAGACCCTGACCGTCACGGTCCAGGGTCGGCCGGTCGCCCAGCTCACTCCCCTCGCCCGACGCCCCGCAGCCATGCCGTGGGCCATCTTTGCGCCACCATGCAGCGAGCGAGCGCCGACGTAGCGTTCGGCGACGAGTTGGCTGATGCGCTTCCCGCCACCACCGACGACGCCTGATGCGGGCGCTCGCCGATACCTCACTGTTCATCGCCTTCGAAGCTGATCGAGAATTGGCCGGCGAGCCACCCGACGAGATTGTCGTTTCCGTGATCACCATCGGCGAACTGCGTCTCGGGGTCCTCATGGCCGCCGAGGTGGCAATTCGTCAGCGCCGCCTCACGACGCTCCAGTTCGCCGGCGGGCTGGATCCACTCCCGATAGATGATGCCGTAGCCGGCACCTGGGCCGGACTGATCGCGGCGCTACGAGCTGAGGGCAAGCAGATGCGACTGAACGACTCGTGGATTGCCGCCACCGCCATCGCCAACGGTCTGCCGGTGGCCACGCAGGACACCGACTTCGATGGTGTCCCGGGTCTCGACGTTATTCGGCTCTAGCGGCAGCCGACCATCCACCGACTCGACTACGCAACCCATTCGGTGGGTATGCCCACCGTCTCGACATAGACCGTGTCGTGAACCGCCTCAGCCGTCGACCCATTGACCAATGATGCCAGCCCCACACCCCGGTTGCGGGGGAATCTCCTGGTGGGCGATACCGCGGCGCACTGTCTCGGCAGAACCGAGACCGTCGGCTCGGCGGCTCTCCGCCTGACGGCAACGCCTACTCGGAGAAGAGTTGCGGTCCGGTCGCCATCACCCGGATCTGTTCGAACAGCGTGGCCTTCCCCGAAGTCGGTGAGTCGCAGCGTCGGCGCGTGCCAGCCGACCGCGGGCGACGATTCCACCGAGTACCTGAAGCGGACGTGCGTCCGCCACCAGCCATAGCCCACAGCGTGGACGCCGGGCCGTTCCTCCCCGTATCCGCCAACCTGAATCACTGAGGATGGCAGCCGCCACCTGCTCCATCTCGGCTTCCGGGCGCTCGCCGTCGACCAGCAGATAGGTGAACACCTCGGCCACCGCCCGAACCCAACCCGCCTCGCTGAATTCGGCGGCCACCTCCCTCCAGGCAACCATCATCGTCGGCCAACATTCGCCGGCCACGCTCGGTCAGCTTCAGCGTCTTGCCCGCGCCGCCGGACTGCCCCCATACGCCGTACAAACTCGTCGATCTCCATCAACTGTTGGAGCTCGGCTTGGCTGCGCGGCGGCCGGTCGGTCCACCCGAGACTCCATTCGAAGTGATCCGCCGCCTCTCGCACCACCGCAGGTAGGGAGATAGCCGGCCGCGGTGAGCCGGACGTCGGCGTCGACCGTTTCGAGGAACCATCTGATCGGCTCGAGTCGTTCCGAGACATCGGCCGGCGGCGGAATCGGATGCAGCAGGCGATTGGCGTTGTGGCTGCGCAATGCGTGCAGCTTCTTGCTGCCCTCCGAACGGTGGAGCCAAAGCTCGATCCGCTCAGTGAGGATCACGTCCCGGTAGGTCTGACCCAGCAGCTCGGGACGGACGGCGTCGAGCGACTCCGACCGTCACCTCGCGTGCCGCCGTCTTCCAACCGGACCGACCCGGGACGAACCGTCCCGCCATCCATCGCAGCCTCCAACGCCCGCGAGGTGAGGCGAGCCGCCTCCACCTCTTCCATCCCCATCATGTCGCCCCAGGCAAAGTCATCGAGATCAGGCGGATCGATCCCGGAGGCTCGGAATGCCTTTTTGAATGCCTCAAAGCCGTCCGTCGGGTGGACGTGGCATAGGCGTCGAGGATCACCCGTGTCTGTTGGCTCCGACACACCTCTGCGTAGCGAGCCTCGCCCACTCGCTCCAGGACCATCGCCGGCCACGCCGAACGATCTCGGCGACTTCTTCGAGCGGCCCCGCCCACTTGTACGGCAACTCGTACCAGACCAGCCGCTCAACCGTGGCAAGACCAATCTCGTCGAGCCCGCCGGCGGCCTCCACCCACCGCATCGACCACTTCGGCCGCGGGCGCCAACGAGGGGTCATCGGCAACGATCGTCATCGACGGCGGAAAGAACTCGGTCATTGGTCATATGGAGAGCAGGCTACCGGCCGGAACTGGTTTCGAAGTCCGCGCCCCGCCTCCGAAACTCGGGAACTTCTGCGCGCCATTTGGCGTCCTATTCATGAGAGTCAATCTGTTGCGCGGATCTATGAACCACCATCACATCACATTCATGACGCCTGCCTCGGGCCGGTTTCGCCCCGCTCCGCTGGGGGTTTGTTGATGCGCATCCTCGTTGTCGAGGACGAGCACGATCTCGCCTCGGCCATCGCCACCAGCCTGCGCCGCGACGGCTACGCCATCGACGTCGCCTCCGACGGAGCTTCGGCGCTCGACCGAGTATCCGTCAACGAATACGACCTGGTGTGCCTCGACCTCAACCTCCCCGATGTCGATGGCCTCGACGTCTGTCGCGAGGTCGTATCCGGCAACGGCTACGCCGCAGACCACAGCACTCCTACGCCGAAGATCATCATGCTCACCGCCCGCGGCGGCATCGACGACCGGATCCGAGGCCTCGACGAAGGCGCCGATGACTACCTGGTCAAGCCGTTCTCACTACGAGAACTCGGGGCCCGCATCCGTGCCCTGCTACGGCGCGATACCGCCACCGGAAGTTCGGTGATCGGCTCGGCCGGGATCGAGATGGACACCGCCCGCCACGAAGTCACCTACCAAGGCATCGCCGTCGAGTTGACCGTCAAGGAGTTCAATCTGCTCCGCTGGTTTCTGCTCCACCCCGGCGACGTCCACAGCTCCGAGAAGCTGCTCGAGCACGTGTGGGACGAGCACGCCGACCCGTTCACTAATACGGTCCGGGTGACGATCTCCAACCTGCGCCGCAAGCTGTCGGAGGCCGGCGGCGACGGCCAACCCATCGAGACCATCCCCGGCCGCGGCTACCGCCTCCGCGCCGGATCATGACCGATCAGCCCACCGCTCCCCCGCGCCGCAACCGGGTCCGCACCCGGCTGGCGGTAGGGCTCACCGTCTCCACCCTGCTCGTCGCCGCCATCGTTGCCGTCGCCGCCACCGGGCTCTCCGCCTGGCAGAGCCAGGACGACGCCCCGGGCACCCAAGCCGGCGCCGCCCGAGTCGGCGAGGACGTCACCGTGGTCATCGTCACCGACGACAACGCCAACGCAGCCGCCGCCCAGGCACGAACCGACACCCTGCGCTGGGCCCTCATCGCTCTGGCCCTTTCAGTGATCCCCGCCATCGGGGTCGGCTGGTTCGCCGCCGGCCGCATGCTCGGCACCGTCGACGACGCTCTCGCCAACATCGAAGCCACCGAAGCAGAAGCGCCTCCGTCGCCTCCAGGAGGTCGTCCACGAACTGCGCACCCCGCTTGCCGTGATGGGCACCAACCTCGAACTCGCCGCCACCGAACCCGATGTCGACTCCGAGACGGCGACGTTCATCGACGCTGCCCGCCGCGCCGTCGGCCGCATGGAGCGCACCGTCGATGACCTCGCCGGCAACGGCAGACTCGAAATCGGTGCCGGCGGACCGGTCGACGTTGCCGCCCTGGCGAGAGAAGTCGTCGCCGAGCACGCCGGACCGGCGCAGCACCGCGGCGTCCATCTCATCATCTCCGGCTCCACCCCAACCACCGTCCCCACCGCCGACCAAGCGGCCGTACAAACCGCCCTCGGCAACTTTCTCGGCAACGCCGTCCGTCTCGCCCCGCGCGGCTCGGCCGTGGCGGTCGACTGGGGTGAGCTGTCCGGCTGGGCCTGGGTTTCCGTCACCGACGAAGGCCCCGGGCTGGCCCCAGAATTCCACGCTCGAGTGTTCGAGCGAGGTTGGCGGGGCCGCCACGAGCGGGATCGCAACGGCGACGGTGGAGCCGGTCTCGGGCTCACCATCGCCCGCCAACTCACCGAAGCCCAGGGTGGCGTGCTGACCGTGGCATCAGAGGAGGGCGGCGGCTCGACCTTCACCGTGTGGCTGCCCCTCGACCCCGGTGTTGCGGTCGCCGACATCGTCGCCGCCGACGGGATTCATCCCGCTGCCCAACCGTGGCGCAAGGATCTTCTCCCGTCTTGACGCCGGCTTTATGCCGCTCCACGTAGTTTCGCCTCCGAACACCGATTTCGGAGGATGTTTTGACGCAGCTCGACCCCGGCACCCGGGAAGCACGACCCAGGCGCCGCTCCTGGCGTGACCTGCCCGCCATCACCGCCGCTGACGGACCAGATTCCCCCCCTCAGCCTCACCATCGACACCGAGGAGCCCCCCACGGTTGAGCTCCCCGACGCTCCTGCCGTTGCGGCTCCTCCACCGATCGAGGCTCTGCCCAAGCGGAGCAACACCCGCTATTGGGCGATGGGCGGCGTCTTCGCTGCGTTGCTGGTCGGTGCCATCGCCATCGGGCTCTGGCTCGGCAACGGTGGTGACGAGACCACGACTCCCACTCTGGCTGCGGATGAGGTGAGCAGCCCGGCGGACATCGCCATCGCACTGGGGCCGGCCGTTGTCCAGATCGACCTGTTCGGCGGTCTCGAAGCCGGCGGCGGTGTCGGCTCCGGCGTCATCTACGACACCGGTGGCCTGGTGCTGACCGCCCACCACGTCGTGGCCTTCAGTGACGAAGTCCAGGTGAGGACCGCCGACGACCGCACCTTCACCGGCCGTGTCGTCGGGCGGGCCCCCGAGCGCGACCTCGCCGTAGTTGCCCTGGTGGATGCCGACCAACTCATCGCGGCGCCCATCGCCGAGCCCGACTCAGTCGAAGTAGGCGAACCCGCCTATGCCCTGGGTAGCCCCTTTGGGTTCCAGCAGTCGTTCACCGCCGGGATCATCTCCGGCCTCGACCGCGAGCTCGATACGCCGGTCGGCTTGTTGACCGGCCTGATCCAGACCGACGCTCCGATCAACCCCGGCAACTCGGGGGGACCGCTCGCCGACGCTGAGGCCAAGGTGATCGGGATCAACACGGCCATCGCCTCGACGTCGGGTGGCAACGACGGGGTCGGCTTCGCCGTTCCGGTCGAGGACTTCACCGACCTGCTGAACGAGGTGGATGCCAACGGGGGGATGGAGGCTCCGACCGTGCCTGCACCTGAGGATGCCGGCGGGCTCGGCGGTCTGATCCCCGGTCTCGACCAGCTCCCCGGCCTCGACGAGACGCTCGACCAACTGCTCGATGAGCTGCTGAACCCCGGCGGGACCGGCGGACAGGGTCTCGATGAGCTGCCCAGCCTCGACCAGATGCTCGACGACATGCTCAACGAGCTGTTCGGGACGAGCGGGACGGCCCCGCAGGACCCCACCCAGATCCCCGGCTTGGACCAGCTGCTCGATGAGCTGTTCCGGCCCAGCCCGTCGCAGCAGGACCTCAACGAACTTCCGACCCTCGACCAGCTACTCGACGACCTCTTCGGGAACGGCAGCGTGCCATCCGAACTCGACCAGCTACTCGATGACCTGTTCGGCATCCCGGCCCCGAACCCAACGCCCGAAGAAGGAAACAACACATGACGACCACCGACCAACCCGCCCTCCCGCCGTACCCGACGGCCTGGCCGGTCGAATCGCTCCAGGTCGTCCAGCTGCGCGAGGTACTCGCCGAGTTGCAGCGGGTGATCGTGGGCCAGGAACGTGTGCTCGAACGCGTCATGGTGGCGCTGCTGGCAGGCGGCCACTGCCTGCTCGAAGGCGTACCCGGCCTGGGCAAGACCCTCACGGTGTCGACCTTGGCCAAGACCCTTGGTGGCACGTTCACCCGGATCCAATTCACCCCCGACCTGCTTCCGTCCGACATTGTCGGCACCCGGGTGTACCGCCCGTCGACCGAGAGCTTCGATGTCGAACTTGGACCGGTGTTCGCCAACTTCGTACTGACCGACGAGATCAACCGGGCGCCGGCCAAGGTGCAATCGGCGCTGCTCGAGGTCATGGCGGAGCGCCAGATCTCGCTCGGGGGCATCACCCATCCGCTGCCGGCGCCGTTCCTGGTGCTTGCCACCCAAAACCCGATCGAGTCCGAGGGCGTCTACCCGCTACCGGAGGCGCAGCGCGACCGGTTCCTGATGCGGATCCCGGTGGACTACCCCACCGCCCAGGAGGAGCACGACATCGTCGAGCGGGCCAGCCGACCTGCCGCCGAGCCGAACCAGATCCTGTCGATCGAGGACATCCAGAACTTGCAGGCCGCCGCGGCGGCCGTGTACGTCGACCCCGCGGTGCAGGACTACGCCATTCGGCTGGTGCTGGCGACCCGACGGCCCGCCGAATATGACGTGGAGATCGAGGGCCTGCTCGCCTACGGGGCCAGCCCCCGAGCCAGCATCGGCTTGATCCACGCCGGTCGGGCATTGGCGCTGCTGCGAGGGCGCGACCACCTACTCCCCCAGGATGTCTACGACGTTGCCTACGACGTGCTGAATCACCGCCTCGTACTGTCGTTCGACGCCGTTGCCGACGGGGTGACCGTCGACGATGTTCTCGTCGAGGTGCTGACCACGGTGGAGGCGCCCCGCCTGGCAACGTCCCAGCTGGCACCCAAAGCTGCTGCGGCGCGGAGCTGACGATGAAACGACGATCATCCGGCGCTCCCGCCGGCGTAGAAGAGCTGCCGAGTCCGCCCCGGGTGACGGCGCCTTCACAGGTGCCACTGGATCGACTCCGGCTGACGGTGCTGCGCCGCATCGACGGCCTGCTTGCGGGCGACCATGCCGGGCTCTTTCCGGGGCACGGGACCGAGCGCGGCGAGGCTCGGCCCTACGTTCCGGGCGACGACCCCCGTCACATCGACTGGGCGGTGACGGCCCGCACCCAGGAGCCGTATGTGCGCGACACGATCTCCGACCATGAACTGGAGTTGTGGATCGTGCTCGACACGTCCTCGAGTTTGGCGTTCGGGACGGGCAAGGCCACCAAGCACGAGCTGGCGTGGTCGGCGGCCGGCGCCTTTGCGCTGCTCGCCTCCGACGGCGGCAACCGGGTCGGCGCGGTCCGCACCACTCCGGCCGGAAACCTCACTCGGCCGCTGCTGGTCCCGGCCCGCAGCGGTGCAGGCCATGCCGGAGCGGTGCTCGCTGCACTGCGCCGCCCACCCCAAGACGGCGAGGAGGGCGACCTCGAAGGCTCGATCGAACTGGTGCGCCGCTCCGCCCGACGTCGCGGGATGGCCGTCGTCATCTCCGATTTCCTCGGGGACCCGGCGTGGGAGCGTTCACTGCGTGCCCTCAGCCACCGCCACGAGGTAATCGCCGTCGAGGTGGGCGACCCCCGCGAGATCGACCTGCCCGACGTTGGGCTGATCGCGGTGGTGGACCCGGAGACAGGGCGCCGCCGCCTGGTCGATACCTCCAACACCAAGGTGCGGGAGCGCTACAACGAGCTGGCCTTCGAGCGCAAGGCCGATGTGTCCAACCGCCTGGCGAACTGCGGCGCCGACCATCTGGCGCTGCAGACCGATCGTGATTGGGTGCTGGATTTTGTGCGATTTGTGTCGGCCCGCAAGACCCGAATGCTGGCGGCAGGGAGGTCGCGGCTGATGAATGACCTTGGTTTCCTGGCTCCGGTTCGCCTGGCGTTGCTGGTGATGCCGATTGCGTTGCTGGTCGGCTACGTACTGGTGCAGGCGAGGCGTCGCCGCTATGCGCTCCGCTTCACGACGTTGGATATGCTCGATGAGGTTGCCCCCGACCGTTCGGGTTGGCGTCGCCACCTGACCGCGGCCGGGCTCATTCTGGCGGTGGTGGTTGCCACGCTGGCGTTCGCTCGCCCGGTTGTCGCCGGAGAAATCACCGAAGCCCAGCAACTTGTGGTGCTGGCGATCGACACCTCGCTATCGATGGAGGCTGAAGATGTGTCCCCGTCGCGGGCCGAGGCGGCTCGGGAGGCGGCCGGAGCCTTCTTGGACACCGTGCCCGATGGCGTCGCGGTCGGTGTGGTCGGGTTTGATGGCCGCGCCAAGCTGCTGATCTCGCCGACAACCCGTCTCGATGCGGTGCGGCGGACGATCGAACGCGAGCCCGGGCTCGGTGAGGGCACCGCCATCGGTGAGGCTGTGTTCCTGTCGCTTGACGCGATCGACGATGCCGCTGTGCGCGCCGAGAACGAAGAAGCCGAAGGAGGCAAGCCGGTGGGGACCATCGTGCTGCTGTCCGACGGCGACACCACCCAGGGCCGACCCAACGATGAGGCGGCGAGTGAGGCCAGGGATCGGGGCATCCCGGTACACACCATCGCCTTTGGTACGGACTCCGGGTACATCGAGGACCCGCTGGGGGGCCGCATCCCGGTTCCGGTCAATGAGCAGGCGTTGGAGCAGCTGGCCTACCAGACCGAGGGCCGCTCACTCAGCGCAGCAACAGCTGAGCAACTGAGCCAGGTCTACGAGGACCTCGGCCGTAGCGTTCAGGTCGAGGAGGTCCGCGTCGAGGTCACCGACTGGTTCGCCGGCATTGCGCTGCTGCTGCTCTGCTTGGCGGCGGCGGGTTCACTGCTGTGGAACGGGCGCCTGCCCTGAGCCGCAGAACCTACTCGACGCACTCGATCTCGAAACTGCCGCCTTGCGACAACGGGTCGCCGCCGGCTAGGTAGGCGTTGAGGTCGAGGAAGGTAGCCGTACCCACGGCTCGTCCCGCCTCGAGCGTCCACGCTACGAGTTGGCTTTGGCCCGCTGTGACGCCGCTGCTCTCCACGCCGCCGGCTTGCCAGCGCACCCCGGTCGCCCGGTCATCGAGCGAGATCTGCGGCGGCTGGAGACCTTGGGCCTCCCAATCGGGCAAGGGGATGATGAAGTTGACCTGAAGTGCGGCGTCAACCGAGCCGGCCTCGATCGGGTTACCCGCGGCGTCGACCGCAAACGACGCCCCCATCACGTCATCGCTCGAGGTGCACGCCCCGGTTGCGTCGTCCATCTGCAACTCGTAGACCTTGTCGCCGACCGTGATGAAGGCGAAACTGCCGTCGACCCGCAAGGGAAGTGCACCACCGGTGTCGGCCGGTGCCTCGGGCTCGCTCGGCCGGTCGTCGTCCACCGGTGCGGTGGTCGGCCTGGTGTCGGTGGGGTCGATGACGCCCTCGTCGCCGGCACCGCAGGCACCAAGTGTCATCGCCACAACAGCAAGCCACGCGGCGGTTCGGGTCATGGGTCGCATCCGGGTCTCCCTCGCTCCGCCTTTGATTTGTTCCTGTCGACCCTACGCGTCGTGGACGCAGCTGTTCTGCCCGGCACGTCACATCGCGCCGAAGAGCAGAACACCAGGTCGCGAAAACGTTGCTTAGGCCGCCCCGTCAACGGGCGGTTCTGGCGCGTAGCGTTGCGGTCCTGGGGTCAGCCGATCCCACGAGCAGGAGGGAATGGATATGGGAGGAATGAAAGGGCGCTTACTGGCCCTAGTCGGAGCGTTCATGTTGATCGCAGCGCCGGCTATCGCCACCGGAGGGGTCACCTTCGACGGGCCCGTTTTCGGGATATCGCGCGGGCCGCACGGCTCCGTCCTCGTCGCCGACGCCAGCAATGGTGTCCAAGCAATTGCCGACGGTTCGTCGCACCTCGTCGCCGAACTGCCCGGCGTTTCGGATGTGAGCTACCGGCGCCATGCCACGTGGGCGGTCACCGGACTGAGTGAGGATGGAGCACCCGGAAGCTCATCCGTCTACCTCATCACGGACAGCGAGACGAAGCTGATCGCCGATCTGTGGCAATGGGAAGTCGACAACAATCCAGATCCGACCGAGGTCGATTCCAACCCGTACGACGTGGAGTCGATGGGAAAGCGGGCGCTGGTCGTCGATGCCGGAGCCAACGATCTATTGAAGGTGAAGGCCAACGGCAAGGTGAAACTCCTTGCGGTCTTCCCGCAGGAACTGGTTTCGACGCAGAACCTCAAGGACCTGGCGGGATGCCCGGAACCGGGGATTCCCGACTTCGCGGATTTCTGCGACCTGCCTGACCAGATCCCTGCTGAATCTGTGCCGACCAGCGTCGCCATAGGGCCCGACGGTGACTACTACGTGGGTGAACTCAAGGGCTTCCCGGCCCCGCTGGGCGAATCCAACATCTGGCGGGTCTCGAAGCATGCTCGGGGAGCGCAATGCCCCAGTGCGGATTGTGTGAAGGTGTTTGACGGCGGATTCACATCGATCATCGACCTGGCCTTTGACAAGAACGGAAGGCTGTACGTCGCTGAGTTGGACGAGGCATCGTGGCTTGCCGTCGAGTTTGGTCTTGGTGCGGTCGGAGGGACGATCAACAAGTGCAACGTCACGACCCTCAACTGCTGGGAGATCGCTGAGGAGATCCCGATGCTGACCGCGATCACCTTCACCAACCGGAAGCTGTGGGCGACAAAGAACGCCCTGATCCCGGGCGCCGCCGAGGTGTTCCGAGTCAGGTAGACGAACGGCGTGAGGTGGGTGCCGGGGTCAGGCGGCACCCACCTTTGCCGCCCGGGTAGTCGTCAGCGCGTTGGACCCGTCAGATGAGTTCGACCGTGCACGGCAAACCGGGTGCCGCCGCCAGTTTGCGGTCGGTGGTGACCAGCGGAGCCCTCAGCACCGTCGCCAATGCCACGTAGGCGGCGTCGTAGGCGGTCACGGTGTCCCGCATATCCCAGATCATGCCGAGCAGCGGCGTGTGGGGGTGACGATGGATGTCGGCCATTCTCAACGCAGCTAGGGCGGCGTCCGCTCGTCGCTCATCGAGGCTCGGCGTAGCAACGAGGCGTCGCAGCGCACTCACCACCTCGAGGTCGAGCAGATGCGGAGCGTGGACGTCTTCATCCACGAGCCGTTCTCGCACCGTCTGGTCCCCAACGACACCATCGACGAAAGCTGATGCGTCGAGAACGATCACTCAGGCCGCCCGGCGCGCACCGCCTCGGCCGCTTCCCCTGGCTGCAGGACTGGACCGGGCGGCATCTCGGCCATCAGCTCGGCAAGCGGTCGGCGAGTCGCCAATCGAACCAGTTCGGCGTTGAGGAAGTCGGACAGGCTCATCCCCGATTGTGCGGCTCGCACCCTCAACTCTCGGTGGATGTCGTCGGGCACATTGCGAATTTGGATCATCTTGGTCACCCCCGGACTCTACTGCATGTGTTGCACATGTGACCATGTCGAGCACATGACGCCATGATGGAGGCTGAGTGCGACACGTCCGGCTGCTGACCCGGGGCGATTCCGGGAACCAGGCGACGGTCGGGGTTCGTTACACGATTGGACGGGGAATGACCCTCGCACCTCGCAAGGCAGCGCTCGTGATGGGTCGCTTTTTAATCGGGTTGGTTGCCGTGGCGCTGGTCGGCGCGGCGTGTTCCGGAGGGAACGACGCCTCCACGCCGACGACGACCCTATCGGGCACGACCACCGCATCCCCGTTTCCATCGTCATCTCCGGCGCCGACGGAGACCGCCTCATCTCTGGCGCCCACGATGATCACCTCACCGACACCGACGACGATCCCCCCGGCTTCGAGTACGACACTGCCGCGACCAACATCACCGACTCTCGTCACGACCACCACCACCACGACGGGGGCGCCGGCGACGACCACAACCGTCCCGCCACCGCAGGAGAATCTGGTGTTGGTGACCGGCCGGGATGGGGTGTACCAAGTCGACAACTCCGGTGTTGCGACACAACTCATCGACGGCGAGGTGGCCTTTGCCGTCGACGACGGTCGCGGCGGCTTGCTCTACCAACTCGATCGAGGGCGGAACTGGGACGACGAACCGGCCTGGTCGACCGTGGTCAGGTGGATTCCCGCGGGAGTCGCGGCGCCACGTGAACTGCTCGTCCCCGCCCCCGGATCCGGACACCAACTCTCACTCCACGATGCGTACGCAACCGGAGACGGATTCGCCGTCGTCTACACCCGTCATGAGGGTTCCATCCCGGACGTCGACATGGAGGACCGGCTGCGCAGCTACGACGTGGTCACCCAGGCCACGACCGACCTCTTCTCCGTCGGCGGGTTCGAATCGGGAATCGGTTGGGTATCTGTCGACGCCGGCATCGTGTCGCTCACTGCATTCGGCCAGGTAGGAGGGGTCTGCGATTTCGTCGACACGAGCGGGAACCCTGTTGACGTTCCAGGCGATCCATCGGAGCCTGAATGTGACGAAGGCTGCCCAATGGCGTGTGTCATGTCCAACGATGGGGACCTCATGGCCTACCGGGCGGTCTGGGGAGAACCACGCGCTTTCCTCGAGGTAACCCTCATCGACGCCGTCCTTGGGGTTGAACAACTCCAGATCCTCGTGCCGCACGAATCTGCTCGATGGTGGCCTCGCGGCCTGGACCTGGGGGAAGGCGCCATCTTGTTGAATCGACGTGGGCGGTCGAGCTTTCGGCCAGGCCTCGTCATCGACCTCGAAGCTCCCGGAGAGCCGTTTGCCAAGCTTCCGATCGCCGGACGCGGCTCGTTCCTGAAGGCCCCAATTGCCATCCAGTCACCGGTGCGAATCGTCGACGACGAGTAGCTGAAGCTCCCTAGTCCGGAGCGCGCCATCGGAGGAACCACCCTTCTCGACTCGGAGCGCCGCGCCATACGATCGAGGGAGTCGATGGAAGGGGAACTATGCGACGACCCAAGTGGTACCTAGCCGTGCTGGCCGCGGCTGCACTCGTGGCGACGGTTCTGGTTGCACCCGTCTCGGCACGCCCCGACTTGGTGCCCGGACAGCCGGTGTACTCTGGCGCTGGGCGATTCGTGGGCGTGGGGGCAGGGTCCGGCCGACCCGGCGACCGAGGGGTATGTCCCGCAACTCCAGCAAGAGCTGCGGGTCGACCTGAACTGCTCGCCGGCGCGGTCGGCGAAGGCCAAGGGCGGCTGCAAGCATCTTCAGCTCCTCAACCTGGGGCGACCCGGGACGGACGAGATGCCCGGGGTGACGGCACCGATCGTTGCCGAGGAGCAGCTCCCGATCGCCCTCCCGTTGTTGGAGGCACGCAACCACGACAAGAACCGGCGCAACGACGTCGAAGTGGTCACGCTGCATGTCGGCGGCAACGACGTTTCGGGGCCGATTCAGGATGCCTGCCTCGGTGGCTTCACCGAGGAGTGCGCTATCGCAATCGCGACCGAGATGTGGTGGTTCGAGGTCGACCTCAGAGCCGTTGTGGAGCCGCTGCGCAGTGCGGCAGGCCCCCATACACCAATCGTGCTCGGGACGTATGACAATCCAGTTCCTTACTGTTTCCTGGCCGGGCTCCCGGGCGCCATCGAGCTCGGCGCGGTGATCCTGGAGGGAACGCCGGATGGGTCACTCGACGGCATCCATGATGTGATTCGCCGTGTAGCGGCCGACTACGACGCCGAGGTGGCCGAGGTATTCGGCCTGTTCGACGGCGACGACTTCGTCGGAGGAGAGGATTGCCTGCATCCCTCGGCAACGGGACACGACAAGGTGACGACGGCATTCAGCTCGATCCTGGGGAGCTGACCGAGGAACCGATCAACACCCTGGTGCGGCGGAGGTTCACGCCTCCGCCGCCGGGGTGAGCGCGGATCGGGACCATTGAGTCGCCGCCGAGTGGATCCGGGTGCCGCATTGATGCCGCTCAGTGGCGCGGTCGGCGGGTTCTGCGGATCCTGGTCCCCGGCGTCCTCGAGACAAGACCCCACTGCCGAGGATGAGGACGGCCAAGCATGGCGGCGATGACAACCACCAGTGACGATGATGCGCCACCAACTCGGCTTCGAGGGGCGGGCGGCTCGTCAATGACGTCGGGCCGGCCGACGGTCACCGCCGGCGGTGGAGGAATCGAGCGCCGATCTCGAGGGCGTCGATCAACTCGTCGGAATTGAGGAACTCGCCGCGGCCGGAGAGGACTCCGAGAGCGGTGGACGCACCCGCCGGCGTGGAACCGAGGTCTCGCAACGACCGGGCGGCGCCGCGCCGCGCCGACCATGACGAGCAGCCGAGGACGCGCCCGATCTGATCCGGCCCCAAGCCGTCAACGACACTGAGGTACAGCAGCGCTCGATCCCGCGACGGGAGCTGCCACAGCTCGATCTCGTAGCGGGAAGCATCTCGGACCGGGTTGCGCGGGCTGCGGACCGCCTGCAGCGGCGACGACGACTGGTCGGCTGCCGCCGCGATCCGGGCTCGCAGCTCCGTCACCGGGTCTTCAAGCCGCGACAACGGACCGGCGTCGATCGTCCGGGCCAACGCCTCAACCACGAGTTCGTTGGGGTCTTCTCCGGGAGCGACTACCACGGCAGCGAAGGGCCGCAGCACCGGGTAGAGGTCGCCGGCCCGCGCCGCATCGTCGGCACTCATGCCGCTCCTGCTGGGCCGTCGATACACCGTGCTCCCCCGCCGACTAGTGGCACCGTACCCACCTGAGCCGGCTAGTGGGGCTGCGGATTGCCCGAATTGGCTTCAGAGCTCGCAGGCAACGGTGGTGGCCGCGTTCAGGCAAGTGTCGGTGCCGTGGCCGCCGTTGATGTCGTCGATCCCAATCCCTCCGTCGAGCCAGTCATCACCGATCCCGCCCAGCAGCTCATCGTTGCCGGCGCCGCCGCTGATGGTGTCGGTGCCGTCGCTGCCGTGCAGATAGTTGTCGAATCCGTTTCCGACGAGGACGTCATCACCCCCGCCGGTGCGCACATTCTCAACCCCGGACAGCGTGTCGGTCTCTGCACCCTGGACGGTGCCGGCCACCAAGTCGACGACGTAGTCGATCAACCCAAAGAGCGTGACGAGGTCGCGCCCGGGTCCACCGTCGATGACGTCACTCCCGGCACCGGGCACGAGGGTATCGTTGCCGCCGCCGCCCGCCAGATAGTCGCGTCCGTCGCCGCCGCGCACCTCGTCAAGCCCGACACCGCCAAGCACTGTGTCATCGCCGAGTTGTCCCTGTAGCGTGTCGTCGCCCGGACCGCCGTCGATCTCATCGTCACCGGCGTGACCCATGATCAAGTCGTGACCATCACCGCCGATCAAGGTGTCATCACCCTCGTGACCTCGGATCTCGTCATTGCCGGGACCACCGTCCAAGGTGTCGTTTCCCCCATAGCCAACGAGCAAGTCGTCTCCTGCGCCCCCCTCGACCACATCGTCGCCGTGCGGGCCGTAGTTCCCCCAGGCGTCGGCACGCAGTTCATCGTTGCCATCGCCACCGAGGATGATGGTATTCCCGTATTCCGCCTGCACCACGTCGTTTCCAGGGCCGGCATCGATGCGATCAACAGAGTTGTGGTCCCAGCTCCCACCTGCATCGTTGATGTAGTCGTCGCCCGCCCCGCCATATAGCTCGCTTGGACCCCGCGGCCCCCAAATCGTATCGTCGCCGTCATCACCGTAGACAATGCTGCCGTAGAGCCTGTCGTTGCCTGGACCTCCATAGACAGTGTCGCCCGAACCCGACCGTGGATAGGCCCTATGGCCCGCCACTGTGTCGTCGCCCGGACCGCCCCACAAGACATCGACGCCTCCTCGGCCGACCAGGATGTCATCACCGCCGCGACCGTGGATCTCATCATCCCCGACCCACCCGTCGAGTATGTCTCGGGTTTCGCTGCCAAGGAGCACATCGTCGTACGACGAGCCGATGATCCTTTCGACCGATACGAGCGAATCGTTCCCGCGGCCGGTGGCCGTCCCAACAGCCAAGTCGACAATGACGCCTTGCTCGGCCGCGACGTACTTGACCTTGTCGGAGCCGGGACCGCCGTCGATGGCGTCGTCACCGGGTCCTCCGACGAAGCGGTCGTCGTTGTCACCCCCATGCAGCGCATCGGCATCGTGCCCACCGCTGAGCTTGTCGAGCCCATTGCCGCCGCGTAGTTCGTCGGCCCCCATCCCACCGCCGATCCAGTCGTCGCCGTCACCGCCATCGACGAGGTCGGCGCCGCCCTTCGCCCGGATTGTGTCGTGCCCATCTCCACCGCAGATCACGTCGTCGCCTGCTCCCCCAATGATGGTGTCGTCTCCACCGAGCCCGGAGATCACGTCACTGCCATCGGTGCCCACGAGCTCGTCGGGCCCGTCCGTGCCCAAGATGGTCACGGTGTGCCCAAGGCACATCGGTTCGTCGGCAACCGCGACTGGAGCTGCGGACGCCACCGCCAACCCGAGCGCCGCGGCAATCACAAGATTTGTACCGATCACAGCTCGCATGCCACCTTCTCCTCCCCGATGCAAACATCGATCCCGTTTCCGCCGTCGACCGCGTCGTAGCCAACGCTGCCGCGCAGTTCGTCGTCGCCGTCCCCGCCGTAGATCTGGTCGTCCCCTTCGTGACCCCACACGATGTCGTTCCCGGGGCCACCGAGAAGGATGTCGTCACCGGCGTGACCGCGGACTTGATCCGCGCCATCGCCGCCGTCGAGTCGATCGTTGCCGGGGCCCCCCTTCAGAATGTCGTCGCCTTCGCCACCGTCGAAGACATCGTCTTGAGTTGCCCAGCCGCAGACGGCTCGATCCATGTGGTCGTCGCCTGGGCCCCCCGTCCCGACATGCGCCTTGATGAGGTCGTTCCCGAGACCTCCGTGCGCCTCGCACATCTCGATCACGTCGTCGCCCTCGTCGCCGAACGCCACGTCGCCCTCGTCGCCGCCGTAGCGGGTCCCGATCGTGTCGTTCCCTTCGCCGCCGTGGAGTTCGTCGATTCCTTCGCCCCCGTCGATGTTGTCGTCGCCGCCACCTCCGAAGACGAGGTCGTCGCCCCCTCGACCCTCGAGGCGGTTGCCCGCTGAGTCACCCGTGATGACGTCGTCGCTATCCGACGCCACCACGCTCTCGATTCTGCGCAGGGAGAAGTCCATCTCGAGCGCGGTTGCCCGCCCGGCGGAAAGGTCGACCGTCAGGAACACGCCAACGTGGCGGTAGGGGGCGCGGGCACCGCCAAAATCCACCACGTCGGATCCGGCCCCGCCATCGAGTCGGCCCCGGCCTCCGGTGGTCACCAACCGATCATTGCCGTTGCGACCAATGATGGTGTCGTTGCCTCGTTCGCCGTCGAGGATGTTGTCGCGCCCATTACCAACGAGTCGGTCGTCAAAGGACGTTCCCCCAAGGTGCTCTACCCCGCGAATGTCATCAGTGGATCCATCGCGAATCACGTAGCCTTCCCGCAGATTTGCGTCGATGGCCGGCCCCCAGGCATTGAACTCGAACCAATCACCCGACACGTGAGCGCCACCACGCACCGTGTCGTCTCCTTCGCCCCCGTCGAGCCAATCGTCGCCAGCGCCGCCGCGAAGCAAGTCCTGACCGTCGTTCCCGGACAGCGCATCGCGACCCTCGCCGCCCCGGAGCACGTCATCTCCATCATCGCCGTAGAGCCTGTCGTCACCGCCGGCACCAACGATGACGTCGGACTGTGGGCTCCCTGAAAGCTTGTCGTGGCCATCACCGCCAAAAAGACGTACTGGGCCGCCCCTAGCCCAGTCGCCCCGCAGGAAGTCGTTGCCCGCACCACCAAACACGGTGCCGGAATCCACCTCGACCTGGTCGTCACCGGCACCGCCACACACGAGGTCGACGCCGCCGAGGCCGTCGATCCGGTCATCACCGTCGAGGGCAACAATCACGTCGTCGCCATCGGTTCCCTCGATGTCATCGTCTCCAGGTGTACCCACGATCGTGGCAGGTACGCCGTTGCAGGTCGGTGCCGCCGCCAAACTCGATGCCGGGACGACCACGGCGAATACGAGAGACAGCGCAAACAGAACGGTGATGCGTCGATACATCCCCATCACTCCCCTCCCCTTGGGCGACCCCGAACCCAAACGGTCCGCACGCCTAACCCAACGGTACGCTAACCCGGCGCCCGGCGGGTAGGGGCCTTCGGCAGAAGCCCGACTCGGCCCCAAAAACGACCCAAGGATGTGGCCTTCGGCTCCGCAGACCGAGCATCTGGAGATCTACGCTTCACTCATACCGAGAGGTGCCGGTTGCGCCGCACGTGCGGTCGTCTGGAGCCACCTCCACCAGGCTCAGACGCCATTCCCGCGAGGGCAACGACTCCAACGCTGCAAGCGGATCGACCCAGCTCCATCACCACAACTACTACGGCGGGCGCTACCGGCGGGGATTCCGCCTCGGCGCCAATCTGCAGGGGCGTGCCACTCCGGACCACGTCGGTTGTCCCGGGGCGCGGTCAAGTTCGGCCATCCGTCCTCCAAGACTGTGCCATTGGACGCTGGTCCGCCATTGGCGAATCCGGTGGAGTGACGATGACGAATACCCATCGGGAGGTTGGTCGTGGAAGCACAGTGGCTGCAGTTGAGCGACGAGCTCGGTCCGGAGAAGGTGGTCCTACTGACCGAGCCGTCGACGGGTTTGCGGGGCATCCTGGTCGTCGACAACACCGCTGCGGGCCCCGCCATCGGCGGCATCCGCATGGCCCTGGACGTGACCGTGGACGAGGTCTTTCGCCTCGCCCGGGCGATGACGTTCAAGAATGCCGCAGCGGGGTTGCGTCACGGCGGGGGCAAGGCCGGCATCATCGGCGATCCCGACATGCCCGCCGCCGACAAGGAGCGGCTGGTCCGGGCATTTGGTGTCGCCATTGCGGACATCACCGACTACATCCCCGGTCCGGATATGGGCATCGATGAGGCGTGCATGGCCTATCTGTTCGACGAGATCGGCCGGGTCGTGGGCCTCCCCAAGGTGATGGGTGGCATCCCGCTCGACACGCTCGGTGCGACCGGCTTCGGCTTGGCGATCGCCGCCGAGGTCGCCGAGGAACTCGACTACGTTCGACTCGATGGTGCCAAAGTCGTGGTCCAGGGGTTTGGCGCGGTCGGGACCCACGCGGCCCGCTTCCTCGCCGAACGAGGCGCCGTCATCGTCGCGGTCTCCGACAGCCGCGGCGGAGTGGTGAACGACCACGGGCTCGACCTCGACAAGCTGTTGCCGTGGAAGGCGGAGAGCCGTCCGGTCCGCGAGTTCGCCGGCGGCACCGCCGTGTTCCATGACGAACTGGTCGGGCATCCCTGCGACATCTGGGTCCCCGCAGCCCGTCCCGACATTTTCACTGTCGACAACGCCGCCGAAGTCGACGCCAAGGTGATCCTGCCCGGCGCCAACATCGCCGTCACCCCGGCTGCCGACGAGATCTTCTTCGACCGCGGAATCCTGTCCATCCCCGACTTCATCGCCAACGCCGGTGGGGTTATCTGCGGTGCCGTCGAGTATCACGGTGGTACAGCCACCCAGGCTTTCCAGGTGATCGAGGAGAAGATCCGGGCCAACACCCGCGAGGTACTGGTGATCGCCCGCGATGGCGGCGTCATGCCGAGCATCGCCGCCGCAGAGCTGGCGAGACGACGCGTCCTCGAGTCGATGAGCTATCGCCGCAGCTTCTGAACCAGCCCGCCACGGAGCGAACGGGACCGCGGAGTTGAGCTCTGTGTGACCTTGTGCCCTGCCGCGTCGCCGGCCTATCACCGACGATGAACCAATGCACCGATACAGCACGAACGCGGTGCTCTGGAGTAGCACGATCGGACTCGGAACCGGTCTCGCCATTGGCCTCGCCACTGGGAATCCGTTCGCCGGGATTGCGGTGGCCGTCGGCACCGGCCTCATATTCGTTCGCCTCCTCAACCGCTGAGGCACCCTCGCCCACCCTGAGGCCCCTCCGACTTCTGGACTCTCCGACCGAGGCGCGCCTGCTCCGCATCCGATTCCGTTTCGTCCCCATCGAATGCCGAGGGCCTACGCCGAGCAACGCTTCCAGTACTTGCGCTGGGTGGAGGTCCCCTCCGCGTAGCTGCCCTGTTGGTAGCCGTCAGCCAGCAGGGCCTGATGGAGCGGGTCGTCGGAGTCGGCCGGATAGGGCATACCGGCAAGGTGGATTGCGGTGCCGCCCGGCTTGATCACCCGATCGACCTCACGCAGTTCCGCCGGCAGTTGCCACCCGATGGCGCGACAGGTGAAGAGCACGTCGACCGAAGCGGCCGGCAGCGGGACCGCATGGAGGAAGCCGTCGATGACGAACAGGTTCTCGATCCCCATCCGGGCAGCCTTGTCGCCCAGGTAGCGGCGCAGCGTCGCCACGGGTTCCAAGGCGAAGACCGTTGCAGCCGGGCCGCACGCGGCGATCGCCGCATGACCGCTGCCGGCGCCGGCGTCGAGCACGACCTTGTCGTCGAGCGTAACGACGTCTGCCGTGGCCGCCACAACGTCCCAATCGTGAATGCTCATGGCGTCGTAGAGATCTGGCTCGCGCTGGTAGACGATCCATTCGGCGATCTCCCACACCACTAACTGTTCGGCGGCATCCAACGCTTTGGCGGCAACCGGGCCTTGGGCCGCGAGCAAGCCATCGAGATACTCGACAATCGGCGGATAGCGGGCAGCGAAGAACTTCCTCAGCCCGGGATGAGCGTGCAGGACCTGAGCCAGTGCGGAGGCGGGAACCCTTTCGGGGAGAGCGGCGATTTGGAACCACTCGAGCAGGTACAGGTCGCCGACGTCGAGTTCCAGGCTCGGAAACAGGCGGCGGCAATGGTCGGCGTATCCCACAGCGCTCGTCACGGTACGCCTCCGCTGCACTCCGCGCCCAATCCGTGGCGCGTCGAGGGTCGTTGGCCCCTACCGAGGAAGCTCCAGGTGTGAAGAGATAGGGTCGAGCCGCCCGCGACGAGCAGGAGGTTCCATGTCTTCGGCGCGCGTCGGCATTCAGATTGCCGCGTCGACCCCTCCGGGCGAACTCGGCGCCATCGCAGCCGAGGCGGAGCAGCTCGGCTACGGCGAGATCTGGCTGGCCGAGGACTACTTCGAACTGGGCGGGATCGCCTCGGTCGGCATTGCCCTCGCCGCCACAGAGCGGATCCCGGTGGGGCTCGGCATCGTCGCCGGCGGCGTACGCCACCCGGCCGTGACGGCCATGGAGTTCGCCACCCTGGGTCGCGCCTACCCGGAACGGTTCATGGGTGGTATCGGTCACGGTGTCCCCGGGTGGGTCCGCCAGATGGGTCTCGAACCGGCGTCGCCGTTGGGGTCACTGCGTGAGTCCGTCGGCGCCACTCGTGAGCTACTCAGCGGCGAGGAGGTGACTCGCGACGGCGAGTACTTCACCTTCGATCGGGTCCGTCTCGACCACACCCCCCAACCTCGGTTGCCGCTCTATCTAGGGGTCCACGGCCCGGCGTCGCTGCGCCTCTCCGGCGAGTTGGCTGACGGAACCCTTCTCGGTTGGTTCAGTTCGCCCGGCTACGTTGCCTGGGCCAGGGAACGGATTGAAGAAGGGCGAACCCGGGGCGATCGCACCGACCCACACCAACTGGTCACGCTGTGTGTGCTCTCGATATCAAAAGCCGACGGTGCCGGCGCAGCCAGGGACCTCGGTCGATGGGCGGTTCCGATGCTGGCCCAGATGGCGGGTTCTCCACAGCTGACGGCTTCATCAGAGGGTGCCAAACTGGCGGCATACCTCGCTCGCTCCGCGAGCGATGGAGACCCCGAGGAGCTGCCCGCCGAACTCCTCGGCCCCTTCGTGGCAGCCGGAGATACCGCCTCGTGCGCCGCGACCATCCGGCGACTGCTCGACGCCGGCGCCGATCGCGTGGTCCTGGTCCCGAATCCAGCCGGCTACCGCTCGACCGCTTCGATGGTGGCCCAGATCCGTGTCGGCGCGGATTTGGCTCCGACCGGATGACCGCCTGTCCGTGCCGTTGAGCCCTATCGGCGAGGGAAATGCCCTGACATACGCTGGGTGCCGGACACAACCTCTCTGAAGTGTCCAGGGGAAGGTAGATGGGAACGGACCTCGCCGAGCAGCGGTTTCGGGAGATCTACGCCGCAAACCAGCGGCCCATCCTCGGGTACTTCCTGCGCCGCACCGATGCCACCTCGGCTCGCGACGGCGCCGCCGAGACGTTCCTGGTGGCCTGCTACAGCCCGCCCGGGAGCTGAGGGCGCGGCGGCGATCAGCCGCCGAGGACGCGGTCGCTGATTCGCTGGTCGTAGTCGAAGGTCCAGATCTCGGAGACCTTGCCGTCGATGAACCGGTAGCCAAGGACCGACCAGGATTCGAGGTCATCGCCGTCGATGGTGGCGGTCCCCTTGTGCAGGCTGTAGCCGTTGGTGTCGTCGGCTAGGACGTTGCGGAGTTCGGCCCGGAAAGTGCCCCCGGTCTTCTGCACGATGCCGGCGAGATAACCCGCGACGGCTTCCTTGCCTTCGTAGTCGCCGGCGAGTGGGTTGTTGCCCGATTGATGCCAGGTGACGTCGTCGGTCCACGTACTCATGATGGCGGCGATGTCGCCCGCGGCGAATGCGGCGTAGGCACTCTCGATCGTTTCAACGTTTGGATGGGCCATGGCGTCCTCCCCGGATCGCGAAAGTAGGTCCATCACCAACCGTACGCGGCACACTTGCCTCGCGCCGAGAGATGTCGTGCCCGGGCTCACAACTCCAGACGGCGGTACACGAGCATCGACCCGAGGAGGAACATCACCGACGCCACTGCGGTCCAGACCACGGCGCTCATGGCGGTGAACGGCTCGCCGTAGACGAGTTGGGTCAGCGACGACCACCCGTTGAGGTCGGTGGCGATGAGCCCGGTTGGCGTGAATCGATCCCAGTCGTCCCACAGGTTGCGCAGCGGCGCTCGGAGGAAGATGTAGGCGATGAGCCCGATCAGCGCCACCGCGCCCCGACGGCGGATGAGAACCGCCAGCAGCGCGGTCAGCATGATGAAGAACCCGACAACAACGCACAGGGCCAGCAGCGCCCCGACGAAGCGGTCGAGCGGCGGCGCCTCGGGCCGGACGAACCGGTAGGGGGTCACCTTCGGCAGCCACCAGTAGGCGACGAGACCGGGAATGATCACGGCCGCAACCGACATCCCGATCCAGAGCCCGAGCAGCTTGCCGGCGACGTAGCCGCTGCGGGGCACGGGCTTGGAGATGGTCCAGGCCGCCACCCCGCTGCGGTACTCGCCGAGCACGGTGGATTCGGCGGCGATGATGGCGGCCAGCGGCGGGAAGACGGCCAGCATGTTGATCAGCGTCTCATACCCGAGACCGCCGAACGGCATGTTCTTGGTGACCACCGTGTAGTAGAGGATGCCGTTGATTACGACTACCCACAGCACCATCCTGATCAGACCACGCCAGGTCAGCCACCCGCTCAGCGATCCCCGCAGCACGCCCCAGGTCCCGGTGGCGGCAATCCGGGCGGCGGAGACGTCAGTCGCCATTGCCGGCTCCCACGATCTCGAGGTACGCATCTTCGAGGCGGCGGTCGCTGGGGCGGAACTCGACGACGTCGCAGCGCTCATCGGCGAGCAACGCCGCGACGAGTCGATCGGGTGCACCGGCCCCGTCGCCGACCCGGATCTGCCACTCGTCGGTCTCACCGGTCCGCCGGGCGTCGATCGCCTGCACCCAGGGTTCGTGCTGCAGCCGCTCGAGGGTGGCTGCAGTCTCGCCGCGCACCCGGACGGTGAAGTCGTCATCCGATGCCTGCAGGATCGTGTCCAGCGGGCCTGCGGCGACGGCGCGCCCGCCGCTGATCATCACGACGGTGTCGCTGACCCGCTCAACGTCGTCGAGGATGTGGGTGGAGTAGAACACCGTGGCGCTGCCTCTGAGCCCGGCGATGAGGTCGAGCATCGCCCGACGCCCCATCGGGTCGAGCCCGGCGGAGGGTTCGTCGAGGATGACGAGGGCGGGGTCACCGACCAGGGCTTGGGCCACGCCCACCCGTTGGCGTTCACCACCGGACAGTCCGCGGATGCCGGCGCCGGGCCTTGTCCGCCATCCCGACCTGCTCCAACAGACTCATCGACCCGCCTTCGCAGCACCTTGCCCTTGGGGTGGCCCGGGTAGAGGCGGGCGGCGTACTTGACGATGCCGCGCACCGTCTGGTCGGAAGGAAAGACCGGGTCCTGGGGCAGGTACCCCACCCGGCTACGGGCGACGAGGCCCGAGGTGCGGACGTCATGGCCGAGCACGGCGGCCCAGCCGCCGGTGGGTCGGATGAGGCCCATCAGGATCTTCATCGTCGTGGTCTTGCCGGCACCGTTCGGTCCGAGGAAGCCGCAGATCGACCCGGCCGGCACCTCGAGGTCGAGCCCGCCGAGCGCTTCGACCTTGCGATAGCGCTTGGTCAACTGACGGGTTTCAATGGCAGGAGGCGTCACGACAACTCCCTCCGGCTGAAACGCCCCACCGCCAGCAGGAGCACGACGAGGATCCATAGCGTCGTGGCGAGCAGCGGCGCGCTCGAGGTCGAAGGGTTTGTCCTGGAGAGCATCGGCGACGCCGCCGATGAGTCCGGCGGGCGAAGCCTCCGCCCCCGAGCCGGCCGCAGCGACGCCACCAAACCCACCGACGATGATCAGGCCGAGGCCGAATACGAGGGACCGCGATGACAGCAACGTACCGAGCAGCATCATCAGCGCGGCGATAAACGAGAGCAGCATCGCCACGGCGGCCAGGATCACCACCCAATCACCAAATTCGGGCAGGGTGGTGAAGGAGCCCCACATCCCGATCGGGGCCGAAAGCGTCTCGGTGAGTTCGCCATAGGAGAACTTGGTCACACCCTGCTGTGAAGCGGAGTCCAGCAGCGGATATGTGCCAACACCGACGGTGAACACGATTGTGGTGATGCCGGCCGCGGCGGCAGAAAACTTGGCGAGGATGATGGACGGCCGGGCGATCGGCAGGGCGGCCATCCAGGCGGCGGTGCCGTTGTCGATCTCACCAAGCACGGAACCTTCGGTGAGCGACACAACGGCCAGCAGCATGACTGTGAGCCAGAGACCGAAGAAGAAGTAGAGCAGTGGGCCGAGCCGGTTGGTGGCGGTCGCGGCCCACGGCAGGTAGATGAGGGCGAACACCCCGAAGCCCGTTGCGCTGAGGATCAGCCAACGCCACGGGAACCAGACCCACAGTTCGCGGCCCAGCACTCCGCCAAAGCCGCGCAGCGGGTAGACGGCCTCGTTGCGGCGCAGGGCACCGGTGTCAGTCGTCACCGTCGGCCTCCTCCCCGGATACGGCGGCGCCGACCAGGTCGAGGTAGATCGATTCGAGGTCGACCCGACGGGGACGCAGCTCGGTGACCCGGGTTGCGCCAACGCTGCGCACGAGCCGCAGCAGGTTGTGCTCGGCGGCGCGGCGGTCGGTGGCTTCGATCTCCCATATACCGGGGTCGATGCCGACCGTGGCCGTGACCCAGGGCTCGCGGGCAAGCCGGTCGATGGCGGCAGCGCCGTCACCGCCGAGCCCGACCCGATACACCGCGGTGCCCCCGGCGAGGTAGGCCTCCATCGGGCCTTGTTCGACGACGGCGCCGTCGTTGACGATGGCGACGTGGTCGGCGATCCGCTCGACGTCGTCGAGGATGTGGCTGGAGTAGAAGATCGTCATCCGGTCTTTGAGGAGGTCGAGCAGGTCGAGCACGTCGCGGCGGCCCTCAGGGTCGAGCCCGACCGACGGTTCGTCGAGGATGAGAAGGTCGGGGTCGCCGATGACGGCTTGACCGATACCGAGGCGTTGCCGCTCGCCGCCCGAGAGCGCTTTGACCTTGCGTCCGGCGCGCTCGGTCAGGCCCACGAGGTCGAGAGTTTCATCGACGGAAGCCTCGATGGCGGCCCGGGGCCCGGTGAGGTAGCGGCGAGCAGCGAAGCGGAGGATGCCGCGCACCGTGGCGCGGGGGAAGAACGCCGGGTCCTGGGGCAGGTACCCGATGCGGGAGCGGCGGGCGAGTCCGGTGCCGTCGAGCTCCCCGCCGAAGACTGAGACCCAGCCGCCCGAGGGCCGGATCAACCCCATCAGGATCTTCATGGTTGTGGTCTTGCCGGCGCCGTTGGGGCCGAGGAACCCGCAGATCGAGCCTTCGGGCACTTCGAGGTCGAGTCCACGCAGCGCCTCAACCCGGCGGTAGCGCTTCCGCAATTGGCGGGTTTGGATGACGGCGCTCACGGGCACTCCCCCAGCTCGGGCAGAGCCACGACCGTGTCGCCGTTGACGTCGACGGTGGCGGAACCGCACCAGAAGTCCTCTTGTTCGGAGCCTTCCATGAAGCAGAATTCGTAGACCAACACGTCGTAGCTGCCGGCGACGAGCGGCACCGGGTCGGCGAAGTGCGAGTCCCAGGCGCCATCGGGCTGGAATTGCGGCTGCACAATCATCTCGCCGGTGCCCGACGCCGGCATGGCAAGGACGGGGAATCGACCAGGCTTGGCCCCCCAGCCCCGTTCCACCACGTCTTCGTGTTCGGGCGGCAGCGTGTGGAAGTTCACGGCGCCAACCGGCCAGGCCTCTCCGCGGCCGATCTCGTTCAATGTGGTCCCCGCCGTCAGCACGTAGGCGTCAATGCGGCAGAAGTCGTAGTCCGGTAGGCCCATGGCGCTGTCGATTTCGATCCGCAACCGCCCGGTGGCGTTGCTGGGCGGCGAGGTGCGCCGCGCGATCTCCTCGGGTCGGCCGATCGGCTCCAGATTGCAGGGCAGGAGTTCGGGTACATCGACGATGGTGTTGCCGTTGATCCCGATGGGTATCTGGAGGCAGTAGTCGGGGGCGGCCAGGTATTGCTCGTACGCCCCGGGGCCCCCGACGTAGGCGCCGACGAACAGTTCGTAGGCGCCGCCGGGCACCACAGCTTGTTCCTCGTGGCGGATGAGGCCGCAGAGGTCGGCCTCGAAGTACTCGCCCTGCCCGGCGACGGGGCGGAGAGTTTGCGCAGGCACGTCCTCTTGCCGCATCTCGGGCGGGAAGTCGCCGACGGACGAGCACCAAGCGGCCTGATAGGGCTCGAGGCCGTCGACATCGGCGAAGTCGGTGCCGGCCGGCAGCAGCACGGACAGGAGCGTGCGGCTGCCCAGTTCGGGTTGGAGCTTGTAGCGGACCGCAACGGTGCCGGGAGCGCCGAGGGTGAGCACAGATGTGTCGCAGTTGGCGTCGGCCCAGGTTTGGATGTCCTCGAGGGCCGCATCGGAGGCTGCCTTGGCAGCGTCCCAGGGGATGACGCCCCACTCGGCAAGGGCGGTGGCCTCGTCGACGTCGAGGCTGAAGTTGTTGTCGCGGAACATGGTCATGCGGCGCCGCTGGATGTCCACCGCGACCGCCCAGTCGGCCTGGACCTCGTCGGGGACGAGTCGATCGCCGGCGGCGAGGGCAAGTTCGTAGCGGTCGAGGTTCTCGAACCAGATGTGCCAATCGAAGTGCTCCTCGTAGCGGAGGATGTATTCGAACTCAGGCCAGCGGGCGCAGAAGTCGCCGCAGGCCTCGATCGCCCAGTCGTCGATGGCGGCCACCGCCGCATCGGCACGGGTGACGGTGGCCTCGTGGCCGCCGGCGCCGTAGGCCATGGTGGCGTGGGCGGGCCGCAAGACGAGGTCGCTGTAGTTGGTGATGAAGAGGAGGTCGGAGGTCGCGGTGTAGGCGCCGTAGAGGGTGTCCCAGTGACGACGTACGGCCGGCGGTACGACGGCGTCGACCTCCTCCATGGAGAGGTCGTGCGAGGTCATGGTCTTGCTGAGGTCGACGTTCGGGTCGCCGAGCAGATCGAACGAGGTCTCTCCGCCGACGGTGCCAAGCAGCGTGGTGCGAGCTTCGGGCCAGCGGGCACAGAACTGGGCGACACTGCCGGTCGGGATGGGCTCATCGACGGGGTCGGATGCGGTGTCGGAGGCGCACGAAGCGAGGACTATCGCCATCACCCCCATGGCGATCCCAGCCCGTTTCAGCCCTGCATCGCGCATTCCCGACCCGACCGTAGGTGCAGTGGGTCCGCGGCCGCTAGGGACGAAAGGCCCGGGTGCGTGGACATTCCGGATGCCTTCGACGGACCGGCAGTGACTAGTCAGATCACTAAAGCTGCGGGCGTACTATTCCGTTCACCTGGTGATGATTGCACCAGAGCCTGCTCAAAATCGGGAACCTCTATATGACGTAGACGCGGTTGCCGGTACTCGACAGTCGACCGCCCGCTTGTTGGGGGGGTTCATCTACCGAGAGCGCAAAGCGCGAGGCATTTCGGCTGAAGTGTTCATCGAACCCATCGAACGGTCGCCCGCTTGGCTCATGGCGGTCGAACGTGGCGAAGTGCTCTTGACGCCTCCAATGGTGACGAACCTGGAGTGGTGCTTCGTCGCAAGCGATGGTTCTATTCGGCCAGAAGAAGAGAAAGTCGTCGACGTTCGCGCTGCTCTTACGACCCTTGAGAGCGAACCCTACGGTTCGCTCGCTCGAGATCTACGAACCCACTTTCAGTTTGACGTCGAGTTTGATGGACTGCCCGATAGCGGCGCTCCGATCGGCGAGGGGCCGGTACCCATCGTCACCTCAATTCGACAACAGGATCGCCTGCTAATCCTTGCCCCTATTCTGCTTGTGAGTGCGGTCGCCCTCTGCGGTGTTCAGATCCTGCGTTGGAGCCTTGGCCACGACGTTGCGTTTGACCTGTCCCTGCCGCTTCTGGTGACTGGCGGTGTCCTCGCCTTTGCCGCCTTGTTCCTTGGCCCGCTCGATCGCTGGCTATCTCTCCTTGCCGAAAAGGATCGAAGCTCCACAATGAAGGCGCGAAATGAGCTGTACCACACGACGCGCCGGGTGAACGGCCTAGCCACCCCAGCCCACGAAGACGCTCATCAGTGGTTCACTCCTACCGACGAGCCGCATCTGATGTCCGGGGCACGAGAGCCGTCACGAAGAAACGGCCTCTTGGCCGACTTCAGCGAACGACTGTCGGCCCTGCTCGCCGTCGTCGCGATTCTTGCCGTTCTCGCCCTAGTTGCACCGCTGATTGATGAGGGTATCGCACCGCGCGACCTCGGACTTGTGCCCTTTGTCCTGGTCACCGCGTCGATCGCACTAGCGATCAGGGCCTCAGCAGCAGAAGCGTCTACTCGTGTTCTGCACGCCTTGGCCCGAGGCTGTGGTCTGACACTTCCCCGGGTTGAGCGTCTAACTCTCGATCCGTAGCCGCTCGCTTCAGGTCGGCCATTCTTCGCTGCGCCTCCACGTCCTTGCGGTTGCGTACTCCTAATGCCCGCTCTTCCTCCGGCGTGATCGATCTATCGTCCTCGCTCGTGAAGATCCCAGGCAAAACGACGCCAACCAGAAGCCAGCGAAGCAAGCCGAAACGTTGTCGCTTGTCGACCATCGGATGCCTCCAATCGAATGATTCAGAAACACTAGGCAGCTGGGGCGCAACTATCGCAGTCCTCGCCCGCGGGCCCAACCACGCCCCAGCCGCGGTGCGTCACAAAGTGCAAAGGAAATGGCGGATGGAGAGTGCCGAGGACGGGATTCGGCACGGCCGGCGGTTGTCTTGGTTGTGGGAAAGCCAGGGACCCGGTCTTCGGGTGGGCCCGCCAGGAACCGGCGCCGTCTGCGAAGAACCGACAGGAGCCGACCAGGGTCGCCGGCTGCGGGTTCGGACCTTCTCCCGGTTCGCACCGTTCGACAATGCCCTCCTCGAATGCGGCGAAAGCGGCAATGCCGCCGAGCGGATTCGGGTCGGCTTCGATGTCGGCGATGTGGATGAACGTCCCGTCGGCGAGCCGGAAGGTGGCGTAGCGCACCCCGCCGGGTCGGTTGCATTGAGTTCGGTGAAGACTGCTTGGACCAGGCTCCGGTTCTCATCGGCTCGGTCGGCTTGGGGTCGGTAGCGGACGACGACGGTGCTCATGATGGGCCCTTTCGATCTGGATTGGACACGGCGTCGCGCGATTGGCGATTCGGGAAGGCAGAGTCTGCGGGTGCCAATCCGTGTTCGTCGCGAAGCATACGCGCACGGGTTCTACGTCGAGAGGAGGGCGAACCCGACCGCCGATGGAACGACCCCCACCGTCGCAGGCCGTCAGGGTGGTCAGGGTCCAGCCAGGGGATGACCCGATGGCGCCGACGGCCGGCTTGCTGCACACTCGAGGTATGGAATTCACCCCGACCTACATTGCTGAGAGGAAGTGTTCGCGATGTTGATCTTCTTGGCGTGGCTCGCCCTCGCCTTTGTCTCTTTGCCCCTCGCCCTCCTGGCGCTGGTGCTCTACCCCATTGTGTGGGTGCTCGCCCTCCCGTTCCGCCTGATCGGAATCTCGGTGTCGGCCGTGTTTGATCTGATCGGCGCAGCGATCAGATTGCCGGCACGGCTCCTGCGCGGCTCAGCGGCCTGAGGCTGATCGCTCACGGATGTGGGGCGTCGGTGCCCGCCGGTACTCGGCCGAGGTCCGCAAGCGTGGCGAGACGCGACAGCATCTCTGCGGTCTGGCTCGCCGCCGGGGAGTCGGAAAGCGCCAATCTGTGGCAAACCTCGAGCAGTTTGTGGACCTGTCCGAATTGGCGCAGGTGGATGTGGCGTCGCACGGCGATCGTGAACAGCATTCCTGCGATGGCGTCGCGTTCTTCACTGCTCAACCGGCGGAACTCGACCATCCAGTGAAGATCGGCTGATCCATCCTCGAGAAAGGGAAGGATCTGCGCGGCGCTGCCGGCTACGGCGCCGTCGACCGAGATGCGCACCGGAGGAGCCTTCCCCGGTTGCAGACTTGTCGCACAGAGCAATCCCATCACGTATGCCGTGTGATAGGCGGTAGCCAGCAGGTAATCGGTGCGCTGGTCGCCTTCGAGGCCCTCGAGACGCTCCAGGCGGGTCGATGGCGCCGCAAGGAAGCCCGCCTGGTCTTCGACGCCCGCCAGCACGCGAAAGCCAAAAGTGGCCGCTGCGCTCCACGGCTGCCCGGTGAGTGGCCACGCCAGGAGCACTTCGCCGCCAAGGTCGTAGTCCTGCTCATCGAGACATCGCGCCAACGCCGCCTCCGCCTCGCCAAGGATGTCGTCCGTCGGCCTGGGCCAGCCAGTGGGGTGCACATTGAAGTCGGCGATGTACATCAAGCCGTGGGCAAAGGCGTAGACGTCCTCGCGACTGCCGCTCAGAACGTCCATCGGCTGGTTCACGACGGATCCAAGAGCCGCAAGCGAGGGAGCCGCCAACCGCTCAGGAGCTTTGTCGTGCCAGTTGTTCTGCAACCACTCTTGTTCGAGCACTCGGTATGGCACCCGCTCCCGGCCCGACCGGGGCTGTGCTCCGACTGCTTGTCCCAGGAGCTTGTCAAAACCGGGATCCGGAAAGCCAATGCGGGTGAGAAGAACGTGCGCCGCGGCGTAGTCCCACGCCAGGGCCGGTTCGAGACAGACCCCAAGCAGCATGCGCTCGTCGCGGGCGTAGGGAATCAGCTCCTGGGACAACTCGTCGACGGTGGAGCGAACAGGTTCGTCGCTGTCTGCGGTGCTCGCAGCAAAGAGGAGCAGCGCGGTTTCCGAGATCAACTTCTCGGGCCGCAAGTTGTTCACCGGCTCAGCAGGGTCCGTGTAGCCGTCTGTCGCAAAGCGATCGATGACCTTGCGGGCGATCCCCAGCGCCTGGGTCAAGCGCCGCGCAAGGTCATCGTGCGGCCACGTGGTCTCGTCGTGGCCCTCGGACTGCGCGCTCATGTCACCGCGTGGTTGCGCCTGTGGATTCGCGACGTCAGCCGCGAAGGTTCCCCGTTTCCTCATGGAGCCGGTTGAGATCCTCAAGAATCGGGCCCGGCCCAGGACCGAGGATGAAGAGCCGAATGAAGCCCCTCATCGTTCCACAGAAGCTCTCCCATGGCTCGTCTGCGAGCGAGAGGCTCGGTCCGGACTGCGCGAAGGCCTTCCCGATGGCATCGAAGTCCACCGCTTTGGTCTCGAGTAGCTGACCGACGATCTCTTGGTGATTCACCCGTTGCGCCATCTCCTCATCCCCTTCTTTCTCGCCGCTGCCTTGTTGGCCGCGGACTGTCGGCTGCTTTAAGCATATCCCCCGCCACCGTCGGTTGTGGGGTGCTTATTGCAGGTCGTGACGGCGCCGGTTCGGGCTCATCGACCGCAACGTACCCACGGCGAGATACGGTTGGGAGGCCGGTTCGCCCCCATCCACTTCGCTGGGGCGGCCGGCGATCGACTCAGCTCGGGACCTCAGCCTCTGTCGCTCGCGGCCGTCGTGGATGAAGCTGTTTGAGCGGCAGGGTTCGGGATCGACGAACCCTGCTTCGGTGGAGCCGAGGATTCACCCCGCTTCAACGCACGAGCCGAGTCCAACGGATGGAGGGGATTGGCCATGGGCAAGTGGGTAGCCGGAATCGCGGCCAGCGTCATTGCCGCACTCATCGTTTGGCAGGTGATCGAGATCCTGGACAAGCCCGATCCGAGCGCACCAACTCTGAAGGTGACCGCCTGGTCCACGCCGGAGGAAGTGGACATCGGCAAGACCATGGAGATCTTCGTCAAGGTTCTCGAGGAGGACGACACGCCGGTGCCGGATGCAAGTGTTCAGCTCACACCAACGTCCGGATCGTTCCTTTGGGCGGCTTCAGGTACCGATCCGATTCGAGGGACGACGGATTCGAACGGGCTCTACTCCATGACATTCCAGACCGTGGTGCAGGTCGGCATCATCGGCGGCGATCCACCACCGGCCAACTCGAAGACCGGAACGATCAGCATCCTCGTGCGCCAAGACGGCTACCAGGACGGCCACGCAGACCTGACCGTGAAAGCCAAGGAGTGAGTTCGCCGGCGGACGAGGCGATTCGGTGCGGCGGGCGGGCCTTTTGGCTCTGGGAACGGCCACGGCCCCGGTCGTAGGGTCGCACCTGAGATCGAAAGAAGGTGCGATGGCCAGGAAGCGACGCGGGTTCGATACGGAATCGGTGCATGCGGGGACGCCGCCGGATCCGTTGTTTGGGGCGGTATCGGTGCCGATCTACCAGTCGTCGACGTTTGCGTTCGACAGCGTCGACCAGGGGGCGGCCCGCTTTGCGGGGACGGAAGACGGGTACATTTACACCCGGATGGGGAACCCGACGGTGTCGGCGCTGGAAGAAGCGGTGGCGCTGCTCGAGGGCGGGTACGGGGCGCTGGCGACGTCGTCGGGGATGGCGGCGATCAGCAACGTGTTCTTCACGTATCTCGAGGCGGGGGCTCACGTGGTGGGGACGGACTCGGTGTATGGGCCGTCACGGGTGGTGGTGGAGAAGTACTTCAGCCGCTTCGGGGTGGAGTCGAGCTTCGTGGACACGTCGGATGTGGCGAACATCGAGGCGGCGATCCGGCCCGAAACGACAATGTTGTACATCGAGACGCCGGAGAACCCAACGATCCGGCTGACGGATATTGCGGCGTGCGCCGAGGTTGCCCGGGAGCATGAGTTGTTGCTGGTGGTGGACAACACGTTTGCGACGCCGCTGCTGCAGCGGCCGCTGGAATTGGGGGCGGACATCGTGGTGCATTCGATGACGAAATTCCTCAACGGGCATGCGGATGTGGTGGCGGGCATCATCGTGACGTCGACCGAAGAGCAGTGGTACCGGCTGCGGGTGGCGCTGAATCACCACGGCGGATGCATCGATCCGCACCAGGCGTGGCTGGTGCATCGAGGCCTGAAGACGCTGGGGTTGCGAGTGCGCCAGGCGCAGGCCAACGCGATGGCGATCTCAGAGCTGCTGCATGCCCACCCTGCGGTGGAGTGGATCCGCTATCCGGGGGCGGAGGATCACCCGCAACGGGAATTGGTGCAGCGCCAGATGGACGGGCCGGGTGCGGTGCTGTGTTTCGGGGTGAAGGGCGGCCTCGAGGGCGGCAAGCAACTGATGCAGAGCGTGAAGCTGGCGACCCTGGCTGTGTCGCTCGGCGGAGTGGAGACGCTGATCGAGCACCCCGCCTCGATGACCCACGCCAGCATGGCCAAGGAAGCCCGCGAAGCCGCTGGCATCACCGACAATCTGATCCGCCTCGCGGTCGGCTGCGAGGACGCCGCTGACCTGGTGGCAGACTTGGAAGCGGCGTTGGACGGGTTGACAGCAGGGCCGCCGGTCGACGTCAGTGCAGATGGGGCGCCAAACTAGGGAGAGCCACAAGTCAACTCGCGCTCACGCTCGCGCCCGGCGTAGCGTGCCGATGGGCGCTCACGAGAATGAGCCGATTGCCCCTACGCCCGTCGGGCCACCAGCAGGAACATGGATGGTGGAGGCCGGCCATGACGACTCGGTGGATCCAGGTCTTGGTTGTTCTGGTGGTACTGGTCGGAAGTTGCAGCAGCACCGATACCGGCCCAACTACTTCGTCGTCCGCGCCCGAACCGGTCACGACCTCTACGGTTCCCACCGCCACCCCGCATCCCCCCACAACCACGGCAACCTCTGCGGCGGCGCCCACCATGACGAGTTCGACCACCACATCGACGACGTCTCCGGTGCCGCCGATGTTGCAGGTCACCGACCCACTGAACGGCACCACGGTTCACCACGGGGCCTACACGTTCAGGGGTGTCACCGACCCGGGCTGCACGGTCAGCGTCGCAGATCGCTACCACGCAAAGGTCGAAGCCGATGGGACCTGGGCTCTCGATCTGGTGCTCCATCTCGGCGACAACGCCACCACGGTCGTGGCCACCGATGGGAACGGCTTTGACACCAGAACCCGAATCACCGTCACCTACCAACCCGACTTGACCCTCCGCGCCGATGGGTTGGGACCCTTCAACTTCGGCGACCCTCTCGACGAAGTTGCCGAAGGACTCACTTTTCTCCTCGGGCCATCGCTCATCGACCTCAGCAAGCCACCTGATGGGGACACCTGCTGGGCCGAAGTGGGCTGTCTCGCATGGGACGGCCTCTATGTCGAGTTCAATGGCGCAGAGTCCTCCGAGGAATTCGACGTCGATCACTTCGGCGGGTGGTCTACAGGGAGTGGCGAGGATCTCCGGCTTGCGACGGCGAACGGCATCGGCCCCGGTGCAACGGCCGGAGCAATGGCAGCCGCGTTCGGCGATGGGCTGGATTGGTGGGGGGACCCCGAACAGACCATCTGCTGCGGCTGGCGCTGGAGCGTCGAGGATCCCACGACCGGGAGGCTCCTGTTCTTCGGTTACCTCAGCGGAAGCGAACAAGACCCGTCAACCACGATGACCTGGATGGGCAGCGGATCGACCTTCTGGAACATGCACTGACGCAGCTACCGGACCGGCTCCGACGCCAGCACCAGGTCGACAACAGGGTGTCTGCACGACACCGAGCGGCACCGACCGCTGACCCGGCCAGGTAGGTGGAATACATCACATCGCGCAGTCAACGACGCGAAGTCCTGTCGAAGGGGTTGTGCTGGGGTTGCGGGTGCGCCAGGCGCAGACGAATGCGATGGCGATCTCTGAACTGCTGCACGCCCGTCCCTCCAACAAAGATCACGCCGTCGTTGTTGGTGAAGACAGGGATCTCGGCGCTGGAGCCTTACGGGGTGCGGATCATCTCGGCGGCTGCAGCCAGAGCGTCGCCACACTCGGGATCGGCCGGGTACTTCTGGACAGGACACCGGGGGCCGGCCCAGGCGTGGGGATCGAGGAGCCGAGTGGCGCCAGCACCACCAGCGGTGTGATCGTGAATGCCAGCCCGCCGTCGACAGCAACGGCTTCCGGGTCGATCACCACACGCAGCGGTTGCCCGGTGGTCTCGTCGTAGACCACCTCGACATCGGTACCGTCCTGGATTGCTCGATCGATCAGGTCGAGGACCTGTTCGATCGTCGGTGTGTCATAGAGAGCGCTGTCCTGAAAGGCTCCACCTGGAGGCGCGGCACCCGACCAGAACTGGTCGTCGCGGACCGTGACCTCGAAGGGCCCGCTGGCCGATGCCGGACATTCGCAGTGATACTCGACGGCATACCGGTAGTCGGTGAGCCCGGCGGCTGCCCACCGTGAGCTCGCCGCAGCGAGTTCAGCGACGTCGCCCTCGTCGACGGAACTCGCAAGTTTCTCGATCGGCCCGATCAGGTCGGTGGTGACCACGATTTCGAAGCGGTCCGTCAACGGCCCGCCGTTGTCGAGTCCTTCGGCGACGACCCGGAACCAGCGTGGGTATCCGAACTCGGGGTCGATGCGAACATCCACCTCGAGGATTCCTTCGTCAACCAGGGCGGCAGAGTCGCTGAACCAGTCCTCGAGGTCGTCGAACGCAGCGTCGAGTGAGCCCGGGAATAGCCGGCGGGATTCCCGGGCTGCCTCATCCAACGGCCGTTCTTCAGTGACCCGACCGGCCCGAACCGTGACCTCGAAGGTGCCCTGCTCGCCGCACGTGCAGTCGGCCCGGAAGAGGAAGCGGTGATCCTCCAGATTGAGTGCTTCCCACCGCCGGCGAGCCTGCATCAGCTCTTTCAATGTGGCAACGATGGGCATCGCTTCGACGTAGTCATATCGGTTGTCAACGTCGAGGAGGCCGTCACGGTCGTTGTCGATGGCGACGGCGATCGGGTAGCCAAGGTCGCGGTCGTGGCTGACCTGGACATCGGCGCCCCCGCGGATGGCTGCGTCAACTTCCTCGAAGACATCATCGACCGTGGTCTGCGTCTGGGAGGCCAACGAGACGATTTCCCCGGCGCGAACGGCAACGGTTTGGCTGGTGCATCCGTCGCACCTTGCGGTGAAGGTGTAGTCCGCAGGTGCCGACGCCTGCCAAACCGCTCGGGCGTCGCCGAGGGCGACGAGCGGCTCGACCGGCGAACCGTCCGCTTCGGCGGGCACGGTGCTCGACGGGGTGTGGTCGACGGCGCACGCACTTACGAGCATGGCCACTACTCAACGCAACGAACATGGCCACGGAGCCCACCCGGCCTGGCCGAGACCGCCGGCTGGATCACCCCTCAGGTGTGGTCGTGGCTCTCGACCAGGTAGCCACCCGGCCCGGCCGAGACCGCCGGTCCGACCACCCCTCAGGCGTGGTCGTGGCTCTCGACCACCGAGTCCGGGGGCGCCCAACCGGGGTTCTCACACGACAGCCGGTGCATCACATCGTGGAGGTGGTCGAGCTCTGACTCGTCGAGCAGCTCGGCGAAGCGTCGGGCGGTGATCGCCTCCACCATCGGTTGATTGGTCCGAATCAGCTCCATGGCGGCCTCCGTCACCTGGGCGTAGACCACACGCCGGTCGTCTTCGGAGGGCACTCGGTCCAAGTAGCCGGCGATGACCAGGCGGTCCACGATCTTGGTCACGCCGCCGCGGGTCACCACCAGCGTGTCGGCCAGATCCGCCATCTTCAGCCGGCCCCCACTGAACATGATCTGCAGGATCACCAGGATCTCCGAGAGCCCTTGTCCGGTGGCTTGCTCCAACTCCCGATCAAGCTCGTCCGCCAGCAACGCAGAGACCCGCAACAGCGAGAACGCCGCCTTGAGATGGGTCGAAGGTGGGACGAGATCAACCTGGACGTCGAGGTCTCCGGGAATGTGATGAGGGTGCATTCCCAGACCCTACCTCGATTCCCTTTCTTGTTCAATAGTTGACGGGTTGACATTCCTCGGAGATATAGTTAACTTGTCAACTGTTCTACGAACCTGAGTAAGGGAGACAACACCATGGAGACCACGACCGCCCCATCGAGAGCGGAGCCGCCTACCACCGGCCACGAAGCCGTGGAGATCGAAGGGCTCGTCAAGTATTACCCCAGCCCCGAGGGCGGCACCTTTGCAGCCGTCGACGGCATCGACCTCACCGTCCGCAGCGGCGAGGTGTTCGGGATTCTCGGGCCCAACGGTGCGGGCAAGACGACGACCCTCGAGATCGTCGAAGGGCTGACGCCCGCCGACGCCGGCCGGGTTCGCGTCCTCGGCGTCAACCCCCAGACGGACCCGCTCGACGTGAAGCGTCGGATCGGCGTCCAACTCCAATCATCGGCCTACTTCGAGTTCCTCCGACTCGGCGAGTTGCTCGACCTCTTCGGCGGCTTCTACCCGAGGCGACTCGACACCGACGACCTCCTTGCCCGCGTCGGGCTGACCAACAAGCGCAAGGCCCTTGTCGGCGAACTCTCCGGCGGGCAGGCGCAACGGTTCTCCATCGTCGCCGCACTCGTCAACGACCCCGAGGTCGTGTTCCTCGATGAACCCACCACCGGGCTCGACCCGCAAGCTCGCCGCAGCATGTGGGACGTCATTCGGGGCCTCTCCGACGAGGGACGCACCGTCATCCTCACCACGCACTACATGGAGGAAGCCGAGACTCTGGCGGACCGCGTCGCCGTAATCGACCACGGGCGCATCGCCGCCATCGACACGCCCACCGCCCTGATGGACCGGTACGGATCGGGCACCACGGTCGTCTTCACGACCGACCACGAAGTGGAGAGCGCCGACCTCGCCGCCCTGCCCGCCGTGACGGATGCCCGTAGCCGGCTCAACGGTTCGGCCACCCACGAGTTGACCGTCGACGCCGCCGACGTTGCGGTGCCCGCCCTCTACCGCTGGTCGGCCGGCAACGGCATCGAGCTGCGCAACGTGTCCATCCGCCGCTCCACTCTCGAAGACGTGTTCCTCAACCTGACCGGCCGCCGGCTGCGCGACTGACCCGAAGGAGTCTCCAATGCGTTCCACCATCACCATGTTCAAAGCGTCCCTCCTGTCGATCGTCCGAGATCGACAGACCCTCATCTCGGCAATGCTGTTCCCGACGATCTTCCTCTTGGCGTTCGCCGCGTTCGATATCCAACTCACCGACCAGGGGATCTCCAACGAAGCAGGCGGCATCGACTACTTCGACTTCGTCCTGCCCGGCATCCTGGCCATGGCCTCGGTCCAGTTCGCAGTCTTCTGGACATCGGGCTCCTACGCCCGGCTCGGTGAAACCAAGGTGCTGCGCCGCCTCGAAGCGACCCCGATCCCCCAGAGCGCCTTCCTCGCCGGCCAGGTCGCCGCCCGCCTGATCGTGGTCGCCGTCCAGGCCGCCGTCGTCATCGTGGTCGGAGTCCTCCTCGGAGCCAACATCGCCGGGAACCCGCTCTGGCTGATCGCCCTCACGGTCATTGCCGCCGCAACCTTCCTGTCGGTTGGGTTCGCCATCGGGGCCAAGGCGTCCAACGTCGACTCGGCCAACATGCTGGCCGGCATGATCGTGATGCCGCTGGTGTTCCTCAGCGGCGCCTGGTTCCCGATCGCCGGCCTGCCCTCCTGGCTCGCAACCGTCGTGGAAGCCCTTCCCCTCGCCCCGCTGATGGAAGCGATGCGAGTCGTCGCCATCGAAGGTGGCTCCCTGGCCGACGTCGGCACCCAGGTGGCACAGGTCGCCGTCTGGATCCCGATCACCTTCACCATCGCCATCGTGGCGTTGCGCTCGACCCGAACCCCACGCCGCAGCCGATCCAAGCCGCAGACCGCCGAGGCCGCGGCGTGAGGAGGTCGACAGGGGCGTCGCGACATGCTCAACCTTCCCCATAGCGATTGGCCCGTCGGTAGCCTCGAACCAAGCTTCGAGGAAGGGAATCCATGATGCGCCGTTCGCTATCGATCGTCCTGATGACCACCGCCCTGCTGGCTGGGGCTGCCGCACCGCTGGCCCTGGCCGAGAACCCGTACCCGGATGTGATCCCACTCCCCGACGGCTTCTTCCCCGAGGGCATCGCCGTGGGCAACGGCCACACCTACTACACCGGGTCGCTCGTCGACGGTGCCATCTGGACCGGCGACCTCCGCACCGGCGAAGGCTCGGTCCTCGTGCCCGGCAGCCCGGGCCGGCTCGCCGTCGGCATGGACTTCGACGAGTCATCCGGCCACCTCTTCGTCGCCGGCGGCCCCGGCGGCGGCCTCACCGTCTACGACACGACCGACGGCTCCACGGTCGCCGAGGTTGCCCTACCCGGTGCGTTCCTCAACGACGTCATCGTCTCCGGCCGCACCGCCTACGTCACCGATTCGTTCCTGCCCCAGTTCTACGCGGTGCCGCTCGACAACCGGGGCACCCCGACGGGCAGCTTCACCGCCCTCCCGTTGGGTGGTGACTTCGGGTTCGTCCCCGGCGAGTTCAACGCCAACGGGATCGAAGTCACCCAGGACGGCAGCGCCCTCATCATCGTCAACGCCTTCCTCGGTGAGCTGTACCGGGTCGACCCGGCCACCGGGACGCCACCCTGATTGACCTCGGCGGCGCCGTCGTCAACGGCGACGGCCTCGTGCTAGCCGGCAAGACGCTCTACGCCGTCGAAGGTGGCAAAAACCAGATCACCGAGATCCACCTCGCTCCCGACCTCAGCTCGGGGCAGGTCACCGATGCGCTCACCAGTCCGGCGTTCGACGTGCCGACGACGGCGGCCCGCTTCGGCAAAAGCCTCTACGCGGTGAACGCCAGGTTCTCGACGCCGCCCACGCCCACCACCGAATACCAGGTGGTTCGAGTCACCCGCTGAACCTGGGTGCGGGCGGCGACCGCCGCTCTTGAGGATCGCAGCACGATGGAGGGGCACCCGCCCCGACTGGTCGGCGCAAAAGCTCAGGTCTTGAAGACGCCGCCGAGTTGCGTGGCCAGCCACGGACGGCGGCCCCACACTCGCACCTTGCCCGAGAGGGTGGGCATGATCGACCCAATCCGGTTGTACGCCATCAGCAACCACGTGACCGGCTCCGCCGAGATGTGGCAGTCGACCGGCGAAATCGCCGACGTCTCCACCGTGAGCCGGCCCTCATCGAAGTACCAGTAGCGGCTCGACCCGCCCCGCAACCGAATCTCGAAGCCTGCCTTCAGGTCGGCGGCAGCTTCCTCGTCGACGAAGTGCTCCATCACAGGTCCCATGCCCTCAAGCGTCACAATGGCGTGCTCCGGGTCGATCGGCCACGGCAACCCTTCGGCTTTCGCAATGTCGTAGCCGTGGACGAGCACCTCACCCAACAAGGTGGCCGTGACGACCGACGCCGGAACCAGCATTCCGGTGAAGAAGTCGATCAGCGCGTCCTCATCGAAGGCGCCGGCCACCGCCAAGTACTCGACGGCCCCCGCCTCGACCCGATCGGCCAGCACGTCGAGGTCACGTTCCGGGTCGGCGGCGAGCACCTCGGCGTTGTGAGCGTCGACATCTTCGGCAGCCACCGAGAACGTCCCTTGAAAGGCGTCGATGAACGACGGGTAACAATGCGACATGTGGTTGGCAGTCTCGGCCTCACTCCAGGTGCCGATCGCCCTCCTCTCCGGATGCGTGGCAGCCCGCAGCAGCAGCGAAGCACGGAACGCGGTCTTCTCGACGGCGGTGAGCAGCGCAGACTTGGTGGCGGTGGTCATAAGTCCTCCTCTCGGCAGCGCCGAAGGGGGTAGGAGCCGAGCCCAGCGGATCGCTGCCCGTATTGCCAATGTCGCGCCGGTTGTGCGCGACTGTCAATCGCCAACAGGAACCGCCCTGGATGCCGTTCCGACCCGATCGACGCTGCTCGACTTCGTGTCACAACCTCCCGATACCATCTCGGTATGACCGCAGTTATACTCCAGGAAATGAAGACTGCGATTTCGCTCCCAGACGAGCTGTTTCAGCAAGCCGACGAACTGGCGAGGAGGCTTGGGATCCCCCGCAGCCGGCTGTATGCCCGGGCACTCACCGAGTACCTCGAGGCCCACGCTCCCGGCCAGATCACCAGCGCTCTCAACGACGTCTACGACGCGACGACTCCACGCTCGATCCGGGCGTCGCCGCCGCCCAGGCCACCAGCCATCGACGAGGACCAGTGGTGATCCAACGCGGCGACATCTACTGGGCAGACCTGGGTCGCCCCGCAGGCTCGGAACCGGCGAAGCGGCGCCCGGTGTTGGTCGTCCAAGCGGACTCGTTCAACGCCAGCCGCATCAACACGGTGCTGGCGGCCGTGGTCACCTCGAACCAGCGACTCGCCGCGGCACCCGGCAACGTCGCCCTTCCCGACGCCCGCCTCCCAACTGCCCAAAGACTCGGTCGTGAACATGTCTCAGGTGGTGACCCTCGACAAGAGCGCCCTCGGTGACCGAGTGTCCTCACTCACCGCCGACACCATGGCTGAGGTCACCGCCGGGCTCCGCCTCGTACTCGACCTCTGAATCTGTCACCCCCACCTGCGACGATCACAGAGTGAGCAAGGAACCCCGGAGGACCCCGGAGGTGTACGGTGTATGACATGGCAACAACGACGATGCGACCGGGGGATCGCATCCCGATGTCGTGGGACGAGTACGAAGCCCTCGGGCCCGACGTCCGCGGCGAATACATCGACGGAGCGCTGGTGATGGCGCCGGCACCAAGCGGCCGCCATCAGGACATCGCCCGTCGCCTGACCAACGTCATCGAGCCGGAGCTGTCCGACGGCGTCCGGGTGAGGGAAGGCTGGGGATGGAAGCCCGGCCGCGACGAGTTCATCCCCGACCTCATGGTGTTCGACGTCGATGAGCACTATGACGACCGTCGCCTCACCGCAACACCCCACCTCGCCGTCGAGGTCCTGTCCACCGACAAGGCGCGAGACATCATCAGGAAGGCGGCCAAATACGCTGCGGTCGGCCTCGAGCGCTATTGGATCGTCGGGGCGATCCCGGGGTGAACCCGGCGAAACCACTCGCGGCGGCGATTCTCGAGATCATCGAGTACCGCCCCGTCCATGGCGTGTTCGTCGAGCAGGCCCGCCACCAGCCCGGCACCGCCGTCACCCTCGAGGTGACCCCGAGCACCAGCGTCACCTTCGACCCGGCGATCCTGCTCGACTGAGGCGCAGACGGGTCACCTTGCCCTTGCGATGCGACGATCAGCCCTAGTGGTGACCGCATCAACCAGGTCGAATGAGGTTTCGCAATCCAGGCTCGAGGAGCCACCCAATGAGTGTTGGAAACACGCTGACGATCGGAGTGCTGGAGTCTCCGCTCCACGGGGTGATGAGCAAGGGCCTCCTGGTCCTCAAGTACCAGGGGCGACGCTCCGGCAAGCGCTACGAGGTCCCGTTGCAGTACATCGAGGACGACGGAACCCTCTACATCTGGGCCGGGAACGCCACCGAGAAGACCTGGTGGCGCAATTTCCAGAAGCCGGCGCCGGTGGCCGCCCAACTGCGGGGCGAAGAGGTGGCCGCCACCGCTTCCCTGGTGGATGATCCGGCCCGTCGCGCCGAACTCCTGCGTGCCTATGTCGATCGCTATCCCTACACGACCCCGACTGGACGGCCCAAGTTCGTCGGACAACGCTGGCATCCCACCGATGACGAACTCGCCGACGTGGCGCATTCCATCGTGATGGTCGCCATCGACCCCGACTGACCAGTCCTGCCATGCCTCCCCAAGCACCCCCTACGATCACGACCCCAATCGAGAAGAGGCGGCCATGACCACCACCCAACTCCCGCAACGCTGCGCTTCAGCGCAGACCAAGAAGCGATGGAACGAACTCACCCGGTGCCAGCAGTCTGCGGTCGTCGGCGCTGCCGTCGTCCAGCTCACCCTGTTGGCTGCAGCTCAGATCGACATCACCCGCCGTCCGAAGGAGCAGATCCGCGGCGCCAAGCTGCTGTGGCGCATCTTGGTGCTTGTCAACTTCATCGGCCCCATCGCCTACTTCGTTATTGGGCGCAAGCGGAGCGCCGCCACGGAACCCGCTGAGGAAGCCGCCGCCACCGAACCCGCCGGGGCCGAGGAGCCCGCCGAGGCTGAAGGTCCCGCTGAAGAACCCGCCGTTGCCGAGGAACCCGCCGAGGAAGAAGCCCAGCCCGAATCTGAGGCCACCGACGATCCCGATCAGGCCTGAGGCCGATCAGCGACGGGCGCCCTCGAGGCGGTCCCGATAGGCGCTGATCGCACGATCGGCGATCGCCTCCGGCGATTCACCCGTTGCTTCACTCCGGTCGTTCAGCCACTCGACCAGGTCGGCGCGGATCCGCAGGCCGCGGCCGCCGCGCCCTCCGGCTCGCACGATCTCGACGTAGCCGACGAGGACGACCAGACCGATCAGGAAGAGCACCGCAACGAGAATCGCCCGCATCATGGCGTCACCGTGCCACACCTGGACGACCTCACCCGGGATCGGCTCACCCACCCGAAACGCCCGGAACAGGTACACCACGATGTACACCCCGGTGTAGACCAGGAAGCCGATCAGGATGAGCAGCGGGAAGAGTCGCTTCATGGGTTCTCCGTTTCGTTACCGACCAGCACTTCCGGGTTCTCGGGAGGCATCACAGGTTTGCCGAGCCAGGTCCGCTCGATGAGGGCTCGCACCACACGAACCGACTGCAGCGACACCGCGGCGGGGATCAGACTCACCAGGGCGACGAGCAGCAGGAAGCCCCCGATGCCGTAGCCAACGACCAGCATCCACTCGTCGTCGTACAGCCAGCCCAGCGGGTCGAGATACATGTCGAGGCCAAACTGCACCGTCAGCAGCCCAAGCCCGGCAAAGACCGCAGCTGCGATCACGTACACCCGCCGCGCCCGGGCCGCCCGCTGCGGGATCGAGAAGGGGGCAACGTCGGCGTCGATCGGCGCGGCCACCCGCGCCACGGTGCCCAGGGCCTCTCGGGTGATCTGCTGACGGCGCCGCACCGACCGCGACGGGAACAGTCCCGCCATCCATTGCGCCGCCACGACCGCACCGGAGATCAGAATGCCGACGGTCATCAGAGCCGGCACGAACACTGCGAACACGCCGGGTCCCATCATGGCTCGACTCCCGAGTCTTCACTGGAGTCCAAGACAAGCCGAACCACGCCCCGGGTCCCGTCGACCTCCACCAGCACGCCGTCCCCAAGGAGGCGTGTGGCGTCGGGGACATTCAGAACGGCGGGGACGCCCAGTTCGCGGGCCACGATCGCTGCATGCGACAGCGGGCCACCGCGCTCCAGCACCAGGGCGCCGGCACGCAGGAACAGTGGCGTCCACGAAGCATCGGTGGAGTTGGCCACCAACACCTCGCCCGGCTCCAAGGCGTCTCCATCCTCCAGTCCGTTCACGCGCCGCACCGCTCCCCGGACCACACCCGCACTCGCCGCCCACCCTTCGAGCACCGCAACGCCCGACCCAGCCGATGGGACGGTGCCGGGATCACCGACAAACGTCGCCGGAAGCGGACATCCGGCTTGGGCCTGGATGCGGGCGGCGGCGCGCCGGCGCAGCTCGACCCGAGTCACCACCTCGCCACCGCGCAGCATCTCTTCGAACTCACCGTCGCTGAACAGCTCAACGTCACCTACCGCAGCGAGGTGACCGGACCGAACCAGCCGTTGCGCACCCTCCATGATCACCCGCCGCTCCATCCCGCCCAGTGCCAACAGCGCTCCCTTGGCCTGCTCCCGCAGGGTCAAGAATCTGACGACATCGCTGGTCAGCCGGAGCAGCAATCGCCGCCGCAAATCAACGATCTGGCCCGACAACACCCGCATGGTGCGCCACTTCCGAGTGGTGCCGATAGCATCAATCGACTTCACGACGGAGGTGTCCGAGCGAGCCGTCTGAGCGCTTGGAGCCGACGCGGCGGTCCGGACGAGGTCCCACAGTCGCTCCGGGGCCTCGGCGAACGTGGGGCCCCCGTACACGGCAATGGACCCGAAGGCCTGCGCCTCCTCCTCGAGGGCGGCCACGAGTTCGAGCCCGCCGGCGGCGATGAGACGCCGCTTCACGTCGGTGACGCCACCCTCGTCGAGGACTCGCCGCAGTGCCGGCGTGGCGGCATCGTCGATGACGTCGCGCAGCCGCGCCACCCGGCTGGGCCCGACCATTGCGTGCTGCAACGTGCCCGACGTCACCAACTGGGCGGTGCTGCGGCCGTCCTCGTCGCCGAGCCACCGGCACAGCAGCAGCTCGAGGGTGCGGTACATGGATGCGGCAGCCGCCGATGCGGCGAGCTCGGCCGCGGTGCCCCGCCACGCCAGGTCACGCAACTCTCGCCGGTAGCCGAGGAGTTGGTCCAGTCCCAGATCGGCCGGATCCGGCTCGATCACCGGCAGACACGACACGGCGGTGCACAGCACTTGGACGTCACGATCGACCCGGCGCTGCTGCTTCCAGTTCCTGATCAATGCGCCGAGCCCGACCCGAGTCCGGCCCGAGGGTTCGGGCTCACTCGGCGCGGCGTTCGGCCCCAGGTACGCACCGTCGACGTCGGCCGCGCTCGACGCCGGCATCGCATCTGCGGCGTCCCGTAGGACGCTGAGGTTCACTGCCGCCCTCCCCGCGAAGCGCCCGACCACAGGCCGCGACCGCATCGTGACGGAGCTGCCGAGCTCGCCGAGGAGGGACCGGAAGGCGGCGTCGAGCATGGGGTGGTTGATGCTCCAGACGAGCGGAGGGATCACGCCCGGCAGCATCTCGCCGATACCCTCTGGCGTGTAGACGTCATCCGGGGATGCCGGTGTGTCGAAGCCGTCGTCGTCGGCGGCCAGTGGTGCCCCCACTGTGATCGGGCGGGACTGGAGCACCCACAGGCGCCCGCTCTCCACCGACCACTCGACGTCCTGCGGCTCGCCCATCCGCCGCTCGATCCGCAAACCCAACCGGGCGATGTCCTCCAGAAACGGCGGCGGGCGATGGTGGCCGGCGATCACGCCAAGCGAGACCCGATCGATCACGAAGTCGGCAGGTGTCACTCGTCCGGAGACCAGTTGTTCCCCCATTCCGGCAACCGACTCCACCCGGAGGGTGCTGCCATCACCCTGGGGATCGCGGGTGAAGATCACCCCCGACCACTGCGCCGGGACCTGCCGCTGGATGATCACGGCCATCGCCTGGTCCTCGTCGGCGATCCCCACCCGGCGGCGATAGGAGCGAGCCCCGGGGAACCAGAGCGACGCCCAGCAACGCCGGATGGCATCAAAGGTGGACGCGACCGAATCGACATCCAGGTAGGTGCGGTATTGGCCGGCGAACGACCGATCATCCATGTCCTCGGAGGTCGCCGACGATCGCACCGCCACCCGACCACGAGCCAGCAAAGGGGTAACGCCGGCAATGACCTCGTCGGCGATGTCCGCCGGCAGGGGCTGCGCGAGGAACGCCGCCTCGATTGCGGACTCCTCGGCAGCAAGTCCCGGTGCCGGCGGCAGCGGCGCGGAGGCGAGGTCGTCGACCAGCGCTGCGATGGGACCCGCCGTCACGAATCGGGTGTAGGCGGTGGAATGGATGACGAACGCCTCGGGGACCGCAAAGCCATGTTCGACGAGGCGGTCCAGCGCCCAGGCCTTGCCTCCCGCCAGATCACGGTCGATCCCGGTGCCGTCGAGATGCTCGAGGGTGCGGTGCAGGGTCGTCACGCGGGACCCTCCGGCACCGTGAAGGACCAGGTCATGATTTCGCGGCCGTCCCAGCTGCGGCCCGACAGCCGAAGCTGGAGACCGCTTTTGTTGTCGATGACCTCGATCACGCCGAACTGTCCTCCACCGGGGACGGCTCCCTCGCTGTAGGGGCCGCCCTTGAGCGAACCGGGCCGGTCCAGTGCACCGGCGTGGAACACCGGAAACCCTGGCCCGTCGCCGCCGTAGGTGTTGTGCCTGCCGTCGTCGATCGCCAGCATGTGGGCGTCGCCTGAGATCATCAGGAACCCGGGGAACTGGAGCCGCTCGATGAGTTCGGCGATGTGCCGCCGCTGGTCCGGGAACGCGCCCCAATGGTCGGCGCCGGGCACCGGGTCGGCGATCCACGGGTCCGGGTTGACCCACAGCACCAGCGGATACTCATCGGCCGCGTGGCTGAGTTCGTTCTCCAACCACGCCAGCTGCTCGCTTCCCAGCATCGACCCGGCGGGGTCGCGCCCCGACCGGGTGTCCGTGATGATCACCCGCACCCGGCCGATGGTGAACGCCTGGAAGATCGGTTCGTCCTCGCCGCGCAGCGGGTAGTGCGGAACCAGGTCCCGATACACCGCCATGGCGGCGGGCCGACTCGCCGCCGATGCGTCGGCGTCGTTTTGGCTGAAGTCGTGATCGTCCCAGACGTAGGCGATCGGAGCCGACCGATAGAGCGCCGCCTGCGCCGGCTGGGTCAGCGCCTCCTCATACGCCGCACGGAAGGCCGCGGGATCGTCGGGACCGATGTCCCCGTAGAACAGGTCGCCGGTGATGATGTACAGATCCGGCGTCACGGCGCGAATCGCATCGAACACCGCGCCGTTCGAGCCGCGGCGCGCACATGACGAGAACACAATCGTCACATCGGCGGCACCGTCGGGAAACGTCGCGGTCGATCCCTCGGGGCCCCGACCCAGCGAGGTCTCGATGACGTAGCGATAGGACGATCCCGGCGCCAGACCGGCGACTTCGAATCGGACGGTCCCGCTCTCGTCACCGGTCGCCGTTCCCACCTGCAGCCACTCGCCGTCCGGGTCGGCCGCAACGAGCAGCGCCACCGGCCCGGCCGCGTCGACGGCGGCGACCACCGAGAACCCATCCGTGTCCGCGGCACCGGACCACATCCACCGCACGGGTGAAGGCTCCGGTGCCGGCGTCACCGACGCCGGGTGAGATGGCCCAAAGACGGCGTCGTACGCGGCATAGGCGGCGTACCCGCCGGCGACCAGGACGACTCCCAGAACGACGAGGTAGACGGCAACCGCAGCCGGGCTACGCACCCGGCGCCATGCCAAGATGAAGAACGTCGACGCCGGGACGAGCGCCACGACGGGGATCACACCCGCGACGGGACCAAAGTGGGAGGCGACCGCGACTCCGCCGACCACCGCGACCAGCGCCAGCCAGAACCCCCCGAACCCTTCGAAGCGGAACACCAGCACGCCGCCCACCGCAATGGCGAACACGGCGATGGGCCACACGATTGATTCCCAGTCGTGGACCTCGGCACCGCCGAGTGCCAGGCGGATGAGCGTGAACGCAACCATCGCCGCCAGGGCGCCGCCCAGCCAGATGCGCCCCCAGCGCCGCAAGGTGGTTGCCGTCTGGGGCGTGATCCCAGAACTCGATGCTGCCAACATCGCCAATCCTCGCTCGTACCCCTCAACGTACGACGCTCCGGCTCAAACGAGAAGTGGCAAATGGCTCCCCAAGAGGCGCCATCCGCGAGGGCTCGGCGCAATCCGACCAACGACCGCATCGGCACCGAAGCCTGCACCACGATCATGTATGGCGAGGGTGGTGACAACCTCCGCCGGAGGATCAGGGCGCCTTCGTCCCCTCGAGACGCACGCCAAGCCCCGACGCCCGCTGCACAGACCTCTCCACTGCGCTGCGGACCACGTCCTCGCTGCCGACCACTCTGACCCGTTTCCGCGCCCTCGTCACCGCCGTGTACAGGAGTTCCCGTGTCAGCAGGCGACTCGACTCCCCCGGCAGGACCACCACGACCTCGTCGAACTGGGAGCCCTGGCTCTTGTGGATCGTCATGGCGTGCACCGTGGCGTGTTCGCCCAGGTGGCTCGGGGCGAACGCTCTTCCACCGTCACGGTCGAACAGCACCCGCAGTCCATCGTCCGTTTCCACGCACACCCCGATGTCCCCGTTGTACAGGTCCAAGCCGTAGTCGTTCCTCGTGATCATCACCGGCCGGCCCGGGTACCACTCCCCGCCCCAGCGCAGCCCCGTGAACCGCTCGTCCAACGCCCGCTCGATCTCCCGGCCCCAGCCCGACACCCCATCCGGGCCGTTCCTCCTCGCACACAACACCACCAGCTCCTTCAACACCGCCAGGGCTTCCTCGCCCCTCCCCTCGCCGGCCAGTTCCACCATCCGCACCCGTTGGTTGACCACCACATCCCACAGCTCCTCGAACGCTGCTCCGCCCCGCTCCCTCACCCAACGGACCTGTTCCCCCCCGGCATCCAGCAGCTCCACCGCGGCGTCCCCGTCGCCCATCCGGACCGCCTCGGCGAAGTCGGCGATCGCACTGTCCTCCTCGAACCGGAACACCCGCTCCAGCACCACCACATGATCCGCAATCGGGGCCCGGATCGCCGGCCCGCTCGCCTCACCCGAGCCCACGATGTCCGCCAGCACCGTGCCCGCCTCAATCGACTCCAACTGGAACGGGTCCCCCACCAGCACCACCGCCGCATCGTCCCGCACCGCCGCCAGCAGCTTTGCCGCCATCGGCAACGAGACCATCGACATCTCATCCACGATCACCACATCATGCGGCAGCGGGTTCTTGCCATGATGGGCGAACCTTCCTCGGTCCCAGCTCCACCCCAGCAACCGATGGATCGTGCTCGGCTCCACCTTCGCCAGCGCTTCGCTCACCCGGTCATCATCCAGCTCCGCCGCCATCGCCCCGATCGCTTCACCCAGCCGGGCCGCCGCTTTGCCCGTTGGGGCGCACAATGCCACCGCCGGGAACTCGCCATCGCTCGTCGCCAACGCTGCCAGCGCCGCCGCAATCGTGTGCGTCTTGCCCGTCCCCGGGCCACCCGCAATCACCGCCACGTTCCCCGTCAACGCCAACACCGCCGCCTCGTACTGGCGGGTCCCCTGATCCAGCAACTCACCCAGCATCCGCGCCGCTGCCGGGGCCAGCGGGCGGCGCTCCTCCGAGCAGCGGGCCGAGATCATCGCCGCCACCTGCTCCTCATACCGGTAGTAGCGCTCCAGGTAGAGCCGGCCGTCCTCCAGCGCCAGCGGCTCGTCGCCCGACCCGTCACCCACCAGCACGCTCGCCCCGACCGCCGCCGACCACCCATCGGTCTCCGGCCACGGCAGCGCCTCGATCTCGTCGGGGTCCTGGCCATCCACCACCACGGCTTCGCGCACCGCATCCAGCCGGACGCAGACGTGGCCGAACCTCGTACCGCGCACCGTCAGCGCAGCCGCCAGCAACACCGCCGGGTCGTCCTCGCCGAGCAGCCTGCCGATCGTCTTGGCCGCCTCAACGTCCAGCGGGTTGAGCACCCCGGCGTCGTTGAACGCCGCCAGCAGCCCGCCGGTACCCACCACGACCCAGGGACGCTCCGTCGCCAACGCCACCCGATCATGCAGCGTCATGGCGTGCCTCCCACGAACAGCTCACTCAGACCCGTGATCATCCCCACCGGGGGCCGCCATCGCGCCACGCCGCAGCGCTCGCCGTCGACCACCGGGGCATCCGGGCCCGCCATGCCACGCACGAACAGATACATCGCCCCACCGAGATGTTGCTGCGGGTCGTAGCCGCGCAGTCGCCATTGCAGGTAGCGGTGCAGCGCCACCTGATACAGCGTCGCCTGCAGCACGTAGTTGCCGTCGATCATCGCCGCCGCCAGCGGCCCCGGCCCGTAATCGAGCGGGCTCGGCACCTCGCCGCGCATCGGCAGGGCATTCGACTTGTAGTCCATCACCACATACCGGTCCCCATCGGGCAACCGGACCCGCGCGGTCAGGTCGATCGCCCCGGTCAGGAACCCCCGGAACCGTGACCCCGGCAGGCCCTGCAACGTCTCGGCGTACGCCCGGTACGGATCGTCGGCTGCGAGGTGCTCCAGCATCACCGTGCCGATGTCCCGCAGCGAAACGGTGCCGGCGTCGGTGCGGACCGGCAACTCGAACACCAACTCGTCGAAGACCCGGCGCGGGTCGAGATCACGCAAACGGGGGGCATCCGGTTCCGGCCCCAGCGGGGTTTCCATCGATGCCACGAGCCCAGTGATCAACGCCTCCGGATCGAAGTCCCAGGTGGCGTAAGCCAGCTCCGGCGCCAGGGCCTCGCGGATCGCACCTTCGAGGTCGGCAGCGTCGAACGGGACGTGCTCATACACGTGGTGGACCAGCGTCCCGAAGCGGGCCCCGCGGGGCAGGTCGGCCATCGGCAGCATGGACTCGCCCGCCGGCGTGATCTCCTCGTCGGGTTCGACGGTCAGACCGGATTCGTCGTCGCGGGGTGGCTGCTCGATCGTCTCGGCGGCGGCGCCGATCGGGTGCTCCGGCGACAGCGACGAGAACGACGCCCGCCGCCAGTCGTAGTCGAGCCGACGCTCGAACCGGGCCCGCTCCAGCGGCTTCGGGTCCTCATCGTCCGGTTGGTATTCGACCACCGGCGGCAGTTTGTCGAGCGTCTCCACCGCGATGTTCCCGCCGCCCGCCGTCACCAGGTCATCCGGGGTGCGGTCGTCCTTGGTGATGAGGCCGTTGAGTTTCGAGATGCCGGTGTTGGTCGAGTTCTCAACCCACCACACCATCAGGTGATGCTCGGCCCTCGTCAACGCCACGTACAGGAGCCGTCCCTCCTCGGCGGCATCCTCTGCTGCGGCCACCTTCTGGTGGTCGCCGTAGCCGGGGGCACCCTTGCCACCGACGTCGATCAGCCGCTCCCGGGGCACCCCCTCGTCACCGTGGAAGACGGGAACCGGCGGCCTCCAGGTCGACACGTCCCACAGGTACGGGACCAGCACCACCGGCCACTGCAGACCCTTGGCGCCGTGGACGGTCTGCACCTGGACCGCATCGGCGTCGGTCTCCAAGCGGCGCTGACGGGACTCGGCTTCCTCGATGTTGGCCTCGTCGCGTTGGGCGGCCTCGGCCATCGTGGTCTCGAGCCAGCCAACCAACGACCCGATCCGGCGCTTGCGCCACACCGCATGCATTTCCTCGGCGAGGTGGGTGAGGTCGGTCATGGTGCGCTCCCCGTCGTCGAGCGCCAGCACCCGAGCGGAGAGGCCGGTGCTGCGCTGCACGGCGGCGAGCAACGCCGGCACTCCCTCGGTGACCAGGATCTCTCGCCACTCCTGCATCTGGCGCTGCAGTTCGAGCGCTTCCTCGTCGGTGAGCGCCGCGATCTGCTGTGGTGAGTAGCCCGTCAGCAGCGAACTGGCGGCGAGGCGCACCAGGGTGAGCCGCTCCGGGCTCTCCACCCCGTGGAGGAAGCGGCGCCATTCCTCGGCGGCCATCGAGGCGAACACCCCGCCGGTGCGGGCCGCCACCGAAGGCACGCAACGGGTGGTCAGTTCGGCACGCACCATGTCAACCTGCTTGCGGGTGCGGCACAGCACGGCGATCTGGTCGGGGCGCAGCGGCTTGGTGCCGTCGGCGGTATCGATCGTCACGTCCGAAGTGAGCAGCCGCACGATCTGGGAGGCCACGTCGGCAGCGACGGCACGGCGCGCATGGTCGACGAGGAAGTAGCCGTCCCGACGGGTCGGGATCTCGAGGTCGGGGCCGAAGCGGCGGATCACCAGCGGCGGGCCGGCGTCGTGGATGCGGGCTGCCTGGTGGTCGGGGGCCGGCCGGACCGAGTGGTACTCGATGCGGTCGTCGCCGAACGTGGCGCCGGCGAACAGCACATCGAGCCCGTCGATCAGGGGGCCGTCGCTGCGCCAGTTGGTCTCCAGGGTGCGCAGCGCATCGGCCCCGTCGAGCGCCGCCAGGTACGACTCGACATCCGCGCCCCGGAAGCTGTAGATCGACTGCTTCGGGTCGCCGATCACCACCAGCCGAGGCCCGTTGCGGTGAGCATTGTTGCGACGGGTTCCATCGAACACGGACCGGATCACCTGCCATTGAATGGGATCGGTGTCCTGGGACTCGTCGACCAGCGCCACCGAGTAGCGGCGGGCCAGCAACCCCCGGGCGGCGGCGCCCACTTCGGGGTCGGCGAGAGTGTCACGCACCTCAACCAGCCCGTCGTCGTAAGTGACGAGGCCGGCGGCTCGCATCCGGCGGGCGACCTCTTCACGCATCGCATGGGCCAGCTCGACTCGGTCCCGGGCCGGCCCGTCGACCTCGTCGACGTCGGGGACGATACGGGCGTCGGGAGTGCCGACCACGGTTCGGCCGATCTCGATGACGTCCTTGGACTTCAGCGGCTCCTCGCCGCCATCGGCGGCGTAGCGGCCCACGATGAGGTCGCTGGCCGTTTGGGCGAGCAGCAGCTCGTCTGGTTCCCCGGGTTCCAGCTCATGGGAGAGCCGGGCCCGCAGCCCGAGATGGCCGAGCAGACGCTGGGCGAAGCCGTGGATGGTGAAGATCTGGGCTCGGTCGAAATGGGTCAACGCCTCGCGGATCCGGGTCGCCGCCGGCTCACGATCCCCGCCGAGCAGCACGGCCAGATGTCGGTCGTTCGAGTCGAGTTCGGCTCCGCCGAATTCGGTCGCCGGGCCTCCCTCGAGGGCGCGCAAGGTGGCGACGAGGCGCGTACGGACCCGGGAGCGCAGCTCGGCGGTGGCGGCCCGGGTGAAGGTGACGACGAGGATCTCATCGAGCGGCACCCCCTCGTCGGCGATCAGGCGGGTGACCAGCGCCGAGATCGTGAACGTCTTGCCGGTGCCGGCACTCGCCTCGATGACGGTGCGGCCGTCGCCCAAGGGCTCCTGCGGATCGAACGGGAAGACGGCGGTCACAGCTTCTTCTCCCGGGACAGGGGGATGATCGGAGCCCAGAGCCGTTTGGCATAGTCGGCGAATCCGGAGCGCAGCAGCGCCCGCATCTCCCCCAAGTCGGCGAGCAGAGCTTGGTGCGCCGGGTCTTCGGCCTCCGGGCTGAACTTGTCGCTCTCCCACGAGTCCCGTGTGGTGCCCCAGGCCCTACCTCGGTCCGACCCGACGTACCGCTGCCAGTTGTACGACGACTCGCACGGCATCGGGAGCGGCGCCCGGTGGCCCTCGACAAAGAGGGCGACCAACTCGGTCAGCATCGCCTTGGCTTCGGCCCGGCGTTGCCGTGGCGTGTCGCCGATCGGCCCGATCGTGACCGCAACGTGGCCCCGGCCGCCGGCGTAGCGGCCCAGCACGAACGACTCCCAGGCCAGGTCGGGTTCAAGCGCGCTCAAGAAGACGAGCTCGGTGAAGGCCCGCAGCCGGTGCTTGCCCTTGACCCGCGACGCCGTGACCTTGGCGAGGTGCGCCCGGTCGGGATCGCCCAAGACGGCGCCTTCGACGGTGACGTCGCCGACCTGCACGGCACCCCGATACGGACGCATCGCCTCGCGTTGGTAGCCGCGCTCGACTGCCCCGTTCCACAGTTCGGTTGCCGCCTCGATGGCGTCGCCGAGGTCGTCGTGGCCGAGCACGCCCGGCGGCAACCCGTCGCCGGCCAGTTCCCGGGCGGAGAGTTCATCGAGGTCGTAGCCGTCGGCGAGGCCGTCGAGCAGACGCTCCTTCAATCCCCACCGACTGAGTGCGTCGAGGTCGGCGGGAAGCGTGTCGTCGGGGATCTCGCCCGCCTTGGGAACCGAGAACCCCATGCGGGCAACCATAAAGCGCTGCACCGGGTGCTGGAGGAAGCGGATCAGATCTTCAAGGGAGATCTCAGCGATCGGCTCAGGCTCGGACCACGGCAGCTCGTTGCCCACGGCGGCGTCCTTGGAAGCGGCCACCGCCCGAGCTCCGGCCAAGGCGACCGGGTCGAAACCAAACGGGCCGGGGACATTGAGCTCGCCGGGGGTGAAGTTGGCCTCGCTGAACGACTGCAAAGGATGGATCGTCTCGATCGCCTCCAGGCCACCAGTGCCGACCATGGCCTCGAGCGTGTCACGCAGCTCGGCGATCGGGACCGCAGGGGGAAGGTCGCCGTTGGTCAGTTCGTCGCGACCCGAGTAGGTGACGATGAGGTGATCCCCGGCCGCCATCACCGCATCCAGCAGGAGCTGGCGGTCCTGGGCGGCACGGTCGTAGTCGCCGACGTTCTCGTCACCGAGGAGCACGTTGTCGCCGTCGGTGCGGCTGGAGCGGGGGAAGCGGTCGTCGTCCATCCCGAGTAGACACACCAGCCGGTACGGCACCGATCGCATCGGTACCAGGGTGCAGACGGTGACGTCGCCGGTGCGGAAGTGCAGCGGGCTGGGGCGGGACTCGGTCCAGCCCGCAACGGCACGGCGAGCCTCGGCCAGGCTGAGGAACGGGTCGGGGGCACCGTCGGCAGGATCCGGGAAGGTCTCGGCGAGTAGCCGTTCGAGTTGGCCAAGTTGCCACTCGTCATCCCAACCGGGTCTCGCCAGCAGCCGGACGGCGTCGGAGATGTCCCGGCCCCACTGCGATGCCGGCAGCGGCGCGGCGAGCATCTCGCGGATGGCCACGATCCGGTCGACAATGGCAGCGAGCAGCCCCACCGGCGTGGCGTCTTGGCCTTCGACCCCGTCGAGCGGAGCCGTGCCGGACACCACCTGGACCGGGTCGTCCTCGTAGAAGACCCCGGCGAGCGCCCGGTCGAGGCCGCGGCGCCAGGTGCGCTCGTCGTTGGAGCCGGCCCGCCACGCCTCACGGTCGGCGCCATCGAGGCCCCAGCTGATCTCGGCATCGTCGATGAGGCTGACGATCGAGGAGGCGGTGTCGAGGTCGAACCCGAAGCGTTGCTGCACCACGGGTCTGGTCACCAGCTCCCGCAGCCGGCCCGCTTCGAGGCGAGAATCGGCAAGCTCGAGCACGGTGGCGGCAAACCGAACCAGCGGGTTGACCGCCGCCGGGGAACGGTCGGCGATCCGCAGCCGCAGATCCGGCAGCCCACCGTCGTCGGCACGATTGACGGGGAAGGCGGCCTCGAGCAGCGGGGCGAACGTGGCGAGGTCGGGGGTCATGATGACGATGTCGCGTGGTTCCAGCGTCGGGTCGGCGGCGAGGACGTGGAGGATGGCATCGCGGGTGATCTCAACCTGGCGGCGGGCGCCGTGGGTGACGTGGATCTGGATCGAACGGTCGGTGCCGGTGATGACTTCGGGGGCGAGAGTGGGCGCAGAAGGGACAGTGGCTGGGTTGGGCGGGCCGCTCTTGGCCTCGGTGGGGTGCGCCTCTGCTTCGAGGGGCAGCAGCTCCATCTGTTGTACCCCCTCCGACCCGGCGCCGAGTTCACCCTCCGGTGTAAAAGCGGTGGGAGCTGTTGCGGGCGGCTGGTTGGCGCGGATGTCGTCCTGGAGCTGAGACAGCAGGGTGGTCGGTTCGAGGTCGGAGCCGCCGACCGAGGTGGCAGTCAGCCCGGCGGCACCAAGAACCAGCTGCAGCTCTCGGGCGTCTCGGCCCCAGGAGGCGAGCAGCGGGTGGTCGGCGAGGGCGGCCGTGGGGTCGGCGTCACGGGCAGGCGGTGCCGGCGGCAGATCACCGTCCACCGCTTCCCACAAGACCGGCGATGGGTGGAGCACATAGAGGTCGACCTCGTGCTGCTCACCGAGAGCGGCGATGACCTGGAGGTCGAGCGGGTCGGAGGCGGTTAGTCCGTAGATGGAGAGCCGGTCTGGCAGGTCGAGCGTGACGGCCCCGGTGCGGATCGGTTCCAGACCGGCCGGGAGCAGTTCGGCCAGGGCGGGGACACCGATCTGGTCGCGCACGAGCCGCCACAGCGTGGGCTGCCAAGCGTCACCTTCGTGAATCGGTTCGCCGTCGGGACCGACATCGTCACCCGCGGCCCAAGCCCGGATCATCTCTGGGCGGCGCCGGGCGTAGGCGGAGAAGAGGCCGGCGATCTTCGTCGCGGCAGTGATTCGATTTGGTCCCGGAGTGCCGTCGGCGGTTGTGATGTAACGCTCGATCAGGCGCATCCACTGCTCGGAGGAGTGGGCGTCGATGGCACCGAGAACATGGGCGATCAGATCGGGGCCCTGCCAGGCATCGACCGAGGCGGCGAGTTCGGGGACGGCGAGCAGCACCTCGCGCACCAGTCGCCATGGTGAGGGGAACTCGATGTTGGCCGCAATCCCGTCACCGACACCACGAGCGGCGAGCCCGGAAGCGATCTGTTGGGTGAGCCAGCGCTCGATTCCCCGGGTCGGAACCGCAATCAATTCGGGGGCAAACGGGTCCTCGGGCGGGTCAGCGAGTTGGCCGACGAGGAGCGCGACCAGGGCGTCCGGATGTGGCGCGACATGGACCGATACCGTCACCTGGCCACTCCCAAAATCCTCACCATCCTCACGCGCCACAACCTATCACCCCAGGGTGACACGCCTGACCGGCTGCCGAAGGCCAGGGTTGCGGGTCGACGGTTCCGGGCTGAAGGCAAGAAACTTCTGTATCAAGAACCGGGAACCGGCGTCTGAGTACCAGAGAACAGGTCACTTGGAATAGTCACCAAAACCACCCGGCAGGCCCTGGCTTCGCCGCATAGGTTTGATGACGCTGGATCGGGTCACACCGAGTGATGCCGGCATGTGACCACTGTTCCGGCACAATGGTCGGCTTTCTGACAGGAGGGGACGATGAACCGGATAACTGTGGCGACCGAAAGCGTCGCGATACGGAACAAGGAGGCGATGGCCCAGAGTGTCGCCGCAGCGGATTATCGAGCCGTCGAATTGGCACCCGCGTTTCGGGCTGCCTACGGCGAGCGTCGTACACGAGCGGTGGCCCTGGCAAGAGCGTATGCCACTTCGTTGAAGACGGCCGATGACCACCGGCAACTCTTCCAACGGGCAGCAGACTGGAGCAAGGATGAGCGGTACGCCCTGATCGATGGATATCGAGAAGCAGGCGAAGCCCGCGGCGTAGTCCACGCGATCAGCCAACTCCCCCGGGCGCAAGGCAAGCTCATCATGCGCGACTTCGTGGTCGGGTTCGACGGGACCCGAAATCGCACCGCGCTTCGTGACGTCATGTACTGGATCCGTGACGCAGGAGCAGAAATCCGTGTGATGCAGGATGCAGGAGCCGCGGCCGCGAACACCGGTGCCGACACCGATTCTGCCGTCGTCGAGTTCTTCGAGGACGTGGCCGACGCCATCTCCGATGCTGTCACCGCAGTCGTCGACGCGATCGGAGACATCGTCGGCGCGTTCGTCGACGCCATTTCGGACATCGTAAATTGGGCGCTTGACGCAATCGCGGACCTGGCACGGGCACTGCTCGATGCGTTCGAGACCGTGGCCAATCTGCTCATCGAGGTCGTCAAGGCCGGCTACGACGTGGTGCGCAAGATCATCCAGGGGCTCGAGGCAATCGGCAAGGCGATGTTTGAAATCCTCGATGCGGCCTTCACCCTGGTCAAGGACGGGTTGGTAATGGTGCTGCGCGCCATCGACAACCTCGGCAGGACCCTGGGCGAACTGCTCTCCTACCTAGCCGACAAGGCACTGAGCATCATCCAGAAAGGGATCGAGGCGCTCATCGAGATCGGCAAGTCGATCGGCAACATCCTCGAACAAGCCCTCCAGTTTGGGCTGACGCTCATCCAGAACTCAGTCGCCGCGCTCCTCGCCCTCGGCAAGGCCGTCGGTGAAATCCTGGTGGCGCTCATCACCCGTCCGCACACTCTGCTCCAGCAAGTGGTGCGGTCACTGACCGACCTCGGCGAGACCGTCGGCGGCATCCTCGACGAGGTAGTCGCCGCGGGGACGGACTTCGTCAAGCAGGTGGCCAAGGCCGCCGCAGAAGTGGGAGAAGCGATCACCGACTTCGTCACCTACGTGGCGCAGACAACCGTCGATATTGCGGCCGCCGTTGTGAAGGGCGTCCTGGAGGCGGGCCGCACCATTGCCGAGTTGGCCATCGACGTCGTTCAGTTGGGAGTGGCCGCTACCCGCAAGGTCGTCCAGGCGATCTTTGACGCCGGCAAGACCCTGCTCAACGTTCTCAAGGACATCGTCAGTATTGCGTTCGACACGCTCAAGGCCATCGTCAAGGCAGCGTTCGAAGTCGGCAAGACCATCGTTGAGTTCACTCTCGACATGGTGGAATTCACCTACCGCACCGCGGCGCGCTTCATCGAAGCCGCCCTCGAGGCCGGCGAGGCGGTCGTCGACATGCTCGAGGCCGTCATCGAGAGTTCGTATTTTGTCTTTCGCAAGATCGTCAACGGCATCCTCCAGGCATTGGGCCCCGTGGGCGACGTGCTCGGCTGGCTCATCGACCGTGCAGAGGACCTGGCCTCCGACCTATGGCGCGAAGCCGTGCTGGCGATTCGTTTCGTGAAGAAGAGCGTGTCCGAGGTCTTGGACTGGGCAATGACTCAGGTCAGCGAAGTGTTCGATCGAATCGTCGAACTGATCGAGGACATCGGAACCGCGCTCTACGAGGTCATCGAGTGGGCGCAGGCGACCGGCGACCTTGCCCTCGAGCTGCTCGGAGAAGCCACAACACGAATCGGCAACTCCGTCAGCTACGTGCTGTCGTACATCGAAAACGATGCTCTGGAAGGGCTTCGCAGTGTGATCGAGGGGGCCTTCAAGGCCGGATACGCTGTTGCAGACTTCATCCAGTGGGCAGCCAACCGGGCGCTCGAAACGATCCAGGAGGTGGTTACCACCCTGCTCGACCTCGGGGTCGAGGTGGTCACCATCATCGCCGACACCATCGAGCATCCCGACCAAGCGCTCGAGAACGTCATGCGGGCCATTCGGGCTGCAGGGCGTGCCCTCGATGAGATCATCGCTGCCGGTGTCGCCCTCTCCGAAGATACGTTGGAACGGATCGTTGCGGCCGCCCGCGAGATCGGTGAAGCCATCACCGACATCCTGGAGGCAGCCCTCGAGGTTGCGGGCGGCGCACTCGCCACCGTGGTGAGCATCCTGCTCTCGACGCTTGCGTCATACCGTCCAATGACTGCGGACGAGATCGCCGACGCTCAGACGGTGTTCGAAGATGTCCTCGATTACGACCACATCTACCTGGCTGCGGAGAGCCTGACCAACGATGTGATCTTCGGAATCCAGGACTTCTTCACCGGCAACCCGGACAGTCGGGCCTTCGTGAGCAACAACCTGGTGAACTTCGACGTCGACGACGGCATCACCCGTCACACGCTCATCCACGAACTGACCCATGTGTGGCAGTCGGAGGTCGAGGGACCCTTCTACATGGCCCAGGCGATTCACGCCCAGGTCCTCGGGTCGGGCTACAACTACGGCTACGACGAGGGGGTCAGCGACATCACGATCGACATCGACCATGCGGGCACGACCGATACGTTGGACTCGGGTCGCACCATGGGCCTCAACGGCGAGGACGACCTCATTGCCGCTGCAGGCGACTTTGATGCCTTCAACCGGGAACAGCAGGGACAGATCACGATGCACTACTTCGTGCGCAAGGAACTGCTCGGTCAGTCGGATGCAGACGTGGCACCCTGGCAGCCCTACATCGACGTGGTCAGGGCCGCATGACGCTCCGGAACGATCACGCGCAGCAGCGGGTTGCCGTCATGGCGGCCCCTGCTGCGCTTGACGCCCTCTCCCCATTGCTCGACGCCTACGCCGGGTTGGGCTCGGTGGCGTCGATCGTGACGACCCAGATCCCTTCGACCGAAGCGTTGCGCGAGATCTCGGCCGATGTCGACGCGGTGCTCCTGGTCGGGGGCAGGCGACGGTCACCGCGCACAGTGGTTCCCGGCCCGCTGCTCTACCCCGGTGGAGGACGTCGGGTCCCGATCGGTTGGCTGCCGGACATCGGAGCGCCCGGCCTTGGCCGGTTCGCCGAACGCACCGCACTCCTGCATCGCCGACGAGCCATCCCGGCCTCCCGGTCGGCGGCTCTGCTCGGCCAACGCAGCCGTCGGTACCGAGACCTCTCGGGCCGCATCGGCCGGTTGCTCGGCGAGGGGGAGCGGCCGCTGCGTGTGTACGAGTGGACGGCAGATCACCTGGTCAGGGACGACATGCTGCTCGGCCTGGGGTGCGGACTGGCAATCGGCGTGTATGTCGGTCATGGGCGCCCAGTGGGCTGGGTTGGATATCGCGGGACTCGCGCCCACCATTTCGAGGACGTCGCCGAACCCACCGCGGCCATCCTGTCGCTCACCTGCTTCACCGCCAGCCGCAAACGAGTTGGCCTCTCGTTTGCTGAGGCGCTGCCGCTTCTCGGCGCGGCCGGCGCAACGTTCGGGGCGGTACGGGAAACCCTCCACATCGACAATGGACGGTGGGCGCTACGGCTGGCGAGAGGACTCACCTCCTCGCCGCGAACGCTGGGCGAGTTGATTGCGACCGCCATCCCGAGCCCTGATGACGCGTCATCGCGCTATCGCATCCTCGGTGATCCCATGGTTCCTCTGCGCGACGCCCCCGGGGCAATCGAACGGGCCGACGAACTCACCCGCAGAACGGTGTTCCGCTATGCCTCCTGAAGCGTCGCAACCGCTCGCACCGGCGGTCGAAGTGCCGGACCGGGAGGACGTGCTCGAGATCCTCAGGGAAGAGCTGCGAGCCGTCAACGACGAGATACCTGCGGTCATCGAGCCAGACGACCGTCTCGAAGAAGCGGTCGGACTGGACTCCTTGGACATCATCGAGTTCGTAGCCAGGATCGAATACCGATACCACGTGCTGGTACCCGATGACGATTGGCAGCAACTCACCACGTTGGATGCCATCGCCGACTACATGCTGCTGCGCCTCGAACATGGCTGACACCGCGAGCGCCACAGTCGTCGTGACCGGGCTCGGCGTGCAGACACCACTTGGCATGAACGCAACCGAGTTGTGGTCCAGCCTGCTGTCCGGCGACAGCGCGGCGCGGCAGTGGCCAGACCTCGAGGCCTACCCGGTCGCGGTGGCGTGCCGGATCCCGGGTGACCTCGGCGAACCGGATCCACGGCGTCGGGGCCGTGCCCTGGCACGGGCTGCTGCTCGACAAGCCGCAGACTCGGCCGCGTTGCCGGACCAGGCTGCTCGAGGCCGAGTCGGAGTGTTCATCGGCACCACGATGGGGGAATCCGCAGGATATGAAGCGGCCGCCGAAGGTGCCCCCTTTGTGAACGCCGAGTATGCCGGCAGCGTCTTTGCCGGCGAGATCGCCACCGATCTTCACCTCGATGGACCGCAGCGGACCTATGGAACCGCGTGCGCAGCCGGCAACTACGCAATCGGCACTGCAGCTGCCGCCGTGGGCAGCGGGGAGATCGACATGGCCCTCGCTGGGGGTGTCGAGCCGTTCTCACGGATCGCGATGGTCGGCTTCGCCAGGATGCGCGCCATGACGCCGTCACGATGTCGTCCATTTGACAAAAACCGGCAGGGGATGCAGATCGGCGAAGGAGCCGCGGTACTGGTCCTCGAACGCGAAGCGGACGCCATTGCCCGAGGTGCCGTCCCGCTGGCGGTGGTGGCCGGGGCCGGCTTCAGCGGTGATGCGTTCCACCCCACCAAACCGCGACCGGACGGCTCGGGCATGGCGCAGGCGATGTCGGCCGGCTTGACCGCCGCCGGAGCGGACCCGGCCGACGTCGGTTGGGTCAGTGCCCACGGTACTGGAACCCATGCCTCTGACGCTGCCGAAGCAACAGCCCTCCACCACGTGTTCGGGTCGAACCCTCCGCCGGTGTCGAGCATCAAGGGAGCCCTAGGTCATTCGCTCGGCGCCGCCACCGCCGTCGAGGCAGCCGTCTCCGTCCTCGCCCTCAAACACCATGTCGTGCCACCAAACGCCAACCTGCAGACCGCGGACGCCGACCTCGGACTCGACGTGGTCGCGACTGCGCGCCCGGCCAGTCGACTGGAGATAGTCATGAGCTGTGGGTTCGCCTTCGGAGGCCTCAACTCGGCGTTGCTCCTGGGGCAACCGTGATGGTCGATTTTCTGGGCTCTGGTGCGTGGGACAGCCCGTCGATGGAGCGCAGCGGCGCGGCGACCGCGCGGTGGGCAGCAGAAACCCTGGTGGGCCGTTTCGGCACCTCCCCCATCGCCGGCCTCAGCGTGGCGACCGCAGACGCCGGCGCCGCCGAATCAATCGACTTCTGGCGCTCCGCCGTCGCAACCGGCCTCACCTACGCAAACCCCAGACCGTTCCCGTGGACCCTCGCCAACAGTCCAACCGGACGGATTGCGCAGAGCATGGAGATCCGCGGTCCAACGTACACCCTGGTTGGCCGTGGCCAGGCACTTGTCGCTGCCGCCGGGCATGCCATAGACGATGTGACCAAGGGCATCGGCAGGGTGTTGCTGGTGGCGCTCGACGGAAGCGGAGAAACATCAGTTGCCCTCGTCGCCGCAGAGTTCGGGCCGAGCGGCGGAATTCCAGTGGATCCGTCTGTTTTTGCAGGTTTCGACGACTCCCATTTCGCTACGGACGCACTGCGGGCCGTGATCGATGGTCTCTCCACCGGTTGAGACCACGAGCACTTCCCGCGATACACCTCCAGGAATATGCCGACGATCCGTCCGCACTCCGTAGGCCGCTACGACCTTTGCCCACGAGCACGCTCCTGGTGAACCCTCGCGATGCGACCTTGCAGAAGCCTTGACGTCCACCCGCTCCGCGTTTTGGCTGCCTCCCAGAAGTCGAGCCGATAGCCACGGCCGCCATAAAGGTTCGCGGCCTGGAGCCGATCCATACAGTCCGGGCCACCGCTCGGGCCGCTACACGAGGGATTGAATGAGCGACTTCACCGCAATCCGGGACGTGACGCTGCAGCTGCGCTGGCTGCTGTTCGAAGGTCTGAGTGAAACCAACATCGGGAACCACCATGTCGATCCGCAGAGCATCTCGGTGTTCTCACCCTCCGACGTCATCTCCGGCAACGAGCACGGACTGATGTCGATGTTCCTGTTCCGGGTCGTGCCGAGCGCCGCCTCGAACGACTCCCCTACCGACGATCGCCCGGCCGCCCAGGTCGATCTCTACTACCTGATGACCCCGACGTCGGGTGAACCCGACACGGATCAGCTGATCCTGGGCCGCACCATCCAGATCCTCGAGGCCAATCGCACGCTGCACGGGTCGCGCCGCATCCCGAACCTCAGCGTCAGCCCCATCGACGCTCGACTCGCGCCGAGCGACCTCAGCTTCGAGGAGTCCGCCCGCATCTGGGACGCCCTCGACGAGCCCTACCGCCTGTCGGTCTGCTACCGAGTCGAAGGCGTGACGATCGACACGGCCTGAACTGCCGATCCTTCGAGTCCCGAAGGTCGACCAATGCTGCACCGGCCCGGCGGTCCGCTGGGACGACATAATGGGGCTCACGCAGCGTCCGAACAGAAGGCGAACCAATGAGCGACAGCAGCGACCGACTTGACCCGAAGCACCTGAGCAACCGCCATCGCGACACCCTCACCGCTATCTACCAACACCCGGTGAGCCACAACGTGCGGTGGAAAGACGTGGTCTCGCTGCTCAACGCCGTCGGCACCGTCGAGGAAGAGCACAACGGAAACCTGAAGGTTCACGTCGGCAACGAGACGGAAGTCTTTCGCCACTCTCACGGCGACGACGCCAACGAGCAACAGATCGTCGACTTGCGGCGCATGCTCAAAGAGCGCCGGCCTCCAACCCGCCAAACCCGGAGCCGAGGACTGACGGGCCGCCGAACCCCAACGCAACGGCAATAGGCTGGGTACATGGCACGCACCATCGCAACTACCAACACCGTCACCCGGGACGGACTGCTCGAGTTCGTTCGGCCCCGTCACCAGGCGATCCTGACCACCACCCGCCGCGACGGACGACCCCAGATGTCGCCGAACACCCTTGGGGTCGACGACAGCGGACGGCTCGTCATCTCGTCGTACCCGATGCGGGCCAAGGTACACAACATCCGCCGCAACCCGGCGGTGTCGGTTTGCGTCCTGTCCGATGAGTTCGGTGGCGAATGGGTTCAGGTCGACGGGACCGCCGAGGTCGTCGACCTCCCCGACGCCGTCGAGCCGCTCGTCGAGTACTTCCGCAACATCGCAGGCGAACACCCCGACTGGGACGAGTACCGCCAGGCCATGGTCGACCAGGGCAAGGTCCTGATCCGGATCGAGATCGAACGCTGGGGGCCGGTGGCTCGCGGCGGCTTTCCGGCGCAGCTTGTTGACGAGTAGGGGAACCGGCGATGACTGCCGACCAGCATGAGATCACGGAATCGTCACCCCTCCTCGCCTCGGACGGCACCTTGATGCAAGTCGGCTGGGCCCGCCAACCGCTGCTCGACTGCAACCTCGAGCAGGCCTCGTTCTACCGGCTCGGCGCCGCCCAACGCTACCGGATCAAGCGCTGGGACTACTACGGCGTGACCTTCCCCGATGGCTACTTCTCCGCCACGGTCGCCAACCTCGGCTACGCCGGGCAGGTCTTCATCTACCTCGTCGACTTCGCCGATGCCTCGTACCGTGAGGACACCATCACCATCCCCCTCGGTACCGGCGTCGAATTGCCCCGCAACAGTGACGCCGGTGTCGCCTCGTATGCCGGGAAGAAGGCCCAGCTCTCCTTCGACACCAGCGGGGGCTCGAGAAGCGTCAGCGTGGGTTGGGACCGCTTTGGAAGGGAACGCCTCGAGGCTTACCTCCACTTTGACGTGCCGCCGGACCACGAGTCCACCGTGGTCGTGATTCCCATCAACGACAAGCGCTTCTATCTCAACCGCAAGATCAACTGCATGCCGGTCAAGGGGAAGATCAGCATCGGCGACGAGATCATCCAGATCGAGCCCGAAACCAGTTCCGGCAATCTCGACTGGGGTCGCGGCGTGTGGGCCTACAACTCGTTCTGGGTATGGGCCAGCGCCTCCGGCTTCCTCGCCGACGGCCGGAGGGTCGGGTTGAACCTCGGATACGGATTTGGTGACACGTCGGCCGCCACCGAAAACACGGTGCTGGTCGACGGCCGGATCCACAAGCTGGGCACGGTCGACTTCGAGTACAACAACGCCGACTTCATGGCACCGTGGCACATGCGATCAGACCGAGTTGACCTCACCTTCACACCCTTCCTCGACCGCACCGCCCGGACCAATCTGGCACTGATCCGCTCCGAGGTGCACCAGATGTTTGGCCACTACGCCGGGACCGTTGTCGACGACAACGGCACCGACGTCGCCATCGAAGGCCTGATCGGATGGGCCGAGGAGCACCAGGCCCGCTGGTGACGACATGGGTCTTGTCACACCCACTGTGAACACCAATCCATCAGGGCGGCCCCGGACCCATCCCACAAGAACAACTCATCCGCTGCCTGCGTCGGCCTCGTAATATCTTCAACCGATCCCACTAGGAGGGAAAGACAATGAAGAAGCTCGTCGCGGTATTCGCCGCAGCACTCATGATTCTGGCAATTGCGGCCCCCGCCATGGGCCAAGCCGCAGTACGTATTCACCTTATCCACGGCATTCCGGATACCCCGGTCGATGTCTACGTCGACGACGCCGTGGTGTTTGAGAACTTCAACTTCGGCGACACTCAGGACCTCTCGGCTCTCGCCGGTGACACCCTGGTGAACTTGCAGGTCAAGCTGGCCGGCACCGACACCGTCGCCATCGATGCGGGCGATGTTGCGCTCCCCGCCTCTGGCAACTACTCGATCATCGCCAACCTCGATGCCTCAGGCACCCCGACGGTCAGCGTGTTCGAGAATGACACTTCGGCGATCGCAGCCGGCAACGGCCGCCTCCAGGTCCGCCACACCGCAGCCGCCCCGGCGGTCGACGTGAAGGCCGACGGCGCCGTGGCGTTCTCCAACCTGAGCAACCCGAACGAAGCCAAGGCCGACCTGCCTGCCGCGACCTACAGCGTCGAGGTGGTTCCCACCGGCGCTGATGAGCCCGTGGTCATCGGCCCCGCCGACATCGCGGTCAACGATGGTGACTCGCTCATCGTCTACGCGGTTGGTTCGCTCGACGCTGACAGCCTGACGGTTCTCACCGAGACCATCACCGGTCTTGGTCAGACCCCGACTGAGGTTCCCTCCGGCAACAGCCCGGTTGAGAGCGGCTTCCCGATGGCGGCCGTTGCAGGAATGGCGATCATCGCCTCCCTCGCCGCCGCCGGTGGCCTCACCCTCGCCCGCCGCAGCAACTGAGCTACGTAGGACAGAGAGACAACAACCCGAGGGGGGTGGGGCAACTATGCCCCACCCCCCTTTACGATCTCCCCTCATGAAACGCACCACCGCAGCCCTCACCCTCACCGTCGCCTTGTTCGGCGCCGCCTGTAGCTCTGCCGGGACGGCAGATACAACCTCGCCGCAGCCGACTACGACAACAACAACCACGACAACAACGGCGCCGGCCCCCACGACGACATCGACAACCACCGCTCCGTCGACTACGACCTCTCCGCTCGCCGCCCTCGTCGCTCCGGTCGGCTCCGCCGAGTACGACCCCGCCGAGCACCGCAACGATCTGCCCGCCCCAACCTCCATCTCGATCAGCCGGATCGCCGTTTCCAACGCCACCGTCGTCGACGTCGGTGTTGAGGACAACGGCGACATGGAGCTTCCGGGAGCCGACGCAGTCGGCTGGTATCGCTACAACGCCATACCCGGCGAGGAGGGATCATCGGTGCTGTCCGCCCACATCTCCTACAACGGCACCAACGGCGTGTTCAGGTACTTGAGCGACGTTGAGCCCGGCGATGTGGTCACGATCGGCTACGACGACGGTTCGATGGGCACCTTTGAAGTCTTCGAGGTCGCCCAATACGACAAACAGGAACTCCCCCTCGACCGCATCTTCGACAAGACGGGCGACCCCGTACTCACCCTGATCACCTGCGGAGGAGACTTCAACAGCTCGTTGCGCAGCTACGAGGACAACTTCGTGGCCTACGCCGTCCCCATCGACGGCTCAACGTGAGTCGAGCTGACGGGACCATCGCCGGGCGACCGCACGCTCCAGACCCCGACTACGCGATGAGGGGGCGACCGCAGTCGCCCCCTCACATCACCTAGCTCGGCAGTTTCACGAGCCCGGAAGAAGGTCGGGCAGCTTGAAGTTGCCCTTGCCCTTGCGTCCGTTGACGATCTCAGTGTTCATGGCGAACTGGAGCGTTGCGTAGGCAACCGCATCAACATTGGCGTCGTACGCCTCGAGATTGATGTTGTCGTACGTGTCGCACGCCAGGTGATAGCACGGGTCGTACTGGTCGCCGGCCGTGCCACCCCAAAGGGCGGCCTCGTCGGGCGTCTTGACGCCCTCAGCTCCGGTGAACAGGCCGCCGGCAGGAATACCCACCGCAATGAACGGCCCGTAGTCAGACCGACCGGAGAAGTCGGTGCCCTTGAACGGCAGCCCACTCTCTGTGTAGTACTGCTCGAAGACCTGTTCGATCTGGGCGGACCCTTCCGGTCCGGGGCCGGCCCCAACACCGTCGGAGTCATCGCCGTCATAGATGAAGAACACATGATTCGGCGAGCCGATCATGTCGAAATTCAGGTACAACGCAATGTCGTCGAGTTCCTCCTGTGCCAGGTTGTTGACGTAGTACGTCGACCCAATCAGGCCGGATTCCTCGGCGCCCCACCAGGCGAAGCGAACCTGGTTGCGAGGCTTGACCTTCGCCATCTGGATGGCCGTTTCAAGAATCGCGGCCGAGCCGGATCCGTTGTCCTGGATGCCCGGTCCTTCGCTCACGGAATCGAGGTGGGCGCCGACCATGACGACATTGTTCGGGTCGCCCGTCGTGCTGTCCGCGATGACGTTGACCGTGTCGCGGATCTCGCTCGTGGCGTCGACGAACAGGCGTGTGGTCGCCGAATTCGTTGCCAGGTCCTCGCCGATCGCATAGCTCGTGCCGACAACGGGAATAGTCGATGCGGGACCCCCGAGCGTACCGATGAACGCGCCTTCGCGACCGGGTTGACCCTCGTTGAAGATCACGACGCCGACGGCGCCTGCCGCCTCCGCATTCAGCGCCTTCGCCGCGAACGAGCATGATCCGCGTTGGACGACGGCGATATTGCCAGGGGTGAATCCGGCGAAGTCCGCCGCCTCACAGCCCGACGTTGATGTGTTCGGATCGGGTGCGGGCGGAATGATCAGATCGACGCCCTCAGCGGTAGCGGTGACGTCACCGGAGCCCGAGTAGGTCATCGGGGCGAAGTCGACGAAGTAGCCGTACGTCTGGGGGTTGGGAGCGATCTGCTCGAACTCACCCGGCGTGTTCTCCTCGAAGAATGGGAACTGGAACGGCTGCACCGTGACGTCGTAGCCCGCCGCCTCCATCTGCGATGCGACGTACTCGGCCGAGGCGTCGTATCCCGGCGTTCCCGAGGTACGAACTCCGCCGTTGGCGTCCGCGATTGCCTGGAACGCCGCCTGGTGGTCGCGGGCCCCTTCGAGTGTTATGCACTCGAGCAGCTTCTTGATGGTGTTGTTGACTCGCTTGTCGCACGACTGTTGGCCGGCGCTGGCCACTGATGGAAGGCCCATCACGGCGAGAACAACCACCGCGATCAGGACCCTACGTTTGTTCCTCATTGGGGATCCCCTCTCTCTGGAACCCGTCGAAACCTACGCGGCTGTCGGCCGCGGCGCGTGACTAATCCTGGACTAGTCCCCAACTGTCCAGAATCCGACAGTCTTCCGGCGAGGGCCAATGGCGAAGACAACCCGCTGCAAGCGGCAGGAGCTCCCTCGCCGCGCTGAGAGGGGATAATCATGCGACGGCTCATCTCCGTCCTATCCGTGGTGCTGCTCGTGGGTGCGCTGGCACCGGCCGCGGTGGCTCGCCCACACACCACACTCCGCGTCAGTGTCGAGAAGGCGCCGGTCACACCCGACGGCACTACTGCCGGAGCTATCACCGACTTCGTCTTGACCTTCGCCGATCGCAACCCGGCGGTCGACGGCATCAGCCTCAAAAAGGGCGCCACCGTGACGGCCACGCTGCCCCACGGTTTCACCGACACCGGCAACGACACATCGAACACGGCAATCCTGCCCCAGGGATGGCCACAGAGCCCACCGTCGCCGCCCGCCTTTCCATGGACAACCACCGTTGACGGGAACAAGATCACCGCAACGCCCACCGCCGACTACCTGGTCGGGGATACGGGTCCCGGCCCCAAACAGGTCCATCTCCTGCTGAACTCGTTCCGCAATCCACGTCCGGGCATATACGGGATCGGTCTTGCCATCCAGCCGGATCCGGCGTCCACCGAGGTCCGCCGCGGCACTGGATACGTCTACATCCTGCCGCAAGCGCGGCCGAGCTTGAACGTTGTCAGCATCTTCAGTGGCCCCGGACCGCCGCCACTGCCCAATCCGTTCTACCAAACGGTTCCCGCCGGCAGCGATTCACTCGACATCGGCATGTACCTGTGGGATCGGGGAAGTGATGCCGGCGCCGGAGTCTTTGAACCCTTCGTCGGCGTGGATCTCGAGATGGTGGGGAGGCGATTCGGGCGACTCGTCGAAGACGGTCGAACGGTCGGCCACGTGTGGATCAGGCCACCGCATGGCGCTCGTGACTATGCGCTGACGACCGATGGGCCGTCGACCCTCGGCAACACAGCCGTCACCGGGTTCCCAACCGGGATCCTCGTCATGCGCCTTGGAACTGACGCCGCCGCCGGCGGCCTCTACAAGGTGACGCTCCGGTTGAACGGCGGCAACGCACAACGACTCTTCATTACCACCGAGTGATTCTGAGGGGGTTGAGACGAGGGGTCCGCTGGGTCGGACCCCTCGCTTTGTGAATCCGTCGTGGCGCCACCAACTCGCGTACGGTTGAACGGCAAGCCGCGCGGGCTCCATAGGAGGACTCATGAACGCACCACTCATCGCCTCACTACCGGCATCGGACATGGCAAGAGCCAAGGCCTGGTACCAGAAGCACCTTGGACTCACCCCGGTCGAAGAACACGCCGAGGGTGCCGCCTTCTACGAGACGGGTGGAGTGCGGTTTCTTGTCTACCCATCGTCGTTCGCGGGGACCAATCAAGCTACGGCCGCCGGCTTCGCCGTCGACGACTTCGACGCTGCCATCGGCGAACTTCGCGCCAGCGGCGTCACCTTTGAGGACTACGACTTCGGTGATGAGTTCTCGACCGTGGATGGGGTCCTGACCGGACCCGACGGAACACGCGGCGCTTGGTTCAAGGACAGCGAAGGGAATATCCTCGGCGTCTCCGAAGGGACGTAGCACGAAGCACGACGTCACGACAGCACCGGTATCGGGGGCGCCACGCCCCCGATTTCCGCGTGGCGTCTGGTGGACCGTAGGAAGTGTCGTCGTGCTCCTACTGGCGGTGTCCGCCCGATACGGCTTCCACCGCGACGAGCTCTACTTCATCGTTGCCGGACGGCGCCTCGACTGGGGGTACGTCGACCAGCCGCCGCTGACTCCCCTGCTGGCTCGCATCTCCGAGACGATCGGCGGAACCTCACCCGTCGCTCTGCGCATCCTCCCGGCCTTGGCGCTCGGCGCTGTGGTGCTCCTGACCGCAGCGATGGCCCGGCGCTTCGGGGGAGGCCCCCGAGCCCAGACGTTTGCCGCAGTGGCAGCAGGAGGGGCCGGGTTTGCCCTCGCCGTCGGTCACCTCCTCAGCACCTCGACCTTCGACTACCTGCTGTGGACGCTCGCCGTCTACCTCCTGGTCCGCCTCCTGGGCGGCGCCGATCCTCGTTGGTGGCTCGCCCTCGGGTTCACCGTCGGGGTCGGCCTGCAGAACAAACACCTCATGGCCTTCTTCGCCGGTGCGGTGCTGATCGGCGTGCTGCTGACGCCACAACGCAAGCTGCTGGCCGGCAAGTGGCCCTGGATCGGAGTGGGAATTGCCGCCGTGCTCGCACTCCCCAACTTCCTGTGGCAAGCGGCCAACGATTTCCCGCAGCTTGAAATGGCGACGGCCCTCGCCGACCGCAGCGACGGGCCCATTGCGTTTGTGCTCGAACAAATCGGGCTGCTCTCCATCGTGCTCGCCGTCCCGGCCGCGATTGGATTGTGGCGTCTCCTCCGATCGCCCCAACTAGCCCGATGGCGTGCCATCGGCATCGCCTTCGTTCTGCTCTTCGGGTTCTTCCTGATCGCCGGCGGCAAGTCGTACTACGTCGCGCCGATGTTCCCGGTGCTACTGGCGGCAGGATCACTGTGGTTCGAGAGCCTCGCCGTGACGGGCCGGCGGGTGATGATCGGAGCGACCGGCCTCGGCATCTTCATCGGCTTGTTCATCTCTCTCCCGTTGCTTCCGGCGTCATCCATGTCGACGCTCGACGCCACCGGCGAACTCGGTGAGACGGTCGGCTGGCCCGAACTGGTCGACCAGGTCACGGTCATCTACGAGACCATCCCCGCCGACCAACGATCCGATGTCGCGATCTTCACGGGTTCGTACGGCGAAGCCGGTGCCGTCGATGTGCTGGGCCCCAACTCCGGTCTTCCCGCCGCAGCCAGCGGCCACAACAACTACTGGTTGTGGGGTCCACCGAGCGGACACGGTGCAGTGATCGGGGTGGGCCAAATCGGTGACCCGCTTCGTCGCATCTGCCCGAGTGTCCAACAGGTCGATAACATCACGAACCCCTACGGCGTCGAGAACGAAGAGTTTGGCCTGCCACTGTGGCTGTGTCTCGACCCGACCGGTCAGTTGGCCAACATCTGGGACGACGTCCGCCATTACAACTGAGGCGGGATCAGCCGTCGTCGGACGCAAGTAGCCCGGAGCGGCCGTAGGTCCAGGGCCGCGCCGGATCACTCAGCAGCAACTGATACACCCCAATGGCTGAGCGCTCGAAAGACACTGCCGACCCGGCCATATACACGCGCCAGATGCGGTAGACCCGGTCGCCGACCAGGCGGATAACCTCGTCGCGGTTGGCCTCAAGATTGGCCACCCAGCGCCGCAGGGTCAGGGCGTAGCTCATCCTCAACGCTTCGACGTCACGCAGTTCGAGCCCGGCGTCTTCGGCGGCGGCGACGACCTCATCAATCGGCCGGAGTTCCCCGTCAGGGAAGACAAAGGTCCTGATGAACGTGGGGCGGCGCCCGGCCCTGCCTCGAGAACGGGTGACGATGCCGTGATTCAACACCTGCCCGCCGGGGGCCAGCAGAGCGCGCAACTGCTCGAAATACTGCGGAAGCTTGTTGCGTCCCACGTGTTCGAACATGCCGACCGAAGCAATGGCGTCGTGCTCTCCGCCGATCTCGCGGTAGTCACGTTGCAGGATCTCAACTCGATCGTCCACCTTGGCCTCTTTGGCCAGTTGCCGGGCCGCTTCGGCTTGCTCGCCGCTGACGGTGATCCCGACGGCCCGCACCCCGTAGTGCTCGGCAGCATGTACGACCAGCGAACCCCAGCCGCAGCCGACGTCCAGGAGTCGTTGGCCGGGCACCAGGTTGAGCTTGCGACAGATCATGTCGAGCTTGCGGCGCTGTGCCGTTTCGAGCGATTCATCGGGCGAGAGGAAGTGGGCGCACGAGTAGACCATCGTCTCTCCAAGGAACAGCCGGAAGAATCCGTTGCCGGTGTCGTAGTGATAGGTCACCGCGTCTCGATCTCGCCCGATCGAGTGGAGCCGCCGGGCACTCAGCCGGGCACGGCGTCGGGGCCGTTCATCGGCGTGGGCCGGTTCGTTGGGCAGGCTGCGCGCCAAACGCAGGATGTTGAGTGCTCGCGGTCTCGACTTGACGGCATCGAGACCTGCAGCAAATTCGAGCATCGAGAAGATGTCGCCTTCGATGTCGATGTCGTCGAAGACATAGGCCTCTCCGGCCGACAGGTCGTTCGGCGGAAGCAACATGGAGCGGAGCGCACCGGGGTGCTGCAGCACCAGGGTGGCGGCGGCAGATTCAGGGCCCCACCGGGATCCATCCCAGGCACGCACCCTCGGCTCCGGGCCCGAAGAAGCACCGACCAAGAGATCTGTGATCCGTCGCGAAACCAGAACCGGTTCCATACGCACAAGCTACCAAAGGCTCGGCGCATGGGAGAAACCATCTAGCCCAATATGAGTTGGTCGTTCACCACGACCTCACCGTGCAGCGTCTTGTGGACCGGACAACGGTTGGCGATTTCCCCAAGGCGCTGCTGCTGGTCATCGTCGAGCGGTCCGGTCACGGTGATCTCGCGATCGATGTGGTCGACGAAGCCCGCCTCGGACTCACACCGGGCACAGTCGCGAACGTGCACTTTGTGGTGGGTGAGGCGGACCGTGATCGTCTCGAGCGGCCAGTTCTTCCGATCGGCGTACATCCGCAGCGTCATCGACGTGCAGCTGCCGAGGGCGGTGAGCAGGTAGTCGTATGGGGTGGGGCCGGTATTGGTGCCGCCTACCGAAGCCGGCTCGTCGGCAACGAGGGCGAACCCGTTGGACACGATGTCGGTTCGGAAGCCCTGTTCGGTACGAACCACGGTGACGCTCTCTGGTGCGTCGATGAGGAAGTCGGGCTGGGAGTGCGCCGTCAGGTCGCCGGTGGTGTAGCGATTGGCCCACGAGCAGATGACTTCGGCGACGTAGCGGGCGTCATCATCCTCGGTGATGAGGTGATCCGCCTTGTCGAGCGAGATGAAGCTCTTGGGATGCTTGGCGTGATCGAGGATCTCGGCGGCGTTCTCGACCCCGACGGTGTTGTCGATCGGTGAGTGGAGCACGAGCAGCGGGCGCCGCAGCGCGGTGATGTCGTCGGCGAGACGGACGTGCTCGACGTCTTCGATCAGCTGTTGCCGGATCGTGAAGGGGCGTCCGGCGAGGAAGACGTCGGCCTTGCCCGTCCGCCTCGATGATGTCCAGGTCTGAGGCGATGTGGCGCTTGAGGTGTTCCGGATTCGCCGGGGCGGCAATCGTGACGACGGCGCGCACCGAGTCGATCGATCCGCCCGCTGCAAGCGCCACCGCACCTCCGAGCGAATGACCGATGAGGACTTCGGGTGCGGCGTGGTGCTCCGCCATGTAGGCGAGCGGCCCGGCGGAGATCGGCAACGCTGGACGTGAAGTTCGTTTGGAGAAGTCACCCTCGCTATCGCCCAGCCCGGTGAAGTCGAATCGCAGGGTGGCGATGCCGTGGAGCGCCAGGGTCTGGGAGATCCGTCCGATGGCCCGCAGGTTCTTGTTGCAGGTGAAGCAGTGGGCATAGAGGGCATAGGCGAGGGGTTCACCCGCCACCGGGTAGTCGATCCGTCCGGCCAGCATCTGGCCGCGTCCATTGGGAAAGGTGATGCGCTCAGTTCTCATGGCGTCACCTTGCCACATCAGGTCCGATCACGGAGCGCGGGCCGGATGGGTGAAGGCGACGGATCCGTCGGCCTTGCCGGTGATGGTCCAGCGGGTCTGGTGGATGAGGGTGTGGTGACGACGGCAGAGCAGGATGAGGTTCGGGAGGTCGGTCGGCCCACCGAACAGCCAGGACTCGATGTGGTGGGCATCGCACCACTGTGGCCGGCGGCGGCAGCTGGGGAACCGACAGTGTTGGTCCCGAACGGCCAGCGCCCGGCGTTGGGCGGCGGTGGCGAGCCGCACCTTGCGACCCATGTCGAGCACGATGGATTCGCCGGCCATCACAACCCGAGTCACCATTGCCGAGCATCCGATCTGCTCCAATGTGGCTTGAGTGATAGCCCCGATGCCCTCGAGATCGCGCCGTTGCAGCAGTGCCGCGAGGGGGTCAACGCCGAGAACGCCGACGTCGACGACGGCATTGAGGTTGGGAGGGTTCCCTGCTGGTTTCGCACCGCTTTGGTGCCAGGTGGTCAGATCGACGAGGGCGTCGGCTCGGCGCTGTGACAGGGACCGCGGCCCGTCGAGGGCGTCCTCGGGATCCGGGGGTGCCAGATGGTCGAGCACGGCAATCAAGCCTTGGCCCGCCGTGGGGTCGAGGAGAAAGGAGCCGGCAACCCAGCCGTCCATCGTCACCGAGGCGTGCAAGTGACGCCGCTCCCATTTCTTCTCGTGGGTGTCGGCGGCGAGAGCATCGTCGGCCATCGCCGCCCAGCGGGACGTCAACGTGGTGAAGTCACGAATTGGTAGTTGCGTGGCCTGTTCCACGAGCGTGGCTTCGTGATCGGCGAACAGCGCTTCGCGGGCCTTTGAAACCACCCGGGAGAGAGCCTGAACATGAGGCGCGGTCGTCGCGCCATCGCCAAGAGCGCCGGCGAGGGCATCGTGGCCGTCGACCAGGCGGGCGGCCTTGGTGAGCTGCCTCGCGTCTCGGAGTGCCATCGGCGTTCGATGAGCGAGCCAAGCGGGTGCCGAGAGCGAACCGTCGGCTTCCCAGGACCGATCCCGGTCCCAACGGCCGAGAAGGCGCAGGAACTCGGCATCCAGCCGTTCCCGCAACTCGGCCATTTCCGCCACCCGCTCCGAGAGAGCAGAACCGGTCCAGTCGTCTCGGTTTTCGGCCGCTAGCACCGCCAGGGCCAGCCGTATCTGCAGCGCAGGATCCAGGCCTCGGTCTTGAAGTGTCTCGGCTTCTTCCAGCATATCGAACATACGTTCGATGATACGAGGAGGGTGAGACAAGAAGTGCACGGGCCGATGGGACTGGGGCCCCGCTCTTCCGACTGTCCCCGGCGCGTCAATCGGCTTGCGAATCGGCTCGACTCGTGGTTACACCCACCATGAAGGTCAACGCAGTCTTCCGGTGCGGCGGAGCCTGGGACCCCGCCGCACCACTTCCTACTTCATCTTGGCGGCGCGGTGCGGAACGACCAGGTTGCCGCCCTCGATCGGCACCGCATGATCGGCTGCTCCGCGATCCATTGAAAGGGCCGGGATCACAGCGTTGTCTTTGTCGTGCATCTCGATCCAGAACCGGTCGACACCATCGCCCGGCTCGTTGCGATCCTCGACGTACACGACGAAGTCGTGATTGCCTTCGGGATCAGGCATCGTTGGATCGAGATAGGTTGACTTGCCGCTGAACGACGCCCACCCAAATCCGTCGCCTTCACCCAACGCCAGCCCGTACAGGGCATTCGACTTGACCCGATAGATCGAACCGTCGGCCACGTGGCGGATGAGCAGCAGGCTGCCCTTCACCTTCTGACCCTTCTTGTTGTACTTCATCGTGTAGCCGAAATTGACCACCTCGTCGGTGCCGGGCCACAGGAAGCTGCCGCCGCCCGTGGTGTACCCAAGGCTCGGGTCGTACACGACCACGATGTCCTCGGCATCTCCGGCGTAGAAGCCACCACCTACGGTGACCGCCAGGGTGTAGGCGTTGACGGGTACCTCGTCGAAGGCGCACATCACCGTCAGTTCCTGGTCGTACCCGTCGCCGTCCAGGCGCCGCTCGCAGGCACCGATCGGTTCCGCAGGAGAGCCGGGCCCCACCGGGGCGAGCTGCATCGCCACATCGGCGTGGTTGATATCCCCCGGCCACACGCTACCGAGGGCCGTGTCGGGTTCGGCTTCTCTCACCCTCACCATGAGGTTGAAGGTTCCGCTCTCCCCGCCGGCGCTCTCGACCCGCACCGCCACCGGGTTGCCGCCGTGGAAGGCAATCGAGGCGTCCTCGGGTTCGACGATGATCGTCACCGGCGGGTCGCTGGTGGCGCCGCCATCGTCGACGAGCGTGACCACGGCTTCGTAGGACCCGGCGCCGTCGGTCACCGTACCGCTGAGCATGAGGTCGCATGGCAGGTCGCAGGGACTCCCGGTGAGGATGACCCCATCGGGCAGACCAGTTGCGGTCGCCATCACCGACATCGAGTCGATGTCGTCCACTGCGATCGTGATCGGCGCCATGGCATCGCTGTACTGGACGGTCCGCTCGGCCGGCGTCGCGATTCCGACGGGCGGGTCGTTGACGGCCGTCACCTCGATCGTGACGGTGGCCTCGTTCGAGTCGAATTGCCCGTCGTCAGCCAGGTAGGTAAAGGTGTCCGTCCCGTACCAGTCGGCGTTCGGCGTGTAGGTGAAGGACCCGTCGTCAGCGAATGTAAGCGTGCCGTGCTCGGGGCCGGTGACGAGGATCGCGGTGAGCGGGTCGCCGTCTTCGTCCACGTCGTTGTCGAGCACACCGGCTGGGTCGACGGTGAGCGGTGCGTCCTCATCCGTCGAGTAGGCGTCATCATTGGCGACGGGCACGGCGGGGATGTCGAGATCGACATCGTAGGTCAGCTCGTCGCCGGCACTCACGGTGCCCTGGATCTCCTGGATTACCACTTCACCCTCGTCATCGCCCACCCCGCTCCAGACCAAGGTGTAGTCCCCCGTGCCGGTGGCCGTGAGGAGAACCGTGTAGTCCCCCTCGAGCGGATCTGGGATATTGACTTCCTCCGGCTCCGATTCCGGTCCCGAGTAGGTGGCGTCGGGAATCTCGTTGACGATCTCCCCGTCCGGCGTGGTTCCGATCCGACGCCCCAATGGATCGGTGACAAGCATGTCGACCGGCGACCAGAGCCTGAAGGAGAACCAACTTCGGCGGTCCCAGCTGCCGTCCTTGCGTACAGAAGTCCGAGCCGTGGACGACTCGGCCATCGGCGCGCCGTCGACGACAACCTCGGTCTTCCAAGTCACTCCGTACAAGTCGCTGCCAGAGAACCGGTAGTAGAAGCTGACGTTGCACGCTTCTCCGTCACGGAGCCACACTGCCTCCGCGTCCACCGTCCGCCACACACCGTCCGATCTCAGCCGATGGAGATACACCACGGCACGCGTGCTTCGTCCCGGAGGGCCACCGTACATTCTGGCTACCGCACTGATCGATCGGCCTTCGACTCCGGAGACCGGGACGTAGACGCTGCTCGGCGGATAGACGCTGGTACTGAAGACCGTCGGCCGATGAACGACCAAGCTCACCGTCGCCACTTCGGACTGGAACTCGCCGTCGTCAGCAACATACGTGAAGCTGTCTGTGCCCTCGAACCCTGTCTCGGGCTCGTAGGTGAACGATCCATCCGGATCCAGGGAGACGACTCCGTGCTCAGTAGCCGTGACGAGTAGCGCAGACAGTGCATCGAGATTCGGGTCCGAATCGTTGCCAAGCACGCCCGGCGCAGCAACGGCTGTTGCGGTGTTGCGGACAACGAAGTACTCATCGCTCACTGCTGTTGGCGCCGCATTGAGAGGCTCAACAGTGATCGTTGCTGTCGTCTCGAGCGCGGACTGTCCCACAATGTCGATGGCGGCATAGGTGAAGGTGTCGTCACCGACGAAGCCAGCATCAGGCTGGTAGGTGAACGATCCGTCATCGGTGAACGTCAACGTCCCGTGGGCAGCGCCATCGACCAACTCAGCGATGAGGGGTTCAGTCCCAGGATCGGTGTCGTTGCCCAACACCCCAGGTGCGGCAACCGTCAGGGTAGAACCCTCCAGCACCGTGTAGTCGTCATCGACCCCAACAGGGGGCTCATTCGCCAACGCTGTGTAGTTGTCCACGAGTTCACCAGCCTCGAGAGCCCGGACATGCACGGCAACCTCGTCGAGGTTGCCAGCAATGCCATTACGTAGCTCGGCGAAGTAGTAGGAGGCACCGAGGGTGAGCGGATACCGGGACGGGGAGTAGAGGCCCCCAGTGGCGCTGGTTTCCCCGACGAGGGCACCGTTGACGTAGAGGCGCAACGTGGCGCTGTCATAGGTTCCGGCAAGGTGATACCAACGTCCCGACACCAGGGCCGGATCGGACACCACCGCGACGATGGCCGAGGTTGCGGTTTTGATCGACCAGCGAGCACGACCGTCGTCGGTCACATTCAGGTGATAACTCCACGTCTGTCCATCGGCGCGGCCATTCAGCAGAATCGTGCCACCGCTCCCCGCGTCGGGGAGCTGATCTAGTTTGACCCAGGCTTCGACGGTGACCGCGTCCGCGGGGTAGAAATCACTATGGACGGGGACGGCTACCACGTCGTCGACCCCATCGAACGACAGCGCACCACTGGACAATCCATCAATCCACGACGCTCCAACCACCGTGCCGTCGTGGCCACGACCCGAAGCGTCAGACGCCACCGAACCGTCACCGTCATCCAAGGGCCAATAACCCACTCCTGCCGACTCCACTGTCAAGGTAACGGTGGCGAGGGCCGAGTCGACGAACGCGTCGTGGGCGACATAGGTGAACGAGTCCGTTCCGGACCAGTCCGGGTCCGGCGTGTAGACAAGCGACCCATCCGAATTCAGAGTCAGCGTGCCATGGTCGACGTCGTCCACCAACACTGCCGAGATCGGATCCCCATCCGAATCCCAATCGTTGTCCAACACCCCATCGGACCGGCCTCCTCGGTAGAAGATGTCGTTGTCCTCATCGCTCACATAGAGTGTCCCGCCTGGCGTGACTGCGAGATGGTTCGCCGTCACCCCCATGACACGCATCGCTGAGCCGTCCGGTCGGAGCCGGAAGACGCTGTGAGATCCATGACTCGTCACATAAATGGCGCCCGAGTCATCGACGCCGACACTGCGTGGCTCGAGCAGTGGTGTGATGCCGTCCCCCGCTTGGTCCATCAGTTCGGCGACCACGACATCGGCCGTGACCGACCACACCTGATTCTGGAAGGTGGCCACGTAGGCGGTCTCACCAAACGTCGCGATCGCACACGCTCCCGGCACATCCGTGAAGAAGTGGACGCCCCCTGATGGCGCGATCCGATAGAGCCGATCGATCTCGGGGGCGGCGACCCAGAGGTAGCCACCTCCGTCGGTGGCAATGCCGCCGGGATAGATGTCGCCGGGGAATGGCCCGGCGAAGGCCCCGCTCGAGCCGAGCGAGGGGTAGGTCCGGAAGACCATAGACTCGTTCGACTCCGAGAAGAACACCGCCACATAGATGATGCCATCGGGAGCGACAGCGACAGAACGGGGATGACCGATCCCGTAGTCCACCGGGACGAGGGTGATCGTGCCGTCCGGTGCGATGCGGAACAGATTGTGGCTACGCCCGCCAGTGACAAACAGGTTCCCGCTCGGATCAACGGCAACGTCGGTTGGGCCCGTCAGCTGCTGGACACCGTCACCCTCCGGACCGATCAGCAACGTTACCGCGCCCTGTGGGGTCACTCTGAACACGTTGCTGCTGTCGAATCCAGTCACATAAGCGTTCCCGGCATCATCGACCGTGACTGCGGACGGCGTCTGGAGGGGATCGGCGCCGCCGCCGGAGCTGTTGATCAGCTCAGAGTTGTAGTACCACTGTGCGCCCGCCTGGCCAACCAACGTGTCCCCCTGGGTCATGAAGTACTCGTCGTCGTGTGAGATCGGTGGCTCATTGAGGAGCACCCCTACCGGCGCAGTCACCGAATCAGTGTCTCCAGCTCCATCAATAACCATCAGCGTCAACTCGTAGGATCCTGCTGTCGCGTAGATGTGCGTACCGGTCACCGTTCCACCGCTGCCAGGGCGGGCACCCGCGGTGACCCCAACCTCCTCGACAGCAGTCCCGTCGCCCCAGTCAATGGCGGCGGTGTGAGAATCCGGCACCTCGAGGTCTGCGAATACTGCCGACAGCTCGACCGGTGTCCCAGTCTCGACCGGCTCGGTGGGGAACGTCAGCTCGGTGATGACTGGGCGCAGATCCCAGACCGCACCCGTGTAGCTGCGGAAACCGGAGTCGCCGTAGGCCAGGACCAGCCCGAGATCATCTTGGATGATGTCCCAAGGCACGCAGTCTTCGTCGGCCAATTGGGCTTCCGCTTCGCAGAAGCTCATCGTCCATTCGCTGGCGCCGACCGGATCTGTGAATCCATACGCCGCAAAGTCCTGGAGCGCACCCCACACGCCCGAAGCGGACGACCCCATGGTCCCGAGCGCCACGTCAGCATCGACATCGACCTCTGTCACTTCGAGCTCGGCAACGACCATCTCGACCGTGTACGCCATGTCGGACCAGGTGATCACCTGGCCGGGAACAAGGTCGAGCACTCCGCTGAGGTCGACACGGGCGCCCGGATAGCCAATCGGGGAGTTGATGAACGGATAGTGATCGGGGAAGTCGAACCCGCCGAGATCGCCGGCTTGGCCGCCGCGGACGACGTCAAATGTGTCCTCGTAGAGCAGCTCGCCGCCCGATGACTCGACGGTCAATGTGACCGGACTCAAACCGGTGGCGTCGATGTTGATCACGTCGAGATCTGGTACCGCCAGCATGCCCGGCGCACCTTGCGGCTGCTCCCATCCAGTGTTGTCGACGTCATCGTCCATTTCGTAGAACCCGAACCCGTAGTTGCCTTGGAGGTCGACCGAACCCCAAATCCCGGCGTCGTAGTCGTCTTCCGTCGGTTGATAGGAGAAGTCGGCGATCCAGTTCCCGGCAGCGTCCGCCGTGACCCGGCGGCCCGCTCCGCTGTCATCCGTCCAAGCCTCGACGTTCACGACTGCGAAGGGATCCGCGACGCCGCTCATGGTGTCGGTCTCGAGGTCGATCTCTGTCAGGTCGACCGAGGTCACCTGATGGGTCTTGGTGACAGTGCCGTCCGACACGGTGATCACGTGACCCGCCTGGAGGTCGAAGGCGCCGATGAGATCGAAGAGAGCCCGTGTGTAGAAGGTGTCCTCGAACTGCTCCGCCGTGCGCCGTCGCTTCGTGGAGCACGCCGTTGGCTGACATCGAAGTCGTTATCGACGGTGAGTGTCACCGATGTTCCGAGCGGCCATTCCCAGGCCACGATGTAGTCGAGCCACGGATTGGCGGCGAGTTGCGGATTGGGCACCTCCCACCTCACCTCAGTCGCGTCACGATCGGCGTCGAACTGCCGCACGCCGCCGCCGGTACCGGGACCCAGGTCGTACGTTCCGGAGAAGTCGGCGGTCCAATTGCCGACACCGTCGGCCGTAGTGAGGACGCTCGGTTGCTCCGGAGCATCGACCCACACCATCAACTCGGCGCCCGGCTCGGCAGTGCCGGTAACGGTGTCGCTGTCGGCGTCCCTGTCGGTCACGGTCACATCGGCGACCTCGAGCACCTTGGTGGTCGTGCCGTCGGTGACGGTGAACACGTGGCCTGCAACGAGGTCGAATTGGCCCTCAAAGGCGATCTGCAGATCGACGTGGAACTCGGTGTCGAACGGGCCGGCACCGTACTGAGTGACCTCGGCCTGCGTCTCGTAGTCGATCGGTTCGGGGGTGCCGGGATCGTCCATGGTGATCGTGACCGTGGCTCCGGCCGGCCAGCCGTTCCCATGGAGGCTGTCTTGGGTGATCGACGCTTGGATGGTGACGATACGCTCGAGGGAGTCGACCTCCACGATCCCGCCGAAGCTGCCCTCGATCGGCACGTCGTTCCAACATCGGCTCCTCCGAGCCTCGCGCACCATCTGGACGACATCCTCACCCGGTGGGCATCGTTGGGCTCCCCGTCGCACCAGTTGGTGTACGCCGACGGGCGCTCCGGAGGTCCAGACGAAAGTTCCTTCGGTGGCGATGTCGTTGAGGCCGATCCACCAGGGTTGAGGCCGAACGTCTCGTACAGCCAGTCCTGCTCGGCCTGGTCGTCGATGGTGACCAGGTGGCCGCCGACCACTGACGGGCCATGTCCTCGGCCTCCGAGAAACTGAGGTCATAGTCGGTCAGGGCGTAGTAGTGCCCGGTCGCCGGGTTGTGTCGCCAAGACTTGGCGGGAGCGGCGACCTCCAGGTTGAGGAAGGTGACGTCTCCGTCGGCATCGGCTGGCGGACGACGTATGGATCGCCCTGCGACCAGATCGTAGACGCCGGCGAAGTCGGCGATCCACACGCCGTCGCCATCGGCGGTGACGTCCAGGAGGGCGCTGTACGTGTACCCATTGGGAGCCACCACCCCGACCTCGAGAGTGACTCCAGGTGCCGCAGTCCCGGTGATCGTGTCGGCGGCCGCGTCGACGTCGGTCACGGCGAGGTCGGCAACCTCGAGGGATCTTTGTGGTGGGCCGTCGGTGACGGTGATGGCGAGTCCCGGGTCGGAGGTCGAATCCGCTCCCGAACTCGGCCCAACACGTCGACCTCGAACCGACGCTGGGCCCCTCCGGCCCTACGGTCGCCTGCGTCACATAGTCGTCCGGCGCGGGGTCTCGGGATCGTCCACGGTGATCGTGACGATTGAGTCCCAACCGGCCACCCGTCTCCTGTGAGATGCCCATGGGTGAAGTTCTGCTCGATATGGGCGACGGATTGCAGTGTCTCGAGCTCGACGATGCCGGCAGTGTTGGCGTCGACCGGAACGTCGTTCCAGCACGGCTCGCCGAACCCGTAGTGCACCGCGTCCTCGCCAGGATGATCGTGGATCGTTGGGTTCGCCGTCGCACCAGTTGGAGTAGGTGACCGGAGCGCCGGACGTCCACACGAAGGTCCCTTCGGTGTCGACGTCGTTGAATCCGATCCAGAAGGGATTGACGCCGAACGTCTCGTACAGCCAGTCCTGCTCGGCCTGGTCGTCGATGGTCACCAGGTGGCCGCCCCACGACTGCGCCTGACTCTCGGCCTCGGAGAAGCTGAGGTCGTAGTCCGTGAGGGCGTAGTAGTGCCCGGTGGCCGGGTTGTGGATCCACGACCCCGGTCTCAGGGAGGGGAGCCCACCAGTTGATCTGGGTGTGGTCTCCATCGCGCGTCGTTCGTCTGCACCCAGCCTTCCGTGCCGCGGGCCGATGTCGTAGATGCCGGAGAAGTCGGCCGCCCACATTGTCCGCTACCGTCGACGATCAAGATGATGTCGGGTCCCTCAGGGAATGGTTGGGTCGGGTCGATCGCCCGGACGATACAACTCGGTACCCGTGCGGCCGGTACCACGGACGAGGTCGGCGGAGTCGTCGACCTCGATCAACGTGAGGAAGCCCACAATATGGGACTTCACCCGCGGTGGGTCCAGGTCGTCCGTGAGCGTGACCCGGTCACCTTCTTGAACGGTAGGGATCCCAGTGTCGAAACGGACATCGCCGCCGTCGTCGACCGTTGCGGTGTCCTCGTAGTCGATCGATCCGTCATCCCCGAGATCAATCGTGATCGTCACGTGGCTCGAGGGGAAGAAGTCGAAGCCGACGATGTCCTCAGTCGTACTGAAGTCGTCGTTCACGAAGACCGTGAAGGTCGGATGGAGTAGCGCGATGGCCGAAGCCTCGGCGATCGTCTGATCGCCATCCTCGTCGGTGAGTCCAACGGATCCGTAGGAACCGGGAACAACATCAACACCGGCTTCGGTGGCGAAGTCGACACTCCAGACCCCACCAGTCACCGTCGTGGTGACATGGGGCCCCTCAGTGGAGACATCAAGTTCGGTGCCGTCAGGCACCGCAGCAGTACCCGACCCGATATCGGTATCAGGATCGAGCGAGTCAAAGCTGAGATCAGCCAAAGTGAGGATCTTGGTGACGACACCGTCACTGACACTGATCGTGTCACCAGCCACCAAATCAGGCCCAGGGTTGAAAAAGAAACGACCCTCGCTATCGATCCCGACCGAAGACCCGGCACCGTTCACATCCACATCAGCAGACCCGTTGGGTAGGAACCCGCCCCCAGACACCCAATCATTCGACAACGACACATCAACACGCGGCGTCTCACCCTCAGCCACCGTGCCGTCCCCATCCGAGTCGAAGAGCGTGGCCGACCCAAAAGAGCGAGCAAGCACATCAACACCGGCTTCGGTAGCGAAGTCGACACTCCAGACCCCACCAGTAACCGTCGTGGTGACATGGGGCCCCTCAGTGGAGACATCAAGTTCGGTGCCGTCAGGCACCGCAGCAGTACCCGACCCGATATCGGTATCAGGATCGAGCGAGTCAAAGCTGAGATCAGCCAAAGTGAGGATCTTGGTGACGACACCGTCACTGACACTGATCGTGTCACCAGCCACCAAATCAGGCCCAGGGTTGAAAAAGAAACGACCCTCGCTATCGATCCCGACCGAAGACCCGGCACCGTTCACATCCACATCAGCAGACCCGTTGGGAAGGAACCCGCCCCCAGACACCCAATCATTCGACAACGACACATCAACACGCGGCGTCTCACCCTCAGCCACCGTGCCGTCCCCATCCGAGTCGAAGAGCGTGGCCGACCCAAAAGAGCGAGCAAGCACATCAACACCGGCTTCGGTAGCGAAGTCGACACTCCAGACCCCACCAGTAACCGTCGTGGTGACATGGGGCCCCTCAGTGGAGACATCAAGTTCGGTGCCGTCAGGCACCGCAGCAGTACCCGACCCGATATCGGTATCAGGATCGAGCGAGTCAAAGCTGAGATCAGCCAAAGTGAGGATCTTGGTGACGACACCGTCACTGACACTGATCGTGTCACCAGCCACCAAATCAGGCCCAGGGTTGAAAAAGAAACGACCCTCGCTATCGATCCCGACCGAAGACCCGGCACCGTTCACATCCACATCAGCAGACCCGTTGGGAAGGAACCCGCCCCCAGACACCCAATCATTCGACAACGACACATCAACACGCGGCGTCTCACCCTCAGCCACCGTGCCGTCCCCATCCGAGTCGAAGAGCGTGGCCGACCCAAAAGAGCGAGCAAGCACATCAACACCGGCTTCGGTAGCGAAGTCGACACTCCAGACCCCACCAGTAACCGTCGTGGTGACATGGGGCCCCTCAGTGGAGACATCAAGTTCGGTGCCGTCAGGCACCGCAGCAGTACCCGACCCGATATCGGTATCAGGATCGAGCGAGTCAAAGCTGAGATCAGCCAAAGTGAGGATCTTGGTGACGACACCGTCACTGACACTGATCGTGTCACCAGCCACCAAATCAGGCCCAGGGTTGAAAAAGAAACGACCCTCGCTATCGATCCCGACCGAAGACCCGGCACCGTTCACATCCACATCAGCGGACCCGTTGGGAAGGAACCCGCCCCCAGACACCCAATCATTCGACAACGACACATCAACTGTTGCGGCTGGCGCCGCGCCCATCTCAACGATCCCTGCGCCGCCGCCGGGCACGTCATTCCAGCATTGGGCGCTGCCGATCATCGACACTGCGTCCTCACCGAGGTGGTCGTTGGGCTCGCCGAAACACCAATTGGTGTACGTGACCGGCTCGCCTGACGCCCAGACGAACGTGCCCTCGACGTCGATGTCATTGAGCCCGATGAGCCAGCCCCAGGATCCGAACGTCTCGTACAGCCAGTCCTGCTCGTCCTGATCGCTGATCGTGACGAGGTGGCCACCCCACGAGACGGCCTGAGCCTCGGTCTCCTCGAACGTGGCCCAATCTTCGGTGAGGGCGTAGGCATGCCCGTTGGTCGGGTTGGTGAACCACTGGCCGGGAGCGATGTCGTGGACCTGGTCGAGGAAGACCCGCTCGATACGGATGTTGGCGTCGTACTCAAATCCGCCGCCGGGCAGCGGATTCTCGGCCTGGTCGTTCAGCCAGGTGAACCTGGCGGTGTAGGTGCCGTCCGCCGGGACGTAGTACTCCATGAACCCGTGATGAACCTCGTTGTCACTTGCCTGCACATAGAGGTTCTCAGTGCTGAGGGTGCTCAGCGACACGGTGAGTTCGTACTGCGGATACCACCACGGGTCAGGAGACAGATCGCCCTCATTGATCGCTTCGATCCCGACCTGCCACAGACCGGCGGTGAGCTCGACCTCGTACTCGGCCCACTCGTCGGACGTGTTGGTCCAGATCGCCGATCCATCGACGTTCCAGCCCGGGTCCGGCGGATTGTGGAAACCGGACAGTGCGCTGAACTCGGACCCGTCCAAAACGAGATCCGCCCCCACATAGGGGGCAGCTGAGGCGGGATTTGGTGTCGTCAATAGCCCTATGACGAGAAGAAAGGCAAAACTGGCGGCTAGGGCTCGAGACGTGCGCGACAACATGACTGGACCTTCCCGATAGAAACGCGACTGGGCCCGAGCGAAAGCGCATGGCGGACTGCCGAAGAGTGCAACCGCCGCGCGTCAGACATCGTCGCTACAACAGCGATATTCGCCAAGACCTCATTCCCCCTCCGGGCATGTTGCCACTCTCATCCAGGCCACAGCTAGAGGACTAGGTCACACAGGACGGGCAGGCAATCGGGAGTCGATGTATCAGATCCCCGGGTCAGGACTCTGTAGGGCAACAACACCCGAGGGGGGTTCCACGATGAAGGCCGGCTTCCTTTTTGCCAACCGCGACGCCGCGGACCGCGTGCTCAACCGAGTCGACGAGCGCAACAAAACGCCGCGGCAGGGTCGAATAGTGGCAACGCTGGCAGCAGCAATAACCCGCTTACTCAAGGGCTAGGGCGCGGCGCCTACTCCCCCAGCGAGCCGGGGTCGGCTGGTACGTCGACGGCATGCGCCTCGAGTACTCCGAGCGACACAACTTCGAGCGCCCGCGCATGTGTCGATGCCAACACCACCGGGGCCGCCACTCCGTCGTTCGCAGCGCGCAACCAATTGGGTGCGGTGACACACCAACGATCACCCGGCACCAGCCCGGGGAACCGGTACTGCGGCATCGGAGTCGTCAGGTCGTTGCCGATGCTGCGCTGATGATCGAGGAACTCGGCGGTCATGACGGCGCACACCGTATGGCTGCCGTGATCGGCATCATTGGTGCGACATGCCCCATCGCGAAACCACCCGGTCACGGGGTCGTCGCTGCACATCTCGAGTTCGCCACCGAGCACGTTGTGTTCCATCGCCCCAGTATGCCGCTTGTCGGCCGGCCGACACGGCAACTCCTTGCCACCGGCTTATCCCTCCGTTAGGCAGCAAGCCCTGACCATGGCGGCCGCAACTCGACACGGGGGGCGCTGTACCCGACGCCGAGTCAGTCAGAGACCCATGACCGAATCTCCCCCGGAGCCGTCCCAGACGGCTTCACCATCAAACGAAGGCACCACATTCGGCCCCGCCAGAGTGTTGACGCCGCTGTGGTCCGCGCTTGATCGGAGCGGCCTCAGCCTCGACGATCGTGACCCGTTGGGATTTGAAGACCGAAGCCGGATCATCGCCGGCCTCTTCCACGAAGGTCCCCGCAGCCGCCAGTTCCTGGCCCGCTTTGCGCTCCTGACTGCGTTGTCCGGCGCGATCGCTGCCCTCGGGGTGCTCTCCGACTCAACCGCCGTCGTCATCGGAGCCATGCTCGTGGCTCCCCTGCTCGGACCGGTTCTCGGTGTGGCTGCCGCAGTGGTGATGGGGTGGCCGCTCCGCATCCTCCGCCAGGGCGCCCTCATCGCCATGGGGGTTGCCATCGCCATCGGTCTCGCCGTCGCAATCTCATTTGCGATTCCCGGCGACCCTCACCCGCTGCCCGCCGAACTACTGGCCCGCACCTCGCCGAACCTCCTAGACCTCGGGATTGCCATGGCGGCAGGCGCCGCCGGGGCTTATGGACAGGTCAGACCCAACGCCAGCGACGCCTTGACCGGCGTCGCTGTTGCCGTCGCCCTGGTGCCGCCGCTGATCGTCGTCGGCATGGCGCTCCAGCTCACCGAGTGGAGCCTGGCGGCCGGAGCGTTCTATCTGTTCCTGGCCAACGTGGCAGGGATCATCGTGAGCGCCGCCATCACGTTTGTCGCAGCCGGTCTCGTCCCCGGTCGCCGACTGTTCAGTGGAGATGCTCCGGTGTCATACGGCTTTCGTTGGGCAGCGTTTGCCGTCATCATCGTCGCCCTTCCCATGCAGTTCGGCCGCGGAACCGTGCTGCCCCAGAGCGATCAGACGGCCGAAGTCCAGGAGGCCGTCGAGACCTTCGTAGAGGACCGATCGGCCGCCGAAGTCGTCAACGTGGGCGTCCAGGTCGACGACGGTATCGCCGAAGTCGAGGTGGTCCTCGCCACGCCGGGGACTGTGCCCGACGCCACCGTCATCGCCGAGCACTTGGCCGATGAGCTGAGCACACCGGTGACGGTGAACCTGCAGGTTGTCACCACCGACTCGGAGAAGGCGTCGTCGACCGACCCGGATGAAGCCCCGCCCGAAACTCCAGAAAAGGCGACGGCTACGGACCCGTGATACTTGATGCCGGCCCACCAACTCTCGACAATGGCAGCAATCTCGTTCGTGAGGTGGTCGAGTCCGAACACCACCGCGCCGACGGTTGCGCCCCACCCGACGACTCGCAGCGCCATCGGATACTCGATTCCCCGCCAGCGCAGGACCCTGGTGACGGCAGTGGTCGCGGCCACGACGAGTAGCGCCACCCCGGCGGGACGGGGCGGAACATCGCAGAAACAGAAGCCCGATGGCAAGAAGCTCGCGAATGAGGTCGGAGCGAGCAGTCCGCCAAGCACGAGGACAACCAGGGCAACCGGAGTGAACCAGCGGGCGCCCCGCCACCAAGCCACGAACCGCTGGTCCAACCAGACAGTCAGCAAGCCCGCCAGCGCACCATGAAAATGAACATCTCCACGTTGGCCGCTGCGGGTTCGAGGAACGATCGACAACCCCGTTTGGGTGACAGACCAGGCCGCGACTGAGGGCGGGTCAGCCCGTCGATCCGATGGCAGCCAGGATCGCGCCGGGCACCTGTATCGCGAGAAGAACGCCGACCACCATCAGGATCACGACGAGCCAGCGAGGCAGCTTCGCTCCGGCCCGAGCCGAATTGAACACGAGTGCCACGACCGGCAGCGCCGCCAAGGTCAGCGCATGCAGCACACCCATGGCCAGCAACAGGCCCGCGACACGGAAAAGCGCGTCCTCGAGCTGATCTCCGATATCGACCGCGAGGTAGGCGATCGGTTCTTCGAGTCGAGAGGTCACCAAGACATAGCCCGCGAAGACCAGGAAGTACGCCAGGTCGAGTAGGCCCAGCAGCCTGGTACCGGTCTCAGGATTGGTCACGAACAGATCTGATACGAACCCGCGCCCGAAGCGGCGTATTGCCGGACCCAGCGACGCGACGAGCACCACCAGCACCAGGAACTCGATCGTCTCCAACGCCCGCCAGTCAACCCTCGTCCGGCTTCCGAGTTGCTCAACGGTCGCGGCTACGACAGCGACCGACACGGCCACGACCACGATGATGGCGGTCGCCGCCGCTACCAGGCGACGTCTGTGATCGCGCTGTTCCTCAATGGAGTACATGACGCGACCCCACAGGTCAGGACTCACCTCGTAGTCCTTGGCGGCGGCGAGCGCTTCGGCGAGGCGCTGTTCGGTCGTCATGCCGGCTCCTCGAGTCTGGCGCCGAGCGCCCCCATCCCCCGCCGACAGTGGGTCTTCACCGAGTTTGGGGAAATGCCCAACGTCTCGGCGATCTCCCGCTCCGATAGGTCGTAGAAGAAGCGCAGCACGAGACAGTCGCGCTGGCGGGGTGCCAGTTCGCGCAGTGCTTCCACCACCTGTTGATGCTCTCCCTTGGCAACGATCACGTCCTCGAGCGAGGAGCCGTCCACCTCGGTCTTCAGTGCTTCGCGATGCCGCAGGGACATCAGACCGCGCCGGTTGTGATCCCGCGCCAGGTTCAAGACGATCGAGCGAAGGTAGGGCGCCGCCTTGTCGGGTTCGCGGATCCGGCCGGCCGAACGGTGCAGCCGAATGAAGGCCTCCTGGACCAGATCCTCAGCGGCGTTGCGATCGTCGGTGAAAAGACGCGCCATGCGCACCAGCGAGGGTGCCTCTTGACGGAAGAGCCGGGCAACGAGTTCGTCGGCATCAGCACCGTCCTGTGTCGTGGAATGGGCTGCGTCCGAAACCGTGGCGCCGTCCCGAGCGAGAGCGAAGAGGGCGGCGACGAACAATCGCCGTCGCCGCTCCCTTCCACTCGCAGTTGCCAGCACCCGCTCGCCTCACTAGCTCAGATCGGCACAGGCAAGGCGAATCGAAGTGTTCGCCGGATAGTGAATGACAATGGACTGCGCTTCGGGTCGGGCCCAATGCCCGTGCGTGGCCGAGCCGTGGCCCCTGCCTGCTGCATTTGTCGTGACCGCCGGCCAGATCTCGTTCACGTCATCAGCCGCACCGCCGACCTCATGCTGATAGTGACCGCCACCCGGGGGATCGGCGGAACACGGGGCGTTGTGTACGTGCGCCGGATACACCGTCGTCTGATCCAGCCCACGAACGTGAACTGCCACGAACGTACGCCCGTGGCGCCATGGCACTCGCACCATCACGGCGCGGCCCTCGACTTCATACCCCAGATCTGCACCTCCGGACAGCGTCACGAACGCACCCTTGGTTACCTCTGCGTGTTTCCGCACCCCGGTTCCGGCCGAGGCCGGAGCGGCGGCGGAAACAACGAGGGCGACCACCACGATCAATTGTCCAATTCTGCGACCAAACATTGGCCACTCCTTTGATTCGAATACTGCCGGCAGCGGGCCGGCCCCGTGTGAGCGGTTCGCAAGACCGGCTCCTCAGGCAACCTCGAGGTGCCCTGGGTCGCCGTCGGTCGAATCATCGAGCTGACGGTTGAGGCTGAAAAGACGTCCGATCACCGGCAGGCTCAGCACGTTGAGTCCATGCAGCAAGCCCATCAGCAGCAGCATTCCGCCGATCCTGACCACCGAAGCTTCGAGCTGCGGGGCGCTCACCTGCTCGGTCCATCCGCCCGTGACGTCACGGTCGAACTGGACACTGAACAGCACGTAGGCGCCAAAGATCAGGTAGTAGGCGATGTCCATCAGCACGAGATAGCTCTTGCCCGTCCGGGGGTTGGCCCGGAACACGTCGGCGGCGTACCCCTTGCCGTACCGCTTGATCAGCGGTCCGAGCACGAGCACGATCGTGATCAAGATGACGACCACAATGATCTCGAGTACCCACCAGTCCATCTCTCCCTCTCCCTCTACTCCTCCGAACCTCTCAATACTGACAGACGAACGAGCAAGGTGACTGGGTGACAAGGATTCGAGGATTTCTCCGACAATCTCAATAGGCGAGTGACTGCGGCCTAGCGGGGCCGAGGAGGAACGGCTCAGCCGAGCCGGTACTCCTCTTTCTCGATCTCCAGGTACGTGTTCGAGACGAGAGCGCCAATCCCTTCGATCGATCGAACCGTGTCGAGCGTGTCGAGCAGATGGGCGTTGTCCCGACACCACACCTCGCCGGCGATGTCGTACGACCCATTGGTGATCGCAACGACGGTGAACTCCGGCATGGCGTACAGCTTGTCGGCAATGGGCCCAACGGGTCCCTGCACGGAAAGGCGTACCGCGGCAAACGCTGCCAAACCGAGCGCACCGGCCGTTGACGTCGCCTGAATGACGACGATGTTCTCGTCGAGGAGCCGCTGAACGCGTGCTCGCACTCCGGCCTGGGACAGCCGGACCCGTGGAGACAGGTCCGCGTACGTCACCCGACCGTCGGCCATGAGTTCCCTGATGAGCCTGAGGTCGATCTCGTCGAGCGGATGATCGGCTGGGGCCGGCTCGGGCACTCGCGGCTCGATCGGCTCGCCCAACAACTCCGCAGCGATACCCGACGTGCCGGCCTTGCGGTACTCGATCACGGTGAGATTGTCGAAATCCGCAATCCCGGGAGTGGTTCGGAGCCGATCCATCACCTCGACCAGGTGGGCATTGTCCTCACACCGGATCTCGAGGAGCAGACCAGCCCGCCCGGTCACGCAGGCGACAAAAACGGCCTCTTTGATCTCGGCAACCCGGGTGGCCGCGTCTCTTGTCGGGCCTGCAACTGTCGCAAACACGTTGGCGAACACACCGAGCCCCACGCTACGTGGATCGACGCGAGCCGACACGACCACGATGTTGTCATCCAGCAGCCGACGCACCCGAGCTCGGACTGCCGCCTGGGAAAGCTCAACCTTGGGGGCCAGCGCCGAGTACGACGCTCTCCCGTCGGCGATCAACTCGCCGACCAGCTTACGATCGATATCGTCGAGGTCAATGTGGTTGCGCATGACGGCAGCATAGCCTGTTGGGCCGCGGAATCCTTGGTCGGCGGAGGCTATTGGCTGCGAGATCTACGCAGATCGTGATATCTACTTACAGGATCGCAGTCGAGCCTTAGTAGGCTGGCGCCATGTCACTCGCCGTGGGTCTCGCCGTTCTCGCCGCCGTCTGCATCGGGACGAGCGACTTCTTTGCCGGGGTCGTGGGTCGGCGCGACGCTTCGGGCTCCGCCCTGGTGGTCTCGTACGCCGTTGTCTTGGTCACTGCGCTGCCGGTCGCTGCCTTGGCGAGCCCTCAACCCTCGTTCGAGGGGCTCGGCTGGGGAGCCGCAATGGGTGTCTTCTGGGCCATTGGCATCTTCGCATTGGCCAGGGGAATCGCCCAGGGTCGAGTCGTGGTGGTGATCCCGACCGCCGGCGTCCTCTCGGCAGCGATTCCGGTGCTCGTCGATATCATCGCCGAAGGTCGACCCGGGCCCGTCGTCGGGGCAGGGGTGGTGCTGGGCCTGATCGCGGTCGCACTGACCGGAATTGGCGATGACGATGGCCAATCACGATCGGTAGCGTGGAGTGCCATCCAAGGAGTCATCGGCGGAGTCACTACCGGAATATCCTTGGTCCTGCTGGACCGGGCCGCAGATGACGGGCTCTGGCCACTCACCGTTGCGGCGGCGGCCGCTGCTACGGTGACCATCGGTGCCGCCGCCATCACACGCCGCCCGCTGCTGCCGCCCAAGTCTGCGGTGCCGCCTGCGGTTGCGATGGGGCTCCTCGTCGCCGTTTCGTTCGTCGCCATCATTGTCGCCTTCCCGCGCAGCTCGCTCACGGTGGTTGCGGTGATCGTGTCCCAGTACCCGGCCGTCACGATTCTCCTGACGGCGCTCATCTGGCGGCAACGACCTCGCGGAGTTCAGTACCTTGGAATCGCAATGGCGCTCGTTGCGGTTGCGCTGATTGCCGTGGGCTAGCCGGCCGGCACTTCGTCCTGATCAGTCGGCGTCGAGGCCGGCGTCGCGTCGGATCTCGTCGAGCCGGTTGGGATCACGCAGGAGCGAGCGCAACGCCAGAGCGGCAAGCTCAGTCCCGTACTCGGCCGGGTTGTCAACCGGAACCCCGCGGCGAGCCTCGATCGTCCCCATGATGATGGAAGTGATCGACTCCTGGGCGAATTCGGGTGCGACCCGGATGAAGTCGCCCTCGTCAATCGCCTGTCTGATCAAGAGAAGTCGGAGGGACCGTAGACGCTCGAGCTTCTCGCGCCACGGGGCAAACTCTGGTCGATAGATCATGTGCACTCGATCGATGCCGCTGAGGTCGTAGGGCGAGGCAACAACCCAGGACACGTCCTTGGCGAGATAGCGGAAGAGCCGGGTGGCCGCCGGACCGGTCCCCGCCGCCTCGGCCTCTGCGGTCTCGAGAGCCTGCCCGAGATCGTGATCGATCAGCGCTTGCATCATCGACTCGGTGGACGGGAAGTACTCCCTGACCTCGCTCTCGTCGATACCCGCCTTGCGAGCCACCGCCTCAAGCGTCGTCGCGTCGTAACCCACCGCAGCAAACATCCGTGACGCCTCATAGAGGATCGACACCACCGCCAAGGACTCGGCAGCGTCAGTACCGCTCATGGGGTTCCCTTCTCGATCGGGGGCGGCCCGGGAGCCTTCACGGCCACGACCGGACACGGCGCGTTCATGATCACGTCTTGTGCGGTGCTTCCGAGCACCACTTTGCCGAGGGCCGAACGGCGACGGACGCCGATCACGATGAGTCCTGCGCTCTCGTCGCGGGCGAGACCGATGATGTCCTGGGCTGCGCTGTTGCCCACAACGTGCTCGCCGAGCCGAAAGCGAATTCCCTCCTTCTCGAGCCGCTCCTCGATCTGATCCCCAGCCGCGCGGTAGGCCGCCACGTCCTCTTCTCGTTCGGCATCTCCACCTCGTGCGGAGTGCATCACGATGAGTTCGGCATCGCGGAGCTTGGCTTCGCTGATCCCGGCCTCGAGAGCGGCATCTCCTTGGGGCGACAACAGGTATCCGACGACGATCTTCACCGCAATGGCTCCTCTTCGAGTGTTTCACCGCCGAGGTACGTGGCGTCGAGGAGCTGCCGGTCCCGCAGCAATTCCGCAGCCGTTCCCTGCATCACGAGGTCGCCATGGTTCAAGACGTAGCCGCGATCAGACTGGGCGAGCGCGAGCTCAGCATGCTGCTCGACCAGAAGGACACCGGCACCGGTCTCGTCTGCGGCTCGACGGACGATCGGCATCAGCTCCTCATAGATCACGGGGGCAAGCCCCAGGCTCATCTCGTCGATCATGAGCAGCTTTGGTTCTGCGACGATCGCTCGCGCCAACGCCAACATCTGCTGCTCTCCGCCGGAGAGCAGACCGCCACGACGGTTCATCAGCTGACCGAGGGCTGGGAAGTAGTCCACGGCATGATCGAGGTTCACCTTCCCATTCGGCTTCGCCAGCTGGAGGTTCTCCTTGACCGTGAGCTGGTAGAGGATGCCACGGTTCTCCGGCAGGTGGAAGACGCCCCACCGAGCAAGTTCATACGCCTTGCGGAGCTTGGGCACCGTTTGCCCTATAGCGAGGATCGATCCGCCAAGGATCTCGACCATCCCCGAGATCGCCATCAGTGTGGTGGTCTTGCCCGCCCCGTTGGGACCGAGCAAGGCAACGACTTCTCCAGCGTCGACATAGATGCTCACGCCCCGGACGACGGGCACTCCGTCGTAGCCTGCGCTCAGCTCGGAGACCTCGAGGACCCGGTCGCTCACGCGTCACCTCCGGTTTCGCCCAGGTAGGCGGCCACAACCTTCGCGTCTTGGCGGATCTCGTCGGTGGTACCCGTTGCGATCAGCTTGCCAAATTCGAGAACATGAACCCGATCACACACCGACAGCACCAACCCCATATCGTGATCGACGAGGAGCATGGGAGTGCCGGCTTCGACAATCCGACGGAGCTGAATCCCAAGCCACACGGTCTCCTGTCGATCGAGCCCAGCCGCCGGCTCATCAAGGAGTAGGAGTTTTGCGTCGGCAACCAAAGCCCTCCCCACCCCCACCAACTTGCGTTGACCTTGCGAGAGTTCGCTGGGCTGCCGGTCGGCCAACTGACCGATATTGAGCAGATCCATCACCTCTTCGACCCGGTCGTCACCCGCCGACCCGACGAAGTAGTCGCGAATCGCGCTGAGGGGCGTAAGACGGCTGCTCGCCACGTCCAAGTTGGCCCGAACACTGATGTCATCGAACAACTCGAGTGTCTGCCAGGTACGGCAGAGTCCGGCCTCGGCCAGTCGGTGGGGTGCAGAACCCAGCACATCCTCGCCATTCAGGAGTACCTCACCGCTGGCATTCTTGGGGAGGAACCCCGTGACCGCATCGATGAGTGTTGTCTTACCGGCTCCATTGGGGCCGATCAGACCGGTGAGCTCGCCTGATCGACAATCAAGGGTGACGTCGTTCACTGCGAGAAGCCCGCCGAAGCGCACAGTGAGTCCTTTGGTCTGCAGCACCGCGTCCTTCATGCCGGTGCCTCCACGGGTAGCGCCGGGTCGTCTGGGCCGGCGGAGCCATCGGGCTTGGGGCGGAATTGCCTTCGAATCCAGTGAGCAAGGGCGTAGACCTGTTTGCGCTGGAAGCCGTCGATGCCTTCGGGATTGTAGACGGCGGTGAGAATGAGGAAGAAGCCTGCGACGTATGCGGTGTACTCCTGGACGTCGAGGCCAAACCATTCCTCGGTGACCACGAACCCGATGCCTTCAGCGAACAGCGTCCCAGCCATGACGGCGCCCCCGACAGTGGAGATACCGCCAAGGTAGGCGAACGCAAGCACGGATAGCGATACGAAGACTCCGAATGAATTGGCGCCGAACTGGCCGAGCTTCCATGCGGTGAGCGTGCCGGCAACACCCGCCAATGCGGCACTCATAGCAAAGGATGTGAGCTTCACTGCCGACACGTTGATCCCTGCCGCAGCGGCTGCTCTTTCGTTGGCCCGCACCGCGAGCATCTGCTGACCGAGTCGGGACCGCCGCAGTCGCATGACCGCAAACGCGCACAAGACCACGATCAGTAGGAGCAGTAGGCCGAAACCGGGTGACGGAATCTTGCCATCGCCGATGGGGAAGGATGAATTGGGGCCCAGCTCAAAGCCGAGCAGCGCCGGGGGCAAGGACTCACGAGTCCCAGCGCTGCCAAACCAGCCGTCGTGTTTGAAAAGGAACTCACCGATCGCAAGGCCTGAGGCGAGGGTAATGATGGCGAGACTCGCCCCCCGGGTTCGCAACGCCGGAACTGCAGTGATCAAACCCACAACGATGGCGGCACCGACGGCCAGGATCAGGTCCAGAGGGAAGGGGATACCCATGTCGGTCCCAAACGTCGCGACGCCGTACGCGGCGACCCCGGCCAACGCCATCTGCATGAGGGAGATCTGCCCAACGTAGCCGGTGACCACGACCAGAGAGAGGGCCAGGATGACGCCGACCATGGTGTTGATGAGCCCCGAACGGAACTTGAACGGAGCGAAGACGGTGATCCAGGCAGCAAAGGCGATAAACAGCCCGTAGGCGACGATTCGCCAGCGGACGAGCGGTGGGGCGTACGCCGCCGGGAGTCGTCCGGCGGTGATCGCGCCGCGGGAAGGGAGGGCTTCGCCGCGAAGAACCATCGCAAGGGCGATGACCACGAAGGGGAGCGCCTGCGGAATGTTGAGGTCGGGCATCCAAGCCGCACGCTGCTCGAGGAGAAACAGAACGCTCTGCGTCATGCCGATGCCGATCCCGGCCACAGCCGCAACCATAAACGAAGACATGCGCCCCAATAGGGCAGCGCCGAGCGCCGGAATGACGAACAGCGTCAGTTGCGTAGGGCTGAGTCCGACAATGGGAGAGGCGAGAATGCCGAATGCTCCGGCAAGCACCGACGCCAGGACCCAGCTGATCGCTGCCTGCCCATCGGCATTCACTCCCAGCAGCGTGGCGAAGCGCTCATTCTCGGCAGCCGCCCGAGTCTGCAGCCCGAATCGGGTGTACCGGAACAGGATCCAGAGTCCCAGCGTGGCGAACACGACCAATCCCAGCAACAGATACCGGTCCACCGGCAAGCTGGCGCCAAACCAATCGACCGTTGTATCGGGGAGGATCCGATCGGCCTGTTTGGCGCGGCTCCCGTACCTGATCACGATGGCGGCCTGGAGGAAGATCATGATGCCCACCGAGGCCACGACCTTGGCAAGCACCGGCGCGTAGCGCAGCAGCCTGAAGACGGCGTAATGGATCACCAACCCGAGCAGGGCAGCCACTAGGAGCGCTACGAGGGCCGCCGGCACCATTGGAAGTGCACCTCCCAAGGAGATGAAAGTCGGCATATCGAAGATCTCGACGTCGAAGATCGCCTCAAAGGGTGCAACCGGATTGGGGAAGGGGGGGAAAGGAATCGTGCCGTCGATGCGCAGGGAATTGTACGTGTACGCCGTAAATGCTGCGATGGCTCCGTGGGCGAAGTTGATAACGCCCGAGGCGCGATAGGTGACGACGAGTCCGAGGGCAATCCCGGCAATGACGGCACCGGTTCCGAAGCCGAGGATCGCAAATTCGACATACCTCATAACGCTTCCCTGCGTTAGTGCCGGGGCACCGACCAGAGTCGGTGCCCCGGTCGGAGCTTACCCTTCGAGCAGGAAGCCAAGCTGCTCGACATCAACCTCGACATAGGTTTCGAGTTCGGCTTCGCTGCCCACAAGCAGGAGGACGGTTGCGGTCCGCAAGCACGCACCAACAAACGGATCCGGTCCCGGGCACGACACTGGCGCATACGCCGGGATGGAAGAACTGCTGTAGGTGCTGAGGGCTGTGTTGATGGTCTCATCTGTCGCCGCATTGCCACCGGTCTCGCTCAAAACGTCCGCCGCGATGATGGTGTTGGCAATCGACCAGCAACCAAAGCTCGAATTGAGCGCAGGATCGCCACCGCCGTAGCCGTCAACGATCTTGGTGTACGAGTCGTCCGGACGATTCTCGGGAGCAACCGGCCCCTCGCACACAGACACGGAATGCCAACCATCGAGAGCCCCCGATGAAATCACCTCAGTAGTCATGCACGTGTCGACCGTCACGACCGGCGTGGTGACGCCAATAGAACCCACCGACTCGGCGACCGTGATGCACTGCGGACCGTTGGCAATGGGGATCAACACGTCGGCCCCCTGGTCGTTCGCCGCAGTCACCGATGCCGTCGGATCACCCTCGAGAGGCAGCGTGACCGCACTTCCCGCCGGGGCCAGGTTGTACAACCCGGCGAGCGCTTCCAGCAACGGAGCGATGACGTCGACGTAGAAGGGATCATCGGGCACCATCAGCGCGTAGGTCGAGGCACCAAGATCCTCAGCCGCAAACTTGAGCAAGCCGGCCGCCAGCACCAAGGCACCGGGATCGACCGCCCAGACTCCAGGCGTCGTGATATCGGGAATGTCGTTGTTGAGCGAGAGGACCGGCTTGCCCACCCCAGCCAGGATGTCGTTGCCGGCTCCGGAGTTGAGCGTGCCCATCAGCACGATTTTGATGGAGTCGTCGTTGGCGAACTCCTGAGCGCAGGTGACAACCGACTCGGGAGTATCACCGACGGTACAGACTTCGACCTCCAGCGGAGCACCTGCAACGCCTCCAAGTTCTGCGTTCACGTACGCCTGGCCGGCGTTGGCACCCACGGCCATCTCCGGGTAGGCGATGAGTTCCTCTTCCTGAGCGATCAACCCGATCTTCACGGGATCACCGCTGACCGCTGGCCCCTCAGAGCTCTCGGTGGTGCCTCCCGACGAGGTGGTCTCCGTGCTGCTGGTGTCGTCATCGCCGCAGGCTGCGGCCACGACGGCGAGGACCAGCAGTGCGACCAACCACCGGAATCTCAAAGGCGTTCTCATTGATGTCCTCCTCGTTGAGCCCCAATCGGGGCGACGACTCGATCCTAACCTATCAGGTGATAGCTTGCCACTAGAAACCACTATTTTCGTTGACATATGCCGGGTTTACACATGAATAGATGTTGATAGGGCAGCCAAACCAACGGGTTCGTATGTCATAGGCAGTTCGCGAGTTGCCGATTCCGGCGTCGCCACCTACACATCGAGCATTTCGCGCAGATACACGAGATTCCCGCTCGGCTCACGCAAGACCGAGGTGTTCAACCCGGTACGGTCGTCGATCGTCAGCCCATCGACTTGCTCGAAGCCGGCGGCGGCGGCATCGGCGAAGGCGCGTTCGAGGTCCTTCGCTTGATAGTTGGCGCCGCTGATGACCGGGCCGTGCCGATCGAACAAGGCCCGCTCGTCATCGCTTTGGGGCTCGGCAAGGATCATCGCAATGTTGCGCTCGGATGAATGTCGCTCATCGGCCAAGAACACGATTCCGCGATCCGCGCCGCCGTGGATTGGGTGCAGCCCGAGGACCCGCTCATACCACTTCGCCATCTCGGCGAGATTCTCAGTGAGCTGGGTAGCGCCAAACAGTTGAAGACCGGGAATCCCAAAGGGTCGGAACTCGACGTCGGGGGTCTTGAAGTCACCGATGTAGTCCATGATCTCGATCCAGCGCCCCTCGGGGTCTGCGCACACATATCCCCGGTACACGCCAAACTCCTCGTACTCCATGCGCGTCGTGCAGCCGTTACTCATCAAATAGTCCACGGTTGCCTTGGCATTGGGCACGATCCAGCAGATGTGGTTGATTCCCGAACCGTGGTCGGCGTGCCATTTTCGCTCGTACGCGAACTGGAAAGGGGGCGATTCGAGCTGGATCTGGAAGGCCGATCCGCAGCCAAGAAACGTGTAGTCGACATGGCCCTCGTCGGTGAGGTGGAACTCCTCACCCCCCCAGTAGTACTGGGGAATGGCGTGGTACCACTTCAGCCAGGTCCACATGTGCTCGCGGGGGTGCTCGTCGTAGATGCAAAGGTGGTGGAGCCAGTAGGCCTGATCGGACATGGAGTCTCTCCTCGTTGTCAGTCGTAGCTTCGATCGGAAAGGGTCCGGAATTGCCAGCCGTCGATGTGAGGGACCTCAGGGCTGAGAGGCTCGACCAATTCGATGACGTTGCCCCACGGATCGCGCCCATAGGTGAACCAGCCGCTCCCGTCACCAACGGGCGCCGAGTGGAATCGCATCCCCAGGTTGCCGAGCCGCGCGACCTCTTGGTGGATGTCGCTCACCTGGAGGCAAATGTGATTGATTCCGTGATCGTTGACCGGGTGGTCGAGGTCTTGAGGCGCCGAAGGCGGCGCCGAAAACTCAAACAACTCGAGAACCCCATTGCCGGTCCACAGGTTGACGCCCCCGGCCGCAGAACCTTTCAGGCCGAGCACGCCATCGGCGACGTCGGACTCTTTCCAGGATTCGAACAGGATCTTGCGGAACCCAAAGGCATCGACATAGAAGTCGACCGCCGCCTCGAGATCAGGCACTGAAATGCCGACGTGGTGAAGTCCTCGGATTGCCATCTTCATTCCCCTCGGTCGAGAATCTCTTCCCACGGCCACTCGAGGTCAACCGGTCGAGAGCCGTCGCCAACCATTGCATCGAACCGCTGCCGCAGTGTGATGTCGGCCATCACGGGATGCGTGAAGATCCAGAATCGGCCGTCCATCATCCCTTCGAACGCCACCTTGCCTGCCTGATCGGGCGCCATTCCCCGGCTGAGGAGGGCATGCTCTTGCTCCCTCGTGCCGCGGTCCTCGCCGACGGCTCGCTTGATGATGTCGGTGGCGATTGGACCCGGACAGAGAACCGACGCCGTGACGAGCGACCCGGCGAGGCGGAGATCAACAAGCAAGGATTCCATGAGGCCGACGACGGCGAACTTCGAGGCGTTGTAGGTAGAAATGCTCGGATCCGCCATGAGCCCGTTCACTGAGGCCGTGGCACTGATGTGGCCGCGGCCCTGGCGCTCCATGATGGGCAGGACGGCGTTGATCCCATTGACGACTCCATCGAAGTTGACCGCCATCACCATCCGCCATTCGTCGGGCGTCACATCTTGGATCGGCGTGGCAACCGGCGTGATCCCGGCGTTCAGACACATCAGGTCGACGCTGCCATACTCCGACGCCGCACTTTCGACCAGATGGCGCATCGACGCGGGGTCCGTCACGTCGGCCGGACAGGAAAGCGCAGTGAGACCGGCCGCGCCAAGATCTGCGGTTGCTGCAGTGAGGCGCGACTGATCGATATCGGAGAGGACGACAGCCATCCCGTGGTTGGCGGCGGCCTTCGCAATTCCAAGCCCGAGGCCGCCGGCTGCGCCGGTCACGACCGCGACGCTCCTGTGGGTTGGAGTCGACCCTCGAGCCCCCATCACAGCAGCATGAGTGCGGGCTCTTCGATCGCAGCAACGACCGTGCGGAGGAAGCGCATCGCCGGCACTCCGTCGACCGCTCGGTGGTCGAACGTTCCCGAGATCGCCATCATCGACCCAACCGCCAGCTGGCCGTTGCGAACCACCGCCGTTTCGCGAATGCGGCCGAACGAGGCGATGGCCGTTGTTCCCGCCGGGATGATCTGCGTGGCGTGGTCGGCGCCGACCGGTCCGATGTTCGAGATCGTGAACGTCTGGCCGCCCATCTCATCGGGGGTCAGCTTGCGCTCGAGCGCTCGAGCTGCGAGGTCGGCCACAACGTCGATCAAATCGGCCAAGCTGTAACGATCTGCATCACGGACCACAGGGACCATGAGGCCACCCTCGGTTCCAACGGCGACACCGATGTCGTAGCGGTGGTGGACCACAAGGTCGGCTTCGTCGACCGTGGCGTTCATCTCGGGAAACTGCTTCAGCGCGGGAATGACAGCGGCAATGATGAGGGCGTCGAAGGGCACCTTCCGGTTGATTCGTTCTCCCAGGGCACGGCGAGCAGCAAGGAACCGACCCGCATCGGCGTCGGTATTGCCGGTGATGTGCGGGACTTGCTGCCATTGTGCGGTCATGTGCGCCGCGATCGTGCGCCGCATCTTGGACATCGGCCGGCGCTCCGACTCAGCATGGACTGCAACTGGCGGAGCCTCCGGGGATGCCGTCGCTGCCGGAGCGCCCTCAGTCGCGGCCTCAACGTCACTGCGAGTAATGCGGCCTCCGACTCCGGTGCCGACGATGTCGCCCAGATCGACTCCGCGTGCCTTGGCGAGCTTCCGCACCAGCGGCATGGCCCGCGGCCGGGTCGTCAGAGCAACGCCGGCCACCGGCGCAACTTCGTCCGGCCTCGTGGCCGCTACACCGGACGACTCAGGGCCGACATCGACCGATGGTGCGGCGTCCGCCGAGAGATCTGTCGTGGTCGGGACGACCTGCGTACCTAGCTCGCTCTCTTCCCCAATCACCACGAGCATTTCACCTACCGCAATACTCTCGCCCTCGACGGCACCAAGCGCGAGCACCACGCCGTCAAAGGGCACCGGAATCTCAACGACCGCCTTCTCCGTCTCGACTTCGCACAGAACGCCATCGGAGGTCACGGTGTCGCCGACCTTCACGTTCCAAGCCACGATCTCGCCTTCCTGCAGGCCGGAACCAATGTCGGGCAGAAGGAACTCGCGCGCCATGTCAGTCCTCCATCGCCTTGCGAACGGCGGCCGCGATGCGAGCCGGTTGAATCACCGAGTACTGCTCGAGCTTTGCCTGGCCCCACACCATGTCTGGATGGCCGACCCGCACCGGTGGAGTTTCGAGCACATCGCCCGCCTGTTCGACCACCGTCGCAACAATCTCGGCGCCGATGCCCCCATGCACCGGAGCCTCGTGGGCCGTCACCAATCGGCCCGTCTTGGCCACGCTGGTGAGTACCGCCTCACGGTCCCACGGTTTGAGGGTCCTCAGATCGATCACCTCAACCTCGATCCCGTCCGCGGCCAGCTCGTCCGCAACCTGGGTCGAGACCCCAACGGCGTTGCCGTAGGCCACGACGGTCACGTCCGTTCCCTTCCGGACAAGTCGGGCCTTGCCAATCGGAATCGTGTAGTGATCGACGGGAATTCCGTCCTGTTTCACGAAGTACTGCACGACAGGCTCGAAGAAGACAACAGGATCGTCCAGGCTGAGAGCCTCGGCCATCAGTCCTTTGGCGTCGTATGGATTCGAGGGGTACACCACGAACAATCCAGGCGTGTGGGCGAAGTAGGCCTCCGGGTTGTCTGAATGCCCCTCGTAGCCTTCGTGCCCCCCACCACCGGGAAGGCGGATCACCATCGGCATCGTGATCTTGCCCCGGGTGCGCCATCGGTACCGAGCCGCGTGGAATACGATCTGATCGAAGGCCGAATAGCCGAGACCGGCAAACTCGAGCTCCGCAACCGGACGTAGCCCGCCGATCGCCATGCCGACTGCGGTCCCCAAGATGCCGACCTCGGAGAGCGGCGTGTCGATGATCCGGGCGGCTCCGTGAGCTAGGTAGAGCCCGTTGGTGACGCGGAATACTCCGCCCTCAACGCCGACGTCTTCGCCGAGCACCACGGTCCGGTCATCGTTCAACAACCGGTGATCGATCGCGGCCCGCAGCGCTTCGACGTACGTCATCTTCGTTGTCTCGCCGGTCGGCGCCATCTCCGGCCCGGGGACATAACGGTCCTCCGGCTTGATCTCGGAGAGGGTTTCTCCCGCAACCCGCTGATCGTCGAGGAGCTGCTCCTCGAGGTGCGCAGGGATACCCGAGTAGACGTGGCGGAACGGTGCCTCCCGTTGGGGCAGCCCCCCCGCTTCGAGTGCGGCAATCGCCTCGGCGACCTGAGCGGCGATCCTGATGCGAATCTCCTCTTCGAAGCCATCCGGGAGGAGGCCCTGATCACTGAGGTAGGCCCGCAGACGAAGGAGCGGGTCTTTTGTTTGCCACTCGGCTTCCTCGTCCCGGGTCCGGTATACCGGGTCTCCGTCGTAGGTCGAGTGGGGCGAGAAGCGATACATCAGCGCCTCGACGAGGGTGGGGCCGCCGCCGCTGCGTGCCTTGGCTACGGCGTCTGCGAGCGCTCGGTAGACGGCGATGGCGTCCATGCCATCGACCCGGACGCCCTCGAATCCGTAGGCCGCAGCCTTGTCGGCGAGGGTCTCGGAGCGGGTCTGCTTGGCGATCGGGGTTGACTGGGCGTACTGGTTGTTCTGACAGAAGAACACGACGGGAGCGTTCCAGACACCGGCGAAGTTCATCCCGGCGTGAAAGTCGCCTTCCGAAGTCGCCCCGTCGCCGAAGACGGCGAGAACGACCTCATCGCCGCCGCGATGGCGAAGGGCGTAGCCCAGTCCTGCGGCGTGGGGAAGATGGCTGCCTATCGTTGCATTGAGCGGCGTGATGCGCTGCTCCATCGGATCCCAGGTGACGTCAACGGCATTGAAGAACACCGCTAGCTCCTGGTCGATCGGCACCCCCCGGGCGAGACGAATGGGTTGTTCCCGATACGCGGTGACGATCCAATCTCGGGCTTCGAGGGCAAAAGCCGCCGCGGCGCTCGCTTCCTGCCCCGACGATTGGTAGTAGGCCGGCACCCGCCCGGTCCGCTGCAGGTGCAGGACACGTTCGTCGAACTCGCGAGCCGCAACCATGGCCCCGTGCAACTCGAGAAGTCTGGCGTTGTCGAGGCCGTGCTCCAAGGATGTGAGCCGTCCCTCCTCGTCCAGGATCTGCAGCATCTTGACCTCCCGTCGGCTGGTCCAACCCGCATTAGAAATCGTTGTTCACAAGCATACTCACAGTGGAATCCCTCTGTCTAGGCGAATGTTGCCAACAATTTCGTGTTCAACGGACCCGGTCGGAGAGCGCTCCGACTTGAAGGGCGGACGCCGCAGGGGCGGAGGTTGATCGGTCTGGCGACGGGATCGATGGTCCGCGGTCTTGCGGCGAACACATTCGCAGTAGGGTTGCATCCGTGGCTCCCCACTCGGTTTCCGCTGAAGCGCTCGACGCCATCGACCGAACGTTGATCAGTGAGTTGGTCGCGGATGGGCGTGCAACGTACGCTTCGCTCGCGCCGAAGGTCGACTTGTCCCAAGCTGCGGTCCGCGCCCGGGTTCAGCGGCTGCTCCACGATGGCGTGGTGACCGTCACGGCACGTATCGATCCCAAGACTGCCGGCCTTGCGGTGTTCTCCTTCGGCCTTCTGATCATCGACGAACCGGCCACAGTCGTTGCCGCCAGCCTCGACGGAATCGATGAGGTCGTGTTCGCAGCTAGCGTCACCGGCCGGTGGGGCATAGTCGTCGAAATACGATGCACCGACGCCAGACACCTCTTCGAGACACTCGATCGACTCCGTTCCTCACCCGGCGTAGCCGAGATCGAGAGCCTGACTGTGATGGAGTACTTCAAGCAGGATTGGACCGGCATGGTCGAGGGCGTGTTCGGCCATCCGGTGCCACCGCACCGCATGGCCCCTGTGGCCTTTGCTGGTCTCGACGAGATCGATGGCAAGCTCATTGCCGAGCTGGTGGCCGACGGGCGCGCCAGCTACGCCGATCTTGCCCCAGTCGTTGGATTGTCCCAGGCGGCGGTACGGGTCCGGGTGCAGCGACTGATCGACGAGGGCGCCGTTGTCATCCAGGCATATGCAAGCGCAACGGCTCTTGGGCTCGGGTCTTTTGCCGTGGCATTCATTGCGCTCAAGCGCGATGCCTCGCGGGTGGTTGTCGAGCTGGCCGAGATCCCCGAAGTGACCATGATCGCCGCAACTTCCGGCCGCTACGACCTCGTTTGCGAGATCTGGAGCCGCGACCGAGCCGACCTCTTGAGAACGGTCGATCAGATTCGCGCCATCGACGAGGTCGGCGTCGTGTCCACCCATACGTATCTCGCAGTCACCAAAGAGCAGTATCGGGTCAGCGGACTGGGCTAGGACGATCGCAACGGCACCGTCACGACGTTGCGAAGAGCTCCTCCCACGGCCAATCCAGCTCAGGTGGCAGGTCGCCGGTCGTCAGAGCGGCCTCGAGACGCTCACGGATCGTCCCAAAGATCGCCGAGTGCGTGAAGATCCAGAATCGCCCGTCGGCGATTGCGTCGAACGTGATTCGCCCGACCTTGTTGGGATCCATGCCCTGGTTGAGCGCCTCGTGACCTTCCGCTCGTGCCCCCTCGTCGTCACCGACGGATCGCAACATCAGGTCGGTCGCGATGGGTCCCGGGCTCAGGACCGAGGCGGCGACAGGCGCTTCAATGGCGCGGAGGTCCAGCATGACGCTCTCCATGAGGGCGGCAACCCCATGCTTGGCTGCGTTGTAGGCCGCCTGGAACGCATCTCCGCGCCAGGCGTTTGCCGACGCCGTTGCGTTCAGGTGTCCAAAGCCCTGCTCCATCATGACGGGCAAGAAGGCACGAATACCGTAGAAGACGGAGTTGAGGTCGGTGTTGATCACCGCGTGCCACTCCTCGAGCGTGACCTTGTCGATCGAGTTGACACCCGCGATGCCGGCGTTGTTGCACACAACATCGACCCGCCCGAACTCTGCCATGGTCTCCGACGCGAGAGACTCCAACGCAGCTGGGTCGGTGACGTCCACTTGGCGAAGGGCAACCCGTCGCCCTTCGTCGCTCAACAACTGCGCCGAGGCGGCGAGACGATCGCGGTCGGCGTCGCACATCATGACGGCCATGCCCCGTTCGGCGGCGGCCCGGCTCATGCCCAACCCAATCCCGCCGGCCGCGCCCGTCACGACCGCTACACCGCCCTCTGCCATGTTCAACATCTTGTCTCCTTCTGTAGATCTGTTGGTTGTTCCGGGTTCCGATCGATTCACATGCCCTCGATGAGTGCGCCGTCGATGAGAAGCGAGTTGCCGCTCACATAGGACGCGCCATCGGATGCCAGCCATGCAACAACTCGGCCGATCTCCGCTGCGGTCCCTCGACGACGCAATCCAATGGAATCGAGCGGCGCCAACGACTCGCGTTCGGCCGGATCTCCTCCATGGAGCTGCGCTTCGAGAGCGATCCCGATATCAGTCATGTCGGTGTCGATGTCACCGGGGCAAATAGCGACCGCCCGAATCCCATCCGGCCCAAACTCCAGGGCAAGGGTCTTGGTCAGACCGATGACGGCGTGTTTGGTGGCGGTGTAGGCACCGTAGTCGGGAAGCGCCCTGAGGCCGGACGCTGACGAGTTGTTGATGATCACTCCCCCGCCGCGCTGCCGCATGATGGGGATGACGGCCCGACACATGAAGACGGTGCCCATGACGTGGACGTCCCATGAAAGGCGCCAGTCGGCTTCCGAGAGGTCGAGGAATGGCTTCACACCCACCGGGGTGCCGGCATTGTTGAAGAGGATGTCGATACCCCCGAAGGTCGCCACGGCGGCGGCGATGGCGGCGGTTACCTCCGCCTCCTTGGTCACGTCCAGCGCAACCGCCATCGACCGTCTCCCGAGCGATTCGATCTCGTCGACGGCTTCCCGCAGACCCGTGTCATCCTGAGCAACGGTTGGCATGCCGGCGATGGTCGGGCCGGGACGGGCGATATCGGTGACGATGACGTGAGCGCCGGCTTTGGCCAGTTCCAGGGCGGCGGCACGGCCGATACCCCGGAGACGCCCGGCTCCGGTTACGAGAGCAACCTTGCCATCGAGCGATTGGTCAAACACCGGAGCCCCTTCGCTCGTGAGTGGAGGGAGACATCACATCGTGGGGTGCGCCGAGTGCCCGCAGTGTCCCATAGCTCATGCCCAGCGTCATGCCCCCGTCGGCGGCTATCGCTTGGCCGGTGATGTACCTCGACTCATCGCTCGCGAGAAACTGATACAGCCCGGCCAAATCCTGCTCGGCATCAGCGTGACGCCCCAGAGGCAACATGGTGCGCATCACCGGCAACTCCCAGTGGTCCGGTGGCGTCATCTCACTCAGTGTCGTGCCGGGAAGGACGGCGTTTGCTCTGATCCGCCGATGGGCAAGTTCGAGGGCGGCGCTCTTCGTGAGCGAGATCACGGCCTCTTTGGCCGCTGCGTAGTGCGCAACATTCGGGACCTTGTAGACCGCGACCGTCGAGGAGGTCACGATGATCGAAGCGCCGTCGTCGAGAACGGCGGGGCCGTGGACAAATCCCCACCAAACGTGGCGGTAGTTGACGTCGAGATTGCGCTCGAAGGAGAACGTGTCGACTTCCGTCATTGGGGCGGCTCCTGGGTCGATGCCGGCGTTGAGGACCAAGACATCGAGCCCTCCGAAGAGCTCCAGTGCCCGGTCGAACATCGAGCGGACGTCATCTTCGGAGCTGATGTCGGCTCGCACGAACTCCGCGCCGATGTCCGCGGCGATCTGTGCGCCTGAATCGCGCCGCCCGACAATGGCAACCCTGGCGCCCTCGGCAACGTAGCGGCGGGCCACCGCCCTCCCGATCCCGGCGGTGCCTCCGGTGATGAGCGCCCGTTTCCCGGTGAGATCAAATCGGCTCATCGCATCTCTCCGATCGCCAACAGAAGATGAAGGTCGCGACCGCGCCGCTCCCGCCTTGCCCTTCGATCATTGGTCTCGGCCTTCTTGGTCAAAGGAGACTTCGACCAACTCAACCGGCACACCCGAGGGGGGATCCGTGTCGATCTTCACCATGCGGGCGCCGTGATCTTCGATCGCGTCGCAGACCGCCCATCCCAGGCCGGCGAGCCGCTTCAGTTCCTCGTCGAGATCGGGGACGAAGAAGCCGATCTCGCTCAGGTGCCCGATCGGGAGGCCGCAGCCCGTGTCATAGCCGAGATCCTGAGGCACCTCCGGTTGCATCAGCTCGAGGTACACCTCGTCGTTGAGCCATGCCACACTCAACTCTTCTTCCCCCCGGAATAGCTTGCCCCCCGGTCGAACGAACCCCGCAATGCCGAACGACTCCTCCAAGAGGCGCTCGGTGGCGTCGATGTCGTCGACCCTGATGCAGACCTGATTGAAGATACGCCGGTTCTCGCGCTTCGCTCGCCTCCCTGCCTCGCGATAGCGCACTATGAACTGGTCGAAGCCATCTGTGGCCGTCTCGGTCATCTTCGCTCACGCTCCCGCCACGCCAACTTGATCGTCATTCCTGGGGCCGCAAATAGATCTTGCCGCATGCCTTCGAGGCGGAGACATCGAGTGCCTCAGCCGCTTGCGACATTGGAAACTCGTGAGTCACCATCACGTCGATCTGCCGCTGTACTTGCGGGTCGCCCAGCATGCGGAGCAAACCCTCACGATCGATCGCCCGAACGTCGTGACCTCCGGTGAGCATGAGCTGCTTGTCGACGACGTCCTCCAAGGGGTGAAGCTCCAGCGTCTCATCCGGCATGTGTCCTGTGAAATGGAACCGGCCGTAGATGCGAAGACCGTCGAAGAGGCGGCGCTGGTAGTACGACGAGCCTGAGCATTCGAAGGCGGCATCCGCTCCGAGTCCTCCGGTGAGCTCATCCAGTTGGTCCAGCCAATCATCATCACCCGGGTCGATGAAGTGCTCGGCCCCGATCTGGCGGCACAGTTCTTCGCGGTATTTGTTCCGAATCAAGACGATCGGGGTCGCCCCGCGATAGAGGGTGTTGATGACGTGGGAGAGTCCGAGGAATCCCACTCCGCCGATGAGCACGTTGTCGCCGGCGCGGATCCCCACCACCTCTTGGCCGGTGAAGGTGCATCCCAGCGAGCAGTTGGCCGCAGCCGCATGCCGGAACGAAAGGTCGTCGGGGATCCTGATCAGATTGGGCTCAGCACCAATCCGGTAGCGGACCATGCCGAAGCCCCCGGACTCAGAACCGTTGTGACGCTCGATGCCGTGGAGCGCTTCGCCGTCGGGCGGACCGTTCCATGCGCAGTACGTGGGCGACAGTCCGTTGCGACAGGCATAGCAGACGCCACAGTGATCGCCCTGAAAAATGATGACGCGGTCGCCGATCTCGAACCGCGACCCTTCCGCAACTTCGACAATCGTGCCCACGCCCTCGTGTCCGAGGTGCAGGGGATCGTCAACGTACTCAAACTGGTGCTTTGTCCAGATCCTGGCCTCGATACAGATCGGCGCAATCGCCACCTCGACGACGGCATAGCCGGGGATGATCCGCGGAAGCGGACGGTCGACCAGTTCGGCTACCCCCGGCGTTGGGATCGTGAGGACGGTGTTGACGTCTGCGGTGGTGGTCATATTCCTCCGATGTTCGTCGTCCGCGAGCCTACACGCAAACAAAATCGTTGACCATCGCGCATTCTGTAACGCTTTTCGTCGTCTGGTTGCCCGCGCAGCACGTATCAGGAGCGAGCCAACATGGGACCACACCACCGAGTGGACCAGCCAGGTAGTTTCCACGAACTAGGCGACGTCGCGTTCGTCAGCATCGAATGGAGCCCTCCATATTCGTTCAAGAGCGACGAGGTCGCCTTCGGCATCCCCGTTCACTTCACGATGCAGATCATCCCGAACGACACACCGGATCGACGGCGCGGATCATGTGCTCCGCGCCTGGAGAGGGTGATCCGGCCGAACTCGAACCGCTATTCCGAGGGGCGGCGCAGGACGCGCTTCGGCACCTCGATGCAATCCTCGACACCTAGTCGTCGCCGACGCCGTCATCGTCGAGACGGCCGGTGCCCATCGCCGGATGCGACGAGGTGAATTCACTCCAGCTACCCACCTGTTTGAGCTCCCCAGCTCGGCGTAGCTCGAGGTACTCCCGAATCTCCGGAATCGAAGCGACCGTAAACAACACATTGATCGCCACCGCATAGGCGACCTCGGGGGCCCCACCACGCCACATGAACCACGGGATTAGCAGCCATTGGCCCAAGGTGTAGGCAATCAGCATGTCGCGCAGCACAAAGAGCCCCACCCCGATCCCAATCCCCGTGGTCACCGGGATGGCTACCCAGTCGACGGCGGCAAGACCGCCGTAGAGCGGGCTTTGACCCCGGCCACCCTTGAACCGATAGAAGACCGGCCAGATGTGCCCGACCATGACTGCAACGGCGACGATCAGGTAGTAGTCCTCGTCGGGCCAGATGAGCCGGACGGCCAGCGTCGGGATGAACGCCTTGAGCATGTCACCCACCCCAACGACAATCCCCAACTTCGGGCTGGTCCGCGCCCCGATCGAGGTGGCGCTGACTCCGCCGTACTCGATCGTCGCCCCCCCGGGGAGTTCGAGGTCGGTGGAGCCGAGATCAGCGTCGGGAACCACCCGTCTCCCAACGATACGGGCGAACGAAATCGAACCGATCAGATAGCCGGCCAGCGCCAACGCGGCCGCAATTGCCCACTCCACGATTCCACTCCTTACTCGTCCGGCCCGGCCAACTCTGCCAGATCCGTCGACGCAGTGTCGCCGGCATCACCCGGCTCCTGAACCTCAACGGTGCCGGCGTAGCCGTCGACAACGACGATGGCGCCGTCGGGGAGCTGGGTGGCCCCCGGCACCGAGACGACACATGGGATCTGATACTCCCGCGCCACGATGCTGCTGTGTGAGAGCATGCCGCCGGCCTCGGCCACGACGGCACCGGCGCGGGCAAACAGCGGGGTCCAACCCACATCGCTGTAGGGGATCGCAATGACGTCGCCGGGTTGGACCTTCCCGAACTCGCTCGTATCTCGAACCACACGGAGCGTGCCGCGATGATGCCCCCGCGAGGTCGGGATCCCCCGGATGGAACTCTCGACGCCGGACAGATCACTCGGGACGAAGTCGTCGCCGTAGATGATCTCCGGCATCGCCACATCGCGCACCGCATCGATCTCGGCGCGGCGAGCCGCAACCAGCTCCGCCGGTGCGGTGTCCATCGACTGCCCGAGAAGAGCAGACCGCACCTCGTCGACGTAGAGGAACATGACGTCCTCGGATTCGTTCAGGACACCGCGCTCGGCGAGACGCCGGCCGATTTCGAGGAAGTACCTTCGGAAGAGGCCGTAGCCGTACGTGTAGGCGAAGCTCACCGACTCGCGGTGGGCAACATACTCCTGGGTTCGCCTGCGCAAAGAGCGCAGCGCCGGACGGGCTATCGGGCCGAGTCGCTGCTCGGCCTCGCCCCACTCCATACGCTTGGTCGCTCCATGGGTCTCGGCGTGATCGAGCATCATGGCAACCACGACATCCGGCGTCTCCCTCCACGGAGTGACCGAGAAGTCGTTCCCGCTGGCGGAGAGGTGACCGAATCGATCGAGGAACTCATCGACGCCACCACGCAAGTCGTCAGGGACCGCCTGGTATCCCTCGGTACGCATCGCAGCAACCACTTCGGCGTCAAGCTCGGCCACCTGCTCACTGAGCACATCGAGGTGGACATTGGGGTTCAGATCAACCAGTTCCGCGGTCCCGGCCACATCGATCGACTCTGGATCGAGACCGGCTTTCGCCAGCCGAGAGCGGAGCATGGCGTTGTAGACATTGGCCAACAGTGGAGTCACGATGTTGGCGTAGGCGGCCCGTACCCCGATTTCGCCGAGCGCCCGGACGTCGCTGAGGAGTGACGAGTCTGAGCGAGCCGCGAAGATCCTCACGATCGAAGGCGCGGTAGCAGCCCATGAGCGTCCGCACCTCTCCGGGGACAGCCCTTCCCATAGCGGGCCTTGCTGGCGGCGAGACGGATCATCTTCGGGAGGAAGTCGCATCGTTGCCGCCGTTGGCTTGAACGACGGCTGGTCGGCTGCCGGCCGGGAGTCCCGAGCAGCAACTCCAGCGAATCTCGCGGCATGCCAAGCAGCTCGAAGATGTCGCCGATGGCGCCCATGTTGAAGTAGGAGCGGTAGGCGAACGCCTTGGCGAGATTCTCCGGCTCGATGTCGTTGGGACCGATCGCCTCGGTGAACAGATCGACCCAGGCCCGGTTCACCATCGGAACGTTCACGGACCACACCAGCGGCTTGATGATCCCGGGCATCACCTCGCGTGAGATGCGACTCGAGTACACGCTGATGTCATCCAGGCCGGTGATCGGCCGAAGCTGAACCACCAGACGTCCATGCCGTCGAAGACCCACTCGAGGTCGACCGGCGAGCCGTAGGCCGCAGCGATGCGGGCAGTGTCGTCGGCAATCGATGCAACGACGTTCTCGTTCAACACGGGACTGACGGGCTGTTCGGACCAGCCACCCCAACGCCGGATCCAGCGGTCCGGGGTGACGCCCTCGTCGACCAGACGATCTCCCGCGCCCCGCCACCGCCTCAACGACGACTTCGTTCAGTCCCGTCATCGGGTTACGGGAGAACGCCACACCCGACACCACTGGGGGGATCATCGGCTGCACCATCACGGTCATCGCCATCCCGTCGGCCCCGCCGACGTGATCGCGGTAGGCCGCCACTCGCTCCGATTCATCGACGCTCGGACCCGTTCGATGGCGGCCGTCACCTCCCCCGCCGCCACGTCCAACTCCGAGTCGAACTGGCCGGCGTAGGAAACGACTGCGCCGTCCTCGACGTTCGCCGAGGAGCGCACCGCGTAGACGTCGTCCGGATCCAGTGTCGCCGCAACGAGCTCGCCAAGGTCGGCAGTCGCCACGTGCGAGCGGACGATCCAGGTGGTCGGGACCCGCTCGCCGTTGGCGATCAACCAGCCAACATGAGATGCCTTGCCGCCAACTCGAGCGGGCGGGAGTGATTCGTTGAGTCGTTCGATGACCGTTCCTCCTGGTAAAAACCTATCATCCACTATTCGATCCCGGACCGTAGAACGGATGAGGGCGCATTCCTAGACGTCGCGCCCGCCGGGGGAAACGACCAACGAACAGGGGTTATGGAATGGGTGACAAGGTAGCGGTTCTGCTCTGCGGGTATGGCGAGGTTGACGAATACGACGAGTTCGCCGAATACAACGAGCGGTCCTTCCGATTGCTCGTTTCGAAGTCGATCAAGTTCCCGGACTTCTCCATCCCCTTTCTGTCGCGCCGTCTCGAACGCCAGCAGCGCAAGGAATGGCACGCCGCCAATCACTACCACTCCCCCCACAACGACATCTTTGAACGCCAGCGCGAGGGAATCGAGAAGGAGCTCAAGCAGCAGCTACGGCGACGACGTTGCCGTCTTCAAGGCGTTCAACTTCGTCCCCCCGTGGCTGCCCGAGCAAGTGCTTGCCGAGATCCGCTCCCAAGGATTCGAGAAGATCGTTGTCTACCCGTGGCTGGTGGTCGACTCGGTGTTCACCAGCGGATTGGCGCTCGAGCAGATCAACGAAGCGCTGGCGGCCGACCCCAGCTGGGTGAAGGACATGCGATATCTTCCCTCGTTTTGGGAGCGCGACGACTTCCAGCAGCGCCTGGTCGACCAGATCGAAGAGGGGATCGCCCCGCTGCGCGAACGGTACGCCCCCAGCCAGATCGGCGTGATGTTGTGCCTGCACGGCTGCCCGCTCGAGAGCAAGGGTTACGAGACGGGCGTTCGCGAGAGCCAGGCGCTCTACTACGCAATTCAGGAGCGATTGGTCGGCAAGTATCCGCTGATGAGCGCAGCATGGATGAACCACCCGGTACCCGGCAAGTGGACGACGCCGGATGTCGATCAGGCGGCAAAGAACCTGACCACGCTTGGAGCCAAGGCTCTGGTGTTTGCCCCGATCGGTTTTGTCACCGAGAACCACGAGACCCAGCTCGATATCGGCTACACGATCGACAAGGTCGGCGACCAGGTCGAGTGTGTGCACCTGCCGACTCTGAACGACGACCCTGAGCTACTGCGGATGGGCGCCGATTGGATCAAGCCGCTGATTCACGACCTCCAGGCGTCGTGATCTCGCCTTCACATTCGACCCTCGGCGATCGCAGTGATTACCTCGGCGGCCCTTGATCTGACCTCGTTGAGGTCCGTGAGGCGATCGAGCGCGTGATACTGCCGAGCCATCCGGCCGTTGGGTTGGAGGAGTTCACGATGGCGATCGAGGAAATCCCAGTACAGCGTGGTGAATGGACAGGCGTCATCCCCAGTCCGCTTGGCGGGGTCGAAGCGGCAACCTCCGCAGTAGTCGCTCATCCGATTGATGTAGGCCCCGCCAGACACATACGGCTTGGTAGCCATGCGGCCGCCATCCGCCCACAAACCCATGCCCATCACGTTGGGCCCCATCACCCAGTCCGCCCCATCGACGTACCACGCACGCATCCAGTCGCGTACTCGGGCAGGCTCGATCCCATAGAGGTTGGCGAAGTTGGAGAGCACCATCAGGCGCTGGATATGGTGCACCCAGGCGCGTTCGTCGAGCCCATCCAAGGCGACTGATAGGCAGCGCAACGTGCTCGGGGCTTCGAAGGTCCAAGCCGGAGGCAGTTCGCGGTCGTGGCCAAGAGCGTTGGCATCTGCCTGCTCGGGCCACAGCCATGAGATCCCCCACACGAACTCGCGCCACCCAATCACTTGACGGATCATGCCCTCGGCCGAGTTGATGGGAACCCGCCCGGCCCGGTACGCCTCCTCGACCCGGTCGCATACTTCGTTGGGCAGGAGCAAGCCGAGGTTGAGATACGGACTGAGCAGCGAGTGCGCCAGGTGCCAGTTGTCGGCAACCATGGCGTCTTCGTGAGGGCCGAAGCCGGCAAGCACGTGGTCGACGAAGTGGCGCAGCCGAACCAGGGCACCGCGGCGCGACGTAGCCCACCAACCCACGGGATCGGCTCCCGGTGCCTCCGGTGGAAGCTCGCTGATGACAGTGCGATCAAGACGGTCGAGCCGGCTCTTCACCGGTGAGGGCCAGACTCCGCCATTCTTCGGCGGGGGCTGCCGGTTGTCGTGGTCGTAGTTCCACCGCCCACCAACCGGCTCATCGCCATCCATCAGATAGCCAAGCCGACGTCGCTGCCAGCGATAGAAGTCTTCGAGCCGGAGCCGGGAACGACCGTCGGCCCAAGCTGCGAAGTCGTCACGATGGCAGAGGAACTGATCGGAGCGAACCGCCTCGGCCCCCAGACGGCGGACGGTGGCCGCAAGGGAGGGCGAGTTGGGTTCAGTGACGATCACTTCGCTTGGAGAGAACTCGATCCGGTGAGCAGCAAGACCTGCCTCGAGCGAAGCCGCTCTTCGCAGATCAACCTCGAAGCCGGCTGCTGCCAACTCGCGGGCGAACCGGCGCAGTGCAGCAGTGACGAGGTGAAGTCGTTGGCGGTGAAACGGCCTGCCTTCAATCATCGCTCGGCTCTCGACCAGCAGGACGCGGGCCTCGTCCGGGGTTGCGGTGGCCATGGCCCCGAGACGACGATGCAACTGGTCACCGAACACCCATACCGTTCTCACGTTCACCGCCTTCCGTTCGCTGGGGCCATGGATAGCAGGCCGAGGGTCGGTAGCGTTATTCAACGAAATGCCCGCGACGGCGAGGTCGTCCCATGACTCAAGATGATCAGACGCAGACCGGGGAACCGCTCTACCGAGTGACCCGGCCCGTCATGACGCAGCAGTGGCGATCGCTTTCCTATCTTCACTGGCGGTACGACCCCGCCGCGGTGCAGGCCCTGCTGCCGCCCGGTCTCACCGTCGACACCTTCGACGGCGCCGCCTGGGTGGGGCTCATCCCCTTCGAGATGGTGGATATCGCCGTGGCTCATACCCGACCGATCCCCTATTTCGGCACGTTCCCGGAAACCAACGTCCGCACGTACGTGCGTGGAGCTTCCGGCCCCGGCGTCTGGTTCCATTCCCTCGACATCAACCGCCTCGTCCCGGTGCTGGTCGCCCAAGCCACCTATCGGCTCCCGTATCTGTGGGACAAGATGAGCATCACACACGAAACGGGTTGCATCGGCTACCGAGCGCGGCGCCGTTGGCCCGGGCCGCGGCCGGCAGCATCAGCCCTCACCGTTCAGTACGGGGACCGGATCACGGAGCCTGACGACCTTGCCCACTTCCTCTCGGCCCGCTGGGGCCTCTACTCGCTCCTCGGCAAACGCCTCGCCTATGCCCGAGTTGAACACGAGCCGTGGCCACTCCACGACGCTGAGGTCGTTGAGCTCGCAGACGACTTCGTTACCGCGGCCGGATACCCGCCACCCGCCGGCCCGCCGCACGTCATGTACTCCCCAGGCGTCTCGGTTCGGATCGAGCGACCCCGGTACGTACCCGCAATCGGTGCACCTTGATCTCAGCGGCCCTCCCGAACCCTCCCAACCACCGGCCCGCCGTCGAGCAGTGGGTGGCGAAGCACCTCAACGGCCTGTTCTCCGGCCCTTCGGCCGGCTCACAACACTTCCGGGGAGGACAGCTCTCGGCACGGGCGGCGTTGGGCGCTTTCGACGTCTCAGGCTACGCCCGGCAACGCAGTGAGGTGTGGCCCAGAACACGCCGCGGCGCTTCCCGACTGTCCCCGTACATCCGTCACGGCCTTCTCCAGTTACCGGAGGTGTGGGATGCCGTTGCTGGTGGTCCGCAGCGTGATGTAGGCAAGTTTCGCGATGAGTTGCTCTGGCAGGAGTACGCCAGGCATCTCTATGCCCGAGTCGGTCGAGCCACGGCACAACCGCTGCGCTTTCGCCGAACTCAACCGCCGGACCCGGACGTGTCATGGCCAGACGACATGGCCTGCATCGCTGACAACCTGCGGGAGCTCGGCGAAGACGGCTGGCTGGTGAACCAGACCCGGATGTGGCTTGCCGCACACTGGGTGAACCGCAGCAATGGAGTGTGGGGCGCGGGCGAGGACCGGTTCTTCGCCGACCTTCTCGACGGGTCGCGAGCGGCCAACCGACTCGGTTGGCAGTGGACAGCCGGAATGCTGACCGGGCGACCGTACGGGTTCGTACGCGCCCGGGTCGAGCAACGCGCCCCGGGGATGTGCGCGGCGTGCGCGCTGTCGAACGATTGCCCGATCGAAACCGGTCCCGACAGCGGCGACCTCGCCGCCGTCGCGCCGAATCCACTCCTGCGCTCCGACCCAGACGTACCTCGCACCGCAGGCCCCCACCGTGCCCACATCGAAGGCAAGCCAGACGTCGTGTGGCTGACGGCGGAGTCGCTTGGTGACAACGACCCCGCGCTGCGCGCCCAACCGGGACTGCCGGCGGTGTTTGTCTTTGACGAGCACCTCCTGGCCGGCCTACAGCTGGCCGCCAAGCGGCTGGTCTTTCTCGCAGAGTGCCTCGCCGACCTGGCGACGCGTCGTGATGTTCTCGTCTACCGCGGCGCCCCCGGCCGGGTGCTTGCCGGCCGAGCCCCCGCCGTCACGTTCACCCCGGTCCCAGGGTGGCGTCGGTTGGTCGAGGGCATGCAGCTCGCCGAGATTCACCCCTGGCCGTGGCTGCGACCCCCGCATACGGGACCCGTGTCGAGCTTCTCGGCCTGGCGGCGCCACACCGATGCTTGAAGGTTTTTGCGGTCACATCGACAACATGGCAGCCACGAGGAACCCTCGTAGGGTCCACGCTCCGGTTCGCCACCAGTTGGTGCGCACCAACCGATCGACCACGGCGCGGTCATAGCCGCTCATGAGCTGGCGATGGAGCGGAGCTTGGACCAATGCGGTGGTCACCCAAATCGCGGCCAGTATCGCTCCGGAGAGCACAACGATCCCGAGCGAAACCCCCTCCGGCCTATACCAAACCAGCGCTGCAGCGCTCACCACTTCGATCCCGGCAGGAGCGATCAACAGCCGACCCATGCGGGCGGTGTGGGCTGATTCGTAGTCGGCAAAGGCGCCGGCACCGACTGTGCGGAAGAGTGGGTAGTGCACGAGCTGGACCATCCAGATCAGCCCAATCATGAACCAGGTCGCAGTGACCTGGATGACGAGAACTTCGTTCACGCCGGCGAGAATGCGTCGGCCGGGAGCTCGCGTCGTCCTGCGGCCAAGCCGGCCACGATGACGCCGGCCACCAGGGCAGGGTCGAGGCCGGTCGGCATGGCAGGAGCTTGGCCCGCAATGGGACGACCGGCGAGACCGGTCTCGGTGTGGGGTGGTCGCGCATCCAGCACATGCACCCCCTGCCGGCGCACCTCGCGGCCGAGGGCAACGGTCGCTGCGCTCAACCCCGCCTTGACTGCCGAGTAGGAAGCCATTCCGGCGACTGGGGTCTCGGCAACGACGCCCGTGACGTTCACGATGTACCCACCCTCGAGATGGGGCAGGGCGACGCGCATGACCCGGAGCGGGCCGAGGAGATCGACGGCTACCAACTCGTCGAGCGCAGCATCGTCCATTTCGGCAAGCGGACCGAAGGCCACAACTCCCGCTGCGTTCACTAAGCCATCGAGTCCGCCGAGCGACGCGATGGCAGTATCGACGACATGGGTGGCGTGGCTGGGGACCGCCAAATCGAAGATCACGGATGGCACGGTTGGTCCGATCCGGGACGCCTGCTCGCGGAGCCGCTGGGGGTCGCGACCGGCGAGCATCACGTTGGCGCCGGCGCGGTCGAGCTCAGCGGCGATCAGACCGCCCAGGACGCCCGAGCCGCCCAGCACCAGGACCCGGGACCCCGACAGTTCAACTGGCGCAGCCATCAGCACTCAGCGGCGATCCGTGAGATCCGACGGGTCCGGGGCGTCCGCCGGAAGAGCCACGTGGATCTCGGTGAGACCATCGGAGCGGACCTCGGCAACCCTGCCGGAGGTCTCGAGGTCGGCGGCCTGGAGTTCGGCGATGCGGCGCAGACCGAACGCAATCGTGGCCCAAGAGGTTGCGATGAACATCACGGAACCGAACGTGAAGATGGCGACTTCACTCATGACTGCTCTCCGACCAACACCAGCGTTCCAAGAGAGTGGATGGCAGGGACCCAGAGCCCAACGAAGATACCGAGCTCGCGGTCGACAAAAAACCACAGCGAGACGGACAGGACGAAGGACGCAAAGGCAGCGATCATGAAGACCAATTTGGTGCGATGAAATGCGCTGAGCGACGCCAACAGTGCGGTGCGGCTCTGGGGTGGGGCGGTTGGTGTGGACATGACTACTCCTGATCGCGTCTGTGCACCCTCTACGAGGGCGAACGCCTGGGCGGATGACCCAGCCGGCCGCGAATCCGCTTCTGGCGCGACTTTCGGCACCTCAGCCACGCCGGAACGGGAGGGGGGTCGGTCGGTGGAGATCGGCCTCGCCCGTGTCGGTACAATCGGCCGCCATGGTCAGGATCGTCCGACGTGGGTTCGTGCTCGGAGTAGCGACGGTTGCTGCTCAAGCCGCCTATGCCAGGTTCCGCGGCGTGCCATCCTTCGATGGACTCGACCCAACCGGCAACTTCGGCGACCCGGAACTACCAACACTCCGAATCGTCATCCTGGGCGACTCGACGGTGACAGCACCGGGGCTCGAAGATCCCGATGACAGCTGGGCGCGTGTCTCTACTCGCCACTTTGAGGATCGCTACCGGGTCGAACTCACCTGTCTCGCCGTCGGTGGGGCCCGATCTCGCGACGTCCTCGAGGATCAACTCCCGGCGGCCCTCTCGTTCGAGTGGGACATCGCCATCGTTTCGGTTGGGTCCAACGACGTGCTCAACCTCGTTCCGATCTGGCTGTTCGAGCGGCGGCTCGACGAAATCGTGGCGAGACTCAACGTCGTTTCCCGGGCAGTGGTTCTCTTCGGCGTCGGCGATCTGGGTTCCATCCCCCGGGTTCCGTTCCCGCTCGACCGGTTCGCCTGGTGGTCGGGCCATATCGCCGACTGGGTCCATCGTCGGGTCGCGGCACGCTACGGGGTCGCCAAGGTCGACCAGTGGAACCAGACCACTGAGCCGTTCAACAGCGGCATCCACATGTTCTCTCCCGACCTCTTCCACCCAAGCCCGGCCGGCCATCAGGCCTGGGCCGACGCGCTGATCCCCACCCTCGAAGAGGTGGTCGCAGACCTCGAGTAGTCACCCCTCAGCAAATACCTGTTGCAGGCGTTGACAGTCGATCAGACCGGACGTGCCGCCATGCGGTCAAGGGCGGTCGGAACACTCTGAAGAAGCCGACGCCGGGCAGGGCAGGCTCGATACCATGCGTGACACCGTCCGGCTCAGGAATCGACACCAATGGACTACCAGCACACCCAGACCAGTTCCGCTGCAATCATCCTCGCCATCGGCGTGCACTGGACTGAGCGTCACCGCGGCGACTCCAGTCGCGCCGAGCCGTCGCTGCGCCCGGGGCGGGTGATTCCACCGGACCGCTCAGCGGGGTCGAAGCCGGCTCCGGAGCCCAGCAAAAGCCAACGACACGGTCACAAGTCCCAGTGCAATGACGGCGCCAAAGCCGGCCAGCAGCGTGTCCCATTCCCAGCCCTGCAGAATGAGCGAACGGAGCGCAGCGAGCAGATAGGTCATCGGGTTGTATTCGGCGGCCGTCGCCATCCACCCGGACAACGCTTCCTGTGGCAAGAACGTCGTTGTCAGAAAGGCAAAGGGAAAGAACAGCAGCAGGCCTGCGGTGATGGCCGCCGGATTCGCCGTCTTCAGCGCGATGGCATAGAGCGCCGCAGTGAAGGCCACCCCCCACAGACCGGCCAACAGCAGGAACACGAACACGCCGGCGAGTCCGCTGGCGAAGCGAACACCGAGCATCCAGCCGATACCCAGCACCGGGAGGGTCAGAGCAATCACCAATGTGAGGTCGGCCACCATCATGCCAAGCAGCAACGACGGCCGGCTCACCGGTGTGATCGTCAGCCGGTCGAAATAGCCATTCTGGATGTCGACCACCAGGTCGGAAGCGCGGCTGACGCCCGTCACGGCAAAAACCACGGCAACGGGGAGCTGGAATCCTCGGAAGTCGAGGCCGGGATACACGAAGCCTGCGATCGTCTCGAGCGCCCCGACGCTGACCAGAAGCCAGAACATCGGGATCAGCAGCGCCGGAATGACCGACTCCCGCTCACGAGGAATGGCGCGCACCGCCCGGCCGGCGATTGCGGTGAGGTCGTGCCAGAACCCCGCCTCCCTCGCCCGAATCTCCGTCGGTGTCGAGGTCATGCGTCGGCTCCCTCGCCGTCTGGTGAATGGTCACCCTCACCGATGCGGGCTCCGGTCACGTCGAAGAAGACATCGTCGAGCGAAGCGGTGCGCAGCGTGATGTCGCGCACCGCGACCTGCTGTTCGCTCAGTGTCACTGCGACCGGCCCGACAATTGCGGCGCCGTCGAGTGCTGCCACGAGCACCTCATCTCCCAAGCTGTCCACGGAGCGCACTCCGGGAATGCGACGCAGAGCGTCGAGCGCCCCATCTCGTCCCGCCTGCAGCCTGACAACAACAACATCCGTCCCAACCGATCTCTTGAGCGCATCGGGAGGGCCCTCGGCCACCAATCTGCCCTCGTGGATGATGGCCACTCGGTCGGCGAGCTCGTCGGCCTCTCCGAGGAATTGCGTCGTGAGGAAGATCGTCATCCCGTACTCGCCATTCAGTCGACGGATCTCGCTCCACACCTTCAACCGACTGAGCGGATCGAGCCCCGACGTCGGCTCATCGAGAAACAGGACCTCGGGGTTGTGGACCAAGGCTGCGGCAAGGTCGAGCCGTCGCTTCATGCCACCGGAATAGGTCGAAATCATGCGATTGAGCGCATCGCCAAGATCGATCAGCTGCCGGATCTCCGCAAGTCGTGAAACTGATCGTTCCGATCAGATATCCGCTGATAGCGACGAGGAACAGATTCACTGCGGATCCGGCACTTCATAGTCGGGGTACTTCCTGAAATCGGCCACCCGCTGCCGCCAGGGCCGATGGTCGCGTCGGAACGAGTGATACGCTGCCGCAGCCTCCTTGCCGCTCCGCCACCAGTAGATGGCGTTGGCGAGAACGGCGTAGGCGACCAGCCAGCCGGACCCTTGCCAGACGAACCACGGAATCAGCGCCAGTGGCCATGTCTCGATCGCCACGAACGCATTCCCGACCACGAGACCAATGACCGCAAACAGCGCAATGGCGAAGAGTGGAGCTCTCCAGTCGAGAACGACCAAGCCACCCAGTAGTGGCGAGATCCCGTATCCACCAACGAAGTGGTAGTACACCGGATACACGTGACCCACCAGCACGGCCGCGGCCACAACAACCGACTCGGGCGAATCCGAGAAGGCAAGACGGAACAGGAGTGTAGGAAGCAGCGGAGCACACCCAAACCAGTTCCGCTGCGATCATCCTCGCCATCGGAGTGTTCCTCATCGTATTCGGAGTGATCGGGATCATGGCCGAAGACGATGGAGGCCTCGGGGGGTGGGGGTACGTGATTCTCATCATCGTCGTTGGGGCGATGTTCATCTTCAGCCGGCTCACCGTTACCGTCGCCGCAGGCACCGTCGATGCCGCCTTTGGCCTCGGCTGGCCGCGCCGCTCGATCAACGTCCTCGACATCGTCGCCATCCGCCGGGTGCGTAACCAGTGGTGGTACGGCTTTGGGGTGAGGCGGGTGACCAACGGCCTGATGTACAACGTATGGGGACTCGATGCCGTCGAACTCGAACTGAACTCGGGTCACGTGTTCCGCATCGGCTCCGACGACTGCTCCGACTTGCTCGCCGCCCTTTCGCTCCATACCTCGCTGCGACCCGAAACCGACGTCGCCTGACCTCGCTCAGTCCGCCTCGACCCCGATCTCGGTGGCCTTGATCGACACCCAGACCGAGGCACCTTCCACCAATGCAAGCGCTTGCACCGCGTTGGGGGTGATCTCGGCCGTGAGCGCCAACGGATCGCCGGTCTGGAGGCGAACTCGATCGCCGTAGTGCTCGATCCGAGTGACCACCGTCTCCCAGGTGTTGCGGGGACTGCCTTCCGGCTGGTGGCGATGGATCGAAATCGCTCGGGGGTGGATGGTGGCGAGCACGGGGCCCGCGATACGGGTGTCGCCGACATGGAGATCGTGAGTGGCGGTCGTGACGATGCCGTCGGATGCGGTTCCCGTGACCAGGTTCGAGCCCGCCAGGTCGGCGATGTACGCAGTGCGCGGACGAAGCCTGACGTCGTCAGCCGTCCCCACTTGGGTGACGGCGCCGTCCTCCATCACGTGGATCTGGTCGGCGAGCAAGAACGCCTCCGTTGGATCGTGGGTGATCAACAACCGCGGTCCGGGGAAGTGCTCGAGGTGGTCGTCGAGGGTGCGGCGCAATTCGACCCGGGTGGTGGCGTCCAATGCGGCGAGTGGTTCATCCAGCAACAAGAGGCGCGGCTCGGCGATCAGGGCGCGGGCGAGGGCGACCCGCTGCGCTTGACCCCCGGACAGATCGCCGGGCTTGCGGTCGCCCATCCCGGCGAGATCGACCCGCCGCAGCCATTCGGCCGCACGCTCCGCCGCCTCGCGCCGGGGAACCTTGCGACTGCGCAGCCCGAATGCCACGTTCTCCGTCACCGTCAGGTGGGGAAACAGCACGTAGTCCTGGAACACCACCCCAATCCCCCGCTCCTCGGGCGGCACGAACACGTTGCCTGTGGGGTCATCCAGGGTCCGGCCGTCGAGCGAGATCAGGCCGGTGTCGAGTGGCAGCAATCCGGCAAGCAGACTCACCACCGTCGACTTGCCTGCGCCATTTGGCCCGAGCAACGCCACGGTATGACCCGGCGCGATCTCGAGCGGGACGTCGAGGGTGAACCCGTTGTCGCGAGCAGCGACAAGATGTGCGTCGAGACCGAGAGTTTGACTCATCGCGACGGCCACCAGCGCTCGCGCAGGACAACCAGGACGGTCAGGGAGATCACGACCATGATGAGGCTGAGAGCAACGGCCGTATCCCGATCGCTCTCCAGGGCGACAAACACCGCCAACGGCATAGTTTGGGTGCGACCCTGCAGGTTGCCGGCGAATGTGATGGTGGCGCCGAACTCCCCCAACGCCCGAGCCCAGGTGAGCAGGAGCCCGGCGGCCAGTGAGGGGGCGATCAACGGCAGGGTGACCCGGCGCAACACCGTCCAGCGACCGGCGCCGAGACTGGCGGCCGCTCCCTCAAAACGCGGGTCGAGATTGCGCAACGCACCCTCGACCGTGATGACGAGGAACGGCATTGCGACAAACGTGGTAGCAATGACGACACCCCACGTCGAGAACGGGAGGACCAGGCCGGTTGCCTCGTAGAGCGGTTCGCCGATCACTCCCCGCCTCCCCAGCGCAAACAGCAAGGCGGCACCGCCAACCACGGGCGGAATCACCAGCGGGAGCAGCACCAAGCCGCGCACGATTGACCGCCCCGGGAACTCGACCCGGGCCAGGACCAATGCGAGGGGCACCCCGACCACCGCCGAGATGGCGGTCGCCCCCAGCGAGGCTATGAGGGAGAGCCGCAATGCATCGGCGACGACATCCTCGCTCAACAAAGCCGGGAGGTCCTGCCACGGCGTTCGGGCCAGGAGACCGACGAGCGGCACTACGAATATGGCAAGGCCCGCAAGGGCCAGCAGCATCACCAGCGCCGGGGGCCGGCTGGTCTTTCTGCGGACCTCGGTGGCGCGATCGGTCATGGCGCCCCGAAACCGTGCCGGGCCATGATCGCCTGTCCCTCGGCCGAGAGCACAAAGGCCACAAAGGCGGCGGCGCCGTCCGGACTCGCCCCACCGGTCGTTGCGGCAATCGAATAGGCGGCCGTGACATTGGCGTTTGCGGGGATCTCAACGCCAGTCACCGCTCGAGAGGCCGCGACGTCGGTCACGTAGACGATGCCGGCGTCGAGGTCGCCTGATTCGATCTTGGTGAGTAGCGCCCTCACGTTGGGTTCAAAGGTGTCGACCGCGGCGGTCACCCCGGCTTGGTCCAGAACGGCCTGGGCGAAATCGCCGCACGGCACGCCGGAGGCGCACAACCCGATCAGCAGATTCTCGTCGGCGAGGTCGGCGATTCCGGTGACACCTCCCGGATTGTCGAGCGGCACCGCAATCTGAAGTTGGTTCGTGGCAAAGACCTTTGGGGAGTCGGCGACGCCGCCACTCACCACGAGGTCCATGTTGGCGACGTCCGCCGAAGCAAAGACGTCGGCAGGCGCCCCCTCGAGAAGTTGTTCGCGCAGGACCGAACTGCCGCCGAGGTTCAGCACCACATCGGCCCCGGGATTGGCGCCCTCGAACGCCGTCTCGATCTCGGCAAAGGCATCAGTCAGCGATGCCGCCGCCGAAACGAGGATGGTGCTCTCGGACGTCGTGCCCCCGCTGTCGCACGCAGCAGCGATGAGGACCAGCGCCGCGCCAGCGACCAAAGCGACCGGCGTGAGGTGCCCCCTCCGTCTCCGACCTCCGGCCGGAGCCACCTCCCCCGCCTCCGGCGAGGGAGGGCACAGAACAACGCGCCCGGAGGAAGTAACCCCAACAGAATGCGCACGGCCCCTCCCCCCATATGCCCTCCCCCGGCTCGCCGGGGGAGGTGGGCGCCGGCGCAGCCGGCGGTCGGAGGGGGCAACTCCAACGAACCGCTCTCGACGCGACACATTCATGCGAATCAAGCTTCCGGAACCGGCGAGGTCGTAGCCACCGACCCCGGCGAGGCGTGCCTGGAACGATCGGCCGACGATCACGTTGAGCGCCTCAGTCACGACCCGGTCGTTCAGCCATTCGGTTGACACCCACAGTTGCGCTTCGTGGACTTCGAGCGGATGAAAGGTTGCGCCGACCGCCAGAGCCGCCGGTTCAATCGTGACCGCCGGCACACCGGAGATCACCGCCCGGCGAGCGGCCCCGAGGTGGGTTCCGACCCGTGGCCCCGGCACGGGGAGCGGACCCGATCCAACTGCTCCCTCAAAAGCTCGCTGCACCCCGGCCCCTTGTTCCCGCTGCACGACCGGCACCCGGCCGGAGAGGGCTTCCTGCCACCAGCCGTTTGCGGCATCACCGGGCGCGGCCAGGCCCACCCGCCAGCGGGCCACCCGGAACCGTTGTACTGGGACACCGCGGGCGGCTGAGAGAGGGCGGTCTCGAGGTCCGTGAACGACGGCCGCGTGCACCCGGCCGCTCTCGAGTGCTGCGAGGGCGGTGGCGCTTGAACCGGCAGCGGCAACGGCCCCCATGCCACCTTCACGCAGCAATCGCTCCAGGACCTCGAGGCCCGGTTCGCAACCGGCGACCACCAAGCCCGGTGCGTGATGACCGAATGAGCGCAATACCCCGGCCTCGACAACGCCGTCAGCGACATCCCACCCTTGGGCACCCACCCGGGCCGGAGCGGTAACCGCCCGGTCCCCTACACGGCCAATTCGAACCGACGTCCCGTCGTCGGTTGCCACGCCGGTGATCACATCGACCGGAGAGAGATCAGAGCCGAAGACGGCCTCGACGTCGACGCCGAGCGCAGCAGCCAACGCCAACGCGGCGTCCACCCGTGGCAGGTGACGACCAGCCTCCACGGCGCCGACCGACTGCCGGCTCACCCCAGCTCGAGCGGCCAACTCTGTCTGCGTGAGCCCGGCGGCCTGACGTAGTGACTGCAATGACGACATGCCAGGAATCTAGCAACTCCGCTTGGATGCTGTCATTCGCTCAGGCTGAGTCGGTGCGCCACATGCTCCAGACCGAGGTCGGCTCGAGCGACGAAGCCACAGCATGGATCGCTGCGGACCACTCCGGGTACTCATCGCCGAGCCGCGTCGTGCGAGCTGCCTCGACCGCCAACGGCACCCCCCACTGCAGCACGGGAACAGCGCCGCCGGCGGCACCCCGTTCTGGGCGCCGACGCCACTGAGCAGGCCGCTGAAGGCGCCGATGAGTACCAGGAGGAGGCGTCTCCCGAATCGATTGGTCTCTCCCATGGCGTGTCCCCGGGTCGGCTGACGACCGCGAAATGCGTCGTTGAACAGATGTCGCGCACGGCCGCCCAGATACACAGATCTGAATCACCACCGAGCCCCAACCCTACGCGGCAGTCTCCTGAGGTGGGCATCAGAACCGCGTTGCTTCGAGCCGATAGCCGTTCGCCGCTGTCGTCATCGGTTCTGGCGTGGCTAGGGCGCCTTGGTTTCAAGCTGTGGTCGCGACGAGTTGGTTGAATCGTTCGGCTGGGGTGTCCCAGTCGAGGGTCATTCTGGGTCGGGCGTTGAGTTGGTTGGCGATGTGGTCGAGGTCGGCTTGGGTGTGGATGGTGAGGTCGGTTCCTTTGGGGAGGTATTGACGGACGAGACCGTTCCAGTTTTCGTTGCTGCCGCGTTGCCATGGTGAGTGCGGGTCACAAAAGTACACGTCGATGTTGGTTTCGAGGCTGAAGGCGGCGTGGTGGGCGAGTTCTTTGCCTTGGTCCCAGGTCAATGATTTCACCAGTTCTGTGGGGAGGCGGTGGATCTCGGTGGCGATACGGGCGGCGACGTGGGCTGCGGTTCTGTTCTCGATCTTGATCAGCATCCCAAACCGGGTGGCGCGCTCGACCAGGGTGACGACGGCGGAGCGGCCGTCTTTGCCGATGATCAGGTCGCCTTCCCAGTGACCGTTCACGGCACGGTCCTCAACAATGGCGGGACGATCCGAAATGTTGACCATGCCAATGATTCTGCCTCGGGTCTCATCGGTGGGTTCGCGTCGGCGGGCTTTACGTTGCTCCCTCCCGGTGCGTAAACACGCCGCTAGCTCCTTGCGGAGTTCCCCTTTGGCCTGGATATAGATGGCTTGGTAGATCGATTCGTGTGACACCCACCAGGATGGATCATTCGGGTGCTCTTTGCGAAGCCGACATGCGATCTGTTGGGGAGACCACCACAGACGTAACTGGGCTTGGATGTGGTCCCACAGCCACGGACGCGACACCGTCCATGACATCCGTTGACGCCTCGCGTGGTGATCAGCACGTTCATGGGCCCGGAACGCCCGATACCCCTTACGGCCACCGTTGGCTCTGATCTCGCGCCATACCGTGGAACGATGCCGACATAACCGATCGGCGATCACCGCATCAGGATCGCCACGCTCGATCCCGACCCGGATCTCCTCCCGCTCCTCAATCGTCAACGCGTCCTGCCGTGCCGTGCGTTCTCTCAACGTCATCCGGCCATGCTCGCTGATCAACGAGTCCACCGTCCGGGGCCCAATCCCCGCCACCGCAGCCGCCTGCGGGATCGTGGCACCCCGACCAACCGCCAACAACGCCACACGCGCTACCGGCCACCGAATCCTCGGACGGGCCATAACTCACCTCCATGAGTCACCCCGTCGCGCTCACCACCTGAAGACAAGCGCGGTTTTCTGTACCTCAGCCACGCAAGAACGGGTTGAGCCAGGTCGTGAGGGCCTCGACCACTCTCGGGTCGATCGGTTTGGTGAACTGCTTCTTGTAGAAGCGTGGGTTTGAGATGGTGGCCGGCTCGTGGCGGAGCAGGTGGTCGACATCTTCGACGGCAAGCACCTCTGCGTCGGGTACCACCTCCGCCACCGTCGCCAGGTCGGCAACATCCACCTGAACGTCCTTGGACCCGGTGATGGCAAGTACCGGGACCTCGATCCGCTCGAGGGCGGGAACCGGGTCGTACGCAATGAACTCCCGCATCCACTTGGCGTTGGTCTTGACCATCTGGATCCTGGCGACGTCGGTGGTCGTCGCCTTCATCTTGGCCACTGCCTTCGCCTGCTGCTTGACCACGCTGGTGCGGAACAACTTCAGCGCCCTGTTCACATACGGAGGAACGATGTGGTCCGCCATCTGCGCGGTCTGCCAGCGCAGCGTCTCCTCACCCGTCTTGGTGGTCGTCGCCAGCAGCACGACGCCCGCCAAATTCGGGCTTCCTGCCCGCCAACTCGGCAGCCATGATCGAGCCGACGCTGTGACCGACGGCCACGATCGGCCCGGTCTCGGGTTGTTCGTCCAGCCAGTCGTAGGCGGCCTCGACGTCGGCCAGTTCGTCGAAGAGTCCGGCGCTCATGTAGTCGCCACCGGATTCGCCGATCCCCCGCTTGTCGAAGCGCAGCGACGCCCACCCGGCATCGGCCAGGATCTGCGCCAGGTCTCGGCTCAGGTTGAGCGCCATCTTCTTGTGGTTGGCATCACGATCAAGCGGGCCGGAACCGGCGATCAACAATGCCGCCGGATACGGCCCATCGCCGTCGGGAACAACAAGCGAACCCGCCATCGTGACCTCGCCCGAAGGGAACGTGATCGTCGTTTCCTGCATCGTTGCCACCTTGCCGCCTGCGGTTGCATCGAATGGTATCGCTCGGCCGTCCGGACCGGACCGGACCGGACCGGCGAGAGCATATTCAGACTAGGGCGCTCATATTTGAGTCGCTTGAATTTGGGAGCCCCTCACGTTATGTTCAACTCGTCTGAACATAGAAGGAGGACAGACATGAATCACCGCACCAGACAACGCCTCGGACTCGGAATCGGCATCGGACTGATCGTCATCTACTCCATCATCATGATGACCACGAGCGGGTCGGCCCCCGCAGCCTGGCTGCTACTCATCGCCGGGATCGCAACGCTCGTCGTCACCGGAGTCGACGCTCGTCGCCACCGAGATGCCTAGCTCCACCATCTCGGAACTCCCCACCGAGAAGCTCCTCACCGAGATCGCCCAATTCGAGGCGCTCGCCAATCCGACTCGGATGCGGATCCTCCACGAATCGTCCCAGCCGATCACGGTGGCGAAACTCGCCGAACGCCTCGGGACGCCAAAGACGCGGCTCTACTACCACGTGAACCTGCTGATCGAGACCGGCTTGCTCGTCCAAGTGGATCAGCGCAAGTCCGGTGCAAGAATCGAACGGATCTTTCGCGTGGCGGCCCGCAACTTCCGACCCGGACCCGGCGCCTGGGAGCAAACAGATGACCCGCACCGAGCCGCCGACCTTGCCGCCGGCATCATCTTCGAACCGGCGAGAGCCGAGACGGCGGCCGTGCTGGAAAGGGGCTTTCAGGGCACAATGCCGATAGCGGAGTTCGGCCGTTGGTTGGTTCATCTGACCGACAACGAGGCCACGGCCTTCGCCACTCGAGTCGGTGACCTCATTGCAGAGTTCCGCAAGGACGATAGAAGGCCGGGCCCGCACACCACGGCGTATGCCTTCACCTTCGCGTTTGCCCCAACTGGGTCGACCGATCGGTGATCCGCCTTCCGGACTACGAGAGCTCTTCGGCGGCGACTCTGGTACGCGGATCGGACTTGAGAAGCGCGACGGCGCCGAGATAAAGCAACGGGAGCAAGAAGTACAGCGTGAGGCTGAGCGTCGGAAACGAACCGGCCACCGCCATGGCGATGGCGTAGATCACCACCGGAGCAAGAGCAACGATCGAACCCAGCCGCCGGGACTGGGGACTCGCCGGCTGCCACAGCAGACCGGGGTGGCGCATGATGTACCAGTACAACAGCATCCGAAACAAGGTGACCAATACGAGGACCGCCCCATAGAGATGCAGCGCAGTCGCGTTGTCGTCGTAGGCGCCGACGGCGGAGGCGACAAACGGAATCATCGACGTCGGAAGCAAGAAGAGCAGGTTCAGCCAGACAACCCTGGTATCGACATAGCGGACCTGCGAAAACAGGCTCCGATGTGTCGACCAATACATCCCAACGATCAGAAAGCTGATGACGAAGGCGACCAAGGTCGGACGCATCTCGGAGAGGGACTCAGAAAGCGACTGACCGGAGTCGAGGTCGGGAACCCTTCAGGTCCAGCACCAGGATCGTGATGATGATCGCAAAGACGCCGTCGGTGAGAGCAATGAGCCGGCCGGGGTCGGCCTGGCGTACCTCTTGCGGCGTGAATGACTCGGAAGCGGGGTTGGCCATGACCAAGATCCTATGCGGTCGGCCTCCACCCACCCAATCCCCGGCTCTCAGCCGCGGGCTGTGACCGCAGCTGCGATCTCCTCGGCGACCAAACCACGGGTGGACATCAGCCAGTCGGGGTCGCCGGGCGGCAGGAACTCGCTGGGCAGCCCCATCACGTGAACCTTCCCGGCCAGCCCAAGCGGCGACAATGCCTCGAGCACCCCGGCGCCAAACCCGCCGGTGATCACATTGTCCTCGACCGTCACCACCTGGTCGTACTGCTCGACCCATTCGATGAGCCGCGGCATCCATCGGCTTGACCCAACGGGCGTTGATCACACCGCACGACACGCCCTGTTCCTCGAGCAGCGTCGCCGCCTTGGCCGCCTCGGCAACCATTCGACCAACGGCGAGGAAGAGGACGTCCGTCCCTTCGCGCTGCACCTCCCACTCACCAAGCGGCACCGGCTCGGCCGGCAGGGCGGGAATACCTTCGACCGAAGCCTTCGGGTAGCGGATCGCAACGGGGCCCGGATGGTCGAGGGCGGTCTCCAGCAGACCACACAACTCCTGAGCACTCGATGGCGCCGCGATCGACAGGCCGGGGATCATCCTCAGGTAGGCGAGATCGAACACGCCGTGGTGTGAAGGCCCGTCGGGCCCAGTGACTCCGGCCCGGTCGAGCATGAACACAACCGGCTGATCGTGGAGCGCAACGTCCATCAGCAGTTGGTCGAACGCCCGCTGCAGGAAGGTCGAGTAGATGCAGACGATGGGCCGCATTCCCCCCATCGCAAGGCCTGCCGCCAAAGTAACGGCGTGCTGCTCGCAGAGTCCGACGTCGATGACGCGATGCGGCTGTATCTCCGCCAGCGTTCCCAATCCCGCCGCAGTCGCCATCGCCGCGGTGATCGTGACGACCTCGGGGCGGCGGGCTGCCGCGTCGGTGATCGCCGCCTCGACCACATCGGTGTACCCGAGGCGGCGGGACAGCGGGGCACCAGAGTCGAGGTCGAACGCCCCAACACCGTGCAGCTTGTCGCGCTGGTCGAGAACCGCCGGTTCGTAGCCACGGCCCTTCTCGGTGACGACGTGGATGACGACCGGTTCATTGATCTGCTTGGCGCGTTCGAGGGTGGCGTCGAGCAATTCGAGGTCGTGCCCGTCGATCGGCCCGGCGTACTTGAGTCCGAGCACGTCGAAGAAGGTCGAAGGCTGGACGATCTGCTTGAGGCTCTCCTTGACCCGGCGCATCGCTTCGTCGGCAGCATCCCCCACCTTGGGGATCGCCCGAACCAACTGGCCGAGCAACACCTTGTAGCGCTCGTACATCGGATCAACCCGCAGCCCCGCCAAGTGCTCGGCGAGTCCGCCCACCGTCGGCGCATAGGAGCGGCCGTTGTCGTTGATGATGATGATCAGCCGCGGCGGTTTGATCTGGGCAATGTGGTTGAGCGCCTCGTAGGCCATCCCACCGGTGAGGGCACCATCGCCGATCACCGCAACGGTGTACGAGTCGTCGTCGACCCGTCGCGACAGCGCCAGGCCGGCGGCGTAGCTGAGCGAGGTAGAGGCGTGGCTGTTCTCGACGAGGTCGTGAACACTTTCGGCCCGCGCCGGGTAGCCGGACATCCCGGCAGACTGTCGCAAGGTGCCGAAGTCTCCGGAACGGCCGGTGAGCAACTTGTGGACGTAGGCCTGGTGGCCGACGTCCCAGATGATCCGGTCCCGGGGGCTGTCGAACGAGCGGTGCAGCGCCACCGACAATTCGACGACGCCGAGGTTCGGCGATAGGTGGCCACCGGTTCGGGAGATGACGTCGAGCATGTACGCCCGCATCTCCTCGCACAGGGCGGCGAGGTTGTCGGGATCCATCGCCTCGAGGTCTCCCGGTAGATCGAGAGAGTTGAGCAGCGGGAAGTCGCTCTGATCGGCCACGGTCAAGGATTCCTACGGTTCGGAACGGGTGCGTACCACAAACTAGCCGGCCGGCGCGCCATAACACGCGGCGTACCCACCGTCAGCGTAGGCCGCGAATGAATGGTCGCGACAACGCCATCGGCTGCCGGTACGCCTTGGTGATGAAGAACATCACCACCAGGGTGATCACATAGGGCAGGGCCGCCAAGAACTGGGCGTTGAGTTGATAGCCGAGCACGGGCACCGCCAGCCGGAACGCATCGGCCAACCCGAACACAAACACTCCGAGCAGTACACCGCCCAGTCGCCAACCCCCGAAGTACACCGCGGCAATCGCGATGAAGCCCCTCCCGCCGACGGCCCCGGTGTCGTAGGTGCCGACCTGGCCGACGACGAGGAAGGCACCGCCGAGCCCGGCCAGAATCCCCATGTAGTAGATGGCCTGGCGGCGGCGCTTGTTGACGTCGATCCCCGAAACGTCTGCCGCCTGCGGGTTCTCGCCAACCGCCCGCACCTCGAGGCCCCAGCGAGTCTTGTAGAGAAGCCACCATGTGAGCGGGATCAGCGGATACAGCAAGTAGGTCGGCCAGGTCTGTCCGAACAGAGCGGGACCGATGAGCGGGATGTCGGACAAGAGCGGGATCTCGATCACCTCGGCGCGGTGCGTGACCAGGTCCATGTGGGCGCTGAGGTACCCGGCGAGGCCGAGCACGAGCACATTGGCGGTGAGACCAACCACAAACTGGTCGGCGGTCAGTCGGTGGCTCATGTTGGCCTGGATCAGGGCAACCAGCACCCCGCCAAACACCCCTGCGGCCAGGCCGAACCACGCCGCCCCGGCTCCGGAGATCCCGGCGGAGTCGGCAATCGTGTAGCCCACGGCGCCGGTGAAAGCACCGGCCAGCAGCGAACCCTCGACGGAGATGTTGATCGTGCCTGCCTTCTCAGCCACCAACTCACCCATGGCGGCGAACGCCAGGAACCCGCCGAGCCGCACCGCACTCGAGTACATGGTTGGGCTGGTGAAGACATCAGCAAGCGCGGAGAAGACGTCGCCCATCAGCGCTCCTCCTCGTTGGCGATGTCGATCTCCTCGTCCGCCATCGCCAGGGCCTTGCGACGCCGCCTCACGAACATGATGGCGGGCGGGACCAGCAGAGCCAGCACCAACAGGGCCTGAACCACGTCGACGATCTTGCGGTCGACCCCGGTCGAGGCGAGGAAGCCCGAACCGGTGCGGAGGGCGGCAAACAGGATGGCGACGGGGATACTGGCGAGAGCGTTCGAGCCGGCAACGAGGGCGACAAGCAGACCCTGCCAACCGATATTGGTGGCAAAACCGGTGGTGAGCCGAAAGCCCGAGCTACCTCCGGCCAGCATGATGGCACCGGCAAGCCCGGCGAAGCCGCCGGAGAGGAACAGAGCCAAGCCGCCCGTCCGATTGGCGGCGACCCCGATCTTCTGGGCGACCCTTGGGTTGCTTCCCAGCAGGCGGAACCGAAACCCCCAAACCGTCCGAGCCAAGACGAAGGCAACCAGAACGGCCAGGAGGAGAGCGAGAACGATCCCGATGGGGAACTCGTTGCCAAAGATCCGGATGACCGGAAGCCGAATGCCCTCGGGCATGATTGCGCTGGTCACCGCACGGCTGGGACGCTCCGGGTCGGTGTCGCGCAGGAACCAGTCCGTGGTGATCGCATAGCCGACGATCTGATACGCAATGAAGACCAGCAGCAGCGTGGAGATGACCTCCGGTACGTGGCGGCGATACTTCATCACGGCGGCGATCCCGGCATAGGCCCCACCGGCAACGACTCCCAACGCCAGACCCGCAATGAGGAGCACGGGACCGGGGCCGGCGAGTTTGGTTCCGACGAACGCCATCGCCATGGCACCCATCAGGAGCTGACCCTCTTGGCCGATGTTGAACAGACCGGCCTTCACGCCCACCACCATGCCGAGGGCGACCAGCAGCAGCGGCGCTGCCACCGTCAGCGTGTTGCCCCAGCGTCCCTCAGCGAGAAAGGCGCCATCGAGCAGGGCACCAAAGACCTTCTGCCAGGAGTTCCCGGTGATCGAAACGAGGCCGGCAGAGATGGCAAGGGCGCCGGCGATACTGAGGATGTAGAGCACCACCCATTCAGCCACGGTGCGCCACTTTGACGGTGGGGTCGGCGCCGGATCGGACGTCGACGGGTTCGGCGGCAACATCGGTCACGTAGCACCGGCCTCAGCGGTCGACCCGCCGATGAGCAGGCCGATCCGCTCAACATCGAACTCGGATCGTGCCATCTCGCCGATGATGGCGCCTCGGTAGATGACGAGGACGCGGTCGGCGAGGGCGGCAATCTCGCCAAGATCTGTCGACATGAGGAGTACGGCGATGCCTTCGTCCGCGGCCGACCGCAATCGCTCACTGATGTATTCGATGGCCCCGACGTCGAGTCCCCGGGTCGGCTGGGTGGCGACCAAGACCTTGGGGTCGCATGACAACGCATTGGCAAGGACGACTCGCTGCTGGTTGCCTCCCGACAATTGAGCCAACGGCGTGTCGGGGCTCGGGGTGTGGATGCCGAACTCGTCGATCAGCACCTGCGCCCTGCCGTTGATCTCGTCGCGCTGCAGCACGCCCCGGGTGGCGACCTGATCGAGGGTCGACATCACCAGGTTCTCGGCCACGGTCATTTGGGGGACACACCCCGAGTCGTGGCGATCGGCCGGGATGACCGCGATCCCGGCGCCGAGCATGGCTCCAGCGTGACCGGAGCGGACCTCGTTGTCGTTGACGGTGATCGTGCCGGCGTCGAGGGTGATCAAGCTCGACAGGACCCGGGTCAGCGGTGCCTGGCCGTTGCCTTCGACGCCGGCCACCCCAACGATTTCGCCGGCGTAGACATCGAGCGAGAGCCCATCGAGCAGCACGGCACCGTCGGCCGCGTTGGCTTTGGCACCCGTGATCCGAAGCACCGGGCGCTCACCTTTATGGGAATCGACATCGGTCGAAGTGCCGATCGTCTCTTCGGAGATGGCACCGACGGCTGCGGCAGCTGCCGCGGTGCGCAGTGTCACCGGACGACCGACCATGGCGCGCGCCAGCGATGCCGCGTCGGCGTCATCGGTCAACACCCGTTCAACCACATGGCCGTTCCGCATGATGGTGATGCGGTCGGTCGCCTGGAGCACCTCATCGAGTTTGTGACTTACCAGGGCGACGGCCCAGCCTTCCTTGCGCACGCCCTCGACCAGCACCTCAAACAGGTACTGGGACTCGCCCGGAGTAAGCGCTGCCGTCGGCTCGTCGAGGATGATGATGCGTGGCTCGTGGCATAGGCATTTGACGATCTCGACACGCTGCCGCATGCCCGCCGTCAGGTCGCGCACCATCGCATCGGGATCGACGTCGAGCCCGTAGCGGTCGGTGATCTCAACCACTCGCTTACGGGTGAACCGTGGGTCGAGTTTGCCTTGCTCGCCCAGTTCGACGTTCTCCCACACCGTGAGAGCGTCCACCAGGCTGTAGTTCTGGTGGACCATCCCGATCCCGTGCTCGGCCGCCTGGGTGGGATCAACAATCCTGCGGCGCTTCCCGTCGAGGACCATCGTGCCGTGGTCGGGCAGGGCTAGGCCCATGACCATCCGCATCAGAGTTGACTTGCCCGCCCCGTTCTCACCGAGGATGCCATGGATCTCGCCGCGCCGCAGCGTCAGGTCGACGTTGTCGCAGGCGAGCACGTCGCCGTAGCGCTTCGTCATCCCACGAAGCTCGAGCACAGAATCCGAGTTGGCTTCGGGCATTCAGCGGTTCCTCCGTCGCTCCACCCTCGAGGCACAGTAGGCACCCACCAATGGGGAGCCGACCGTGCATTGTGACATTCTCGATCCTCCTAGGAGCCGTAGGCCTCGGACAGGATTCTGAAGATTTGCTCGTCGAACTCGCCGGCTCCGATGCGGAGGTTAAATTCGTCTAGTGCAGCAATCTGCTCCGGGGTGGCGTTGCAGTATTCGGCGCCAACCTGAGGATCAACTCCGACCCTGAACCGCCGAATGGTGCCTTCCTGGGCTGTCCCATCGAGGATTTCCTCAAAGATCGGAACCAGATAGTCGCCGGCATCGAACTTGACATTCATGTCGTAGTCGAGGTCGCTGCGCGAGCACCCGCGGGACGAGCCGGCCGTCATCACGATGAGCCCGTCCTCGTTGGCCAAAGCTACGATCGGCTCGTGGGCGCCTCCGAGGAAGGGCAAGACGGCGTCGGCACCTTCCGCCACCGCATTCTCGTAGGCCTCGGTCGCCCCGGCGGTGTTGTTGAAGTCGAACGGGCGGTTCCCGGTGGGCACGTAGGTCGCCGTATAGGACTCGTCCACTGTGGCCAAACCAAGCTCGAAAGCCATGAACGACTCCTTCTCGAAGTCGAGGTCGCAGCAACCGATGAACACGGCGCTATCGCCGCCGGTCTCCTGAAGGAGCATCCCGGTGGCGTACCCGGAGGAGAGCTGCAGCTCGGCGCCTTGGTCCTGGCTCATCAGGACACCCGGTGTCTCCCGCTGGCCCGAACCGCAGTTGCAGTACCAGAAGATGTCTTCGTACTGCAGGTAGAGATCCTGGTTGCCGTCGGCCAGCGCACCGGAACCGATGGCGATGATGTCGACGTTTTGGGCAGCGAGGTTCTCCAGCTCGGCTCGAGAGTTGGCCGGGACGATTTCGTCAACGATGATCGGGTCCTCGTAGCCGGCCGCCTCCGAAATCTCCTCGACCCGCTCAACCAGCGCCTGGTAGTACGCCCCGTCGTCGCGCGGCCCGTCAGTGGCGACGCCGATGATGACCCTGCCGTCTCCGTTGAAGTCGGCCATCCCAAAATCTGGACCCGTCGTAGTCTCCACCGCCGCAGTTGTCGTCGTGTCTCTGGTGTCGTCGTCGCCACAGGCAGCACCCACGAGGGCGAACGCCGCCATCAAGGCAATCAGCGTCTGAACTCGTGCCTTCTTCATGGTTCCAACCTCTCGATGTGAGCCGCCGAACAAATCACCCTTCGCAACCCCAGACCACCAAACTCCGCAGAGATCGGACCGCCCAGAATGTGGCGGTGGATGCCTGCCGAAACCCACTGCACGGTCACATCCCCACCGTTCGCATCACCGGTCGGTCATTGCGCAGCCGCAGCGTATTGGGGCGACGCCTGCTGAGACCTTCAATCGGGTCGAGGTGCCGTTCGACCATCGCCAGCATCTCTTCGCCATCCCCGGCGACAAATGCCTCAGCAATCGCCCGATGCTCACCGGCGGCTTTGGCGATCACCTCACCGGAATCGACCCCTTCGGGTGCTCCGAGCAGGAACCCGGCGGAGAGGTCGGCCTGGACCAGGGCGTCGAGCACCCGACCGTAGACCTCGGCCAACACCTGATTGGAACACGTCGCGGCGAGGGCGGCGTGGAATTGCCGGTCAACCAGGCTGAAGTCCTGGAGCGTGGTCGGGGCAGGGCGCATGGCGAGGTCAAGCACCTCTTTGCGCTCACGAGCTGTGGCCCGCGACGCGGCCAGCTCGAACAAGCACATCTCGAGAACCCGACGCGACTCGAGCAGCGCACGCATCGCCTTCTTCCGCCCGTCGGCCTCCGGGACCTCAGAGCCCGGCAGTTGTTCGACCACAAACGATCGGTTGCCGCGCCGTTCGACGATGCCTACGGCGACAAGCGCCTGCATGGCCTCACGCACCGAGGTTCTGGCAACGCCAAATTGTTCGGCCAGGGTTCGCTCGGCCGGGAGTTGTGACCCCGGCTGGAGTTCACCGCTGCCGATGCGAGCAAGAATGTCCTCCCGCACCTGCTCAGACAAGGTGGTCCGCTCCACTGGCTCAAAGGGGCGCGACGACGTCACGATTCGCCTCCCCAGGTGTCGTGAACCGTCTGGTAGGTGCCTTGGTCGAAGGAGAACTCGATGGTGTTTCCGTCGGGGTCCTCAACAAAGCAGATGTAGCCGATCGGCGATGGCATCTGGATGGGGGGCATCGCCAGCGATCCTTCTGCCTCGGCGCGGGCTGCAACGGCATCGACGGCCCCACGGCTCATGAGCTCGAACCCGAGGTGGGCGAACGGGCCGAGAATGGTGGGTGGAGCGTACCCAAACGGATCCTTGTCCGGATGGAACTGCGAGAGGACCAGCACAAAGGGACTGTCGGCATCCTGCGGATCCGCCAGCCACACCCCGACGCCGAACTCGTCGGCGCTGCGATCCAGCACCTCGAACGGGGTGTGTTCGACATACCACTCGATCGACCGCTCCAGATCGCCGACGCGCAGCGCGAGGTGGGTCAGCCGCGCTCGCGGCGGGCCGACCGGGTGACTGCTTTGACCGGTCACGAGGGGCTCACCTTCACCAACGTCCCTTGAAGTCGGGGGCCACCGGGGTCATCTCCCCAAAATAGGCGTGTTTCCAATACACCAGCGCATCCTCACGATCGAGCGACCCGCCGTCCACGCCGGCCATCACTACACGGGTGCCGTGCTGTTCGACAGCCTCTTCGACGGTACACAGCAGATGCGCGGCTGTGCCCGCCAGCACCGGAGTGCCGTCGGCAGCGGGCGACCATTCAAGCCCGGCGAACGGGTCGGCCTCGGACCAGGCGAAGCCGACCGATTGTGCGGTCTGGTCGGGAGCGAGAACGTTGGCACAGAACCGCCGGCCGGGCACGAGGGAAGGCCGCCACGACGCGGCGCCGCCGATGCACATGAGCACGGAAGGCGGCTCGTAGGACACGACGGCAAGCGACGAGATCGTCATCCCGCGCCGCACCCCCTCAGGGTCCTCGGGCGCCATCACCGCAACCCCGGCAGGCACGGCGGCCATCACGCTGCGACAGATCTCAATCGCATCGATTTCGGCGGTCACGTTCAGCTACCTCCTCGATGTTCGATTCAGGCCGAACCATGCACGGCGGCGTGCAGCCGGCGCACCATCACGGTTGGGTCCTTGGCCCCCCACGTGTTGCGACCAAAGGCAATCCCGGAGGCGCCATTGGCGACAACGTCGGCGGCGTATTGCACGGCCTCGTCCTCGCTGTCCTTCTTCGGTCCGCCGAGCACGAACATCGGCGCTTCGATGTTGGCGACGACCTCGGGGAGGTCGGCGAGATCGGGTGGCGCCATCGTCTTGACGGCATCGGCGCCGATCTCGACACAAATCCTGGCGCACTTGGCGATGTGCTCGGTGTCCCAAGGAATCGTCCGCTCCCAGGTGCCGGGGATGGACTCGGCGATGACCGGCATGCCGATCTTCTCGCCCTCCGAGACCAGGGCCGCCAGACGCCGGAGCGAGAGCTCCTCGTCGTCGGCGCCGGGGAAGGCCATGATGACGACGGCGTCGGCCCCGATGGTGGCGGCCAACTCGGCCGAGTACAGCAGAGAGAACATGTCTCCGGAGCCGTAGTTGCCCAATTGGGTCAACGCTCCGTCGAGTCGCAACACCATCCCGCAGTTGGCGAACGCTTCGGGGATAGCGGCGGGCGACCTGCCACGAAACGAGGATCCCGTCCGGACCGCCTTCAGCAATCCGCTCGACAACGTCGAGATCTGGCCCTGATCCCGAAGACGATTGCATGTCGATGGCGACGAGGAAGGCCTTCCCGTCAGGCTGGATGAACCGGGATGCCCGCCGAATCTTGCCGGCCCCGATGGCCGATGAGATGTACTCCATGTCCTTGGATCTCCTTCTGAGGCTCAATCGCGATCTGACTTGATTTGTCCGCCGTTACGCCCGCAGCCTTGCTTCGGCGGCATCGCCGAGCTCGATGAAGCGGCGTAACCCCGCTCGATAGATCTCACTCGGTTTTGGCTCGATGGTGGTCATCTCCGGCACCGGCCAGTCCCCAGAGGCCCCTTCACCGGGTCGCGGCCACCACCCCATCGCCCCCCCGGCCCCCAGCACGGCGCCGTAGGCCGCCATCTCGTCGCAATCGGGGACGTCGATCGGAACTTCGAGGATGTCGGCTTTGATCGCGGTCCATACCTTGCTTCGGGACGGGCCGCCCGAACTCACCACCCGCTCGAGCACCATCCCCCCGGACCGGAGTTCGGCGGCCAAGTGGGCGAGGCCGTAGCCGGTCGCCTCCAGTAGCGCCCGGCTGACCACACCAACATCATGTTCGATGTGAAGTCCAACGATCTCGAGCGCGCAGTTCGAAGTTCCACCGCGGGGCCCGCTCGCCCTCGAAGTAAGGAAGAGCGACAACGCCGCGGGCGCCCGGCGGCACATCGGCGGCCAGCTCGATCAACTTGGGCACGCTGCGGCCGGTCATTGCCGACCACCAATCCATCATGGCGCCGTGGGCGGCCACCGGACCGCCGACGATGTATACGCCGGAAACCGGGCTCGGCATGCCGTAGGTAGCGGCATCGTGATGCTCGGCGCCGCGAACCGCCAGGCCGAGGCCGCCCGTCTTGCCGCCCGGATCGAAGGCAACTCCGGGCGTGTCGATTCCGCCGGCCCACGCCGTCAAGTAAGCGTCGTTGGAGCCGGGCACAAGCTTGATGCCGGCCGGGATGCCGAACTCTCCGTTCGAGGTACCGACCACACTGCCGACGGCAACGGGTTCGCCGAATTCGGGCAGTGCAACACCTCCGGGCCACAGGCTCTGGACGACATCCGACCCGCCGAGCTGGGCCAGAATCCAATCCCAGAGCTGCCGCGGCTGCACCGTGTCGCCGTAGACCTCCCGCAGATAGGCGGTCTGCGCGACATGCTGATCTGGCGGACTGCTGCCTTCGCCTGCCGCATGGCGGAAGGTGAGCGCCCGCTGGCCGCCAGAAGCCACCGTGGTAGGTCCGTATCCACCGATGCAGATAGCGGCAGGCGTCGGACAGTCGAGCGCCGTGATTGCGGCGCACGTGCCCGCCAACCAGTTGAAGGGATCAACTTCCCCGCGGGCCACCGGCCCTGCCGGGTAGGGAGCCGTTGCCGAGGCAACCACCGCACCCGCACGATTCGCCGCCAGGGCGCGCGCCGAGCTGCTGCCAACATCGACCCCGACGACGAGTGGGTCACTCATTCGGATCCAGGGGGCTCAACAAAGACACGGAACGTGGGCTCGGTCGTCACCAGGGTGAGGGCATCGGCCGCGGTCGTGAAGCTGTACTTGGCAGTGACGAGCGAATCGAGATCGTCGGCGATCACGCCCGACCTGATGATGATGGCTCCGCGCTTCCAGTCGTCGGCGACCTGCTGGAAGGCCCCCACGATGGCCACTTCCTCACGGTGCGATTTGTCGGCGCCCACTGTGGCGAGGAGCTCCTCGTCGAACGCGCTGTACAGCACCACAGTGCCGCCGAGGTCGGCCATCTCAACGCCGAGATCAACTCCGGCCATCGCGGTCACGAACACCACATCCTGTTTCCCGCCGACTGCGAGGGCGTGTTCGGGTGGCGCCGTCCACGTGGCTCCGGCCGCCTTGGCCAACTCGCGCCGCTCCTCGGAGATGTCGATGACTCCGATGCTCGACGCACTGCCGACTCGGGTGAGCGCCAGATGGAGACGCCCCATGAAACCGCCGCCGATGATGGCAACCCGGTCGCCGGCTCGGAATCCGCCCTGTCGCAGCGAGTGGGCCGTGCAAGCGAGGGGTTCGCCCATTGCGGCGTGCTCGATCGGGGCGTCGCCGACCGGGTAAACCGACTTGGCGTCGATGGCAATGCGGTCGGAGAAGCCGCCGAACGACACGGTACCGTCGGAGAGGACTCGGCCCTGGCGAGCGCGGCACAGATTGGTCTTGCCCCGCCTACACGGGCCGCACGTACCGCAGCGAGTCAGGAGATCGAGCGTCACCCGATCGCCCACCTGGGGCGATCCCGGAAGCATGTCGACCGCCGAACCGAGGGCGCTGACGACACCGCCGGCCTCATGGCCTGGCGCCACCGGGTACCACTGCCTGTCTCCGGCAAAGAGCCGGCGCTCGAATGTGCAGATCCCGCACATGCCGACGTCAACCAGCACTTGCTCGGGACCCGGGACCGGCGACGGCTCGCTGCGAACCTCGACCTCGCCGACTCCGGTGAAAACGACGACCTCCACGGTGCCTCCCAGACTCTTGGTCTTATGGTCAGACCATAGCAGTTCAGCGAGACGATTTTTCCACCGAACCGCCTCGCTACCGCTCCCCGCGTCTCCAAAGCTTCACGCTGACGCTCTTCTCATTCAGGAGTGGGTCGTACCCCTCCTCGCTATCGTGGCCGGCATGGTCCTTCTAGATGAGAAACTCCAGTTCGGCCTCGCCGTCGGGGGCACCCTCATCCTGACCGGCATCGTGCTCACCGATCGAGCCGGCACTCAGGGTTCCGGTTCCGAGTAGATTGGGATCGGCGCGACCAACCGCGCCAATCCGCCTCTCGCCACAAGGAGCATCTATGGAGATCGGTCCACTTCAACTCTTCGCAATCGGTTTCGCCGACCCACAACTCGACGGCAGCATCCTCAGTGCTCTCGCCGACGCCAGCGACGCCGGCCACATCAAGATCGTCGACATGCTCGCCGTCTACAAGGACATTGAGGGCGACATCACGGTCGCCGAGTCCACCGACCTCACCGAGGACGAGGCGATGACCTACGGAGCGTGGGTTGGGGCCCTCATCGGCCTCGGCACCGGCGGTTCCGAGGGAGCCGAGATGGGAGCCCTCGTCGGCGCAATGAGCGCCGCCGACGAGTACGAGTACGGCCTCGACGCTGAAGCACTGGCAAGCATCGCCGACGACATCCCGCCCGGCGGTGCCGGCATGATGCTCGTCATCGACCACGCCTGGGCCGTCCCGTTGCGTGACGCCATCCGCGCCTCCGGCGGTATCGTCATCGCCCAGGATTTCCTCAACCCCGAGGCCCTCATCGCCATGGGCGCCGACGTCGCCATCGAGGACTAGAGCCAGAAAGGACCGACCGCTTATGCCTCCCGTCAGAAGGAGAATGCGCAAGACCGCCCGCAGAACCTCACGCCGCACGTCGCGGCGGGTATCCCGCAGGCGCTGACACCACCTATCAAATCTGGGCTCCCGGTTTTGCGGCCGGGAGCCCAGTCGCGAGCCGGCCAGGAGAGTGCCACCGCGGTGTGGAGTGCGGCATCTACTCTCGCCGCAGGAGGTAACCATCGTGAGCACCAGCGACACACCCACCCAGGAAACCTCGGATCAAAGCGATTCGAGCGAGGCACCTGCTGAGGGGCCGCTCATACGACCCAGTACAATCGGCAACGCCCCGGACTGGGCCAAACCGCTGATTCGATGGTCGATCTGGCGGGTCATCCTCTACGTCCTGCTCACCATCGTTCTGATCTGGATGGCGGGCCAAGCCCGCTCCCTCCTGTCGATGATCGTCATCTCGTTCTTCTTTGGTATTGCCCTCATTCCGGGCGTCAATTGGCTGCACGAGAATCGGGGCTGGAAGCGAGGCGCCGCGGTCGGCTTCATCTACCTCGCCGGAATGATCTTCATGGCGCTGCTCACCATGGTCTTGATCCCCGCCATCGTGCAGTTCGCCGACGCGATCAGGGGCAGCCTTCCCGATTGGCTCAACAGCATCGACGCCTGGGCCGAGGAAACGCTCGGTATCGATCTTTGGGAGCAGAGCACCGGCGACGATGTTGCCGCCGGGGCCACCAACGCCATCGCCGAATGGAGCGACGAGATTCTCGGTGCTGCCACCGGCCTCGCCACCACCACGGTCTCGCTCATCTTCAACCTGGCAACGATCGCCATGTTCACGTTCTACTTCGCCGCCGACGCCCCCCGGATCCAGAGACTGTTCCTGTCGCGAATGAATCCCGCGAATCAGGAGCGGCTGGGATGGACCTGGGACGAGGCGATCGCGCAAACCGGCGGGTACTTCTACTCCCGAATGCTGATCATGCTCATCAACGGATCGCTCTTCTTCTTCGCGATGTTGCTGATCGGCATGCCGACAGCGCTCTCGCTGCCGCTGTCGATCTTTGAGGCGTTCGTCGCAACGTTCATCCCTGCCATCGGCACCTATATCGGATCGGCGGTCCCGATCCTGGTCACGATCCCGGTGCAGGGTTGGACTGCGGCGTTCATCCTGCTCGTTTGGGTGCTGATCTATCAGCAGATCGAGAACTACTGGCTCAGCCCACGGCTGAGCGCCAAAACGATGACCCTCAACGGAGGCGTTGCCTTTGGGGCGGCGCTAGCCGGTGGCGCCATTGCGGGGCCGATGGGCGCCTTCATGTCGCTCCCGATCGCAGCCCTGATCACCGCTATGGCGTCGAACTACACCAAGAGCTATGACGTGGTCTACCACTCGCGCTACGAAGTCGACGAAGACGAGGTGCAAGAGCGTAAGGCAGAACGCAAGTCGAAGAGCCGGTTCCGCCGCCACAAAGACGGGGGCGACGCCAGCTAGCCGTCCTTGGCCTTGATCTTGCCGGTGGCGATGGCGGCCTTGAACGTCTCGTAGTCCTGCTGGTTCTGATCGGCGTAGGCGAACGCAAACTTGGTGACGGCTCGGTCGAATGTGTCACCGCTGCCGAGGTATCCGGCGATCGCGATCGAGTCACCCGACCTGGCATGGGCATGCGCCAGCGCCGCTCCACAGATCTTGGCGTACCGCCCATCCGCCGTGGATTCATCGCCGCCACATCAGCCGACCCCTTCATGTCGTGGAACTGTCGCCATGTAGTACTGGTGCCCGGATGACTTGACCGACCAGCCGAGGAAGATGTCGCCGTAGGCCTGCATCAGGCGTTGCCCCTCGACCACTCGTTGCCCATGAAGGGGATAGGTGCTCTTCGGCAGGTAGTCCTCGACCACTGCGTCCGTCGCCTCCTTGATCTGCAGGAACAAGGGGTCGCCGTCGTCCTTGCCGGCGAACAGCACGATCATGCAACGTGTCCCCACGCTTCCGACGCCGACCACCTTCAACGCGATATCGACGATGTGGAATTGGTCGAGCAAGTGCTTCCGATTATCCGTGAGCGTCGACCGGTAGCCGCTGAGTGATTGCTCGACGTCCTTGCGGAGGCTCTTGGCGTCATCCTGATCTTCGACATCGCGCAGTGGGATGAGCAAGGGCGGCTGGCTCTTGATCCTGAGTTCCCCGTCGACCTCATGGGTCAGCTTCGACTCTGCCTTGAGGCTGTCCTTCGACCGCGCCTTGGCCGCCGACTTGGTGACTAGCTTACGGTCCTTCGCCTTGGGAAGGGCGTCGGCGATCTGCTGCACCGATATGTGGGCGTACCAGGTGTCCATCGTCCCCGCCGTGGCGAACCTCGCCATCGCCTGACGGTAGGACGCCACGGACTGAGTCACGATGGGGGTGATGTCGGTCTGTTTGAAGTCATTGTCGTGCCCGGCCAGAACGAAGCTCGTGGCCAAGCGCTTCAGGTCCCACTCCCACGGTCCGGGCAACGTCTCATCAAAATCGTTGATGTCGAAGAGTTGCTCCCGTTCCGGAGAAGCAAAGGATCCGAAGTTCGAGAGGTGGGCATCGCCGCAGATCTGCGCCGAGAGCCCCGTTGCAGGGGTCCCGGCGAGATCTGCGGCCATGACTTTGGCGGCGCCGCGATAGAAAGTGAACGCGGACACCGCCATTCGGCTGTGGCGAATCGGAACCAGCCACTGGAGTCGTTCTTTGTCCTGACCGGTGATCAGATCGACCGGGTCGGGCCGATCGGCCGGCGGCGACCAATCGGCGTGACTCGATCGGGGGACGGTCTTGCGGATCGCCTTCCCCTTCTTCTTCCGGTCAGCTGGTGTCTTCTTCGACATGAACGTCCTCCCCTAGTCCCAGAGCCCTCTCCGTCAGTACTTCCGGCTACGGCTCGACGATGTCGTCTCCGTGCGCCGTCAGAGCCCAGATAATTGCGATCGAGACGGCGATGAAGATGATTCCCCAGATGGGGTACCACGGCAGCCATGCGAACCCAACCAGGCCCTGCAGCACGGCGATGATCACACCAACGGTGCGAGCCCACACTGCTGCCTGGAAAAGCCCAAAGCCGGCGAACAGCACGACGACGCCCAAGAATGAGGTGGATCCAACCCCATGAGGTTGCATCGAACTGGAAGATGTACTCCTGCCCAACGACGTAGAAGTCGCTGTTGAAGATCGCTACGAGGCCGGCGATGATCCACCAGATCCCGGCCATGATCATCATGACGCCGGCAAAGGTGGTCCATCCGATGGCCCATCCACTCGGTCGTGAAGTCATTGTCTTCCTTCTCCTTCTATCTCGCGTCCGTCCAAGTCTGGACCATTCTCGCGCATACGACCGTTCGGTGACCACCCGAAACGGGTGTCGGGTGCTTACTGATCGACGCCCCCGTCAGTCGAGTCCGCCGGAGGGGGCGGGGGTGGCGTTGTTGTTGTCGGTGCGGGCGTCTCGGTCACGGTTTGAGTTGAACTACCGCGGCTGACCAACCAGGCGATGAGGCCAACGATCACCAGACCGATGATCACAAACAGCCAGACGTTCGAGCTCGAACTGTCATCGGTCGTACCGCTCGCTGCGGAATCGCCCGACTCGCTGCCTCCCGAAGGGGCCTGGGAGGTCGCCGGGGCGCTCGTCGTTGCCGGAGCCTCCGTGGTCGCCGGGGCCTCGGTGGTGTCGCTGCCGCCGCCGTCCCCTCCACCGTTGCCGCCGTCGGCCGTCGTAACGGTCAGGCTGACGTTGGAACCGTCACCGCTGCATGCCGTCACCAATCCCGCGACGGCGATCAGCATCACCGTCGCGATGGCGATCCGAGCCCATCGGTTCATGTTCCCATCTCCTCTTTGTCGCTAAGTCGCTTTGTTGGCTGCACCGTATGGCCGGCGGTCGGCCGGGGTACCACCCGATTCGGGTGTTGGTTGGTGGAACAAGATGCCAGACACCTTGGGCAGCCGGTGGCATCGAGCACTCTGGCGCCTCGCCTCTTGCGTGGCTGAGGCGTCAGAAACAGCACCCGCGCCACGCCGGAAATGCGACCCTCCCTCGGGCCTTGCGCCCTCGCCATTCCGGCGTGGCGGCGGGGTCAGAAGCAGGGACACCTGAACCTCGCCAGAACCGTTGGAACAGCGAGGAGCGGGCGCCGCTGTCCGCGACGCCCGCTCCTTCCATCGCCTTGGGCCTCGCTACTGCATCTCCGCAGGTGCGTCTCCCGGGGTAGCGGCAATCGCCGGCTCAGCGGCATCCTCCGGCGTACGATCTCGCAGCCAGATCCGCCGCTTGGTACGTTCCGCCTTCTTCTTCCCGGCCGCTTCCTGCTCCTTCGAAGCCTTGATCCGCTCGCCACGCTCGACCTCGAGTTGGCGCAGCGTGTCGTAGACAGCCGTCATCTGCTCATCGGTGGCCGGATCGAGGCGATACGCGGCATGGACGAAGGTCGGCGTGTCGGCCCGGTAGTCGTGGCCGAAGCTCTTGAAGTGGCCGGGAACGACCCGCATGGCGTTCATGGCATCAACCACGATCTGGACGAACGTGATGATTGGAGACCAGGTCATCCCCTCGGGTACGTTCCTGCCCCGGTCCGAGCCGGCCAACCACGGCGGTTCCTTGACGGCCCAACGGACCGACATCTGTGCAATCGGGTCGTTGTCGTGGTCGACCACGACGGCGCGCAGCTTCTCCTGCTCATCTTCCGACAGTTCCTGGTACTGATCGAAATTGTCGAACGCCGCGAGCGTGCCTTCAGGGACGAGATCACTAGAGCCTTGGGCCATCCCCGTCTTCGACCACTTGGCCAAGCCGGGGAGCCCGAACCACAACGCCCGATCAATGGCATAGTGATCGAACCCTTCGATGCCCTGATGCATCATCACGTCCGACGATGACCACGCACCCAGGCTTTCACCGAAGACGAGCACGGTGGGGCGCTCGTCCTCAGGTACGGCCCGGAGCCGCGCCCGAACGCCCCACAGCAAGCCGCGGAACTGGGACCTGCCCAGATGGACCTTCTGGACTTCGAGGAACGAGGGGCCCCGCCCGTATTGGATGCAGGCGGTGGCGATGTCGCCGCGAGTGAGGATCTCAGCGGCCTCGATCATCGTCTGGTCGACCCAGCCGGTTCCGGTTGGGGAGATCAGGAGCAGGTACCTGCGATTGAAAGCGCCGAGGCGCTCCAGCTCGTCGAGCATCATCTCGGAGCGACCCGACGGATAGAGTGGTTCGCTGTTGACCCCGACGTAGGCCCGGATCGGATGAGCGACAGCTTTCTCTCCCAAGGTCGACTCGATCAGGTCGGGGGTGACAACGTCGGTGACGAACCGCCGGCCCTGCAGACCCAGCTCGTCGAAAGGGGAAACACTGTTCGGCCCACCGGACACATACTCATTGTCGGGCGGCGTCGAGTACGCCGGTTCGACTTTCTCATTGGTGCGGGCGATGAGCCCAACGCCTGTGTAGTACAGGGTTACCGCGCCGGCCGCCCACACTGCCGAGTTGAGCGTCTTGCCGAACTGTGCTTGAAGCGTCCCGGGACCAAAGAAGGCTGCCATCGAGCGACGCGAGGCGAGGAACGTTCGACCGATGCCGCGACCACCCGATGCCACTGCCGCCCCCAAAGCAACCGAACCGGTCACGGTTGCCGGCTTATCATCGTCCGTCCAGCGCTGGATCACAGCCTGCCGGTGAGACAACAGCTTCCTGCTGTACACCATCGCGCCGGCGAAGCTGGCACTGCTGGTGATGATCGGACGCATTGCCGACTTTGGGGGATACTTGCTCTTCACCTCATTCGCGGCCTCGTAGATGATGCCGCCAATGGCGCCGGCCGCAGCCAAACGCCCGGCACTGCGGACTGATGCCCTTGCGGTAGATTCGTCGTCCGTCTCGGGAATCCGGCTCACCGCCATACCTGCGGCGGCCAACGCCGCCCGCGTTCCGAACCGCACCGTCGCTGGGGCCGTCTCCGGCACGATGCGTCGCACCGCAGCGTCGACCGCGGACACCACGAGGTCGGCGGCAAGGACCGAAAGCGCCCCCGCCATAGCCTGGTGCATCGTGGCGCGCGGCATCAGCGATGGGCCAAACGAGCTGATGAAGGCGTCCGTTTTGAGCGGCGCCGATGGGCTGTTGGTGATGGGATTGAGCCAGTCAGCAACGTTGACGGCTACCCCGACAACCGTGGAATTCATCGTGTCTCCCTTCGCCTCATCGGCCGTTTACCTACCGAATCGTCGTTCGTGTGGAGCCATAGCCTAAGCGATAGGCAGAAGGCCGGAGCGAGCAGCCATGTCGTACTCGTAGGATCCAGCATACGAGAGCACCGTCGCAGAAACATCACCCAGAAGGGGTGATCTCCGTCGGATCAAGCCCGAGCTGTCTACACCGTCCGCCACAGGGTGCGATTGATGAGGTTCTCCAGGCGCTCCTGGCCACCCGGAAACCGGAGTCGGGTCGATCTCGCCGGAGACCACCCGCGCCTCCAGATCAGCCAGCGACAGGTTGCCGGCGAGGATGTCGGTTCCCAACTGCCCCTTCCCAGCCGGCATACCGAGCGTCACGGGCAGCCTCGAGCGCTCCATCCTCGAGCAACTGGGCCGCGACCAGCAGCGACTGGGCAACGGTGTCGACCGCCCCGATGTGCCCGTGGAAGAGATCGGTGCGATCCATGCTCTGGCGCCGCAGCTTCGTGTCGAAGTTGAAGCCGCCGGAGGTGAAGCCGCCGCCGCGCATGATCTCGTAGGTGGCGAGCGTCATCTCTTCGACCGAGTTGGGGAACTGGTCGGTGTCCCAACCGTTCTGGGGGTCGCCCCGGTTGGCGTCGATGCTGCCGAAGGTGCCGTTGTCCACGGCGTAGGCAACCTCGTGGTGGAAGCTGTGGCCGGCCAGGGTGGCGTGGTTGACCTCGATGTTGACGAACAATTCGCCGAGCAGGTCGTAGCGCTCGAGGAACCCGTGGACGGTGGCCGAGTCGTAGTCGTACTGGTGCTTGGTCGGTTCCTGCGGCTTGGGCTCGATCAGCAGCATGCCGTTGAAGCCGATGCTTCGCTTGTGCTCGACGACCATGTGCAAGAACCGGGCCAACTGATCCGACTCGTGCTTCATCCGGGTGTTGAGCAGGGTGTCGTAGCCCTCCCGGCCGCCCCACAGCACGTAGTTGGCGCCACCGAGGCGGTTGGTGGCATCCATGGCGTTACGGACCTGAGCGGCGGCATAGGCGAAGGCCTCGGGGTCCGGGTTGGTCGATGCGCCGGCGGCGAAGCGGGGATGACTGAAGACGTTGGCGGTTCCCCACAGCAGCTTGACCCCGGTCTCGGCCATCTTGGTCTCGGCGTAGTCGACCATCGCCTCGAAGTTGGCTTTGGTCTCGGCGTAGGTGTCGCCCTCGGGGGCAATGTCGACGTCGTGGAAGCAGTAGAAGGGAAGCCCGAGCTTGAAGAAGAACTCGAAGGCGGCATCCATCTTCATTCGCGCCGCCGCCATCGGGTCCATCGCCGCATCCATCCATGGCCGGTCGAACGTGCCCGATCCGAATACGTCGTTGCCCGGCCACGCAAACGAATGCCAGTAGCACACGGCCATCCGGAGTTGGTCCTCCATCCGCTTGCCGAGAACGATGCGGTCCGGGTCGTAGTACCGGTACGCCAACTCGTTCGTCGTGTCCGGTCCCTCGTACTTGATGGGCGACTGGACGTCGGTGAAGAACTCCGCCATTGCTGCACTCCCTGTAGGTCGGTCGTGCGACGACGGTGATGATTGCCCGTCGTGCGCGGCCCGACGCTACCAGCAGGCAGTGGGCCGGAATCCTCGGCCACGCCTGCCTCCCTTGCTCCGCTAGCTAGCTTGGGTTGAAAGCGCATTGGGGAGGACCACATGTACTACCATGTCTGCGACAGATCATCCCGGGCTTGGCCGTCGCCAAGATGCTCGGCTGAGCACCGTGTCGCCACCGCCGTATCGGGATACATCGCTCACGACCGAACAGCGAGTGCAAGATGTTCTGGGGCGCATGTCACGCGACGAGAAGCCGGCGCAACTCGGCAGTGCCTATGTTTACGAACTGCTCGACGGACCTCGGCTCGACCCCGAACGCGCCGACGTCATCCTGCGGCACGGCATCGGCCATATCTCGCGGATCGGGGGCGCCTCGGCTCTCCCTCCGCTCGAGGTAGCGGCTCTCGCCAACGCGCACCCAGGCCTACCTGGTGGACTCGACACGGCTCGCACTCCCGCCATGGTCCACGAGGAATGCCTGGCCGGGTACATGGCAACGGGCGCGACCCGTTTCCCCAAGGCATCGGGATGGCCGCAACCTGGGATCCGCCGCTTGCCCAGGAAGTTGCGGCGGTGGTCGCCCGGCAGAACCGCCCGCGGGTGCCCACCAGGCCTTGCGCCGGTTCTCGACATCTGCCGTGACTCCCGCTGGGGTCGAGTCGAAGAAACCGTAGGCGAGGACCCCTATCTGGTTGGTGCGATGGGAGTGCGCACCGTCCGCGGCCTACAGAGTGGCGACGCACACAGAGGGTGGTGGCCACCGCCAAGCATTTCGCCGGTCACGGGGTACCCGAAGGTGGCATGAACTCGGCGCCTCCCCACATCGGGCCTCGCGAACTGCGCGAGGTCTTCTTGCCCCCCTTCGAAGCCGCCGTGCGCGTCGCCGGCGTCGACTCCTTCATGCATGCGTATCACGAACTCGACGGGATCCCTCGTATCGCCAACCGCGAGCTTCTCGTCGACACCCTCCGCACCGACTGGGGATTCTCAGGGACGATCGTGTCCGACTACAACGGTGTCGAAGAACTCGAATTTCACACACCGCCTCGTACCCGACCTCGAAGAAGCCGCAGCAACGGCGATCGAAGCCGGAGTAGACGTTGAGCTGCCATCGACCGCCGGCTACGGCGCACCCCTGCGAAGGGCATCGAACGCGGCAGGTGGACGAATCCACCATCGATCAAAGTGTGGCCCGCGTGCTGCGACAGAAGTTTGCATTGGGCCTGTTCGAGAACCCACTGGTCGCCTCAGAAGGCAACCAACCCACCAAGGCTATCGATCGTTGGCGGCGCCGCGCGGCGCTTCGCAGCCTCGTACTCCTCGAGAACAAGGTAGCAACGCTGCCGTTCTCTCCGAGGTCCGTTCGATCGCCGTGATCGGCCCGACCGCGGCCGATCCCCGCTTCCTGCTCGGTGACTACTCCAGGCCGCCAATCTGGAAACCATGGAGAAGCCAGGTCGCAGGCGATGCCTTCTGCCCGGCGCCGACAAACCCGGTCCCCCAAGCCGACCTTGTGCCGTGCCTTCGCTGCTCGACGCCATCACTGCCCGTGCCGGCGCCGAAGTGCGTGTTGAGTACGCGCCGGCTGCGACGTCACCGACGATCAACCGCCGGCATTGCGGCGGTAGCCCGTGGCCACCGACGCCGACATCGCCGTCGTCGTGGCAGGCGGCAGATCCGGGATGACCCAGCCGCCACCTCAGGAGAGTTCCGCGACCGAACCGACCTCGGCCTCCCCGGGGTCCAACAGCAACTGCTCGACGTGGTGCTCGCCACCGGAATCCCAGTCGTCCTCGTGCTTCTCAGCGGTCGCCCCCTGTCGCCCGACACCTCAGGCGTCCAGGCCGTGCTCCATGCCTGGCTGCCCGGGAGCAGGCGGCGTTGCAGTCGCCGAAGCCCTGTTCGGCGACGCCTCCCCCGGCGGAAACTGCCCATCACCGTTCCCCGCCATGTCGGGCAGATCCCGATCTATCACGGTCACAAGCCGACCGGCGGCGGAGTACGGCTCAAAGGCGACTATGTCGACCGTGCGAGCACTCCGCGCTACCCATTTGGGTTCGGCTCAGCTACACCTCGTTCGAGGTCAGTGCGCCGAAGCTCGCGGCGACCGAAGTGCCGACCGACGGAACCATCGTTGCCAAGTTCTCGTCGCCAATACCGGCGTCGTCACGGGTGATGAGGTAGTCCAGATCTATGCGCGGCGGCTGGCTGCTTCGATGACCCGGCCTGTGCGCGAATTCGTCGGGTTCTCACGCATAACGCTCAACCCAGGTGAACGCCGAACCCTCACATTCTTTATGCCGACCGACCTACTCGGGTTCGTCGACCGAGACATGCGCTCCGTGGTAGAGCCGGGACCCGTCACGGTTTCCGTGGGACGTCGGCAGTGGACTTCTCAGGAACCGTGCCCGTTGAGCTAGTCGGGCCAACCATCGTCGGCCCGGATCGCTCGTTCTTCAGCTCCGCCGAGATCCGGCTTACTGCCCGCCCTACGCGACGAGCGGCAGGATGGACTCGACGTCGCGCAGGTCGATCGAGGCGGTTCCGGCGGGATGCCGAAGCAAGATGGCTCGGTCGCCGTAGACCGATTCCATGCCGAGGTACTCACCGGTGGCGGAGCCACTCGCGGTGGTAGCGGTGTAGTGCAATCCACGTCTGAGGTGGTTTGTGTCATTCGGCGCGTCTGCGCCTGAGGTATGTCGTGCCGTCATTGGCACTCCTTTCGATGTGGGCCCCTTTGGCCCGGGGCCGGGGCGACCGGTGTCGCCTGGCCCATGAGAGATGAGGTAGTGAATTTGGAGGTTGGTCTGGCTAAGCCCGCTGGCGAGAACGGCCCCGAGCGGCCATTTCTCCATCGGCTCCCCACGTGCGCGGCTTAGCAAAACGCACGGTGAGGTCGCGGCCATCGAGATGTGAGCCGTTGAGTTCTTTGATGGCGGCCTTGGCCGCACTCTCGGGCATGTCGACGAAGCCGAAGCCCTTCGAACGACCCGAGCGACGGTCGGAGATCAACGTTGCCTGGCGCACCTCGCCGAACCGGCCGAACATCTCGGCCAAACCGTCCTCGTCGACGCTCCACGGCAGGTTGGCGACATAGATACTTTCGGCCGCGTTGTCGGTCGGCCGAGCCGGCCGACGTGTTGGCGCCGCCGGACGGCGTGTCTCGGGTTGGGTCGTTTCCCGACGAGTCGGGGCTGCGGCCTCACGCCGCGGCGAGGCCGCGCCGTTCTGCTTGGCCGGGCGACTCTGCCTGGACGAACTTCCGTTGCGGCGCGGGCGGATGACACGGGCTCACCCATCCGATGCCCCCCATCATGAAGATCGCCGATCTCAGGCGACTCGATGGGTACCTGCAAATTCAGGTCACGCTGCATCCGACCGACGGCACGCTTCTGCTGGTGGGTCACAAAACTCACGACGGTGCCGGTGGCGCCGGCGCGGGCGGTGCGGCCCGAGCGGTGGAGGTAGTCCTTGTGATCTGCGGGGGGATCGAAGTGGACGACCGAAGCAACAGCATCGATGTGGATGCCGCGGGCCGCAACGTCGGTGGCGATCAAAGCCTGCGCCTTGCCGGACGAGAACTGCTGGAGCGCCTTGGTGCGCTGGTTCTGGGACCGCCCGCCGTGCATGGCGACCGCACCGACCCCCAGCTTGGCGAGCTGGCGGGCGAGTCGGTCGGCACCGTGGCGGGTGCGGGTGAACACGATGGAGCGACCCGCCATGTCCACAACCTCGGCGGTGTGGCGCACCCGATCGTCGTGCTGCACCAGCCAGAAGTGGTGGCGAGCATCGATGGTCTCCGGCTCGATCGTGCCCGCCTCATGACGGACCGGATCACGCTGGTAGTCCCGGCTCAGTACCGCAATGTCGCCGTCGAGCGTTGCCGAGAACAGCAGCGTCTGACGACGATCAGAGGTCTGGTCGAGGATGCGACGCACCGCCGGCATGAAGCCCATGTCGGCCATGCGGTCGGCCTCGTCGACGACGACGATCTCGACGTGCTTCAGCTCGAGAGCTCGCTGCTCGATGAGGTCTTCGAGGCGCCCCGGGGTGGCGACGAGGACGTCGACTCCCTTGTTGAGGGCGTTTTTCTGGCCGCTGTAGCGCACCCCGCCGTACACCGCAGCAACCTTGCGGTCCGCGGCACTGGCGACCGGCAGCAACTCGCGCTTGATCTGCTCGGCGAGTTCCCGGGTCGGCGCCAAGATCAGCGCCCGGGGGCGCTGCCGGGCCGCCGGAGCAACCCTGGCGAGCAGGGGAAGCCCGAAGGCGAGCGTCTTGCCCGACCCGGTCGGGGCCTTGCCCGAGACGTCCCGGCCGGCGAGGGCATCGGGAATGGTGGCGGCCTGAACTGGGAAAGGCTCGGTGATGTCGCGCTTGGCTAGCGCGTTGACGAGCGATTTGGGTAGCCCAAGTTGGGCGAACGTAACTGACATGATGACTCCTGGCCCGGACGGGCTTCTTGCTAGATATGCCGATGTCTCGCTCGACCGTGTGCGGCATCCATTGCCTACGGGTTCGAGAGTCGGCTGAAGAGGCGGTCCTGCCGGGTGAGAAAAACAAAGCCGTTGATCACCGGGGAAGCGACAGTGCGCTGGCCTCCACCCGGTGCGGCCGCCGGAACGTTAACACAGATCTGGACCGAAGGGCGCGAAACCTCAACGGTCCTCCCGAGCTGGTCAGGAAACTGTCAGCCGAGAGTCAGCTTGGTCTGAGACAATGCCATGGTGAAAGTGTTGCTGGTCGAAGACGACAAGAAGATCGCCACCGCCGTCAAACGCGGCCTCGAGGCCGAGGGTTTCACCGTCGACGTCGCCGTCGACGGGCCCGACGGCCTCTGGCTGGCCACCGAGGCGCCTACGACGTCATCCTGCTCGACATCATGCTGCCGGAACTCAACGGCTATCGGATCTGCGCCGACCTGCGCGAGCCGGCGATCTGGACCCCGATCCTGATGCTGACCGCCAAGGACGGCGAGTACGACGAGGCCGAAGCGCTCGATACCGGCGCCGACGACTACCTCACCAAGCCGTTCTCGTTCGTCGTCCTCGTCGCGCGGATGCGGGCGCTGCTGCGCCGGGCGACCGGGACCCGCCCGACCCCGATCGGGCCGGGGACCTGCGACTCGACCCCGGCGAGCGTCGTGCTTGGCGCGGCGAGGTCGAGATCGACCTGACCTCGCGTCAGTTCGACGTGCTCGAGTTCATGGTCCGACATGCCGGCCAGGTCCTCTCCAAGACCGAGATCCTCGACGGGGTGTGGGAGTACGGCTTCGAGGGCGACCCCAACATCGTCGAGGTGTACATCCGGCGGTTGCGGACCCGAATCGATGAGCCGTTCGACCGACACTCGATCGAGACCATCCGTGGTGCCGGCTACCGGCTGACCACCGATGAACGCTGAGGTCTGATGCCGGCCCGCCACACCATCCGATTCCGCATCACCGCCGTGGCAACGGTGGCGGTCGCTGCAGTGCTGATCGCCGCCGGATTGGGTCTCGTCCTGTTCCAGCGCTCGGCGTTGACCAGCAGCGTCGATCAGAACCTGACCCAACGCGCCGACGACCTGAGTGCTCTGCTTCAGGTGGAACCACCCTGCCGGACAGCTTCGTTCCGACCTCCCGAGAGGGCTTCACCCAGTTGGTCGGACTGGACGGGGCGGTGCTGGTGTCATCGCCGAATCTCGCCGGAGCATCGCCACTCCCCCTAGAAGCCCGGCCGGAACAGGCGATTCCCTTCAGACGGTGGCCGGACTCGACGTCGACGACGACTCGTTCCGCGGTGTTCGAGCCGCCGCCTCCCCAACCTCGGCGTGCTCCACATCGGCGCCACGCTCGATGTGGTTTCCGAGGCGGCGACGGCGCTTGCCACAGCTCTGCTCGTCATCATCCCCATCATGGTGGCGGCGCTGGGCGCCCTGGTGTGGTGGCTGGTTGGCCGCACCCTGCAACCGGTCGAGGAAATGCGATCCGAGGTGGCCGGCATCAGTTCCACCGATCTCCACCGGCGGGTCCCCAGACCAGAACACCGGCGACGAAATCGACCGGCTGGCCGGAACCATGAACGAGATGCTGTCCCGCCTCGAAGGCTCGGTTGCTCGCCAGCGACGGTTTGTCGCCGACGCCTCCCACGAACTGCGAAGCCCGCTCACCCGGCTGCGATCGCAACTCGAGGTTGAACTGACCCAGACCAGTGATCCGTCCTGGACCGTGGCATTGCGGAGCCTGCTTGACGACGTCGTCGGCATGCAGGAAGTCGTCGAAGACCTCCTCTATCTCGCTCGCGCCGACGAGGGACACGTCACGGTTGCCGCCCAACCGCTCGACCTCGACGACCTCGTGATCGAGGAGGCCCGCCGCATCCAGTCCGAGGGAAGAGTTGAGGTCGACCTCGCCGCGGTGTCGGGAGCGCATGTCGCCGGAAGCCCCGGACAGCTATCGCGAGCCGTGCGCAACCTGCTCGACAACGCCGCTCGCCACGCCACCTCCCGCATCACCTTGAGCCTCGGAGAGTCGGCCGGGACCACGGTGTTGACCATCGCCGACGACGGCCCCGGAATCGCACCGGAGGACCGAGAGCGAATCTTCGAGCGGTTCAGCAGGCTCGACGAGGCGCGCAGCGCCGATGCCGGTGGCAGCGGCCTGGGCCTTGCGATCGCCCGCGACATCGTCGTCCACCACGGCGGCACGCTCGACGTGCTCGTAACGAACCGCACCGGGGCGACCTTCGAACTCCGACTCCCAACGGCCCAATAGGCGTTCGGGCTCGTTCGAGGGTTTGGGTGGTTGGCCGGGGCAGTTCCCCGCAACGGTTTTGCCAACCACTCGCTCTTGAGGGACGAACCAGCTTGTTTGTGCGCGCCCGGCCTGCCAGGGTTCACATGGACAGCTCAACGCCTGGAAGCGGGGATCGATCATGTCAGTTTGGTTTGAGGGCGAAGGCAGAATCGACTGCAACGTTCAAGACGTGGCGCATGCCCTCGAGAATCTCGGCGAGTTCTACGTCGGGGTCGTGAGACCTCATGCCTGGTATGACGAGCGTCGAGTTGGTGGAACAGACCGGTGACTCCGTGACCATCAGAACCAACGAGGGCCTCATGACGCGCACGAATGTCACGAGGCGGTCGAGACGGAACGTGTCGTCATCGAGTTGGACGAACGGTACGAGGCGGGATCGAAGGTCACGGCGACATCGCACTTCTCCGACGAATTCATCGCCACCGACGGCGGAGTGACGCATCGCCTCGTCATCAGCGACGTCGCGGCCCCAGGATTCTTGGGCTTCTTCTACCAGAGGTTCGGCAGCTCGAAGATGGGGAGTGCCTTTCTGGCGGCATACAAGGCCTACTTCGAGAAGCAACACGACTGAGTCCCAGGGTCTGGCCTCTAGAACCTGTCCGAATCCGAAACGGGAGCACGCCACGACGCTGCCGCGTCAGCTGATCGGTTGAGCCAACGCCCAGTCGGCTGTTCGACAACGGCGGTTTGCGCTCGTCCTTTGCAGTTCCCGCCGTAGCTCTCGATTTCGGGGCGATCGCATGACACCTGCCAACGGCGTCCCGTGAGCCGTTCAGCTCACCGTCAGCCACGTTCAGGAGCACGTCAGCACCCGCTTCGCATGATGACGGAGTCGAGTCTCCCGATGCGAAAGGAAACGCCGATGAAACTCCGAGTCCCCCCCTTGCTGTGGTCGGCGTGCTGACGGTCTCGGCTTGCAGCGCTGCCGAACCAGCCCAACCGTCGACAACCACTCCAACCATCGCGGCAGCAGCCGTGACCACCACCACGACGGCACCAACCACCACCGCCCAGCAAGCCGCCGCCACCGCCACCACAACGACGCCGCCCGCGGTGGAGGTCGCGGGCTGCCCGACCGCCGGCGAACCACTGGAGACGGCCAAGCTCTACATCGAGCACAACGCCACCGACGCCGACACCGGCGTGCACGGACTCATCGCAGGAGTAGCTCGCCGCGAAATGTGCATCTGGGACCCAAACGGAACCCAGATCCTCATGGTCGACGCCAAGGGTCAGCTCAACGACCTGGCGATTGCCGACCTGTTCTTCGAATCGCGCGAGCCCCCCAACGACGAATCTCACTCGAGACACTGCGCGCCGAGTTCCCTGAGGGGGGCTACACGGTCTCGGGCACCGACTTCGAAGGAATCCCTCGGATCGGAATCGCTCGTTTCACCCACGACATCCCTGCGGAACCGACGATCACCGCGCCCGAACTTGGCGAGGATGAGGAAGCCGCTTCCGAGGTCATCGTGAGCACCGGCGGACTCGTGATCAGCTGGGAGCCCGTTACGTTGACCGTGACCGGTGAAGCGCTGAATGTGACCGGCTACGAGGTCATCCTGACCAAGGTCGACCACGACGATTTGAACGGATTCTCACGGCCCATCTACGACGTGCACGTCGGACCGACGGCGACCTCGCTAGCTGTACCCGACGGATTCGTTGAGCCCGCCACCGTGTACGAACTCGAGGTTCTCGTTCTCGAAGCAAGCGGCAACCAGACCATTTCTCTGGGGTTCTTCACCACGAGTGACCCCGGCCGACTCAGGCGCTGTGACCAGAACCGGTCGGTCCCAGTCAGCCTGGAGTCAGCACCGCCACGAGAGACACTGACCAGAAGACCGGCAACAGAAAGGAGAACCCGATGAAGCGAAACAGCAGGTTGCTGATCCTCGCTGCATTGCTCGCCGTGGCGGCACTGGCCCTGGGAGCGGTCGCAGCGGTGGCCAGCGACGGCGGTGGCGACGAGCTCAGTCGACGGCCGTCGACGATGGCCCAGAGGATGCCGCAGACTCGGCAGAAGACGCTGCCGAAGGACCGGACGTGCCGATCGTCGGAACCGACCTCGATCGTGCTACCGCCGGCAGTCCCGCCTACCTGGGCGAAGGACGGGTCACCGAAACCGAAGTCGGTGACGAGGAGAGCTACTACGAAGTCGAGGTAACTCTCGACGACGGTCGTCAGGTTGACGTCCAGCTCGACGAGGCATTCAACTTCGTCGGCATCGACTGACCGAGACCCTGGTCCTCCTCCAGCTACCGGAGCCCTGCCCCCTCGTGGGGCAGGGCTCTGCGTTTCAGCTCCAACCCAACCCTTCGAGGATCGCGGCCACCACGTTGTCCGGATTCGCCAGCGACGTATCGACGATGACCACGCTCGATCCCGCGACCCATCCTCGCGACGCCGCAACAACGCGGCCCGCTCCTCGGTGCCGGCCGGCCGGCGGTGACCGGGGTCGTCGGTGCGGTCCGCCAGCACAGCGTCGGGCGGATTCGGACGACGCGCAGGTCTGAGCGACCAACGCTACAAGACACGCATCGTTGTCGACCACGCTGGCTGCGGCAGCAACAACGCACGGGGCGGGGCTGCGAAGGCCGGCCAGCAGCACCTCCGCCTCGATGACGTGGAGCACGGCCACGCCATCGGTTGCTGCAATCTCTCACGAAGTACGCCCGGTCGCCTGCTCGATCTCGGCGTCCGAGTCGAAGAAGGGGCGCTCTAGCGCCTTTCCCAGGAGGCGCCCGATCAGTGGTCTTACCGGCCCCCATCGGGCCGAGCAGGACGAGATGCATCACGGCGAGGCCCTTCGGCATGGGCTGAGCCTAGGAGGTCCGGTCGATCAGCACTGTGCCGATGTCGAACACAACCGGCCGAGATGATGAACTCGACGATCTTACCGTCGATCCCGACGACCCCTGGCGGCTGCTGGACCAAACGGCACAGCTTTGCGAACTCGGCGTGACACTCACGATCGTCAACGTCCCAGCACCCCACAAACCCGAGCACATCGACATGATCGGGGGAATTGCCGCAACCGAAAGCTAGCGACGCTGCACTCTCTAGACCGCAGATCCGGACCGCCCGACGGGCTCTGGCCACTCGCAAGTGATGCTCAGGTGGACCCATCAGAAAGGTTAACCCTTTACAGCCGGAGAATCCGGCCTATGGTTCAAACCGGCAGATCAAAAAGAGCGTGGTATTTGACGACGGGGAAGGCCTGGGAGGGCGGGGGATCGCGATCTTGTAGATCCTGCATCGTCTACGACTGCGCCACGGGGAAAAGGGACAGGGGGCTGCTCATGGCAGTTAACCATGAATTGCGTTCGATATCAGTGCTCGTACCGACGCGAAACGAGGCCGGCAACGTCGGTCCACTCGTGCGTCGCATCGCCGAAAGTGCATCGGATGTCGTCAGTGAAGTCATCTTCATCAACGACTCAGACGACCAAACACCGGATGTAGTCCGGCAGGCGTCGCGGCCGAGACCACCATGCCGGTGCGTTTGATCCACCGGGGTCCGGCCCAGCGAGCCGGAGGTCTCGGCTCAGCCGTGCTCGCCGGGATCAACAAGGCCAACTCTGACTGGGTCCTTGTCATGGATGGCGATCTCCAACATCCACCCGAGATCATTCCGGACCTTGCGGCGGCCGCACAGGGGAACGTTCGGGCCGTGGTCGCCAGTCGCCTCCTCAACGAGGAAGCTGTTGCCAACACCGGACCGCTGCGCCGCTTCAGTCACCAATACGGCGACCGCCACAACGCGGTCGTTGTTCCCAGCCGCCGGCCTCGGTGGAATCACCGACCCACTGACCGGCTTCTTCCTGGTGGACCGGACGGCATTGCCGGCCGATCTCAAGCCCGATGGGTTCAAGATTCTGCTGGAGATCCTGATCCGAAGCCACGATCTGAATCCGACGGAAGTCGGCTTCGACTTCGGAGACCGCGTCTCTGGCCGAAGCAAGGCATCAATGGACGAGGGGATCCGCTTCGCCAAGCTGCTGATGCGGCTCCGGTTCTCCGGACGAGCAAAGCAGCCGCGCCGTCTCGCCACGACGCCCCAGCGTCGCCACCGCTATGACGTGCATGGAATCCTCACGATCGCCTCGGATGCGAGGTTGCCCGAACTCGAGTGGTTCCGGACGGAAGAGGCACTTGACGCCCCTGACATTGAAGTGAAGATCGGCAAGCCGAAGACTCCGACGGCCAATGGTATGGAGTTCACGGAGTGGTTCGGTTGGGCTGGATTTGCGGCCCAGATCGAGCACGGCGACAACGTTCAGATCACCGCGTCGCGGGTGGTCGGCCGTTCGCCACATGTCCTCTACACCAATCTGGTTGAACCAGTGCTCCGTTGGGAGTTCGTCAGCAGGGGATATGCCCTCGTCCACGCCGCATGCGTCGTGAAGGACGGCTTCGCCTATCTGGTGACGGCGCGAACCGACACCGGCAAGACCACAACGGCGCTGAGCTGCTGGAGAAGGGCGACCTTGAGTTCCTCTCCGACGACCTGAGCCTCGTGACTCCCGACGGCACCCTGCTCACGTATCCGAAGCCGATGACTATGAGCTATCGCACAGTGAGGCGGTGAATCCGGAAGCATTGAAGGGCATCCAGAAGGCCGCCCTCCAGCCGCAGAGCCGGCTCCACTCGTGGTCGGGTCGACAGATCGGCCTTGGGCTTGCCAGAGCGAGTTCCCCGCTGCCACGGCAAACGCCGCCGTTCAGTTCACCATTCCGCCACCGAAGTACCCGGTCGACCACATCCTCCCGGGCACCAAGATTGCAGCGTCGGGCGTCCCCCTCCACCTGTTCATCATCGCCCAGGCCCGAGTCAAAGCGGCGCCTCAACTGGGAGGAATCGGCCGAAATGCTGCTTGCCAACTGCGAGGATGCCTACGGTTTCCCGCCGTACACCCAGATCGAGACGTACATGCTGGGTCGCAACGGCGACGATCTTCGCGGCAAGGAGAAGGAGATCATCCTGCGGGCGCTGAAGACTTTCCCGCCACGCTGTTCCAGAGCAACAACTACGGGTGGGCCGACGCCATCCGCGCCGAAATCGAGAGCGACCAGGCGATGATGAATCCAGCGAACGGCGGAGCCCAGGATGTCGACACAGTGGTCATCGACCTCACCGACAAGAGCGAGCGCACCCATGAGGACAACGTCGTAGCACTGACGGGAGACGAGGCCACCGAGGCCACTGGATGAATCAGGCGACGGCCGGTAGCGGGGCTGTCCGCCCGGTCTTTCGACTAGCCAAATTCGGGGTGGTCGGCCTGTCCGGCTATGTCGTCAACACGGTTGCGCTGGCACTGTTCACCGACCTGGTCGGAATCCACTACATGGTGGGCGCGACCATGGCGACGCAGGTCTCGACAACATGGGCTACCTGTTCACCGACGCCTGGGTGTTCGGAGCCCGCAGCAACCAGCGAACGACGCGGTGAGGTTTGGCATGTTCTCGCTGATGAACAACATCACGCTGGTGCTACGTTTGCCGCTGCTGTGGTTGCTGACGTCGGTACTGGGGGTCCACTACTTGATCTCCAACATGATTTCGCTCGGCATCATCACGGTCGTCCGATTCTGGGCCTCCGATGAATACATCTGGGGAGAACACGGTGAGCACGCTTCTCCCGCACCCCGCCAAGCTCGAGGGGGGTGTCGGAAGCATTCTTGACGCGGTGACATCACCATTCTGGGTTGGCTGGCCGCATTGGAGCGTCCTGGAAAAGCACAGGGCAGCGGTACTCACGCGGGCTTCTATGTCACATCGACGGCAGGCTTCGCGCTTCGTTTCGCTGCTCTCGGTCGGTTGGGCCTCAACAGCGATGAGAGCGGTTTACACCGGACAGGCAGCCACACTTGCCGGCGTTGAAGGGTTCGCGGCGGACTTCTCGATCTTTCGGGCCCATCCCTTGCTGTACCAGTACACAGTTTCGCTCTTCTATCGGGTGTTCGGGCTCAGCGAAGTGAGTCCACGGGTGGTGTCGGCCCTCTTCGGGCTGCAACCGTCTTCGTTGCATATCTCATCGGCAAGCAGCTCGTTGGGAAACGCACCGGACTTCTCGCCGCCGCCCTTCTTGCTGTGATGCCTTTCCACATCGTTGTGGCGGCGACAGGCATTACTCGAGACCCCGATGACCCTTTTCTACGCAGCAGCGATCTACGCCTTGCTTCGCTATTCGACGTGCTCGACGCGGCTCGGCGTCACCCACTGCGATCGACTCTCTAATCGTGCGCTCTCCCAGCGGTGGGAAGGCCATAGTGCGTGGTCGATCCCGCTTCAGCCCGAATACGAGAAGGTTCTGGGCCCAATCGGCTGGGCCTTTGCCATTGGTGCGCTGACCGGCCTTGCCTTCATGGCGAAAGAGGTGGCGGCCATCCTGCTCGCCATCGTCTTCGTTGCGATGCTGGTGACGAAGCACTTTCGGATCGTGGACAGCATCGTCGTGATGGGGGCGTCAGCCACCGTGTCACCCCACCTGCTGGCGTTGCGCTTGGGCCGGGCGAGCGAGGGTGGAGGCGGCTGGGCCGAGTACGTGATCTGGCAGATGGCGAGACCGGCAAATCACCCGATTGGTTTCTATCTCAGCAATGTCTTTGTCTATTTGGCCTGCCGCTGCTGGTGCTCTTGTGCATCGGAATCTGGATGGCAGTGCGCCGGGCTCGCCAGAACGCGGCGCTGGCAACACTCGTAATCGCCGTCGTGGTGCCTGTCTGGTTTTTCCAGGTCTGGAAGGTGAAGGGGTGGCACTACCCCGTCGTGATCGCCCCATTGGCAGCGGTTCTGGCTGCGTACGTCCTGACGATGTGGTGGAGGTCCCCGCATCGCCACATCCGGCCGGTCGCCTCCATCATGGCCGTGGTGACCGTCGTCAGCCTCATTGGGGTCAGCGCCATCAATGGGCCGGTCGTGGACGACTACCGGCGCGTCGGAGAAGCCGGGTATTCCGGGATCCCCGGCGGTCGCGAAACTGCGCTGTGGCTGGCAGAGAACGCACCCGAGGGCTCGAAGATGCTGGGGATCGGCCCAAGCATCGGCAACATCATCAAGTGGTACTCAGACCACGAGACATCAGCCATCAGCATCAGCCGAAACCCGTTCGTGCGAATCCAGCCTACGAGCCGGTCCGCAATCTGCATACGAGTTGCGATGGGGTTGTGGAGTATCTGGTGTACGACGCATACTCAGCGGCTCAACACCACACTTCGCCAATCGCCTGCTTGATTTTGTCGAACGCTATGGCGGCGAGATCGTCCACGAGGAGAGTGCCACGCTGATTGGTGCCGACGGAGTCCCCTATGAGGCGCCGGTGGTGCGGGTGTATCGAGTGGGCCCGGTTGGGATCGATCTTGATCCGCTTCCGCAAGAGGGGGGCACGCCATGAGGCGATCGAGCCGCAGGTGGCCCTCGTCGTTCTGCTCGTCTTTGCGATCGCGCTCACCATCATGCTGGTGCCTACCGCTTCCGGGGCGGAAGACGAAGTGCCGATCGACACCTCTGGTTGTCATGCAGAGGACCGTACCTTTGACAACTACTTCGGAACCTACGAAGGAGCCAACGGATGGCCCGACGGATTTCGATGCCGGCGTGATCCGGATGACCTCTCTTTTGGCTTCTTAACCGTACAAACTCGCCGAAACCCGTACGGTCTCGCTACCTCACTCCGAGAAAGCGATGCGAGCGGCCTACAACGACGGCAAGATGGACTCGTTCGTCAAGAGCGCCGAAGAGTTCGGGACACCCGACGGTGCTCTCGCTCTCGGCTACTACGACTACAACGACATCCCGTTCTACTGGCAACTCGCCGACGAGTTTGTCCTCGCCGACAACTGGTTTTCGTCGGTGATGGGTCCGAGTTTTCCGAATCACCTCTATCTCTTCGCGGGCACTCGATATGCCAAGACGGCCGTCGATTCGGAAGGAGCGCCACTCCGCTACGACTCAATCCCCGCGGAGGGTTTGGATGTGGATACCATCTTCGACCGATTGGATGAGGCCGGTATCTCGTGGAAGGTCTACATCCAGGGCTACAGCGAAGACGTTACGTACCAGAACTCCGAGGCCCGCGCCGGACTCCACCCCCAGGCTTCACAGCTCGTGTGGTGCCGTTGGTCGGGATTCCCCGCTTCGTCCAAAATCCGAAGCTGAACGCCAACCTGGTTCCACTTGCCGAGTACTTCGAAGATGCCCGAAACGGAGAATTGCCGGCCGTGTCGTTCATCACCCCGAGCGGGTTGAGCGAGCACCCGCCGGGGGACCTGAGGCTCGGCCACTTCTTTGCCACCGACCTCCTCGAGGCGCTGATGCTCAGCGAGCACTGGGAGTCATCGGCGTACGTCCTGACGTGGGATGAGTGGGGTGGTTTTGCCGACCATGTCGCGCCGCCGCAGGTCGACGAGGACGGGTACGGGCTGAGGGTGCCGGGCCTCATTGTGTCACCGTATGCCAAACCGGGCTACGTCGACGGCACGCTGTACGACCACACCTCGGTGTTGGCGACGATCGAGGAGTGGTGGGATTTGGAGCCGCTTGCCGAACGCGACGCCAACGTGAACGCCTTTACGAACGCGTTCGACTTCACCCAGGAGCCGCGCCCCCGCTCGTACTCTCCACCGACTACAACGCCCCGCCGCCGGAGGTCGATCCCGCCCAGCAGGTGGCCACCGTCAACTCGGCATACGCCAACATGTTTGTGCTGGTGGGCGGCGCTCTTGCCTTTGGTGCCGGATTCGGCGGGCGTGGCGAAGGAGGAGGGGCGCGTGAGGCGTTTCGCCCTGTTCGTGGTTACGCCGCTGCTAATCCTCGCCGCGTTCGCCATTGGGGCGTCGACCGTGTCCGGACCAGCCGAGGCCGACTACGCACCGCCCATCACGACACCCTCGACTACTCCCGTAGCTCAGGACAACCCTCTCCTCGAGAAGATCGGTCCGACCCCTGGGCCACAGCCGGAAGAGGTCCCGTTGTGCGTGGCGGGAATCACGGAGCGTGCCGGCTCCGCAACTGGCTATGTCGTGCTCACGACCAACCCGAGGACCGCAGGAATCGAAATCGAGATCGACGGCATCGGCTACACGAGCGACCAAAACGGGTGTGTCATCGCTGAAGTCGAACAAGGCCCTCACACCATCGACGTGCCGAAGGACGAGGACAACAAACGCCGCCAAGTGGTTGACGGCAAGGTTCGGCCGCTCCGCACGAAGTGGGAAAACCCCGTCGAGGTGGCGGGCGGCCCCCTGGAGCTCGAAGTGGTCGTTGAACCTCCGGTATGCGCCCTGGAGCGCCCGCAGAACAGCACCAGACGGGACTCGGAAACGGCGCTATTGGCCATCTCGACCGTGCCGAGAACGGCCGATGTGCCCGTCGCCATCGATGGCAGGGAATATGCGAGCGACGAGGAGGGGTGCGTGGTTCTCCGGGTCACGCCGGGCACGCACAATTCTCGTTCCCGACATCCAGGAGCTCGACGAGACCACACGCTTCGTCTTCGGCAGGTGGGACGACATCTGGGCCAGTGAACGCTCAGTTGGCGTCAACGGCAAGGGACGAGAGATGCAGTTGGGAGTCAAGATCCAACATCCCGTTCGCCTTGAGTTCTTTGATTCCGCCATGGACCCGCTCGACGTGTCCCGGCTCCAAACCGCCAAAGTCGTCAACAGCTTCGGTGAAGTCTTCCCGTTGTCGGAAAAGGCGACCGAGGAGGACGAGGCCGTTTCGTTCGATGAGGTTTGGCTACAGCCAATCGACTGAGGCGAGTGAGTGGAGGGTTGTTCTCCGACGACAACATCTACGTGTTCGGAGAAGTCACCGTCGACGGCCAAAACGTAGTCCAGAGCGGCGAGATCGACTACATACCGTCGTTGAGCTCGCACTGTGCGGATCTATCCGCGGCGACACCCCAACGGTGTAACTACTGGCGGGTTCGCCTGTTGCTCTTCCCGTTCAGGTCGAGCTGCGCAGCTTCATCTTCCGGAACCCGGTTGACGCCGATGTCGAGGTGTACCTCCTCAACGGGGAGGCCGGCGAGCCGGTGCTCGAGTCGAACAGCGACGCCCAAGGCTGGGTTTCCTGGCCTCAGGTGCCTCGTGGCGACTACGAGATCGTTGTTGCGACCGGCGGCGTGACGACGAGTACCCCGACAATCGTGACCGGCCCAAAGGTTGAGCGAATCACTGTGATGACCGGAGATGTGATCTACTTCGTCATCCCTGTCGTCTTGTTGATCCTGGCGACCCTGATCCTCTTCATCTGGCGCCCACGATGGCGGCTCGGACTCGTCGTTGTCTGGATGATGGTGGTTGGGTTCGCGCTCTCGGTCCCGACCCTCGGAGCCGCCGTCAGCCGGCCCCTCTCTGCGTCGGTTGAAGCGACCTACACCGCCGAGGGAGCATTCGTCGGCATCGACTCGCACGTGCGCAACAAGTCGCCCGTCCGGTTCGACCAGAGCTACTGCGCTCCCGACTTCGAGCTGCGCATCCCGACGGCTCAAGGCATCTGGCGGGCCACCTATGAATCGCACGACTTTCACGACGTCGAGATGAACAAGAACTGCCGGATCCACGGCGTGGACCCGGGGACGAGCCGCCAACTCTTCAGCTCGACACAAGGGCAGGAGTGGTTCATCGAGGGCCCGCTTCCGCCGCCCGGTGTCTATGAAGCGTTCGTGAGGGTGTTCGACATCCCCGCCGGCGCCATCGAATCGACTTCAGAAACGGGTTGGCACCATTCCTGACCTTTGGCCAACCGGAACGAGTCGAGACAGAGCAGATTCCATTCACGAAACCATTCGAGGACTGAGGGCGACATGACCCAGAACAGGGCACTGGGCTCGCGACGGTTCCCGCTACACCCACATCCTTGGAAAGCCATGACTAGGGTCAGCCCAGAGGGATCTGGGCACCACAACAAGGGAAATCGGGGGAACCAAATGACACGATCTAGCCACGCGACCGCGGGCTCAGCGACGCACTGCGTCCTCACCGTCCTGGCCGGTTTTTCTCAACGTACCAATCATTACGGGATCGATCACACCCGCATCAGCGTCGACGACTGCGCCGTCGGACGACTCCTATGTCGAGTCGGCCCGACCCGACAAGACGTTCGGTCACCGGAGTTCGATGAAGGCAGACGCTTCGCCGACACGGGTCGCCTATCTCAAATTCGACGTGCAGGGCATCGGCACGCCAGAGAGTGTGGCGCTCCAGGTCAACGTCGAATCAAGCGGCGACAACCTGCAGCTCTATGCAGTCGCAGACAACACTTGGGACGAGGGAACGCTCACCTACAACAATGCTCCCGCGCTCGGCGGACTAATCCACTCAACCGGCAACGTGTCCGGCGGCAATGCGTACTTCTTCGATCTCTCGTCGCACGTGACGGGCGACGGCGTGTACTCACTCGCGATCGCCACAACGGACAACACCTCGATCCGCATCGGGTCCAAGGAGGGTGGCAATGCCGCTGAACTCCACGCTCCGGCTCCGGGAACGGCATCGCCCTTCCTGGTCACGCGTAGTGGAACGGTCTACACCTCCGCCTCGCAAACCACCGCGAGTTCCTACACGCACACTCAAGTACGTCGTCGAGAGTTCGGTCTTCGAGCTGGGGATCCACGGCGGAGGCACGATCACATTCGACGCCGACACGTTCGATCTGGGCAACGACCACTTCGAACTCGACAACGTGAACAACGTCCTATTCCAGGGCCAAGGCATGGCGTCGACGGTCATCGTCAACAACTCCAGCGATGCAGACGACACCGAAGTCTTCGATATCGTTCACGCCACGGTTAACGATTCGTGACATGACGATTTCGGCGAACGGAGCTCCCCGCAGCACCAGCGACGCCCTCGACTTCGACGACGGAAACAACATCACCATTGAGCGGGTAAGCGTCACGGCTTCTCGCGGTCGGGGCATCGTGTTTGATGGGAAGGGCTCCGGGTGGACGGCCAACGGCAACACTGTCGCTGACTGCTTCATCGATGGCATTCCAGGCGATGGCATCGAGTTGCTCGGATCGAGCAACAACGTTATCTCCGGGTGCACGATTACCGACGTTGGTGGCCACGGCATTCAGATCAACAAGAGTTCGAGCCGTGCGTCGCAACCGAACAAGAAGTCCAACAACAACCTTGTTTCTGGGAACACCGTCGACGACTCTGGGCGTGACGGTATCAACATCAACAGCTCCGATGACAACCGAATCATCGACAACTTGGTCATCAAGAACTCGACGACGTCACGAATCGCGACGGAATCCCACTCGACTCCAACTCCGGGGTACTGCGATGACAACGAGGTCTCCGGCATAATGCCCCGACAATCAGCCCATCAAGACCCAGCGATACGGGATCAACATTTCGAGCGCTAACTGCAATCGAACCGTTGTGGGAGCCAACGACCTGGCAGGCAACAAGACCGGTCAGATCAATGACAACGGGACGGATACGCAGTACGACCTTCCGGACGACACCACGCCGCCGACGGTGCCTAGCGGCGTCGGCGCAGTCGCCCTCAGCCACTTCGAAGTCAACGTCACGTGGGTCGCCTCCACGGACAACGTCGGGGTCGATAGCTACACGGTCTACCGGAACGGCGGTGTAGTGGGTTCGGTTGATGGAGCTACCGTCTCGCTTGTGGACGCCACCGCTGCGCCTAACACCACATACGACTACACCGTGGAAGCCTTCGACGCGGCAGGGAACCCGTCCGGCGAGTCCACACCGCCCGCCACGGTGACCACGCCACCGCCGTCGGCAACTATCACCGTCACCCCGACCGACGATGCCTACGTAGACTCAACGCAGACGACGAGGAATTATGGCACCTCGAGTTCGGTGCGGATCGATGGCTCACCCGAGAAGGATGCGTATCTGAAGTTCGACGTGACGGGTGTCACCGGAAAGGACTCCTCGGCGACTATCCGGATTTATGCGGCCTCGGGATCAAGCGTTGGCTTCGACGTCCGCCAGGTGGCCGATACTAGCTGGATCGAGAGTTCGATCACCTACGCCAACGCTCCGACGATCGGAGCGACCCTGGGTTCGTCGGGTTCATTCTCCAGCGGAACGTATCTCGAAATCGATGTGACCGGCTACGTCACCGCAACGGCGTGGTCTCGTTCGGTATCACCACGCCGCACACGACAGCCATCCGGTTCGACAGCAGCGAGGGCAGCAACCCGCCCGAGTTGGTGATCAGCCAGAGCTAGGCCGACCAACCGCCATCCCAAAGTCAAACGGGAATCGAGTCCAGTCAGCCACCCCCCAAGCGCTGGACCCGATTCCCGTTACCGCTGGCTGATTTCCGTCCCAGGCCGCAGCTCCCCGCACGCGCCTCCCTTCCAGGCGGGCAAGGTTGGCACACTGACTCCTACTCGACCGAAGAGCGGATCGCTCCAACAACCATTGGACCGGTCGACCAAGACGAGGTAGCCACAAACGGCACCAAATGCCGCTGGTCCGGCATCAGTCGATGGTGAAGGTGTCGGTGTAGGAGGTGGTGGACCCGACGAACTCGACGTCGAGTCGCCCGGCGCTCACCGTGAACAGGGCATAGCCCCTCCCCGGGTCCGGTGAGTTACCACCATGCCACGCCGCGAGATACCCAATCTCGGAATCACCGGTATCAATGTCGGTCAACCCGCCGCCACCAGTGTTACCCACCACCATGAACACCGACCCGGCACCCTTCGCATACCGGCCATCAGCGCCACTATCGGCCACACACCCCGACACATACGTATTCGGGACGGCACACGTCAACTGCTTGGAACGCTGATAGTCATGATCATGACCATGCAAAATCAGGTCCACCTTCTTATCCAACAACAAGTCATACAGATCCGTCCCCACCTCACACGACTTGTTCCCCGCCGTGATACACGGCTTGTGCGCCCCGACAATCACCCACGGGATCCCCGCCGCCCGAGCCTGATCAATCGTCGACTCCAACCACTGATAATGAACGTTCCCGGCCTCGTAGTCGTACTTGACGCCGGCAACGTCGTTACCGGCACCGATCATGATCACCCGCGCCACTCCACCAACATCGAAGAAATACTCCGCGGCGTACGTCCCGGTCGAACCCATCCGATCCGGCAGACACGCCGCAAAATCCCCGATATACCCATCAACCCGGTCATCGTCCTCATGGTTGCCCACCAGTAACTCCACCGGGAACGACGACCCCAGATACGACTTCACATAACTACACCACTGCGACGCCGTGGCATCGTCATACGACAAATCCCCCAACGCCAACAAAAACTCGGCGTCACTCGACCCAATCGACGCCAACGTCGCATCCGTACCCGACGTCGCCCCAAAATCACCACCAGCCGCAAACACCACCCCACCACCAGGAGGAGGCGGCGGAGAACGGAGCTCCGCAGTTGGTCTTGGTCTCGGCCGCGCACGTGTCGCTCCCGGAACCGCCGTCGGCCGTGTCATTCCCCGGACCACCGTATAGCTTGTCGTTGCCGTTGCGCCCGGCCAGGGTGTCATTGCCACCCCACCCGTGGAGGATGTTGGCCGTCCCGCTACCCCGCAGGGTGTCCCGCGACTCAGAGCCCCAGAGATGCTCATCGAGAGGAGCGTGTCGTTGCCGTCTCCTCCGGCCACGCCTGCGAGCAGATCCACCGACACGCCCGATGAGGCGTTTCGGTAGCTGCCTCGGTCGACTCCATCTCCACCGCGAGCAGGTCATCGCCGCGGCCACCGTTGAGCAAGTCCTTGCCGCCCTTGCCGGTGAGGACATCGTCGCCACCCCACCCGGTGAGGACGTCGTTGCCACCGAATGCGATGATGCGGTTGTCCTTTGCGTTGCCGATCAAGGTATCACTGTGCTTGCTCCCAGTGATGTGCTCGATCGACACCAGAGTGTCTTTGCCATACCCACCCTTGGCCTTGCCGCTCACGAGGTTCACCGTTACCCCTGCGGGCGCTCCGAGATACTCAACGCGGTCCCGGGCGGTGCCACCGTCGATAGCGTCCCCGCCGAGCCCGCCGTTGATCAAGTCGCGGCCGGCGCCACCGTTGATGGTGTCATTGCCGTCTCCGCCACGAAGCACATCATCGCCGTTCGCTCCGATGATCGTGTCGTTCCCACTGCCACCGCAGATGACGTCGTTGCCGCCCTTGCCGTCGATTGTGTCATTCCCGCCGAACCCGGCAATGACATCGTTGCCGCTGGTTCCGGACAAGACGTCGTTGCCGGAAGTACCCGGAACCGTCACCTTGACCCCGCCGCACTTCGCCCCGGGGCGGCAGCACCGAACGCGTCGGAGAGAATGTCGAGATAGGCGGAACCGTACTCATCGGCCGGCTCCACCGAAGTCCCCTCACCCCACTCATTCCAGGCCGTGACCAGTTGCCACATGGCATCAGAAGCCGCCATGGCCTCAGCGTCGTTACGGAAACGACTCAAGCTGCGCGCCAAGCGGGGCGAGCCCTCATCGGCGTGCCAGAAGCCGGGCGATATCACTGCCGACCAAGGCAGATGCTCGCTATATGGGCTTGCCGGACCGTATTGGTGCCACGAATCAGGCTGATTGGGGTCGTCGGCATACCCCGAGTAGACCTTGAGCACGATGTGGATTGGTTTGCCGTACTGCGTGGCCGCCTGAGCCCAGCGTGCCGCCATTCCGGAGCCATCTCCGCCGTCCGCCCACACGAACACGACAGGTTCCCCGTTGATGCGCAGATAAGCAGGAGAGGCGAACAGCGACTCAAGGTATTGGAGATCATCGACAATTGTGCCTGCCGATGGGTCCGACTGGCCCTCCTCCTCGTAGTAGACCGCAAGACGGAACGAAGGGTTCGGCGACTGCGGAATCCGGGCCAGCACATCGGACGTCGCAGTGTCGGTGTGGTGCCCTTGCCCCCACCACGACGCGATGAACGCTTCGAGACCCGCATCTGTGGCCAATTCCACCTGTTCGTCGATTACGTCGGGGTCCGACGAGTCGTAGAGCCCGAGTGACGGTGTGTAGTGGGTGTAGGGATAGTCCCCTCCCTGGTCCCAAGCCTCATCAAACCACGGGTAGAAGAAAGCAGCACGAATCGGTAGCGCTGGTTGGGCAGCACTCTGGGCTGGGGGCGAAGCCCCGAGCAGAACGGCGGCACCCAGCAGCATCAAGATTGCGGTGCCAAGAAACCTGCGACTCACGTTGGTCATAGTGGAATCTCGCTTCGTCAGATACGGAACCCGTGGCGTAGTGAACGGGTGCCCCAATCATGGATTCCGCCGCCCTGTGAATGCCTCAACCGGGACTTAAGAAACTGTACGTGCCAAAACGGTAGCCGAGAATGAGACTTTTCCGGGGAAACGGTCCGACCCGGTCACGACTCGATCCTGAACCTATCGAGCACGTCGCCGTTGTTCGCTCGATACTCACCCTCGATCGATCGAGCATCCTCGGCCACTACGAGGTGGAGGTATCCGAATGTTCCAGCCTCCGCATCGGTGTCCATGGCAGACGACGGCTCGATCCGAGTCGCCATGTACGGCGCGTTCGGCGTGAGACCGGTCGGGTACGCGCCACCCGTTCCCACGGTCGCAAAAACGATCCCAGTTGGCCCGTAGACCACGGGAGAAGCCCCAGTACCCACGTAAGCAGCAGTGGTGCATTTCGCAAATCGTTCCGCCAACAGTGTCTTGACACCGATCGGTGTCACGGTCATCGGAGTAGTCGACCGCATGGGTCCGGGTGTAGATGTGGTGGTGTCCTTGGAGCGCCAGAGGGATCTTTAAGCTGTACCCGTCGAGGAGCGGGTGAACGATCTCCTGAAGCGTCCAATCTGGTCCGTTCTGACTGAGCGGATTGACCATGGCACGATGAAAGAACGGGATTATCATCCTCACGTCGTCGTCCGCGTAGGCCGCGGCAAGATCAGCCGAGATATCTTCGAATTGAAGATCAAACTCGGCCGTCCCGAAGGGATACTCGGAGTTGATCGAAATGAAGTGAACGGGCCCGACATCAAATGAATACCACTCGTCGTGGATCACGAAGTGATCTCGCAGCTCGCGATAGAAGCGAGGGCGCGTCACCTCCCCCTTCGAGATGCCATCGTGGTTGCCGTAGGTCGGGTAGATGGGAATGGTCGCCTCGAGCGGTGCCGCAAATGCAAAGAACGAGTCGGGCGAATCGTCGTAGCTGAAGTCCCCCAATCCCAGTACCAACGCCGGCGCCGCAGCGAGAATGGCATCTCGGGTCTGTTCGGCATCCTCAACGTGGCGACCCTCGTCCGGGTCGTCCGCGTACCAGTCGCCGACCACCGCGACCGTGAATCCCTCTGCGCCGAGTTCACGTTCCACGGAGGCGGACGCCGTCACCGACGGCGAGGGCAATGCACTTGTCGGCGTGACACGGTCCGAAGTCGACTCGGTTGTAGCCACTGTCGACTCGACATCGGCACCCGCTTGGCAGCCGGCACCAACTGCGCACAGGAGCAGGATCGCGACAGATTCCCAAAAGCGGCCAATTGACATGCTGCTCCCCCAAAGTTGCACCAAACACTAGCTGACCGACACCAACGCATCGGACGGAATAGCGCGACCTGCGCCGCCAACCGCCCTACACAAAAGGTCCATCCGGCCCATACCGGCGTCGTCCCCCGCACGCCATCCTGACGGCACAGCATCCTGAGTCCGGAGTGCATCGATGATCGAACTGCGGATCCACGGTCGTGGAGGACAGGGCGCGGTAGTCGCCTCGAAGACGCTGGCGCAGGCCGCGTTTCTGACCGGCCGGTACGTGCAGAGTTATCCCGACTATGGGGTCGAGCGCCGGGGAGCCCCGGTTGTTGCTTTCGCCAGAATCGCCGAACCGGGCGACGACTTCTTCGTCCGCCAGGATATCCGTGAACCCCACCACCTCCTCGTGCTCGATGCAACCCTGCTCGACTCGGCCAATCCCCTGGCCGGACTCCGGGCCGGCGGTTGGGTGGTGGTCAACACCCCGGATCGCCCTGAGCAACTGGGAATCGACCCGAACGTTCCGGGTGGCTACGGTCGACGCCTCTCAGATCGCCCTGCGCCACGGACTCGGCTCGGCCGCCCAACCGGTCGTCAACACGTCGATCCTCGGCGCCTTTGTGCGGGCCACCGGCATCGTGACCCTCGACGACCTCCTGGTGGCCATCGAGCATGAAGTACCCAACAAGGCCGAGGAGAACCAGGCGGCCGCCACGGAAGCTCACGACCAGGTGATGTTGGGGGTGGCGGTATGAGCGGCCTCGATCACGTCGACGACTACCCCGAGATCCCTGTTTCGCTGGCATCGACCCGCACCGTTCTGAAGACCGGCGCCTGGCGCAGTGTCCGGCCGGTCCTCACCGAACGATCGGCCCCCTGCAGCGCCGCCTGCCCGGCCGGGATCGGCATCCCGGCCTACCTCCACGACATCCAGGCCGGTCGTCTCGAGGAGGCCTTCGCGGCTCTCACCTCACGCAATCCGTTCCCGCGCATCACCGGCCGGGTCTGTCCACACTTCTGCGAGCACGTCTGCAACCTCGAGGAGAAGCAACGGCACGAACCCCGGTTTCGATTCGGGGCATCGAACGGTGGCTGGGCGACGAGACCTCGCACCTCCCCCACCCGGCCCCGGCCGACGAAACCGGCCGGCAAGCTCGCCGTCGTCGGGAGCGGGACCGGCCGGCCTGGCGGCGCCTTCTACCTGCGCCGCTCCGGCCACGGTCACGGTCTTCGACCGTCGGGCTCCGCCGGGGGGATTCTCCGCTACGGCATCCCCGACTACCGGCTTCCGGCGCCATCGTCGACGAGGAAGCTCCACCGCCTCAGAGCGATGGGCATCGAATTCCGCACCGGCATTGCGCTCGGGGTCGACCTGACCCTCGACGATCTCGAGGCCAGCTACGCCGCAGTATTCGTCGCCACCGGCGCCGGGCGCGAACGAGCCGTCGGCATCGAGGGCGAGACCTTGCTGCGAGCCGGGCTTGGCCTTCCTCGACGCCGCCGGTCGAGACGGGCCCTCCCCGGGGAAGCGCTGCGCCGTGATCGGCGGCGGCAACACCGCCATGGACGTGGCCCGGGTGCTGCGCAAGCTGGGCGCCGAGGTCACGGTCCTCTACCGGCGAACGGCCGACGGAGATGCCGGCCATCCGCGAGGAATACGAACATGCGGTTGCCGACGGGGTCGCCTTCGAGTGGCTCACCCTGCCCCGATCGGTCATGAAGAGAACACGGCGACTTGGTGGTGACCGTCGAGGAGATGCGCCTCGGCGAACCCGACGACTCGGGCCGGCGCCGCCCGGTGCCGACCGGGACCAGCCGAGAGTTCCGCTTTGATGGGTCTTCGCCGCCACCGGCGAGACGGCCGACACTGACCCCGTTCCCGGATCGGATGCAGGACGGCGACGGTTGGCTGACCGTCGACGACGACGGGGCCACCACCGATCCGCTCGTCTATGCCGGAGGCGACCTGGCCACCGGTCCGGCGACGGTGATCGAGGCGATTGTTGCCGGCCGGCGGGCCGCCCGGGCCATCGATCACCAACTCGGGTTCGGACCACCTGTGGCCCGAGGACGATCGCCGACGGTGGTCGGCGGCAGAGAGTCAACCCGACCTACGTGCCCCGCCACACGGGCGGGTCGACCCGGCTGCCGACCCGGGACCGCGACCCCTTCGCCGAGGAATCTGGTGACCATGAGCGAAGCCGACGTCCTGCAGTGAGATCGAACGCTGCTCTCGTGCGGGCATTGCAACGACTGTGGCACCTGTTTCGTGTTCTGCCCGGACGGCGCCATCACCTGGGACGAAGGTCCCGATGTCGACCTCGAGTTCTGCAAGGGGTGCGGCATCTGCGTCGCCGAATGCCCCGGACACGCCATGATCCTGGTCAACGAGCGGGAGGCTGAGCCATGCCTGAGCGCCTCCTCCTCACCGGAAACCACGCCGCCGCCTACGGGGCGATGCTGTCACGGGCCGAGGTGATCTCGGCCTATCCGATCACCCCGCAGACGATGATTGTCGAGCTGCTCTCCGAGCTGACCGCCTCGGGACGGCTCGACGCCAAGTTCATCACGGTCGAGTCCGAGCACTCCGCCATGGCCGCCTGCGTCGGGGCTTCGGCCGCCGGGGCCCGCGCCTACACCGCCACCAGCGGCCAGGGCCTGGCCCTCATGCACGAGATGCTGCACTGGGCGGTCGGAGCTCGGCTGCCGATCGTGCTGACCAACGTCAGCCGGGCGATGGCGCCCGGGTGGTCGATCTGGAGCGACCAGACGCGACATCATCTCGCAGCGGGATGTCGGCTGGATGATGCTGTTCGCCGAGAGCGTCCAGGAGGCCCAGGACTTCATCATCTGGATGTATCGGGTCGCCGAGCAGGTCTACCTGCCGGGCATGGTCGGCGATGGACGCCTTCATCCTCTCCCACACCGCCGAGCCACTCATCGTCCACGACCAAGACGCGGTCGACGCCTACCTGCCGCGGTTCGAGCCGCTCTACGACCTCGACCCCGCCGAACCCCGCGCCTACGGCGGCCTGGTCAATCGCGACCACTACTTCGAGCTGCGCTACAAGATGTACGAGAGCATGGACCGGGCCGGGCGGCCTGCTCGTCGAGGCCGGCGAGGAGTTCGGCGAGGTGCTGGGACGCCGCTACGCGCCCGTCGAGGAGTACATGCTCGACGACGCCGAGTATCGTGATCGTCTCGGCCGGAGCGATGACCTCGAACGTCCGCCAGGCCGTCAAGGACTGGCGGGATCGCGGGGTCAAGGCCGGGCTGCTGCGGATGATCGCCTTCCGGCCATTCCCGGTTGACGAAGTGCGTCGGCTGCTGGCCGGGCGCCGCAAGGTGGCCGTGCTGGACCGCAACATGAGCGCCGGCCATTCCGGGCATCTTCGCCGCAGAGATCCGATCCGCGCTGGCCGGGCAAGCCGATGCGCCACCGGTCTTCGGCTACGTCGTCGGCATCGGCGGGCGCGACGTGCGGGTCGAGACCGCAAGTGATGTTCTCGACGACCTGATGGTCCGCGAGGAGCCGGAGTTGGCGCTGTTCGTCGGGGTCAAGGGACTGCCGATCGGTCCGCTGCGGGCCGACTCCACCATTCACCGACCCGTCCCGCTGGAGGTGGCCCGATGAGGTGGGCAGTCCCCGAAGCCGAATACATGGACCCGGGCACGCTCGGCTGCCAGGGGTGCGGCGGCGCGCTGTCGATGCGCCATGGTACTCAAGGAACTCGGCGACGATGCCATCGCGGTGCTGCCGGCGTGCTGCTGGTCGATCATCGACGGACCGTGGCCGGTGCACGCCCTCAACATCCCGGTGTTCCACACCGCCTTCGAGACGGCGGCGGTCGTGGCCACCGGGGTCAAGGCGGCCAAGCAGATCCAGGGCAAGGACACCACGGTGGTGGCCTGGGCCGGCGACGGCGGCACGTTCGACATCGGCCTCCAGGCGCTGTCGGGTGCAGCCGAGCGCAACGAGGACATCGTGTTCATCTGCTACGACAACGAGGCCTACATGAACACCGGGATCCAGCGTTCCTCGGCAACCCCCGCCGGCACTTGGACGACGACCACGCCGAACGAACGCCCCGAACCGCGCCCCAAGAAGGACATCATGGGGATCATGGCGGCGCACCGGATCCCGTATGCCGCGACCGCCACCGCCGCCTACCCGCAGGACCTGGCCCGCAAGGTCCGGACCGCGGTGGCCATGAAGGGCGGCATGCGATTCCTCCACCTCCTGTCGGCCTGTCCCCCAGGATGGAAGATGCCCGCCGAACAAGCGATCGAGGCGATGCGCCGCGCCGTGCGCTGCAACATCTTCCCGCTCTTCGAGGTCCGTGACGGGCGGGAGACCACCATCACGATGTTCCCCAGGGACCCGCTTCCCGTCGAGGACTACTTCTCGCTCCAGGGCCGCTTCAAGCCGCTCTTGGCCGATCCCGAGATGCTCGACCTGGTGCGAGATAGCGTCGCCGAACGGTGGGAATCTCTCGTCGAGCGGCACCAGCGGACTAGTGGTGCGTCGGCCGCCGCCCGTTAGAAGACTGTTGGACAATGTCGGTTGGCGCTCGCACCCGCCTCACAGGGCGTTGCGGCGCCATTCGATGACGGTGTCGCCGGCCCGAGTGGCATGGTCTCCGTCTCCGTGCCAGCTCGGGATCCCAAAGGGAAGATCACGTCGCGGGATCGGGACCACGTCGCCGGTACCGAAGGTCGTGCCGTATTCGGCTCCCACTGCCGCTCCGTCATCCGGCTCAGCGAAGGGCCGCAGCGCGCCGAGACCTGCGTTCCAGTTGGTGAGTAGCTGGCCCGTGTTGGGGAAGGCGGGGTGAATCAGATGGACCCTTGGCAGTGCGCCGATACCCGGCCAGCGGTCGACGGCCTCGCGGGCTGCCGTACCGACGGTGACAACAGCCTGAAGGGGGTTCTCGGCAACTACCGCGTCAAACTGGCTGTTGCGGTAGCTCAGGATGGGATCCTGATGTGACAGCAATTCGTTGCCGCCCCCGAATTGGCCGAAAATGCTGTACGAGAACGTGTTCAGCATGAGGTACGACCGGGTCACCCCGAGTTTGACCAGGAATCCTTGGAGACGCTGCCCGGACCGACCGACGAACGCCCTTTGTGCCAGGATCTCGTTGACCGATGGGTCCTGTCCGACGACCAGCAGTCGAGCGGTGCCATCGAGGCGGCCCCGATAGAAGACCGGCCCGAAGTCGACCCGGAACAGGTCGGGATGGGCCTCGTAGGTGGCAAGCGGTGCGGCAGCAAAACGTGCCTCCCACCCAGGCGGGGGTCCCGGATCGAACCCTGGTCGGCCGTCGGCTGCGCCGGAGATCGTCGCAGCGGCGTTGACATGCTGGCTGACGGCTAGATCGCGCACCGAGTTGATGCCAAAGGCCGCCGCCAGCTTGTCGTGCATCTCCGGCCGACACTCCGCGGAGGGCGTCGGTTGGGGCAACGGCCAGCTCCGCGGCAGCCTTGCCCCTGTATGCCTTGATGACCAGCCCATCGAATGAACTACCCACGCTTCTTTCCTCTCAGTCGACATCGACCAGGATTCTTCTCTCGGCAACGAGATCCCCTCCCAGGTACCCGAGGAGCCGAACCGCGACCGAACCGCTTGCGTTTGTGGCAACCACCTCCCCGAGTTCGATCGTCGCGCGGCCGGCTCGGGTCGGACGACTCGCCAGAACGGCTCCGTCGACGTCTCCCCCGATCCGGTCGACGTTGACGGTCGTGAGCTTGAGCGTGGGGGCACGGTCGCGGTGAGCCTGAATCCCAGCAACGTCGATGGCGTGCACGGTCCCCGCTTCAAGTACGGCCACGGCTCGATCGATCAGATCCTCGTTGCGGCTCATCACGTCTCGACGCGTCATCCGGTGGCGGATGTCGGGTTCGACGCCAAGGTCCTCGAGCACCGCTCCCGATTGCTCCTTCACCCGCGTCGTGCGCCGGACCGCGACCCGCATATCGGCGCCGTGCGGGAGCGGGGCATACGGCGATGGGCCATCGTGTTCGTCGTCGGGTTCGGTGAGCCGTCGCAGCAGCCCGTGGGGCCAAACATTGGCGCCGCCGGCTCCGGTGGCGCCACCAACCCCGATGATCGTGCCGATGTCGTGGTCCTGGAATCCGGCGGCGAACATGTCGGTCGCGCTGTAGCACAGGGGGTCGGTGACCAGCACCACGGGACCGTGATAGCGCTGGCCGAGCCGGTTGACGACCTCGGGCGGCGTTATGGGAAAGCCGAGTGAGTAGGTCGCTCCGGTGCGGACGGCTTGCTGGATGGAACCGACCCAGGCACTGAGGTCGAGCCCGGGCAGCGTCTGGGAGGGGGCGTGGCGCCGACAGATGCTCAGGTTGAGTGGGGTGTTGATGAACTGCGCCCGCTCCGGCTCGATGGTTTGTGGCGTGAGCACATCGAGGAGCTGTTCGGCGGCGTAGATCAACCCACCCCCATTGCCCCGCACGTCGATGATCAAGCCGTCGCGAGGCAAGCGCTCGGCGAGCCTCACGAACTCATCGACGAACGCGTCGGCGTCGGGAACGTGAAACGTGAAGATCCGCAGATAGCCGTACGTCGGGTCACCGGGAGTCGCTGTGGATCTGGATACCTTCATGGCACGGAAGACGCCGGGCATGAAGGAAGCGAGGTCGGCGGCATCGTCGCGTATCTTGCGGGTCACCTGCTGCTGGGTTGCGGCGCGCTCGGCTTCGGAGACCTTCGGGGCGTAGATGATCTTGCGCGCCTCTTGGACGTCGTCGGTGAGATCGTCCAAACCAAGCGCACTCGCCTCGCCAAAGAGATCCTGGGGACGAACCGCCGCGCCCGGTTCGAAGACAAGCCACTCTTGCCGGAAGTCGTGTCCCACACCATCGGCGTCGATCCAACGCAGCGTGACCCAGTCCTCATCGGGTGGCAGGCTGCGGGCCAACGGACGGATTGTGAGCGAATTGACCCCCCGGGCGTGACGAGCGTCTGGATTGCCACCCGCCTGGCGTTCTCCGTTGCGGGCGACGGCCTGGGCGATGGGCATCCCGTTCCAGTGCGTAACGGTTGCCCCGTTCATTGCCGGCGATGGCCACTCGTCGGCGATCCATTTGGCCAGAACGAAGTCGGAGCGGCCCCCGGCCGCCACCTCTTCGATGAGGAACGGCAGCCAGGCAATCTTGCGACTGAACGGCATCGGCAGCCGATACCCGGTGTGCAGGTCGCGCAACGAGTCGAAGATGCTCACCAGCTCGGTGTGGAAGATGATCTCGCGCGGCATCCCGTCGGGTGCCATGTCGTCGAGGCGATGGCGGAGCAATCGAAGCTGCTGGAGCGGGTCAACGGCATACATCGCTCGTTTGAGCGGCAGATGTACGTAGTTCTCCTCGAGCAGGAGCAGCGCCTCGTCGACGATCCGTTTCCGTTCCGCGAGATCGAGCTCTCCAAACATTCTGAGGAACACGCTGAGCTCTCCCGTGGTTGCCTTCACCTGGTCGGCGACCGTTCTGGTGGTGGTTGCGAGGTAGCCGACCGAAGCGGGGATCGAAACGGTCTGGCCGTACAGGCCGGGCAATCCGGAGCGCACGAAGTGGGGCAGGTTGGGGGCCGCCACCAAGCGACGCAGGTGGTTCCGATCCTGTTCGACCGTGATCGGGTCGAGCCGGATCGGCTCAGTGACCCAATGGCCATAGGGCTCCGCTCCGTAGAAGATCTCTCCGCTGGCAGCCGCGGCCGCGGCCACTGCCACATCTTCCTCTTCGAAGTCGGGAACGATGCGCCAGGTTTCCCCTGAGCTGTCACTCATCCCGCCGGCAAAGGCGACCGTTCCGCCTGCCGTGATGGCGGAGCCAACCGCCTGGTCGACTTCAAGGGCGAGCTGCGGCAGGTTCTGCATTGCGGCGCCGAGGTCATCCGCCGCCTGGGAGAGGGAGAGTCCTGCCAGCAGATCGTCATCATTGGCGAGGTAGAGGTATCGATCCGAGCTGCGGATCTTGTACCGATCCACCTCGTCGAGGTCGTCGAGACGGTGGCTCGGCCAGAAGCGCTGCATGAGCCGTTTCTGCCCGACGCGGGGAACCCCGTCGATGATGACCAACGTCACCGACGTCTCACGAGCGAGCAGCAGTTGCTCGTAGGGATCATCAGAGCGGCCGTTGATCGCAATCAGGTCGGCCAGCATCCCCGGCTGGATCGAGCCGAGCTTGTGGTCCCACTTCGCCGCTCGAGCCGGATTGACGGTCACCATCGCAACCAGTTCCTCAGGGGTGAAGACGTCGCCGGCCTCTTGGCTGGCAAGCCAGGCCACCTTGAGCTCGCCGAGGAGGTTCTTCGATCCGCTCGGCGCCCAATCGGATCCGAGGGCGATGTTCATCCCGGCGTCTTTGGCTGCGGCGATGTCGGCGGTCTTGCCGTACAGCAGGTAGTTACTCAGCGGCGACCACACCATCGAAGCACCGCCTCCGGCGAGCACGGCGAAGTCCTCTGGGCGCAGCGCCGCAGAGTGAATGCCGCACAGCACGTCGTTGACTGCCCAGGTGTTGTCGTCGATCTTGAGCCGGAGGAACCAGCCCCTGGCGGTGTCGTCGGTACCCTCGGAGAGGTGCTGCAGGTAGCAGGTGTTGGCTGAGAGGTTCCTGTCGAGGTAGTCCTGAGCGCCACCGGTGCCGGGATTGGCGATCTTGGTCTGTGCCCGAGGCAGGTCGGGGTGCAGAGGAGCTTCGACATTGCGTACCAGACCCTTGTAGTAATTCCGGAGCCCGCCGGCTGAAGCGAGGGTGATGCCCTGTGACGTGGTCGCGCCGCCGAGCATGGCACGGCACTCGACATAGCGAACCAGTGCCTGCGCCGCGCCGGGTGTCTGCCCGAGAACCTGCGAGGGTTTGGTTATGTCGCGGGTGTAGTTCTCGGTCCCACGCCATTGGCCGTTGTTGGAGTACTTGGTGGGCACGTCCCACAGCGGTATTGCGTTGTACGAAAGGTGGTTGTGTAGTTCGATGAGACCGGGATAGATGGTGTCGCCCGTTCGGACCCGGGGTGCCGCGTCGTACTTTGGGTCGGGGTTTGGGTCCGAGACCGGCTGTACGGCCTCAATGACGCCACCGTCGATGAAGATGGCGCCGTCGTCAAGCACTCCTGCGGGACCCATCGTGACGATGCGGCCCTCCACCACGTATCGGTCAATCGGCGGTGTACCGGCCATTGGAATCCTCCCGTCGCCCGAGTGGTCCGCTACGCACCCCTCAGCCGTGTGCCGCTGAATCGTCGTCTCAGATACGCCAAAGTGACGCTGCTGGAATGCTACGCCTCCAATCGCTCCGCAGCCTCTGGGTCGGCGCAAGCGGAGGGCGGATTCCACATCGGGCGTCGGCGACCGACGGCCCGGTTGGCTTGATCTGGTCTACCTTGGCGGCGCCAGACGGTGGGAATCTCTCGTTGCGCGGCACTGGCGCACCAGCGATCGACCGGTCGCTGCGGCCACCTAACATCGAGCGCCGCCACCCCACCGCGGAGACCCCTATGAGCCAAGCCAACCGGTCCGTTGTCTCGCCCGACGGCCTCCTGGCAATGGCGAATCGTGCCGATTTGATGCGGGCCGTCGATGTCTGAGCAACCCAGCGCGCAGGATCGCGCCGTCGCCGGCTTTGTGGGCCACTTCGGCGAGGCCCCAGCCGCGGTCGTTCGCTCCCCCGGCCGGGTGAACCTGATCGGGGACCACACCGACTACTCGGACGGGTTCGTACTCCCCATCGCCATTGACCGCGGGCTCTGGCTCGCCTTGCGGCCTCGCCCCGACCGGCTGGTGCGGATCTGGGCGGAACTAACCGACGAGTGGGGCGAGTTCAGCCTTGATCGGTTGGAAGACCACAGCGGCTGGGTCGCCTATGTCGAGGGAGTTGCGTTTGCGCTGGTCGAAAATGGCAAGATCCTCGACGGCTTCGAGGGAGTCCTGACGTCGGATCTGCCTGCGGGTGCCGGCTTGTCGTCTTCGGCTGCCCTCGAACTCGCCTCGGCCCGGGCGTTCTCGACCGTGAGCGACGTTGCCTGGGACCCTGTGGCAATGGCGCTGGTGGGCCTGCGGGCCGAGAACGAGTGGGTCGGCATGAACTGCGGCATCATGGACCAGCTGATCTGCGCCGTCGGTCAACCTGGCCATGCCATGCTGATTGACTGCCGCAGCCTCGAGGCAACCGCCACCCCGATCCCGCCTGCGGCGGCCGTCGTGGTCCTCGACACGATGTCGCGCCGAGCGTTGGTCGACTCGGCCTACAACAAACGAAGAGCCGCCTGCGAGACGGCCGCAGCCGCTTTCGGAGTTGCGGTTCTGCGAGATCTCGACATGGAGACCCTGATCGGCAACGCCGATCGCCTCGATCCGGTGGTGTACCGCCGAGCTCGCCACGTCCTCAACGAGAACGCCGCAACCCTCCGAGCGGCAGCCGCCCTGGGCAGCGACGACCTGAAGCTGGCAGGCACCCTGATGAACGCGTCGCATGAGAGCCTGGCGTCCGACTACGAAGTGAGCACGCCTGAGCTGGACGCCATGGCCGCAGCGGCCCGCCGGGCGCCAGGATGTTTTGGGGCCCGGATGACGGGGGCCGGTTTTGGGGGCTCGGTCGTTGCCCTCGTGGCCGCCGACCAGGTCGACGCCTTCACCGCAAAGGCCCTCGATGGTTATCGCGCCGCGACGGGAACCGACGGTGCCGCAATGCCGGTGACCGCCTCGGCCGGGACGAGCCTGGTCCCCTGAGCGTCGCCGTCCGACCAATTGATCTCCCCAGCCGATCGCGTCTGGTGTACGTTTCGGGAGAGGGTGCCTCGGGCGGGACCGGCGGTACCAACTGAGAGCCCTGCGTGCGGGCATGGACAACAACACAAGCTCGCGCTGCGAGATTCTCGAAAGCCGATCAACCGCAGTGCGTTGAACGGCCATGTGCCACCTGGGCGGTTCGGGACGGCGCTCGATGCCAGAGGAGGGGAACAAGCCATGACAGGCTTTGGTGATCGCAAGTTCAATGCCCGACCAGACACGGTCGACTTCCGCGACAGGATGTACCAACCGTCGCTGCGAGAGGTCCCGCCGCAATTGGAACTCGATCGCTACCGGCGATTTGGCGTTCCCGTGCTCGACCAGGGCGCTGAAGGAGCGTGCACCGGCTTTGGCCTGGCCACCATGGCCAACTACCTGCTGCGCCGACGCGAGTCCGATCCCGATGTGACGCTGACCAGCGCCCGGATGTTCTACGAGATGGCCCGCCGTTACGACGAGTGGGAGGGCGAGGACTACGACGGATCGAGCGCCCGCGGGGCGATGAAGGGCTGGCACAAACATGGCGTCTGCACCGAGGACCTCTGGTCGTACAAGCCGGGCCGGAAGGGTGACCTGAACCCCGAGCGCATCGCAGACGCCGCCGCCCGGCCACTCGGCGCCTACTACCGGGTCAACCACAAGGAATTGGTGTCGATCCACACCGCATTGGCCGAAATCGGCGTCGTCTACGTCACCGGCGTGGTGCATGAGGGGTGGGAGCAACCCGACCCCAAGACGGGGATCATCACGCCGCGTTCGCCGAGCACCAAGTCGCTGGGCGGGCACGCCTTTGCGCTCGTTGCGTACGACCACCGCGGCTTCTGGATCCAGAACTCGTGGGGCCCAGACTGGGGGAAGGACGGCTTTGCGCTGCTCACCTACGAGGACTGGCTGTCGTCAGCCAACGATGCCTGGGTTGCCCAACTCGGGGTGCCGGTGACGGTCGGCACCAAGACCGAGAGCCTCGAGGACTTCACCGACGAAGTGCAGCCGCACGTCTATACGTTCCAAGACATGCGCCCGCACGTCATCGCGATCGGTGACGACGGCGAACTGGCCACGACGGGCACCTACCGGAACACGGCGCGCGAGATCGAGTCTCTAGTCGCCCAGTTCGAGACCAACACGGCCGACTGGCCGACGCGGCGGGTCGTGATGTACGCCCACGGCGGTCTGGTACCGGCATCAACGGCAGTCCGTCAGGGCGCCAGGATGCGCACCCAATTCCTCGACCGGGACATCTACCCGCTGTTCTTCATCTGGAACACCGACTGGTTCTCCACCCTGAAAAACATGATCGATGATCTCTTTGAGCGCTGGAGCGCGGAGGCTCCCGCCGGCGGAGCGTTCGATTTCCTCCAGGACCGGGTCGACGACCTGCTCGAATCGGCAGCTCGCAACACGGGACTGGCCAAGGCCGGGTGGAGCGAGATCAAGGAGAACGGGATCCGCGCCTCGTCGCGCGTCGACGGCGGCGCCAGAGTGCTCGCCAACGCACTCGGCGCGAGCCACAAACGCGCCCCGTTCGAGATCCACCTTGTCGGCCATAGCGCCGGCAGCATCTTGCTGGCCGGGTTGGCCTCGTACCTCGGAACAGGCGAGAGCCACAGCGGTCCAGTGCGGGGCAAGGGCCTCGGGCTCACGATCGATTCGTGCCATCTGTGGGCACCGGCGGCTACCGAGACGCTGTTCAAGGAGACCTACGCGGCGCTGGCCGGGCGCAACAAGATCGACCGGATGACCATCTTTGCCCTGCGCGACCAGTTCGAGCGCGACGACAGCGCCGGCCCCTATCAGAAGTCGATTCTGTATCTGGTGTCCAATGCTCTCGAGGCGCGGGCTCGCATCCCGCTCTGGCGGCCCGACGGCGAGTCGCTCTCCGGCATGGAGAAGTTCCTCACCAAGGGCGGCAGCCAAATGGCGACCCTGAAGGACAAAGGCAAGCTGGACTACGTGATCAGCCCGACGCGGGAAGGGGCCGCCCAGCATTCGAGCGCGAAGGCGACTAGCCACGTCGGCTTCTCGAGCGACATGGCAACCCTCGAAGCCACCATTGCCAGGATCTTGGGGACCAACCGAACGTTGGCGCCGACCGTGCCGGAGACGGCGATCAAGGCGTTTGACGAACAGGCCGCCGCCGCGTCGTAGTACGAGCAACCACCCGACGTTGCCTGCCCGATTCTGCAATGCTGATGGGGCGCGTGAAGGGGAGCTTCGAGTGCGAGATGAGGATCGCGGCAACCAAGACGATGCCCGCCATGAGGCGAAGGCCAAGCTGCGAATGCAGCAACTTGGTTCGGCCGGTTCGTCACTCGGCCAAGCGTCAGCGGACGAGGTCGAGCAGCGCATCCGCCGCAAACGAGTGATCGGACGCAAGATCGCACGGTGAGACGCCGGCTGGGAACTGGTCAGTCAATGAAGCTCCTGAGAGTGAGGGACTCGTCGACGATGAGACCAACACCGCAGGCGTATCGTTTCGGGTCTACTCCGCCGCCGATTGGATCGACGTCCTTGGTCTCCAGCGTGTCCTCAAATGTCCCCGCGGGCACGGTGTAGGGCTCGCCAATCGCGACGATGATCGCGGCGTCCTCCGCGGAGCCCGGCGCGATCTCCTGCTTGTGGGATGTTCCGACTCGGGGATCGCCCGGCATCAGAATCCCCGGCAGCGCACCGTTCTCGCCGGCTCGCCACGCTCCCCCGTGCCCGGAGAGTTCACCGCCCTTGTAGTCGTCGACTGCTTCACCGAAATAGCACACCGACCCATCCGGCGCCTGGACGACGTAGTTGCGCGACACCTCCACGAGTTCGCCACCAACCCACTCACGTTCCTCAACGACACGGGTTGTCACGCCCGCGACAACCTCCGTTTCTTCCAGAACCGTGATCTGCACCTTCTCGCTGCTCGACTCGAGCACCCACTGCTGGCCCGGAAGGTAGGGAAGGTAAGGATTTGTGATCTCGGTAGCGAATGGGCCTCCCGACGGGTCACACACCGCGGTATCGAGCTCCTCAGTGCCCTCGAGCGCGTCTTTGGCAGCATTGCCGCATCCAACGAGAAACACCGCAACGACCAACGCAGTCGTCAACCACACTTTCATGGTCACTCCTCCCACGCCAAGGTCGACGATCGGCCTTCGGCGTCCTCATCAGTTTCACTCGGCGGGTTCGGTCCGGCCGTAGACGTCGCCGCTTATCTCATAGGCGTGGGCCTCCAACTCGAGTGCCGCCGCCTGAACCTCACGCCGCGCCGTACGATCCAATCGCGTCACCGACACCAACTCCAGCTCCTCCTGCCCCGCATCATCACCGGACCACCCGACGCTGACATTGCCAACCCCAGGTCCAAAATACTTCAACTGTTTTGCGTTCGACTCCTGGACGTTGAACTCCGCGATAACCAAAGCATCTTCGAGGCAGCCGTAACGGACACACGTTTCGATGCCCGTCACGTGCACTTTGCCGCGGTCGATGAAGTCGACGTCGGCGCCCATCCCTGCGAATAGCTCAACGCCCCGACCACCGGTTCGGCCAACATCGAAATACCCGCCTTGGCCCCATTGACCCCCGCCAACCACGTCGGAGCATCAACAAACTCCCCGTCCTCATACTCCTCAGGATGCTCCCCCATCCGCCACACATTGCCATCGTTGTCCTGCGCAAAAAACGCCAACTCGGCCTCGACCAACTCTCCCTCACTGAAATCCAGTCCCACGACACCACCGTCTCGATCCCATCGATCACCTTGGTCAAATCAGTCACCGTGATCACGACCTGATGCTCGAGCAAGATGTTGTCCTCGTTTGTGGTCCCCTCGTAGACCAACTGCGTACCCGGCACCATCGGCAACCACTCATTGTCGATGTCCGTCGGATCATCAAAATTCTCGTGATCAAACACACAACCCGGCCCCTCGAGACCCGAGCACAGCGATAGCGTGGGCTGCGCTGTCGTGGTCGGAGCCTTCGATGGTGCGGAGCTGCCGTACACGTTCGGGTTGATGGCATAGGCGTGGGTCTCCAACTGCAATGCCGCCGCTCCGACGTCGACCAACGCGCCCGGATTCAACCGCGTCACCGATACCAACTCCAGCTCCTCCTGACCTTCATCGGTGCCCCTCCACCCGACGCGAACTTGCCAACCCCAGGTGCGAAGTACTTCAACTGTTGTGCGTTCGCCTCGTCGGTATTGAACTCGGCAACGACGAGGACGCCGGTGTGGCAATCGGCCGCGACGCAGATCTCCTGACCTTCTCGCTGCACTTTGCCGCGGTCGATGAAGTCGACGTCAGGCGCCCATCCCTGCGAATAGCTCAACGCCCCAACCACCGGTTCGGCCAACATCGAAATACCCGCCTTGGCCCCATTGACCCCCGCCAACCAGGTCGGAGCATCAACGAACTCCCCGTCCTCATACTCCTCAGGATGCTCCCCCATCCGCCACACATTGCCATCGTTGTCCTGCGCAAAGAACGCCAACTCGGCCTCGACCAACTCTCCCTCACTGAAATCCAGTCCCACGACACCACCGTCTCGATCCCATCGATCACCTTGGTCAAATCAGTCACCGTGATCACGACCTGATGCTCGAGCAAGACGTTGTCCTCGTTCGTCGTCCCCTCGTAGACCAACTGCGTACCCGGCACCATCGGCAACCACTCATTGTCGATGTCCGTCGGATCATCAAAATTCTCGTGATCAAACACACAACCCGGCCCCTCCACCCTCGAGCACAGCGATGGGGTGGGCTGCGCCGCCGGAGCGATCGACGTCGTCACCAGGGTGGGCATACTCTTCGGCGCCGATTCGACCGGCTCGGCTCCGCAGCCGGCTACTGCCAGCAACAGAGTGCTGAAGGCGGCGAGACCGGTTAGTCGCCTCATCTGGCCGTCTCCTTCACACGGCCGAGAACCCGACCAAAGATCGTCTGCGGTCCTCAGAATGCTCATTGTGTTGCCTCGGCGGTGGTCGGAGCCGGCTTCCACCCCTTGGGCTTGGCAAACCTGAGGTAGAGGCTGGGAACGACGAGAAGGTTGAGCAGAGTCGCCGTGATCAGACCCCCGAGGATCACGATCGCCATCGGGTACTCGATCTCTTGCCCGGGAATGGACCCGCCGATGATGAGCGGGACCAACGCAAGGCCCGTCGTCAGCACGGTCATCGAGATCGGAATCAGCCGCTCTTGAGCCCCCCGCAGCACCAGAGCCTTCCCGAAGGGCATGCCTTCCTCGTCCTCGAGGTGCTCATAGTGGCTGATCAGCATGATCCCGTTGCGGGCAACAATGCCGAGGACGGTGAAGAACCCCACCAGCGAGCCGAGCGACAACACGCCGCCACCGATGGCGGCCGCAATGACGCCTCCCACAAGCGCGATCGGCAAGGTGAGGAAGGTGAGCAGGGCGAGCCGGGCGCTTGCGAACGATGCCTGCAGCAGGAGAAAGACCCCGATCGCGGCAACGATGGCGAACGTCCACAGCCGCCCCGAGGCAGCTTGTCGCTCGGCAAACTCTCCGAGCAATTCGGCCCGGAACCCGGCGGGCCACTCGAATGCTCTTGAGACGGGTATCCAATTCGGCGACAACGGACCCGAGGTCGCGGGTGCCGTCGAGGTTCGCCCCGACATCCAAGCTCCGCGAGAGATCGTGGTGCTTGACCTTGTTCGGCACGGGAACCACGTCGACATGGGCGACGTCCTGGAGCCGAACGTATTCGCCGCTCGGCGTATCCAGCAGCAGGTTCTGCACATCGGTCAGGCTCTGTCTCGTCTCCGGCGTGCTCCACACCTGAACGTCGTATGCCTTGCCTTCGCTGAAGAGATCCCCAGCCTCCTCGCCGGCGATCAGTCGAGCCGCCGCCCGACGGACATCCCCCGGCTTGATTCCAAACTCCTTGGCAGCGTCGAGATCGACTTCGACGGAACCTGTGGGATGTCGAGCTGATGCTCGACATGGTTCTCGGTGACGCCCGGTATCGAGCCCAGGATCTCGTTCACCTCATCGGCTTGGTGACGCAGCAGCTCGAGGTCCGTCCGAACACCCGAATCGTGATGGGCTCGCTCGATCCGGTGAGTACCTCTCGGATACGTTCCTTCAGGTAGGTCTGGACGTCGCGATACAGCCCCGGGTAGCCGTCCACCGTTGCCTGGATGGCAGCCACGGTGTCGTCGTAGTCGACGGCAGGGTCAACGCTCACCCAGTTCTCACCGAAGTCCACCCCGACGACCTCATCCATGAGGAGAGCTTGACCAATGTGCGATCCGGCGTTGCGCACTCCCGGAATCGTCAAGAGCTCCCTGTTCACCTGTTCGGTGATCCTGACCATCTCGACTTGCCCGGTGCCCGGTCGTGTCAGCCAGTGCATCAGGAAGTCCCGCTCCTTGAAGTCCGGCAGCAGCGATTGACCCAGGAACGGGGTCAGGACGATCCCGACCACTGTGACGACGGCGACCGCGGCGTATGCACCCTGCGGGCGGTTGCACGATGGGTTCGAGCACCCGCACGTAGGCCCGCTTGAGCGGCGGAACGACCGGCGACTCCCGATGGTTGAGCGACCGTGGGTTGCGGAAGAAGATCAAGCTCAACGCCGGTGTCACCGTCAGGGCCACGAGCATCGAGGCCAGCAGCGCCAAGGCGTAGGAGGTTGCCAGCGGGCGGAAGAACGCACCGGACAGCCCGGTCAGCATGAAGATCGGCAGGATCGCCACGATCTCGATCAACGTGGCGTAGACGATGGCGCTGCGCACCTCGAGCGAGGCATCCAGGATCACGCGGGCGGTCGACTCGTCCCGCCCTCCGCGCGGTGTTGTCGCAAGCGACGCACGATGTTCTCGATGTCGATGATGGCGTCGTCGACGATGTCCCCTAGAGCGATCACAAACCCGGCCAGGATCATCGTGTTGATCGTCGCGCCGCTGCATGAAGAACGAGGCCGGCGACAACGAGCGAAAGCGGGATGGCGACAACGCTGATGAGAGCCGTTCGCCACTCGAAGAGGAACAGGCTCAACATCAGGATCATCAGGATGGCGCCCATGAACATGGCGCCCGACAGATTGCTGATGGACTCTTCGATGAAGGTGGCCGGACGGAAGATCTCGGCGTCGACGTCAATCCCGTCGAGCCCGGGCTCGAGCTCGGCCAGCGCCTCCTCGACTCCACGGGTCACCTCGAGTGTATTGGCCCAGGGAAGTTTCTCGACGATGAGCATCAGCCCGGGGCCGTCGTTGATGACGGCGTCGCCGAGCAGCTGCTGGTGATCCCGATCGAGATCGGCAACGTCTCGGAGCTGCGAGCGTCTCGCCGGTGTTGGTCTTGATCGGCACCTGAGCGAGGTCTTCGGCGGTGACGATCCCGGGGACGTGCCGGACGCTCAGCCGCTCACCGTTGGTCTCGACGCCATCCACCTTTGCCGATGACGTGACCGTCGGAGTACTGGAGAAGCCCTGCGTCGAGAGCGTCGGCGGTGACGTTTGCCACGTTCTCGAGGGTTACGCCCTGCTGCCGAAGCCGCTCCGGGTCGACCTGCACCTGCAGCATCTCGAGCGCTCACCCCAGATCGGAACGTTGGCCACCCCGGGTACCCGCAACAGTCGGGCGCGGATCGTCCAATAGGAGATCATCGACATGTCGATCAGGTCGAGTTCGGGGTCGGCGGAGGTCAGCCCGATCTTCATCACCCGGCTGGTCGAGGACAGCGGCTGGATCATGAACGGCGGGCTCGCCCACGTCGGCAGCGTTGGAGCGACGATGGCGATCCGCTCGCTCACGAGCTGACGCGCGGTCAGCAGGTCGGTCCGCGGTCGAAGATGAGCAGGATCGGACGAGAGGCCCTCGACCGACGTCGAGCGCATTTCGTCGAGTCCGGGAATCCCGGCGAGGCTCTGCTCGAGGGGAATGGTGACGAGAGACTCGACCTCCGTGGCCGACAGCCCCAGCGACGGGGTCTGGACCTCGACCCGCGGTGGCGCAAACTCGGGGAACACGTCCACCTGGGTGTTGCGGAGCTGCTGGACGCCGAAGAACATCAGCCCGGCCGCGAGCGCCATCACCAGATACCGGTACTTGAGACTCGATCCGATGACCCACTTCAGCATGGCCGCCCCCTACTTCCCGATCCCGAACTCGGCGCCGTACAGTTCCGGCACGCCGGTCATCACCACCGGCGGTCCCGAGCGGTGGGCCATCCTCGAAGAATGCCTGTTGTCCTTCCTCGACAACGGGCCGGATCTCCTGCCGCAGGTAGACCAACGGCTCGGGGTTGGTGTACACCCAGTAGATCCCCTCGGGATCGATGATGACGGCGGCGCTCGGCACCACCATCCGGTCGTCGGCGGCTCCGACAACGGCGGTTTGGATATCCAAGCGCCGCGCCGCCGACTCGCTCAGCGTGAGGCGCAAGATGTCGGAATCTGCAGTCTCCTCGACGGTGATGGGTTCGTCGGGGACGTCCGTCACCGGCGTCGCTGTCGCACCCCGCAACGAGGGTTGCGCCGAGCACGATACCAGCGGCGACTATCAGCAGCTTTGCTGGCTTGACCACATCAAGCCCCCTCGTCCGTCGCTGCGGCCGGTATCGGCTCGCGTGGGGAGCCGTTGCCCGAGAGCGCCTCCGCCGCTGGTGACGGCGACTGAAGATGATTCGCCGCTGTCGGTGAACAGGTCGTCTGCCGTCAGGTCCAACACAGCGACATAGCCCCATCGCAAGTACACCGCGAGGCAGCACTACAACATTGACCACTACGGTCGTTACAAGTCCGCCGAGAACAGCAACGGCCATCGGACCGGCGACCTCCAAGCCTGCGCGGGAACCGGCCACAGCAAGGGGTACGAACACCACGGCTATGGCGATCGCCGAACTGATTGAAGGAACGGCCAGTCGCGCCGTCTCGTCAACGATCATCTCGTCGCCAAAGGCCTCGCCGCGCCGCTCGCGGGCCTCATAGCCCCGCACCATGAGTATTGCGCCACGCGCCGGCCAAAGCCGAAGATGGCAAAGACTCCAACAACCGAGCCGAGGGTCAGGCTGCCACCACTGAGAGCCACGGCAATCAGGCTGCCCGATACGGCCATCGGCAACATCAGAAAGACCAGTGTGGCGAGGCGCCAACTGCCGAAAGCCGCCTGGAGAAGCAGGTAGACGAAGATCAACGCCGCGACGATGGCGGCGATCAACCGTGCTTGGCCGCGGCTGCATCCTCGAAGCCGCCGAGAACCTCCGCATGGTGCTCGAGCGGGAAATCGATTGCACCCAAGACCAATCCCACGTCCGCCGCCACCGCCTCGAGCGAGCGGCCGGAGACCGCAACCGTCACATCGACGTACGTCGCCACGGACTCGTGGTGGATGACGGTCGGGTTCGGTACTACGCGTACCTCGGCCAGATCGCCCAGTGGCACGTTGTCGCCGCTCGGAGTCGCGATGGGCAAGGCTCGAATGTCCTCGACCGTACCCCGGATCTCCGGATTGCCCCAAACGACCACATCGAACACCTTCTGGTCCTCGAACAGGTTGCCAACAACGAGGCCCGAAACAAGGGTGGCCGCCTGCCGACGCACCTCACCGGGCTTCACCCCGAACGTCTGAGCCGTTGCGACGTCCACTTCGATTTCGACGGTGGGCTCGACGGGGGCTGCGATCACTGCAACCTCCGCAACGCCCTCGACGCTGCCCAAGACCTCGTGCACCCGCTCTGCCATGGTTTCACGGATTTCGGCGTTCTCACCGTAAACCCGCACAACGAGGCCATCTGAGCGCCCGCCGAGGATGTCGTCGACGCGCTGCTCAGAGTATGTCGTTACGGCAACGGCAACCTCGTCGAGGCCATCGACGGTGGACTCGATACCGGCGACCGTGGCGTCGTAGTCGGCGGATGGCTCGATCTTCAGCCAGACTTCGGCCGAGTTCACGTTGACAACCTGGTCCGACATGATGGCTCGCCCTACATGCGCCCCGACGTTGGCAACGCCCGGATGGGCTACGGAGGTCGTCGACGATTTCAGCGGTGATCTCGTCCATATGGGTCAGCGAAGTGCCCGGCGCCGCATCGAGTTGGATGAGGATGTCCCGCTCTCTTGAGGTCTGGCCGCAGCGAAGGTTCTCACGGATGCGGCCGACACCAGGCCGGCGACAACCAGCACACCGAACACGATCAGCACTGCTGTGGTCCGGGGGACCATCAGGACGGTGACCAGCGGCGGACTGACTCGTGTAGCCATTTGGTGACGCCCGACTCCGGCGGGGCGTCGGAGTGATGGCCCAGCAGCAAAGCGCTGAGCGCGGGTGCCACCGTGACGCTCACTATCAAGGCTGCTGCAATCGCGAGCAGGTAGGCGATCGCAATCGGCTCGAGGAAGGCTCCCGCCTCGCCTTCCATGGCGAAGACGGGCAGGAGCGCTGCAGCCGCCGATCAGCGTCGCGTAGAGAGCGATCGTACGTAAGCTGCAGAATCGAGTCGATCACCGCAGGCACCACCTGCAGTGCCGACCGGACTCTCGTCGCGGACCGCTTGTGCAGAGCCCAAGGCTCCGACGACCGCATCGTCGATGATGACCACGAGTGCCATGACGAGACCGGCCAAGATCATGGTGTTCACGGTGGCATCGAACAGCAGGAGAACAATTCCGGCCACGACCAGCGAAGAGGCGATCGAGATCAACGGCAATCAGCGCGATACGCCAGCTGAGGAACAGTGCTGCGAGGACGAGTAGCAGCAGGACTGCGCCGACAAAGAGGGTTCCACGCAGGTTGTCCGTGGACGTATCGATGAACCCGGCCGGCTGATAGATCGGAGCTGTCGATCTCCATGCCGGGCAGACCGAGGCTGAGGGCAGCGTAGGGCCTCGTCGACGCCTTCGGCGACGGCCGGAGTGTTGGCATCTGGGAACTTCTCGACCACGAGCAAGATGCAAGGCCCGCTGGAACACAGAGCGTCGCCAATAAGGGGCTGATGGTCGGTGACGATCTCGGCCACATCACCCAGGACCAGAGGTTCGCCGGCAACAAACACGGCCCCTCCCTCGACACCTTCCAGCGTGACTTGCGCGAGTTGCTCTGGCGTCGAAATGGCCTGTTCGTGGAAGACGTGCAGCCGCTGGTTGACGGTATCGATGAACCCACCGGTTCCCGGACTCGAAGCCTCCAAGAAACTGAGCGGCGAGACCTCGAGGGCATTCCCCGCCGTCGAGATGATTTGGCTGAGCGCCACATTCTGACCGGCGAGGTTCGACGGATCGACGAGAACCTGGAGCTGCTGATCGCGAAAACCCCAGATCGCTACGTTCGCCACGCCCTCAACGCTGAGCAAACGCGGCGCCATCACCCATCGCGCCAAGACCGACATCTCGATCGGAGTGAGTTCATCGGAATCGAGCGCCACCATCGCGACCCGACTAGTCGACGACAGCGGTTGGATCATCTGCGGCGGATCCGACACCTGCGGCAGCCCTGCAGCTTGTGTGAGGCGTTCGGCAACTACCTGACGAGCGTCAAGCAGGTCGGTACCCGACTCGAAGGTCATCACGACTGAGGAGAGCCCGGGGAGTGACGCCGACTCAATAGTCTCGAGAAACGCCACGCCATTGAGCAGGTCCTGTTCGAGAGGAACCGTGATCAACTGCTCGACCTCGGCCGCCGACAAGCCGAGCGCCTCGGTCTGCACCTCGACAATCGTCGGACCGAACTCCGGGAGAATATCCTGCTTGACGTCGTCGACTTGAAGGAAGCCGAAGACCAGAAGCCCAGCAGTCAGCGCGATAACGATCCGCCGGAACTTCACGCTCCAGTTGACGATCCAGTACACCATTCGTCGAGCCTCCCTCTGCGAAAGACTCCCGGTTCTCGGGCTATCCCTCGCTCCCACATGACCCACCTGTCGATCTCTTCCGGCACTCACGACCCCGACATCGGGCCGTTTGCGTGTGTTGCCTCCTTGCCCTCCCTCAGGCGTCTCCTTCCCAACTGCCGCCGCGACCACAAGTGGAATTTCCGAAAAGGGGGACGTCAGGCCCGATCCGGCGCTGACAACGCTGACTCCGGCACGCCCGATCGCCGAGCGGGGTGTGGGACCTCGACCGGAACCGAGCCCATGTCATGTATCGAAATGGTCGAACGCAACGAGCATCGCTGGTCGCCATGACGTCCTAGACGAAGTGCCTCTGCGCACAGATGTCCAACCGATACTCCCACAATCCTCGCCCCCATCCCGTGGCCCTCCGAAGGCACCAACCCGATTCCAACCATAGCTATGGGCTCCACGGGTGTGTAGGGAAATATGGCCCGTGCCCAGTTCGGCCGGCGCAACACCAATCACCGGGGACCGCACGATTTAGTGCTCGCAGGCGAACAGCACCTCGGCCGGTCGGGCTAGTGGAGAGCCGCGCTTCGCCATCGACATTGCTTGTGGCGCCGACCGTGCCGGAGTCGGCGATCAAAGCATTCGACGAGCAGGCCGCCGCCGCGTCGTAGCGCGGGAGCGTCAGCCCACCTTTGACAGCGCAGTGCGGATCGCCTGGATCTGGCCGCGGTGCTCGGCTTCGTGCTGCCGGAGGTGATGGAGCACTCCGTCGGGGGTGACATTCCCGCTCGCCACAGTCCTCACTCGGCTGAAGTCGAAGTCGTCGACAACCACGACGTCCTCGAACACGTGGGCCCGAGTGGTCGCCAGCCGCATAACGTGCTCGGTCACGCTCATCGCCGGGACCGGAGACAACCCGCCACTCTCCTCCCGCACGTCAAATGGGAACAGCTCCACCATCCACGCGGGATAGTCCTGCCCCAGAATCTCGGCGTAGACCCAGTCGGCCTCGATCGCCGCAATGTGATAGAGCAACGCGCCGATCGAGTTGTCTCCGTCGGGCGGGATACTGCTCACTTCGGTGTCGGTGACGCCGGCGATGGCGCTGAGGGTCCGGTCCCGGCAATCCTCCAGCATCCAGAGAGCACGCCCGAGTGCCCCCGGATAGCCGTCCGGCACCTCAACAGTCAGATCGAAGTTCGTCATGTCGCAAGCGTATTTGACCGCCGGGACGCCTGGCGAGGGTTTCCGGCCAGGCCGTGAGCCAAAGAGGCGCGGGCGGATCCATCGCTACCCTGCCAGACGATGAGGAACGACCCGGTCTCGGTGGTGTGCTGCGGTCTCACCACGTTGGATGTGGTTCAGGTGGTCGACCGATTGCCGGGACCCGACGAGAAACTGATCGTGGCCGCCTTCTTCGATGACGCCGGCGGTCCGGCGGCGAATGCGGCGGCGACGGCGAGTGCCCTGGGCGCCGCCGCAACGCTGGTAACGAGCCTCGGCCCCGAACCAATTGGGCGGTTGGCGCTCGAACTCCTCGAGACGGCCGGTGTTGATGTGGTCGACCTCGGTGGTGCCGGCGCGGCGGTCTCCACCGTCCTCGTCAACCGCCACACCGGCCAACGCGCCGTTGTGTCGACGAAGGTTCAGTACACCAGCCCGGATTTCCGGCTCAAGGGCGACGAACTCGACGGCGCCGACGTCCTGCTGGTCGACGGCCACCACATGGATGTGGCACTGGCACTGGCCCAAGCAGCGTCGAAGGCGGGGGTGCCCGTCGTGCTCGACGGCGGCAGTTGGAAGCCACGAACCGAGGACCTGATCGAGTACGTGGACTACGCCGCCATTTCGAGTGCCTTCTCGGTGCCGTCTGGTGACGACCCGCTGCGCGCCCTGGCCACGATGGGATGCCGGTATGTCGCCCAGACCCAGGGGCCAGACTCGATTCTCGTGCTGGACGACGGCAGTCGCCGCGAGGTCGCCGTGAAAGCCATCACCCCGCACCAGGTAGTCGATACCTTGGGGGCCGGGGACGTGCTCCACGGTGCGCTGGCCACCCTGGTGGCGCACCACGGAAGCTCGCTCCCCTTCGCCGAACTGATGCGCCGCGCCGCTGCCATCGCGACCGAGTCGTGCCGCCACCGCGGTGCCCGGGGGTGGGCACATCGCCGCTCCGTCGCGACCTCACTGCAGGAGCTCGTGATCAACGGCAGAGAGTGAGCCGTGTTGCCCGGTATGCCGAATCTACGCGATGACCTTTTCCCCTAGTTGGCGTCACTCGCGTCCCGTAGACAGAGGGCAGGGACCCCAAGGGGTAGGACGGGATGATCATGAACCACGCAACACGGCTCGCCGTCGCGGTCGTCGTGCTCGCGCTGCTGGCGGTTCCGGTAGCCGCCGAGGAGCCCACATCCGACGCGACGCTGGTATTCGACCTCGCCGCAGAGACCGGAGTGCATGAGCACACAGCTCGGATGCTTTGGAATCTCAAGACCGACAACTACACCCGCGACGACGGCGAGGGTTGGAACTCGCTGTATCTCGAACAGCCACAAGACACGTCGGGTCGGGTGGTGGTCGACGTCGAGGCCGCCACCATCACCGGAGACATCATCGAGCGGTGGTCGTGTCAGGGCGACTGCGCGGCAAGCGATGGAAGCCCCAGTTGGACGACCAACCGCGACACGGGCCTGACCGCGACCATCGTCGACGGCCGACTCGAGCCCGACGGTGACGGCTGGAGCATCACAGGTTCGGTCACCATCAGCTACGACACCACGGTGACGGCCGACGAGAATCCGTCCGATTGTGGGGGGACCGTCTGCTACGTCTGCGCCGATCGAGTGTGTGAGGTGGGAGGGACTGAGAACGCCGTTGCGCCCCTCGAGGGGTTCGTGGCCGATCGCACGCTGTCGCTGGCGTTCGCAGACCGCATGGAGGCCGACGTCTACACGATGGACCTCAGCCACCTGCGCCGGACGGAGTTCTTCATGTCACGGTTTTCCATCACCCTTGATGGCGCCATCCTCCCTCCCCCGGGTCAGGTATCTGAGGAAACCACTGCCTCAACCACATCGACCACAGCGGCAGAGGTTCCGTCGGATGCTCTGGATTCGGACGTTGACTCCGGGGCACCCGCCGAACAGTCCGAAGCCGATTCCCCGGAGTCGAGTGATGCGGCCCAAAGTGGAAGCGATGCCCTGCCGGTTGCCGGTGAGAGCTCCAATGAGGGTGGTGGGGATTCGGCGACCGGATGGGCGCTCACGATCTTCGTTCTCTTCATCTTGTTGGGATTGGGCGTCTGGGTGTTCCACAGTCTCAAAGCCATGCTCGACCGGAAGGCAATCGACGGTGATAGAGCCAGGTCGCCACGGCCTCCTCCACCGCCGCCCAACCCCGCCGAGAAGAGCTACACGGTGGGCGGTACCACCCAGACCTATGTGACCACCATCGAGGAGGTCCAGCCCCCGCCACCGCCGCCTCCTGCACCGACCTTCACCGTCGTCGGCACCGAGGACTACAAGTACAAGTGGGTGGAAGCAAAGGAGACAGACTCAACCAGGGTGCACCTGCTCGCTCACGGAGCCGAGGTCAGAGTGCTGGAGCGTAAGGGCGACCTGGCCAAGGTGCAGGAAGGCAGCCACAAGCCCGTGTGGATCAATCGCAATGACCTGCGCATGATCCCGCCACCGCCCGCGGGACTGAGTCGGGGCCGCTCGCCCGGCGCAACGGCGTTGGTCCAATCCGGCTTGGGTCCTTGTCCCCTGGCAAGGCGCTGAACGGTTGTATAGTTTGTTGAACATGAGTTCAATACCTCTCTCGGCCGACGACATACCCATTGCCGATGACCGCACCGCCAAGGCGCGGATCCGTGACGCCGCCATCGCCTGCTTCGCCGAGCACGGCATCGCCGACACCACCGCCCGAAAGGTCGCCGAGACCGCCGGAGTCTCCCCTGGCTTGGTGATCCACCACTTCGGATCGATGGACGGCCTGCGGGCCGCCTGCGACGAGTACGTCACCGCCACTATCCGCGGGTAGAAGCGAGACGCTGGCCACCGGCCCCAGCATCGACGTCCTCGCCGCGCTACGCAACAGCAGCATGGGCCCACTCGTCAGCTACCTGGCCGGGATCTTGGTCGACGACTCCCCTGCCGTAGCCAAGTTGGTCGACGATCTCGTCGCCGATGCCGAGGGCTACCTCCAGCAGGGCGTCGATTCCGGGATGATCCAGCCGTCGGACGATCCCCGCAGCCGCGCCGTTGTTCTCTCCCTGTGGCAACTCGGTGCGCTGGTACTCCACCAGCATCTGGAACGGCTGCTTGGCGTCGATCTGACCGATCCGGAGGTGAGAACCAGCCCCGATCTCGCCGCCTATGCCGTCCCCGTCTACGAGGTCTTCGGCGGAGGCTTCTTCACCGAAGCCTTCGCCGCCAACCTCCTTCAAGTTTCCGACAAGGCCCAGACGCCAACGAGCCTGCAAGCGGCCCGCAAGATCCAGAAAGCAAAGGAACCCCATGACCAACAACACCGCCATCCACACCGCGGGCCTCACCAAGCACTACGGGGACGTCGAGGCCCTGATCGACCTCGACCTCGACGTAAAGGCCGGCGAGGTGTTCGGCTTCCTGGGCCCCAACGGCGCCGGCAAGACGACCATGATCCGCACCATCCTCGACGAGATCCGCCCGACCGCCGGGTCGGCGTCGATCCTCGGCATGGACTCCCACCGAGATGCAGTCGAGATCCGCAACCACATCGGCTATCGTCCCCGGCGACCTCGCCATGTACCCCAACCTGACCGGCAAGGACACGCTCACCTACTTCGCCAACCTGCGGGGCGGCGTGGACTGGGACTACGTGGACGAGCTCGCCGAGCGGCTCGATGCCGACCTCTCCAAGAAGGTCGGCGACCTGTCCTCGGGCAACCGGCAGAAGGTGGGCCTGATCCAGGCGTTCATGAACCGGCCCGACGTGCTGATCATGGACGAGCCCAGCTCCGGCCTCGATCCGCTGGTGCAACGCGAGTTCCAGGCCATGATGCGCGAGGTCGCTGCCGAGGGACGAACCGTGTTCCTCTCCAGCCACACCCTGTCGGAGGTCCAGCGGGTCGCCGACCGGGTCGGCATCATCCGCCATGGCCGCCTCATCGCCGTGGAGAGCGTCGCCAGCCTGCGGTCCAAGGCGATGCGCCGGATCGAGTTCCAGTTCGCGGCCCGGTGGAGGCTGCCGTGTTCGAGGCGTTCCCGGCGTGCGCGACGTCGTGGTGCGAGCACCATCATGCTGTCCTACGAGGGCCACATCGATGCGCTGCTGAGATCGGCCCGGGCGCTACGACGTCATCGACATCACCACCCACGAGGCCGACCTCGAAGAGATCTTCCTCACCTACTACCGGGATGAGGAGGAGAGCGCCTGATGCTCGCCAACGTCTACACCAAGACGATCCTCGACCGCTGGAAGGGCGAAGCATCGCCGCCGTCGGATGGCGGTGATGCTGCTGTTCGCGATGGCCGTCTACCGGGACATCGACATGACGATGTTCACCGAGCTGCCCGAGGCGTTCCGATCGCTCATGGGCATCTCGGACACGGCCGACGCCACCGGCCTCGCCTACGGGGCCATCTACAGCTCGTACGGGGCCCTTGATCGCCGGCCTGGTCGCTCTTCGATGGGTTCGGCGTTCATCGCCGGTGAGGAGCGGAAGGGAACCCTCGGCCTGCTGCTCGGCAACCCCAGGAGCCGCACCCCGGTGCTGGTCTCCAAAGCCGGAGCCATGGTGCTCGCTGATCGGCCGCAGGCACCTCCTGCTCTGGGGGGCCGGGGTCATCGTCCCCGAACTGAACGTCGACGTGGCCGGGATGCACATCGGGCCCGTTCATGTCCACATGTTCGTCATCTCGCTGTTCTTCGGGTCCATGGCCATGGCCGATCGGCGCCTGGACCGGCAACCGCAGCCTGGCCGCCGGCGTCTCGACCGGGGTCATGGTGTTCTCGTTCATCGGCGTCGGGATCTTCACGCTCGTCGAGGGCTGGGAGAACGTCGCCAAAGCGTTCCCCTGGTACTACTACGACGCCTCCAACCCCGTGATCACGGCGTCGACTGGGGCCACCTGGCGGTGCTGCTCGGCGGCATCGCCGTGTTGGCCGTCGCCGCGTCGTCGGAGTCAGCCGCCGTGACCTCAAGGACAAGCGGGGCTGGCGACAACCTGGCTGGACCGGCTCCGCAGCAACCCCGCGACCGAGAAGATCATGGAGCGGTCTCGCCGGTTCGGCCCGGGTCTCGAGATCTGGGTCAAGGCCGCCTCCGATCACCAAACCCTGCTCATCGTCACCGCGTCGCTGATGTTCTTCATGATGGGTCTGGTGATCGGCCCGCGTACGTCCTGATCGACGACGTCCTCAAGAACGCTGCGGACCAGTTCCCCGAAGCGCTGCTGGCCATGGTCGGCTTCGCCGACATGGGCACCCGGAGGGCTGCTTCCAGGTCGAGATCTTCAGCATGACCCCCATCGCAGTCATCGTCGTGACGGCGGCGATCGGATCCAGGGCCCTGGCCGGCGAGGAAGCCAACGCACCATGGGCCTCCTGCTCGCCAACCCGATCAAGCGCTCCACTGTGGTGCTGCAGAAGACAATCGCGATGGTGCTCTACGGGTTCGTGGTCGGACTGCTCACCTTCGCCGGGCGCGGCGGGTCGCTGATCGGCGGGTTGGGCATGGCATCGGCAACATCGCCGCCACCTCGCTGCTGGTGACGCTGCTCGGCATGGTCTTCGGGGCGCTGTCGCTGGCGCTCGGCGCGGCAACCGGCCGGACCAGAGGTCGCCACGTACGGCACCTCGGGGCCGCCCTGGGCTTCTACATCCTCAACGCCTTCCTCCGCTCAGCGACAGCCTGGCCGGCTTGGCCGAGTGGTCGCCGTTCTACTACTACCTCGGTAGCGACCCGCTGAACAACGGCATGCACTGGGGCCACGCCGGGATCCTCACCGGGCTGACGGTGCTGTTGATCGGCCTGGCGGTTGTGTTGTTCCAACGACGCGATCTCCGGCAGAATGGCTGACGTCGGAGGGAGACCGCGCTGTGCACAAGATGACTGAGGCTGAGATCCGTGCCTTCATGGGGACCGGATCAAAGACGGGCAAGCTGGCAACGGTGCGAGCCGACGGCAGCCCGCACGTGACGCCGATCTGGTTTGCCTTCGACCCCGACAGCGGTGACCTGATGTTCATGACATGGCACAAGTCACTGAAGGCGAGGAACATGCAACGCGACCCCCGGGTATCGATCTGCGTCGACGACGAGACCTTCCCCTTCTCCTGGGCGCGGATCGACGGCACGGTCACCTTCAGCGAGGACAACCTGGTCTACTGGTCAACCGCTACCTGCCGCCGCTACGTCGGCGACGACCAGGCCGCCGAGTTCGGTGCCGCACGGGGTCGAAGGAGAGCTCGTGGTCAGGGTCACCCCAACTCGCATTGTCGGTGAAACCGGCGTCGCCGGAGCTACTAGCCCTCGGGGCTGCATGTAGGCGCGCCAACTGGACGGATCAGCCTTCGGGACCACACGATGGCGCGCCAACTGGACGGATCAGCCTTCGGGACCACACGTTGGCGTCGCCTTGGCCTCATAGGGTGGTGCCAAGGGTTCTTCGTGGCGGGCGGCACAGGCGATTTCCCATTCGAGCGGCCACGAGTTGGCGAGACAGGTTCCGACCCCCGACGACTGTTGCGCCATCACCGCGGCGGGCTCCCCATCCTCGGTGCAGAAGGCTGCCGGGTGGTGCTGGCCGAGGAGGTGCCCGACTTCGTGGTTGACCAGCATGATCTGATACTCGAGCAGCGAACCCGGCCAACTTTCTACGGCGCCGCGCCAGCGGTCGGCGTTGAGCGCAACGATCGGGCCGATCTGGCACGAGAAGCGACTCCGGGTCGTGTACGGATCGCACAGCGCGTCAACTTCGGGGCCTTCCGCCAGGATGACCGTGTACTCGGCGTCGTCGCCGAACGAGAACTCGAAGCCGCCCTGCTCCCAGCCGCGGGTCGGTCAGGGCCCCCCGGGCCACCTCGGCGAAGGTCTCGGTCGCCGCATCATCGACCCGGCGCTCTAACCGAATCCGGATTGGGACCGGCGGCGACTCAGTTGTGGTCGTGGTCGCGGTCGTGGTCGCGGTCGCGGTCGTCTCGGCCACCGTGGTCGTGGTCGGCGGAGTAGTGGTCGATGTCGTCGTTGGCGCCGTCGTTGTGGTGATCAGTGTTGACGCAGGCGGCTCCGTTGTGGTCGATGACGGCGCGGCAACGTCGGCGGCAGGCGGAGCGGGGTCACCACCACACGCCGCAAAGACGACCATGAGCATGATCACCGGAGCGACGCGGGTCGACATCAGAGTGAGAAACCCCAGAAGTGTGCCTCGGAAATGATGGTGTCGTCGTCCTTGCCGTGTCGATCGGTTTCGAGAATGGTGATGGTGACCGAACTGGTGACCGTGTCGACGCCAATCGTCTGCATCTCACCACGGTCCTCGAATCGTTGTTCCACCACCGATCCATCGTCAAAGGCATACCGGACCCCGACGACAAATCGATTGTACGGATAGGCGAACACGTCTTGGCAGTCTGCATCCGAACGCGGGCCGACCTTGGTGTAGCCCGGGGTCATCCCCACCTCGGTGAGACGGACGTCACGGTCGAAGGAGATCGTGATCGACTCGCCTGCGCCGTCGGTGTTCGAGGCTCCCCACCCGGTGTCGGCGTCACCGTCGATCAGGTTGCCCGCCACGTAGTCGACAAAGGCTCCGCCGCAACGCAGGTTGACGGCATTGCGCTCCGCGGTTGCCTCCGCCCGAGTCGGAAAGAGCCGCTCCGGCGTACCGGTGACGGTGGCCACCTCGCCGCCGACGGCCGCCGTTCCCGGCGCCTCAGGTGAGACGGTCGTGGCCCGAGTCACGGTGGTGAAGGAGCCGGCATCGTCGGCCGCCGAGTTCGACCCGCCGATCCAGCCTGCCGCCACCGCAACAACCAGGCCGACCAGAGCCAGGCCGAAGATCAACCCAATCCAGCGCCACGGCCCCGACCGGCTAGGAGCGGGCGCGGGCTGGGGAGGCACGACCCCGGCGCGGGAGGCAGGAGCGGCGGTTGGCGCCGGTGTGGGAGCTTCGACAGGAGGCGGGCCGGCCGCGGCAGCGGCCACCGGAAGCACCACCGTCGTGTCGTCGGCGGTAGACCATGTGGTCGTGGTAGTTGACGTCTCGACAACCGGTGGCGGCTCATCGACGGTCGGAGGTGCCTCGCTCGGCGGAGGCAGCGGCACGTCAGCCTCGATGATGGCAGCGACCCTCCGTTGCACCTCTGCGGCGTGGGCGTCGAACCCGCCGGGGAACGCATCCATCCATTGGGCAAGCGCCAGCAGGTATTGCAGGGCGCCGGCCGGAACGACGTCCTCGAGTCGAATCGGCAACACCGCCTTGCCGTGTTCGATGGCGATGTCGACCTCTTTGGAGACGTGGCCGGACTCGTTGGCCACCGACGAGATCAGCACCAGCATCACCCTGCAGGCGTCGATCGATTCGACGATCTGCTCCGCCCACGACTTGGGCCCACTCACATCGTCTGGAGCCATCCAACAGCGGTAGCCGCCGGCTTCGAGGTGACGGCGCAGTTCCCGAGCAAGCAGGACGTCACCGCTGGCGTGGCTGATGAAGACGTCGATCCCCGCCTTCGGCGCTACCCCGCCGTTCCGATTCAGCTCCGGCCGAGATTGTGGTCCCGTGGCCATCTAGACCTCCTCGCTGCCACCCCATCCTGCGCGGTCGACGGCAACGGCGGCAGAGGCGGACGGCCCTAGAGACCCCCGGCTCGGGAATGGCGCACACCGCCGCCGGGTTCATCGGACACATGGGCCCAACCGACTCCGCCATCCACCGGACGGCCGAACCATCACCCCGCCCTCCTGTCGGGGAAGTACGTCGCGACCTGGCGTTCGTGCCCGCAGACCCTCGACATCGGTTGCGCACCCGTCTCGGCGCGTGGCTGCTGGTGACCGCGGCGCCGCGATTGATGAGCCACCTCTCTCGAGTGGTCGGCCCCGCGATGACCCGCCGACTCGAGCGGCGCTGGGCTGACGCCATCACCAGACTCCTCCGAGTCGATGTCGACATCTCCGGCCTTGGCAACGTCGATCCGGCAGCCCAGTACCTCGTCATGCCACTCCACGAAGGGTTCGGCGACATCCCGGCGCTGCTGCGACTGCCCCTTGACCTGCGCTTCACGGTGCGAGATGAGTTGCTCGACCTGCCCGGCATCGGACGCTACCTGGCGACAACCGGCCAGATTCCTGTGGTCGAATCACCCAGCCGCGCCGACCTTCGTGCCCTCTACGCCGACGTCGAGCGGGCGCTGGCCGCGGGTGACAGCGTGGTCTTGTTTCCCCAGGGATCGATCCTGGGCATCGAGATCGCGTTTCGGCAGGGGATCTTCAGGCTGGCAAAACGGTTTGGCATCCCGGTACTCCCCGTGGTGATTGCGGGCACCCACCGGGTGTGGGAACACCCCTACGCGCCGACCGTGCGACTGGATCAGGCGGTGTCGATGGATGTGCTCGCCCCGATCCCGCCGACCCAGCTGTCAGCCGAGCGGATCCGCCAGACGGAACGCACCATGAAGTCACAGGCCCTGGTGAACCCGGACACCCCGGCCCGCCGGTTTGATCCCGAGCGGGACGGCTGGTGGGACGACTATCGCTATGAGATCGACCCCGACTTCACCGAGCTCCACGAGAGGGTCGCCCGCCACCGGTCGGCAATGGGCCTCCGCTGAGCCCCGAGAACGCATGAACTTCATCTGGAAGTAGCGCCTCAGCGCCCCGCCTTCCAATAGCCGCGTACCGTGACGTCGGAGCGAGCCAGCCCGCGCTCTTCGAAGCAATGCCGCCTGATGCGGTGCATCGCCGCCGCCTCTCCGGCAACCCACACCTTGGCCCCGGATACGAGTTCGACCGCACCGACCGCGGCAACCAGCGCATCACCAGGAGGCGCGCCGGCGGGCAGCTCCACCCACCGGGTGTTCACGTTCTCGCCTTCATGGAGATCGAGCGTGGCGGCCGGGTTGGTGATCTCGACGATGACTTCGACGGGGACCGACTCCGGCAGTGCCTCGAGGAGTTGGCAGATCGCCGGAATGGCGGTCTCGTCACCGGCGAGAAGGAACTGCGGAGCATCGTCGTCGATGGCGTATCCCCGTCCGGGCCCAGACACTGCGGCCGGATCACCCGGCTGGGCTCGGTCGATCCAGGCCGACACCGCTCCCCCGTCGTGGATCACCACGTCCAGCGCGAGCTCGAGGCGATCGGCGTCGAAGAAACGCGGCGTGAAGGTGCGGATGATGGGGCGGGTGCCGTCCGCCAAGAGGAACTCGTTGCCGTTCCAGGTCGGCATGACCAGCTCGTCCGATCCCGGCGATGGAATCAGCAGCCGCACACTCGCAGCAGGCAGATCGACCGCAAACCCTTCCAGCGTCGGCCCCCCAAGCCTGACCCGAGTCATGAATGGTGACAGCACCTCGAGCTCCCGCACCGCAAGAACCCGAAACGCCGGCGGCTCCCGCCGTACCCGCACAGCTTCATCTGAAGACATGAGCAGATCGTAAGCGGAAGGAGATACCTACTCGACCGCGGCCCCTCCCACCCGGCGCCCCCGGCGGTGTAAGGGAGGGCACATGAAACCCGTCTCGACGAGAGCTGCCCCCTCCGACCCGGCGCCCATGGGGCGCTCGCCCACCTCCCCCGCTTCGCGAGGGAGGGCACAGAAAGACCGAGCCCCCAAGTCGCGAGCCGCGCCCACTCTCTCCTCCTCCTCCAAGAAGACCGCGCCCTCCACAACCACCGCAACCCAAGTGCCCTCCCTCGGCCAAAGGACGGGGGAGGTGCCTGAGGAGTCCTCGACGGCGCTTCGCCGCGAAGGCGGAGGGGGCAGCGAACCCCGACGTAAGAAGTGCCTACGCACCGGCCATTGCGGGGTCCCACTGGTGTTCGGCGGGCACCGAGTTGGCGCCTTCCCAGACGACGCGGCGGAAGTAGTCGGGGTCGGTGTTGCCCTCAGAGTTGATGAGCAGCACCTGCGAGTCGGAGTCGAGCCCGAGGTAGTCCTTGAGCTCGGCGTACTCGGGATGCTCGGTGATGTACATCAGGGCGCCGAGCGTCACCGCTCCCGATTCGCCGGACACCACAAACGGGTCGCCGGCGAGTGGGACCGCATAGACACGCATCCCTTTGGCCGCCACGTAGTCGGGGCACGCCACGAAGGCGTCGACACAATCCCACAGCACGTCCCAGGCGAGCGGACTGGGCTCACCGCAGGCGAGGCCCGCCATGATCGTGTCGAGCTCACCGCCGACGTCGTGCGGCTGACCGTCGCCGATCCGCGCCGACACGAGCAGACACTGAGCCTCGGCCGGCTCCACCACAACGTTGACGGGTCGCTCGGCTCCGAACCGACGGGCATAGAAACCGGTGGTCGCCGCCGCCAAGGCGCCGACCCCGGCCTGCACAAAGACGTGGGTTGGCTTGGTGATGCCCTGGCCGGCAAGCTGCTCCTGGGCCTCGGACAGCATCGTGGTGTAGCCCTGCATGACCCATGTCGGCACGTCCTCGTAGCCCTCCCAGGACGTGTCGGAGATGACCTGCCAACCGTTGGCATCAGCGTCGCTGCTGGCCTGACGAACCGCGTCGTCGTAGGTGCCGTCGACGATGTGGACTTCGGCCCCGTACCCGGCAATGGCGTCGATCCGGGCCTGCGACGTGTCCTTGTGGACGTACACGACGGCGCGGAATCGCAGCTTGGACGCCGCCCAGGCGACGCCGCGCCCGTGGTTGCCGTCGGTGGCCGTTGCGAAGGTGAGCTCGCCGAGCTTCTCCCGCGTTTCCTCAGAGACGAGTTCATCAAAGGTGAGGGCGCCCACCTCGAGACCTAGCTTGTCCAGGATGAACCGGTAGATGGCGAACGAGCCACCGAGGACCTTGAACGAGTTGAGGTTGAGCCGCACCGACTCGTCCTTGACCCAGATGCCGCCCACTCCGATCATCGCGGCAAGGTTGGGCAGCGAGCGCAGCGGACTCGGCTGGTACCCGGGGATCTGGCGGTGGAATTCCCGTGACTGGGCGAAGACGCCGTCAGGGAACGTGGCTCGGGCTGCGGCCGAATCGACTTCGGCGGCGCGTGGATTGGTGACCCATTCAATGGGCGTCTGGGTGCTCATGTCCGTGACTGTATCGCTACTCACGCGACTCCCTCCGGAACGTCGAGACGCTCTACCTCGGCTTCGATGCCTGCTTCGGCGATTTGCTGGTAGGCGGCCGGGACCCGGTACCGCTCGAAATCGAACAGTGTGCCCTTGTAGAACCGGGTCTGATCCAGGTCGATACGAGCGACGATGACTTCGTCACCGGTGGTGATGGCTTGCCGGATCATCTGGCCCGATGGCGCAATGATCGCCGACTGGGCGAGGGACTCGACGCCTTCCTCGACCCCGCCCTTGGCGACCCCGATGACGTAGGTTCCGTTTTGGTAGGCGCCGGCCTGCATGACGAGGTGATTGTGGAATGATTGGAGTGGCGTCTGGGTCGGGTCCGGGGCGTAGTGCAGCGGCGTGTTGTAGCCGATGATGATCAGCTCGACCCCGCGCAGGCCCATGACGCGGTAGGTCTCCGACCAGCGGCGGTCGTTACAGATCGCCATGCCGACCACGGCATCAAAGGCGTTCCACACCGGAAAGTCGTCTCCCGCCTCGAAGTAGCGCCGCTCGGCATGCTGGAACTCGCGCCACGGCTCGAACTCCTGATGGCCAGGAATATGGACCTTGCGGTAGACCCCAACGGTGCGGCCGGACTTGTCGACCATGTGGTAGATGTTGTAGCGGTGATTGTCCTCGGTCTTGAGGGCGTACCCAAGCGTGAACCCGACGCCGAGGCGGGCGGCCTCGTCCCACAACGGCTGGGTGTAGTCGTTGGGCATCTCGGTCTCGTAGAACTCGTCGGCGTCTTCGATCGGCATCACCCACCGCGGGAAGAAGGTCGTGAGGGCCAACTCGGGGAACGCCACCAGTTCGGCGTTCTGCGCCGCAGCATCACGCAGCAGGTAGATCAGGCGCTCAACGACGTCGTTGCGATTGTCGGAACGTTGGATCGGCCCCATCTGGGCGGCAGAAACGGTGAGGTAGCGCGGCACGAGTCATCCTCTCTTGGGCGGGGCAAACCCCGTAGGGCGCTTGCTTCCGGGTTGGCGCTCCGTATGATCCTCACGATCACGATTTCGTCAGGAGCCAACCCCATGAGCCGAATCATAAGCGGAGCACTCGTCCAGTCCGAGTGGACGGGCGACAAGGAGTCGATGCTCGACAAGAACATCGCCTATGCCCGCGACGCTGCGAGCCAAGGGGCCAAGGTGCTGTGCTTCCAGGAGATCTTCACGTCGTCGTATTTCTGCAACGTCCAGGACCCCAAGTACTACGACGAGGCGGAGGAGATTCCGTCGGGTCCGACGGTGCAGAAGATGATGGCGCTGGCGAAAGAGACCGAGATGGTCATCGTCGTCCCGATCTACGAAAAGGTCGACGAAGGCACGTTCTACAACACGTCGGCCGTCATCGATGCCGACGGTTCGTTCCTCGGGATCTACCGCAAGACCCACATCCCTCAGGTCGAGGGATTCTGGGAGAAGTTCTACTTCAAGCCGGGCAACCTCGGCTACCCCGTGTTCGACACCGCCGTCGGGCGGATCGGGGTCTACATCTGTTACGACCGCCACTTCCCCGAGGGTTGGCGGGTGCTGGGGCTCAAGGGGGCCAAGATCGTCTTCAACCCGTCGGCCACCACCCGGGGCCATTCCCGCTACCTGTGGGAACTCGAGCAGCCCGCCGCTGCAGTCGCCAACGAGTACTTTGTCGGCGCCATCAACCGGGTGGGCTCCGAGGGTTTGACCGACACGGACTACTACGGGTCCTCCTACTTCGCCAGCCCCCGTGGGCAGCTCATCGGCGGGGGCGCCTCAGACACCGAAGACGAAGTCTTGGTGCGCGACCTCGACATGGGCCTCATCGAAGAAGTCCGCCGCCACTGGGCCTTCTACCGCGACCGCCGCCCCGACATGTACGGCGACATCTCCCAGACGTGAAGCGCCCTCGGCAGGCGGCGTCCAACGCGGCCACCGACAACTGAAACTCAGGGAGCGCGAGGAACAGCAAGAACAATCCGCACCTGGTAGCGATCGTCGAGGCCGAACAGGACGCGACGATCGCGACGGATCACGACCCAGCGGGGTCTGCACCGATCCCCTTTCCCGGTGCGGACCTCGCGATTTCTGCGACCTCCCCCGCCGACAGGTGTAGGAGGTGTCTCCGGCCGAGCCGGAGATGGAGGGGGCCGCCAGCCCCATCGCCACGCTTCTACCGCTCAACCTGCCTCGCGGTCGAGGCGCACAACGGCGTCAACCTCCGCAGCAAACCGGGCCATTTCGTTGTAGGCCTCGTCGAAGCCATCAAGCTCGCGCTCGCGCGGCGGGCATTCGAAGAAGGTGGTTTCTGCGATCTTGACCCAATCCCGAACCGCATCGTCAAGCGCCGGATCAGGGGTGGGAATCAACCCTCGCGATTCCTCTCGGATGGCGACGTGGATCTGGTTGCACAGGTCTCGATCTGGTTCGTCGCCGAGGTCACCCTGACTCGGAACCAGCGCCTGAACCTCGACCCACCTCGGTTGCCATTCCTCCAGGGACGGACGCGACACGCCACACGCCGATGCCGATAGAGCCACCAACACGACGGAAAGTCCTACCGCAGATGCGGAGCGGAGCCTCATTGGCTGAACTGTACTGCTCCGCGGCGAAGCTTCGACGCGATGCCCGACGGAAGCCGCGGAGGCCGGGCTCGCCATTGCGCGAGGGAGCACACCCGCGGCGTGTCCGCGCTCCCGTGGCCGTCGGCCGGCTCCGAGCACGGCTGGTGCCCGATGACCCTGCGGAGCTGAGGGTCATCGGGCACCAACGGCCCACTTCCTACCTCGGGAACGGCATCCAGCGCCCGTCGATCCACTTCGGGTAGCCGGGGTCCACACCGGCGGCCACGTTGGAGTAGCGCAAGTAGGTCCGGCCGTTGAAGAAGTAGATCTGCCCCGTGTCCTGGCGCATCAACGCAGCGTTGATGCCGTTGGCGTACACCGCCGGAGCACCCGTCCAGTTCGGCGCGATCGGCTGCGGATAGCCCGAGTCCATCTCGGTCTCGGTGAGCCGCACGTAGCGGTCACCGCGGAACAGGTAGATCTTGTCGTTGGACTGGCGCCACAGCGCCGCATCGATCCCATCCTCGAAGTCGTCGGGGATGCCCTTCCAATGACCGGCGATCGGTTTCGGATAGCCGTCGTCCATCGTCGAGCCGGTGAGCCGTACGTATTGATTCCCTTTGAAGAGGTACGTCCTCTGGTTCGACTCCCGCCACAGCGCAGCGTCGAGATCACGCCGGAAACTCGACGGCAGCCCGTGCCAGTGGTTCTTGATGAGCTTGGGATAGCCCTCGTCCATCTCGCCGCCCACCGTCGAGAACCGGGCGTACCACTCCCGAGAGAACAGGTACGTTTTGTTGTTGTCGCCTCGATACACCGAGGCGTCGATACGGGCCATGAAGGCTTCCCACCCGAGATGGCTCGGGGTGTAGCCGCACACGTCAGGGACGTTGTTCGACATCAGGCAGGCGACCCCGTTGCTCATCCTGGCGTATTGGTTGCCTGAGAAGAGGTAGATCCTCTCTTTGTCGGCGTGCCACAGAGCGGCGTCGATGCCCGGCGTGAACGAAGCGGGTAGCTCCTTCCAGTTGCCCGAGATCGAAGCCGGGTAGCCGGCGTCCATCTCGGTGTCGGTGAGCCGGGCGTATTGGCTGCCCTTGAAGAAGTAGATCTTCCCGTTCGAAGGCCGCCACACCGCGGCGTCGATGCCGGCGTTGAACGATGCGTTGAGCCCCTTCCAGTTGCCGGCGATCGGGTGCGGGTAGCCCGCGTCCATGTCGGACCCGGTCATCCGGACGTACTGGTTGCCCTTGAAGAAGTAGATCTTCCCGTTGGACTCCCGCCATACCGCGGCGTCGATCCCCGCTTCGAACGAAGCGGGCAGGCCCTTCCAGTTGCCCGCAATCGGTTGCGGATAGCCGGCGTCGACGGTGGTCCCGGTCATCCGCACATACTGGTCGTCCTTGAACATGTAGACCTTCTGATTCGAAGGCCGCCAGATGGTGGCGTCGACGCCGGATTGAAACGCCGCCGGCAGTCCCTGCCAGTTGCCCGCGATCGGACGCGGGTAGTTGCCATCCATTGAGATCGAGCCGGCGCAGAGGCGGCAGTTGCCGTTCTTGACTCGGAAGAAGCGGCCGTAGTTGCTGCCGCAGGTGCAGTTGCTCGAACCGTATTCATCGGGCGCGCCGAACAGATGGCCGGTCTCGTGGGCGAACACCCGGTCGAAGTTGTCGCCACCGACCCGCCATGCCATCACCAGCCGCGGGGTGCCGGCGTAGCCGCCCCAGTACACCGGGTACTTGGTGATGAAGGCCACGATGCTCGACTTGGTCCCGTGCCGATTCTGGAGGTCGTCGGCGTAGGCCCTATACCCGTCGGCGCCGGGACCGAACCCCAGGTCGGCGAGAGCGGGGTCGCGCCACAGCGCCTCGGTGTCGCCGGCATCGAGACCGCCGACCCACTTGGGGTAGCCGGCGTCGATGGTGTCGAAGCCGTCCGAGTAGCGGATGTAGTCGTTCAGGTTGTTGCGCGACGGCGAGTCGAAGAAGTACACCTTGTCGTTGTCGCCACGCCACAGGGCGGCATCGATCCCCTCCTCGTAGTGCTCCGGCAGCCCGTTGAAGTGTCCCGCAATGGGTTTCGGGTAGCCGGCGTCCATCGTGGAGCCGGTGAGACGGATGTACTCGTCACCTTTGAACATGTAGATCTTGTTCGTGGTGTGCCGCATGAACACGGCGTCGATCCCGGACTCGAAGCCGGCGGGAACGTCGTGCCAGTTGGCCGCGATGGGTTTCGGGTAGCCGGCGTCCATGGTGGTCTCGGTGAGACGCACGTACTGGTCGCCCTTGAACATATAGATCTTGTCGCGTTGTTTGTGCCAGAAGGCGGCGTCGATGCCGTCCTCGAAGTCGGAGGGCAGGCCGTGCCATTGGCCGGCGATCGGCTTGGGATAGCCGGCGTCCATAGTTGAGCCGGTGAGCCGCACGTACTGGTCGCCCTGGAACAGGTACGTCTTCTGATTCGACTCGCGCCACAGGGCCGCGTCGACCCGCTTGACGTAGAAGCTCTTCGGCAGCCCTTTCCATGGCGCCCCAGGGAAGATGGGCTGGTCGAGCTCGATCACCCTGGTTTCGTGTATCCACGACATCTTGGCGTCGGGTTCGAGCCCGGCAAGCATGCTGAGGCCGTCTTGGATCTCGGCGTGGGCGTCGACCAGATCGCCGATGGTCATCGACGTCTCGCTGGTGGGGCCCTGGACGTAGACGATGCCGACCGCCACTTCGTTGATGAGTCGCTGGTTGCGCGGGGTCATACGCCCGGCTCCCTGCTGATGATTTCTTCGATGTCAACACCCACGTCAGGACGGCGCGCCTTGCGGGCCTGGTAGGCCTCGGTCTGGCGAAGCTGGAACGCCAAGACTCCGATCCGGTCCGGATCGAGCGTGTCGGGCAGTTCGAATTCGGGTTCCCGGCTGGGCCGCACCAAGGCGCTCAGCTCAGGATCCCGCGGCGTGCCCTCGAGCACGACCGCACCTTCGAAGCGGTGGATGACCCGCTCCCCTCCATCACGCAACCGAACGGCGGCGTCCGGTTCCGTCACCTCCATCAATACCTCGTCCATCAGTTCCTCCCCTTCGTTCGGCAGTCACGCTTCGTACCCACGCGACCGCGTCGTGTCAGTAGAGAGGTGGTGGGTGCGTTGGTGATACGCGGGATCACTGGGGGCGGAGGGGTTGGGGGGGTGGGTGGGACTCCGCCGCAGCGCTGATAGCGGCGGCATCTGCGACCAATCTCCTAGAGCAATATCGCTATGAGGTCGTTGCCGAGGAATCTCAAGGGCGAAGAAGTCGAAGGCTGGCCTTCTCCCAACTCAGAGGGCCCGAGCCCCCGACTACCGCGGCAGGTCCGACCGCCCCACCAGCGCCTCGTCGACCGCTCTTGCGCATTGGCGGCCTTCGCGGATGGCCCAGACGACGAGGGATTGGCCGCGGCGCATGTCGCCGGCGGTGAAGACACCGGGGACGCTCGTTTGGTAGTTCTCGGTGTCGGCGGCGACGTTGCCGCTGGGCGTCGACCTCGACGTCCAACTCACGCAGCAGGCCGTCGCGCACCGGCGACACAAAACCCATCGCCAGCAGCACGAGGTCGGCCTTCAGTTCGAACTCCGTGCCTTCGACCTCGCGCATCTGCCAGGAGCCGTTGTCCCGCGTCCACTCCACCTCAACGCCTTGGAGGCTCTGCACCACGCCGTCGCTGCCGGTGAACGACTTGGTCGCCACCGACCATCTCCGCTCGCAGCCCTCTTGGTGGCTCGACGACGTCCGCAGCCGCGTCGGCCAGTTCGGCCACACCAGCAGCTTGTCCAACTCCTCCGCCGGCCTCGGCAACAGCTCCAACTGGGTCACCGACGCCGCGCCCTGGCGGTTCGCCGTCCCCACGCAGTCCGAACCCGTGTCCCCACCACCGATCACGATCACGTGCTTGCCCTTGGCGCTGATCGGCTCAACACCCTTCAGCGGCTCTCCCCCAACCCTGCGGTTCTGCTGGGTCAGGAACGGCATCGCAAAGTGCACCCCATCCAACTCACGGCCCGGCACCGGCAGATCCCTGCGGCTGCTCACAACCGCCCGCCAGCACCAATGCGTCGTACTCATCGGCCAGCCGATCCACCGGGATGTCCACCCCGATGTTGTTGTTCACCCTGAACTCCACGCCCTCGGCCTGCATCTGCGACATCCGGCGATCGATCACCGACTTCTCCATCTTGAAGTCCGGGATCCCATACCGCAGCAGCCCGCCGATCTTGGCGTTCTTCTCATACACCGTCACCCGGTGACCCGCCCGGGCCAACTGCTGGGCACACGCCAACCCGGCCGGACCCGAACCCACCACCGCCACCACCCGGCCCGTGCGCTGCGGCGGAATCTGCGGCCGGATCCAACCCTCCGCCCATGCCCGCTCGATGATGGCGTGCTCGATCGTCTTGATCGCCACCGGCGCATCATGCAGGTTCAGCGTGCACGCCTCCTCACACGGCGCCGGGCACACCCGCCCGGTGAACTCCGGGAAGTTGTTCGTCGAATGCAGAATCTCGATCGCTTCGTGCCACCGGTCCCGATACACCAGGTCGTTCCAGTCCGGGATGATGTTGTCCACCGGGCAGCCCTGGTGGCAGTACGGGATCCCGCAATCCATGCAGCGCGCCCCCTGCTGGGCCAGCGCCTCGCCTGCCAGCGGGATCGTGAACTCGCGGTAGTCCGTCAGCCGCACATCAATCGGGCGATACGCCCGGTCCTGGCGGTCGTACTCCTTGAACCCGGTCGGTTTGCCCATCAGCGCGCCCCCACCGTGACCCGCTGCATCTCTTCGAGCGCCCGGCGGTACTCAACCGGCACCACCTTGACGAACATCGGGAGGTACTCATCCCAGTTGTCGAGGATCTCCTGGGCCCGTGAGCTATCCACGAACCGGGCGTGACGCTCGATCAGCGACCGCAGCCGCCAGGCGTCGTGGCGCAGCGGGTCGGCCATCAACTCGTCCATCGTCGGCTCCGGCCCCATCCCGGGCGGCGGACCGTCGTCCGGATCGATCGACTCCAACTCGACCATGGCCGGGTTGCAGCGCTGCTTGAAGTCACCGATCTCGTTGATGACATACGCAATGCCGCCGCTCATCCCTGCGGCGAAGTTGCGTCCGGTCTTGCCGATGACGACCACGCAGCCTCCGGTCATGTACTCGCAGCCGTGGTCGCCGACTCGCTCGACCACCGCAATTGCCCCGGAGTTGCGGACGGCAAAGCGCTCACCGGCGCCGCCGTTGAAGTAGCACTCCCCCGCAATCGCCCCGTACAGGACGGTGTTGCCGATGATCACGTTCTCGTACGGAACGATCGGACCGAGCGGGGGCGCCACGATGATGAGCCGGCCACCCGACAGGCCCTTGCCGACGTAGTCGTTGGCGTCGCCTTCGAGTTTCAGCGTCACCCCCCGGGCCGCCCACGCCCCGAAGCTCTGGCCGGCGGTGCCCTTCATCGACACATGGATCGTGTCGGGCGGCAGGCCGGCGAAGCCGTACCGTTTGGCCACCTCGCCAGACAGCATCGCCCCGATGGTGCGGTCGGTGTTGCGCACCCTCGTCTCGATGCGGACCGGTTGGCCGTGCTCGAGCGCCGGAGCGGCCTCCTTGATCAGCCTCCGGTCGAGTACCCACTCGAGACGGTGGTCCTGGGCCTCCGTATTGCGAATGGCGACCCCGGGCTCTGGTTCGGGCTTGTAGAGAATCCGGGAGAAGTCGAGCCCCTGGGCCTTCCAGTGGTCCACGGCCTGGCGGGTGTCGATCCGGTCGGTTTGGCCGATCATCTCGTCGAAGGTGCGGAACCCGAGCCGGGCCATCAGTTGGCGGGCCTCCTCGGCGATGAATATGAAGAAGTTGACGACGTGCTGCGGCGTGCCGGGGAACAGCTTGCGCAGCTCCGGGTCCTGGGTGGCGACCCCGACCGGGCAGGTGTTGAGGTGGCACTTGCGCATCATGATGCAGCCCTGCGAGATCAGCGCCGCCGTCCCGAACCCGACCTCGTCGGCGCCGAGCAGCGCCGCGATCACCACGTCGCGTCCGGTGCGGATCCCGCCGTCGGTTTGGACCGCGATGCGGCCCCGCAGTTCGTTGGCGACCAGGGTCTGGTGGGCGTCGGCCAGGCCGATCTCCCAGTGCGACCCCGCCTGCATGATCGACGTCAACGGGCTGGCCCCGGTGCCGCCCTCGTACCCGGAGATGAGCACGTGGTCGGCCCGGGCCTTGGCGACGCCGGCCGCGATCGTCCCCACCCCCACCTCCGACACCAGCTTGACGCTGATCCGGGCGTCCGGGTTGACGTTCTTGAGGTCGTAGATGAGCTGCTTGAGGTCCTCGATCGAGTAGATGTCGTGGTGCGGCGGCGGCGAGATGAGGCCGACCCCGGGGGTCGAATGGCGGACCGCGGCGATCCGCTCGTCGACCTTGTGGCCGGGCAACTGGCCGCCCTCGCCCGGCTTGGCGCCCTGGGCCATCTTGATCTGGATGTCATCGGCGTTGACCAGGTACTCGGTGGTCACCCCGAAGCGGCCCGAGGCGACCTGCTTGACCGCCGAGCGCATCGAGTCGCCGTTGTCCATCGGCTGAAACCGCACCGACTCCTCGCCGCCCTCGCCGGTGTTGGACTTGGCGCCGAGCCGGTTCATCGCAATGGCGAGGTTGGTGTGCGCCTCCCACGAGATCGACCCAAACGACATGGCTCCGGTGGCGAACCGCTTGACGATCTCGGTCGCCGGCTCGACCTCATCGAGCGGCAGCGGTTCATCGGCGTAAGCGCAGCTCGAACAGGCCGCGCAGGTTCTTGAGTTTCGCCGTCTGGTCGTCGACCACGGCGGTGTACTGCTGGAACTTCTCGAAGCTGCCTTCGCGCACCGCATGCTGGAGACCCGTGACGGTCTCCGGGGTCCACACGTGCTCCTCGCCCCGTAGGCGGAAGGCAATCTCACCACCGACGTCGAGAGCGTCGCGCAGCACATGCACCTGCCCGTAGGCGGCGGCGTGGCGGGCAACGGCCTCTTCGGCGATGGCATCGAGGCCGATCCCCTCGATCACGCTGTGGGTGCCGCTGAAGAACTCGTCGATGAACTCCTGGGACAGGCCGACGGCGTCGAAGATCTGGGCCCCGCAGTACGACTGGAAGGTCGAGATGCCCATCTTCGACATGACCTTCTTCATGCCCTTCTTGATTGCGGCGACATACTGGAACTTGGCTTCCTCGACGTCGATGCCGGGCAGGTCGTCGAGCACGGAAATCGTGTCGAGCGCCAGGTAGGGGTTGATCGCCTCGGCGCCGTACCCGCCGAGGAGGCAGAAGTCGTGGACCTTGCGGGCCTCACCGGTCTCGACCACGAGGCCGACATCGGTGCGCAGCCCCTGACGGATCAGGTGATGGTGCACGGCCGAGGTAGCCAGCAGCGAAGGGATCGCCACCCGGCCGACGTCGACGCAGCGGTCAGACAGGATCAGGATGTTGTACCCGGCCCGCACCCCGTCGACGGCCTGCTCGCAGAGATTCTCGAGGGCGGACCGCATCCCGGCGGCCCCCTCGGACACCGGGTAACACATCGACAGCCGCTCAGTGCGGAAGGCGTGGTCGACGTGGTTCTCGATGCGGCGAATCCGCTCGAGCCCCATGTTGGTCAGGATGGGGTGCTCCACCTCGAGCCGCTTGTGCGAGCCGCCGGTGTTGAGGTCGAGCAGGTTGGGGCGCGGCCCGATCAGTGACACCAGCGACATCACCGTCTCCTCACGGATCGGGTCGATCGGCGGGTTGGTGACCTGGGCGAAGTTCTGCTTGAAGTAGTCGAACAGCGTCTTGGGCCGGTCAGACAGCACCGCCGGCGGCGTGTCCCGCCCCATCGACCCGATCGGATCCAAACCGTTGAGCGCCATCGGCTTGATGAAGAACTCGACGTCCTCCCTGGTGTAGCCGAACGCCTGCTGGGCATCGAGCAGCGTCTGGTGGTCGGGCGCCATCGACGCCACCTCTTGGGGCAGCTCGGTGAGCCGGATCTGGGTCTCGTCGAGCCACTTGCGGTACGGCTTGGCCGCAGTGAGGTCGGCCTTCAGCTCTTCATCGCTGATGATGCGGCCCTGCTCGAGGTCGATCAGCAGCATCTTGCCGGGCTGGAGCCGCCACTTCTTGACGATCTTCTCCTCGGGGATGTCGAGCACGCCGATCTCGGACGCCATCACGATGAGGTCGTCGTCGGTGATGACGTAGCGGCCCGGGCGCAGCCCGTTGCGGTCGAGGGTGGCGCCGATCTGGCGGCCGTCGGTGAACGCCACCGCGGCGGGGCCGTCCCACGGCTCCATCAGGGCAGCCTGGTACTCGTAGAAGGCGATGCGGTTGTCGTCCATCAGCGGGTTGTCCGCCCAGGCCTCGGGGATCATCAGCATCATGGCGTGGCCCAGCGAGTAGCCGGCGGCGAGCAGCAACTCGAGGGCGTTGTCGAACGTGGCCGAGTCCGATGCCCCGTCGCCGATCAGCGGCCACAGTCGTTCGAGGTCGTCGCCGATGACCTCGGAGGCCATGCTGTGGCGGCGGGCCGCCATCCAGTTGACGTTGCCGCGCAGCGTGTTGATCTCGCCGTTGTGGCACAGGTAGCGGAACGGTTGAGCCAGCCGCCAACTCGGGAACGTGTTGGTCGAGAACCGCTGGTGGATCAGCGCCAGCGCCGACTCGACCCGCGGATCCACCAGATCCCGGTAGTAGACCGACAGGTTCTCGGCGAGCATCATGCCCTTGAAGGTGATGGTGCGCGCCGACATCGAAGGCACGTAGTAGAAGCCCTCGTCGGTGACGTGCGGAGCGCGGTGCCTGATGGTGTTGTGGGCCTGTTTGCGGATCACGAACAGCTTGCGCTCGAACTCGTCGGCGTTGGTGATGGCGGTGCCCCGACCGATGAAGATCTGCCGGATGAACGGCTCGCGGGGCTTGACGCTCTCACCGAGACAGCTCGCATCGACCGGGACATCACGCCAGCCGAGCACCGTCATGCCTTCGGCGACCACCAGTTCGATGAGCACGTTCTCGCAGATGATGCGGTCGACCTCGTTCTTGGGGAGGAAGACCATCCCGACGCCGTACTCGCCATCGGGGGGAAGGTCGATCCCGAGCCGTTCGGCCTCGGCTCGGAAGAACGCGTGGGGCATTTGGATGAGCATCCCGGCGCCGTCACCGGCGAGCGGATCTGCCCCCACCGCGCCGCGGTGGGTGAGGTTGGTGAGCACGGTCTGGCCCTGCTCGATGATCTGATGACTCTTGCGGCCCTGAATGTCGGCGACAAACCCGATTCCGCAGGAATCGTGTTCCAGGGTCGCGTCGTAGAGACCACCGTCGTTGTGGAGATTCGCACCCATTGCATGCGTCACTTTATTCACGGTGAATCCATACGTATTCCGGTTCAGCGCTCGCGGGCGTAGAACCGTCCCGGGGAGCCTGAAATGGCGTCCACGATCGCTGATTTGGCTCAGATTTCGCGTTGTTGCGAACACACGTTCGATGTCCTATGTTCGAGGATCTCGTAGGGGAAACCGGATGAGCACCACCGACAAGTCGCAAGGCGAGAACATCCAGCAGCTGCGGACCACGCTGCATCAACACCGCTTCGGAACCGTTCCGCCCGAGGCGCACGCATTGCAGTCCACCATCGACTCGAACAGCGTCGACGCTGCGGTTTGTCTCCAAGCAACGCACCCTCGTCGGTGGCGAACTCCGCTGGGCGCTCGCCGCAGCCAACGGCTATGAACAGGCGCTCGTTCTCGCCGGTGGGTCGCCCGACCTCGACGAAATGCCCCAACGCGGCCAACGGTTCCGGCGCCGCCTCGCCGACGAGCGAGCCAAAGCGGAGGCCCTCGCCGAGGAACTCGACCAGTTCGACACACGGATCGCGGTGCTGGAAGCCGAGGTGGCCGCGGCCCAAACAGAATTCGTTCGGCTGCTCAAGGCATGCTCGCCAAGGCCGACGACATAGCCCGCCGGCAGCGCCTGCGGCGCCAGGCCGAGGCCAAGACCACGGAATCGACCGCCATGTGGTCGCCGACCGCGGTGCTCGGCTACCGGATCTGGACCATCGCGGCCAACCGCTTCTGTGGGCACTGGCAGGTGTGGGATGCGCCCCACAAGGTCGCCAGATGCTCAGCGCCGGGGCCCCTGCCGCACACCGATGGCCGCTGCGCCGACGTGGCGTTCGGGTGCGGCATCTACGCCGCCAAGTCCCCACGGCCGCTGCTGGCGGGCAAGGCCATCCGCCGCAACAGCTCATTCGCCATAGGGCTGGTGGGGCTGGAAGGCACCGTCGTCGAGCACGAGCGTGGATATCGAGCCGAACGTGCCTCGGTCCTCGCCATCGCCATCTACGAGCGGCGGCACCCTGTGGATGACCGACGACCCGGCGCAACTCGGCGAGCTGTTTGGGTCCTATCGGACAGCGGCAGACCTCGGCATCCAACCGCTCCCCCAGCCAAAGAAGGTCGACACGACACGGCGAGCCATCACGGACTATCTGGACTACCACGCACGGAGGAAACAACCATGGACATCGGCAAACAGCAACGGGTGATCAACGTCGAGCCGCTGCCGGCACCCGAGCCGGAAGTGGCGGAGGTCATGACCGGAACCGCAACACGAGCCAGCGAACCCCGCGCCGGCCCGCGCCGCCCGGCGCCATCGTCCGGCCGGGCGGCCTGCGGCGCACCAGGAGGGCTGAGGGCGTTTGCGGGTCGCTGCCGAACCGCAAAACGCAGGTTCGGGACGGGTGCGGCGAGACCGCGACAACGGCTGCCGCGGCCCCCTCCGACCCGGCGCCCAAAGCGGCGCCGGCCCACCTCCCCCAGCAAGCTGGGAGAGGGCACGACGGAACTGCCGAGCGAGGCGCGGTGCCTCGATCGCTACTTGCGGGACACCCGCACTACCTCGTACGGAGTGCCCTCGGGGGGCGTTCCGAACTTGGCGTTCACGGCGTATAGCGAACTACCGAACGCTGCCGCCGTCGTCGGGACGTCGAATGCCGAACTTGTGATCGGGTCCCCGATGTCGCCGGACGCCAGGTCGCGGCTGAGCGAAACGACGCCAATCTGGTTCAACTGGTTCTGCACGACATACAAGGTCTTGCCGGACAGGACGAGCCCGTCCCCAAACGGGAACGTTTGCGCCACCAAGATCGATCTGCGCCGCGATCCCATCAGCCGGGTCAACCGTGTACAACTCTGCCGTTGCACTGTTGACGATGATCAAGGTCTTACCGTTTCGAGATGCCTCGATGCCGTTGGCGTTGAACACGAATGGGCCGGGAAGCTGCGTCCAGTCGCCGGCAAGCGGGATGACGTCGGCGGCCGCAGCTGCGTCCACCGCGCCGCCCCGGACCCAGCGGCACCCGGTAGATCTCCGACGCAAACGAGTTGGTGAAGTAGGCGGCCTTGCGGGTCACGATCACGTCATTGATGAAGTCGCCGAATTCGCCGCCGCTCGACATGGTGTATTCGGCGACCAGCGACCCGGAGGCCGTGTCGTAGACGCGGCCCACGGCGTTGAGACCACCGGCAACGAAGAGATAGCCGCTGCGGCGATCAACGCTCATACCGACGGACAGGCGGCCCGGCGCTCCCGGAACCAGCACCTCGGTTTCTCCAGTCCTGAGGTCACCGGAGACGATCGTGCCGTCTGCGAGCGAACCGGCATAGAACGTGTGGTGCCTCCCGATCGCGATGCCTTCGGCCTCGAAAGCCGTAGGAAGTTGGATCACGTCCGGAAATGCCCGCTTGGCCACCGCAGGTGCGGCAGCACCAACGAGGAGCGCAAGACTGACAAGGGTGATTGCGATTCGCTTCATGGGAGTCCCCTTCACTAGAGCGTTTCGAGAGCCAATACGGCGCCGCGGCGATTCTGGTTCGCGTCGGTTGTTCTGTCCGACGCGCCGCGTGCCGACTGAAGGAAGCGTACCGATCGTCTGCCCACACTCAAGGGGCATCTTCTTGGCCACCACATCCTGGGATGCGCGTTATCCGTCGCTTGCCCTCATGGGGAGGGCGAGGCGGAAACTGCTGCGGCCGTGGTGGTGGCGGTAGACGAGGCTGCCACCCATCAGGCGGGCGAGCTGGCGGGAGACCGACAGCCCGAGACCAACCGATGCCGCCATCACCTGGGCGTTTGCCGCACGTTGGTAGGGCTCGAAGATGCGTTCAACATCATCGGGCGGAATGGCCGACCCATTGTCCGACACCGTCACGAGCGCAGCGTTGCCCTCGGTGGCAACAACGATCTCGACGTCATCTCCGCCGTACCGCAACGCATTCGAGACCAGGTTGCGCAGAATCTGGCGGACCCGAGTCGGGTCTCCTATGGCTCGCACCGAATCGCCCCGCAACGAGATGCCGCTCACCGACTGGGGATCCAAGCTCTCGAGCACCTGGGCGGCCTGCGCCCGCAGGTTGACCGACACCGAAGTGACCGCCAGCTCGCCCACATCGGCCCGGGCTGTGGCGAGCAGGTCCTCTACGAGATGCAAAACATCCTGGCCCTCTTGCGAGATCGTCTGGATCATCTCGTTGCGCTCTTCTTCGTCCAATTCGATTCCGTCGTCGGTCAGCATCTCAGCGAAGCCGAGTAGGGCCGATAGCGGGTTGCGCAGCTCGTGCGAAAGCGAGGCGACTTGCCTACCACGGGACTCCAGCTCCTCCTCGAGCAGCCGGCGGGTCTCCCGCAGTTGCTTATTGACCCGCTCCAGCTCCGCAGCCTTCTGGCGGAGTTCCTCAGTCTGCGTTGCGAGATCCGACTGTGAGGTCATGCATCTGGTCAGATCCGTGTGCACTCCGAGGAGCCTGATCGGCTCTCCGTTCTCATCCCGAATCGCGATGCCGCGGCAGCGCACCCAAACGGTGTGCCCGTCGCGATGTCGGTAGCGAACCGTCTGGTCGTAGGGATGACTGGGGTCGGCGCAGTGCCGTTCAAAATTCTCAGAAGCATTCTGCAGGTCCTCTTCGAAGATCAGGTCCTGCCACTCTGCGATCTGGTGAGTCTTGGTGCCGGGATCAAACCCGAGAACCTCCCAGAATCTTGGGCTCATCCACTCGATCTCGGGCTCGGTCAGATCCCAGTACCAAAGACCATCGAGCGAACCCGACTGGATGAAATCGAAGATCGCAGGATCAGACTGCACGAGGTCGTACAGCTCTTGTTTCAGGTAGTGATCATCGGCCGGGCTCGCGTCAGAACCGGCCGCTTCGTCCTGAGCCTTATGGGGAGCGTCACTGAGCGTCATTGGGCATTGCACCTTCCCCCCAACCATCGGGCGATGACCCGACTTCCTTGAGCCTCCGTCCAGAACTTGCCTGGACCCCGAACGACCCCTCAGAGGAGCTCGGCGGTCTCAAGGACTACCGAGTTGTAGAAAGTCGACAGGTAGTCCAGAGATTCGCTCTGGACCTGGTCGTAGGCGTCGCCGACCATGGGGGCGAACACGCAGGTGGCATCGGAAACCACGGCAACTTCGATGCCTCGGAGGAAGGCATCGTAGGTGGTGTGGCGACAGCAGCAGTTGGTGTGCTGGCCGACGATGACCATCTTGCCGATGTTGTGCACCCGGCACGTCGAGTCGAGGTCGGTGTCGGTGAACGCCGAGTAGTAGCGCTTGGGGACGACGATGTCACCCGCTCGGGGGGTCAACTCGGCAACAACCTCGGCCCCCGTCGAACCCGCCAAAGCGTGCTCACCGAAGACGGCAAATTCGACGTCGTTGGGCTGATGAGCGTCGTTGGCGTAGACGACCATCCAGTCGTCACGCTCCCGCGCCGCAGCGGCCAATTGATCGATCTGACCGATGATCGGCTTGGCCGCATCATTGGCGAGGGTGCCATCAACGAAGTCGTTGAGCATGTCCAGGACCACAAGAGCGGTCTTCATTGGGTGTCCTCCGGATCTGAGTCGATCTTTCCCAACCTACCGACTGAGGGTTCCTACAGAGTGCGTGGTCGGCTTGCCTAGCTGGGGAGAACCGGCCCTGAGGAGGGGCAATCGGACATCATCTCGATGCCGGGCCGGTGACCCTACCCGGCGGCTCGGGGGTCAGTACGCTATAGTACCCGGCGACATCTGAGCGGATCCAAGGGAGGGCACGTTGGATTGGCCGATCCTGTACAGCCTCAATACCGAGGCTCGCACCCCCACTTGACAGGAGTGTTGTCGCGTGCGGGACTACTTGCAGGCGCAGTCCGTCGAGTTCGACGACCGCAACATTCGCCAGAGCGACCAGGCACACCGGGAGTTGCTCGCCCTCACCGGGAACTCGATCGTTCCCGTTACGGTCTTTGGTGACCGACGGGTGATCGGCTTCGACCCCGAAGGGCTCGCCGACCTCGCTCAGGACTACCACGCCGCGAAGCAGGGCTCATGACCCAGCCCCCCGGCAACTCCCTGGATGTCGATCAACTCCAAAGAGTTGCGGATGCGGGAACCGAGGTCGCCGACGGCCTCACAAACGTGCTCGAGCGGGTGAGACAGGAACTCGACTACAACACCGCCAAAGGAGCGTCGCCCTACCGCCTCGGTGTTCACGACGGGCTTCGGTTCGCCGAGGACGCCATTGTTGATCTCCTGCAACGCCACGGACACGATGTCGCCTCTCGACCGACGGACCTCGACGCATGAGCGTGGATTCGAACAACACCAGCCCGCCGGGAAAGTCCGAACCCGTTGTTCGTCTCCGCAGCATTCACAAGTCGTTCGGCAACAACCACGTCCTCAAAGGAGTCGACCTGACGGTCGACAAGGGCCAGCACATCGTCATCTTCGGTCCCTCCGGCTCCGGAAAATCGACGCTGTTGCGCACGACCAATCTCCTCGAGAAACCCGAGTCCGGGTCCGTGTGGTTCGAAGGCAAGGAATACGGACCGGGGCTCGACGGACAGAAGCTGCCGCGCGGGAAGCCGCGGGTGTTACGCGAACAGATCGGCATGGTGTTCCAGCAATTCAATTTGTTCCCCCACATCACGGTGCTCGAAAACGTTGCCCTTGCGTTGCGCCGCGTGAAGCGGGTCTCCCGCCCAGAAGCTGACTACAAGGCGGCCGTCCAGCTCAAACGGGTGGGGTTGCTCGACAAGATCGGGGCGTACCCCGTTCAGTTGTCTGGCGGGCAACAGCAGCGGGTCGCCATCGCTCGATCGCTTGTGATGGAGCCCAAGGTGATGTTGTTCGACGAGCCGACCTCGGCGCTGGATCCGGAGCTTGTCGGGGAGGTTCTTGCAGCCATGCGAACGCTCGCCGAGTCCGGAATGACCATGGTCGTCGTAACCCATGAGATGGGCTTCGCCCGAGAGGCCGGAGACCTGAATATCTTCATGGACGACGGGATGATCGTGGAGCAGGGAGGACACGAGATCTACTCAGACGCGCAGGAACCAAGAACTCGGGCCTTCATCGAGGCGATTCTCTGATGCGCTCGCTACTTCCCGTTGTGGCTCAGGCCGAGTTTCGTTGGGGGTTCATCTGGGACAACCGCGAGATCTTCCTCGACGGTCTCAGGCTCACGATCCTCATCAGCATCGTCTCGTTCACCCTTTCCGTCGCCCTCGGACTCGTTGTGGCGCTGCTTCGCATGTCGAAGTCGAGAATCATCCAGCCGCTGATCGCCGCCTACGTCAACGTTTTCCGCGCCATCCCATTGCTCGTGTTCATCCTCTTCGTGTATTACGGACTTGCCATCCAGTTCGGCCTGAACATGACGGCGATCCAGGCCGGCGTCCTGGCGTTGACGCTTCAGTACTCGGCCTGGCTTGGTGAGATCTTCCGCAGCGGAATCCAGGCGGTTCCGTACGGCCAACGCGAGGCAGCGCACGCGGTTGGGATGGGTCGCGTACAGACGTTCGTTCGGGTGGTCCTCCCCCAAGCCACCCGGATCGTGATCCCAGCGACCGGCAACATGTTTATCGGCATGATCAAGGACTCTTCGCTCGTCTACCTCATCGGGGTTCCCGAGCTACTTCGAGTCAGCAACAGGCTGGCGAACAGGACATTCCGATACTTCGAGGTCTACCTGGCGACCGTCCTCATCTATCTCGCCCTCACGACGCTGGTCTACTTCGGCGTCAAGTACCTCGAGAAGCGTTTTGCGTTGGTCGACCTCCTCACCTCCAGTGCCCGCAATTGGTCGCCGTTCGCCGTTCGCCGGACCACCCGGTTACGGGCACTCCAAGCAAGGGTGGAAGCGGACATGCAAGGCGAACCGGTGCTGGAGATCCCCATCGGCGAGGAAGAGGAAGAACAGAAGGAGGAAGAGGAAGAACAGGTCGCCCTCGAGGAGGAAACCGAAGTCACTGGCCTGGAGCTGTAGAAGCCCGGGCATAGTTAGGGAAAGGGAGCGCGTAACCGTGAAGAAACACAGGAAGTGGGTCGTCCTACTCATGATCGTTGCCATGTTGGCAGCGGCTTGCTCGGGCGACGATGACGACGCTGCGGCAGCATCAGATGAGACCACACAGGCACCGGCACAGTCCGACTCGACAACGGCAGCCGACGCCGTGGTTTCGGGGAACCTGCTCGACGAGATCAAGGACCGGGGAACACTTCGGGTTGGAATGACCTTGCAGTTCGAGCCGCAGATGTATCGCGACGCCAACGACCAGCCGGCCGGCTACGACGTCGAACTCGTGACACTCCTGGCCGAGGACCTCGGCGTGGAACTCGAGATATCAGACCTCGAATTTGATGCGCTCATCCCTGGGCTCCTCGCCGGGCAGTTCGACCTGGTCTCCGTTGGCCTCGTTGGGCGTCCCGCACGGCTCGAGCAGTTGTGGTTCAGCTGCCCGTACGTGCCGTACCGCCAAGTGGTCGTCACCAACAACGACTCTGGAATCACATCCCTCGATCAACTCAACAGCCCGGATGTGACCATGACGGCCCTCATCGGATCGACTGCGGCCAATCTGATCGAGACTGAGTTCCCGGATGCGAATCTGGGTGAATTCGAGCAGGCGCCTGCGTTCCTCGAGGTCGCTTCGGGACGGGCGGACGCCATCGTGGTCGAGGAATACCTGGCGATCCCGTTCGTAGCGGAGAACCCGAACACGTCGATCCTCAACCCCGACGACCCGTTCTCGCAGGAATACGGAGCTTGGGCGGTCCCACGCGGCGATGTCGTTTGGCTCGAGTACATCAACGGTTGGCTGGGGTACTACATCTCCAACGGCACCCTTGACGAGGCTCTACACCGACATCATCGGTCCGACCGAGGGATTGCCGGCGTGTAACTGAGCGAGCAGCCCAACCGGCTCGTGACCGACCCGCACAAACTCGACCCAACTCCTGGCGCCCTCATCACTGGGGGCGCCAGGGGTATTGGGCTCGCCATCGCGGCACGTCTTGGACGCCGCGGTGACGTCGTGTTCCTCGCGGATGTCGACATCGACGGGGCAACACGGGCGGCTCGGGAGTTGGAGTCGGAGGGGATGGCCGTCCAACCCCTGGAGCTCGACGTCACGAACGTCGACGCCATCCGCGAGGTCGTCCTCGAAGCCGATGCGAATGCCCCACTGGCGACCGTGGTGAACAACGCAGGTGTCGGCTGGGTGATGCCACTCCTCGACGTCACCCCGGAGAGATTTGACGCTCTCATGGATGTCAACCTGAGGGGGGTGTTCTTCCTGCTCCAGGCGGCCGCGCGGGTGATGGCTCCCCGGCGTCGCGGGGCGATCATCAACCTGGCGTCGACTTCAGCATTTACTGCGTCGACGACCCCCATGGTCCCGTACGACACGTCGAAAGGCGCGGTTCGTATGCTGACGGTTGCCGCCGCGAGAGAGCTGGCCGGGAGCGGGATTCGGGTGAACGCAGTCGCCCCCGGAACGGTTGACACGGATCTCACCCGGTCGCTTGTCGTCCGACCCGGAGGCGCTCCACGGCCTTGCGCAATCGCATATCCCCTTGGGACGCCTCGGTTCACCCGAAGAGATAGCTGCGGCCGTCGACTTCCTGTCATCGGACGACGCCTCGTATATCACAGGACACGTTTTGGTCGTCGATGGCGGCTGGCTGACGTAGTGGTCCACTAGGAGGAAACCCACAGCATGCGTTTTGGCGCCAAACTCCCCGACTTCGGCCCGAAGGTGTACGAGTTCCCGATGGTCGAATCGGCTCGGAGAGCTGAAGAGGCAGGATTCGACTCGGTCTGGGTGAGCGACCACGTCGTGATGCTTCGCGAAACCAACTCGGCGTATCCCTACTCCAAAGACGGGGTCATCACCTGGGACCCCGCCGCTGCCCGGTTCGATGCCATCGTCAGCATGTCGACGGCTGCTGCCGCCACCGAGAGAGTCGAGGTGGGCGTGGCGGTGCTGATTGCCGCCATGCGCAACCCTCTCGTGCTGGCGAAACAGCTCGCAACGCTCGACGTGGTGAGTGGCGGTCGGGTTGTGCTCGGGACCGGAGCCGGCTGGCTGAGGGAGGAATTCGAGGCGCTCCAGGTGCCGTTCGAATCCCGCGGCTCACGATTGAACGAATGGATCGACATCCTGCGTGAGTGCTGGTCGGGTGAGCCGACGACCCTGGAGTACCAGAACTACCGGCTCCCCGAGGGAATCCTCTGTCATCCCACTCCACTTCACGACATCCCGATTCTCGTTGGGGGTATGTCGCAGCACGCCTTGAGAAGGGCTGGTGAGCGTGGGGATGGCTGGCTCGCCTTCCAGCGAGCCGATACCGTCGACGTTGCGGCGCTGCGCGCCGGCATGGACCAGTGCCGGACGTTCGCACAGTCCGCCGGGCGAGTGCGACCCCTCCGCACCATCGTCCGCATCACCGGCCCGTTGCCAGCAGTTGTCCAGCACCTGAAACCGCTCGCCGACATTGGTGTCTCCGACGTCATCGTCGAGGCCGACTGGTTGGCGGACGATGGGCCCCGACAAACCCTCGAAGCTCTACGCAATGCCGTCCAATGAGTCGGCACCCCAATGGAGAAAGGACATACCGTGGCCGACGCAGTAACGACCGAGAACGCTCCTGAGCCACGCGGGCCCTACCCGCACGTCCGGATCGACGGCGACCACGTGTGGGTCACGGGTCAGATCGGGCGCGACCCGGCAAGCGGCGACTTCGTCACGGGCGGGTTCGAGGCTGAGTTCCATCAGGCCATCAGCAACCTGGATGCCATCCTCCAGGAGGCCGGCTCATCACTGGCGCAGGTCGTACACACCAACGTCCAGTTCGTCGACGAGGCCGACCTCGACTCCATGAACCACGTCTACGCCGATCGGTTTCCTCAGCCGTTCCCGGCCCGCACCAGCTACGGCGTGGCATTTCTGTGGAAGGGCGCGCTCGTCCAGATCGACGCGGTGGCCCAGCGCGGCTAGTGGTGCGTCGTCGGGCGTCGACCCGTCTGGTGACGTCCTCCCCTCAGGACTCCAGCTTCGGCAGGAACGGTGAGTGCGCAACAACCCCGGCCACCCCGGGAACACGGCGTGTCACCATCACCTCGATCCCAGCGACCAACGTCACGATCGAAAGCGGACAGGTGCCACAGGCTCCTTGAAGTTCGACCGTGACCACACCGAGATCATCGACACCGTGCAGGATGAGATCCCCGCCATCAGCGTGGAGCGCGGGCCGAATCTCGTCGAGTGCGGCCTCGAGCAAAGCCATATCCACCGAAGCCACGGTCAAAACACCTCAATCCACGTTCCGGCATCCGACTCCAGCGCCAATTCGTAGACGAGCGAGGCGACGGCGGCGTCGAGTGCCGGCATTCCCATGTGGGTCATGATCGTCCGCTCCGCAGGCCCCTCCCGGCCCGGACGTGACCCCGACATGATCTCGGTTGCGATGTCGGCGTGAATGTCCTCTCTGGAGAGGTCACCCGGGGCGAGGCCACCGAGCTTGCCGACTTCCGGTCCCTCGATCCATTCGAGGTCTCGTCCGTACCAACCAACGACCCACTTGTCGAAATCGGTCGCGCAGGACTTGGCGACGTCGCGGAACCCGGTTGCGGCACACACATGAGTGCCTTCTTCAACCCATTCCGACAAGAGCACCGGCTCGGGAGCAGTCGTGACGACACACACAATGTCGGCTCCGGCTGCCGCGGCCTCCACCGACGGGGCTGCGGTCACCGTCACACCGGTCCGCGCCGCAACATCCTGCGCAAAACGTTCGACCTGTTCCTCATCGATATCGAAGGCGGCGACCTCGCTGATAGGGAAGAGCTCATTCAGCGCCAGGAGATGAGTCCGCCCCTCGTTGCCGCAACCGATGATCGCCACCGTCGAGGATTCGGGACGAGCAAGGAACTTCGCCCCAACCGCAGCATGCCCTCCGGTCCGCATGTTCGTCACGGATGTTCCGTCGACAAGCGCCAAGGGCATACCGGTCTCAACGTCGGTGACCAGGTCCAGCGCTGAGATGGCCGGAAGGCCGCGACGGGGATTCCGGCGGTAGCTGCCGAGCCACTTCACCGCTGCTCGCTGTATCGGCCGGATCATCGCCGGGAAGGCTTGGATGACACCATGGCCGTACTCCGGCTCTGGACCGGAACGATCGGTCACGTACAGGTTGACGGGGTTGGTCTGCTCCACTTCGCCGGCGCCGACCCAGCGGAATGTCTCGAGGCAGCGTTCGACGCACGCAGCCGGCGTGAGCAGCTGCTCAACCTCGGCGCGCGACACGACGAGGATCTCGCCGGGAGACCTGCTCACTCCGGTCACAGCTCCGCCTCGAGCGCCTGGAGCGGAGCTGCGGCCGCTCGCACCCGCTCCATGGCTTCGGGCGGAATCGAACGATACGGCTTGCGGGGCTCCCCGGTGTGGGCGCCGGCAAGCGACGCGATGGCATTCAGGTATCCATGCTCGTGCGACAACATCGATGGCATGTCCGGCTGGCGGATCGACGCCGAGAGGTGCTGGAGAGCAGCAAACGCCTGCAGCACCCACGGATCTGACTGATTGCCCTTGCGGCACTCCTCAACGAACCGGGTCCCTGTCTTGAGACCGGCCCAGCTGAAGATTCCGGTCGCTCCGGCCGCGCCGAGCGTCGATGCGTGGTAGAACGCCGGGTCGTTGCCGGAGAACACGTTGACCCGGTCTCCGATGGTGAGGAGCACCTCGTCGAAATGGGGCAACGCCGTGTTGGACTCCTTGATGGCCTTGATGTTGTCGATCGTGAGCAACCGCTCCCACATTCGAGGCGTGATGTTCACGCCGTTGAGGGGCGAGTAGTTGTAGAGCATCAGCGCCATTTCCCCGTCGAGGGACTCGGCAACTTCGACGAAGAAGTCCATCGCCCAGGCAGGCGTGACGGGAAGCGCATAGGGTGCCGCCAGCATGGAGCCGTCGGCCCCTGCCTTCTCGGCGTACCGGGCGCGTCGCACCGCTTCGCGTTGATAGGCGGCCGTGCTCCCAACCACGACCGCAATGTCCGCCTCGTGAGCCGCCTCTACGGCGACCTCACACACGGCATCGAACTCGCGTTGGTCAACGTTGGTCATCTGGCCCATCGACCCGAACACGATGCATCCGGGCGCTCCCCCTGCGGCGATCAACTCCACGCTGTGGCGCACGCCGGCAAGATCAACCTCCTCGTCGCCATCGAGGCTCAGCGGGACAAGCGGGTAGAGACCCTCGAGCGGCCGACGAATGAAATCAGGCATAGTTGCCCTCCAGTGTTGTGAGTCGTTCATATAGGTCCGAAAGTCGGTCGGCTTGAAGCGCGAGGTCCCCGAAACGGACGGAGTCCTCGTGGTAGCCAAGTTCGGCCATGGCGCCTCGAGCAAGATCCGTATAGACCACGGTTCCATCTGAATCGATGTGATCGATCCCATCCCAACGGGCCGCCCGCCGATTGATGTCAACGGCGGCGTCGGAGCTGAGGCCATCCGGCAGGTCGAGTACCACCTCGCCTTCCTCGACCAGCGCCGGGTACCCACCGGGGAGACCGTTCGGCCCGGTGACGTGAGTTCGCACCGGCTCCGCCGCTACCAATGCAAGAGCGTTCTTGACCGCAGACGCGGCGAACAGCGAAAACACGTCAACCTTGCTCCATTGGATCGGCTCGGGCCACTCGAGCATGGCATCGAGCGAGTAGGCGCCCGTGACATCCCGCCCCCCCACCAGCACCTGCAGGTGATAAGGGACGCCGGCTGTCGGGCCGTACCCGAGCAACGCGTGGGAGCCGACGAGCGACACTTCGACGTCGGCTGGGTCGTACCCGTCGACATCAACGAGATACCGCAGCACCTGTGCAGCGCACACTTCGACGTTCCCGGCTCCGGCGACTGGTCCGTGACCGTGATGTGCCCAGATCGCGGGATTGACGACATCGGGAAACGACGCGTTCACCACCTTCGTCTCGATACCGGAACCCGCTACCGCTTCCGTCAACCGAGCAGCCGGGAGGAGATGCCAGGGCAACCACATACCAAACGTTGCCTGGCTGAGCACCGATCGGATCCCGGGGTCGATGGTGGCATTCATCAGCCGGCGGGGCGACCTAACCGTGGCCGAATGCAGCACAACGTCGGGCTTCACCTCGGCAAGCAGCCTCGCCAGAGCGGAGACATCGTTCAAGTCGATCTGGTGGTGCTCGAAACGTTTTGTGTGCCCCTGGAAGACGGCCCCGATCGACGCCAGGGTCGGCAACGCCACGCCCGGCCATGGACTCCGCTTGACCGTGACGATCCGATCCACCCCGGGTGATCGGGCCAGAAGCTCGAGCGCCCAACCGCCGAGAGCCCCCACGCCGGAGAGCAGGATCGTCGTCATCGCCGGGGACCGGGCCACTTGGCCGGGATCCACTGTTTGGATCGGGCCGCCGCCCAGCTTGGCTTCCGTACTGTGGGGAAACGGTCGCCCCGAACCGAGCCGAATGGTGTGGCTGGTGGCGTCGGCCGGGCGTTCCACCAACCTGAGTCGACAGATCCAGGCTCAGCCATTGGCCACCCTGATCAGGGCGCCGGCGATCCGGTCGGCCGACGGCATCGCCAAATCCTCCAGCGAGTCGGCCGACGGGAGCGGGATGTGTGGCGTCGTGATGCGCACCGTCGGGCCATCGAGATCGTAGAACGCTTCCTCGGTGACAATCGACGTCACTTCTGCTCCCCAACCGCAGAGCCGCGGGTTCTCTTCGACAGTTGCGAGCCGCGAGGTCTTGGAAACGGACTCGAGAACCGTTGTCACATCGAGTGGCACCAATGTCCGCAAGTCGATGACCTCCGCCTCGACTCCCTGGGCAGCCAGCATCTCGGCGGCGGCCAGCGCCCTGGGCACCATCGCCGCCAGCGCCACCACGGTCATATCGGAACCAGACCGCACCACGGTTGCTCGACCGAGTTCCTCAACGATCTCTCCGTCGGAAACGTCCTGTTTCGTGGCGTACAGCGACTTCTGCTCGAGGAAAATGACGGGGTCATCGTCTCGGACCGATGCCGCCATCAGACCGACAACATCGCGGGGCGTCGACGGCGCGACCACCTTGAGGCCCGGAACGGCCATCGCCCAATTCTCAACGGTCTGCGAGTGCTGGGCCCCAAACCGTGCTCCGCCACCGTTTGCTGCCCTGATGACCAACGGCAAGGAAACCTGGCCGTCCGTCATGTAGCGGGTCTTGGCGATCTGGTTCGCGATGATGTCCCAGCACGTGGCGAAGAAGTCGGAGAACATGATCTCGGCAATGGGTCGCAGGCCGTTCATCGCGGCGCCCATCGCCGCACCTGCGATCGCCTCCTCTGATATGGGTGTGTCCCGCACTCGATCAGGGCCAAATCGATCCAGCAGACCCTCCGTGGTCTTGAACACGCCGCCTGCTTCCGCAACGTCCTCGCCGAGGAAGTAGACGGTTGAATCGCGCTCCATCTCCTGCGCGATACCTCTCGCCACTGCCTGTCGATAGGTCAGTTCCGCCATGATGAACCCCCGTCGGCCCATACCTGCGTCTCGAGAGACTCAGGCGCCGGAGTTGGAGCGCTCCGAGCCACCTCGGTAGCCGCGGCTACGGCCGCTTTGGCTTCTGCCTCCACCTCGTCGAGGACAGAAGCGTCGAAGCCTGATGCCTCGAGCCTCGCTCTGAAGGCGGGAAGTGGGTCGCGACTCAGCCATTCCTGGACTTCCTCGTCGGGCCGGTACGCCCCGGGATCTGCGCGCGAGTGGCCACCGTGACGATAGGTCTTGGCCTCGATCAAGGAAGGCCCTCCGCCGGAACGTGCCTTTTCGATCGCAGCTGAGGCGACGGCGTAGACCGCCTCCACATCGTTGCCGTCGACCACGATGCCCTCGAGGCCGTACGCAGAAGCTCGATCGGCCGCGGGGTTTGGAACTGCCGTCACGGCGCTGATCGGCGTGTACTCCATGTAGAGGTTGTTCTCGCACACGAACACCACGGGGAGATCCCATACGGCAGCGAGGTTGAGCGCTTCGTGAAACGCTCCGATATTCGTCGCCCCGTCACCAAAGAACGCGACGGCTACCTGGCCGGAACCTCTCGCCTGGGCAGCCCAGGCAGCGCCGGCTGCGATCGGAAGATGGGCGCCAACGATGGCGTACGACCCCATGGCTCCCACGTCGACCTGGGTCAGGTGCATCGACCCTCCCTTGCCGCCGCAGATGCCATTCGCCCGACCCAGCAGTTCTGCCATGAGCCTGGCCATGTCGGCACCCCGCAACAACGTGTGGGTGTGACCGCGGTAGGTGCAGAAGCTCAGGTCGTCGGCTCGCATCGCTGCCGCAAAACCGGCTGCCACGGCTTCCTGACCCGTCGCCAAGTGGGAGGTGCCCTTGACGAGGCCTTCGAAGAAGAGCTTGTGCGCCGTCTCCTCGAAGAGGCGTGCGTCGAGCATCATCCGATAGAGGCGGAGGCGACGGTCGTGGTCGATTCCGACTGAAGAAGGAGCCACTTCTGGTGAGGTCATGCTTGGTTGCCTCCACGCCTAGTGATGCGAAGCCGAGGGTCGTACGGGCCAGTACTCGGACACGGCGACAATTCGCGTTTGCGGGTTGTGGCCCTCTACCCAAGAGGACTATATCAGCTATATGCCGAGGGATCTCCTCGGTGTGCACTCGTTACCGAGCCACCCAACGGGTTGCCCCCGGAATCCGGATACGCTTCCGTACTGCGAAGCCGACGGCACACAACGCCCACCACGTCCACGCGGCTCACCCCGCAATCGGCCGTCGCTAGCCCGTTTCGCTGGGAGCGGCCGCTCGTGATATCAGCGCCACCACGTTGTCGACCGTCGCCCTGGAGAAGCTCTGCTGAGCGATCACCGCCCGGGCAACAATGCCGGCGATCATCGTTTCGAGGGCGAAGATATCGACGTCGGGTTGAACGTCCCCGCGAGCAATGCCGCGCTGGATGACCCGGCGCACCGCACGGCTCAGTTGCTCGACCCAATCCACGAACACTGCCTGGAGTTGTGGGTCCGAGGTTGCGGCACCGACGAGGCTGCCGACGAGCCGCAGGGTGCCGGGCTGGCGATAGTCCTCGGCCCGATGCTCCAGGATCCAATGGATCTCCGCCGTGAATGATCCGAGTTCGGGTGCATCCACCCGGCCAAAATGCATCCGTGCGGCGTCGACCACGATCTCCTGCTTGGAGCGCCAGAGTCGGTAGATGGTGGCCTTGCTCACCCTGGCCTCGGCTGCGATGTCGTCCGTCGTAACAGCGGCGTAGCCCATGTCCTCGAGCAGCCGGTAGGTCGCTCGGAGAATCGTGTCCCGCGCAACCTCGCTCTGGGACACATCATTGAGGCTCGGGGCGGCGGCGTCGTTGGCGCCATCTGCGATCATGATGATCCCTCGGCTCTGAGTGGGGGTCGCCGGTCCAGGGTATGCATGTTGGCACGGTGAAAATCCGACACGCCGGCAACCTCGAGAACGAGCTCTGAGATTCGCCAACCGTCCACCGTTCGCCGAAAGCGATTGTGATACTGGCCCCAGAGCTCACCGTCCGGCGAGCCATCCCGATACCGGTGCCACGCATAGACATAGGCGATGCCGAACGCAGTCTCGTCATCGTCGAACCGTATGGTGATGTTGCTCAGGTGGTGGCTCGTGGCGGCGAAGATCTCGTTCAGCCCCGGGCTGATCCTGGGCACGATCTGTGACCGCCCACGAATCGGCGGCACGTCGGGCCCGTAGTCGATCAACGCGTCGTCGGAGAACAAGGCGGCCACAGCCTCAGGCTCGTTCCGATCGAAGTGCATGGCGTAGGCATGGAACAGATCGGTGATCGCTGCTCTTGCTTCGTAGTGTTCCGCCACTCGGCGTCGGACGGCCGCTCACTTGTATCGCCCCTCCTCCTGCGCTCCGCTACCCAATGTGAGTAGGGTACCCGAGAGTACTGGAGCGCCGCCCAGATTGCTCGGCGCGCCCGGGGCGCTCCCCCGAAACTGATCCGGTTACACCCAGCGAAGGAGCGACATGAATAACGAGGAATCTGCTCGATCTGACATCTGGGATCGGGCCTACCAGGTCGGCGTCGTCGTGCGTGATCTCGATGAGGCCAAGGCGTTCTACGAACGATTGGGCGTTGGGCCGTTTGTCGAGGGGCCGTCCGCCCACACCGTCGAGCGCAAGATTTACGGCGAGCCTTCGGCGGATGCTGCCGTCAGGGGAGCCATCGCCCAAATGGGCAACATCGAGTTTGAACTGCTCCAGCCGGTCGCAGGCCGAACCGTGCAGGGCGACTTCCTCGAGGAACACGGCGAGGGTGTGGTCCACATCTGCGGGTACTCCGATGATATCGATCGCGACATCGCGGAGCTGACCGGTCTCGGTTACAAAATCATCTCCGAAGGCCGGATCGAGGACGGCGGTCGATTCGCCTACTTCGACACGCGCCGGGTGGGAGGCCTCGTCCTGGAGCTCTATCAACCGGGTTCGACGTGGGAGTGACCCAAATACTGCGCCCCGACCGATGAAATGAGCAACTCGGCCACGGTCAGATGGCTCATGTTGCTGGGCGTTGCCATCATCTCGTTCAGCGCCATTTCCGTGCGCCTCTCCGACGCCTCGCCCGTCACCGTGGCCTTCTTCCGCGCCGCCTACGCGTTGCCGGTGTTGCTGGTGCTTCGCGCCGTGGTGCCTCGTGGCACGCCACGGAGCCGGGCCCAACGCCGAATGGCAGTGCTGGCCGGCCTGGCTCTGGCTGGTGATTTTGTGGCGTGGCACATTGCGATCGAGCTCATCGGAGCCGGGTTGGCCACGGTCGTCGGCAGCGTCCACGTGATAACGACCATGGTCGCCGGGTGGCTCATCCTCGGGCAGCGCCCAACCCGCGTGGCGGTGGCAGCGACGCCTGTTGTGCTCTCTGGCGTCGTCTTGATCTCAGGGTTCTTGGGAGCAGGCGAAACCGGCGACAACCCGGCGTTGGGGGCGTTCTTTGGCGTACTCACCGCGGTGTTGTACACCACCTTCATCCTCCTCTTGCGCCAGTCAGGAGCCAGCACAACATCTCCGGTCGGACCACTGCTCGATGCCACTGCCGGCGCTGCCATCGGCGCGCTGCTGCTGAGCCCACTCGACTCGGGCTTCTCGCTCACGCCGCAGTGGCCGTCCCACGGCTGGCTCCTGGCACTGGCCCTAGGGGCACAGGTAACGGGATGGCTGCTCATCACCTATGCACTCCCCCGACTCGACGCGTGGGAGTCGTCACTCCTCCTCGTGCTCCAGCCTGCCGGAACCGTTCTGTGGGCCTACTTGATCTTCGGCGAGGTGTTCTCGCCGTGGCAGTGGGTTGGGCTGATGCTCGTGGTGGTCGGAGTTGCGACCGTTGCGATCTCGCGAGCCGCGACACCGAACCCACGCACCTCGCCGGCACCCCAGGTGTGATTTCGTACGACGGTCCGCGACACCTACTATGCTACGAGTACTCGCCGGTACTTGCCTCGGCGACCCGAATGTATCGCCAAACCCCGGAGGTCGGACAGTGACCGAGTATCAGAGGGTGGATGTTGCCCATCCGGAGTTGAAGGAACTCGCCGACGCCGTCGGAGACGTCAAGGGCGACAGCTATGCCCGTTCCACGGTCCAGGAGGACCTGGAGGGGCAGCGTCGCTACATGGAGAAGTACCGCGAGGTATCGGCGTCGGATCCGATTCAACAGGGATGGGACGCCAACGAGGCCGAATTCCACGCCAAGACCAAGATCTTCTCCGTCATGGCGACGGCATTCGAGGAAGAAATGGGGACCGAAGAAGGTCGGGCCGCGGTGAATCGGGCCCGCCTCCGCCAAGGCGAAGAGATGGGCGCCCTCATGGCCGAGAAGGTACGGGAGAAGGGCAAACCGCTCAACCTCGAGAACTTCTTCGAGGTCTTCTGGGGCTATTTCCAATGGTCACCCAAGTTGGACAGCGAGCGCTACTACGACGACGCAGGCAACATGGTCAAATACGTGTTGCGGCTCAACTGCCCCATCGGGGACTACCTCCGCGACAACTCGCCCGACGTCGACTACGCCTCGAACTACTGCGATCTCGATGAGTACATCATCAAGGCCTACAACCCGAACGCGCGCTACTCACGCAAGCATTGGGTACCCGGAGGAGACCTCTACTCCGAGCTGATCTGGGAGATCGACAGCGAAGACGTCATCGACTGAACCGATGTTCCTGGTGGCGCTCGAGCACCGCTGCCGGCACCACTCGACCGATTGGTGAGTCGTGGAAACTGAACGATATCCCCACCTGCTCTCGCCAATCGATGTTGGCGGGCTCAGTCTGCCGAATCGGATCGTCAAGGCCCCCCAGGACACGCACTTCGTGGGTCTCGACGGACAGGTCGAAGAGCGGGTTCTCGCCCTCTATGAGGCGCTCGCCCGCGGCGGGGTGAGCCTGATCCTGTTGGCGAGCGTTCCGCCGATCGCAATGGCCCCGGCTGCCCGTCAGATCGCGATTTGGGACGATTCGTTCATTCCCGGACTCGCCGGGGTCGCCGCCGCCGTCCATCGACACGGGTCATTCATCTTCGCTCAGCTCAACCACGGGGGGCCGGCCGAGGTCGACCACTACCCGTCCGGTCGAGCCTGGTCGGCATCGACCCTCGAAGCCGACCAGCTCCCGTCGCCGCCGCCTTTCTTCAAACCGACCCGAGGGCTCGGGACCGACGAGATCGAAGCCGTCGAAGACGCCTATGTAGACGCTGCGGTGCGCGCCCACACGGCCGGCTATGACGGAGTAGAGATCCACGCGGCGCACACCTACCTGCTGGCGAGCTTCTTCACCCAGGTGTGGAACAAGCGCGATGACGAGTTCGGTCCGCAGTCGGCGGCGTCGCGCACCAAGATCGTCCGCAACATCATCGCCAAGATCCGGCACCGCCTCGGGGATGCCTACCCCATCGGTGTTCGCATCAACGGTCAGGAATGGAGCGCACCGGGCGCCCTCAACGTCGCCGATGCCATCGCCAACGCACAGGAACTCGACCGCGACGGGATCGCGTACATCAGCGTGACCGGCTACGGCCACGGACCGGTTCCGTTCAAGTACGTCCCCGAGTATTGGCGCTACCCGCAACCGCAGCCCGACATGGAACCCTTTGTCGCCATCAGCGAAGAGGAGGGCCTCTTGATCCCCCCTGCCGCGGCGATCAAGCAGGCCGTGGCAGCCCCGGTAATCGGTGTCGGGGGACTGGACCCGGATCGTGCCGAGCGCGCGCTCGCCAACGGGATGGTTGATCTGGTCGCGATGGGCCGACCTCTGTGGGCTGATCATGACCTGGTCAACAAACTCAAGGCGGGACGCGCCGCAGACATCCGGCCTTGCACCAAATGTGCGACGTGCGAAGCGAGCCCACGACGGTGCCGTGTCAACGCCGCCCTGGGAACGGTCGACGATTACGAACTCCGGCAGGCAGTTCAGCCACGCCGCGTCATGATCATCGGCGGCGGTCCGGCGGGCATGGAGGCGGCGAGAGTCGCGGCATCCCGTGGTCACCACGTCACGCTGCTCGAACGCCAGAACCAACTCGGCGGCCTCCTGCCACTTGCAGTCATGGTCAAGGGAACCGACACCGAGGACATCCTTTCCTACCTCGAGTACCTCCGCAGCCAACTCGATGCCCTCAACGTCGACGTCCAGCTCGGGCGAACCGCAGCGGCGGCGGACATCGCAGCAGCAAAGCCCGACATCGTCATTGTGGCCACCGGCGGCAAATACCAGATGCCCGAAGTGCCGGGCATCTCCAGCTCAATCGTGACCAGCTCCGCGGACCTGGCACGCAAGGCGAAGCACCCCCTGCGATTCGCCGGCCCGCGACTTACGAGAGCCGCAACGAAGCTCTACCTCCCGTTCGGCAAGCACGTGATCGTGATTGGCGCGCGCATCGAAGGCGTCGAGACGGCTGAGTTCTTGATCAAACGCGGCCGTTCCGTGACGATCGTCGACACTGCCGACTCGTTCGGTCTCGGCATGCCGGAGCGCCTGCTGATGCGGCTCCGAGTGTGGCTACAGGAGCGGCAAACGCCGATACATCTCGGAGTGAGCCTGGAGGAGATCACGAACGATGGACTCCACCTGGTCGCCTCAGACGGCCGGCGGAGCTTCATCGAAGCCGACGATATCGTGATTGCCCTCCCCCAAGTCGCCGATACCACCCTGGCCGACGCACTTGCTACGACAGCGCCGGAAGTCCACTACGTCGGGCCGCCGCCCGGTGGGGAACCGTGGCTCATCGTTGACGCCGTCGCCGCTGGTTTCCGCGTCGCAAAGTCTGTCTAGAAAGGAACTTCGACATGCGTGCACTGCTGATGGTCGACAAAGGGACCTTGGAAATGGCGGATATCCCCGTCCCTGCAGTCCCCGAGGGCTGGGCGCTGCTGCGCACGGTGGCTTCGGCCGCAGGCCTCTTCCACACCCAGATGGCGAAGGGCATGCTCGACACCGACGGGCTGCCCAGAATCCTCGGACATGAGATCATCGGAGAGGTGGTCGAAGCCGCCTCACCGGCCAGCCCTCCTCCCGGCACCTTGGTCGTCGCCGACGCAGTCGTTGGATGCGGCGTTTGCGAGTGGTGCATCCGGGGCGAAGACAGCATCTGCCCGTGGATGCGGCATCTCGGTATCGACCTCGACGGAGGATTTGCCGAGTATTCATTGGTGCCGGAAGCAAACATCTTCCGGCTCCCCACCGATACGAGCATTGCGGAGGCCGTGATGCTGAGCTCGGCGCTGCCGGCTGCGGTTCACGCAGTTAGGAAGGCCGGGGTCCAGCCCGGCGCCCGAGTGGCGGTCAGCGGGGTCGGAAGCATCGGCTTCACCGTGTGCCAGGTCGCCCGCGCCTTTGGCGCCACCACGGTGGTCGCCGCGGATGTCAGCGACGACCAGCTCGCAGCGGTGTCACCGTGGGTGGACGCAACCCTCAACGCCGGCGGCATGCCGCCGGAAGCGGTGTCGGATGCACTCCGAGACCTCGCCGGTGCCGAGCATGGCGTGGACACCGGGTTTGAGACGGCCGGCCACCCTTCGAGCCTCGAAGCGACCGTTCGGGTCATCCGGCCGGGGGGTACCGCAATGCTGATGGGCATCTGCGACGGTCCCACCTCACTCACATTCCAGAACTACCTGGCAGAATTCGTTCGACGGGAGATCTCTCTGGTCACCACCTTCGGCTTCACCCGTCGCGATTTCCTCATCGGCAATTCTTTCTATCTCTCGGGACGAGTCGACGTTGCGCCCTTGGTAGGCCCGACGGTCGAACTGGCGGACGTACCCGCGGTGCTTGCCGACATCGAGCAACACGGCACGGGCGGGAAACGCTACGTGGTGGACGTCGGCATCGAATCCAGCTGAGGAGGGCGACTCGGCAGGTGGCATGGGCACATAGGTGACGGTGCGCGACGATAGCTACCCAGCGAGCCACCCCCCGTCGACCGGAAGAAACGCGCCGGTGACGTAGCTGGAAGCCTCGGATGTCAAGAAGCTCACGGCGGCTCCAATCTCATCTGGAGCGGCAGCGCGCCCGAGTGGGATTCGGCTGAGGAACCGAGCGGAACGGTCCGGGTCGGCGAGCGTCTCAGCGCTCATGGGCGTGTCTGTGACGCCCGGTCCCACAACGTTGACGCGGATGGAGTAGGGCGCCAGATCAACAGCCAAGGCCTTCCCGAGCATATGAACGCCTCCCTTCGATGCGCAGTACGCCGCCGCACCGGGAAGGGCCATGTGAGAGTTGATGGAACCGATGAGGACGATGGCGCCGCCGTGGCCGCAAGACCTCATCCCTCGGGCTGCGGCCTGGGCCGTGAGGAAACTGCCGGTGAGGTTGACATCAATGACACGGCGGAACGTCGCCGGATCGATATCGAGTGCCGGACCGCCGATCTCGATCCCTGCGCAGGCAACGGCAGCGTCGATATCCCCGAAGTGTTCGAGCGCCGCCGCCACCATTCGCTCGCAGTCCTCCGCGATGGTGACGTCTGCGCCGACACCGATGGCTCCGTCGAGTTGATCTGCGGTTCTCTCCGCCCCCGCCTCATCGAGATCGACGCACACCACATGATCGCCACGGCGGGCGAGTACGCCGGCCGTGGCTGCGCCAATTCCTGAGGCGGCGCCGGTCACAATGCTGACGGCCAACGTTCGCTCCTTTCGTGCCTGGGTCGAGATGCTACAGCCGGACCCCGTCATCTGAGCTCCACCGACGACAAGCGCCGACCAGAAGCTGCGGCGATGATCTCGCGCTAACCACAGAACCTGTCGGTGGGCCGCGATACGTTCGGGAAGTGTAATTTCTATCGACCAAAGGGGGAACCGGATGGACACCCAGGCTCAGACGTGGCTCGACCTCACCGAAGGTGATCCGCCGCCACGGGTGGCTCACGGCGCCGCGGCCACCGGGTCAAGAAACACCAAAACCGGCCCGCCGCTAAGCCCGGCATGGCCTTTGGTTAAGTGTCGCCCAAATCACTCGGATTGCCCTTGACCGATACTCACCGTGGCCATACGTTCGCCGCACCGGGCTCCCCAACCCGCTCCAAACGACCTGGAGGAACCGATGCACCGAAGACTACGACGCCCCCTTCTCTTGCTGCTGAGCATTGTCGCCGCACTTGCCGTGGCCGCCCCTGCGGCCGGAGCCGCCGAGCCCGCAGCCCCCGCATGCGAAACGGACTGCCTGCGGGTGTACTCCATCAAGAACTACACCTACCTGGGGCCGGACGCCGAAGCCCACGTCAAGGTTGTCGACGAGCACGGCGGGGCGATTCGTGGCGCCGTCGTCTATGGCATCTGGACGCTGCCCGACGGAACCACGCTCGGCAGATACGACATGATCGGAACCAGGCTCCGGGCCGAGTTTCCGCTCTACACCGACCAAGGCGGAACCGCGACCTTCACCGTCGCCGGCATCACCAAGGCCGGCTACACATTTGACCCCGCCGGGAGCGCACTGCTCTCCATCTCGGTCGATCTCGGCGACCCGACCCCACCGCAGCCGGAGCCGTGTGTGGTCAACTGCACAAGTGTTGCCCGGATCAACATGTCCGAACGTGGCGACAACGTCCGAGCGGTAGCACGGGTGGTCGACGAAAACGGCGATGCAGTCGTCAGGGCCATGGTCGCCGCCACCTGGACCCTTCCCGACGGCACCGAGGTCACCCAGGCTCTCAAGACCAACAAGCGCGGCAAGGCTCGCTTCAAGGTGCCGGCAGCGGATGCGGGTGTCTACACGATCACGATCAACGACGTCACGTTCACCGGCTTGACGTACGAAGCCGACGTGACAAACAGCTCCTACACGGTGGGCTGAGCGGTCTCCGCCGAGGCCTCTCCCGCAAGCAGCGAACCCCCCAGGTCAACGACCTGGGGGGTTCCGCTTTCTAGCCCTTCCGACTGCGGCGTTCCTATCAGCCGGTGACCGTCACCTTGCCCTTCATCCAGGGGTGCGGCGTACAGAAGTAGTCGAATTCGCCCGCCTCGGTGAACGTGTACGAGTACGTCTGACCCTGCTCGAGGAACCCAGAGTCGAAGACCCCGTCGGCCTCAGCGATCGTTCCGTCCGACGCCCCCGAAGTGACAGTGTGAGCAACGGCGTCGGCGTTGGTCCACCGCACCGTCGTCCCCACCTCGACCGTCAGGTCGATCGGGTCGTAGGCTCGGTCGGCGTTGGCCGGGTCAAAGGAGTCGAGCGTGATCACGACGTCGGTCACCGTCGCCGCTTCCTCAGCGCCGTCCTCCCCCTCGGCCGGTTCCTCGGCGCCGCCGAGCACCCCGAACAGTTCCGGGTTGGCGGCGCCGGACACCACGATCGTGCCGATCGCACCCTTGTAGAACGTCCTCACCAACGCATGGTCGACCAGGATGATGGTCGACGGCACCAGGGCATCGAGCTCCACGACCGTCCCGCCGCCGGCAACAACCAGCGTCGACTGTGAACCTCTGATGACACGATTCGCCGAGTGGGTGGCGGCCTCCGGATACACCAGATCCCAATGCGACCCGATCGGGTGGAAGTTGCTGTCGAGGTTCAGCCCTTCATTGACGAAGTAGATGCGGGCCCGCTCGCCGACGTTCATGGCGAGCGTGTTGTCGCCAACCAGGGCATCTGTCCGTCCATTGAAGGTCACAAACCGCGGCTCCTCGGCGACCAGGGAATCGCGATCGAACGGTGCCTCGCCGCCGGCCTCACCGGTCTCGCCGACGTACCACTCGCTCTGCATGATCGCCCATTCATGGTCCACCTCGGGAAGGGGAACCTCGGGATCGACGATGAACATCCCGTACATCCCCTTGGCAATGTGCAGTGGAACATCACCGTACGCACAGTGATACATGAACGCACCGGGATACAGGAGTCTGACCTGGATGGTCGCGGATTCGCCCGGATTGACCGTCAGGTCGGCCGCCCCGCCGCCCTGGCCGGTGACGGCATGGAAGTCGATGTTGTGCGGATGGGTATTGGTCGCCAGATTGGTAAGCGTGATCTCGGCGACATCGCCGACCCGGCCGCGCAGCACGGGACCAGGCGCTCCGCAGGTGACCTCGGTTTCGCCGGCGATGCGGAAACCCCACATCTCTGTCGTGACTTCATTGGCGGGATCGAGCGGGCACACACCTTCGATGGACTCGACATGCACCTGCCAGATGCGCTGGTCGCTGCGTGAGGCGGCGGGCGCGACCGCGGGTGCATACGCCAGGTGCTGCTCACCGTCGGGGGCCGGTTGGAGGTCGGCAACCGCAACCAGTTCAGGTCGGATGCTCTGGTCCACCGGCCATCCGGTGGCGCCGCCGTCCGAGCCGCCCTCGGCAGACACGATCTCTCGGACGTCTGCGTCCGACATGCTGCTGCTCTGCACGACGATCGAGGCCGCCAACAGGGCAATCACCCCAAACAGCAGGGCAAACTGAAATGCCTTCTGCCAGAAACCATCACTCATATACCTTGTCCTCTCAACGAGTTCGATAGCGGAATCTGAGCGAGGCGCTCAATAAGAGCGGTCCTGACCTCTACCCAGGGGATGTGCATCGCGCAGTGGTTCTGCTCTTCGCACAGTCCGGCTTTGAACACGCACGACCGCGTGTCGGTTGGTCCTTCGAGCAATTCAATGAGGTCGAGCAGCGAGTGCGCCTCGAAGTCTGCTGCAAGTCGATAGCCGCCGGTCGGCCCCGGTTCACTGACGATCCATCCGGCCTGCACCATCGGGCGCAGCACTTGCGGCAGATACTGTGGAGTCGTTCCCAATTCGGGCGCCATATCGGCCGCCCGCATCATGTCCCCCCGCTCCTCGAGCAAGCCGAGGGCCCGCAACGCCAGTTCGGTTCGTCGTTCGATACGTAATCTCATAGTCCTTGAGTCTACGACTCAAGAACTATGTTGTATAGGGGCCAGTCGTGCCAGTCACCGAATCGCGGTTGCTCCCCCCACCTGCAGAGTATGTAGAGGTACTAGCGCCCGGCCTTGCCTATCGACGTCTCGGCCCCGGCTGCGAAATCGTCCCGATCAGGTGACCGTCGTAGACAAAGCCGACGGGGTCGATGGTGCCCGTGATGTGGGCCTCCCCAGTCGCGTCCCGGAACCTGCCGGTGCCGCCGGTGATGACGATGGTCTGCTCGTAGCTGAACACGCCGGGCGCAACCTCATCGCCAAAGTCGATCACAAAGTCCGTCGTCATGTTGGTGACGGTGTCTCCGTTCGCCGCCGTCCACGTGGCCGTGGATGTGGTCGAAGTCGGCCAAGCCCTCGAACCGCCCCAAATGTGAGAAGTTCCCCGAGAAGTCGGCGAGCACACCCACAAAGTCGCCTTTGAGCGGCACCTGCTTGTCGGGCTGCTTGGCGACAGCGGCCGGGGCCACGAGAGCCCCTAGCAACATCAGGACAAGAGCGGTCTTCACAACCTTGCGTAGGTTCGCCATTTTCCGCACGCTCCCCTTCGATCGGCGGCACCTCCCGTGCCGACTCAGACGACCAGCATATGGCCGACCAGATGGACTCTCGCAGGGCCGTACGTCCCAAGCCGGCGTAGGGGTCGCCGACCGCCTTACTTATTGGCTGCCCGTTCAGCGGCGCGGCCGGCCATCCGCTTCAGCAATTGGTTGAGGACGGCCGTGATGAGCGCGACACCACTGAAGATGTAGAAGATCGTGAAGATCTTGGTGACGTCGGTGGTGGGATGGAGGTCGCCAAATCCAACCGTGGTGAGCGCCACCGCGCTGAAGTAGAACGAGTCGACCCAACTCCAGTCCTCCGCAAAGCGATAGACCACCGTGCCGACGAGGAACACGGTGATCGCCATGCTGCCGATGATCCTGCTGGCGTGCTCCTCCCAGTACTCTTGCACGGCCGATTGGGACCCAGACTCCTTCTCGTCGTCTGCCTTCTTGCTCTCTGCCATTCGGCGCTACCCCTTACGTCGTTGTTGCTGCGGATGCCGCCTCCGAGGACGAATCATCCGAGTCGGCCGCAACCGCGTCGTCGCCGGTGTCGTACTTGGACTGGTAGACGACATCGTAGGTTTTGCCGAGGTTGCTGATGACGGCAGTGATCAGAGCTGCCACCGGCAGCGATACGAAGGCACCCATCGGTCCCGCGATGGCACCACCTGCCAAGGCGGCACCAAAGGCGACCCCGCCGTTGAGTTCCATCGTCTGGGCACTGAGTTTCGGACTCAGCCAGTAGTTCTCCAACTGCTGATAGACGATCGTCCACACGAGGAGGATGATGGCGGCCACGAGACCCTGCACGGCCAGCGTCACCAGGATGGGGACGGCGGCCCCGATGTAGGTACCGACGGCGGGGATGAACGTGGACACAAACGCCTCGAAGATCGAAAGCGGCAGCGCAAACAGAATGGGCATACCGATCAAGAGCATGGCCACGAAGAACAGTGCACCGTTGATGATCATGATCAGCATTCGGGAGTAGAAGTAGCCGCCGGTCTGCTCCAGCGCCGTGTCCGAAACCCAGCCATAGACCTCCTGGCGATCGGGTGGCATGCGGGACATGATGGCCCGCTCGATCCGGTTGTAGTCGGCAGCGAAGTAGAACGTGAACAGCGCGATCGTGGCCAGGTCAAAGACGAGCCCGATCCCCTCCGAGGCGAGTCCGAGCACCTTGTCGGCCCATCCTCCGAGCGCGTCATCGGTTGCTCCGGCGGCGGTGTCGGCGGTCGATTGTTCGATGGCGGTCACGCCAAAGTTGTCCTCGGTGAAGGTGTTCAGCTCAGCCGCCCAATCGTCGCCCTGTTCACCAATTTCGTTGGCGAATTCGATGATCCCGGGAATCAACACCAGAACCATGAGGATGACAAAGAGGATCAGCCCCGCATAGATGACGCCGACCGCGGCACCTCGTTTCCATCCCCAGCGCTTGTGCATGTAATTGACGGCCGGAACAATCGCAAGGGCGAAGAACACCGACAGTGCCAGCAGCCGAAGTAGATGCTGGGCCCGAAACGCCACAACCATGAGCACCGTGACGGCGAGACCGACGGCGACGACCTTCCACAGCGAAGACCACACAAATCTGTCGACCCAATGCGGCTTGGGGCTCTGTCCGGCCTGTTCCGCCTGCTGGGCTGCCGCCTCGGCGACACTTGCCGGTACCTCGGCCCCGCCCGCCATGCTGGCGATGGCGTCGCCGTCTTTGGTTGTCATGTGAACACCTCCAGTGTTCTGATCGCCGACAAGGGTGCGCTAGCCAAACCCGGGTCTCCTATGCCGTCGCCTGTCGATACGCGTCTCGAATGTCGTGGTTGAGGCCCTCCCGGTCGAGATCGATCTCCCACGGTCGCACCTGCTCCGCTTCAGCCATCACCTGCCGAACGTCGGTCCCGACGCCGGTCTCCGCCGCCACGATCAACCCCGCCGGCGCCGGGTCGAGCAGTTCGCCAATCTCACGCAGGTCGTCTCGGCTGAGCACCCTTGCCACATGGGCCGCGATCGCATTGATCCCGACGACGGCCGGTGCGTCGCCGGTGAGGAAGCCTGAGCCGAACGGAGCACCGGGATAGAGGGCAACCGCCAGACCGGTGGCGAGACCCCATCCCGGACCCAACAGTTCGCCGTACTCCGTCGGCTGTTCGTACTTCCTGAAGATCTTGATCTTCCCGGTGTCTTGTTTGCCAACCACAGCAATATCGAAGGCGTCCATCGAATTGGTCTCGTAGTAGAGGTCACGCACAGCTTGAAAATCCCGCCGAGCAGGCACCAAGTCGGGGTACACCCCGACAACCAACACGAAAGTCTCTCCATCACTCATCGCGTCACGTCACCTCCCGGCGCCTTCTGTCCATATCAGTGTGATTTCCCAGCACCTGTGGCTCGCCCTGCGAGGTCGCCGCCACTAGAGATACCCGATCTCAGACATCGCCGCCTCACCCACAACGGGTATGTCTACGACTCGGCCCTCATCCGGGCACGCAATCAGGAATGATGCTGGGCGCCCGACCGGAGTAACGTTGCGCCCACACACGCCGACTGCGACCCGCGGGGGGTTTGGCCGTGACAACAAATGCGGTGGTAGGCACAAAGGTGCGGAGGCCGCGAGTGTCGGCAGATGCGATCGCGCGTGATGGGCTGCGATTGCAGTTGGATGCGGGGCTGGTGCATCCGGTGGTGCTAGTGACGGCTCCGGCAGGGTTTGGCAAAACGTGGTTGGTGGCGGACTGGCTTGATGGTCACTCTGAGGTGGCCCAGGCGTGGGTGTCGGTTGATCGGTACGACAACGACCCGATGCGGTTGTGGCGCCACATTCTCGAAGCGGTGGCTCAGTCGGAGTTCTCCAAGGCTGCGGCGGAGGCGTTGCGGTTGTTCGATAAGACCGGTGCTGGTTTGCCGGTGGTGGTTGATGCGCTGGCCGCGGGCCTGGCTGGGGTTGGCGGAGAGTTCATTCTGGTTCTCGACGACACCCACGTTCTGGACAGTGCCGAGGCAACAGCTTCGTTGGGTCAGCTTCTGGGGTTGCTCCCGGAGTCCACCCACGTGGTGCTGATTGGTCGCCATGACCCGGGATTGCCGTTGGCGAAGTGGCGTTTGGCGGGTGATTTGGTTGAGATCCGCACGTCGGATCTGCGCTGCTCGCTGGAGGAGAGCCAAGCCGTGGTGAGTGGGTCGTTGGGCCTGGAGCTCGATGACGAGTTGGTGGCTGAGCTTCAGCACAAGACGATGGGTTGGATAGCGGGGATCCGCCTCGCGGCCACAGCCGCAGCCGCAGCGAACGATGCAGGCCGAGTGGCCGCCTCGTTGCCGGGGGTGGGGACCATGTTGGGCGCCTATGAAGCGGTAGGCGATTACCTGATCGAGGAAGCCCTCGACAACCTCACCGCAGCCGACCGGGCGTTCTTGTTGGACACGTCGATCCTGAGCGACTTGACCGGCCCATTGTGCGCGGTGGTTTCGGAACGCGACGACGCCGCTGCGGTGTTGGATCGGTTGGCGCGGGCGGGGATGTTCACCAATCGCTCCGGCACGGATGGGGACTGGTACCGCTACCACGAGCTATTCCGCGATGCGCTGCGGGTCATGTTGCATCGCGCCACGCCCAAACGCGAGGCCGAGTTGCACCGTCGTGCTGCCATGTGGCTCCACGACGCAGGAGACACCGTCGCTGCAGTGCGGCACGCCATCGCGGCGGGCGACACCGACCTCGCCGGCCGGTGGCTCATCGATTACTCCACCCCCATGCTGATCGCTAAACAATCCGAAACGATGTGCACCCTGTTCCGGGAACTCGACGCCACCGGCGACCCCCTCAGCGCCACCGCTTTGGCTGCATGGTGCTTCCCCGCCCTGTTCAGCAACGCCCCCGGCACCGAGATCGACGACGTCCTCGACCGGGCCCACACCGCGATCACCACTATGACCCCAGCCGACCACACCAACCTCGCCGACCAATGGGCCCAGGTTCCCTACGCATTTCGCGAAAACCCTGTCGAAATGCTCGGCGGGATCGACGCCACCATCGCTCACCGCCACGGCGACACCAATCTGGCGACCACCGCGCTGGCGGCCCAAGGGGACCAGCCGAGCGAGAGCGGGTGGATCGAGGGAGCGGCCGGTGAGATGCTGATCTACCTCGGACGGTTCACGGAAGGAGCCCGACTGCTGGAGCCGTGGATGGACTACAGCTTCTCACCCCTCAACCCGATTCTCGGCAACCAAGCTCATGCGCTTGCCTTCCAAGCGTTCCTCAAGATTGGGGAGGGTCGTTTGGCTGAGGCTGAGGTGTTGGCCGACCGCGGGGTTGAGGTGATGCGGAGCAACGGCCTCGCCGATCAGCCTCAGGCTGCAGTCGCCGCGGTGCCGTTGGCGTGGGCCATCTACGAACGAGGCGACCTCGACACCGCCCACACCCTGATCACCTCGGTACTCGAACGCCTCGAACACTACGGTGAGGTCCCCGCGTACGTGTTCGCCCACACGCTGCTGGCCCGCATCCACCATGCTCGAGGTGACCGCAGCTCGGCAGCTGCCACACTCGAGACCGCTCGCCTCTCCCCCACTGGACGGCCCATCACCGGCCACTTCGCCGACCTCGTCGCCTACGAACGCGCCCGCCTCGCCCTGCTCAACGGCAACCTCCCCGGCGCCGAAAACGCCCTCCCCGACTGGCCAACCCGCATCAAAACCGGCGCCACCACCATGACCGAACACCTCACCCTCACCCGCCTCGCCATCGCCACAGGCGACGACCCCACCCCCCTCTTCGATGCCCCACCCGACGGCGTCGACGTCACCCCAGCCCACCAGATCGAACTCCACAAACTCCGCGCCCTCGCCGCACTACGCCACGGCGACGAAGACGCCGCCCTGGAACACCTCACCGAAGCAATGACCACCGCCACCCACACCGGCCACCGCCAAACCTTCCTCGACGACTACCCCACCCTCGGCATCCTCCTCGATAACGCCGCCGCCATGACCGGCCACCGCCTCAACCCCATACCCTCAACCGCCACAACAACCATCGACCCCGCCGCCATGGCACAACTCACCGAACCACTCACCGAACGCGAACTCGAAGTCCTCCGCCTCCTCCCCAGCCACCTCACCTACCGAGAAATCGCCGAACAGCTCTACGTCTCCACCAACACCGTCAAGTCCTACAACAAGAACATCTACCGCAAACTCAACGCCGACACCCGCAACCAAGCCGTCACCAACGCCACCGCCCTCGGACTCGTCCCCTAGAGCGGGCCGGTGGCAAATACCCGATCTGGGTGCTGAGGCATCGCTGTGATGTGGTAAACAACTACCTATGTCACTTGGAATGACGGTTCTTGCCTTCGCCATCGGCGAACTTGAGTTCGCCAAGCTGGTTGCCGAATGGATCGAAATCGCGGCCATCATCGTCATCGCGGGATCAGTGCTCATCGCATTCGGAGTCGGCCTCGCTGCCCTCGTGCGCTCTGAGCGGGCGAACGCAGTCCGTTTGTTCAAGCGCGTGATCGCCGGAGGTCTGCTTATGGGCCTCGACCTGCTGATTGCGGCAGACGTCATCAAGACGGTCACGGTTGAGCCGACGATCGAGAACATCGTGTCACTCGGCCTCCTTGTCCTAATCCGAACCTTCCTCAGCTGGAGCCTGATTCTCGAAGTCAGCGGTCGATGGCCATGGCAACCAAAGCAGCCAAAGGACGCCGTTGACTAGTACGTCCGACGCGGGCAAGCACCAGACGGAGGGCGGTTCGACGCTGTCCGCATCGGAACTCGCCGAACAACGAACCTACCTCGCCGCCGAGCGCACCCTTTTTGCCGTGCTCCGCACCGGGCTCGCCATTGCCGCCGGGGGCGGGGTCATCATCTCGCTGCTCGGTGAAGACTGGCCGTCATGGGTTCAGGCTCCCCTTGCCGCGGCGTTCCTCATCGTCGGCTACTTCCTCGTTCTGCACGGTTTGAGCCGCTATCGGGGAATCGCAAAGCACATCAAGCGTGAGGACGGGCAACGACTCGCCATCATGCCGGCCCGCACCATGACTGTGCTGACTTGGGTTCTCGAAGCGGCCATTACCGTCGTCGTCGTCCTCTTCGTCGTTGGCGCCTTCAAGTAGGCGCATCCCGACGCCGCCTCCCCGCGAGACGATGAGCGCATTGGCCGCGCCATCGCGAGCGCCTCTCCAAACGAACAGTGGGCGGCCCCCACACCGGGCCGCCCACTTCAGCTCATCTGCGTTGCTTACTGCTGTGCCATGATCTTCATCTACTTCAGGTCGTCCGGCACCTCGTGGATCACATCCTGATCCTCGAGGTCGATCCGCACCCATGCCAACTTCGCCCTGGAACGCGTTGGCGGCACCAACGGGATAGTCGTCCGTCACCGGCAGCGCCAGGTCACGACCCGATGTCGAGCGTCTCGTCTGCCGAGAAGACATTGGAACGCGTCTTTTCGATACGGCCTTCGCCTACGAGCTCATCGTCGTAGTAGATGCGCCCGGTGCCTCCGGCCCCGAATCCACCGTCGTAGTCGAAGTGGAAGCGGACATTGACCATCTTCCCCTCCGGGACCGGCTTCGGTCGCCTCCACGTAGCCGTACTCGACGTCGAACCAGTTGTGGCAGTACTTGGCCTTGCCATCAATGATGTACAGAGCCCAGCCCGCGAAACCGGCCACCTTGGGCGATCAGCACGCCGTCGGTCTTGCCGGCGGTCACCCTGCACTCGGCGGTGACACTGTGCGACCGGTTCTTCGTGTTCAGCACCGTGTTCTCCATCAGGGTGTCCATCCCCGGGTAGAACGTCATCGTCGTGCGGCCGGCCGGCAGGTCGGGTCGACCGGCCCGCGCCGGATTGAAGCGCTCGTAGCGACGATCGTCCAACGGGAATACGCCGTACTTGGCCGCCTCGATCATGAACAGGTACTGCATCTCCCGAAGCTTCTCGGGCATCTCCTTGCTAGAGATCGTGCGCTTGACTCCAATCCTTGTTCGTGTCGTATAGCTCCCAATCGTCAGCGTCGAGCGATGGCAACTCCCCGTTCATCCAAGGCGTGCTGTGATGCGTCACCGCCGTCCAGCCATCCTGATAGATGCCACGATTCGCAAAGATCTCGAAGTACTGCGTCGTGTGCGTGCTGTCAGCCTCGGCGTCGGTCCATGTGTAGTTCATGCTCACACCCTCGATTGGCTTCTGCGCCGCACCGTTGACCAAGTACCGGCTCGGGCAGCCCGGCTGCCTCCAAGATGGTCGGCACAATGTCGATGACGTGGTGCCACTGCTGGCGGACTTCACCACGAGCGGCAATCCCGTTCGGCCAGCTCATCGCCATCGCATTCCGGGTCCCGCCGTAGTGTGAGGCCACCTGCTTGGTCCACTGGAACGGCGTGTTCATCGCATGCGCCCACCCCACCGGTAGTGGTTGAAGGCCAGCGGCCCGCCGACCTCATCCAGCTTGGGCAGGATGTCCTCGAGTTCCTGCGGGATCCCGTTGAGCGCCATCAGCTCGTTGAAGGTGCCGTCAAGACCACCTTCAGCGCTGGCACCATTGTCGCCGGCGATGTAGATAAACAGGGTGTCTTCGTACTTGTCGATCTCCTTGAGGGCGTCGACCATCCGCTGCATCTGTACATCGGTGTGCTCGGCGAAGCCCGCATAGGCCTCCATCAGTCGGGTGTAGACCTTCTTCTCGGTGTCGTTCGAGTTCGTCCCACGCAACGACGCCCTCGGGGCGCCCGGTCAGTTCGGTGTCCTCAGGCACAAGACCCTTTGCCTTCATGTTGGCCAAAGTCTCTTCGCGCTCCGCATCCCAGCCCTTGTCGAACTTGCCCTTGTACTTCTCGATCCACTCCGGAGCAACGTGGTGCGGCGCATGCGTTGCGCCGTAGGACACGTAGGCAAAGAAGGGCTTGTCGGGCGTCATCACGTTGAGGCCCTTCATCCACGCAATCACCTTGTCGGTGATGTCCTCGGAGAAGTGATAGCCCTCTTCGGCCGTCTTCGGCGGCTCGATCGGTGCCGTACCGTTGAACAGGGTCGGCGACCACTGGTTGGTCTCGCCACCAACAAAGCCGTAGAACTTCTCGAAGCCCTCGCCGGTCGGCCAGCGGTCGAATGGACCCGACATGCTGACTTCCCACGTCGGTGTCTGGTGGGCCTTGCCAACACACCCGGTGCTGTAGCCGTTGAGCCGCAGCATCTCGGCGATGGTGGCTACCGTGTCGGGTCGTACGCTGTCGTTGCCCGGAGCACCGGTAGCCACTTCAGCCACCGAGCCGATTCCGGCCGAGTGATGGTTGCGGCCGGTCAGCAGCGCGACTCGAGTGGGCGAGCACAGCGCCGTCGTATGGAAGCGGTTGTAGAGCAAGCCATCATCGGCAACCTGCTGCAGTGCGGGCATATAGCACGGGCCACCCGTCACGCTCGGGGCCCCAAAGCCCATATCGTCGAGCAGCACCAGCACGACATTCGGGGCGCCCTTGGGCGGGCGCAAAGGGTTGATCGGCGGGAACTCGGCATTGCGAGCATCGAGCGCCATCTTGCCCTTTCACCGGGATGTCCGGAATCGGCAGTACCTCGCGACCAATCTTGTCTGGGTCTTGCGCCATCGTTCCTCCTCGAGTCGAGATCAACAAAGGTGCCCGGTCCTGGAGACGCACCGGTCCTCGCGACAGTCAAACCCTCTGATCGCGCCAGCTCCGCCACACCCAATCTGGGTACGCCCGCGGTTCGCCGCGACGAGCAGGCGGTAGCCGGGCCGCCTCCGCGGCGACCCAGTGTCGCAGGCCGCCGCCCATTGCCCCAGGGCAAAACACCCGAGTCGGATGAGGCCATCGCTGGCAGAACCGTGCAACAATGCTCCGCATGACGGAGCAGACAACCACCAGCAAGCCGAAGAAGCGTCACAAGGTTCTCTCGATTCTGGATTGGGCACCGCGCTACCAACGCGTGTGGTTACGGCCGGACCTGATCGCCGGTATCACCGTGGCGGCGCTCGTCGTCCCCAAGGCGCTCGGATACGCCAGCATCGCCGGCGTGCCGATCCAGCACGGCCTCTACGCCGCCGCAGCTGGAGCCATCCTCTATGCCTTCTTCGGAGGGTCCGGCCAGATCGCCACCGGCCCAAGTTCGGCGCTTGCCGCCGTTGCCGCCGGCGCCCTGGTCTCGGCGGGCATCGAATCCGGTGGCGAAGACGCGGTGCAATTGGTCGCCGCCATCACCATCGCCTCCGGTCTGATGTTCTTGCTGCTCACCATCTTCCGGATGGGGTGGATCTCGCAGTTCCTCTCGAAGCCCGTGATCACGGGCTTCCTCTTCGGCGCCGCCATCGAGGTCGTCGTCGGTGAGCTTCCCAAGATCACCGGCACCTCAGTCCGAGGGATCCAACACGTGGCAGAAGCTCTTCAGTTGGATCGAGAGCCTCCCCGACACCGATACCGCCACCCTGGTCGTCGGCGTGACCTCACTCGTCGTCATCTTCGGCCTGAAATACGCCGCACCGAAGGTGCCGGGGGCGCTGGTGCTCGTGGTGGGTGGTCTGCTGGCGTCGGCTCTGTTCAACCTCGGCGACCGCGGCCTGGCCCTCATCGGCGACGTGCCCAGCGGACTCCCCACCCTCGCTCTGCCTGATTGGGCGTTTGTCCGTGAGAACATCAACGTCATCCTCACGGCCTCTGCCGGCCTGCTTCTGATTGGGTTCTCCCAAACGGCGGGCGATGCGAGATCATTCGCCTCCAAACACAAGTACCGGGTGGACATCAACCAGGAGTCGCTGGCGCAAGGTGCCTGCAACATCGGCTCGGGCCTGGTTCAAGGCATTCCGGTGTCGACCAGCCTGTCGGCCAGTTCGCTCAACGACACGTCCGGCGCCAAGACCCAGGTCGCCTCGCTGACCACCGGCGTGATGATCGTCCTCACCATGCTGTTCCTGGCACCGCTGTTCTCAGACCTCCCCAAGGCGGTCCTCGCCGCCCTCATCATCCAAGCCGTGGTCAGTGGCATGATGAATGTGCCCGAGCTACAACGCCTCTACCGGGTGGTCCGAGCCGACTTCTGGATCGCCGTTGCGGCCCTCGTCGGTGTCCTCACCCTGGGCGTGCTCGGCGGCGTGATCGTCGGCGTCTTCCTCTCGCTGGGCTACATCATCTACCTCAGTGCCAGCCCCCGCATGCCGGAGCTGGGACGTCGGCCCGACAGCCATGCCTTCCGCAGCGTCGAAGAGGAACCCGACGCCATCACCTATCCCGGGCTGCTTGTCCTACGGATCGACTCGGCCCTCTACTTCGCCAACTCCGACGCTCCCGAGGATCGGCTTCAGGGAACTCGCCCTGGCCGCCGACCCCCCGCTGCAAACGATCGTCATCGACTTCGAGGGCATCAACCTCATCGACTCACAGGGCTCCGATGCCGTCGGCAAGATCATCGACCTGGCCGGCTACAACGACATCGAGGTCCGAATCTGTCGGGTCAAGGCGCGGGTCCTCGAGGTGCTCGAGGCCGACGACGTCATCGAGCGCCTCGGCGCCGACCGCGTCTACAGCAACACCTACGCCGCCGTTGCCGACCTGATTCCACCCGACAACGGCGCCGACTGACGTCAGTCGAGACCAAGCGCGATCGTCAGCGCCCGGTCGAACTCGGTGAGCTTGCCGGCGCCCAACGCCCCACGCCGCCGGGTGAGAACCCGGGTGGGTAGCGTGAAGACGTTGTCACAATTCGCTGCGCTCGGTCGATCGAGGCCCTCCTCAGGTCCAACTTCCACCTCGGCGACGTGGCCGTGGAACGTGCTGGTGACCAAGACACAAACCAACGAGGACAGCAGCGGTATCGCCGAGTCCCTCGTCGCAACCACCACCGGGTGCTTCCCCACGCCAGGAATGGTGGCGTCCCAAACATCCCCGCGAGATCAGCGCTCGTGGTTCGCGAGGCATGCGGAGATCGAGAAGGCAGCGATCTTCTCCATGAGGTCGTCGCCGGCCGGATCGGACTCGGAGTAGCGACGCCGATAGGAATCAACGATCGCAGCCTCTCCGTGACGCTCCAACCATTCGGCGACGGCGCGGGCGACGACGGCTCCCCGATTGAGAGCAAGGCCGGCCTCGACGGCGCGGTCAACCGCGTCGACGACCGATTCGTCGAGCCTGGCAGTGACGGGGATGCTCATGTCCTGAGAGTATCACGGGTGTATACGATTTGTATACACCCGTGATAGTGGCGATTTCTCCTACGCCATCAACTCGAAGTCGCTGAGCACCCAGGTCTTTGTCGATGTACCCCTCGAGCGGGCCGTAGAACCGGAAGACGACGAAGAAGCCCATAGAAGGATCGGTCTTGACCCAGTGGTGTCTTCCTCTCGTTGGGCTACATCATCTACCTCAGCGCCAGCCCCCGCATGCCGGAGCTGGGACGCCGGCCCCGCAGCCATGCCTTCCGCAGCATCGAAGAAGAGCCCGACGCCATCACCTATCCCGGGCTGCTTGTCCTGCGGATCGACTCGGCCCTCTACTTCGCCAACTCCGATGCTCCCGAAGACCGGCTCCGAGAGCTCGCCCTGGCCGCCGAACCGCCGCTGCACACCATCGTCATCGACTTCGAGGGCATCGACCTCATCGATTCACAGGGCGCCGATGCGCTCGGCAAGATCGTCGACCTGGCCGGCTACAACGACATCGAAGTCCGGTTCTGCCGGGTCAAGGCGCGGATCATGGAGGTGCTCGAGGCCGACGACCTGATCGAGCGCCTCGGCGCCGACCGCGTCTTCAGCAACACCTACGACGCCGTTGCCGACCTGATTCCGCCCGAGGACGACACTGCTTGAGCTCCGAGTCCCGAAGCGTCGCAGTCGTCCGGCACACCGCTCCCTTCCACCTCGCTGGTAGCTACCCTTGACTCTCAGGTGAGCGTGTACCGTCCTCCGAAGGACGGGGCGATTCGGTGTGCTCAGGGAAGGTTGACAGTGGCGACGCGCACGACGGTCCCGGCAAAGATCCGTCACCCGCGGGTTGCACCCGACGCGATCACGCGGCCTGGACCGAGCAAACTGCTCGACCGGGTGCCCGACCACAGAGTCACGCTTATCACAGCCCCGGCAGGCTTCGGAAAGAGCTGGCTCGTGTCGGACTGGCTCGAGTGGCACTCAGACTGGCACCAAAGCTGGGTCACCGTCGACGCCCACGACCACGATCCGATGCGGATGTGGAGCCACATTATCCAATCGATCGGGCCATCAGGTTCGGCTGAGGCTGCGAAACTCCTTGCAGCCGGCCAGAGCGGAATCCCGCTCGTCGTCGACACCCTCGCCGCCGCCCTCGCCCGCCGTGCCGAGCCGACCGTCATCGTGCTCGACGACATCCACCTTCTCGAAGGAGACGAGGCCTGCGCCTCGATCGACCAGTTCCTCACTGCGCTTCCCGACACAGTCAATGTGATCTTGGCCGGTCGACACGAGCCCAAGCTGCGACTCTCGAGGTGGCGTTTGGCGGGAGATCTCCTCGCCATTCGAACCCATGACCTGCGCTGCACACTGCCTGAAGCAACAGAGCTGATCACCGACACACTCGGCCTCTCGCTCCAGCCCGAGATCATCACCGACCTCCACACGAAAACAATGGGATGGATCGCAGGTATTCGCCTGTCAGCGATGGCCGCGGGCCGAAAGGGCCAGACCGGTGGCGACGCCGGCAAGCCCGAGCGAATTGCGCCGACCGACCACGGATACGAGGCCGTTGGTGACTACCTCGTCGAAGAGGTGCTCCGTGACATCGCCGACCAGGATCGCCAGTTCCTGCTCGACACGTCCGTCCTGCACGACCTGACCGCTCCACTTTGCGACGCGGTGTCAGAACGAAACGACAGCGCCGTGACCCTCGAACGCCTCGTCCAATCCGGCATGTTCACAACCCGTCTCGCCGGCCCCGACGCCTCGTATCGATACCACGATCTGTTCCGCGACTTCCTCACCGGCGTGCTCAGACGCACTGCACCCGGACGCCATGTCGACCTTCATCGAAGGGCTGCGCTGTGGCTCCACGACCACGACGACCCTGTAGGCGCTGTCGAACACGCTCTCAGAGCCGACGACCCGGACCTCGCAGGCCAATGGCTGGTCGAATCCAGCTTGGAGATGCTCAAGAGCCAGCAGTACGAAACGATGTGCTCGCTCTTCTCTCGCATCGACGAAGCCTCCAGAGTCAACAGTCCCGTCGCTCTCTATACCTGGTGCTACACACTGTTCTACGGCAATGCACCGGGAGCGATGATCGATGACGTCCTCACGCGGACCCTCGCCAGTATCGAAGCCGCGATCGAGACCGCTGACGTCGAACAGCTCGACGAGCTCGCCCAATACCCGGACCTGATACGTGGAACTCCGTCGGAGCTCGCGACGCGGGTCGCGGCGACTGTTGCCCACCGACTTGGCGATACCGACAGCGCTCTCCGGTTGGTCGGGGAGCTCACCGACCCGAGCGATGGAGGGCGGGTCGAAGGGGTCGCCGGTGAGATGCTGATCTACCTCGGGAGAATCCGGGAGGGATCGGACCTACTCAAGAGATATAGCGAGTTTGCGTTCTCGACCCGAAACCCGGTATTCGCGAGCCAGGCCTTGGCTCTGCTGTTGCAGGCTTGGGCCGCCATCGGACAGGGACGGCTGGCGGAAGCTGAGACCCTGGCCGAACGCGGCGTCGAAATCATGCAGAGTCACGGCCTGGGTGACGGACCGCACGCTGCGTTGGCCAAGGTGCCGTTGGCCTGGGTTGCCTTCGAGCGAGGACACCTCAGCACCGCAGCCGATCTTCTGGAGCCTGTGGTCGACCTCCTCGACCGACTCGAAGAGGTCCCCGCCTACGTCTTGACCCACACACTGTTGGCTCGCATCAATCACAACCGCGGGGACCGCGCCGCCGCAGGCGCATCGCTTGAGAAAGCCCGGGTCCTCCCCTCCAAACGAGTAGTCGCGGGCCATTTCTCTGACTACGTCACGTTCGAACAGGCCCGCCTCGCTCTATTGGATGGCGATCTGACCGCCGCGGAGATCGCTATCGGCGATTGGAGGCAGCGTTGCGACCGAGGCGGTAGCACGATGGCCGAGCACCTCCTCCTCGCTCGGTTCCTCATCGTTGCCGGCGAAGATCCCCTCCCAATCCTCGCCACCCAACCTGAGAAGGTTGACATCACGAATGTGCACCGGATCGAAACCCACAAGCTCCGGGCAATCGTCGCTTCCCGCGACGGCGACGACATCACTGCACTCGACCAATTGACCGAGGCAATGGGCATCGCCAAACACACCGGCCATCGACAAACCTTCCTCGACGAGGCAAGAACGCTCGGAGTGCTTCTCGATAACGCTGCTGCCTTCAGCGGACACCGACTCTCCAGTGGACCGGAATCGGCGCTCCCGGAGTCTCACAGACGATCGGCAGCCACACTGGCGGAACCCCTCACCCAGCGCGAGTGGGACATCCTTCAACTTCTGCCGAGCCACCTCACCTACAGGGGCATGGCCGAGACCCTCTCGGTCTCCACCAACACCGTCAAGTCCTATCTCAAGAGCATCTACCGCAAACTCGACGCCGACAAACGCAGCGACGCGGTAGCCAACGCGAGGACGCTTGGCTTCATCGACTAGGCGGCTGTTGAACGCCCGCCGTGCCCCCGTCGCTGCTCTGATCACGTCGACTATCAAGAACACCGGCAAGAGCCATGACGTCGTCTACCACTCCGCATACGAGTCCGCCGACGACGAACCGGACGCAGCCACGCCAGACAGCGGAGGCGACGCTACGCCGACCGCCAACTGAACGACTTCATCTTGAGGTGTGACTGAATCCGCCGAGCCAATCGAACGGCCGCGGAGCTGGCTCTCGACGCCTCTCAGGTCGGCAAGGGGCATCCCGATTGGCCACCTTTGAAGGCGCCGAGCGCTCCGAGCGCGCCGATGTGCGCGGCAGCGGAGATCATTCGCGAGTCTCTGCATGTGCCGCGTGGCCGGCGCTGGAGACCGCCGGATAGGGCTCTTCAGGGGCCCGCGTTACTCGACGGAAGTGGCCTCCACACCACGCGTCGACTGGGTCCGCCCTACACCCGATTGGGGTGGTACGTCCGTCCGACGGCTTCGGTAGGTTGTGCGGCGAAGGCGTTCCGGCAAGGGCAAAGGAGTGGTGCTGCCATGAGTGACGTACTGACCGTGATCGTGAAGCTGTCGGGCTTGGTGTTCGTGGTGGCTTCGATGCTCGCGATGGGTCTGAGTCTCACCGTTCCCGCGATCATCGCTCCGCTGAAGAACCTGCGTCTGGTGATTCTGGCGCTCGCGGTGAACTTCATTGTGGTGCCCCTTGTCGTGTGGGCCATCCAGGGAGTGATGAATCTCGACCAGGACATCTACACCGGTCTGGTCCTCATGGGGACCGCGGCCGGTGCGCCGTTCCTCCCCAAGCTCGCCCAGGTCGCAAAGGGCAACGCCGCATTCTCGGTTGGACTCATGGTTCTGCTGATGGTGGTGACGGTGGTCTACATGCCGATGGTACTGCCCCTCTTCTTGTCCGGCGTCGACGTCAATGCCTGGGATATCGCCAAGTCCCTGATCGTCATGATGCTGCTGCCTCTCGGGATCGGGCTATTCATGAAGGCGCGTTGGCCGGCGACCGCCGATGAACTCCAAGGCCTCATGTCGAGCGCGTCATCGTTTGCGATCCTGCTGCTGCTGGTCGGAGGAATCATCCTGCAGTGGTCCGCCATCGTCTCGCTCATCGGTACCGGCGGGTTGGTGGCCATCGTGATCTTCCTGCTGGTCTCGCTCGTTCTCGGGTACTTCGCCGGTGGTTCCGACGCAGCGACCCGTTCGGTGATGGGGCTCGGCACCGCGCAGCGGAACTTGTCTGCGGCAATGGTGGTCGGAGCGCAGAACTTCTCCGACAAGCCAAACGTGCTCATCACCGTCATCGTGGCGGGTTTGCTCGGACTGGCGATACTGATGCCGATTGGTGCGGAGCTCGGCAAGCATGCTGAAGCCAAAGAGGCCAAGACGGATAGTGCCGCAAAAGCGGGTTGACCGGAGTTACCCACAAGACGGCCGGGCAGCCGTGCGACGCCTTGGTCGCGAGAATCAACGCGACAGAGGCGAAGAGTTGCCGCTGGCGTCGCGGGCCATGGGCTCCGCGGAGTACATCGCGATGGCAGCGCCGATTCGCCATGTCACGGGTGAGAACCGAATTCCGGGACGAGCTTGTGTCGACCGGCATCGTTGACCGTCTCACCGGCGGGGGCATCTACCTCGCAGTCGACGACAGCGTCACCGACTACCTCAGGCGCACGGCCTCCGCCGGCGAGTCTGGCTGACCGCGAACGCGGCTCCTGCTAGTCCATCAGCTCGAAGTCGTTGAGGACCCAGGTCTTGTCGATGTATCCCTCGAGCGGGCCGTAGAAGC
>CAWGCJ010000003.1:0-32159 GCA_963821095.1 uncultured Acidimicrobiia bacterium | reverse complement strand
GTCGAACCGAACTCGCTGACGATATGGGTCGTGTCGGCGGCACAGCGCGGGCACAGCACCGGCGCCCGCTCAGTCCCGGCGGGCTGCGGCGGGGCGATCCCGTACTCGCTGAGTTTGTGTTTCGCCTCGGGTGACATCCAGTCGGTGGTCCACGCCGGCGAGAAGACGGTGCGGATCTCAACATCGGCATAGCCGGCGCCGCGCAGCGCGGCAGTGACTTCATCCTTGATGAGGTCCATCGCCGGGCATCCCGAGTAGGTCGGCGTGATGGTGACGACCACGGTGGCACCCTCGAACTCGACCTCGCGCAGAATCCCGATGTCATCAATCGTCAGCACCGGAATCTCGGGATCGACCACCTCTTCGAGCACGGCGCGCACCGCAGCGATGTCTGGTGAGCTCGTGGCCGTTTCCCCCACCATCACCACTCCAAACCGGGATAGGTACGCTGCATCCATTGCAGCTCCGAGAGCAGGTGGCCGAGGTGCTCGGTGTGGAAACCGGTGCGTCCGCCCATCCGCTGATAGGGGTCTTGCGGCACCCGAAGCGTGGCCGCGGCGAGCACTCCGTCGATCCGCTCTCGCCACGTTGCGGCGTACGACGCAGGGTCAACGCCGATGCCCATCTCGACCATGAGCGCATCAACCGCATCGCCGGCAAACAACTCAGCAGTGAATCGCCACATGGCATCGACCCCCTCCTGCATCCGGCGGTGGCTCTCCGCAGTACCGTCGCCGAGCCGAATCACCCACATGCTCGAATGGCGGAAGTGGTAGCGGGCCTCCTTGAGCGCCTTGGCCGCGATCCCGGCCAGCGTGGCGTCCTCCGACCGGCTCAGTGCCTCCCAGAGCGACAACTGATAGGCATCGAAGAAGAGCTGGCGGGCCATGGTCTGGGCAAAATCCCCGTTGGGCTGCTCGACCAGCAGGCAGTCGGCGAATTCCCGCTCGGGCCGCAGCATGGCGAAGTTGTCCTCGGATCGCCCCGCCCCCTCGATCTCTGCTGCGTGGGTGTAGATGGCTCGTGCCTGGCCGAGGAAGTCGATCCCAACGTTGGCCAGAGCGATGTCTTCTTCGAGTTCCGGCCCGTGGGAGATCCACTCCCCCAGTCGCTGGCTCAGCACGAGGTTGTCGTCGGCGTGGCGCAGCAGAAACGTCAGCAGCGTCGCATCGACCTCACCGGTGGGACCCTGCGGTTCGCGAGCAACGATGGGATCGGGCCCGGCTCACATCCTCTCCACTTCGTCGGGGATCTCGTAGTAGGTGGCGTGCCGGTAGGGCTGCTCGTCAAACGGATCGAACATGGCGTCGGCATCATCGGGGTCGGTGGCGGTGATGGCGCTCGACGGCACCACCCAGATGCTGATCCCTTCGGCGCGACGGGTGTAGACATCACGGGCGTTCTGCATGGCCGACTCCGCGTCGGGAGCGTGCAAACTGCCGGCGTGAACATGGCTCAGCCCGCGGCGCTGGCGGACGAATACTTCCCACATCGGCCACTGACTGGTGTCCGAGGCAGCAACCTCGAGCTCCTCTTCTCCGGGAATCTGAGGTACGTCGTAGCTCATCGGTGGTCTCCCCTCAGGCGCTCTTCTGCTCGAAACTGGGGCGGCTTGTTTGGCGGCATGAGCGGTGGCTGCTTCGCGGACCCATTCGCCTTCGTCCCACGCCCGGTTCTTGTGGGCCATCCGCTCTCTATTCATGGTCCGTGGCCCTTGACGACGTTCCAGAATTCTTCCCAGTCTATGGCGCCAAAATCGTAGTGGCCGCTCTCCTCGTTCCACCGCAGGTCAGGTCGGGAACCCTCAGCCCAAGGAACTCACACTGCGGCACCGTCATGTCCACGAACTGCTGGCGGAGGTCGTCGTTGGTTACCCGCTTGACTTTCCACGCCATCGACTGGGCCGTATGGGGTGAGTCGTTGTCGCTGGGCCCAAACATCATCAGCGACGGCCACCACCAGCGGTTGACCGCGTCCTGGGCCATCGCCTTCTGTTCCTCACTCCCCCGGCACAGCGTGAGCAGTAGCTCGTATCCCTGGCGCTGGTGGAACGACTCCTCTTTGCAGATCCTGACCATGGCCCGCGAGTAGGGACCAAACGAGGTCCGGGTGAGCGCCACCTGGTTGGTGATGGCTGCGCCGTCGACCAGCCAGCCGATCGCCCCGATATCCGCCCAGTTGAGCGTCGGATAGTTGAAGATCGACGAGTACTTCTGCCTCCCGGTGTGCAGCAGGTCGACCAGTTCGTCACGCGAGGTCCCCAGTGTTTCGGCGGCCGAGTAGAGGTAGAGGCCGTGGCCCGCCTCGTCTTGGACCTTCGCCATGAGGATGGCTTTGCGTTTCAGGCTCGGTGCCCGGGTGATCCAGTTGCCCTCGGGTTGCATCCCGATCACCTCGGAGTGGGCATGCTGGGCAATCTGACGAATCAACGTCTTGCGGTAGCCGTCCGGCATCCAGTCCGTAGGTTCGATCTTCTCATCGGCATCGATGACGGCGTCAAAGCGCTCTTGTCCGGTCATCGTCACAGTGGCTCGCTTCATCCGGGGGCGGGTTCGGCGCCACCTTAACAAACGAACGTTCGTTTTGGGACTGACGCGGTGGCCACGCTGACATCCGGCCCTGGTACCTCGGCGATGACAAGCGCACGGTGGCAGGTAATTGGTGAGTCACCGCGCCCTGGAGGACCGACCCCATGAAGTACCGCATCGAGCGCAGCCCCGACGGAGAGTGGATCGCCGCCGACGTCTGGAAACGAGGCAGCGCCATCATCACCGACTCGCTCCTCAACAAAGGGACTGCATTCACCCCCGAGGAGCGGATGCTGTTCGAGCTGGAGGGCATGATCCCCTACCGGGTCACCGACCGTGAGCACCAGAGGCAACGCGCCTACGAGACCATCAGCGAAAAGGGCGACCAGCCGCTCGAAATGTACGTCAGCATGGCGGCGCTCCAGGACCGCAACGAGACCCTGTACTACCAGGTGCTCGGCGACCACGTCGAGGAGCTCCTCCCCATCGTCTACACCCCCACCGTCGGCGAAGCTGCGGTCAAGTACAGCCACCTATTCCGACGCGGTCGCGGGTTGTGGATCACCCCAGCCCACAAGGGTCGAATGTTCGACGTGCTCGCCCACGCCCGCAACGAAGAGGTCCGACTGATCGTCGTCACCGACAATGAGCGCATCCTCGGTCTCGGCGATCAAGGGGCAGGCGGCATGGTGATCCCGATCGGCAAGCTCGCGCTCTACACCCTCGGCGCCGGCATCCACCCCGCCTACACCCTGCCGATCAGCCTCGACGTCGGAACCGACAATCAACGGCTGCTCGACGACGAGCTGTACATCGGCTGGCGCCACCCCCGCCTACGCGGTGACGACTACTACGAGATCGTCGACGAGTTTGTCGACGCGGTGCGCCGTCGCTTCCCGGAGGCGTTGCTGCAATGGGAGGACTTCAAGAAGGCCAATGCCTTCACCCTGCTCGATCGCTACCGCGAAGCGTTGCCATCGTTCAACGACGACATCCAAGGCACGGCAGCCGTGGTCGTCGCCGGCGCACTCGCCTACTGCCGAGCCACGGGAACCAAGCTGGCGGACCAACGGATTGTGCTCGTCGGATCTGGAGCCGCCGGCATCGGCGTCGCCCGCCAGATCCACCACATCCTCGAGACGGCAGGGGTGACCGGAGACGATCTCTATCGCCGCATTGCGCTCTTGGACACCAGGGGGCTGGTTGTGAAGGAGCGCGACGGACTCGAGGCCTACAAGCAGCAGTTGGCCTGGCCTGCCGCGCTCGCCACCGAGGTCGGCCTGACAGGCAGCGCCGCATCTGATCTGCCTGCCGTCATCGAAGCACTGCAACCCACGGTCTTGATCGGCACCACCGGCCAGCCCGGGTTGTTCGACGAGCCGGTTGTCAAGGCGGCCGCCCACCACGTGGAGCGGCCGCTGGTCATGGCGTTGTCCAATCCAACCAGCAAGACCGAGGCAATCCCGGCCGAGGTCTTCGCCTGGACCGACGGCCAGGCGTTCATGGCCACCGGCAGCCCGTTCTCGCCCGTCGATTTCGGAGGCCGCAGCATCCCCGTGCCGCAGTGCAACAACGTGTACGTCTTTCCCGGCGTCGGCTTGGGAGCGATCGTCAGCAGGGCAGCTCGGGTAACCGACGCCATGTTCGCCGCCGCCGCAGACGAACTGGCCGCCCAGGTGTCCGATGCCGACCTGGCCGAAGGCAGGCTGTATCCGCCCCTGGCCGAACTGCGGACCATCACCCGCAAGATCGCATTTGTGGTTGCTCGGGCCGCAATCGATGGCGGAGCTGCCGAACCGATGACCGATGCTGAGATCAACGCAGCCCTCGACCACGAGATCTGGGACTTCAGCTACCCCACCCTGCGACCCATCTGAGCGAGGACGCCAAGCGGCCCCCGAGTCTGGACTCGGGGGCCGGATGTGCCTCGTGGTGGTTCTTAGACGCCGACCAACTCTGGTTCTGGCTCGGCGACCTCGGGGAGATGCTCCTCGGGCCGACCCTCGATGTGGATCTCGGGCAACCAGGCCAACCAGTTCGGGAAATACCAGTTGCGATCGCCGAGCAGTTTCATCGTGGCCGGGACCAGCACGGTACGCACCACCGTGGCGTCCAGGATGATGGCGACGCCGAGGCCAAAACCCATCTGCTGGAACATGACCAGGTCTCCGGTGGCAAACCCACCGAACACGGCAACCATGATCAGCGCCGCGCCGGTGATGATCGCTCCCGTCGACCCGAGCCCGAAGGCGACCGACGCCTCGTTGTCGCCGGTGACGTCGTAGTGCTCCTTGATCCGGCTGAGCAGGAAGATGTGGTAGTCCATCGAGAGCCCGAATAGCACCGCGAACAGGAACAGCGGGATCCACGCTTCGATGACGTCTGTCTGGTGCAGCCCAAGTAGATCTGCCCCGACGCCCTGCTGGAACACCAGCACCAACAGCCCATACGCCGCGGCCACCGACAGCAGGTTCATAATGATCGCCTTGATCGGCACGACGATCGACCGGAACACCACCATCAGCAGCAGGAAACTGAGCCCGAGCACAAACATGAAGATGTAGGGCGTTCGGCTGTTGATGATCTCGACGTAGTCGGCGGTGCCGGCGGCGACACCCGTGACCAGCACCTCGGCGTCCACTCCGGCAAAGGTCGCCGGGATGGTCTCTGCCCGCAACGACGCGGCTGCGTTGCGACCTTGCTCCGTAGAGGGGTCCAGCTTGGTGACGGCTTCGATCAGCACGATCTCGCCGTCGTCGCTCACGGTGGCCACAATCTCGCCGTACCGTGCGTCGGCCTCGAGGACGGCCGTCAGTTCGCCGGTGGCAGCCGATACCGCTCTATCGGTCGGATCACCATCGACCACGATCCGCGTCGCAATCGCCCCGGTTTCGAACTCGTCGTTGAGCACCTCGAAGGCGTGACGCGAGTTGCTGTCCTCGGGCAACGCCTCGATGAAGTTCTGCCCCGTGTTGAGCGTCAGGTACGGCGCCGCCAAGGCGAGCAGCAGCCCACCGGCCAGCGCCACACTGACGACGGGCCGCGCCATCACGATGTCGGTGATGCGGTGCCAGAACCGGCCCCCGCCCTCGTGGTAACTGGTGCGGGAAAGGAAGGGGATCTTGAGTTTGTTCGCCCGGTCGCCGAGCAGGCCGAGCACGGCCGGCAACAGCGTCAGGGCTGCGGCGACCGCAGCAACAACGACGAGGATGGCGCCGATGCCGAGGCTGCGCATCACGGTGTCCGGCATGATCAGCAGGCCCATCAGAGCGATGACCACGGTCATCCCCGAGAAGAAGACGGCACGGGTGGCAGTGTCGCCGGCGCGTTCGACCGCATCGACCACGAGAAGGCCTTTGGCTCTCTCCTCACGGAATCGCTGGACTACAAACAGCGAGTAGTCGATTCCGACCGCCAGGCCGATCATCGTGATCATGTTCATGACGAAGAAGGACATGTCGAAGGCCTGCGCCACGATGGCGGTCATCCCGGTGGCTGCGATGATCGACACGATTGCCAGCACCAGGGGGATCCCGGCGGCAACCACAGCGCCAAAGACGAAGAGCAGGATGATGAGCGCTACCGAAAGGCCGAGGGTCTCGCCGCGCAGCAGAGTCTCCTCTGCGAGTTGCCCGAATTCGGCGTTGACCGACCCGTCGCCGATGGTGGTGACGCGCACTGCGTCGGCGGCGTCTGCGGCGGCAATGACGTCGATCATGGGTGCGACCAGATCGGACGAATCGCCGACACCCACCAGGTCGACCGCAATCAGCGCCGTGGAGCCGTCTGCCGACGTCAGCCCGGGAACACCGTCGAGATACGAAATCGCAGAACCGACGTTTGCCGTGGCCCGCAGCTCGCCGACCAGACCATCGACCTGGGTCGCGAAAGCAGCATCGTCCACGGTTGCCGATGCCGACTCGACCAGCACAAATTCGCGGGCGGGTCGTCGCTGGGGAAGTGCGAGTTGATGAGCGCATCGGCACGCTCAGACTCGGTGGTGACGGTCAGTTCGCCATCTTGGCTCAGTTGGTCGCCGAGGCCGCTCGCCAACAAGATGGCTGCGGCCACGATCAGTACCCAGGCGGTGATGACGCGCCAGGGATGGCGAGCGCTGACTCCGGCGAGGCGCCCGGTGAAACCGGATTGATACATGGTGTTCCTCCCACCTTGTGTCTCTTACCCCTCAGATGGTGCGGGAAGGAACCGAACGCAACCATCGGGTATGACCCGGCCGTGACCCCGGCGCGAGTCAGGGTGTCCTCAGGGATGGACCCGAGGGTCTCGGAGTCAGTCGGGCCGAGCTGGACGAGCCGCTCCTCAATCAGCCGGCTCACCACCATCAATTGCGAGCGGCTTGACGTCACTGCTCAAGTGGTGCGTTGCCAACCCCATGCGTCGGGCCGGGTACTACGGTTCGCAGGTCGCGACTCGCATTGTCTACAGGGTGGCGGCAGAGGGATAGGCCCGTCATGAAGGCAATCGTCCAAGGCAAATTCGGCTCACCCGAAAATGTGCTGAAGATCAAGGAGATCGACAACCCGGCCGTCGGAGACGATGAGGTATTGGTGCAAGTTCGGGCCGCATCCATTCACATCGGTGATTTCTTCACCATTGCCGGCCTGCCCTATGTCATGCGCCCCCTGTTTGCGTCGCTGCGGGCAAAAAACCGCGTGCCCGGTGCGGATGTCGCAGGGACCGTGGAAGCGGTCGGCAAGGACGTAACGCAGTTCCAGCCGGGCGATGACGTTTTTGGCTCCCACAAGGGCGCCTTCGCAGAGCGGGTGGCGTTTCCTGAGGGGTTGTTGGCGCTGAAACCATCCAATCTCACATTCGAGCAAGCATCCACGGTCGGGGTTTCCGCACTCACCGCTCTGCAGGCCCTCCGTGATCATGGGAAGCTCCAGCCGGGACAGAAGGCCCTGATCACAGGTGCATCTGGCGGCGTGGGGACCTTCGCCGTGCAGATCGCCAAGGTGTTCGGAGCTGAAGTGACCGGTGTCTGCAGCACGAGGAACGTGGAGATGGTCCGATCGATCGGTGCAGACCACGTCATCGACTACACCCAGGAAGACTTCACCGCTGGTGAGCGGCGATACGACCTCATCCTCGACAACGTAGGGAACCACTCGCTGTCGGATACCAGAAAGGCGCTGACGCCAACCGGAACGCTGTTGGCCAACGGTGCCCGGGTTGGCGGTTGGTTCGGGGGCCTCAAGGAGCCGATCGCGGCGTTTGTTTCATCGCTGGTCGTCCGCCAGCAGGGGCGTCCATTCGTTTCGATGCCGAACGCCGAGGACCTCGCCACGCTCAAGGAGCTGGCAGAAACGGAGAAGATCACTCCGATAGTGGACCGAACCTATCCACTGAGCCAGACACCGCAAGCCGTGGCCCATGTCGGAGAGGGGCACGCCCAAGGGAAGACCATCATCACAGTGGTTGGGGCGACGGCCTAGGAACCCGGCATACCCTGCCGCCCACTCTCCGCGGCACTGCGCCCGACGCCGTGGTGGCCCGCTTCACTACATTTGGGGCCATGAGCACTCCACCGATTGTCTTGGTTCCCGGATTCTGGCTCGGGGCGTGGGCGTGGGACGAAGTCGCCGCTGTGCTGCGTGCCGCCGGGCACGACGTCACCGCGATGACGCTGCCCGGTCTCGACTCGATCGACACAGATCGGTCCGCGATCACCTTCGCCGACCACGTCGACGCGGTCAGCGATGCCGTTGCAGCAGCGGGGCCTCCTGTCGTGCTCGCCGTGCACAGTGGCGCCGGCGGCCCAGGCTACGGAGTCACCGACCGTATCCCGGACCAGATCGCGGCGATGGTCTACGTCGACTCTGCCCCCGCAATAGGCCCACTCGATCCCGAGTTCGTCGCCGCCGAGCTGCCGATGCCGTCGCTGGACGAGTTGGCCGCGGAGGAGAATCTCGACGGGCTGTCCGACGAGCAGCTCGACAGGTTCAGCCGGCGGGCCGTGCCCGAGCCTGGGGGCGCTCTACGCGAGGGCCCCCTATTGACCAATGACGCCCGCCTCGATGTACCGAGCACGGTGGTGTGCACCGGGTTCTCGTCCGAGCAGCTCAAAGAGGCAGTCGCTGATGGCTACGCCTGGCTCGGCGGCCTGACCGAACTGCGCAACGTGACCTACGTCGACCTGCCGACAAGCCATTGGCCGATGTGGTCGCGCCCCGGGGATCTCGCCGAGATCATCGACAACATCGCTCGAAGCGCAGCCACGGCCTGACTATCCGGCGGCAACTGGATACGTCAGGATGAGTTTGGCGATGGCGTCTGCGGCGTCGATGACCAATCCGATTTCGACCTGCGAAGGAGTGTCGTCCGACGAGTGGAACAGGGTCTCGAGCATTTCGTCGACCAGTTCCGTCGTGATCGCCACGGCCGGACGCCCCCGCATCGCGAAGATGGCGTGATCGCTCTGATAGAACTCGGGCCCCGGGATCAGCGTAGGAACGGTGGCGAACGAAGCATCCACCTGTCGAGCCAGCTGGTCGTCCAGGTTGTAGGTCGAATAGGCGGTGCGGCCACCTCGGTAGCCGGCTCCGTCGATGTTGATCACAAGCGGAATGTCGTCGAGATGGGCCTCGTGATCGGCCAACCAGGCAAGCTCTCCGGGAGCGGCGTAGTGGTCCTCGCCGTTCACCACCAGAAGTTCGACCCCAATGGGAAGGTGAGACGCTCGATGCGGCGCCAACCGCTCAGCCAGCATGAGCAGCACGACTACGCCCGCTGCATTGTCAACGGCGCCCGGTGTGCCCGGCTTGGTGTCGATGTGGGCGATCACCGTGACCCGGGGCGCCTGGGTACCTCGGGTCGCTATCACGTTCTCGGCGGTAGACCACCACCGCTCCGACCGGATCTCGAGAGTTGCCACCGACCCGTCGTTGTCCAGCAGGCTCTCAGCACCCGCAGGCCGCAGATTTGCCGTCGGTATCAAGAAGTCACCGTCTTCAATCAGCGGGTACGGATCCAGGGCCCCACACAGGGCCGGATACTTGCCGGTGACGGCCAAGACCGCGGCAGGCGCCGCCGCCTCGAGCGCCGCAACGATCGCGGCGTGTTCGTCTGAGCCGTAGAAGGGATACGCCTTCGGCGTCAGGGGCTCAGTGGCGAGGGCGCCGTCGAGCACCACGATCGATCCGCCGAGGTCGGGCCGACCCAGGTCCGCCACCTCACGCAGCACCCGAATGGGACCGGTGGCCACGACGCCCAGACCGTAGGGGCTCGGCGTCACCTCGATCGAGCCGCCACCGACCTGCAGGGCGCCGCCGTCGGTGCGCCAGTCCATGACTTCGAATCCCGGCGTGGACACCTCCCACCCGCAGCGAGCCAGGTGGCCGGCGACATACTCGGTCGCCTGCCGGTTGCCGTCGCTTCCGGGACGACGGTCCGGAAGGAACGAACACAGGACGTCGAGATGCTCTCTCACGCCGCGGTGAACACCATGCCGTGGTAGTCGTCGTAGGTCTCACGTCGAACGACGCCGACGCGGCCGTTGACCTCCATCCCCATCACCGGCTCGGCGATGTCGAGTTGGCCGAGCATGCGGATGCCGTTGTCGAGTTCGACCACGCCGAGACCGAGCCGGGCAACCTCATATTCGGCGGGCAGATTGTGTACGAAGGTGAACGTCAGAAGCTTGCCGTGGGTCGGCAGGGCAACTGGATCGAACTCGAAGAAGTCGTTCTGACCGCACCCCTTGCACCGCATCCGGAACGGGTAGTGCAGCGTGTCGCATTCCCGGCAGCGGTAGCCGTAGATGTTGCGTTCCATGTCAGCCCTCCTTCACGAACGTCAGCGCCAACACGTTGTTCCCAAAGCCGCCGAAGTTGCAGGTGAACCCGACGTGAGCGTCGGCCACCTGGCGGTCACCGGCTTCGCCGCGCAGTTGATGGACGATCTCGTAGGCCTGGGCGATGCCGGTGGCGCCGACGGGGTGACCGCGTCCTTTGAGGCCGCCCGAGACGTTGATCGGCATCACTCCTCCGAGCTCGGTCTCGCCTTTCTCCAGGGCGAGGTGGCCCTCACCCTTGGCGAAGAATCCGACCTCCTCGGACTCGGCGATCTCCAGAATCGTGAAGGCGTCGTGCAACTCGGCCACGTCGACATCCTGAGGACCGACCCCGGCCATTCCGAAGGACTGGGCTGCCGCCAGGCGCACCGCGGGCAATTCCGTCGGGTCTTCCCGTTCGGCCACGGTGTGGCTGTCGGTGGCCTGGCCGACGCCGGCAAGGCGCACCGCCGGTCGGTCGAGTCCCTCCATCACATCGGGAGAGACCAGCATGATGCAGGCGCCGCCGTCGGATACCGGACAGCAGTCGAAGAACCGCAGCGGCTCGGCGACATAGGGGTTGTTGGTGAACGCCTCCGGCGAGTCGAGCACCCCATCAATGGTGATCGGCTGCTGGAGGTGAGCGAATTCGTTGCGCATGGCGTTGTTCTGGTTCTTGACCCCGACCATCGCCAGGTGCCGCTCCGTCACCCCGTACTTCTCCATATACAGCCGGGTGAACATCGCAGCGTGCGCCGGCAGCGTCACCCCGTAGATGTACTCAGCAATCGGGTGGGTCAACGTCGCAACAAAGTCGGTGGCGTCGAGGGCGTTGACTTCTCGCATCCGCTCGGCGCCGGTCACGAGCACGACGTCGTGCATGCCGGAGGCGACCGCGAGGAACCCCTCCTTGATCGCGGCCGCACCGGAGGCGGGCCCGTTCTCGATGGTCGCCGCCCCGGCCGGGGTCAGCGACAGGGTGTCCACGACGGCCGAGGCCAGTGCGGTCTGGTGGTTGAGCCGGGCGCCACCCATGTTGGCGACGTACACCTGGTCGACGTTCGATACCCCCGAATCCTGCATTGCCATCATGGCTGGATAGGCCGCGATCTCCGCAAGCGGATACTCGAGGCGGCCGAAGCTCGTGATGCCGATCCCGGCGACAAAGACGTCACGCATGATCGACCCCCCGCTCCTGGCGGCGGCGCTGTTGGATCAGCGCCGTTCCGGTGGCGTCGTAGGCGGCTCGGGTCGCCGCCAGCGCATCCATCGGCGGCGTGGGCGGATCGGACGGAGGCAGGATTGCCTCCTCAGCTTTGACCAACAGCTCTGCGGGAACCGGGCGCCGGCCGACGACGAGCTTGGAGCGGGCCCGCTCGAACAGCTCGCGGGTCAATGCATACGAAGGCACCCCGCCGAGCTCGTGCGGAGTGTCAAAGCGCTCGGCAAGCTGGTATTCGATCATCCAGCGGCGGAACCCGATCGGCGACTCGGCCACCACCAGCACCTCATCGTGGCCGAGGATGTCGATGTGGTACTCCATTTTGGCCGCAAAGGCATGGGCCCCCACCCGCAGTCCGCGCCGTAGCGCCAGGGTATGCAGGGACATGCCCAGCGTCGGGGTGACCTGGCGGCCGTTGACGATGGCCACCAACTCGCCGTCGATCTGCGCCACAAGCACGTACTCGTCCTGCACTCGGTAGCGGTACCATCCGAGGAGCTCCGAATAGACCCGAGACGCCACACAGTCGTAGTAGTCGCGCTCGACGCGCATCAGCGGCTCGACATACTCGAGCAGCGTCGGAATCTCATCGCGGGTCGCCTGACGGATCACCATCGTCTCCCCGCTCGCCAGCATCATGAACTTGGCGGGGTACGGAACCATCGGCGACTCCACCGGTCGCAGGGTCTTCTCGAGGTCGACGGACATGAAGGAAGCGCCTCCTAGGTACTGGTCTGGATGGTCGCCAGCACCACCTTCTCGGCGGTGATGGGCATGGACGTGATGCGGAGGCCGAGGGCTGCCTCCACGGCGTTGGCGACCATCGGGGCCGCCGGAATCATCGTGTGCTCCCCCACCCCACGGGCCCCGAACGGACCGTCCGGTTGGGCCACCTCGACGATGATCGGGATCATCTCGTCGGGCGTGTCGAGCGAAGTCGGGATCTTGTAGTCGGTGAAGTTCGGGTTGAGCAGGCGACCGTGGTCATCGAATCGCATGTCTTCGTACAGCACGGTGGCGAGCCCTTGGAGCATCCCCCCGGTGATCTGTCCTTCGATCAGGGTCGGGTTGATCGCCCGACCGACGTCCACCGCCAACGCCACCTTTTGCACGTGCATCCTGCCGGTCTCGATGTCGATCTCGAGCACGATGCCCGCAGCGCCGGTGGTGTAGTGGACGTTGGGATGCCCACCCTGGCTGGTCTCGGGGTCGCTCAGCGCCGACGTGAACTCCGGCATGAACTTCCCCGACCCGACGATGGGGCCTCCGCGATAGGTGCCGTCCTCCATCGGAATCCCGTCGATGACGAAGTCGGCCAACGGCAGCTCGAATTCGGGGTCGGTCTCGCACTTGACCGCCTCATTCTCGAGATAGAGCGTGCCCTCCTCGTAGCCGCGGGCGTCGTGGACCGTGTCGAAGATCTTCTCACGGGCCTCAACCGCAGCGGCGTGAACCGCGTTGCCGCAACTCCACGTGACATGGGACGCCACCGTCTGCCACTCGTAGGGGTTGCGGTCGGTATCGGGAGTCTCGACCCTGATCTTGTGGGGCGGCACCGCCAGCACCTCGGCGGCGACCTGGGCCATGACTGTGAGGTAACCCTGGCCGAGTTCCATCCCCGAGACCGTGATATTGATGCTCCCGTCTTCGTTGAACTTGAGGAACGATGCCGATGAGGCGTTGGGCGGCATCGCCGGCGCCTTCCAGAACAGGGCAAAGCCCTTCCCGATCCGCTTGTTCGGATCAGGCGAGGTCTCAACGACACCCCAGTCGATCGCCGCGGCGGTGCGGTCGATTGCCTCCTGGAGTCCGGACGCATTCATCGTCGCTCCGTAGGGAAGCGTGTCGCCACCGCTGATGGCGTTGCGCTTGCGGAACTCGACCGGATCCATCCCGATGGCATGGGCCAGCCGGGTGATGTGGGACTCGAGACCGAAGTGGAACTCGGAATACCCGAAGCCCCGATAGGGCCCGCCCGGCGGAAGGTTGGTGTAGATGCACAGCGAGTCGATCGTCACATTGTCGATCCGGTAGGGGCCGGTCGCAGAAAGGCCGGCGGCGTTGACCACGTTGGCGCCGTACTCGACGTAGGCGCCGGCGTCCCAGTGCATCGTGTGTTCGAGAGCGGTGATGGTGCCATCGTGCTTCGCCCCGATCTTGAGCCGGGCCCGCACACCTTGGCGCTGATACGTGTTGTAGAACTCCTGTTCGCGGGTCCAACGCAACTTCACCGGGTGTCCTTGGACCGCGGTGGCCAGGGCCGCGCCGAGGATCTCCATCGTGACGCCGGCCTTGCCGCCAAATCCGCCGCCGACGTATGGCGTGATGACTCGGATGTCCTGGTGGGTGAGCCCGAGCGGCGCCAGCGTCTCGGCGAACACGTTGCGCTGGGTATAGGGCGACTGCGACGACGTCCACATGGTCAGCCGGCCGGCGAGGTCGTACTTGCCGACGACCACGTGGGGTTCGATGGCGCAGTGTGCGTAGCGGGGCACTTCGTAGGTGTCTTCGAGCACGACGTCGGCCGCCGCAAAGCCGGCATCGACGTCGCCGCGGCGGGTCTTGCGCCAGTGGGCGATGTTGGTGTGCTCATGGGGGAAGAACCAGGGCACCCGCGGGTAGTCGGCAAGATCGGGGTGGAGCAGTTCGGCGTCCGCGGCGATGGCGGTATCTGGATCCAGGATCGCCGGCAGCTCCTCGTAGGTGACCTCGACCAGCTTGGCGGCGCGCTTGGCGATCTGCGGGCTGCGGGCGACGACCGCCGCCACCTGCTCTCCGACGAAGCGGACCCGATCCTGAGCGAACACGTAGCGGTCCTTCATGTAGACGCCAAAGGTGAACGGGAAGTCCGCACCCGTCACCACCTTGACGACGCCGGCAAGCGCCTCGGCGGGCGCGGTGTTGATCCCCAGGATGCGGGCGTGGGCGTGGGGGCTCTCAACGATCTCGGCATGAAGGAGATCGGGCCCAAAGTCGAAGTCATCGACAAATTGGGCAGCGCCGCTGACCTTGTCGACGCCGTCGATGCGTGGGGCTCGGGTGCCGACGTAGGTGAGATCACTCACGATACGCCCCCCTCTCTTGCGGCAAGCGCCAAGACGGCGTCAACGATGGGGTCGTAGCCAGTGCATCGGCACAGGTTTCCCGAGATCGCTTCGCGCACCTGATCGCGGGTGGGTGCCGGCTCGTGCTCGAGCAACTCGGCGGCGACGAGCACGATGCCGGGTGCGCAGAAGCCGCACTGAAATGAGCTGGCAGCGATCAGCTCGTCTTGGAGGGCGCTCAGCCCGTCCCGGCTGAGCCCTTCAACGGTGGTGATGTGGTGGCCGTCGACTTCGATTGCCAGGATGAGGCAGCTGCGGACATTGACGCCGTCGAGTAGAACCGTGCAGCTCCCACAGTCGCCCCGCTCGCAGCCAACCTTCGGGCTCTTCACCCCGATCTGGGTTCGCAGCGTGTCCAGCAGCACGTCGTTGGGCGAAACGTCGACGGGAAGCGCTTCTCCGTTGACGGTCAGCGTGATCTCGTGCTTCATCGTGTCTCCTACACCAGCCGGACCGGGTACGGCGGGCCGGTACCTGCCATCCGAGACGCCGCGGCGCGTAACCCGCGCTCGAGCATCACCCGGCACATGTGCTCTCGATACTCCTTGGTTGCCCGCATGTCGGTGATGGGCGAGATCTCCTCGGTGACGAGATGTTGCGTTGCGGCGATCTTGTCGGCATCGAGGGAGTGGCCGTCAAGGAGCTGTTCGACGGATGAGGCCCGCAGCGGCGTTGGCCCGACGGCGCCGAAAGCGACCCGGTAGCGATGGGCTGACGTCATCATCACGGCCAGGTTGGCCTGGGCGAGATCCTCCCCCTCGTATCGTGAGAGCTTGAGAAAGGCGGCGCCGTAGGGTTCGGCTGGAGGGTGGATGGTCAGGCCCGTCACCATCTCATCTGCAGATAGCGCCGTAGCCCGCGGCCCCCGGAACCAATCGGCGATGGAAATATCTCGGGTCCCCTGCGGGCCAACGATGTGGACGTCCGCCTCATAGGCCAGCAGCACCGGCCCGGCGTCACAGCTGGGGACTGCCGAGCAGATGTTGCCGACCAAGGTCGCCCGGTTGCGAATCCCGGCCGATGCAACAAGATGACCCATCTCGATCAGTATCGGGTACCGCTCCAGGACGTGGGGCGAGGCCAGCAGGTCGCTGAAGGTGACGAGGGCACCGAGGTGGAGCGAGCCGCCGAGATCGGTCATCAGGTGCAGGTCGGGAATGGACTTGATGTCGATCAGGGCCGTCGGGGCGATCGCTTCGTCCCGCAGCCAGGGGACAACATCGGTGCCTCCGGCGAGCACTTGGGCGCCGGGCCCGTGGTCGGCCAGGGCGGCGACGGCGTCCTCGACCGTCGCCGGCCTCGTGTAGACGAACTCCTGCACGATCGTGATCTGAAAGCCTCCTCACTCGGTGAGAATCTTCAAGCCATCAACCTACGGTTGCCCTTCACCCCCGACCAGGGCCTTATGGCACGGTGCCCTTCCTGTTCTTGCGTGGTAGGAGCGTGCTGAACAATCAGCGTGCGAACTCGCCGTGCCGCATCCCTCATGCCAAGAAACGGCCGGCGAGTTCAAACCGTCGATGTTCAGCAGGCTCCTCAAGGCGCGATTCTTGGTACGTCGGCCACGCCAGAACGGGGGGTCTGCTCTGCCAGGGCGCATACCGCCTCGGCAAAACACTCGAGCGGGGCCTCGACCAGACCGGCACCGACCATGCCGACACCCGGATCCCTTCCGGCGATCCCGGTGTTGATTTGGGGCGCAATCCCGGTACGCGCCACCAAGGCTGCGTCGATCCCGACCGGAGTTCCCCGCGACTCGAGGAAGGGGATCCGATACGCCGGGTGCTCGCCGATGGTGATCTCGTACATCTGAAGGGTGCGAGCCACGGCGCCGGCCGCGGTCCCGCCGACGAACCCAACGATCGCCGGCGCCGCCGCCATGGCGAATCCGCCGAGACCAACCGTCTCTGTGATGGCTGAGTCCCCGATGTCCGGGTTGGCATCGGCGGCGGTGAACGAGCCAAGGAACAACCCATCGACCACCGGCGCCGGAGCCGTGAACCACCGGTCGCCGGTTCCAGAGAGCCGAATCCCAAATTCGGTGCCGTTGCGAGCCATGATGGTGACCAGACTCGACCCGGGCACATCGGCCGCGGCGTCGACCGCCAGTTTCCCGGCGGCCATCACCAAGTTGAGCATGAAGTGGTCGTTACCGTCGATGAAACGGTAGACCGCAGCCCGATCGGGCACCGGCGTCGGCCCATCGACGAGTTCGGCCCCGATGCTGCGCAGCAGCAGTGACGTTGCCGCTCGGTTGCGGTTGTGTCCGTCGTCGCCCATTTGGAGCGCCTGGGCGATCAGCGACTGCAGGTCGATCGGGCCGTGCTCTCGAAGCACAATCCGCAACGTCGGGGCGAGGACCGTATCCATCCAGCGGAGGCGCTCGATGACCTCGTCACCAAAGGCGCCGTAGCGGAGAACCTTGCCGAGCCCCTCGTTGAGCGTGGCATAGGCAACACCATCGCCGGCGGCATCGGTGATGACGGCGACGGGCATCGTCGGGCTGATGACGCCGGCCATCGGCCCTGCGGCCCGGTGGTGGTGGCACGGTTCGAGTGCGAGGCGCGGTCCGCGGGCTGTTGCCCCCTCGATCGAATCGGCCAGGCCCTCGTACCGCATCGCCCCCATCAGGGCGCCGCGCAGCGGTCCGCTGCAGTCGTCCCAGTTGATCGGCGGCCCGGCGTGGAGGAACGTGCCGGTGTCCAGGACGGGGATCACTTCGCGGGCGGGGACGATGTCAACGAGTTGGGGACGCACCGCCAGCAATCGTTGCAACGCCGTCGTGTTAGCACGGCCGGTGCCGGGGTCGGCGGCCAGTACGGCGAGCGCCTCGGCGGTTCCCGGCAGCGGAGGCCGCCAATCGGTTCGCACCACCGTTGCGCCCTGGCTCTCGACAGCGTCGGCGAACAATGCGGCACCGACGGTGACGACGGCCGGCTCCTGGCCGAGCAAGCCGGCGAGCGGGTTCATCACAACGCCTCTTTGGCGAGATCGACTGCGTGCCGCGCTGCCGCCGCATTGGACAGCCACACCGAGGCGCCGCCACCGTGCAGTACCACGGCCTGTCGGGTTCGATCCTGCGGGTCGCCGGAGGTTCCGCACAGCGACACCACCGTTGGGATGCTGCGACCAACGGCTGCGGCGATGAGTGGTTCCAGCTCGGTGGCTGGATCGGGGTGGGCGCCAAACCCGAGCACGACGTCGATCAGCAGCACGCCGGTGGCCGGGTCGTCGGTGGCGGCTGCGATGTGTTCCAGGCGCAGCCGCTGGTCAATCATGGGATGGGGACGCCCCGAGGTGAACTCGTCGGCGCCGAGATCCAGGAATCGCCCGGCGACCCCGGCTGCTGCGGCGATCGATTCAGCTTCCGTGCACAGGGTGCCACCGGAGAACAGCCCGACGATGGCGGGGTGTCGCGCCGCAGGCTCGTGAGGCGAGCGCCACGAGGTAGCCGGTTCCGCGGAGCCGCCGAGAACGGTGATGATTTCGACCGCGGCATCCTCCAGAGTGGCGTCGTCTTCTCCCAGGAAGGCCACCACCGTCGGCGTCGCGCATGCGGCCGCGGCCGCACGCACATGGCCGGCAACGGCAGGGTCCGGTGGCTTCGACACCACGACAATGACCTCAACCCCGGGATCGGCATCCAGCGCATCAAGCGCCTGAAGGGTCGAGATTCCGCCAACCGGCTGCGACAAATCGCGGCTGCCGGTCCCCAGCGCATGGCGGACACCGATGCCGGCGTCGTCCATCAGGCAGCAGAGCTGCTGAATCCCGGTGCCCGATGCCCCCACAATGCCGACGGGGCCGGGTCGCACCACGTTGGCGAAATCCGAGCCCGACACCCGAAACGATGGCGGTGCCGCAGTCCGGCCCCATCACCAGCAGACCCAGATCACAAGCTTCCCGTTTGAGCGCGATCTCCTGGTCGAGGGCGACGTTGTTGCTGAACACCATGACATGCAAGCCGTGCCGCAACGCGGCGGTGGCTTCGACAAAGGCGTTGGCGCCCGGTACCGATACCAAAGCAACGTGTGGCGTCGATCGCAGCCGCCTCGACACGTCGTGACGTTTCGGCCGACTCTGCGATGCCGCCGCCTGGGCCTACTCGAGGCCGCCAACGCGGCTTCGGCCACACCATGGGCGGCCACCAGTGCGGCGTCGTCGGTTGCCGCAATCGCGATCAGGAGATCGTTCGGCCCGCACGGATCCGCCTCGTCGGTGATGAACCCCATGCCGGCGAGCAGCTCCAGGTTGAGTTCGGTGGCCATGGCGACCAGCGCATCGACGACCCCGGGCGTGGCGAGCACGTCCCGGCTGACCTGCATGAGCCGCACCGAGTCGTAGTAGCGGCCGCGATGCACCTCGACCGTGCGAGTCACCGCGCCACCCGGCACGCCGCGTCGGCACCGATGAGTACGCCTTGGGCCAACGCTCGGCCGGAGGTATCGCCCACTTGCAGCAATGCCTCAATCGAGTCGTCGAGCGGAGTGCGCCCGACCAACGCCCGCAGGACGTGGGCGATGGGCGCGGCGACCCGGCCTGCCACGGCGTGGCGCACCAGCGTCGCCGAGAACGCAGACGTCAACTCGAGTGCGTCTCCGAGAGCTGGAGCCGCGGCCGCGAGGACCACGGCGGGCCCTTCCTTCTCGAGCGCTTCGCCGATGAGTCCGTAGGCGCCGAACGCCCCGGTCAGCAAGTCGTCACCCGTCGGCGTCAAACCGGTCCCGCGCCCGATGAACGGCTCCGCGGCGGCAACGATCGCCTCCGGATCTCCCGCGGCGAGCGCGACGCCAAGGGCATCCGCGTCAACGGGCGGCACCAGCGTGGCGGCCGCCGAGAGGAAGAGCCGAACGATGTCGGGCGCTGTTGCGTCGAGCGCGGGATGTGGATCCCACCAACGAACGACGCTGATCCGATGTGACCCAACGTCCAGGCTCCCGTCGCCGAGTCGCACGTGGGGACCGACGGCGGCGAGAACATCGGGCGCCGCAGCCCCCGTGATGATGACGGCATTGGGCTGACGCACGGCACCGCCATCGCCGAGGACCACCACCTCGTCGCCGACACCAAACCACGCCATGTGGGTTGAGCTTCCCAACGAGACGGCCGGCTGCACCGGACCCTCGAGCAGCGCCGCGATCCCCTGGCTGGCGGCGGCCGACACCGTCGTCACTGCACCTCGGACGAGATCCGTCGCGTCATCGAACATGCCGTCGCCCTCAGCCCAGGTCGACGATCGCTGCCACAGTGCCGCCACCGGACGGCCCTTGATGCATTGCCGCCACCGAGACAAACACGGCAGGGTCGCCAACCGCTGCGGCGACCACTCCCCCGACGGCTCCCTTGATCTGACGATGGTGGTGGACGTCGGAGTCGTTGAGCATCACCTGGCGCCTACCTCGCAGCCGGCTGGTAGGACCGGCTTCGCATTTGACGAAGACGTTGACGAGGCGATCGGCGACATCCTCGGCCTTGGCCCGCTCCGGCAGGTCGAGGCCGGCATTGCGAATCGCGGTGTAGACCCCCTCGATGTCGATGGCATCCTCCATGACGCTGTGGCCGCACCGATAGTCACCGCCGACACCGCGAGCGTTACCGACCACGACGGTCTGTGCCTGATCGAGTTCGACGCCCGATGAGCATGAAGCCACCGCCGAGTACAGCGAGAAGTCGCGTGCGATCTGCTCGGCCCCCGGCATCTCGATCTCCCCCAGGGCCACGCCGATACCGAGCGCCGAGGTGCCGTTGGAGATGTCCATCGACTCCAACGTCTGGTCGGTGAAGACCGTCTCCCCGCGGGCCTTTGCCTCGGCGATCGTCTCCATCGTGAGCAAGGGAGTCTTGGTCTGCACATAGTGGACGTCGGCTGGGTCGGTGATTCCGGCGTCTGCCATGGCCCGCGTCACGCCGCCGGCAACCTTCTCGACCATTGCAGGCCTGCCGATGTCCTCGGGCATGATGACGTCGCTCATCGCGATCCCGACCGTGAGCCGCAGTTCGTCGCTCGGCGGCGCATCGACCTTGGCGAAGACGGTGGCATGTGGGCAGAGCACTCCGTCGACGCCACCCGACCAGACCATCGGGATCTCCCTGACCTCCGACGCCGGACGGGTACCGAGCTCGATCAAGACATCCCGAAATGCCTGGTCGGCGAGAATCCTGGTGAAGTCGTTCACACCGCCGTTGCCCTCGGTCTTGCCAATGACGGCGATCACCTCGTCGGCGGCGAAGACTCCCTGTTCGATGAGGGTCCACAGACCCGACGCATCGGCAACTCCCTCGAGCACGACCTTGCGAACTTCGATCGCCATGACTGTCTCCTCATCCGTCGATGTGGTGCGGTCCCTATCGTCGGGACAACTGGACGCGCGCAATAGAGTCGAAGGTCGTTCAATCGGAGCCAATTATCTGTAGGAGGCGGGTCCACGCGGCCTCTTCCCGGTCGGCGATTGCGGGCATGGGGGAAACCACATCTGGAAGAGCTGCCGCGGGGTCGGGCGCTTCGCTGGCGGCCTTGAACCGAGTCGCCACGACCTGCCAGTCGTCGCCAATCTTGGCGAACTCAGACCCGATCGCGGTGAACTCGGCTTCGCCGGTGATGGCCGCCGCCTCACCCAGAAAGCGGCCGTACATGTAGCGAAAGATGCCACCACCCGTCCCGCCTGTGGCATCGATGAAGATCCAGAGGTTCAGACAGGCGAAACGCAGCGACTCGGCGTCGAGGGTCTTGGGCCATCCCAGAGTGCGCTTCGCTGCAGTGCGGATACCGGCGACACCGAAGTTGGAGATAGGCGGCTCGAGCATTCCCCGCGCCGCCTCGGCGATGGCAGCCCGCGTCTCGCTTGCAGTCGGCGCCCGGGCTCCCGTGAAGTCGAACTCGCACCAGCGGTGATGCGGCGGGAAGGGCTTGAACTTCGAGCCCCTGGCTTGTTCGAGGTCGTCCATGGAGACGGGATACAGGGTTGACTCCCGATCCGCGATCAAGACACGGCGGGAGGCCGCGTCGTACCCGGCAACCACAACAACGTGGCCACCAAAGTGGTAGTCCTCCGGCAGGTTGTCGAAATACGGAAGAAATCCCATGTCGACGTAGACGAGGACCGGTTCACCGCGCTCGAGGAGGGACACCAAGGTCTCCTCGGCCTTGCGGACGCTCGAGGTCGTCCGATACTCGGCAACCACCCCGGTGCGACGCCCCGCCGTCACCTCGAGCCCTTCGTCCTTCGGCCCCCCGGCGTTGGCGCGCCCGCCGTAGAACGGTGGCGCCCCCTTCTGGTGCCAATACATGAACCCGACGCCGGCCCCAAGCCCAAGCAGCAGGTCCTCACTCACCGGGTGCCCGTGCGTCTCGTAGACGTGGCGCATCGATCCGGTGACACAGTGCAGGGTCTCGAGATTCTGGAAACCGGCCACGGGTTCGATGGGTGCGTCGGCGCTCATCATCTACTCCCTGGGTAGGCAGAGCTGCATTCTGCTGCCAAGTTACCGCGGCGGTGCCGCCATCGCCTCTGCTTGAATGGCCGTCAACGACTCGGAGGACGAAACCACTGATGACGTTCGCCATTCCGAAGATGTTCCGGCTCTTGCCGCTTGTCGCGCTCCTGGCAATGCTGATGCTGTCGGCGTGCAGCGGCGACGACAACTCGAGCAACATCACGCTCCCCAGCACCACCGCAGGCACCGAGGCCACTGAGGCACCGGAAACCACTCAAGCACCGGAAACCACCGAAGCTCCCGAAACGACGGACGATCCCGCAACTACGACCGCGGCCGGTGCCGCAACTACGGCTCCCGAGAGTGGCGAATCCGACAACGACCTCACCCTCGTGTTCATCGTCGGCGGGATACTGCTGATCATTCTCATCGTCGCCCTGGTGGCAGGCCGTGGCACCCAGGAAACCACCGTTACCACCGCGGCTCCCCCACCCCCTGCGCCCCCGGCCTCGCCCTGGTCCGCCGCGGCGCGCACCGCCTACGCCAATACCCGCTGGTGTGCGGATCACATCACTGATCAGCTCGCGACATGGCGAGGCGACGTGATGGTCGACGGAGACCAATCCGCCACCGACCCGACCGCAGCAACCAATGCCGAGACTTGGTCCCAACTCGGCGGCAGGATGTCGGCGGCCACGAACTCGCTCTATTCGCTCGAGGGCGTGGTGCCGGCCGCATCACAACCCGTCGTGCGCAGCGTGGTTGACTCACTCAACAGTGTCCGCTCCGCGGCCGAGGAGGTCGCCAAGAGTCAGGTCGACGTCCGCAACCTCGCGGATGGGCGTCACAGCGTCGAGGGCAGCGTGCAGGCGCAACTTGCCGCAGCCAAGACCCAGCGCACTCAGGCCGTAGACGACCTCAATGCAAAACGCCACAGTCTCAACACCGCGTTGGGCAAGCTCGGTGCGCTCGGCAACCCGCCGGCTCCGCCCGCTACGTGAGGATCACTCTGCGGTAGTGGAAGAGAAACAGGACGGGGATGGCGACCAATCCCGCCCCGATGAGCGAGAGAGCGGCGAATCCCCACGCCTCGAGGAGGAACCCCGACGACAGACTGGCAGCGGCTCCCGAGGTCCACACCATCGCGTCGGCTACACCCTGGAGCCGCACTCGTTGGGCTGTCGGGGCATGCTCGGTGAGGTAGGCGCTCCCGGCCACAAATCCGAAGTTCCAGCCCAAACCCAGCAGGAACAGCGCAGCCACCAGTAGCACCGTGTCGTCTCCGCTTGCCGCGGCCGCCATCAGCGCCGACACCGCCAGGACGACCTGGCCGGCGACCATGACGGGAAGCCGCCCAAACCGATCTGCGAACCACCCGGTGAGCGGAGAGACGGCAAACATGCCGAGCGTGTGAGCCCCGATCACCAGTCCGACAATGCCGAGCCCATCACCGGCCCGCCGAATGTACACGGGAGTCATCGTCATGATCAGCACCATCACGACCTGCCCAATGATCAGAGACACGATGGCGTAGCGCACCGGAGGCAACCGGAGCAACGAGCCGATCGAGCCGGCTGCATCCACCTCATCTTGGGTCGCCTCGTCGACAAACGAGAGCGGATCGGGCCGCAGCCCGAAGAAGGCGACGAACGCCCCCACAGCGGCCGCGGCCGCCCCCAGCAGGACGGGTCCGGCAAGGCCGGCGAGACCCAGCTCCTCGGCCAGCCGTTCGGTGGGCTCGAGCAGCAGGGGACCGAGGACGGCGCCGATCGTTCCTGCCCACACCACAATGCTGATGGCAAATGAGCGTTGCTGCGGAGGGGAGACGTCGGCGGCGGCGTAGCGGGAAGCCGGTCTCCCGCGTTCCCGAAGCCGAAGGCGAACATGCCGACCACGAAGAGGGCGAAGGAATCTAGCCCAATGGCAGCGGCGGCTATCAAGGCACCGGCGGCGGCAAGGCCCATCCCGCCCGATATGCCGGCCCGCCTGCCATGGCGGGCCATCAAGGCTGCGATCGGTGCGGTACCGATGGCAACGCCGATCGTCGCCGTCGCTGCCGGGAGCCCTGCCAGCGAGGCTGACCCGAGCAGGTCTTCGGCGATCAGAGACCCAACGGTGATGGTCGCGATGAACCCGGTGCGGGCCAACCCGGTCCGGCAAAGAGCACGCCAATCAGTCGACGTTGGATTGATGGCGGGGCCGGCGGCACCGCCGAAGTGTACGGGAGGCCAGGCGGGTTCCGCCAGCGTGCCCGGCCCGTGTGGACACGGCCCGACGCGGACCCGGCCCGTGTGGACACGGGGGGCGCAACCGGCGAACCTTGTGCCGCTCGATGGGAAGGCAGAAGGGAACGTCGTGGCGGACTTGCACAACGGACGGGTCGACCTGCCTGCCGGCACGTCGGCATCACAGCTTTTCATCAGATTTGTGCGCCGCCGTCGACGAGTTCCAGATGATCTGACGGGTGCCGCACTACCGATACCGCGGACGACTTCCGGGCGAACTATGCCGATGCCATTCCACGGTTCGAGGCCGCCCGGATCGCCTCGCCGCGGCGACCGCCATTGCGAGATACCGCGGCAGAAAGTGCCGCTCGTTTGTATGGGTGGTTGGCGATGAGGCGTCGCCATTGGCGGAGACGATGACTGCGCCCCACCGCCGCTCGAGCTGGAAACCATTGCGTTCTCGGGAACGGGCGGGTGGATACCACAGTTGCCCGCCGGCAATGGTCCGCCGTGGCTGGGCCATCGCGGACTATGTCGCCGGTCTCGTCGGGCGTTCGTCGGCGACGCCCGGCGTCGCAGAGTCGGTGACCTGGCTGCTGTCCGACGGCCTCAACGCCGGCGGTGCACTCGACCTGAGCGATCGCGCATCGTCCTGCTCGGCGGTGCTGCCGATTTGGCACCGCGCGTGCTGGCTGGCGGCCGGCGCTCGGGTGCTTTGGATCGACGTGGCTTCGCCGCCTGCCCAACTCCGCCGCAGCGGAGCCGGAGGGGCCTTTCCTGGACAGCCGGCGGCGCCGATCTCCTCACCCAGCCACAGCAGATCGCCGCAACGATTGTCGAGTTTGCCACGGACGGACCCGTCGACTCGGGCTCTACGCCTATGCACCCGGCCGGGCAAGGGAGTGGCGGCTCACCGCAGCGATGAACGCCATTGTCGACGCCCTCCCAGCCGGCGTCGTCGGCTCCGTGACACTGCTCGTGTCACCAACGACTCCGGGCCAACTCACGGGCCAAGAACTGGAGACCGAGGAGCAGCGAAGACTCGACCGGCCGGCCTGGCAGAGCACGTTGGACCGCCTCGGGCTGCTTGGAACGGGCTCGGGCATGTCTCCGCAGGCGGTCGCCGTGAGCCGCTCCGTCGTCTCGATCCAGGGCAGCGGCTACCAGGCAGCCCAGTATCTCGAGAAGATGATGGCGGCAGAAACATGGGCAACTTGGGGCCCACCACTGGCGGCAGCTTCCCAGCCGCGGCACGTTTCGGCCAACGTTGCGGGGGTCTCCAAAACTCGGTCGCTCCAGCACCCCGTCTTCGATGCTGCGTTTGGGGGAGCGACCGCCTTCGAGGTTGAGACCTTCACCCCTGCGGTCACCTGTGCTCTCAACGCAATACTCACCGCTCGGGATTGGCTCGACCCGGCTGCGGCCGGAAATGGTGCGGCAGGGTTCGCCACCGAAGCCGACCGCGCCGCGACGCTGCTCACGTCGGCTCGGGTACACGGCGGCCTCTATGTCCTTCCCTACCCCGCCGACCCGACCCTCAGAGTTTCTGCGGCGATTGGAGCGGCGCGCCATCCCAGCCGCATTCCGGCGATGACCCGCCACGGACGCGGCTGATCTCGATCCGTGGCCGACCTGCTCGTCGCCGCCCGCCGCTTGGCCTACCGCGCCGCCCACGGCTTTCGACTGCTCTACTGGCGCCTGCGACGACCGACCACCGTCGGCGTCCGAGTCGCCGTGGTGTCTGGAGGCGGCGAGGCGGTCGTCGTCCGCCACTCCTACGGGCCACCTTCCCTGTACTTGCCCGGCGGAAGGGTCGACCGGGGCGAGACCTGCGCCGAAGCTGCCGTACGGGAACTGGCTGAGGAGACGGCGATTCGGCCCGCACGCGGAGAGGCAAGCCTGCGTCTCTTTGGCGTCTACACCAACCGCCGCGGTGGCCTCACCACCCACATCATCCTCTTCGAGCTCCCTCCCGGCGAGTGGGACCAGGCCGACCTCGACCACGACCGCCACGGGGCCGAGATCACCGAAGTCACCTTGGTCGCCATGACCGATCCACCTGCCGATCTGTCCCGAGCTACCCGACAGCGTCTGTCTGAGTTGGCCACCGGTGACCAGGCCGGATACGTTTGGTAGCTCAAGACTTCAGCTGTCCGACGAGGTCGGGTACACCGTGGTCCCGTCCGGCAAACGTATCGCCTCAACCAGTCGTTCCTCAGTACCAACCACGGCGCCGGGCCAGACCACGCTGCGCACGGCTTCGCCTTCGACCGTGGCCGAGGGGTCGATGACGCTGGCGCCACCAGACCACGTCATGTTGGCCGCCCAGTAGTCCCGGGGGGTGCCGCAGTCGATGAAGCTCCCCTCGAGCGGAACGAGATCGAGGGATCCCTCGACGGCGGCGCGCTCCAACAGAGCTCGTACAGGCCGCCGGGTGCGGCGGGCAACGTGCTCGCCCACCGCCACGGAGCAGTGAGGACCCGGCGAACCGCCAGAGCCCGGCGAAGTCGGCCTGCGCCGGATCAAGACGACGCCGAGCCGGATCCGCCGACCGTCCCAGCCTTCGTGGAGCCGCTCCAGCGACCCTGAGTACCAGGCGTCGGCGTTGGTGATGAGGCCAGGGCGGCCATCCAGCCAGCCCCGCAGGTTGCCGACGGCACCTGCAGTACCGAGTGGCCACTCCGCCTCGATCGAACGTGAACATCGCGCTGCCCGAGGTGAGCTCCAGCAAATCACGGCCGTGGTGGACGTTGACGGCGACGTCGCCGGCCCCGGCCCCGGCCCCGGCCACACGATCGAGGGCGTGGTCGATGAGGGGACGGTTCCCAACCGGGCAGAGGGCCTTCGGCAGGCGGTCGGTGAGGGGCCACAGCCTGGTGCCAAGCCCCACGGCCAGCACGATGGCGGGCACGTCTGCGATCACGTTGTCGAGTGTTCGCCCCTGCTGCATCCGGAGACCCTACCCATTCACGGAGCGACAATCCGTTCCTCGAGTTGGATGAACTCCGGTGCTGGCATCAACCCCAGATCGGCCAGAAGGCGCTCGCACTCGCGCAGCGCTCGCAACGCCTCAACTCTCCTCCCCTCGCGGGCGAGCCCGTCTGCCAGGTGGTACCACAGTCGCTCATGATTCAGATGCTCGACCACCTCTCCCTGCAAGATGCTCACGGCCTCGGCCACTCGACCGACGGCGAATCCGCCTCGAGCTGTACCTCGACGGCGGTGAGTCTCCGGTCCTCCAGACGCCGGACTTCGAGAGCGACGTGCTCGGCATCGGCCAGATCCCGTCGGGCGTGCCGCGCCACGGCATCAACGCCTCACAAGTCAGAGTTCGTGCTCGATCCGGGTCGACACCCAAGCACGGTGCCCCGTTCGAACAGTTCGCTCGAATGCGCAACGTCGACCTGATCACAGTCGGCACTGAGCAGGTCGCCATCACCCATGTGCATGATCACTGCTTCGCCGAGGAGACTGTCGCAGCTTCGAGACGTGTGACTTGAGGTACGAGACAGCGGTCAGCGGCCAGTTCTTCAAAACCGGAAGATGTCGATGACTGCTCACCGCCAACCACGTGGTCGACCGAAGCACGACACCACCAACCGGCCCGTCCGCGGCTCCCCTTGGCTCCGGGGCCCCATGGACGACGGAGGGCGATGGGCCCCAGCCCCGCGAGGCCGACGGATACCCGCTCGATGCTCCCTTCGCTGGCGGAGGTCATCTCCCCCTCCTTCAGCGTCCGGTCTCCCCGATCCCAGTGCCGGCTCCAGAGGAAGGATGCCCCAGTTTCCCTGCCGGGCGCTACCGGCGCGGCTCCGCCCACGTTCCTGCAACCACATCCGCCGGGCAGATACTCGAGTGAGAGAGAAAAGGAGGATGAACCGACCATGCCAACCGCATTTGATAAGGTTGCGACCGTCCACGACCACACCGCAAGTGCAGCCTCCTTCCCAGGCTCCACCGCGACCGCCGCCCGACAAGACGCCGCGTCATTCAATCGATTCAGTCAATGGCGGGTATCACGATTCTTGCACTGACCGTCGGAGCCGGCATGTGGCTTTCCTCACACGAGGTCCGCCCCACCATCCAGGAACAGGCTCCGACTGGCCGGCTCTTGGCCGATGTGCTCGGCGGTAGTCGAACTCGAAAGGACGCCACCGGCCGTGGCATCCCAAGGCGTCTCGGCGCCGGCGGTCGCCCGACTCTGGCCGCTCTGCACGTATGTGGCAACTTCCTTCGCCCCTATCGAAGACCTCGCGGCAGCCGCCGCGTACCCTGACTCTGGCCACTGTGTCAGAGACGGCCCGGATTATGGAAACGCAGCCGCCGACGTGCTCGCCGCTTTGTACGAGACGGCCCGCATCATGGAAACGCGGCCGGCGGCGTGTGCCCTGTCTACCACCTCACGGCGGCTCTGACTCCGTAGGAGACTGCTGAACAACGCCAGCTCGGGCTTCCGCGACGTCCAGGACCAGGCGTTTGCTTCGCCGGCGCAACCCCGCACGGCATTTGATCGACACCCTCCTAGCCCCGCCGCAGAGAAGGCACCAGCTCCACGTCGGACGGAACTCGCCCCACCCCGAACAACCGATAGCCGTTGTCTTCCACGAAGGACCGGGGGAACGGGTATCGTTACCACATCGCAGAACGAGACCATGCGAAGCACCCCTCGGTGGCGAAGTTATAATTGAGCAGCTCCACGGCTCCGCTATGCCGCCCCGGATGCGCAGGAAGAACTCAACCCGGGCCTCGACGGATTCCGACGGAGGGGGCGGTCGCAGACCACCGCACCCCAACCCTGCACCTCTTCCACCCCAGCGGACAGACCCCTCGGCCTCCCCGCCAACTTCTCGCCGAATAGCTCGCATGTCCTACGCCCATCACCCTCTACGTGCTGGATTTCAGCATCACCATTGGCTGGCCGGAGGCAGTTGACCTGCGTGACGCGGGTCCCCGCCCGTCAGATCACTCCCCCACCAACTCCCAACACGTCTATCGCTTCCTGGTCGACAGCTAAGAACCGGGTCATACCTTTAGGCCCCCTGGTTCGCTTCCTCGCTGGGAGTACATGCACTTCCACCCCTTCATCCTGGGGCTCCCGCTCGACACGATCGGCATAGCGGAAGCAAACGGCGAGATCGTTGGCGTCGCACATTTCGAGGCATCACCTGCGTTCGTCTATTTCCAGATCAAGCCGGATTGGGACGACGTGGGTCCCCAGCTGTTGGACTACGCCGAGGAGAGATTCGGAGGGTGGTCTCGTTCGCTCGAACACAACGTGATCGGCTTGTACATCGACGAGATGAGACCCAACCTCGCCGCCTTGGCCGCCCAGCGCGGCTACGAGATCCACCGCGATCTCGGGGAACAACACGCCCGCCTCGGACTCGATCACCCCATTCCCGAGGCTCCACTGCCACCCGGCTTCCGGCTCCAGAGCCTCGCCGAAGACAACGACCTCGACAAGGTCAGCCGGGTCCTCTGGCGCGGGTTCAACCACAAAGGGCCACGCCCCATCCATGACATCGAGGGGCGGCGTATGGCGCACCGTGCCCCGAACTTTCGCGCGGACCTGACCATCGTCGCAGTGGCCGACAATGGGGACTTCGTGTCGTTTGGAGGGATGTGGGTGGTTCCTGAGAACCGGGTCGCCTATGTCGAGCCGGTCGCCACCGACCCCGATTTCCGAAGGATGGGCCTGGGCCGAGCCGTTGTCGAGGAGAGTCTGCGCCGCGCCGCTGCCGACGGCGCCGAGGTCGCCTGGGTCGGGTCCGGCCAGGAATTCTATGCCGCAATGGGCTTCACCATCGTGTTCCAGACCAACCTCTGGATTCGCTACCTCGACTGAGCCGGGCGAAAAGGCAGCGGCGCCATCACGTTCCCCACCCTTCGACCTTGACGCCTCGTCGCATCATGCTTCTGCGGTCCGGCGAGGAGCCCATCCCGCTAGTGCTTCGACCAGCAACCTGCGGTTGCTGGTCGAGTTGTCGCCTGGGCCCCTATCGGGGGCTTGGCTCGACTCGTGCGGCCTTCCGGCCGCGCCCATTGCCCCACGTGGGGGCCGGCACGAGGGCCGCCCCCTCGTGCACCCCACCAACCATGCAAACGTTTCTGGTCACAGCGCTAGATGTCGAATCCGGCATCCCGTCCAACTTCGCGCAGTTCGGCGAGTGGGTAGAAACCCAGGGAGTCGTCGATGTCTCTCGCCGCCGTCTGGGCGCCCTGACCGACCGCATTGAGGTTGTAGACGATGCAGCCGCCTTCGAACTGGTGGTACCAGGTTGCGACGTAGCTGGGCGGATCGAGATCTTCCGCCAGTTCCTCGGCGGCCTCTTCCGGCGTCACACCGATAGCGGGCTCGTCGTCGGGCATGAGGAGCTCGATCGTGCCGGCGGCAACTTCACGGTCGTCGACAACGATCACAGCCATTCCCCGACTCATAGCCGACTCGATCATGACCGAAGCGGGCTCGCCCGAATCAACCACCGTCACCTCGATCCCCCGTATCCCCGACCAGGCGCGTTGCAGCTCCTGGCCTGCCACCGTCGCGTAGTTGAGGTGACGCGGCGCCACCGGCACAACGGCGACCTCGACCGCACTCGTCTCACTGATGACGTCGATGAAGCGAGAGACGCCTTCAGCCGAAACGGGCGCAGGGGCGGCGGAGCCAGGGTCGCAGCTGGTCTGCAGAGTCACCTCCGCAAAACGATCACCCATCCGATCCGAATCGAGCCAGAAGCGGGCCCGGCCTAGTTCGGTTTGCTGCGCCTCGTAGTCCCAGCCAACCTTGAGCCCCTTGATGCATGCCCCCCAGCGGGCGTCGGGGATCGCCTGGAGCTGCATGAGGATTACGGTGGCGAGCGGCCCGACCCCATCGTCGTCAACCGACGCACACTCTGGCGTACCGGGTCCGGCGGGCCCGAAGTCCGCGCACGCTCCAACCAGCAGCGAGCACGCCAGCAGGATGGCAAGCCGGCGCCTCATGCCAGACCACCGATCTTGAGGTTGTCGATCACCAGGGAAATCAAGAGCGCCAAGGTGAAGGCAGCGCTGATCGCCAGGGCAATTCGACGACTGCTCCAGCGCTGGATGGTGATCGGCTCGCGGTGCGGCGACAGTGCCTGGAAGCGCTCGACCACATCCACGCCCTCCTTCTTCTGCCGGTCCTTTGAGGTGCGCTCGAGATTGCGACGGGATCGTGATGCTGCGGGTGGCGGCAAAGGCCTCTGCGATGTCCTCGGGAGCGAAGAAGAGGAGGGCTCGTTCGTACACATGGTCCGGGTCTGAGCGCAGCCCGAGGATGATCATCATGTTGGCGAGGTCAACCGCTTGGCGCCAGGGACTCGGACGTATCGTGCCGAAGGCGACGTCGATCAGCCGCACCTTCCCGTCCTTCACCATGACATTGGCAGGCTTCACGTCGCGATGCGCCAAGCCGGCGTCCCATAGGCGCCGAATCATCAGAAGGGCGTCGTCGATGATGTCGTCGTCGATCGGTGCGGTGGTGATCTCCTCGGCGTCTTGCAGGAACTCGGTCACGATGAGGTACTCGCGCTCCGGGGTGATCTCAACAAAGCCGAACGACTCGGCCGAAGGGACACCCGCGTCGCTTCATCCGCAACAGCATGTAGTCCTCGTACTCGACCAAGCGCCGCACCGAACTGAACCTCACCTCGTCCTCGAGTGCCCCATAGGCGATGGTTCGCCACAGCTTGTAGAAGCGGTCGGAGCGGAGGTGGTTCGTCGAGTACAGCTTGGCGAACAGGTAGACGTCGGGGTCCCCGGCGACCGTCAGCCGAATCGGGGTTGATCCACCGGACCCCTCGAGGCCGAACGGTTCCATGGCGAGAACGTTGA
>CAWGCJ010000002.1:0-629653 GCA_963821095.1 uncultured Acidimicrobiia bacterium | reverse complement strand
TGAGAACGACCTCGAGATCGAGACGTTCCGCTCGCAAGGCCCCGGCGGACAGTCGGTGAACACGACCGACTCTGCGGTGCGAATCACCCACACACCAACCGGTCTCACGGTGTCGTGCCAGGACGAGAAGTCACAGCTGCAGAACAAGCTCAAAGCCATGCGAGTGCTGCGGGCTCGGCTCTACCAGCAACAACTCGCCGAGCAACAGGGGGAACGGTCCGAAGCCCGCCGGGCCCAGGTCGGTACCGGGGAACGCGCCGAGAAGATCCGCACCTACAATTTCAAGGAGAACCGGGTTACCGACCACCGCATCGGTCTCACCCTGCACTCGCTTCCCGCCATCCTCGACGGCGACCTCGACGAGTTCCACGCCCACCTCAGCGCCCAGGCAGCAGCCGAAGCCCTCGCCGACGCGTGAAGCTCGTCGGTCATGCACCGGGCACGCGCTGGCCGTCTCGCGGGGGCTGCCCCCTCCGAGCGCCTCCTTCGTCGGCGCCCACCTCCCCCGGCAAGCCGGGGGAGGGCACCCTGAGAGGCGTACTGAGGGGCGTTGTGGGGGGAGTGGTCTGGTTCTTGTGCCCTCCCTCGACGGAGTCGGGGGAGGTGGGCCGGCGCCTCTTGGACGCCGGGTCGGAGGGGGCAACGGTCCCTGCGGCGTTCGATCCCTCCCAGCTCGATGCACGTGGCGGTGGGCCTGATGGCTTCCCCTCGCGAGCTTGTCGCAGCCTCAGATCTCCCGGGCCATGAGGCCGAGCGGCTCCTCGTCGTCGCCTCCGGACTCTCTCGCGCCGAGCTGGTCACGGCCGCCGAGCTCAGCCCGGACGCCACCGCAGCCTTTCGTGAACTGGTCGCTCGCCGCGCCGCCGGTGAGCCACTCCAATACCTAGAGGGCACCGTCCAGTTCGGGCCGCTCGAGCTCGCATCCGATTCGCGGGCGCTGATCCCGCGACCGGAGACCGAGCAACTCTGGGAGAAGGTCGTGGCTTGGGTGGGGGATGAGCCGCCGACGGTGATTGTCGACCTGTGCACCGGCAGCGGCAACCTGGCGCTGGCTCTCAAACACACCTTCCGCTCCGCTCTGGTCTGGGCAACAGATCTATCACCTCGAGCGTTGTCATTGGCGAGGGAGAACGGCGCTAGGGCGGGGCTGAAGATCACCTGGCTCGAGGGGGATCTCTTCGCTCCGCTTCCGGAGGATCTGTTCGGCCGGGTCGACCTCATCGTCAGCAACCCACCCTACGTCGCCGAGGCCGAGGTCGCGGCCCTCCCGGATGACGTTCGAGACCATGAGCCGCGTACCGCGTTGGTTGCGGGCGAGCGTGGCGATGAGGTGCTTGCACAGATCGCCGTCGAAGCGGTTCATTGGTTGTCGCCGGGCGGGCGTATCGCACTCGAGATCGGCGAGACTCAAGGCCCGCAGACCACGGAACTCTTCAGCCGATACGATCCGCACATCGAGCAAGACCTGGCCGGGAAGGACCGGTTCGGCTTCGGGAGGCTCCGACTCGGCTAGTTTTGGGGCAGTCGTCGTTGCATGAGGTGAATGTGAGCATCGAAGCCGCAATAACTGCCCTGAAGCAAGGCGAGATCGTCGGCGTGCCGACCGACACGCTGTACGGACTCGCTGCCGACCCGTTCCGCCAGGATGCACTCGAGATGGTCTTCACACTGAAAGGTCGTCCCGCAGTCAAGCCGATGGCGATCCTGGTGGCGTCGATCGAGTCCGCGATGCAGATCGGCGAGCTTTCCGATCGGGCCCTGGAGTTGGCCGACGACTACTGGCCGGGCCCATTGACGTTGGTCATTCCCCGGCTCGCCACAACCCCCGATTGGCTGGGGCACCCCGGGAGGCGCACCATCGGCATTCGTTGCCCCGATCATCCTGTTGCGCTCGAATTGCTGGAACGCTCGGGTCCGTTGGCTGTGACGAGTGCCAACATCACCGGGCAGTCTCCCGCCCTGAGCGACGAGGAAGCCCAAGCCCTTTTTGGCGATGCGGTCAGCGTCTACCTCGAGGGCGAAGCTCCCGGTGGCCGGGCCTCGACGATCATCGACCTGACGGAGGAGAGTCCCCTGATCCTTCGTGAGGGGCCGGTCTAGAAACCGGTCGTTACCGCGGGCGGCGCAAAGGGCAGGAGACAGAGGCAATGTATCGCGTGGTGAGATGGCTGGCTGTCGCGGGTCTTCTGGGGGCGCTCGGTTGCTTGTTCGCCTTGATCTTCCTGTGGATAGGCGACGACCACATGATTCCATGCAACGCGAGTCGAGGCCTCGATGGCTTGTTCAGAGACCAATTCGGCCATGTTGACGGCCCCGAAGGAGGGGGAGGCTGCATTGTCCCCACCGCTGCGTCGTGGGCTATGGCCATGGCCGGCGCCCTGACGCCCACGGTCATCTTCGTGGTGGCTCAGCCGGCGCAGGTCGCAGGGCACGGGATCTAACGGCTAGGGCCCCATCAACCTGGCTTCTTCGGCGCCAGGGGTCCTTGTTCATGCGCACATGGCATTGTGAGGCCTCGGTCGCGTCCCAACAATCGCTCCGATCACCGGCACCCTGGGGTGGAATCGGTCTCGTCGAGGTAGTGGTGGTTGTTCCTAGTTAGGGCGGGTTTCTGTCACTAGGGGCTGATAGTGTCGAACGTATGTTCGATATAGATGACAAGCAGGCGGCTACCGTTTCGGGTGATCCAATGGTGCGCCTCAAAGAGCACCGCTCATAGCCCGTGGCGGGGGTGGATCGGTCCGGTTGGACCGGCGACGCCCTCTCTCAAGACCTGGTGGGGATGCTCGAACTCCAGGAGCGCCTCGACGCGGTGATCGTCAGGGCCACGGCCCTTTGGCGGCGGAAGCGGGCGTGGGAAGCGGACGGGTCCCTGTCGCCGGTGGCGTGGTTGACGCATCGGGCCCCGGTGGGGGCGTCTGAGGCGCGGCGGTTGGTCAAGACCGCCAGGATCGTCGACGACGCACCCCTGTTGGGCGAAGCGTTAGCGGACGGGGAGACCACGACGGCGCATGTGAGGGCGTTGGCGGGGGTGATGTCGGACCGGCGCCGCACCGTGCTACCTGATCATGAGCAGGTGTTGGCGGAACAGGCCGGGTCGCTGTCGGTCAAGGAGTTCACGGTGTTGGCACGGCGGTGGGCCGCGATTGCCGATGACTACCTGGCAGGTGACACCCACGACGAGCACCAACCCCGCAACCGGTTGCATGCGTCGGTGACGATGGATGGCCGGGTGGCGGGGAACTTCGACCTCGAACCCGTCGCCGGCGCCGAACTATTGAACGTCCTGGACCATCTGGCACCCCCCGACCCCAAGCACGCCCCCGACGGGGTCCGCTCGTTGTCGCAGCGTCGTGGTGACGCCCTTGCGGACCTTGCGCATTGGTATCACCAGGGTGCCGAACCCGGTGGCAACCCGCCAAACCTCGACACCATCATCGACATCGCCACCTTGAACGGTGACACCCCCGAACTCGCCCGGGCCCGCTGCGACGTCGAAGGGATCGGACCGGTCACCCAAACCACCCTGGAACGCATCGGGTGTGGCGCCACCATCCGTCGAGTGGTGATGGCCGGAGAGTCGGTCATGTTGGACATGGGCCGCAAAACCCGCCTCGCCACCCCGGCCCAGGCTCGGGCGGTGCGGATCCGTGACGCCGGGTGCATCTTCCCGTCGTGTGACCGGCCGGCGCAGTGGTGCGACATCCACCACGTCTACGGATGGACCCACCACGGCGGCGAAACCAACATCGAGAACCTCGTGTGCCTCTGTGCCCGCCACCACACCCTGGTTCACAACTCGCAATGGACCATTGGGATCAACCCCGACGGCACCTTCACCACCACCCACCCCACCCGAGCCCCCTAACGGCGGAGGGCAGGCGTCGCCGCTCTCGAAGTCGAGGTTCGTCGGGCTACTACTCTGGCGGGCGCGTTACTCCCTGCTGGAGGTTCTTTCCATGATCGACACTCGTTCCCTGGCCGACGTCGACCCGTTGTTGGCGGGGCTCGTTGAGAAGGAGGTCACTCGCCAGCGCGACGGGATTCAGCTGATCGCCTCGGAGAACTTCGTGTCTACCGCGATGATGCAGGCGTCGGGCTCGGTCCTCACCAACAAGTACTCGGAGGGCTATCCAGGTCGGCGCTACTACGAGGGATGTCAGGTCATCGACGAGGTCGAGATCCTCGCCATCGAGCGGGCCAAGACCCTCTTTGGCGCCGAAGCCGCCAACGTGCAGGCGCACTCCGGCTCGCAGGCCAACATGGCCGCCTACCTGGCCGTGCTGGAACCGGGCGACACCATTCTTGGGATGCGGCTCGATCAAGGTGGCCACCTCACCCACGGTTCTCCCGTCAACTTCTCGGGCCAGTTCTTCAACTTCGTCGCCTACGGCGTTGACCCTGAAACCGAGATCATCGATCTCGATGAGGTACGTCGCCTCGCCATCGAGCACCGGCCAAAGATGATCGTGGCCGGCTACTCGGCCTACTCACGCCTGATCGACTGGGGCGTCTTCCGCCAGATCGCCGACGAAGTTGGCGCCATCTTCCTAGTGGACGCTGCGCACATCATCGGGCTGATCGCAGGCAAGGCCCACCCCAATCCGGTTCCCCATGCCGACATCGTCACCGCCACGACCCACAAGGCGTTGCGGGGCCCGCGCGGCGGGCTGATCCTGAGCAAAGAGGCGTTTGCCAAGGACCTCAACAAGGGTGTCTTCCCCTTCGCTCAGGGTGGCTCGATCAACAGCCAGATTGCCGCCAAAGCGCTCGCCTTCGAGCTCTGCAGCCGTCCCGACTACGAGGAGTACGCCCAACAGATCGTGCGCAACGCGGCCGTCCTCGCCGACACGATGGGCGAAGAAGGATTCCGGATCGTCAGCGGCAAGACCGAGAACCACATGTTCCTCGCCGACGTACGATCCATCGACGAAGAGCTGACCGGCAAGGAAGCCTCCCAACTCCTCGACCGGGTCGGAATCACCCTCAACCGCAACTCGATTCCGTTCGACCCACGCTCACCATTCATCACGTCCGGGCTGCGGTTGGGTACGCCTGCGGTCACCACGGCGGGGATGCGCCAGGAGCAGATGATCACGCTGGGCCGCCTCATCGTTGAGGTGCTCCGCAATCGGGAGAGTCCGGGCATGCTCATGGAACTGGAGAGCCAGATCACCGAACTGTCGGCGGCCTTCCCCGGGTATCCGGAGACGTTTCCCGGCCACGTATGAGAGCCCGGGCATCCCGGCCGGCGGCAGGATTTTGAGGAGCCAGGTGGTGCAGTTACATTTCCGCCCGATCCTTACGAGCGGGTTCACGAAACGGCGAGGAGGCCCGTACCATGGGCGCCGATGACGACCAGCGGACCCACAGTCACCAACCGGATGAAGGGCAGTCTGTGACGTCCAAGTATGCAATAGGGGAGAGCACCTCCGGAGGGATGGACTTCTTCTCCTCTGTCATTGCCGGACTCCTCCTCGGTTTGGGCGCCGACTGGATCTTCAACACGGCCCCGGTCTTCGTGATCATTGGCATCATCGCCGGCTTCATCAGCGGCTTTGCCAAGCTGTGGTCAACCTCTCGCGTCCTCGAGGAGCAGGCTCGGGCCAGGGGTCGGATTGAGTAGCACCACGCCGCCCCCCATTTCAGAAGAACGCCACCTCCCCAGCCCGCTGGGCCGTGACGTCGAAGTCATCATGGCTAGGCACACGGTCAAGCGCGCCATCTACGTTGCGCCCGCACTGATGCTGATCTTCGGCGTCTTCCGCGGGGTCGACGGTGCGATCGCGGCGGGTGTCGGGGTCCTCATCGTCGTGGCCAACTTCATGCTCGCCGGATACCTGCTGAGCAAATCTGCGCGCATCTCGCTTTCTCTGTATCATGCCGCCGCCTTGTTTGGTTTCTTCCTCCGTCTCGGGCTGATCATGCTGACGATGATCTTGATCGCCCAGTTCGTTGAGATCGACAAGCTGGCGATGGGAATTTCAGCAGTGGTGAGTTACCTCGTGCTGTTGTCTTGGGAAGCACTCGCCGTAGCCAAGGGTGCAGAAAGGGAGTTGGAGTGGAGCAGCTGATCCTCGCCGCCTCAGAATGTGACGCAGAGAACGAGATCATCTGCGTACCGGAGAGCGTCAACGAACTGTTCGAGCTCCCCTTCCTGGGGTTCTGGAACCGGACGATGAGCTTGCTTGTCCTCGTCGTGATCATCGTGATCGCCTTGCTCTACTTCGGCATCATCCGCAACAGGAACCGACTGATTCCCTCGAAGTTTGGGGCATTCGTTGAGATGATCGTCCGGTTCGTTCGAGACGAGATTGCCGTCGGCATCATCGGGCCAGAACACGGACTGAAGTACTTCCCCTGGCTGCTGTCGCTCTTCATGTTCATCCTCGTCGGCAACCTGTTTGAGATATCTCCGCTCATCAACTTCCCCGTGACGTCTCGGCTGTGGGCGGTCCCGGCGTTGCTCTCGATCCTGACCTGGATCATCTTCGTGGTCGCAGGCTTCAAGGAACAGGGGTTGGGCTACCTCAAGGAGACGCTGTTCCCACCCGGCGTTCCCAAGGCGCTCTACCTCCTGGTCACACCGATCGAGTTCGTGTCGACGTTCCTTGTTCGTCCGTTCTCGCTGGCCGTCCGGCTCTTCGCCAACCTGGTCGCCGGTCACGTGATGCTGACGCTGCTGCTCGTATCGGGCTACGTATTCATCACCGGTGCAGGCGGCCTCGCCAAGATCCCCATCGGCATCGGCTGGTTTGCCCTCGGGCTCGGCATCTACATGTTCGAGATAGTCGTCGCCATCCTCCAGGCCTACATCTTCACCCTTTTGTCCGCGGTGTACGTCCAGACATCGGTACACCCCGAACACTGAGTCTCAATTGACAGTGTCGATCCGACAGACATAGCGAGAAAGGAAATAGCGGAATGGAAGCACTCCTTGCAGTGCAGATCCTTGCGCAGGAAGCCACCGGAGGTCTCACCGGAGACATCAGTGGCTCCCTGGCGCTCGTCGGCTACGGCCTTGCGGCCATCGGCCCGGGCGTCGGCATCGGGATCGTTGCAGGCAACGCCGTTCAGGCTATGGCCCGCCAGCCCGAGGCTGCCGGCATGGTACGAACCACGATGTTCCTGGGCATCGCCTTCACTGAGGCCCTTGCGCTCATTGGATTCGTGCTCTTCTTCTTGGCGTAGGGAGCGGCGATGCAGAACTTGCTCGCAACGCTGATCCTCGCGGCCGAAGATGGTGCCGAAGAGGCGTCAGGCACCGACCTGCTCCTTCCCGTGTGGAACGAGCTGATCGCTGGTGCGATTGCCTTCGCGATCGTGTTCTTCTTCATCTGGAAGCTGGCAGGACCGGCATTCACCGAGTTGATGGAGAACCGGCAGCAGGCGGTCAAGGGTGACCTCGATGCGGCTGAAGCGGCCAAGACGGAGGCCGAGAGCCTTCGTGATGACTACCGGCAGCAATTGGCCGGGGCCCGCGAAGAGGCGGCTCGTATCGTTGAGGAAGCCCGGCAGGCCGGTGAGTCGGTCAAGGCCGACATCGTCGCCAAGGCCGAGGTGGAAGCCAGCGGCGTCAAGTCGCGTGCTCAGGAAGAGATCGTCGCCGAGCGCGATCGCGCTGGTGCCGAGATCAAACGCGAGGTCGCCGATCTCTCGTTGGCCGTGGCCGAGAAGGTCGTCGGTTCCAGCATGGACGCCGGGACCCAGCGGGCGCTCGTGGATCGCTACATCGAAGAACTAGGCGGAGCCGAGGGCTGACACGATGATCGACGAAGCCACCAGTCGCGAATTGCGCATCGATGGATATGCCGCTGCGATGCTCGACGTTGCTCGAGCTGAGGGCGATCCGGATGGTCTGTCGGACGAATTGATCCGGGTCGCAGCTGCTTTCGGGCAGTCCGAAGAGTTGCGCGCCACACTGCGTGACCCGCTCGTTCCCTTCGAGCGCAAACAGGGGGTCGTTGACGATCTCCTCGGCGGCCGGGCCTCGCCGGTGACCATCTCGCTGGTCAACCTGCTCATTGGCGCCGGCCGCATCGCGGAGTTCGGTGCGATTGCCGAACGGATGGCGACGATGGCCGCCGAAGCTGAGGAATACACGATCGCTGAGGTGCGGACGGCCATCGAGCTCGATGAGCCGACCCTTGCCCGGCTGACGGAGAAACTGACAGCGGCCACGGGCCGGCGAATCAAGCCGCGGGTGATCGTCGACCCGACGCTCCTTGGCGGCGTGGTGGCCAAGGTCGGCGACACCGTATTTGACGGGTCGGTGCGAAGCCGATTCCAAGACTTGCGAGAGGCATGGGGATAGCGAATGGCTGAACTGACGCTCAATCCCGAGGAGATCACCGGGGCGTTGCGGCGCAACCTCGAAGGCTGGTCTCCATCGGTGGAAGCCGAGACTATCGGCTATGTGACCTCGGTGGGCGACGGTGTCGCCCGGGTATCGGGTCTACCCAATGTGATGGCCTCTGAACTCCTGGAGTTCACGGGTGGTCTCCTCGGCGTGGCGCTCAACCTGGACGAAGATTCCATCGGTGCGGTGATCATGGGTGATTCCTCCGGGATCGAGGAAGACGACGAGGTCAAGGCCACGGGTCGTGTCCTGTCGATTCCCGTTGGTGATGGGTTGCTCGGTCGCGTCGTCGATCCGCTCGGCAACCCGATCGATGGCAAGGGACCCATCCCGTACACCGAGACTCGGCTGCTCGAAACGCAGGCGCCGTCGGTGGTGGAACGCCAGCCGGTGCGCGAACCCCTCCAGACCGGGATCAAGGCCATCGATGCGATGACCCCGATCGGCCGTGGACAGCGAGAGCTGATCATCGGCGACCGCCAGACCGGCAAGACCGCCATTTGCGTCGACACGATTCTGAACCAGAAGGGCCTCGGCGTTAAGTGCGTCTACGTGGCCATTGGGCAGAAGGCATCCACGGTCGCCGAGGTCGTTTCAGGCCTCGAAGAGGGCGGCGCAATGGAGTACACCGCGGTCGTCGCCGCCCCCGCATCGGTGGCTGCCGCCCTGCAGATGTACGCCCCCTATTCCGGCTCGGCGATCGGCCAGCACTGGATGTACGGCGGCGAACACGCCCTCGTGGTTTTCGATGACCTCTCGAAGCAGGCCGTGGCCTACCGCGAAATCTCCCTTCTGCTCCGCCGACCGCCGGGACGTGAGGCGTACCCGGGTGACGTGTTCTACCTGCACAGCCGGTTGCTGGAGCGTTGCGCCAAGCTCTCCGATGAGCTCGGCGGCGGCTCGCTGACCGGCCTGCCGGTCATTGAGACCAAGGCAGGCGACGTTTCGGCCTACATCCCAACCAACGTGATCTCGATCACCGACGGGCAGATCTTCCTCGAGACGGATCTCTTCTTCTCCGGTATCCGCCCAGCCATCAACGCCGGCATTTCGGTATCTCGTGTGGGCGGCGCCGCCCAGATCAAGAGCATGAGAAAGGTGGCGGGTCCGCTGCGGGTCAACCTCGCCCAGTTCCGCGAGCTCGAGGCATTTGCCGAGTTCGGGTCCGAACTCGATGCCGCCTCACTGGCCCAGCTCGATAGAGGGCGCCGGGTGGTCGAGGTGCTCAAGCAGTCGCAGTTCAGCCCGATGCCGGTCTCCGAACAGGTCGTCGTGATCTACGCGGTGACCGAGGGCTATATGGACGACGTTGCGGTGGATGACATCCAGACGTACGAGGACGACTTGCTCGAGTTCTTCAGGACGCGCTACTCCGGGTTGCTGGCAGGCATCGCCGACACCGGCGCAATGGACGAGGACGCGGTTGTCGCCGCCATCAACGAGTTCAAGGCGAGCCGCGCCGACCTCGAGGGCGAGGGGTAGACAACCGTGGCATCGGCTGAAGTCAGGCAGATCCGGCGGCGCATCAAGAGCGTGCAGTCGACCATGAAGATCACCCGCGCCATGGAGTTGATCGCGACCTCGCGAATCGCCAAGGCGCAGGTCCGGGTCTCCCAGTCCCAGCCGTACACCAGGAAGATGACCGACGTCATCCGCAACATTGCGGCGGCGTCGGGCGGCCTCGCCCACCCACTGCTCGAACCGCGCGAGGTCAAAACGATTGGTGTCGTCGTAGTCACCTCCGATCGGGGACTCGCCGGCGGCTACAACACCAATGTCATGCGGCTCGCCGAACGACAACTGCTCGAGTACCGAGATCAGGCCCGTGACGTTCGTCTGTATGTGATCGGCAAGAAATCGCAGAGTTACTTCCGTTACCGCAAGTATCAGATCGAGCACTCCTTCCTCGGCGTCACGGACACGCCGACGTACGGGGACGCCCGCGCCGTCGCCAACATCCTGCTCAACGACTACGAGGAGCGTGCGGTCGATTCGGTCGAGGTGTTCACCACCCGCTATGTCTCGGCGATGACGCAGACACCGGTGCGGTGGCCGCTGTTGCCGATCGAGCCGCCGGAGATGACGGATGGCGCCGACACCGTTGTCGGCTACGAGTTCGAACCGTCACCGGAAGCCATCCTGGGAAGGCTGTTGCCACGCTACCTGGAAGGCACCGTCTTCAGCGTCCTGCTCGAGGCCTCGGCCTCAGAACACGCAGCGCGGCGCCGAGCGATGAAAGCAGCAACGGAGAACGCCGAGGAACTCACGAGAATCCTGACCCGAGAAGCGAACCAGGCCCGCCAGGCGGAAATCACTACCGAGATCTCTGAGATCGTCGGCGGCGCAGAGGCGTTGAGCGGCGGATAGCCCGCCGCGGCCAGTCATCAAGAACGAGAAGAACAACGGAACCGTAGGGAGCAGAGAGAGTGACCACGACAACCACACCGGCCCTGGGCCGCATCGTCAAGGTGGCAGGCCCCGTCGTCGACGTGGAGTTTCCGCCCCATGCCCTTCCCGAGATTCTGTATGCGCTGCACGTCGAGTTCGAACTCGAAGGCGAGACCAAGGTGGTCGTATGCGAGGTCGCGCAGCACCTCGGCCACAACAAGGTGCGGGCAATCGCCATGGCACCCACCGACGGTATCGTGCGCGGCGCCACCGTGGTCAATACCGGTCAAGAGATTCAGGTTCCGGTGGGTGACCAGACCCTCGGCCACATCTTCAACGCCTGGGGAGTGGCCCTCGACGCACCCGACCTCGAATTTACCGGCGACTGGTGGCCGATTCACCGGGCGGCGCCTGCGTACGAGGATGTGCAGCCGACCAAGGAGATGTTCGAGACCGGCATCAAGGTCATCGATCTGCTCTCGCCATATCTCCAGGGCGGCAAGATCGGCCTGTTCGGTGGTGCCGGGGTTGGCAAGACGGTGCTCATCCAGGAGATGATCAACCGGGTCGCCACCCAGCACGGCGGCGTTTCGGTGTTCGCTGGTGTCGGGGAGCGGACCCGTGAGGGCAACGACCTTTTCCTCGAGATGAAGGAGTCCGGCGTCATCGACAAGGCGGCGCTGGTATTCGGGCAGATGGACGAGCCCCCCGGGGTGCGGCTTCGTGTGGCGCTTTCGGCGCTGACCATGGCCGAGTACTTCCGTGACGTCCAGCGCCAGGACGTGCTGCTGTTCGTCGACAACATCTTCCGGTTCACCCAGGCCGGCTCCGAGGTCTCCACGCTCCTGGGCCGGATGCCGTCGGCGGTGGGCTACCAGCCGACGCTCGCCGGCGAGATGGGCGCTCTCCAGGAGCGGATCACGTCGCTGAAGGGCCGCTCAATCACCTCGATGCAAGCCATCTACGTGCCGGCCGATGACATCACCGACCCGGCGCCACACACTGCGTTCGCCCACCTCGACGCCACCACGGTGCTGTCCCGGCCGTTGACCGCAATCGGCATCTATCCGGCGGTGGATCCGCTCGACTCGACCAGTCGGGCTCTCGATCCACAGATCGTTGGCGCCGAGCACTATGCAGTCGCCACCGACGTGCAGCAGGTGCTGCAGCGCTACAAGGACCTGCAGGACATCATCGCCATTCTCGGCATCGATGAGCTGTCCGAGGATGACAAGCTCATCGTCTCGCGGGCTCGGCGCATCCAGCGCTTCCTGTCGCAGCCGATGTTCGTGGCCGAGGCGTTCACGGGTCAGCCTGGTGTCTACACATCGCTCGACGAGACGATTGCCTCCTTCAAGGCCTTGCTCGATGGCGAGCTCGACTATCTACCGGAGCAGGCCTTCTACATGGTCGGCGGTGCCGACGAAGCCAAGGCGAAGGCCAAGGAGATGGAGAACGCCTGATGGCAGGCAAAGCGTTCACGGTCGACGTCGTCACCCCTGAGGCCATCATCTGGTCGGGGGAGGCCGCCTTCTTGTCGGCCCGCACCACCGAGGGTGAAATCGGGATCCTGGCGGATCACGAGCCGTCGATGTCGGCGCTCGCAACGGGCGCAGTCGAGATCCAAGGCACCGATGGGGTCACCACCACGGTCGGGATCCACGGCGGGTTCCTCCAGATATTCCAGAATCAGGTCACGCTGCTCACCGACCGGGCCGAGATCACCGAAGGTGGCCGCGACGAGGCGATGCGTCTCGCCCAAGAGCTCCGCTCCCTAGAACAGACCGAGCTCTAGAGCTCGCTCGTCGGTCCGATCCGAGTGCTGAGCACGAGTCAGCCGAGGTCAACCGCGGTGGCTGGGGGAATGATGGGGCTCCCCGATTCGAGCGACTTGACGATCTGTACTTGGCTACGGCGTGTCGCCCGCCACCCGTCGGCCCACCAGCGTCGCTCTTGACCGCCGTCCCGGGGGCATCTGTCTCATGACTAGTGCAAGCGCGCGTATTTGAAACCACCCTCTCCCCGAGACATCGGCCATGCCGATATCCTTGATATGCGTGAGATACGCGAAGGCGCGAATCTGCCTTGTGTCGGGTTTGGTCGCTCGTTTCCGGTTGGGCGTCGGGCCTTCCGATTGGCCACTCGATGCCCTCGCCAGATTATTGCGATCGTCTATCCGCGGAGGTGCCAGCCATGACCTCGGTGTTGTACGGCATAGTCACGGATCCAAAGTACCTCGACATGGCTCGTGCGGAATCGTCCGGGTCGTCGTGCGTTGTCTGCAAGCGCAGTGGCGCGGTGGAACGGGCCGGCATGTCGTGGTGCAGTGAGCACTCGACTCCCTTGCCGCTTGATGAAGGATCCAGCTATTCGCAAGGAGACGCAACTGCTCGCTGGCAGGCCTGGGTTGGGGCGTCACCGGTGGTTACGACCACGGGCACCCTTCGGTAGTCATCACAGACGGCCGCCGTTCAGGCGCTCGTTGCGATGCGCTCGCTCTCTTGCTGCAAACCCTTCGCCAAACCGCCGATGCCCTTGCGCAGCTGCTTGTCGGTATAGCTCTTCGCCACGCGTCCCATCCGGTTGAGCGTGTAGCTGTAGTGGAGCGTCAACTCAGTGCCGTTGTCATTGGGGGCAATCTTGAAGTCGGCGACGGCGCCGGAGATCGGCAGCTTGAAAGTCTCGTAGAGATCCACCGTCAGGCGGGCGTTTGGTTCGTAGCGTTCGATCCGTTCGTTGACACCGCCAAACGGAGCGAAGTCGCAGTGTCGGGTGGACCCTTCGGTCACGGGGCCTTCGGAGGTCAGGTTCGAGTGGGTGACGCCCGGACTCCAGCGTTGGATGTCTCCGAAGTCTCGAAGCACTTCCCACACGGTTTCCACCGGGGCATCGATCTGACGAGTCATGGTGAACTCTGGCAACTGCGTCCCTTCCGTCGTAGGAGGGGCAACCCTGGGCCGGCTTGCGTCATTCCCGTCAATCTTGCGTGGCATTGTCCGACTCTTCGACGTCCTGGCGGTACGTGCCAAGCCGGCCGGCGTTTAGGAGGTCGTTGGCCAACGCCAGTTGAGGTTTGCCGTGGAGTCAGCGACGGGGCGTCCTACGGTGCAACACCCGCGCTAGCCGCAGACGCTGACCAGGGTGGGGTAGGGGTTGATCGGGTTGCCGCCACCGGGGTGCTGTTGGAAGTGCAAGTGGGTGGCGCCACCGCGGGCGTTGCCGGAGTTGCCGACGTAGGCGATGACCTGGCCCTGGCTCACTCGGGTGCCGTTGCTGATACCGCCGGCGAAGCGGTCGAGGTGAGCGAAGTAGTACGAGTTGCCGTCGCTACCGCTGAGCCACAATGCGATACCGCCAAGACCGCCGCTGCGGGTGCGGAGGGTTCCGCTAATAGTCGCATACACCGGCACCCCACGTGGGGCGAAGATGTCGGTGCCCTTGTGGGTACGTCCACCGGAACGTGGGTTGCCCCAGTCGTTGCGGTACCAATGCGGGTTACCGATCGGGCAGACGAGTCCACCAATCCGGCCGGCGCCTGAATCGCTTCTGCGTTTAGCGGCCGCTTCTTCTGCCGCCCGGCGTCTGGCGAGTTCCGCCTCCCACAGCTTCTGTGCTTCTTTGGCGGCATCGTCCTGGCGGGCGGCGTAGGCCTCGGCTTCTGCGTACAAAGCCGTCATCTCATCGACCGCGGCCGCTGACTCGGCTTGGAGCTCGACCAGCCTGGCTCGGTCTACGTCGAGTTCCTCCGTGAGGCGATCGAGTTCACGCGACACAGCATCGAGACGGTCCAGGGTGGCGACGCTGATTGCATTGGTCCGCTCGAGCAGAGCCTGCCCGTTGACGAGGTCTTGAATCGACTCGGCGCCGAGCGCGGTGCTCACTTCGCCGGCGCTGCCGTTCACGTATGCCTCGATGACAAGGGCCCGGGCCGCATCGCTGAGCTCATCTGCCTCACCGGCATCGCGGGTGATCTGCACGTCGAGGACGTCGAGGCGGTGCTCAACGACGCTGCGCTCGGCCCACAGCTCCTCGTAGTGCTCCACCGCGGCTTCGAGCCGAAGGTTGACCCGTTTCAGTTCCTCATATGCCGCATCACGAGCTTGCTTGGCACGTTCCACGTCCTCTTCGGACTGTCCGGACGCGCCTGTTACCCCGAGCACACTCAGCAAGGTGACCAGGGAAAGAAGCAGCACGAGGCGGTTGCGCCAGCGTTCGCCTTTCACAGGTGACAGGCTAGGCGTTCTGGGCACTAAGCGAAAGCGAGCCGCCCCATTATCTGGGACATGGAATGCCGGTCAATCCTGGTCGATGGCGCCGGCGAACGTCTCGACCTGTTCCGGCAGGCCCCGCCCGACCGCGTCTGAGATCACGGGGAAGAACAACGTCGAGAGCGTGCCCTTCGAAATGATCTCGAGAGTCACGGCGAGGTTCGTGACCTCGTCGGTGACGGCCTCCAGGGCGGTGGCCAGGGATCCGGCAACCTCACCGGCGTCGAGGTCCATCTTGAGGTAGGAAGGATTGTGGGCCTCGACCGTTCGGGCCGAACCCTCGTACGGCTTACGCCCAACGGTGGTGCTCCACGTGTACTGCTGCAAGACGCCGTCGTCATCGTGGACCGGATCCCACACCTTCTCAACCGGTCCTATGTTGGCGTACGTGTCCGCGTCCTGGAGCCGCTTCCACACATGTTGCATGGAGCGGTGGACGGTGACTTCGTGAGTGAATGTGGCCCGGGGCATCGGAGGGAGCGTAGCGGAAACAGCCCGCCGGCGAAGGGGTGGCGTCGCGTTTGTGAACCCAATCCCTTCCTGCCGCGGTATTCTTCCGAACACTGATGCGCAGACGCTTCTTGCTCTCGGTTCTGATCAGTGACCTGGTAGCCCTGGTTCTCGGCTTCGTGGTCGCGTCGCTGGTTGTGTTCGGGTCTCCGCTGCCGTGGGAAGCCAATCCCCCCGGCGGGGCTTCGATCTGGCCCTTGCTCGCGCTTGGGGTGGGGGGCCTGCTGATTGGGTCGTACGGAAGTCTGCGCATGTGGGCCCAGGGAGCACCCCGGCCCTCATATGGGCGTGCCATTGCCATTGTCGGTTTCACCGCAGCGTTCACCGCGGCGGGCCTCGTCATTGCCCGCGACTTCTATTTCTCCCGGACCTTCCTCGCCTACACGTTTGGTGTGTTCCTGATAGGTGCCCTGGGCCATCGTGCCCTGCGGCGTCGCCGCCCTTGGACGGAACGGCTGATTCTTGTCACGGGCGAGAAGAGCCTCGCCGATGATTTGCGCAGCGCAGCTCACGCCGACGTGCTCGCGGTGTACGACCCGGCGGGCGATCCGCCGTCGAATCCCGAGGCGGATGTGACCCTGGTGGTCGATCTTCGCCCGGTGATGTCCGACCAGATGGCACAGTTCGTTTCTTCGTGGAATCTGGCGGGGTATCCGGTGAGTCCGCTGTCCACGGTGTATGAGGAATACACCGGGCGACTCCCGATGGTGCACCTGGCAGAAGGCTGGGAGTTGTCGGCTCCGGTCTCACGGAACGAATACGCGCCCTTCAAGCGATTCTTCGACATTCTGCTCACCGTCATCACCGCCCCGGTCTGGGCTGTGATGGGGGCGTTGATCACGGTGGCCGTCAAAGTGGACTCCAGAGGGCCCGCCATCTACCGGCAGCGTCGGGTCGGCCGGGGTGGTGAGTTGTTCACGCTCTACAAGTTCAGGACGATGGTGCTCGACGCCGAACGCCACGGCCCGCAGTTTGCGGCCGTCGGTGACGATCGGCTCACTCGAGTCGGCCGGGTGTTGCGCCGCTTCAGAATCGATGAGATTCCGCAGCTGCTCAACGTGCTCAAGGGTGATCTCAGCCTCGTCGGCCCGCGGCCGGAGCGACCCGAGTTCACCGAGATCTTCGAGCAGTCGATTCCGTTCTACGCCTACCGCACCATCGTGCGGCCGGGGGTGACCGGCTGGGCCCAGGTCAATTACGGCTACGCCGATGACGAAGCCGACACCATCGAGAAGCTCACGTACGACCTGTACTACGTGAAGCACATGTCCCCGTGGTTGGACATGCAGATCTTGGGTCGGTCGGTGTGGACCGTCCTCAGCGGCTTTGGCGCCCAGTGACCGAAGGTATTCCTGCGGTTTCCGTGATCATTCCGGTGCGCGACGAGGTCGACGCCATTGAAGCGGCCGTTGCCAGCGTGCTTGCGCAGGAGTACGGCGGGGAACTCGAGGTGGTGGTGGCCGACGCCATGAGTACCGACGGGACTCGGGAAGTACTGGCCAAGATCTCCGCCAGCGACGGACGGGTGCGCATGGTCGACAATCCGGCTCGGACGACGCCGGCCGGTCTCAACGCTGCCATTGTGGCGAGCCGCGGTGACGTCATCGTGCGGTGCGACGCTCACGCCGAACTTCCCGCTGGGTATGTTGCCCGTGCGGTCGACGTGCTCGAGGAAGTGGGCGCCGACAATGTCGGTGGGATTCAGGATCCGCAAGGGCGTGGCACGTTCTCCCGAGCGGTCGCCAGCGCCATGAGGTCGCTACTCGGCGCCGGTGGCGCGACGTATCGGGTCGGCGGTGAGCCGGGACCGGCCGAGACGGTATACCTGGGCGTATTTCGGCGCGACGGTCTGTGCCGTTCAGGGTTGTTCGACGAGTCGTTGCTGCGGAATCAGGACTACGAATTGAACCACCGTATCGCGGCCGGCGGGGGACTGGTGTACTTCGATCCCAAACTGCGGGTCACTTACCAGCCACGTGACTCGTTGACGGGGTTGTGGCGTCAGTACTGGCAGTACGGAGCCTGGAAGCGGGTAGTGGCCCGGCGTCATCCAGATTCGATTCGGCTGCGCCAGCTCATCCCGGTGGCGTTTGTCATTGGGCTTGGCTTGTCCGTCGGGCTCGCTCTAGCGGGTCACCGCCGGCTCGGGTTGATGGTGCCCGCGGCCTACGGCGGCGCGGTGCTGGTCACCTCGGTAGTCTCCGCCCAGCGTGGTGAGCCGGGAACGCTGTTGGTGCCGATCGTGCTTCCGACCATGCATTTGGCCTGGGGCACCGGTTTTCTTTTTGGGTCGCCGCAGGCAGAAGCCGCCCGCATTCCACCGTTGTCGCGCTGAGAGACATCCGATTACTTGGAGTAGTGGATACACTACGATCCGGTTCCTTCAGGTCCAGGTTTTGTGTGCCGATCCAATGCGAGAAGGGGACCATGCGAATCTCACTCAGGCTCAAAGTCCTAGCCGTCCTTGCCGTGCTCATGCTCGTGGTGGGCGCCGCGCCCGGAATCGCCACGGACTTGGAGGAGGAACCCGTCGAGTATGCCGACGGCCACCCACCGGAAGACCCCGAAGACGGGTTCTTCTCGCACGATCACGAAGACGAGTTGAACTCGGTCGGGTCGGGACTCATCTCACCGTTCTTCAATGAGTCGGCTGGGTGTTTCGAACCCGATGGGGTAGGCACTCCCTACAGCACGACCAACTCGTCGGCGAACCGCTCCCTCCCATCGAATCATCAGGTTCGCGGACCTTGGGGTGACTTCTTCGGGCGTGACTACGGCGACGTCAGCGGATCCATGGTCAGCTGGACGGTTCCGATGAGCGGAGGCGCGGTGCGTTCCGTTCACGTGCGGGCCCTCCCCGCCTTTCAGCAGGTGACGGCAAATCTCGCCGCAGAGCAGGCCAAGGGCAACTACTACGAAGCTCGGCATATCGGGACGTTCGTGTGGCGCCGCATCGGTGGCAGCTACCGCATGTCGACCCACTCGTTTGGCGCAACGATCGACATCAATTCCGACACGAACCCGTATTCAGGTGACAACCGACTGATCACCGACATGCCCCAGTGGTACGTCTCGGCTTGGCGCGATGCAGGCTTCTGTTGGGGTGGCGACTGGCAGACGATCAAAGACCCCATGCACTTCTCATGGAAGGGTCCCAAGGCAACCCCGGGCTACGACGATGTTCCGGGTCCCTTCCCGCCGAGTACCTCGGCCGGCGACTACACCCAGGTGGGATTCAGTGGGAAGACCGCGTTCGGCAGCCTCGACCCCGAGTTGTCCTACGGATTCCTCGACGGCAATCGCGACGGAGCTCCCGACCTCTACCGGGTCAAACCGTATGGCGCCCAAGACCTACTGATCGAATACGCCCGCTCCAGCAGAGACTTCCTGCAATGTGGGGTGTCGCAGGCCGTGGTCCCGGACGGTGCCGCCGTCGACGGCGAGGTCCTCGTTGCCGACTACGACGGCGATGCCCACCCCGACGTCTGGGTGATCGACACCTCGCGCAACCCCATCCGGATTCGGGTGCACCCCTACGCGACCGAGTACCTGGAGGTCGAGACGCTGGCGACCGGCGTTGTCCCCGGAGAGGTCATGAGTTTTGGCGCCGCCGACTACAACCGCGACGGCCTGCCCGACCTTTACGTCGTCCATCACAAGAACCAAACCCGGCTCGAGGTGTGGAGCGGTGCGGGCGGATTCACCACCAAGCTGGTCGACGTGACGACGCAGATGAGCGGCACGGCCGACGCGGCCAAGTGGCGCTTCTCGCTGGCCGACCATGACGCCGACGGGATCCCCGATCTCGTGGTGATTCGAGTCGACGGAGTTGTGGCGCTGCATGTGATCGACGGTGCCGGCGGCTACGACGATGCCCCGCTGAACCTCAGCACAGGCGCCACGGCCGCTCAGGAGGGCCATTACGACATGGGCGACTATGACGGTGACGGTCGTCCCGATCTGCTCTCGATCCTGCCAGCCGGGACGCTGCGGGCCCATCTCGGAGGCAACCAGGGTGGCTCGGAGACCTTCTGGTTCCAGCCGGCAGACTGGACATGTGAAGCGAGCGGCAGCTTCGTTCCCTGGGACTTCGATGGTGACCGCTATTCCGACCTTGCCATTGGTGTTCCCTTTGAGGACATCGGTGCGGGCACGGACGGCGGCGCGGTGAACGTGCTCTACGCAGGATCCGAAGGGCTCTCGGCCGCCGGCGACCAGCTGTGGCATCAGGACGTTTCCGGCATCGAGAGTTCGAGTGAGGACGGCGACGTCTTCGGTGAGGCGCTTGCTGCCGGAGATTTTGACGGCGACGGGTTCGCCGACCTTGCCGTCGGCACTCCCGGCGACAGCATCGGCTCTCCCATCCCGAAGGGGGGCCTGGTCAACGTCATCTACGGAACCGTGTCCGGGCTGAGCGCGACGAACGATCAGATGTGGCATCAGGACGTGGGATCGATCATTGGTGGCGCCGGCAGCAACGACCTGTTTGGCTCGGCGTTGGCCGTCGGGGACTTCGACGGCGACGGGTTTGATGATCTCGCGGTGGGTGTCCCCGGGGACCGTGCCGGAGGCCACGCCGGCGCTGGAGTCGTCAATGTCATCTACGGCACCGAGGACGGACTTGACGACGCCGGCAACCAAATCTGGCATCAGGACGTCGACGGCGTGACCGGTATCGCCGGTGGCGGCGACGGTTTTGGGTCGACACTCGCCGCAGGCGACTTCGACGAGGACGGCTTCTTCGATCTCGCCATCGGCGCCCCCGGCGACAAGGTTGACGGAGAGGTCGGCGCGGGTGTGGTCCACGTGCTCTACGGCACCGCGCAGGGTTTGTCTGCCACCGGCGATGACTGGTGGTCACAAACGACCAAGGGCGTCAAGGGCCAGCCCAACCGCAACGATGGGTTCGGGGCGGCCATCGCCGCCGGCGACCTCGACGGTGACGGCGCCGCCGATCTCGCCATCGGCGTGCCCGGTGAAGAGCGCGGCGGTGACAACAACGCCGGCCAAGTCCACGTACTGCTGGGCGGGGACGATGGGGTTACCACCGACGGGGCCCGGATCTGGCACCAGGACCTGACCTGGGTCAAGGGCATCGCCCAGGCCGGCGACCACTTCGGGGCAGCCCTCGCGATCGCGGACCATGATGGTGACGGCTTCAACGACCTCAGCATCGGGGTTCCCGACGAGACGCTCAACGGGCGCAAGAAGGCCGGCGGAGTGATCGTCCTCTACGGACGCGTCGGCGGAGTCAGTGCCGCCGGCAGCGATTTCTGGAAGGCGGGCTACGACGGCCTGGCCGGAGCATCCGGAGATTACGACCACTTCGGAACGACGCTGCGCGGCCTGGACTTTGATGGTGATAGCTTCGCCGACCTCGTCGCCGGTGTTCCAGGTGAAGACCTCGCCGCGATCAATGTTGGCGCCATCCACGTCATCTACGGAAGCGAAGCTGGTCTCAGCGCCGCTCGCAACGAGATCTGGCACCAGGACAAGTCCGGTGTTGCGGACGACGCCGAAGCCGGGGACGGTCTGGGCGAGCTGAGGTAAGGGGGTCAACGGGCGACTAGCGTCACGGGCTATGGATAGGCTCATCCATATCGACTTCCGGAAGTGGCCGGATCAGGTCCACTGGCAGTTCACCATGCGCCGACTCGGCGAGGACGAACATGGCCTCTGGCTGTGGGCGCCGCCCGGCATGCCGTTCCAGCGTGGCGAAGAACCGGTCAAGCTCTCGAACCGTATCGTCGTGAAGTTGATCACGGAGAACACGTGGTGGACCTCGATTTGGAGCGACGGCGGTCGCAACGAGGTGTATGTCGACATCATCACGCCGGCCAAGTGGGAAGGCGATCGGGTCACAATGGTCGATCTCGACCTTGATGTGGTACGCCGCTTCGACGGCGAGGTCGAGGTGCTCGACGAGGACGAATTCCTCGACCATCAGGTTCGCTACCGCTATCCCGACCGACTGGTCGACCAAGCCAGAGCCGCCACCGCACAGGTGGCCATCGCCGTGCAGCGCAACGACGAGCCCTTCAGGGCGGCGGGTCCATCCTGGATGGAGCGGGCCCGGGACCTCGCCAGGCTTACTACCTAGTGGTCCGAGCTACTCGACCGTCCACGTGCCGGCCGAGCGCAGCAGCGCATTGATGTCGCCGGGGCCCTGGGCGGCTTGGGCTGCGATCAACTGCTCCTGCATGGCCTCCCCGTAGGTTTCACGCTCAACGCTTCGGAAGACACCGATCGGGGTTGGTCCGAGAGGGCCGTGGGAGAGCCGGCTGAGGGCAAATGCCACCGCTGGGTTGGGGTTCGACGGGTCGTGCACGTGGATCGCCTCGAGGCCGACATCGGCGACGGCGACGATGCGGGCAACCGCTCCGTCGATGACGACGCCCATGTTGTTGTCGGGCCCGAAGGTCACCGGCTCACCTGTCTCGAGCATGATGCGGTTCTCGTCGCGTTCTTCCCTGCCGGTGAGTTGGATGAACGCCTTGTCGTTGAACACATTGCAGTTCTGGTAGATCTCGATCAAGGACGATCCCCGGTGCTCGAATGCCGCTTGGAGCATGCGAGCCGTGTGCGGGCGGTCCATGTCGATGGTGCGAGCCACAAACGTCGCCTCGGCGCCGAGTGCCAGGCTGACCGGGTTGAACGGGTAGTCGATCGAACCCATCGGGCTGCTCTTGGTCCGCTTCCCGACCTCAGAGGTCGGCGAGTATTGACCCTTGGTGAGTCCGTAGATCTGGTTGTTGAACAACAGGATGTTCAGGTTCACGTTGCGCCGCATCGCATGGATCAGGTGGTTGCCGCCGATCGAGAGGGCGTCGCCGTCGCCGGTGATCACCCAAACCTTCAAGTCCGGATTGGCTGTTGCCAGGCCCGACGCAATTGCGGGGGCGCGGCCGTGCACCGAGTGAATGCCATAGGTCGCCATGTAGTACGGGAAGCGCGACGAGCATCCGATCCCAGACACGAACACGTGCTTGTCGCGATCGATGTCCAAGGTGGCCAGATATGACTGCACCGAGGCGAGGATGGTGTAGTCGCCACACCCCGGGCACCATCGCACTTCTTGGTCCGACTGGAAGTCGCTGCGTTCGAAGCGGGTTGCGGTGTCGCTCATGCGTTTTCCTTGGTGTCGAGGATCTCCAGGATCTTGGCGGCGATCTCGGAAGCCTTGAATGGGACTCCCTGGATCTTGGGATAGCTCAATGCGGGGACCAGGTACTCCGCTCGCAACAACCTCGATAACTGGCCACGGTTGAGCTCGGGAACCAGTACCTTCGGATAGCTCGCAATGATGTCCCCGAGATTGGTCGGGAAGGGGTTGAGATACCGCAACTGGACGTGGGCGACATTGGCGCCGCTGCCGTTGACGTTGTTCACGCCGGCCCGGATAGCACCAAACGTCGAGCCCCAGCCGATCACCAACAGGTCGGCATCCTCTGCACCGTGGACCTCAACGAGCGGGATTTCGGCCGCAATGCGCCGGAGTTTCTCCTCGCGCAGTTCGGTCATGAGTTCGTGGTTCTGTGGGCTGTACGAGACGTTGCCGGTCAGGTTCTGTTTCTCCAGGCCGCCGATGCGATGCTCGAGCCCCGGTGTGCCGGGAACCGCCCACGGCCGTGCCATCGTCTCGGGATCTCGGGCGTAGGGGAGGAAGGAGCCGTCTGGCCCGTTTGGCGCGGTGGTGTACGTCACCTGGTTGTCCGGCAAGTCTTCGCCGTCGGGCAGGCGCCACGGCTCTGAGCTGTTGGCGATGTAGCCGTCGGAGAGCAGCATCACCGGCGTCATGTACTTGGTGGCGATCCGGGCGGCTTCAACGGCGACCTCGTAGGCATCGCTCGGCGACTGCACCGCGATCACCGGCAGGGGTGCTTCCCCGTGACGACCGTAGAGCGTGAAGAGCAGGTCGGACTGCTCAACCTTGGTCGGCAACCCGGTTGAAGGACCGGCGCGCTGGACGTTGATCACAATCAACGGCAGTTCGGTGCTGAACGCCAAAGAGATCGTTTCGCTCTTGAGAGCCACCCCAGGCCCCGACGTGCCGGTGACGCCGAGATGCCCGGCGAAGGAGGCGCCAAGCGCGATGCCGACGGCGGCGATTTCGTCTTCGGCTTGGAAGGTACGCACGCCAAAATTCTTGCGCTTGGCCAACTCCTCGAGAATGCTCGTCGCCGGTGTGATGGGGTAGGAACCGTAGAACAGGGGGACGGCAGCAGCCTGGGCGCCGGCGATGAGTCCCCAGGCGAGCGCCTGGTTGCCGGTCACGTTGGTGTAGGTGCCGAATGGCAACTTGGCGGGCAGGATCTCATAGGTGTGATGGAAGGCATCGGTGGTGATGCCGTAGTTGTATCCGGCCTTGAGGGCTGCGATGTTGGCCAGGCCGACCGGCTGGTCTATGCCGAACTTGGTTTCAACCCAGTCGATGACGGGTTCGAGCGGCCGGGTGAACATCCAGGAGATCAAACCCAAGGCAAAGAAGTTCTTCGAACGCAGCGTGGCTCGTCCCTTGACGCCGGTGTCTTTGACGGCGAGTTTCGTGAGTTCCTCCATCTTGGCGGTGAGCACGTGGTAGGCGTCGAGGCTGCCGTCGGTGAGTGGGCTGACCTCGTATCCCGCCTTGGCCAGGTTGCGCTCCACAAAGGCGTCCTCGTTGATGAGCAGCAAGCCGCCAATGCGCAGGTCGCCCAAGTTGGACTGGAGCGCCGCCGGGTTCATCGCAACGAGGACGTCGGGGCTATCGCCCGGTGTGAGGATGTCCCAGTCGGCGATGTGGACCTGGAACGAGGAGACTCCCGGCAGTGTGCCCTGTGGGGCGCGGATCTCAGCCGGGAAATTGGGGAAGGTGGCGAGATCATTGCCGAACATGGCGGATGCCGCCGTGAATTGCGTTCCGGCGAGCTGCATACCGTCGCCGGAGTCGCCGGCGAATCGAATGACGACTCGGTCGCGCTGCTCGCGTTCGACCGGTGCGGTAAGAGTATCTTCAGCCAATGGGAGCTCCTGGTTGTCCAAAGGACGGAGCGGGCCGGAGAGGCCGGTTTGAGCCGTCAGGTCGGCTCCGTCAGCGCATCGGTGGCCAGTCTATGCATCCCAGACTTGAAAGCAGCGCACTATTCCAAGGAACATCCATCCGGGGGTTCGGCGCCCATTCCGAGAGAGACCTCGGCGACGCAGGCTCACACGGATAGCGGCGGTGTCTGGGTGGCGACCAGGGAAGCTTGCTCGAGGCCCAGACCGATTGACAGCAGCGTTTCTTCGCTCCATGCGGGGCCGATCACCTGCAGGCTGGGCGGGGGCGCACCCGGCGTGTTGAGTGGCACGGCAAGGGCAGGCAAACCGATGTGGTTCACCAACGCCGTGAAGTGCGAGATGGGGGAGCGATAGGAGACTTCCCGCCCGGCAACCTCGATGAGCTCCTGCCCGATGGGTTTGCGCAGGGCCGCAACTGTTGGGGTGATCAGCGCATCGACGGATCTGAGCGCCCGGTCGGCGGCCGCCCGGCACGAGCGGCGCCAGGCGAGCGCTGCGAGGTAGTCGCCGGCGGAATAGGTGAATACGTCGGCGAGGCGCTGCGAGACATCGGGTCCGTACGCATCTGGACGTTCGTGCCAGCGGCGGTCGTGGACGGCGGCAACCTCGAAGTACACCGATGGCAGCAGCTTGCCCGGCAGGTCGAGTTCGGGAAGCTGCATCTCAACGATCTCGGCACCAGCCTCCGTCAGCGCGTCGCAGAGATCATCAAAAGCGTGGCGGACCTCGGAGACCATGGGTGCGGCGGTCCATGGCAGTGGAACGCCGAACCGAAGCCCGGAGAGTTCAGCCGGGCCGCGGGCGGCTTCAACCGGTACGGGAACCGACCAGGGGTCGTCAGGATCATCGCCGGCGATGGTGCGGTACAGGAGCCCGGCGTCGGTGACGGTGCGCGCGATCGGGCCCACAGTGTCGATTGAAGCCGCCAGCGGATACACGCCGCGGATTGGAACACGGCCGTGGGTGACCTTGAGTCCGACGACCCCGCACAGCGCCGCCGGAACGCGCACCGATCCGCCGGTGTCGGTGCCGAGGGCTCCGGGGACGAGGCCGGCGGCGACCGCGGCGCCCGAGCCACCGGATGATCCGCCGGGGGAGAGGGTGGTGTCCCATGGGTTGTGCACCGGGCCGAACCAGTGGTTCTCGCTCGAGAACCCGAACGCAAACTCGTGCAGGCCGGTTCGGCCAATCATGATGGCACCTGCCGCCTCGAGTCGGGTGACACACGGCGCCGATTCGGCGGGAACCAGCGGCGGGAAGCTACCGCCGCACGTGTTGGGCAGCCCGGCTTGGTCGATGAGGTCCTTGACGCCGACAGGGACACCGGCCAGCGGACCCAGCGTCTCACCGGCGGCACGCCGGGCATCGATGGCGGCGGCAGCAGCCAGGGCTCCCTCGGTGTCCAGCATGGTGAAGGCGTTGAGCGCATCTTGGGCGGCAGCGCACCGCTCGAGATGTGCGGTCACCACGGCAACGGCCGTGGTTTCACCGTCCGCAACCGCCCGGGCAATCCGGCTAATGGTGGGGGACGTCGGGAGAAGTGTCATTCCCAGGTGATCGGACGCCCGGTCGGCACGACCGAAACCCAGAGGCGACCGGGAGGCAGCACGATCTCGGATCCGGCGCTGGTGGTGAGCACGAACGGGTCCGCGATGTCGTCCCGAGCCCAGGTGCCCTCAACGACCACTCCATTGGAGAAGACCATCGCCTCGCCCTCACCGACGGTTCGCAGCGCCGGGACCGATCGCCCGGCCGCGGGAGGCACCGCCGTGTACTGCTGCGCCGTCAGTATTACCAGCGTGTCGAACTTCACAGGGCCAACGGTGCCGTCCGCGTCCTCCCAGTTGTGCAGACTGTCACCGTTGTACCGCAGGTACTGGTCGCCGTTGTAGGCCCAGGTGACATTGCTTCCCTGGGACCAGTCGATGTTGATGGAGCGCGCCGCGGTGGCGCTTGGGGTTGGCTCGCCAAAGGCAAACCAAGCTTGGGGAGGTGAGTCGGGGGCACCGATCTCGTCGGCCTTGGCCCGCATACCGTCGGTAGACCCGAACAGAGTTCGTTCACGGGCGCGTCCGTTGGACGGGATCCGGAAGGTGTTCGGCGACGTTTCCTGGATGAAGGGAACGTCGGCGTTGGCTGCGATGGAACGGATCCAGAACTGTCCACCGGATATCTGGAGCGTTGCCCCCAGGGGCTTGACCAGCGTGGGGTCGGTCGGCCGTAGGGAGCGGATCGGCCCGATGTAGTCGCTGTCGCTCTGCAGGAACATGGCGATGAAGCGGGTGAGGCCGCCCTCGACGATGAGTTCGTAGACCGCGTCGGCTTCCTGGATGCCGCTTTGGGGACGGGCGTCGGGGTGGTTGTCGATCTTCACCGCGATCACTCGGCGGTCCAGGCTGGTGGCGTCATCCACCTGAAGCCCATTGAGCGGTGAGGTCGGCACGGCCGCCGTCGTTGTGGTGGCCGGTTCAGTGGTAGTCGGCGCTGCGGTGGTTGCGGGCGCGACGGTCGAGACCGGCGGGAGCGTGGTCAGCACCGTGGTCGTAGTGGGCTCCGCGTCGTCGCCGCTGCAAGCGGTTGCGACGAGGAGAAGGGTGAGTGCGACCAAAACGGGTCGGATGAACTTCACGGGCGGGGAGTGTAACGACGGTTGGCCCCAATGCCACCCATATCTGCTGGCCGGGCCTCTAGATTGACTTGATGGACCGAGTCGAGTTTGTTGCTGCTGAGCTCGCCGCATCGGCCGATCCCGAGAAGGCGGCAGGCATGGCGGCCTACCTGAAAACCAACATGCCGTTCTACGGCGTTCAGAAGGGTCCGCGGACCCCGGTGTTTCGGGAGATGAAGCGGCGCTATCCGATCGATGACAGCGCAGAGTACGAAGCGGCAGTTCTCGCGCTGTGGGGTCAGCCGCATCGGGAGGAGAAGTACTTCGCCATCGGGATCGCCACCGGTTACCGAGAGTTCATCACGTTCGAACGGGTCCCGCTGTATCGACGTCTCATTGTCGAGGGGGCGTGGTGGGACTTCGTCGACGACCTGGCCGCCCGATGCGTTGGACCGGTGCTGCTCAACGAGCGCGAGGCAATGGCTCCGGTCATCGACGCCTGGAGCGAGGATCCCGACATGTGGATTCGGCGCAGTGCGTTGCTCGCTCACCTCAAGCACAAGGCCGACACGGACTACGAACAGCTCTTCAGGCATTGCGTGGCATTGGCCCCGGAGCGGGAGTTCTTCATCCGTAAGGCGATCGGCTGGTCGCTGCGCGAGTACGCCAAGACGGCTCCCGACCGGGTGCGTGACTTCGCCCTCGAGCACCGCGAGGAACTGTCAGGCCTCAGCTTCCGCGAGGCGACCAAACACCTCGACGTCTAGTTGTCTGCTGAACAGAGTCGGTTTGGCGCTCGCCGCGAGCGCGCTGACTTGGCGTCTGGCCGGTTGAGCGATCCCTCATGCCGATTGTCCAACATCCTCCCTAGTCATCCTCTTCGACGGTGTGCACCAGGTGCAGTGTCTCGATCACGGCGGCGGCGACTGCGTCCTTCGTCCACGGCATGGGACAGCCGACGCCCCACGCCCACAGGTCGACCTGGTCGCCATAGTGGGGCGAAAGTGGGTTGCCGGATTGGCCACCCGGCAGGGAGAAGCGGCTGCGGTCCCAGTCGCCGACGTCTATCGCCATCCGCAGAGAGGCGATGGCGGATGGGTTGCCCAGTGGTTCGAGCGGCGGCGCCCCGGATTGCGACACCGTGGTGAAGTCGCCGCTCCACGGGATGGGGCCGATGTTGAACACGTGATCCATCGGCTTGCGCTCGCCGATGGGGTGGCGCAGGGTCAACGGACGCACCGTGCCCCACTCCCACCCGTCGGGATCGTCACCGAACCGGACTCGCAGCAACGCGTCGGCCACGGCGAGGGCGGCTGCCATCTCCTCGTCCCAGTCGTCGAACCAGCCATCGGGTCGCTCGCGCAGCAGGCGGACCAGATGGCTGGTTCGGCTGAAAGCGAACAGGTTGTTGGCCACGAGGTCGGGAGCAAAGCCGCGGCCGAGCGCCGCTGCCGCCGACAAGGGAGCACGCGCCAGCGCCACCCGCCGCTGCATTTCGGTGTTCCACAATACGAACACGGATGCGGCCGCCGAGTGGCGGTGCATATTGCCGTCCCAGTCGCGCAGCAACGCATAGGCGGCCGCCGAACTCGACCGTTGTCCGATGCCGAGGACGTGTTCGCGTAGATCGACCCAAGCCGGTGTCACCGTGTCCAGTTGGGCGTGAAGCGTGGACGAGATGTCCCAATCGTCGCGTGGCGCGATCAGTTCGTTGATGCGGGCGATGCGGTATCCCTCGATCCAGTCGACGCTGAGGAACGGATCGTCGTCGTTGTGCACCGGTCGATTGTTGGCGGTGGCGATGTAGTCGGCGTCGGGGTTCTCAACCGACGGCAACCGGGTCGAGTCCACGTACTCGTCGTGCCAACCTGCGGTGAGGTCCCAACCGGCCAGCGGCAGAGCTCCGTTGCCGCTCTTGCGCAATGGGATCTCGCCGATCATTTGCCACCCGATGGTGCCGGCGTCGTCTGCCAGGACCATGTTGAGTCCGGCCCCATGCCATGCTGCCAGCGCTTCACGGAACTCGGTGACGGTCTTCAGCCGAGGCGCGTTGAGCAACGCCGTGACCTCTTGTGGCGCCAGCCAGGTCGCCGCCATTGAGAGCGAAGGCTCGGTGTGGGAGAACCCGGGGCCGACGATGGGGCCTCGGCTCGTGACGACAACGTCTTCGACGACGGGGTCACCACCTTTCACCTGGATCAGTTCGTGGTGAATCTCGCAGGGGACGAACTCGTCGCCCTCGCGGACGGTGCGGCTGTCGGGTCCGAGTTCTTCGATGAAGAGGTCCGTGTTGTCGAGCAGACCTGCGGTGACTCCCCAGGCAACGTGCCCGTTGTGCCCCGCGGCGAACCCAGGGGTACCGGCGAGGGTAGCGCCGGCGATGCTCCATTCGGGCGTCATCAGATGTGCCAGGTACCAATGCGGGGGCAGGATCGGCGCCAGATGAGGATCGTTGGCCATGATGGGGCGCCCGGTGGCCGTCTTGGACGCTGCCACTGCCCAGTTGTTCGACCCGCCGCCCAATCCGACCGTGGCTCGGAATTGTTCCATGTCCTCCAGCAACCCGGTGGCGGCCGGACCCGCGGCCATTCCGGGTGGATTGGTCACCGGATGCCACTCGGGATAGGAAGGATCGAGATCGGCCAGGGCGGTGGGGCCGTCTTGGGTGAGGATGGCGAGGCGAGCCAGCTCCGCGTCCCAGTTCGAGGCCAACGAGAAGGCCATCAACGCGAAGATCGCCAGGGAGTCGATCGCTTCGAACGGGAGGGGGTCGGAGCGCAGCAGCGCATACTCGTGTGCCTTTTTCGAGAGACCCCGGGCACGGCCTGCGTTGATCCCGGCGGCAAACGATTCGAGACCGCGACGTTCGACGTCGTTGCACAGGTGCATGGTCTCTTCTGCAGTTCTGCGGAACCCGACGCGGCGAGACAAGCGATCGATCGCCAGGGTGTCTTTGCCCGCCATTTCGCTGACCCTGCCACGGGCGACCCGTGCCAGCATGTCGGTCTGGAAGGCGCGGTCCTGGCCCTGGCAGAAGCCGAGCGCAAACCAGGCGTCTGCGTCGCTGTTCGCCGTGATGTGGGGTATGCCAAAACGATCGCGGCCAATGGTGACGGGTTGTTCGAGGCCGTCGACGGCCAAGACACCTTCGGTGATCGGGAGCCTGCGTCCGAGCGCCGCCCGGAATGCCGTCTTGATCGGGTTCATGTGCACCTCCGCGCCCGCAGGCTACGCCCCAGCGCGGGGGAGGAAAAATCACCCGGCGATTATCCGTTCCGGCGTGGCTGAGGTGCCAAAAATCGCGCCCCAACCACGCACGAACGGTCTTGGATTGGGCGCTCGTATCATGGGCGCATGACCGAGCACAACAAAGATGACCGACGTATGTATTGGAACGAGCGGTACGCCGAGCGCGGCACCCTGTGGGGGGCCGAAGCCAACCAGTTTGTGGTGAGATACCTGTCGGATCTCCCGCCGGGGAGAGTGCTCGACCTTGCCAGCGGTCAAGGCCGCAACGCGGTATGGCTGGCGGCCCGAGGCCATTCGGTCACGGCCGTCGATGTCTCGGATGTTGCCGCCCAGCAAGCCGGCGGAGTGGCAGCAGAAGCGGGCGTCGAGGTCGACTTCGTGACCGCCGACCTGCTCGAGTGGGAGCCGGATTCCGAGGCCTTCGATCTGGTGTTGCTGTCGTATCTCCAAGTCCCGTCGGAGTTGCGGCGGGCCGTCCACGGCAAGGCGATACGAGCCGTAGCGCCGGGTGGCGTGGTCTTCGTCATCGCCCACCATCTCGACAACCTCGAGCATGGTGTCGGCGGGCCGCCCGACCCCGACGTGCTGTTCACTGAGGAGCAGCTTGCCGCCGACTTTGCGGACCTCGACATCGAGATCATCGAGCGTGTGCTGCGCCACGTGGAGTCAGATGATATCAACGGTGATGCCATCGATGTCGCCCTGCTGGCCCGCAAACCGGCGGCCTGAGCGGGTGACCGGGCGCCGCCGGCCCCCGCAATCGATGCCGGACGACGTTGCGCAACAACTCGATGATCGCGGTGTGGCCGATGACTACTCGGCACGGCCGTACTACCAGCGCAACGATTACCTCGCCTGGATCGACCGGGCCAAGCGCGTCGAGACTCGGCGCAAACGCATCGAACAGATGCTCGACGAACTCGATGCCGGCGGGATCTACATGGGGATGGATCACCCGCCCAGCCGCAAGGGGTGAGTACCGCCGGGTTCAGCCGACCCGGCGCAGGGGGAACGGCCGGTAGCGGCACCAGATGACCCAGCCGATGACGGCGACGGGGACCGGCCCCAGGGCTCGACTGTCGCCGGACGACAGGGCCCGGTTGTCGCCGAGGACGAACACCTCGTTGGACCCGAGTTGCCACGATCCATCCGGCAGGGTCGGTCCCGCCGCCCAGGTGTCGACGGCGCGTCCATCGACCATGACGTCACCGGCGGCCACTGCGACCTGTTCGCCCGGCAACCCAACCACCCGCTTGACCAGCTCGAACCTCGGTCTGCCGGGGTGTTCGAACACCACGACGTCTCCCCGCCGCAGCGGGCCCGTCACCCGTCGGGCCAGCACCCAATCACCCGCTGCGAGCGTCGGCTGCATCGAGTGCTCGGCGATGGCATAGCGGCGGAGGCGGGCTCGGGTCTGAGAGACGGCGACTGCCGCCAGCGCCGCGGCCGCTAGCGGCGCAATGGCAAAACGGTAGAGGGGGCGGTTGGTCGGCATGAGTGGAGTCTATGGCCGCCCGTCACGGCCGATACCGCGGTGAGGCGGTGTAGGGTCAAGCGAGTTCCAGCAATCACTCCACAGGAGGTGACCGATGGGTCTCTTCAGCCCGAACCGCGTAGCCCATGCGCACTGCGACCTATTCTGCGGGGTCTACGACCCGGCGCAGGCAATGATCGAAGCGAAGTCCGTGCTCAACACCACTACGAAGTACCACGCATCCGACGACGAGGTCTTCCGGGCCCGCTGCATTTCCATCAAGGAAGAGCGCGCCGAGTTGGTCAAGCATCACCTTTCGGTGCTGTGGACCGACTTCTTCAAGCCGCATCACCTCGAGCAGTTCCCGAACCTCCACGATGTGTTCTGGATGGCGATCAAGCAGGCCGGCGATGCCAAGAAGTCGATGGACCCCGCGGTTTCACAGTCGCTCATCGACCAGATTCAGGCGATCTCGGACATGTTCTGGCAGACCGAAGAGTCGAAAGCTACGGGCGTCTACCCCCCCAACTGACCCACAGGGGGTCTTGACGGATCGCAGCGGCACGTGTGTCGCTCATGTCCGCCAAGACCCCTTCTAGGTAGGGGCGAAGCGGCGCGAGAGCAGGCTGCCGAGGCCCAGGGCCACAGCGGCAAACGCCGCGGTGCCTGCCAGCAGGGCGAGCAGCGCTGAGAAGAAGCCGGTTGGCAGGGCGCTCTGGAGTCCGGCTGCGACCAGGTACGCGGCGCCGCCACCAAACGCAGCCAGCGGCACGATCCGCGCCGCCGGGTCGAGGACCCGTCGCCAGCGGTGGGTGTGTTCGGGTTCCCGGTACCACATGATCGCCAGCGTCAACGTGTAGGCGCCGAGCGCCAGGGTGGACGCGAGGGCGACGCCCTCGATGGCGAATTCCCGCTGCAAGGTGAAGTACAACGGCACAGCCAGAAGCGCCGCGCCGGTGCCCACGATCACGGGAAGCCACATCTGGCGCCTGGCGTAGAAGGCTCGGGTGATGACCATCAGGGCGCCCCAGACCGGGATGGCGAAGGCATAGAAGAAGAGCGCCGAGGCCGTCGCCTCCGTATCGGGCGGCGTGAACTCGAAGCGTTCGAAGAGCACGCGGATCGTGGGAATGCTGAGCGACACGAGCAGAGCGGTGGCGGCGATGCTGAGCGCCAGAACCCAGCGCAGCGCTCGATCGACCGTATCGGCCATCTGCACGAGCTTTCCCTCTGCAAATTGGCGGGCCAAGAACGGGTAGGCAGCGACGCCGGCGGCCTGGGCGATCACGCCGACGGGAACAAGCATGGTTCGCCTGGCGTATTGGAGTTGGGTCTGGACGCCTTCTCCGGTCATGTTGCCGAACATGCGCATGAACGTCTCGTCGAGCACCACGACCGATTGCCCGATCATCAAGGGAAACGCAATCTTGGCGTACTCGAGGATGACCGGGTTGCGCCACGGGAGGCGCCAAATGAGGTGCATCCCAAGGCGGCGGGCGCCCCACCATTGCAGCGCAAAGTTGCCGATGAAGGCGCCGACCACGGCCCCCCAGATGAAGCCCTCAGGGTCGGCTTCTCCGGTGAAGATGGCGTACAAGATCCCACCGGTGATGATCCCGAGGTTGTAGATGATCGGCGCCAGCGTTGGAATGAAGAACTGGCCCTTGGCGTATTGGACGGCCGTGAACAGCGCCCCCAGCACGAAGAAGATCTGGGCGGGGAGCACAATGCGGGTGAGTCGCACCGTTGCCGTCGCCTGCTCGGCGGTGAAGTCGGGGAACAGCGCGCCAATCACACTCGGCGCCAACGCCCAGCCGATGATCACCAACAGCACGATGCCGACGGCCAGCGGTCGGATCACCGCCGTGAGCGCCTCCCACCCGCCTTCTTCATCGTCGGCGGCGAGATAGCGGGAGAAGATCGGGATGAACGTGATCGCCAGGAACCCTCCGGCGAGGAGGTAGTTCATGAAGTCCGGGATCGTGAAGGCCGCCACGTACTCGTCGGTGACTCCGGTGGCCCCCAGCATCCCGGCGAAGATGATGTCGCGCAGCACTCCGAGGATGCGCGAAAGCAGCACACCGCCGGCCACGATGAGCGCGGCGATGCCCATGCGGCGATTGATGGTGGAAGCAGACCCCGACGTCACGGGGGCAAGGTAGCGCCGGCAGGCGGTTGCGTTGGTGGTTTGTGCGTGCCGGGTACCCCCCATGCTTCGGTGGGCAGAGGGGTCGGAAGCCCTGGAACGGTTTCCATCGCTCGGCCATCATTGCCGAGACGTTGCGAAAATCCGGGACACGAAGGGGATACGGCATGGCCCATACGACCCTGACGCAGGGGCTCGATGTCGATCGGGAGTACGAGTTGCTCCAGCAGCGGCTCGATCGGAATGTGACCGGGGCACCAGACACGCCGGCGGTGCGGCGCATCCTTCGTCTGTTGTTCACCCCCGAGGATGCTCACATCGCTCGCTCGTTGCCCCAGCTGGTGTCGCTCCCCGACCTGGCGAAGAAGCTCGAGGCCGACCTCGACGAGCTGGACGAACAGATCACCTCGATGGCCCGGCGCGGGCTGATTCTCGACTTCGAGCGCAAAGGCAAACGCTACGTGCTTGCCGCTCCGGTGGTGATCGGCTTCTTCGAGTTCACCTTCATGCGCGAACGGCCGGACGCACCGATGGAGGAGTACGCCGCAGCCTTCGAGGACATGTTCGAGGACGAGGAGTTCATCCGCCGGATCTTTGCCGGCAGCACCCAGGTCGGCCGTTCGTTTGTGCGCGAGGAGGCGGTGCCGGCCGACGCCGAGATCCTCGACTGGGAGCGGGCGACCGAGGTGGTCCGCACCGCCGAAACCGTTGCCGTGAGCCTGTGCCCGTGTCGGACCGACGCCGGGCTGCGGGGCGAGGGCTGTGGTGCCCCGGTACGCACCTGCCTCACCTTTGGCACCTCCGCCCAGACACTGGCAAGGTCGGCGATCGCCGAGACGATCACCAACGACGAAGCAATGGTGATTCTGGAAGAGGCCAAGGCGGCAGGTCTCGCCCAAACTGGAGACAACGTACGCGACGACATCTCCTATCTCTGCAACTGCTGCGGCTGCTGCTGCGGGATGATGCGTTCCATCAAGCGGTACGCCATCTACGACGGGATCGTCCCGTCCAATTGGCTGGCGACGATCGACCACGAGGTGTGTCGGGGCTGCGCCAAGTGTGCCAAGGCCTGTCCGGCGGGCGCCATCGAGATCGAGCCGACGGAGGGCAAAGGTCTACGCCGAAACTGGGCGGTGATCGACGCCGACCGTTGCCTGGGGTGCGGGGTGTGCGGCGAGGTGTGCCGCTGGGACGCCCACGACATGGAACTCAGAGACGAGCCTCCCCACATCCCGGCGAACACCATGGAGCGGGTTGCCCTGATGGCCATCGAGCGAGGCAAACTCGGCGATCTGCTTGTCGACAACGTCGGGAACCGTCTCGGGCAGATCGCAGCCAGCGCCCTGCGCGTCATCGAGCGGATGCCCCCGTGGAAGGCGGCGATGGCCAACCAGAAGTTCCGCTCGACGTTCGTGGCAACCCTGGTCGGTCAGGTCAAGCGGAGGATTCCGGCCGACGGTTGATTGGCAGGCCAGGGGGGACGGGTGTCAGAGGCCAGAGGCCACGTGCCCAGTATTCACTGACTGCTCGTGTCACAGCTAGCAATGCGAGATACCGGTACGCGACACCCGGTACCCCGACGTAGCGCATGGGTCCCGGCGGCCGGACCACAAGCCCCGCGTTGGTTCCCGAAGACCGAAGCCCCCGCCGTAGGCGCCTACACCAGGTCTCGTTTGCGCAGGATCCAACTGGTAGCCAGCAGCGACAGTGCGATGAACACGGCGACCGTGATCAGGGTCGTTCCGAGGTTGGGATTGACGATCCCGAGGTCCGCCTCGACGAACTGAGCTTCCTCGGGCGCAACTGCCAAGAAAGCCGTGAACCCGATCCGCCACGGCGACGTATTCGCCAGGGACCCAATCGCCGAGACGATGGCACCTTCCCAGATGAAGACGTAGGCGAGGCCGATCAGAGTCGACCGCTCCGACAGGTAGCCAAGCGGAACGAACACGGCTGCGTACACGATGGTGGCGACCGCGGCGCTCACCAGCATCGGGATCACGTAGTTCCAATCCGAGGACCGGATGCCGTAGGCCACACCCATGGCCAGTGCTCCGGTTCCGGTGAACACGTAGGCGGCCAGGACTGCGGCTGCCAGCTTCGAGGCGGCGATGGCGCTGCGCCGGATCGGCCGCAACATGATGAACGAGAGGGTTTGATCCCGGCGCTCATCTCCCAGCACTGAGGCCGAAAGGATGAGGGTGACGACGGGGACGGCGATGAAGTAGAACAGACCGACGCCGATCCCAATGAATGACTCGAGCAGGGCGTTGCCACTCTGGTTTGCGGAGCTGATCATGAAGATGAACGCAGGGAACAGCGACAGAAGACCGAACCCGACCAGGCGCTTGATCCCCAGCACCTGTCGCAGGGTCATCCTGGTGATGGTCAACGCCGCAGTCATGACCGGCCTCGCACCAGGTAGCGGAACACGCTCTCGAGCGACTCATCTTCGGGTCGGAAGGTGGTGAGACGCAGGTCGAGATCGCGAGTGAGCTGGGGGAGGAGCGTGCCGAGCTGGGCGAGGTCGCGCGCCTCGGCTCGCAACCCGTTGTCGTCGATGGTGATGCCGTCGACAACATCTTCACCGAGCAGCGCCGCGCCGAGCTTGCGCGGGTCATCGACCTCGATGCGGACTCGGTATGGGATGTCGGTCATCGCCTTGCGGATGGCGCTGATGTCCCCGGCGGCGGCGAGCTTGCCGTCGACCATCGCCAGCACCCGGTCGGTCATCCGTTCGACTTCCTGGAGGACGTGGGAGGAAACGATCACGGTGCGGCCGGTACTTCCGAGCTTCTGGAACAACTGGATCAGTTTGGCCCGCTGCACGGGATCGGTTCCGTTGAGCGGTTCGTCGAGGATGAGGATCGAAGGATCGGTGGCGAGGGCGGCGGCGACCTTGGTGCGTTGGCGCATGCCCTTGCTGAAGCCACCGATCGACCGGTCGGCAGCGTCGAGCATCTCGACTTCGGCCAGAACTCGCTGTGCCGCGGCATCGGGGTCAGAGACCCCGCCGAGCTTGGCCCCGTACACGATGAACTCGCGGGCAGTGAGTCCGCCGTAGACGGCGTCCTCCTCGGGAACCAGACCGACCTGCGAGTAGCCGCTCGGGTCCTCCCTGAGGTTCGACCCCAGAACGGAAACCGACCCCTCCGATGGGCCGATCAGACCGGTCAGCATCCGCAGTAGGGTCGTCTTGCCGGCCCCGTTGGGCCCCAGCAGACCGGTGACGCCGGGACCAAAGGAGCACGACACGTCGGAGACGGCGACCTTCTGCCCGAACCACTTCGACGCGCTCGTGACCACGACAGTGGCATCCGTCACGAACGCCGGGTTGAGGGCAACCGCGTCGGTCACATCAGACTCCGGTAGCGTCGGATGGTCACGACGGCGGTGACCGCCGTGACCACAAGGATCACCGCGAGCGAGACCCATGGGTCCCATCCGGCATCAACCGGCGCCAAGCCGAAACTGGTGTGGTCGAAGATCCAGTCGGTGACCACCACCGGGTGTTGAGCGAGGGCACCGAGCGCCGCAAACCGAGCTCCGGTCACGTCACCATCGACCATGCCCTGGGCAAACCCGCTGGACACCAACATCAGGGCCAGGTAGACCCCGGTCGCCGGCGCGGTGCGACGGGCGAACGTGGCAATGAGGATCGCTGGTGCGCCATAGGCCAGCATGTAGACCGCGGACGCAGCCAGGATCTGCACCACATCGTCGGACCGTTCCACCAGCGCACGCAGGAATCCTGCGTCGTCGAGGGCGGCGAACCCCAGGTACATCAGGAACTGAGGGACGAGTAGGAACCCGGCGAGCACGATGGCGAGTGCTCCGGTCCGGCCCAGTAGGTAGTCACGAGCCCGCATTGGGCGTGAGCTGTAGACGGCAAGCACACCTTCGGTTCGGTCGGGCACCAGAAGTTCGGGTCCCGCCAACGCGGCGAAGAGGAGCACAACGTTGCCGATCAGTCCAAAGAAATCGACGTGGCCCCCAAATGGACTGTCGGCGCCGGCTCCGGTCGGATCGAAGGACGACAGCAAGAAAGCGAGGCCGACAAACACGATGGCGGGGATGAGGGCGAGGCCGACCAGCATCCAAGGCAGAATCTTCTTGCGGGCTTTGCGGCGCAGCCCGAGGACACGCCGGATCCCGTCGCGCACCGTTGCCCGCACCGCAGCGCCGGTACCAAGGCGCGGGCCTTCGTAGGGGACGTAGCCGAGGTCGAAGACAACGCCGCGGTCGCTCATGAGGGCTGCTCCAGGTCTTGGGCGAGGAAGATGTCTTCGAGCGAGGTGGAGCGAGCGCCGAGGCGTCGCATTCCAGTACCGGTAGCGGCGAGCACGTCGCGCACCAGCAGGAAGGTGTCGCCGGTCGGGTACTCGACGTACACGGTTTGGTGGTCTGTCTCGACGCTGGCGCCGGCCCGGGTCAGCGCGTCGGCCACCACTGCAGGATCGCCGAGAACCTCGACTTCGACGGTGCTGGTGTCGGTGAGCCCGGCGAGTGGTCCGTTGCGCAGCACTCGGCCCCCGTCGAGCATGATCACCCAGTCGCAGGTCCGCTCGATATCGGTGAGAACGTGCGAGGACGTCAGCACATTGATCCCGAAGCTGCCGAGCCTGCTGACCATTTCCAGCATTTCCTCCCGCCCCTGCGGGTCGAGTCCGGCAGTCGGCTCGTCGAGGAAGACCAGCGACGGGTCGTGGACGATCGCCTGGGCGAGCATGGCGCGCTGCTTCATGCCGGTGGAGAACTCGCCCATGTACCGGAACCGCTCTTCGTGGAGGCCCACCAGGGTCAGGACATCGGAGGCTCGCTGCCGGGCGGCTCTTCTCGGCAACCCAGCCAATTCGGCGGCGTAGACGGTGAAGTCTGCGGCGGTCTGCGACAGCGGCAGGCAGCTTCCCTCCGGCATGTACCCGACGTTGGAGCGCATCGGAATGGGGTCCTTGACGACATCGACGCTCAACACGTCGACGGATCCGACCGTTGGCTTGAGGATGCCGAGCAGGATCTTGATGAAGGTGGTTTTCCCCGCCCCGTTGGCGCCGACCAGGCCGATACTCCCCGGGGGAACGTCGATGGTGACGTTGTGGAGCGCGACGATGTCGCCGTAGGCGTGGCCCAGGCCCTTGGTGGAAATGATGGGTGCCGTCATCGGTCCGTGACCCTAGTGGTGTTTGTTCAGACGGGAACTCGCCGTCTCGCGCCAGCGATCGAGGCGGCTGCGGACGGCCGGAAACTCCCGGGCGAGAATCGTCATGCCGGCGAATGCAACGAGGATCCCGGGTCCCGGCGTCACCAACATCACGACCCCGGCGGCAGTGACGGTGCCCCCGACGGCGCCCATGGCGAGCTTGCGCAGCGGCCCGCTAGGTCTCTGCGGTGCGGCGGTGTCCGGGTCGGGCTGCTCCCGGTCCCCTTCATGGTGCGGCAATGCCATCAGCCGAGTCTACGGCGCAGCGATGAGTAGCCCGACGGGCGCGGCGTTGATCAGACGGTCGATTCGGTTGCCGTCTGTGATTTGGCGGCTCGGTCTGCGGCCTTGACGCGTCGTTTTTCGGAGCGGTCGGTCAGGATCACACCTGCCAGGATCAGGGTGCCGCCGACGATGATGCCGAGTTGGATCCTCTCGTCGAGGAGCACCATGCCGGTTCCGAGGGCAACAAGCGGGACGAGGTAGCCGACGAGCGACGCTTTGGTGGCGCTGACCTGGCTGAGTAGCCAGTAGTAGAGGAGGAAAGGGATGAGGCTGCCGATGATCGTCAGGTAGACCACGAGTGCCCACCCCCATGTCGACAGCTCGGTTGGGATTCCCTCGAACATCACCATGACGATCACCAGTAGCACGGCGCCGATGGTGAACTGCATCCACGTGAGCTCCATCGGCTCATACGTCCCGGCTCTGCCCTTGGCGAAGATGCTCGAACCGGCGATCGACAGAATGGCACCGAGCGACAGAACGGCTGCCAGCAGCGGCCTGCCGCCCTCGGCGAGTCCGCTGTCACCGGAGAGGAGCAGGAATCCGACGCCGGCGAAGGCGATGATCAGCCCGACGGTCTTGACGGTCGTCAGCGGCTCGTCCGGCAAGACAAAGTTGGCGATCACTGCGGTCGCCAGCGGGATCAGGGCGACCAACATGCCGACGAACCCTGCCGAGGCGTATTGGTACGCCAATGTGAACAGCACGAACGGCAAGGACAATTGGAAGACGGCCATGACCGCCCCGGTCAGCCAACGCTGTGGGTCGCGAGTGATCGGCTTGGAGCGGATCAACAACACGGCAAGAAGCAGCGCCGCCGCAATGACCGAGCGAATGGCCACCATCGCCACCGGCGGAACCCCCGCATCGAGGGCGGCACGGGTCGCTACGCCCGTGGTTCCCCACCCTGCTGCGGCGCCCAACAACGCCGCCCATATCCGAATCTGCATCGCAGCAGCCTATTCACCCCTGGGATACGTCACTGCTGTGCGGGTTCAGCGCCGACGCGCTCCACCCGAGGCTCCTCGCCGCCCTGGTCGAGCCGGAATGGCGGGTACTCATCCGTCATCAAGGCGACGTAGGCGGTGACCCGCATCACCCATCGGTTCAGCCCGATGATCAGGTCAAACAGCCCTTGCGGGTAGCGCCGGGTGAAGAGCAGGGCCACGGCGGCGATGAACACGAGGATCCCAAGCAGACCGCCGCCATACCCCCAACCCCTCCCGCCCCACCAGCCGGCGCCGACCAGCACCGCCAGCACCATGTAGTGAGGGATGGCGAGCAGCCACCACTTCACGAGCACGAGGCCCCGAGACAGGGTCGCCGGGTAGGCCACGTCGAAGTGGGCCGGGTAGTCGGGATCATCGTCAAGCGAGAAGGGCGGGTAGCGGTCGGTCCCCAGGCCGCCGGTGCCGGCGTAGTAGGCGACCCGCCACGACCAGCGCAGCACACCGACGTTGAAGTCGAATATCCCCTTCGGGTAGCGGGCCGTGAACAGAATCGCAAAGAACGCGATGAAGGTCAGGACCACAAACCCGATCCACAGGAACAACAGGAGGAAGAAGTGGGGGATCGCCAGGAACCACTTCACCAACCAGAGCCATTGCGACAGCGGAGTGTCGAGCGACGCTTCGAGCGAAACGGGCTCGGCCTCGAGCGGGGCCGTCTCGCCTTGAGCGGGCAGTGCGTCATCGGAGCGGCCGACGACGGCAAACAGCACGATGACAACGACGGCGGCGATCAGCAGCAGGCCACCGGCAACCAGCAGTGCGATCCCGACCGGGAGCACGGCAGGCGACTTCGCACCCACGGTGACGTCGGCGATAACCCCGGGAGACCCGTCCGAGTTCATCAGCACCGCCGTCCAGTTGCCCTCGGCAACATCCCAGGTCAGCTCCTGAGTCCCGGGCCCAGACGCCGAGGCAACCCAGAAGCTCTGTTCGGTTGGTGGCGCCACCGCACCACTTCCGGGGACCGTGCGATACTGGACATCACCTCCCGGTCCAACGTCGCGGATCTCGTCGCGTGCCGCGTCTGCGAGATAGGTGTCGACATCGGACGTGGCGCCGATCCCGATGAACGTGTCGGCGGCTTCGGCTGCTCCGGTGACCTTGATTTGCACGGAGACGTCCATGAAATCCATCACCCAGTCCGGCGGGCCGGGATCAGCTTGAAGGTCTGCTTCCTCCGTGGTGATGGCTGCGGTCGCCGTGCTGAGTCGTTCCAGATCGGCGTCGAAATAGCCGTCGCCTGCGGTAACGATGGCGTAGCCGATGGTGAGGAAGGCGCCTCCTGCCATCAGGCCTAGTGCCATCAACCCCAAAAGGGAGCCGATCACGATTCCGACGATTCGTCCTGCGCTCATGCGAGGTGCCTTCCTGGGGGTCCGATCTCGAAGTGTGGGACGAAGGCGGACCGGTGTCCAGAGTCGAAAGCCCTCAGGCTCTGCGGCGCCTGCTCCAACCTCGGTAGACGTAGCGCCACATCTTCTCGGGGGGTGCGGCTCCTCGGCCGGAGTCGTGGTCGTGGCGGGAGGTGCCGGATCGGCCGGTGGGTTGACGGCTGGGTGTCGCGTATCTCGCGCAGGCGTTCGTGGAGAAACTTCGCTTCGGTTTCCGCTTTGGCTGCCCGCTCCTTGGCTTCGGCGAGTTCTTGCCCGGCCTCATGGAGGTTGCCGAGCTGAATCAGCATCTTGTCCCAGGCGGCAATCGGCACGAGCACCGTGCCTTCCGGGGCCACTGTGGGAAGAGCTGGTTCGACATCAGGTTCCGCCGCTGTCTCCGGCTCAGCAGCGGGTCCTGGTTCTGGTTCGGTCCCCGACTCAGCCGCGGGTTCCGAGGTCGGCTCCGGTTCGGGTGCGGTTTTGGCCTGTTCTGGATTCGGCTCGGCTGCGGCGGCCGGCTCATGCTGGTCGTGCTGCTCGTCGGGGACGGGGGTGAGCGGTCGGCCCAGCTTGTGGGCTCGCTCGACGACATCGCCGAGCGAGACCATGCGGCGCGTCCCGTACTCGGTTTGCTCGATGGAGCTCGGCACGCTTCGGCGTCTGGCCCATTTGCGCAGGGTCTCCACCGGTATTCCGGTCGCATAGTGGGCGTCGCGGAACGTCACCCATTGTTTTCCAGGAGGACTCGCCGAGGGCTCCGGCGGGTCGAGCCGCCTCGCGGTTTCGTCGGGGCGCGGCGGGGTGCGGATGGCTCCGGTTTCCCAGAGAAAGGCAGCATCGTTGTCGACCATCGCGTGCATTGTACGAACCCCGGACGTCGGGCGTCGCTTTGGCCCCCCGGACCATCTCTTGCGGAGGGTGTTGAACGAGAGCCGTGCGGGGGGCATCGCCGCGAGCAGGCGGTTTCTCCCGACCTCACGAGCACGCCCAAGCCGGGTCGGGCCATAGCCTTCTAGGATGGCGGGTGAGGAGACCGCATCACCACATGACAACACCGAACACCCGGGCGCCCCCTGCCGAGCGAATCGGATGTGCGGGAGCTTGTTGCCGCCATCGTTGATGGCGTCATCGGCCAGGAGCCGTATCGACCCGATGGCACCGCTTCGAACCCCCCGCCGGCGCCGTCCGCTCCGTCAAGCCCCTCCGATGTCGGCGGCAACGGGACCAAGATCGCCATCGGCGCCGACCACGGCGGCTACCCCCTGAAGGAACGGTTGCTGTTTCGGTTGCGAGAAGTGGGCTACGAGGTGATCGACTGCGGGACCGATTCGCCAGAAGCGGTGGACTATCCGGTCTTCGCCGCTGCCGTTGCCCGCAAGGTTGCCGATGGCAGCTGCACTTGGGGGATCATCGTCGACGGGGCCGGTATCGGGTCAGCGATGGTGGCCAACAAGGTCCCGGGCGTTCGGGCCGCCCTCTGCTACGACCTCTCAACCGCGCGCAACAGTCGGGAGCACAACCACGCCAACGTCCTGACGCTCGGCGCGGCTTTGGTGGGTGATGGTCTAGCGTGGCAGATCGTGCAGGAGTGGCTCGCCGTCGAGTGGGGCGGGGAGCGCCACGCCCGCAGGGTTGAGAAGATCACCGCTCTCGAGCAGCAGTACTCGAAGGTACTAGGAACCAACAATGAACCGAGAAGACTGATCGAGGCTGTGACCCGAGAGGTGCTGGTCGCGCTTGCCTCCGGTTACGACCTCTGCGACACGCCGGAGAAGGTTCGCCACGTCGTCGCCAATGGCGCCGATAGGGTGAGTTTCCACGGCGAAGCCGCCGACGTCCCACTCGACCTCGCGAAGTACATCGACCACACCCTCCTCAAACCCGAAGCCACGGCGGTCGAGATCGACCAGCTGTGCGACGAGGCCCATGAGTTCGGATTTGCCTCGGTGTGCATCAACCCGACATGGGTCAAGCGGGCGGCCAAGCCGCTCCGCGGCACCGGAGTGCCGGTTTGCACGGTGATCGGCTTCCCGCTCGGCGCGACCACTCCCGAGATCAAGGCCATGGAGGCGCGCCGGGCGCTCGCGACGGCGCCCGCGAGATCGACATGGTCATCAACATCGGCGCGCTGAAGTCGGGCGACTACGACCTGGTCAAGAACGACATCGAGAAGGTGGTCGACGCCGCCCATGAGACGGGCGCCATCTGCAAGGTGATCCTTGAGACCGGTCTGCTCACCGACGAGGAGAAGGTCGTTGCCTGCCGCTGGCGAAGGCGGCAAAGGCCGACTTCGTCAAGACTCGACGGGCTTCTGCGCAGGCGGAGCGACCGTGTACGACGTTGCGCTGATGCGCGAGACCGTGGGGCCCGACATGGGCGTCAAGGCGTCCGGCGGCGTGCGCACCGCCGAAGAGGCAGAGGACATGATTGCTGCAGGGGCGACCCGGATCGGCGCTTCAGCCGGAGTTCAGATCGTGGGCGGCACGGAAGGAGCATCGGGTGACGAGAGGTATTGATCTACGGTCCTTTGCCTTCCTGGACAGCCTGCAACCGCAGTATGCCGCGTTTCTCGGCACGATTGCGCAGGGGTTCCTCCCGCTCGCGGGGGATGCGTCGTTGTGGGTCGAGGTTGCCCCGGGAATCGAGATCAACCGCCTGTCCGATATGGCGCTGAAGGCCACGAAGGTCAAGCCGGGATTGCAGATCATCGAGCGGTACTACGGGGTGCTGGAAGTCCACTCACCTGAGCAGGCGGAGACGCGTGCGGCAGGTGCCGCGATTCTCGAAGCGATTGGCCACGAGGAAACCGATCGGATCAAGCCGAGGATCCTCTCATCGCAGATCATTCGGCGCCTCGACGATCATCACGCACAGCTCATCAACCGCACGAGGCATGGTCAGATGATCATCCCCGGCCAGACGCTCTACGTGCTCGAATGCGAGCCGGCTGCCTACGCGTCGCTTGCGGCGAACGAGGCTGAGAAGGCGGCTGAGATCAACATTCTCGAGGTGCGGAGCTTTGGCTCGATGGGCCGGGTTTATCTCGGCGGCGAAGAGCGGGACATCGACGTTGGCTGGCAGGCGGCCGTCGCCGCCCTCGAGGGATTGGACGGGCGCGAGGTCGTACAATGAGATCAGCCGACAACGGCCCGGATACCGAAGGAAAGAAGGAGCATCATGGCTGAAGCGTTGGGGATGATCGAGGCGAGGAGCTTTCCTGCGATGGTCGAAGCGGCTGATGCAATGGTCAAGGCCGCCAAGGTCGAACTGGTCAGCATGGAGAAGACCGGCGGCGGTTACGTCACTGCCGTGGTGCGAGGCGACGTCGCAGCGGTCAAGGCAGCTGTCGACGCCGGCGTCCGCGGTGCCGAAAAGGTGGGCGAAGTCATCGCAACTCATGTCATCGCACGTCCGCACGTCAACGTCGATGTCGTGCTGCCGCTGGGTCGCCAGGAGGAAGCGGAGGCCGAGCTCGGCTGAGCCCCTCGTGGAGGGTTGATGGGGCAAGCATGCAGCTAGGACGGGTCGCCGGAACGCTTGTCGCGAGTCGCAAGGAACCGCTCATGTCCGGCATGACGTTCCTTGTGCTTCGCCAGCTCGGCGTCGATAACGAAGAAACCGGTGGCTACGTGGTTGCCGTCGACGCCGTGGGCGCTGGGGTGGGGGAGGTCGTGATGTACGCCTCGGGCAGCTCGGCTCGGCAAACCGAGATCACCGAGACCGCCCGTGTGATGCCGTGGTCATGGCGATTGTCGACATGTGGGACATCAACGGCACCACCGAGTACCACAAGGGCGACGAGGCTGTGGCAGGTGATGAATGCTGAATGACCGCGACATCCAGTCGATCATCGAACGCGTCAAGGGACGGGTGCCGCAGCAGAGTTTGCGAACCGGCACGGCCCCGCACTTCAGGCGGCGCAGGAGCTCGAGGCGTCCGACGTCCAACTCGGCGACGGGATACTTCCAAGCATCGATCAGGCGGTCGCCGCGGCGGGAAGGGCGTTCTGGAGTTTCGTGACATGGGGCTCGAGGGCCGTCACGCCATTGTTGAGGCGATGCGAGCCGCGATGTTTCGTGAGGGTGAGCGGCTGGCGTACATGGCGTGGGAGGAAACCGGCATCGGCCGCGCCGAGGACAAGGTCGTCAAGAACCAGCTGGTGACTACCAAGACGCCGGGGCCGGAGGATCTCGAGCCTCACGTCGTCACGGGCGATGACGGCATGATGGTCACGGAGTATGCCCCCTAGGGCGTCATCGGGTCGATCACCCCAACGACCAACCCGACTTCGACGATCATCAACAACTCGATCGCCATGGTCTCAGCAGGCAATGCGGTGACGTTCAACGTCCACCCGAATGCTAGGCGTGTGTCCGTGGAGAACGTCCAGGTCCTCAATCGCGCCATTGTCGCAGCCGGGGGTCCACCGAACCTCATCACGGCCATTCCGAACCCGACGCTCGATTCGGCTAAGGAGTTGATGATCCATCCAGACGTGCGGGTCCTGCTCGTCACGGGTGGCCCCGGCGTGGTCAGAGAAGCGCTGCGCACGTCGAAGAAGGCGATCACCGCAGGGCCCGGCAATCCTCCGGCAGTGGTCGATCAGACCGCCGATATCGACAAGGCGGGTCGCGACATCGTCCGGGGCGCCTCATTCGACAACAACGTCATCTGCACCGATGAGAAGACGACCATCGTGGTCGACACCGTCGCCGATCGCCTCGTTCAGGCGATGACCTCCAACGGCGCCTACCGGCTCAAGGAGCATGAGCTGAAGCGCCTCGAGCGGGTGATCTTCAAGGAGATGGGGCCCCCCAACAAGCCAGGCATGGTCAACCCTGCGTGGATTGGGAAGGACGCCGGGAGCATCCTTGCCGAGATCGGCGTTGCGCCCGACCCCGAAGTGCGCTTGCTCGTTGCCGAGGTGCCGCCTGAGCACAGTCTGGTGTGGACCGAGCAGATGATGCCGGTGATGCCCGTGGTGCGGGTCAAGGACGTCGACGACGCCATCGACCTTGCGGTCCGTTCCGAGCACGGGTTCCGGCACACCGCCTCGATCCACTCGACCAACGTTGCGACCATCACCACGATGGCTCGGGCGATGAACTGCAGCATCTTTGTGGCCAATGGCCCGAACTTCTCGGGCCTCGGCCACGGCGGAGAAGGCTTCGCCTCGTTCTCGATCGCCAGCCCGACCGGCGAGGGCTGAGCCGGCCACGCACGTTCTCGCGGATTCGGCGTGTGAACGTGGTCGGAGCGTTGCGGATTGTTGACCGGCCGACCGGCCTGCGATCCCGCGATCGCACTCATCGAGTTCAACTCCATCGCCGTTGGGCTGGTGGCCGCCGACGCCATGGTCAAGTCGTCGCCGATCGGCTCGATCTATGCGGGGACCGTCCACCCCGGCAAGTACCTGGTCCTGGTCAGCGGCGATACGGCCAGTGTCGACGAGGCGTCGGGACGGGTCTCGACGTCGGCGGCGCGCATGCTCGACCCCGTGTTCCTGCCGGACATCCATCCCGCCGTGACGGTGGCCGTTGCCGGCGGCGACGGATTCTGCCCCGGTCGAGGGTGACGCGCTCGGCATCGTCGAGACGGCCACGGTGGCCACCGTTATCGAGGCGGCGGATGCCGGGGTCAAGGCGGCGCATGTCGACCTCGCCGCGGTCCGGCTGGCCGATGGTCTCGGTGGCAAGGGCTACGCGCTGTTTTTCGGCGTCGTCGCCGAGGTCGAAGCCGCGGTGGAGACCGCCGTCGATCGGGCGCTGCCCACCGGCATGCTGCTGCACCATCGGATGATTCCGCAGCTCCACAGTGAGGTGGCCGACAACCTGGGACGCGACCTGCGATTCATGACCAGGTCGGGGATCGTCCTCCGAACGGGGGAGCTGAGCAACTTGCTCGGGTCATCGGAACGGTCGTGGCCAGCGAAAAGGTGGCAGGGCTCGATGGCGTCCGCTTCCTGATCGTCCAACCGCTCGACAAACACCAGAGTCCCAAGGGCGATCCGTTCGTTGCTGCCGATGCGGTCTCGATGGCAGGCCCAGGCGAAATCGTCTACTTCGTGGCGTCACGAGAAGCAGCCGAGGCTCTCGAGGAGCGTTTTGTGCCCGTCGATCACGCCATTTGCGGGATCGTCGACCATGTCCACCTGGGGCTGGAACCATGAAGGTCGGTCGTGTCGTCGGAACCATTGTGTCGACCATCAACATCCCACTCTTCGACAGCCAGCGGATGCTGCTGTGCGACCTGTCGACGTCGACGGCAATGCAGCCGGCTACACCATCGCGATTGACGTGGTTGACGCCGGGGAGGGCGACACCGTCTTGATCCTCGACGAGGGAACGTCAGCGCGTCAGATCATGGGCGTGAGTGGGGGCGATCCGTGCCGTAGTAGTCGGCATCGTCGACCAGCTCGCCATCGACGGTGAGCTCCGAGACGTCTCATGAATCGGCGCCGATCTGTGGGCAGTGCTCGGTGGGTGGTGCTTGCCCTGCCGGGGTGCTGCTGTTCGGAGCCTGCTCATCGCCTGAGCCACCGCCTCCGCAAGAAGTTGAGAGCTGCGAAGGATTGGTCGAGGTCGGTGTCGGCTACGTCGACCGAATGATGGTGGCACTCGAAGGCCAGCCGCTCGAGGTCGTCACCGGTGAGGTCGAACCGCCTCCCGAGATCGCCGAACTCCAGCAATTGGGGCGCGACCTCACTTGCGGGCTGCTCGCTTGGGGTGTGATGCCGCCGAACTGAACGCCGCGATCAATGTCGAGATCGCCGACTAGAATCAGACGATCCGATCGTTGCGATCTTCCTCGACGTGGTGCGCAACGGCGTGGTCGGCGAGTTGCCCCCGGCGCCGGCTCCGACGACTACAAGCGGCTAGCTGCCAAGCCGCAGCGGCATCGAGCAACCAGGTGGTGTCCCGCCGCCCCGCCCGACCCGGCCGGCCGGATAGTCCCCTCGGCCGTCGAGGACCTCGGCAACTACCTCAGCCTTGGCGCCACCCGTCACGAGGAACACGATGCGCCGCGCCGACCACAGCAATGGGAGCGTCGCGGTCAATCGCCAATCGCCCTTGGCGGCGACCCAGGTAGCCACGTAACTTCGGTCGGTGACCTCAAGCGCGTCGGTTCCGGAAACAACGAAGCGGTGTGGCCATCGTCGCCCATACCGAGCAGCACCAAACCGGGCGTCTGCAACGCGGGGCGGACCTTATCCGCATAGGCGGCGGCCGCCAGGTGCGGATCGCCGAGCATAGTCGGGGGCCCCATGCGGCGCCGACTTCGTCGGCAAAGGCCCGGCGGGCCATGCCGGCGTTGCTGTGGGATGGTCGGGTGGCACCCATCGCTCGTCGCCGAGCCACAGCATGGCGTCGCTCCAATCCAGGTTCTGGCGGGAAGCAACTCGGGTGGCGCGCGGAGTGCCGCCGCCGGCAAGACCGATGGTCTGGGTCCCCAGCGGACCTCGGCGGCGATGAGGTCCGCGGCCGCAGCGGCTACGACCTCCGGCGTTTCGTGGATGATCACCTGCATGCCACGAGCTTACGCATCGCCCGACGCAGTACCGTGAGCGTCGGCTCAGAGGCGAAAGGCTGGTTCACGGTGGCGCGCACGCTGAAGATCGAGTGGGCACCAGGCGAAGAGATCACGCCGGCTCAGCATGCCGGGCGCCGGCCACAACACCGAGGTCGGCGTGTTGCTGGCTCACGGGGCGGGTGCCGGTCAGGACCATCCGTTCATGGTCCAGGCACGCGAAGGGCTGGCAGCCGCCGGTTTTCCGACGCTCACCTTCAACTACGCATACACCGAGGCCGGTCGCCGGGCCCCTGATCGAGCCCCGCGGCTGCTCGCCGTCCACGAAGCCGCAGCCCATCGGTTGGCGCAGTACTGCGGGCGGGTGGTGTTGGCCGGCAAGTCAATGGGCGGCAGGGTCGGGTCACATCTCGCCGGAGACCGGCGGCCGGCCGCCGCCATGGTGTACCTGGGTTACCCGCTGGTGCCGATGGGCAAGGGCGAGCCGTGTCCCACCGATCACCTACAACGGGTCGTCGCTCCCCAGTTGTTCGTGACCGGCACCAGGGACCGGCTCAGCCCGCCGGCCCTGATCGAACCGTTGGCTGCGTCACTTCCCGATGCCGCGGTGATCGTGGTCCCACGGGGACCATTCGTTCAAGGTCCTCAAGCGGACCGGGCGCACCAGCGAGGAAGTGCTCGACGAGATCATCGCCGAGGTTGCCGCCTGGCTCCTTCCGTTCGTGCGTGGCTGACGTCAGAAATAGCGCTTGAGCCACGCAAAAACTGATTAGGCGAGGGCGTTGAGGTAGCGGCCGGAGCGAACCTTGCCCTCGCTGGTTTCCAGGATCCAGATGGAACCCTTGTCGCACCGCATCGGACCGTCCATCGGAATCCCGCCTGCGGCGAGTTTGCTCACCGTTCCCGAAATGAGTTCGCCGTGGCTCCCCACCGCGATCGCTTCGCCGGGCCATTGGCCCACACTTGCGATGAAGTCTTCCGGTCGCACGCTCTGGATGATGGTGGGTTCGACCTCGAGCCTCAGCCCGAGGACGCCTCAAAGGACCCATGGTTTGGACACAGCGGACGTACGGAGACGAGTACACCCCCGTCGAGGGGGGCCCCGACAGGTAGTCCCGCAGTGAGTCGGCTTGCTTTTCACCGTCGACGCTGATCGGTCGCAACTCGTCGGCTTTTGCCCATCGCTTGCGGTCGCCGGCGTGGGCATGGCGGACAAGGTAGATCCGGCCGGCCGTCGGGTCGTTCGCAAGCATGATCGCCCAGTCGATGACTTCGTGGTCCCGTTCGTAGGTGAGCATGTCGTGCGCCTCTTGCTCCGTCGCCCACTTGATGGCGTCGACTTCACGGTTGACCGTGAAGGTGCCGCTCTCGGCCTCCAGCAGCCAATACCTCACCACCTTCATGTTGCGGTTCGGAGTACGTAGCCGATGGTGCCGACTTTGGCGGTGGGGGAGCGCAGCATGCCGGTTTCCTCTTCGACCTCGCGCAGGGCGGCGGCCTTGAATGATTCCCAGAATCAAGCTTGCCTTTGGGAAGCGACCAGTCGTCGTAGCGGGGCCGATGTATTCAACAGATACTATCCGCCAGAACCGGTCGATGGCGGACGACCACGCCACCGGCGGCCCAGATCGAAGACTTTGGCGGCAGTGGAGACATCTCCTGCTAATCCGTTGGTGATCCGTCAGGCCCGTCGTGTCGCCAAATCCTCGAGATGCCGGTCCGCGTTGAGACCGGTGTCTGGCGTCACCCGGGCCCATGATCGCCCATCCGACTCAGTCTCCCAGGGCAGAGGAGTTCGTCGTCGTCCATGAGCATCTTGAGGAGCATCTCCTCGATCCTCAACTTGATTCGGGGTGGTAGCATCGGCGTCACGGCTTCGACCCTCATGTTCAAGATGGCGCTGCATGAGGTCCGCCGAACCCATGTAGTACACGGCGCCTTCCCCCGGGTGACCGAACCGGTAGAGCCCGCGAATGCTCGAGGTACTTGCCGACGATGGATCAGGGCCCGGATGTTCTCTGAGAGCCCTGGAACGCCGGCCCGCAGCGAGCAGTTGCCACGCACGATCAGGTCGATCTGGCAGCCCTTGCCTGAAGCGGCGTACAACTCGTCGATGATCTTGGGATCGACCAGGTGGTTCATCTTGAACATGATTCTGCCGTCGCTGCCTTTGGCTGCTTCTTCTCTGATGTGCTCGACCAGCCGGGGTCGCAGCGTCGTCGGGGCGACGAGGATTCTTCGGTAGTCCGTCCCGGCGCTGTAGCCGGTTGAGCCCATAGAACAGTTCAGACAGATCTGCCCCGATCTCGGGGTCCGCGGTCAGCAAACCAAAGTCCTCGTACAGTCGGGCGGTCTTCGGGTTGTAGTTGCCGGTACCGATGTGGGCGTAGCGTTTCAGTCCGCCGCCTTCGCGCCGCCGCACGAGCAGGGTGTTGTGAAATGGTATGGAGCCTAGAGACGCCGTACACGACGTGCACGCCGGAGTTCTCCAGCATCTTGGCCCAGTTGATATTGGCGGCTTCGTCGAAACGTGCCTTGAGTTCGATGAGGACAACGACTTGCTTGCCGGACTCGGCCGCAGCCATGAGCGACTCGACGATGGCTTCTTCACCACCGAGTGCCGGGTCTTCGGGAACCGAGGTGCGATACAGGGTTTGCTTGATCGCAAGCACGTCGGGATCGGCGGCGGCTTGGGCCAAGAAGGTGCCGGTGCCGGTGGCGAACGACTCGTAGGGGTGGTGGATCAGGGCGCGTGGCCTACGGGTCGACCTCGAAGATATTCGGCTCTACGCCGCCACGGCTCGCCAGCCGGGGCTGGGTCGTCGGGACGAAGGGCTCGTCCTTCAAGTCAGGACGATCGATGCCGTAGAACCGCCACAGCGTCCCCAAATCGAGCGGAGTGGCCCGCTGATAGATCGCATCCTCGGGTAGATCCAACTCCCGGGCGAGCAAATCGAGCACAGACGGGCGAACATCTCGTCCAAGACCTCGAGTCGCACGGCCTCGGCAGCCCGCTGGCGGAATCGCAGGACCGCCTCCATGGCCTCCAGCAGGTCGTTGGCCTCCTCCTCCTCAACGGCAAAGTCGGCGCTGCGAGTCACTCGGAAGGGAAAGTGGTCGATGATCTCGACACCCTCGAAAAGCCTGCCGAGATCCGCGGCGACGACCTGCTTGATGGGTACGAAGCGTTCCCCGTCGGGGAGAGCGATGAAGCGCGACAACGAAGGTGGCACCTTGACCCGAGCGAACTGCGGGGTGGACCGTGCCGGATTTCGCACCACCACGGCGAGGTTGAGTGACAGGTTCGAGATGAAAGGGAACGGATGGGAGGGGTCCACGGCCAATGGGGTGAGCACGGGGAAGAGCTGCTCCTCGAAAACGGCGTAGAGACCTTCACGGTCCTCGGGTCCGAGTTGAGCTCCCAGTCCACCAGTCGGATCCGCTGCTTGTCGAGAGCAGGCATCAGCTCATTGAGGAACAACTCGTCGATCGCGTCGTTGATCTCGAGCACCTGGGAGCGGATGGCAGCCAGCATCTTACTAGGCCGCAGCGTCCATCCGCTCGCGAGCCGGAGAACCTCCCGTGGCTGCTCAGATTGATGAGACCGGCCACCCTCGCTTGGAAGAACTCGTCGAGGTTCTGACTGACGATGGCGGCGAACTTGACCCGCTCCAGCAGGGGGAGATCGTCGCGCTCGCCCAGCGAGAGCACTCGCTCCTGGAAGTCGAGCAGGCTCAGCTCTCGATTGAGGTAGCTCTCTGGTGGTTGTTTGGTCATTGGCCTGCTCGTCGCTCGTCGGGAGGTCCCGCAATGGTATACCGCTCCAGAGATCGCACCGTCGGCAACCCGGAGGCCGCTAACGATGGTCTCTTTCGAGGTCGAGAACCTTGTTGAGACGCCGCACGTAGCGGTCTTCGGGAATGAACTCGGCGCCGAGGAAGGACTCGACGATCTCCCATGACGACGCGGGGCCCACGACTCGCGAGGCCAAGGCAATGACGTTCACGTCGTCGTGCTCAACCGCTTGGTGCGCCGTATAGTATCGTCGACTTGAGCGCGCAGCGAATCCCGTCGAGTTTGTTGGCCGCGATTGCGGCACCTGCCCCGGAACCGCAGACGACGATGCCTCGGTCGGCCCGGCCGTCGAGAACGGCACGACCGACTGCCGCCGCATAGTCCGGGTAGTCGACCGGCTCGGTCGAGTTGGTGCCTACGTCGACGATGGTGTGGTCGGTTGTAGCCAGCAATTCGAGCAGTTCCTGCTTGAGGGGGAATCCGGCGTGGTCGGCGCCGATGACGATGCGCATGAGGTGGCTTCCTTGCTCGTTGGTGACGCAGGCCGACTGGGGTGACCCGCCGACGCCAATCTACCGACCGGGCGGCATCGGGCGGCGCCCGGACGTTGCCGGAATCTTCCGAAGTACCCTGCCGGCATGGATCTGTCGTCGCTCCGCGGCTCTACTGGTTGGGATCGTTCTGCTGGCGGCTGCGTGCTCAACCGGCCCCGAAGCTCCGCCCGTCGCAGGCTCCGAACCGTTGTGCACCGAGACGTTTTGCATCTCGAGTCCGTCGGATTGGGTGGTTGAGGATGTGGGGGAGAGCTTCGTGGTGTTTCACCATCCCCTGGACCCGGACGACGATCCGGGCCACCGCATCGGGCGTCAACATGGAAGGGTTGGTGAAGGCCAACGGCGGCACGTGGCCGCAGGCGGTGTCGGGTGTCGTCGACGTCTTCTGGTCGTCGCTCGACGGCGGCAAGGCTTCATTGGCTGAGAAGCGGGCGCTCGAGGACGGATCGGTTGAGTCCGTCGGCGCGTTCCAGGATGGCCGGCTGTGGTTCCGGCTGATCGGCCTCGACAGTGTCAATGGTCTGGGTGTCGAGGTACGTGGCCCCAACTCGAGTTGGGAAGACCACGCCGCGGTGTTCTTGGACAGCTTCGAGCCGTTCGGGCCCTGACCGCTCAGGTCCGGGCGTCGACGACCACGATCACTTCGCCGGGGCCGTGGACGCCGAGGGTGATCTCCATCTCGATGTCTCCCGACCGGCTTGGTCCGGTAGCGATGACGAGGGCCGAACCAGGCCAACGGCCCTCGGCAAACCCTTGGTAGACCTCTCGGGGGGTGGGGACGATTGCGGTTGCTTCGAGCAGCGCAATGTGCCGCTTGGGCAGGGTTGTCAGCAACCTTGATCCGAGCGCTCCGCTGGCAAGGGCGATCGATCCGGTGAGGGCGATGCCCGCCGCAGCCGCGGTCACCACCGTGTCATGTTGGGTGAGCTGCCGCGGGTCCGAGATTCGGTTCACGCGTTGCTCCTGCCTGCTCGAGCAGGCTGCCGAACTCGTGAGATGCGGGTTCATCGGAGATGGAGAACTCGGTCGATATCGAAGGTGGATGCGATATCGAGTACTGCGGCCAAATGGTCGGCGTCGTTGCGAACCAGGTACACGGTCGAGCCGTGACCCTCGGCGCCCGCGGTGAAGGCGGCGACCGGGTCGGAGAGGTCCGTGGCGTATTCGAGCCCGCCCGCAGCCTCATCATCGGCGGCAATGAGGTGGTCGGTGGTCGGCAGATTGCTGCGCGCCGCCACTTTGGCAAGGAACCCGTCACGGTTGCCCGACTCTCGATCGGAGGTGGGCACGCTCATGATCTCGGCCGTTTCCAGAGCTTGCGCAGGGACTTGGCGGCGATTGGAAGGGGGCCCTTCCAATGCCCCAACGTTTGGTCGGTCCCGGTAGCGGGAGACGAGCCGCCGAACCGGAAGCGGGCCGCCGTCGACAGCGAACGCTGATAGCGACTCGGCTTGCTCCACATCCTCGACCACAGGCTCCACGCCGCCTTTTCGGCGGACCCCGCTTGGTCAGACTCCCGGGAGCGGAGTTCGAGGAGGAGGTCGTGGAGCGGGATCCCCACCGGGCAGGTTTGCCGAACACGCCCCGCACAACGAGGAGGCGAAGGCAAGATCATTGAGGCCGGCGTCGGGGGTCAGCAGCGGAGTGAGCACGGCGCCGATGGGTCCGGTGTACACCGAGCCGTAAGCGTGGCCGCCGATGGTCGAATACACCGGGCACACGTTCGAGCACGCCCCGCAACGGATGCAGGTGAGAACCTGGTTGTACTCGGAGCCCAGGATGTCCGACCGGCCGTTGTCGACGATGACGAGGTGGAACTCATCGGGTCCGTCGTGTTCCCGGTCGCGGCGGGCACCGCCGATCCAATCGACGTAGGTGCTGATGGACTGGCCGGTGGCGGCGCGGGCAAGCAGCGCCATGAGCACATCGAGCTCTCGCCAGGACTCCACGATGCGTTCCATCCCCATCAGAGCGATGTGGACCTTCGGGAGCGCAGCGGCGAGGCCGGCGTTGCCCTCGTTGGTGACGACCACCACTGCCCCAGACTCTGCCACGGCGAAGTTGACCCCGGTGATGCCGACGTCGGCCTGCCGGAACGCTTCGGCGTAGCCGCGACCTGGCGAAGCTGGTGAGTGCCGAGATGTCGCGGTCGAGTGGCTCGGATGCAGCAGCATCGAAGATCTCGGCTATCTCCATCCGGTTGAGGTGAACGGCGGGCGCCAGGATGTGGCTCGGGGTCTGGCCGGCGAGCTGGACGATCCACTCGCCGAGGTCGGTTTCGGTCACGTCGTAGCCGGCCTGTTCGAGATGGGTGTTGAGGTGGATCTCCTCAGACAGCATCGACTTCGACTTCACGATTCGTGTGGCGGCGTGGCGCCGCAACACGCCCTGAACGTAGTTGGCTGCCGAGCTGCCGGTGTCGGCCCAATGAACGTAGCCACCGGCGCCGAGGACGTTGTCGGCCATGGTGCCGAGCAGTTCGGGAAGCCTGCGCAACGTGTCGAGCCTGATGCGCTGCCCTGCAGCGTGTGCCGCATCGAGGTCGCGGTATTCGGCGTACGCCTCCGGCTTGTGACTCGAGCTGCGCCACGGCATTGTGCAGGTTGGATCTCAGCCCGGTGTCGGCCTCGCCGGCAGCGGTTCGAGCCCGCAGTGACTGGCTGTCGGTCATGGCGCCTGCCCTTCCGGAGCGCCGGTCTCGGCGCCTAGTTGGGCGATGTGGACGAATCTGAGATCGAGGGCACGGAAATTGGCGCGAGATGAGAGTTGGAGGAGACAGGAGAGATCACACCCCGTCACCGTCGTGCCTGCGGCGTCGATCATTCCGTCGAGAACGTCGTCGGCCATGGCCACTGACAGTTCGGGAAACTTGATTGAGAAGAGACCGCCGAAGCCACAACAGCGTCCCGAGGCGGCGTGAGCGGTCGGCGTGTATCCGAGGCGTTCGAGGATTTCGAGCGGTTCTGCAACCAGGCCGAGGAGACGGGTCATGTGACACGAAGGGTGGTAGACGACCTCGTCGCCGGCGTTGATTTCGATCGGCCCTTCAGCATGCGCCGCGAGGAACTCGGTCAACTCCATCGAGCGGTCGATGGCGGCGGCAACGGATGAGCTCCGAGTGTCGTCGTCCGTAAACAGCTGAGGCCAGTAGTCGCGGACCATTGCGGTACAGCTCCCGGACGGGATCACGATGGCGTCGACCTCTGCGGCGGCAAACGCTCGCAGGGTTGCGTCGGCAACTGGACGGGCTGCGTCTCGTTGGCCGGAGTTCCACGCCGGCTGGCCGCAGCAGGTGGCTGCGTCGAGCAGAACGACGTCATGGCCTAGTTGCTCGAGGAGTGTCCTGGCGGCAACGGCGATGTCGGGCGCCGACGCCGCAACGAGGCAGGTCGGGAAGAGGCCGACCTTCATCGGTGCGCGGGCTGGCGTGCGGTTTCCACTGTGGCAATCTACTCCGGCGGGCGATCAGGGCTGGGATTCGCGCTCGGCACGTCGGGTGCGGTCTCGGGTCGTACACTTCGGGCATGAGTGTGATATCTGTGATCGGCGGCACGCCGGTCTCCGGCGAAGTGACTGTCTTGGGGGCCAAGAACGCCGTCTTGAAGCACATGGTTGCGGTGTTGTTGGCGCCGGGGCGCCACGTACTCCACAACGTTCCCGGCATTCTCGATGTCGAGATCATGGGTCAGGTCCTCGACCACGTGGGGGCCCGGTGTGTCCGAGAAGGCACCTCGCTGGTCATCGATGTTCCAGAGACCCCGAACCCTGAAGCGCCCCTCGACCTCGTTCGCAAGATGCGCGCCTCGATCCTCATCTTGGGGGCACTGCTCGCTCGGGGCGGAGTTGCTCGTGTCGCCCTACCGGGTGGCGACGATTTTGGCTCGAGGCCGATCGACATGCACCTCGATGGGCTCCGGCAAATGGGCGCCGAGTTCGAACTCGAGCACGGGGTGCTCGAAGGTCGGGCGCATGACGGACTCATCGGCACGGATGTGGTGCTGGAGTTCCCCAGCGTCGGCGCAACGGAGAACATCCTGCTGGCGGGGGTGTTGGCGAGCGGCGAGACCGTGATCACCAACGCGGCTCGCGAGCCGGAGTTGGCCGATCTTGCCGAGTTCCTCAACAAGATGGGGGCCAAGATCGAAGGTGCCGGGACGTCGACGATCCGAATCCACGGCGTCGACCACCTCGAACCCGCCGAGCATCGAGTTGTCCCGGATCGCCTCGAGGCCGGCACCTACGCCCTGGCCGGAGCCATCACCGGGGGTGACGTCACGGTGCACCGCTGCATTCCTGACCACCTCCGGATGGAGCTGCGCAAGATGGAAGCGGCCGGGTGTCGTATCGAGACCGGCGAGGACTGGCTGCGGGTACACGGTCCAGAGCGCCCGGTCGCGGTGGACTTCGCCACGCTGCCGTACCCGGGGTTTCACACCGACATGCATCCCCAAATGGTTGCGCTCCTTTCGATCGGCGAAGGCGTTTCGATCATGACCGAGAACGTCTACGCAGCTCGATTCCGCTACATCGGCGAGCTCAATCGGATGGGCGCCGACATCCACACCGACGGCCAGCACGTCGTCATCCGGGGAACCGACCGCCTCAGTGGGTGTGAGGTCGACGGTTGCGACATTCGGGCCGGTGCCGCCCTGGTGCTTGCCGGGCTGCGTGCCGATGGCGAGACCACGGTCAATGAAGCCGACCACATCGACCGCGGTTACGAGGGCTTTGTTGAGAAGCTGCAGGCGATGGGGGCAAGGATTCGGCGGAGCTGAATCCGGTGCCGGGTCGCCGCCCCGAATGTGCAGGCGGCCGCACCCGGGTAGGGCGAACCCGCTACCTGCAGAGCCGTGGCATCAGGAGTTGTCACCCATACGTCCCGCAAGCTGACACAATCGCGGGATGCGCCGCCTACTTTCCGTTCTGATCGCCGTGGTCGCCCTGGTCGCGACCGCTCCGCCGGCGACGGCGAACGATGCCGAAGTCGTCGAACTCGAAGCGATTGGCGATACCACATTCGAACTCAACGACCGGCGCTATCGCGGGCCAATGGAGATCGTGCTGTACGCCGACGGGCTCGCCGTGATCGAGGAGGCTCAACTCGACACCTACCTGGGGGGGATTCGAGAGGTCCCGTTCTCCTGGCCGGAAGCGGCGCTGCAGGCCCAGGTGGTCGCGGCGCGGACCTATCTGGCATGGACCTTGGAGCGGGGGAGAAGCGAAACGGGACAAGCCCACAGCTACGACATCTGCGCTACGTCAGCGTGTCAGGTGTATGCCGGGATCGGCGCCATCGAAGGCCAGGACGGCGATCGCTGGCTGAGTGCGATCGAAACCACGAGTGGCGAGATCCTCGTCTACGGAGGATTGCCCGCCCAGGCCCTCTACTCGTCGAGCGCCGGGTCGCGGACTCGTTCGGTGCAGGACGTGTGGGATTCATCGCCGATTCCCTATCTGCAGGCGGTCGATTCTCCCGAGGAGGGGGTGACCCCGTTCGAGGAGTGGATCGTTGACCTTCCCGAGGACGTGTTTGTCACGGTGCTTGCTGCCGGCGGCTACGAAGTGGGGAGCCCGATCGAATCTGCAACGGTGACCGGCCCCCCCGACGGTGGCGGCCAGTCCCACCTCCAGATTGGGTCGCCTGAGGGCGTCACCTCCATCTTGATGACCGATGTCCGCGGGGTCTTCAATCGTTATGGCGATGACCTGTTCCCCGGGTTGCTCCCGGCGCGAGCGCCGAGCGGCCGGCCCTGGCCGCAGGCGATCCTCTCGTACACATTTGACGCCGAACTCGAGGCGGCGCCCCAAGCGCCGCCTTCGCCCCTGGGTCGACCACCTTCCCCCCAGTGACCTTCCCCCTGCGGCGAGGATCGTCATCACCGGAGAAGGCTGGGGCCACCAAATCGGAATGAGCCAGTACGGGGCCAAGGCGATGGCGGACCAGGGTTTCACCTACGACGAGATTCTCTCTCACTACTACACGGGCCTGGCGGCCGAAGAGGCCGACGATCTGATCCCGGATGTCGTCCGAGTCGGGCTCACCTGGGGGCAAACCGACGTGACCGTGGATGCCTCGGGGCCATTCTTGGTCCGGGCCAACGGCAGATTGCTCGGCACGGTCTCGGGTGGCGAATGGCACATCCGCCAGACCCCGAGCGGCATCGCCATGGTGCCCGCCGATCTCACCAGGCGGACGCCGCTCGGCCCAAGACCGGGAAACCAATGGCCGCGCTAGATGCAGGGCTTCTGGCGCCGCAGTTGCGGGCGGCATTGGCCGACGTGGCACGACGCCTCCATCGCCACGGGGTCCCCTTTGTGGTCGGTGGCAGCGCCATGCTGGCCTGTCGCGGTCTCGACGTTGTGGTTGGTGACCTCGACATCTGCACATCGGCCGACCGACAGGATGGGGTGATGGCGGCCCTCGAGTCGTTCAATCCCGTCGTGCGACAGGAGGCCCCTCCTCCCTGGCGGAGCACATGGTTGGTCCGGGCCGAACTACCCGACCGAACGCGACGGCTTCGACCCCCGGCGGTCACCAGATTGGCGTCGACATCATCGGTGACCTCGCCATCGAGGTCGACGGGGAGGTTGCTACGTTCCCGATCGACATCGACCTCGCCGACATTTTGAAGTCGATGGGGTGTCGGTCTCGTTCGACTCGATGTGGCGCTGGTATCACCTCTATCGAGTTCACAACCCGGCCAAGGCGGCGCAGATCGCCGCAGTGGCCGGTCCCGAAGTCTTGGAGAGGGCAGCGATCACGCTGGGTCTTTGAGTTCAAGGTCTCGTGCCGTCCCAAATACTCCTACACTGGTAGTGCGAATTCGGAATACAGCCCCGACTGCGTGGTTGCAGAGGGCGAGCGAAGGAAATCATGACCGACGACAGTGACGTGCAGAGTTCAATCATCGAGGTGGCATCGCCGACGGATGCGGCCGATGAGGCCGACGCGCCCGATGGCAACGGCATCGACATCGACGTGACCCTGCTCGAAGAGACCCTCGAGTACATCCGTCCGGCGCTCCAAGCCGATGGCGGTGACCTTGTGCTGCTCGGTGCCCAGAACGGCCGGGTGTCCCTGCAACTCGTCGGAGCCTGCGGCGGGTGCCCAATGTCGACGATGACTCTCACCGCCGGGATCGAGCGCATCCTGCGCGACCGGGTCCCCGGGGTCGACGAAGTCGTCGCCGTGTAGTTCCCCTCGGGAACACGCCGGGTGAGGCGCCCCAAACCCGAGCGATGGGGCCCGGAGTCGCCTGACCCCTGGTGTCGGGTGGGTTGGGGCAATCTCCACGCCGTCGGTCGGGAGGTGCGAACAATGCGAGAAGAGCAACGGGTCGGCGTCGATTACTTGGACGCTGTGACGGCGCTCCTGCAACGAGTCCGCAGCCTTCACCCCACGAAGGGGTTGTAGGAAGCCGCCGACCTGCAGTGGTGGTGGCGCACCCCGCGCTCAACCGACAATCACCCTCAGCTCTTCTGGTTCGATCACCTCGGTCGCCCCGAGGCTGCAGTGATCGCAACCGCATGGGCGACGGGATAGCTTCGCCCCGATCGTCATGCCCGACGCAACTCCCGACTGGGTTGCACATGTCATCAAGCGCAGCCTTGCTCACGCCGGTGAGTCCGGGTTTGGCGCCGTCGACCTAGAGGTCGACCTAGCCGATGACGTGATGCGTGAGGTGTTGGTCGGCCATGGCTTTGTGATGGAGGAAGACGGGACGGATGGGTCTTCGGTGAGCGTGTCCGTGGTCGAGGCGTGGCTGGCTGCAAACGCTCGACCAGGCATCAGCCCGCTGCCCGAGGACTATCGGTTCTTCAGTCGCCTCGACACGATGCAGCATCCGCATCACATGATTCCGCGAAACGGACCCGACGTCGAGGCGCGCCTTCGCCAAACATCGCTGTACCGCCCCGACCTCGACCTTCTTATACTCGACGGTCGCGACACGCATTGCGGCGTACGGGTTGTTCTGGTTTGACCCGGAAACCGCCACGGGCCTGGTCGAACCCATGGGCACCGAAGACGATCACCAGCGACGAGGTCTTGCCCGCCACCTACTCACCGCCGGCCTCGACCTTCTCGTCGACGCCGGCGCAGTGCGCATCAAGATCGTCTTCGAACCGGACAACCCGGCATCGAGGGGTCTCTACCTCAGCGTCGGCTTCGAACCCGTCAAGGAGACCGCAGTCTTCTCTCGCCGAGCCAGCGCAGGAGCTTCGTAGGCGGACCTGCGTCTCATCGTCGGATGAACCGCCGGGCAGCACTCGCGAGGCCCGCCCCCTCCGGCACCCCCACCAAGACGGACTTGAGAGTGCCGTGCGGTGCTTCGCCCTAGTCTCTTCTCGCATGGCACGCACCACCGATCCTGAGATCCTGATTCCCCAAGCGACTGGCGGGGATCGCCGGGCATTGGCGCGGATGATCACGCTCGTTGAGGATCACCATCCCGATGGCGACCGCATCCTGGCGGAGCTGTTTCCGCAGACGGGAGAGGCGTGGACCACCGGGCTGACCGGGGCGCCGGGGGCAGGGAAGTCGACGCTGACCAACCGCCTCATCTCCGAGATCCGCGCAACCGACTCCTCGGTGGCGGTCCTAGCGATTGATCCCTCGAGTCCTTTCACCGGCGGCGCCGTGCTTGGGGATCGGGTCCGCATGCAGGACCACATCGACGACGGCGAGGTCTACATCCGCTCCATGGCGAGCCGCGGGCATCTCGGGGGAGTATCGGAAGCCACCCCCCGTGCCATGGCCGTGCTCGACGGAATGGGCTTTCCCGAGATCTTGGTCGAAACGGTCGGTGTTGGTCAGGCGGAGGTTGAGATCGCGGCCAACGCCGACACCACTTTGGTGGTCCTCAACCCCGGCTGGGGCGACAGCATCCAGGCAGCGAAGGCCGGGCTGCTGGAGATCGGCGACGTGTTCGTGGTGAACAAGGCCGATCGGGCCGGGGTCAACGAGACCATGCGCGACCTCAAGCAGATGCTCGAGTTGGGCGGGCACGGCGAATGGTGGCCGCCGGTCATCGCAACGGTTGCCTCGAGCGGCCAAGGTATTGCTGAACTCTGGGAGGCGGTCGCCGCCCACCGCTCCCATTTGGAGGCCTCGGGAGAGCTGGGTGCGATGCGGCACCGCAGACTGCTCGGCGATGTCGAGACGGCAGTAGCGGCCGCAGTGCGGCGGCAGGTGCGTGCCACGCTGGATCACCCCGAGTGGGAGGCAATGCTGACGCAGGTCACGGAGCGCCGACTCGATCCGTGGACCGCAGCTCGCCGTCTGTTGGCGTTTGTAGCCGCCGAGTAGCCTGACGAGTCGAGCCACCGAATGGAGGATGTCGTGAGTCTGGTCGAGTACGCCGTAGACGGAGCCGTTGCCGTCATCACCTTGAACCGGCCACCGGTCAATGCCCTCAACGGCGAACTGATCGGCGACATCGATGCCGCCATCGCCGCCGCAGGAGACGACGCCATCCGCGCCGTCGTGATCACCGGCAATCGCCACTTCGCGGCCGGCGCCGATATCACCCGGTTTGTAGATGCGTTCGACGGCGATGGTGCCGAGCCGCAGGCCTCGGGGTTGGCCGACACGGTGCGCCGGCTGGAGAAGCTCGAGAAGCCGGTCATCGCCGCCGTTCCCGGATACGCCCTCGGCGGTGGCCTCGAACTCGCCATGGGTGCCGACTTCCGTTACCTCGCCGATGACGCCAAGGTCGGGCAGCCCGAGATCCTGCTCGGCATCATCCCCGGCGCCGGTGGGACGCAGCGCCTGCAGCGACTGATCGGCTACCAGGCGGCGAAGGAGCTCAACATGTCGGGGCGGCACGTTGCCGCTGACGAGGCTCTTGCGCTCGGCATTGCCGACAAGGTGGTTCCGGCCGATGAATTGCTCGGCGTTGCCAAAGCCGACGCGGCACGCTGGGCCGAGGGGCCGACCAAGGCGTACGCCGCAGTCAAGCAGGCGATGGGCGATGGCTTCGGCCGACCCATCGATGACGCCATGGCGGTCGAAAGTGATGCCTTCAACGGCTGCTTTGCCACCGAGGACGCCAAGGTGGGCATCCTCGCCTTCGTCAACAAGGAGCAGGCAACCTTCACCGGCAAGTAGCCGCGGACCGGAGCCGTGGGGCCTTGCAGTCGGAGGTAGAGCTGGCGCCTAGAAGCGGGCGGCGAGGCGGGCCAGGTTTCGCTTCCAGATCGCCGACAACACGGGGGCTGCGAAGACCTCGGTGATGGGGCCACCCAGGTACCACGGGAAGGTGAGCGCCTCGGTCCACATGAACCGGGTTGTGTTCCCACCGATGTCGGTGAGGACGAACTCGCCGACGCCGGTGACGAGACCTTGGTGCCGGATCGCCATGCGCTGCGGCGGATCCCACCCGGTGAACTCCATGACGTCGTTGAGTCGCAGTGGCCCAACCCGGGTCTCGACCTCCATCGCGGTGCCGACCCCGGAGGTCTGTGTGGTGATGAAGGTGATCGATTCGGCGTCGGCCATCCACTCGACGTGCGACTCGAGATGGGCGAGATCGGCCCATACCGCCTCGATCGGGGCGGCGATGGTGACAAATACAGTGATGGTGCGGGCCATAGCCAGATCATAGGTTGGCGACCGGATCTACCGACTGGTGGCCATCGGGGAGCCCCTATCGGGCGTTTGGGTCTACGCTTTTGCCTCATGGAAGCCAGCTCCGTGAAGAAGTGGGCGAAGCGCGCCGGGATCATCGCCGGTTCCGTCGTCGCCGTCGCTCTCATCGCCGGGATGTGGTACTTCTCCAACGTCCTCGACGCCGATCTTCTCACCCCCAATCAGTTCGAGCCCGAGCGCGACGTCCAAGTGGTGTCCCTCAGCGAAGGGCGGATCGTTCTCTCGCGGACCGACCAATCCGCGCTCGACGGTGTCTGGGGTTTGGTCGGGCCGAACGGATACGGTCAGGTGACCGGAGTGGTGGAGGTTCGCGAGGGAGATGTTGAGCGTGGGTTTGTCACTCTCGAGGGATCATTTTCTCCCGGAGATGCTGTCGCCTTCGACCAATACGCCTTTCTCGGCGACCCGCTCACCGCCCACGGCATCGAATACGAAGAGGTGGTTGTGCCTGGCGAACTTGGAGTGAACCCGGCATGGCTGATCGACGGAACTCGCGACACCTGGGTAGTGATCGTTCACGGCAAGGGGGTCGATGAGCGCAAGCAGGCGCTGCGGATGATCCCGACCCTGAACGAGGCCGGATACCCGGTCCTCGTCATCAGTTTTCGCAACGATGCGGGAGCGGCGACGAGCGATTCGGGTCGGTACACGTGGGGTCTGGAGGAATGGAGGGACCTCGAAGCGGCGCTGCAGTTCGGGCTGGTGCAGGGTGCCGAGGAGTTCGTTATTCTCGGCTACAGCATGGGAGGGGCCGTCACGTCGGTCTTCCTCCACGAGTCGGACCTGATCGGCCGGGTCCGCGGCGTTATCTTGGATTCTCCCGTGCTCGACCTCGAGGAAGTGGTCGATACGGAGGCGGCGGAGCGCGGGATCCCGACGTTCTTCACAGCCGGCGCCAAGGCGATCGCTCGGCTCCGATTTGGGCTCGACTGGCCTCAGCTCGACCATGTCGCCCGCGCCGACGAGTTCGACATGCCCATTCTTCTGATTCACGGCACCGCCGACGGAACTGTCCCGGTGGCGACGAGCGACGCGTTCGCCGCCGCCCGTCCCGATATCGTCATCTACGAGCGATTTGATGGCGCCGACCACGTCTATGCGTGGAACGTCGACCCAACCCGCTACTCGACCGCGGTGCTGAATTTTGTCACCGGCGTGGCTACGCCGGAGAATTGAGTCGCTTACGCGCCGGCGGGTTCGATCACCGTCCGCACCCCGGACCCGAAGTGTTCGAGGCGATCCATGGCTGCGTTGACCGCCGTGGCGTCGAGCGGCACGGACCCGGTGATGACATCGTCGAGCTGCAGTTTGCCGGCAACCGCGAGGTCGAACAGTTCGTGGATCTCGCCGAGATGGTGATCGTTGGAGCCGATGAGCTCCGCCTCTGGGCCGATCAAGGCGCGATAGGGGTCGAGGGCCAGCGTGCCACGGGTGATGCCGACCGCAACAGTCCTTCCGGTGGGCCGCACGGAAGCCATGGCTGCGCTCAACACCGAGGTGGAGCCAACGAGGTCGATGGCGACGTCGGCACCACCCTCAGCACGGATGTCCGCCGCGGGGTCCCCATTCCCGTCGATCGGCATTGCACCAAATCTGGCCGCCAGCGCCAGCCGCTCGGCGTCGAGGTCGACCCCAAACACTCGTGCTGCCCCAAGCGCGAAGGCAAGTTGTACCGCCGAGGCCCCCAGTCCGCCGAGGCCGAAGACAGCCACCGACTCTCCCGGCGCGAGCCTTCCCTTGCGTAGAGCGTGGAGGGCAGTGGACGAGGAGCACATCATCACGGCCGCGTGGGCGGATGTGATCGGAGCGGGAATCGTGACCGCATTGCGTCCGGGGGCCACGACCAGTTCGGCGTATCCGCCGTTGCGGGTCTGGCCCAACATTTCGTAGCGCTCGCAGAACTGCTCCAACCCGCGGCGACACGCATCGCACACGCCGCACGACACGACGTAGTGCAGTGCCACTCGATCGCCGACCCGGTCGGGGCCTACGCCGGAGCCGGTGGCGACGATGATGCCGGCTACCTCGTGGCCGGGGACCATCGGGAGGTGTCGTGGCGCCGGATGCCCAGCCCGGTAGTGCACGTCGGAGTGGCAGATCCCGGCCGCGGTGACGGCCACGACGACCTCGTCGGGGCCAGGCTCGGGATCGGGGAGGTCGGCGGCCTCGAGCGGCCGACCGACGGTCGTGATCTGAAGCGCTCTCATCAGGACCGCACCATATCGCCCCGCGACGGGGTCCTCTCCTGTTCTTGCGTGGTTCGCGTACAAAGAACCGCATACCCCAGCCACGCAAGAACGGAGGGTGTGCGAGACTTCCGACTCATGCTCTACCTCGACCATGCCGCCACCACCGCCGTTCGGCCCGAGACCCGGGAAGCGATGGCTCCCTTCTTCGACGACGCCTTCGGGAATCCGTCGGGGATGCACGCCGTCTCGCAACGGGCCAAGAACGCCATTGAGGAAGCCCGCGAGCGCGCTGCAGAGTTGCTCGGGGCAACTCGTCCGCTCGAGATCGTGTTTACCGGCGGGGGCACCGAGGCCGACAACCTCGCGGTGACCGGGGCAGCATTGGCCAACGGCAACCTCGGGGGAGTGGTGACGACCGCCGTGGAGCACGAGGCGGTCCTCGAATCTGCGCACTTCGTGGCGCGGCTCGGCGGTTCGCTCGCCATCGTCGGCGTCGATCGTGACGGCAGGGTCGATCCGGCCCAGGTCGCGGCCAGGGTCACCCCATGGACTCGGGTGGTCTCGGTGATGGCGGCAAACAACGAGGTCGGCACGCTGCAACCACTAGCCGCGATCGCAGCCGCAGCCCGTGCCGTGAACTCCGAGGTACTCGTACATACCGATGCAGTGCAGGCCTACATCTCAGAGGAAGTCACGACCGCATCGACCGAGGCCGATCTGATCTCGCTCGCTGCCCACAAGTTTGGCGGACCGAAGGGCGTTGGGTTGCTCTACGTTCACGACGGCATCGACCTCGAACCCGTCCTTCACGGCGGTGGGCAGGAGCTCGGCCGTCGCAGCGGGACCCACAACGTTGCCGGCATTGTTGGGATGGTTGCCGCGATGGAAGCCACCGTTGCGGATCGGGCCGCCTTCCGGCAGCGAGTGGGTCGGGCTCGGGATCGTTTTGAGCGCGCTCTGCTCGCCGCCATACCGGACGTTGAGATCAACGGAGCTGGTGGGGCGCGACTCGTGCAGCACAGCCATCTGAGGATCCCAGGCGTTCGCGCCGAGACGCTGCTGATTCGCCTCGATCAGGCGGGTCTCGCCGCCGCCGCCGGGTCCGCCTGCCAGAGCGGCGCCGTCGAGGTGTCGCACGTGCTCGCTGCGATGGGATTCGACGAGACTGCGGCGGCTGAATGCGTCCGGTTCAGTTTTGGGTGGCCGTCGGTGCCCGAAGATGGTGAGCTGGCGGCCGCCCGGGTAGCCGCCATCGTTGGGGAGTTGCGATGAGCGCCCTGCGTGCTCTCGTTGCGATGTCGGGTGGAGTCGACAGTTCCGTTGCGGCCGCATTGATGGTGGAGGCCGGCTACGACGTCGTTGGGGTGACGCTCAAGCAATGGGAGGGGCGCAACGGCGAAATGCCGACATCGGGGTGCTGCACGGTCGGAGATGCCGAAGATGCCAGGCGGGTGGCGGCGCAACTCGACGTTCCCTACTACGTGCTCGACTACGTCGATGAGTTCCGCACCGAGGTCGTCGACCGCTTTGGCGCCGAATACATGGCTGGTCGCACTCCCAATCCCTGCATCGAATGTAATCGCAGGGTTCGTTTCAAGGCACTGCTCGACCGTACCGCGGCGCTCGGCTGCAGCCTGCTCGTCACCGGCCACCACGCCAGGATCGTGCACGACGAGGCCGGCTACCACCTGATGCGGGCGGTGGACCAGACCAAGGACCAGTCCTACGTGCTCCACATGCTCGGCCAGCAGGAGTTGGCGCAGGTGCGCCTCCCGGTGGGGGAGATGACCAAGACCGACGTGCGCCGGCACGCTTCCCGACTTGGCCTGCGCACCGCCGACAAGCCGGACAGCCAGGATCTCTGCTTTGTGGCCTCCGGCAACTACCGCACCTTTCTACGGGACAACTTCGCCGAGGTGGCGCAGCCCGGTCCCATCGTGGACGAGTCCGGTGCCGTCGTCGGACACCACGAGGGCACAGTGGACTTCACGATTGGTCAGCGCAAGGGATTGGGAATTGCCGCCGAGACGCCCCGGTATGTCGTTGACATCCAACCTGCCACCGCAACCGTCGTCATCGGCCGCAAAGAGGACCTGATGGTTTCGGGGTGCGTCGTCGGCGAAGCCACGTTTGTGGCCGGTGCGCCTCCAATCGGCACGGACGTTGCCGTCAAAGTCCGGTATCGCGCCAAGGCCGTTCCCGCCAGACTCACCGCCGACGGCGCCGACCGCTTCGTAGTGGAGTTCGTCGATTCCCAGCCGGGCGTGGCCCCGGGGCAGGCCGCAGTGTTCTACCGCGGCGAAGAGATGCTCGGCGGTGGCACGATTCTCGAGCCCGTCCGCTGACCTCCCGCTGATTTGCAGGATCGGGCATACTGCAAGGGTGGATCGCCAACAGGATCAACCGCTCTATCCCGACTCGCCCGATGACGTAGGTCGCGTCGCCGACCGGCTGCAGAAGCTGAGCGTCGATGAGGCGGAGCGGGTCCTGCAGCGAGCCATCCAACTCCAATCGGACGCTCCGGACGGCACCGAGCCCGAGCTGTTCAACACCGAGATGCTCGGCCGCATCGCCGACGAGCTCGACATCGATCGGGCGCACCTGCAGACCGCGCTCACCGAAGAGCTGGTCCGCCTCCATACTGAGGACCCCGATTGGCTCGATCGGCTCCTGGTGGAGGAGAACGTGGCGGCCCGCCGGGTCGTGGGCGGTGACCTCGGCTCAGTGCACAACGTGGTCGACTTCTGGATGGGCAAGCACGAAGGGCTACGCAAGCGCGAGGAGAACGCGGCGAGGACGATTTGGGAGAAGGACGAGAGCCTGGTGACAACGGCTCGGGTCAAATTGCGCATGGCGCGCGGCAGCGGGGCCCTGCGCACGTCGAGCCGAGTTGTGTCGGCGGTGCGTCCTGTTGGAGACGATCGGCAACTGGTCACTGTTGAGGCGGATACGGGCAACGTGCGGCGCATCGCCATCGGCCTCTTGGTTGCCAGCGCTGCGGCCGGGGCCGCCGTTGCGGGAGCAACGGGGGTCGCCGATGGCGCCTTCGGGCTGGACAATGTTGCGGCCGGGGCGGCCGTCACCGGCTTGCTCAGCGGCGGGATCGTGCTCGGAGTGCGGATGTGGGCGTCGCGGCTGCGCGGCGGCGTGAAGCGAGCCGTCGACGCCGTAGCCAACCCGCAACTCCTTTCGCAGGTCGATTCGCTGCCGCGGGCTCTCCGCCGTTGGTTCGGACAGTGGCGTAGCCTCGGGAACGACATCGGCGACGAGTGGGACGGGCCGCCCGAACCGTAGAGTTGTCGACCTCAGATCTGTCACTGTTGTCGACCAAACTGATGTCAGCCCGTCGGAGTCATGTCATGCCTGAGCCTTCACCAGAAGCGATCGAAGAGATCGCTGATCTACGTGCCCAACTGCATCGCCACAACTACCTGTACTACGTGCTGGACGCGCCCGAGGTTGCCGACGCCGCTTACGACACGTTGTTGCGAAGATTGCGGGCTCTGGAGGCCGAGTACCCGGAGCTCACAACTCCTGATTCGCCTACCCAGCGTGTGGGGGCGCCGCTCAGCGATGCATTTGCCCCCGTTACTCATCTGCAACGGATGTTCTCGCTCGACAACGTGGAGTCTGCCGAGGAGCTGGAGGCTTGGGCCGCACGCCTCGCCAGGGGATTGGAACGGGAACCTCGCGGGTTTTCCTGTGAACTGAAGATCGATGGTCTGGCCGTCTCGCTCACGTATCGCGACGGGGTGCTGGTGCAGGGCGCCACCCGCGGCGATGGTGTCGTCGGCGAGGACATCACCGCCAATGTACGCACCATCGAAGCGATCCCGCTCCGCCTCCAGGGCGAGGCGCCTCCGGTGATGGAGGTGCGGGGGGAGATCTACATGCCGGTGTCGGCCTTCGCAGCACTCAATGCCCGGCAGGCCGAACGCGGCGAGAAGCCCTACGTGAACCCCCGCAACACGGCCGCCGGCTCCGTCCGGCAGAAGGACCCGGCGGTCACGGCGGGGCGCAACTTGAACGTCTGGATCTACCAACTCGGCTTTCTGGAGGGCGGTCCCACCTTCGAGTCACACTCGGAATCCATGTCGTGGCTCGTCGACCTCGGACTCCGGGTCAATCCGGCGAATCGGCGGGTCGACGACCTCGCTCAGGTCGAAACCTATGTGGCCAACGCTCTGGCCAATCGCCATGGCCCCGACTACGAAATCGACGGTGTCGTCGTCAAGCTCGATTCGCTTGCCGACCAGCGCCTGCTCGGATTCACCGCCAAGAGCCCTCGCTGGGCCGTGGCCTACAAGCTGCCCCCTGAGGAGAAGACCACGGTGCTGGCGGCGATCGAGATCAACGTCGGACGAACCGGGGCCGTGACGCCATATGCGGTGCTGGAACCGGTGTTCGTGGGTGGGGTGACCGTGACGACGGCGACACTGCACAATGAGGGAGAGATCCAACGCAAGGATGTTCGGGTCGGTGACACGGTGATCGTGCGCCGCGCCGGTGACGTGATCCCCGAGGTGGTCGCTCCGGTGCTGTCGGTGCGGCCTTCCAAGGCCCGGGTGTGGCGAATGCCGAAGAAGTGCCCGTTTTGCGGCAACCCCATCGTTTTGCCCGAAGGCGAGGCGAAACATCGCTGCACCGGTGGCTACGAATGCCCGAGTCGGTTGCGTGAGTACCTGTTCCACTTTGCGTCGCGCGGCGGTATGGACATCGAGGGTCTCGGCTACCAGACGGTCGATCTGCTCCTGCGAGAAGGCCTGATCTCCGACCCGGCCGACATCTTCCTGCTCCAGTCGGACGACCTTCTCGGCTTCGAAGGTTGGGGGGAAGTCTCAGTGACCAACCTGCTTGGAGCGATCGACGGCGCCAAGGACCGGCCCCTCGGCCAGGTGTTGACCGCTTTGGGGATCCCGATGGTGGGCGGCACCGTGGCCAGGACGTTGGCCCGCGAGTTCGTGTCCATGGAGAACCTGATGGCGGCGTTGGAGGACGAGATCACCGCCATCCACGGTCTCGGTGAAGAGATCGCCGGCTCGGTCGGTCAGTGGTCGCAGGACGAGGACAACCGCCGTTTGGTCGCCAAACTGGCCGCCGCCGGGGTGCGCCTGGCCGATCCTGAGCCAGAACCGACGGAGCACGATGACCTTCTTGCCGGCGTCACAGTGGTGGTGACCGGTTCCCTCGAGAGCTTTACCCGCGACGAGGCAAAGGCGGCGATCGAATCGCGGGGCGGCAAGGTCACGGGTTCGGTCTCCAAGCGCACCTCAGCTGTGGTGGCAGGTGCCTCACCGGGCTCAAAACTGGCGAAGGCTGAGCAACTCGGAGTGCCCGTGCTCGACGAAGCCGGATTCGTCGAAATGTTGGAATCGGGCCCCGGCGCGCTGGAAGACTGAGCCGCCGGCCGGACGCAGCTACTGGACGCGAAAGACCCAGCGGTACTCGCCGACCTCAGGTGCACCGGCCACCTTCTCCCACGTGATTTGGACACTGTGCATGCCCGGAGCCCACCGTTCGAACGTCTTGCCCGGACCTGGGCGCCAGCGGTAGACACCGGTGGGTTCCACGCGATCAATCTCACCCGTCGGGATCAGGATGCCATCGACGTAGATGTCGAGGTCGTAGCCGGGCTGCATGTTGATCTCGAGATCCGTTTGATACAGCACGGTTGCCTGATCTGCGGGATTGACCGACTCAACCGCAGCCGGAATCGGGACTTCACGACCGCTTGGCGCCAAGACGATTGCCAGCGCGACGACAACGACAAGGGCGATGCCGAGCAGCATGAGGACGACACGATGGCGAGTGGGGGTCACGGCCGAGCATGATACGACCGCGCCGGCCTGAGGAGAACCCAGACGCGGCTACCGTGCCTCCGATGCGGTTGAATCCAGTACTCGCCAACCTCGGGGCCTACCCGATCGCCACCGTGCACGAGCGGGCCCGCGCCCTCCAGGACGCCGGGGTCCGAGTCATCGATTTCTCCATCGGCGATCCCCGAGAGCCGACACCTCGATTCATCCCCGAAGCGTTGCACGCAGCCGTCCCGGAGGTTTCGCAGTACCCGCTCACCGCCGGTCTGCCCGAACTGCGCCGGGCTATCTCCGACTACCTGGGTCGCCGGTTTGATGTCGCCGTCGACCCCGACACCCAGGTGATGCCCACCTCGGGTTCCAAGGAAGCGGTGTTCAACACTCCGCTGGCCTTCATCGACCGTGCCGCCGGCGACGTGATCGTCTACCCAACGCCGGGATACCCGGTGTACGAGCGGGGCGCCCTCTTTGCCGGAGCTGAGGTTCGACCGGTCGTGCTCGATGGCGATTTTGTGATGCGAGCGCAAGACATCCCGGACGAGGACTGGGAGCGAACCCGACTGGTGTGGACCTGCACCCCGCACAATCCGACCGGATCGGTGACGACGGCCGCGGAACTTGCCGACTTGGTCGACAGATGCCGGGCGGAGGACGCGTTGTTCCTTTCCGACGAGTGCTACGCCGACATCTACGAGGAAGATGTCTTCCCGGGTGGTCCGGCTTCGGCGCTGCAGGTATCCGGACCCGATTTCGACGGCGTGCTCACCTTTTTCAGTTGTTCGAAGCGGTCGGGGATGACGGGCTACCGGTCGGGCGCCATCGTCGGCGACGCTGTAGCCATTGCCGCACTGCGGCGGCTCAGAACCACAACGGGCACGGCATCCCCGGACTTTGTGCAGGCGGCTGCGGCTGCGGCCTGGTCCGATGATGACCATGCTGCGGAGCGCCGCGAGATCTTCGCCCGCAAGCGCAAGATCCTGCGGGAGGCGTTTGTCGCCATCGGACTCGATGTGGTCGAGTCCAAGGCCGGGTTGTACCTCTGGATCGCGGTTGACGACGATCTGGCCGCGACCGACCGGCTGCTCGACGGAGGCGTGGTGGTGTCGCCGGGCCGGTTCTTTGGGCCCGGGGGAGAGGGGTACTTGCGCCTGGCGCTCGTGCCGACGGTGCAAGAGTGTGAAGCAGCCGTGGAGGTGGTGCAGCAGTGTCTGACGGACTGAGCGATCGAGCCCGCATCGAAGCGGCCTACGCCGACCTCGATTTGATCGGGGAGGCCAGAGGTCCGGTGGAACGCACCATCGCGGCGCTCGATCGGGGCGAGATACGGGTGGCGGAGAAGGTCGACGGCGATTGGGTCGTCAACGAGTGGGTCAAAGAGGCCATCATGCTCTACTTCCGCCTGGCTGAGCTCGAGACCTCCGAGATCGGCCCCTTCGAATACCACGACAAGATTCCGACCAAGCGTGGGCTGGCAGAGGCAGGTATCAGGGTCGTGCCGCCCGGCACCGTGCGCTACGGCGCCTACTGCGAACCAGGCGTCGTGGTGATGCCCGGCTATATCAACATCGGGGCGCATGTGGGTTCGGGCACCATGGTCGACACGTGGGCCACCGTCGGTTCGTGCGCCCAGATCGGCCGTAACGTCCACCTCTCCGGTGGCGTTGGCATCGGGGGCGTGCTGGAACCACCCGGGGCGCGTCCGGTGATCGTCGAGGACGGTGCCTTCATCGGGAGCCGCAGCATCCTCACCGAAGGTGTTGTGGTCGAGGAAGGCGCGGTGCTGGGCGCCAACACGACGCTGTCATCGTCTATCCCCATCATCGATGTGACCGGGCCTCAGCCCGTTGAGCACCGGGGACGAGTCCCGGCCTATTCGGTAGTCGTGCCGGGCACCCGCCCCCGTGAGTTCGCCGCCGGCACCTACCAGCTGGCTTGCGGCCTCATCATCGGCAAGCGGGCTCCGTCGACCGACACAAAGACGTCGCTCAATGAGGCCCTGCGGGTCTTTGGGGTCCAGGTATGACACTCGCTGCAACCCTGATCGATCTGGTCAACATTCCCTCGGTCATCGGTAGCGAAGGCCGTATCTGCACCGCCATTGCTGAGCGATTGTTGCCCGTGTGGTCGCTCCAGGGGGTGCAGCGGATCGGCAATGCATTGGTCGTCGGTCAGCGCACCGATCGTCCGCTCATCGTGCTCTACGGCCATCTCGACACGGTCCCCGAACAGCAGGACAACGGTGAGGCCCGAGAGGCCGGCGACCGGATCTACGGCCTCGGTACCTCGGACATGAAGTCGGGCTTGGCGGTCATGATCCACCTGCTCGAGGACGACGAGGTCCGTTCCGGCCCCTACGACGTGGTCGGCGTCTTCTACGACAAGGAAGAGGGTCCAGTCGACGACAACGGACTCGAGGATGTACTGGAGCGGGCCGAGTGGCTCGCTGAAGCCGACTTTGCCGTTGTGATGGAGCCGACGGACCTGTCGCTCGAACTCGGCTGCAACGGAGTGATCAACGCCGATGTGACCTTCCACGGCAAGGCCGCCCACAGTGCCCGTCCCTGGCTGGGGGAGAACGCGATCACCAAGGCGGGCGAATGGCTGGCCACCCTGCATTCCCGTCAGCCCACCCTGGTCGACATCCATGGTCTCGAGTATCGGGAGGTTTATTCCGTCACCAAGGCGTCCGGCGGCGTCGCCAACAACGTGCTTCCCGCCGAGTTCACGGTGAACCTGAACTATCGGTTCCCGCCGAAGTACACCGTCGACCAGGCGGAGGATCGCCTCCGCTCTCTCGCCGAGCCCGCCGACCTGGTTGAGGTCACGGACCGCGCCCCGGCAGGCACGGTCCCCGAGGGGAATCCCCATCTGAGCAGGCTCGAAGGTCTGGTCGGGGGCGATATCACCGCCAAGCAGGGCTGGACCGACGTCGCCCGGCTCACGGCCCGTGGCATTCCCGCCGTCAACTATGGGCCCGGCGAGGTCGCTCAGGCTCACCAGGCCGGTGAGTCGGTGACCACCACGAACCTCGATACCGCCTTCGCCGTGCTGCGGCGGTTCCTGCTCACCTGACAACCGAAGACGGCGGAGCCGTTGGCTCCGCCGTCGTAGGTGATTTCTGGATTCTCTTTGGTTATGGGTGGATGGCTTGGGCGGTCCAACGCAAGATGGCGTCATCGATTGGTTCGATAGTGTCGTGCTGCGTGTCGATGACGAAGGCCAGCCTGCGGATCCCCGAATTCGGGATGGTCACGGTTCCGCCCGGGGTCACGTCTCCGCCGTCGTCGATGGTGAGCATCAACTCCCAATCGGGATCGGAGTCCGTCGGGATTCCTGGGTCGGTTGTGATGGGCACATTGGAGAGATAGAGCTTGACGTTCACGAAGTCCCAGACGCTGCCTGCCACGGCGGCTGGTTCGAGCGCAGGTTCGCCGGCAGGGTCGTTCTGCGAGACCAGCGACACCTGGATCGCATGGCCGCAGGAGTTGTTGAACTTCACCGCATCCGAATAGATGATCCGGTCGCCGATGAATCCCTTGAGCTTGGTCGTCTCCTGGAGCAAGGTCACGTTTCCGCCGGCGTCAACGGTTTCGCCGCCCAGAAACTCGATGAAACCGGAGCCGGGTAGGGCAGCGTCGGCACCGGCCGTCTTGGTGAAGCAGGCGGCGGTGAGACTGACGTCAGCCCTCATGAAGTTCTGTGTGATGACGGCGGCGGTCGCCGGGACCGCAATCATCATCAGCATGACAAGAACCACCGCCGTGCGGCGTGTCATCCCATTGGTCATAGCGTTTCCTCCGCTGAGTTGTCTGCCTGATACGGCGGTTCCCTGTCTTTATCGGCCACAGAGCGTGGTTGCTTGAGCGCCAATGCCAACAATGCGGCCCCAACCGCAAGTTCCATCGGCACGATCCAGGCTAACTTCCAATCAACGACATCGCCCCACCGCAGGTCACGAAGCATCTCGAGCGTGAACGTATTGAACACGATGCCGAGGCCGACCGCTCGTCCCCAGATTCTGAGGCGATCCCAGTGCTGAGGTCGTACGACCGGGGCCAGCATCAGCGTGGCGGCAACAAAGGCCATGAGGATGGTCGATGCGGTCACGATGGTGGGGAAATCCGAGACGGGTTGGGGCACAATGGCGACGTAGGGGAAGAAGCCCCCCCAGAGCTGCAGCAGCATGGTGGCGCCCAGGAAGTTGGCCATGACAATGATTCCGACGATCTTGGCCAGCAGCACCGCTGCGGCCGCGACCACCGCCGCTCCCACCAGCGCCTCGTATGACGGCTCCGCCTGATCGTGGTGGGCCAGATCGTATGGCTCGGGCTCCAAGAGGGGGCCAGGGAGCAGCGGCTCCGGCAGCTCCTCGAGGGGGATCGACGACAGGTCGCCGGGCCTCAGATCGGGTGAGTTTGTCATGGGGTTGTGACCTCGATCACAAAGTCGTTCTCTGCGAATATCGACCCTCGGCGGTCAACATTGAGCTGCCAGGTGAACGCGATGGTGGTGGTTCCCGGCCCGAAGGCCGCTTGGTCGAGCACGATCGAATGGGGGCGGAGGTCATCAAAAGCCACCGGTCCGTCGATGGCGCCGCCGTTGGCCCACTGTACCGAGTTGAGACCGCGTCGCACGTCTACGAACCGGACCACGCCGCTGTCGAGGTCGTCGAGGCCGGCACCGCCGGTAAAAAGGGCTGCCGCGGAACTGCCGGTGATGTCGGCTTGATCGGTGCGCATCCGCAGCAAGTAGCGGGTCGTGATGTCCGGAATCGTCACCCCGACGACGGGCACCCGCCCCGGCGATCCCGGCTTCCTGGCGAGCTGCGGAAGGTGGTACTCCACCGCAACGTCGTCGAGGATCGGCGTGGTTGCGATCCGGTCCTTGGTGGCGAGGCGCACCCGTACCCGCAAAAACCGGTCTCCGTCGTGCACGAAGTCCGTCACTGACGGCAGTGACCCCGCGGTCCAGTAGGACGTCGTGGTTCCATCGGGCCCGAGGAAGATCGTCGGCGGATCGACATCGCCGGTCGCGATCTGGATCGTCACCTCGGTGCCATCGGGTTGGTCGATGGTGAAGTCCATGGTGCCGAACACTCCGGTCCCGGCGCCGGTGTCGATGGTCTGGCTCTCCCAGACCCCGGTGTCGGCCAGGAGCCCCTCGGTGCTCACCAGGCCTGCGCCTGGTGACGGATAGACATACTGACGGCCCTGCTTCATTCCGAGGAGGTTGGTCTCTCCGCCCGTCGCTGCGGGGTCAAACGACGCGTAGAAAGGGTCGCCGGCGGACGAGATCTCGATCGCTCGCCCGCCTCCGACAGCTCGGGCGCCCGTGTCCTTGCCGTGGCCGACGGTTGAGCCGGAGCAGGTGAACGACGAGGTGGCGCCTGATCCCTGCGTCACAGTGAGGTCAACCGAGGGCGAAGGGCAGGCGACGGCGATGTAGGACGAGTTCTCGACGATCAGATAGCGGCTGTCGAGCGCACGCTCCGGCAGGAAGGTGGTGGCATCGCGACCGGTGCCGTCACCTTCGGAGATGGCGGCAACACCGGCGTTGCCCGGTCCGCCTCCCAAGCGCACCCTGAGTCCGTCGGCCACGCCACCGCCTCCGGGAGATCCGGGTAGGTCGATCTGGTCGCCGCGCCCGCCCGAGACCGTCGAGCTCGATCCATTGGAGCGCAGGACGCTTGCGGAGGTCGCGGTGCCGCCCAATGGTGAGCCCTCGAACCCGACCCGGGCGGTTGATGAGATGCCGTAGAGGTCTTGGCCGGTCAGGGGGTAGACCGGGAACGCATCTTCGGCGTTGTCGGTGGAGTGATACAGCAGGATCGGAGCACTCGAGGTCACCACCACCGACTCACCGATGTCGATTGAGTCCAGCGGATTTTCGAGCCAGCTGCCTGCGGTCCCCGCCGCCAGCTTCTGCGTGGTGAGGGCGATCGGATCGGTACCCCCATAGATCTCGATGAGCGTATCGGAGAAGGGTGCGTAGAACGAGATCCGCTGTTGCTGGGCCGGGGTGGCGGTGCGGTAGGACGGGATCACGAACCGGGTGCCTGCCCAGGAAATCGGAACCAGGGTGTCGTGGCCGACACCGCCGCCCCGGGAAGCGATCGGTCCGCGGACCCGGTAGACGGTCGCCGCCGTGTTGCCGCCGATCCTGCCCATTTCGCCGTCGCCGAGTGCGAGCGAAGCGGTGCCGGCGCCGTTGTCCCGCACAATCGTGTTGTTGGGGACGTAGCTGGCGATCGTGACCGACTGGCTTCCGGTGTAGGACGACTGCACGGTGTAGTAGATGGGCTTTTCGGTTGTGTAGGTGAAGACCGGGCCCTCACCGTGATTGGCGGGAACCGCGGCGTCTCCAGGCGCGTAGGCGTAGTAGAGGCAGAACGAGGTCGTGGTGCCCGCATCGATCGCATCAACCTGCACCCACACCTGTTGATAGGTCGTTTCTGCCCACAGCGGCAGTTCCGTCACGCCATCGGCCGCGATGGCCCGCAGGTCGCCGAAGTCGGCCTGGAGGAGGCCGGCGGCAACCAGCGAGTCGAGCGGGAACCCGACGGCGAGCGGGTACTCGGTGACCGAGGTCGATCCCGGGTGCTTCACCCCGTAGCACTGGCGGGTTCCCCATTCGGTGTCCCACCACGGATTGGCCGGGTCGGGGGCGGCGACCCCGGACGGACCAATCCGTGAAAGGGTGAGGCTGTCGGTGGCGACCTGGGCGCTTGTGCCCGCATGTGTCCCCGCGTCGAACTCTGCAGTCGACGCCCAGGACGCCACCGAACCCTTTGAATACTCGTAAGCCCCTCCCAGCGGTGGTGCAATCGTGATATCCGAGCGCTGGATAGTCATCGGTGACGACGTCGGCCGCCGCTACTCCCGGCTGGGAGAGCAGGAATGCAAAGGCCACGCCGGCAAGCACATAGCGCCTGCTCCGTGGCCCTCTCAGGCTCCGGATTTGCTGCATGTTGGTTCGCGGGGATCGATTGCGGGGCAACGGTAGTTGCTGGTCCAATTATCGTCGGCAGCCGGGGTGGGTGCCTTGAGGGATGAACGGACTAGTCATCAGGTCGTGTGGATGGCCCGATGGGCTGTCCGGCCGGGTGCGGTAGCATCCGCGACCATGCCCGTTGAAATCGACATCGCCAAAGTTGCCAAGCTTGCCCGAGTTGCCTTGACCGATGAGGAACTCGAACTCTACGGCCGCCAGCTCGGCGACATTCTCGAACACGCCGAGTTGGTGCAGTCGCTCCCCACCGAAGGAGTGCCGCCGACATCGCACCCGCTGCCGATGACCAACTCGTTTCGGTCCGACGTGGTGACGCCTTCGCTGGACCGTGATGAGGTGCTTGCCCAGGCACCGGACCACGAGGACGGGTACTTCAGGGTGCCGCGCATCCTCGACGGCGGCGAGGGGCCGGCCGATGGCTGATCTTGCCGACCTGACCGTTGCCGGGGCAGGCAAGGGCCTCCGGGCCGGAGATTTCACGGCCGTCGAATTGCTCGAAGCGGTGACACGGCGAGCTTCCGTGACCGAGGCCCACCTTCACGCCTTCCTGACCCTTGACCGAGAAGGCGCCCGTGCGTCAGCTGAAGCTGCCGACGCGGCGCTAGAGCGAGGCGTGGACCTTGGCCCGTTGCACGGCATCCCCCTCGCAGTCAAGGACAACATGTGCACCCGAGGGATCGAGACGACCTGCGGTTCGCAGATCCTGGCCGGCTACCGCCCCCCGTACGACGCGACTGCGGTGCGTCGCCTCAAGGAAGCCGGAGCGATCATCGTCGGAAAGACAAATCTCGACGAGTACGCCATGGGCTCTTCGACCGAAAACTCGGCCTTTGGGCCGACCCGCAATCCGTGGGATACGGACCGGGTTCCGGGAGGATCATCCGGTGGCTCCGCGGCGGCGGTAGCTGTCGGATCGGCGCTCGGTGCGCTGGGGTCCGACACGGGAGGATCGATTCGTCAGCCCGCCGCGCTCTGCGGGATCGTCGGAATGAAGCCAACCTACGGTCTGGTCAGCCGGTATGGACTTGTGGCCTTTGCCTCGTCCCTCGACCAGATCGGCCCCTTTGGCCGCACCGTGGATGACACCGCCATGCTGCTTGCAGGCATCAGCGGCTTCGATCCTCACGACGCAACCAGCTACCGCGGCGAGACGCCGGCCGTCGGAGGATCCATCCATGCGGGTGTGGCCGGCCTTCGCATCGGTGTGGTTGCCGAACTGCTCGACGAAGGCATCGATGCCGAAGTGGCAGCCGCCACGAGAGCGATGCTCGAGCAACTCGCCGCTGCCGGAGCGGAAGTCGTCAGCGTGTCGCTACCGGCGGCGGAGTACGGCCTTTCTGCCTACTACCTGATCGCTCCGGCCGAGTGTTCGGCCAATCTCGCCCGCTTCGACGGAGTCCGCTACGGCCTGCGGGTCGATGGTGGGACCACCGAGGAGATGATGGCCAACAGTCGTGCCGCCGGGTTTGGCCCTGAGGTCACCCGGCGCATTCTGCTCGGCACCTACGCCCTGAGCGCCGGCTACTACGACGCCTTCTACGGCCAGGCGCAGCGGGTCAGAACCCTGATCCGTCGGGACTTCGGAGCCGCCTACGAGCAGGTCGATGTGCTCGTTTCGCCGACCACGCCGACGACGGCGTTCGGGATCGGGGAGAAGACCGACGACCCGCTCACGATGTACCTGTCCGACGTGTGCACCATCCTGAGCAACCTCTCGGGAGACCCGGGGATCTCGTTGCCGATCGGGCTCGACTCCAAGGGCCTTCCGATTGGGTTTCAGGTGATGGCGCCTGCGCTCGGCGAGGAAATGCTCTTCAGAGTCGCCGCCGAGGTGGAGCGTCTCGCCGGATTCAGCGAGCGGCCGCCGCTGGCAACATCGGAGGTCGCATCACCATGACGACGAGCTACGAAGCGGTGATCGGCATCGAAACCCATGTCGAACTCCAGACCAATTCGAAGATGTTCTGCGGGTGTGCGGTGGACTTCGGGGCTCCGCCCAACACGGTCTGCTGTCCGGTGTGCCTGGGACTGCCGGGTGCCCTCCCGGTCCCCAACGAAGAGGCGATCGAGAGCATCTTGCGTATTGGGGCGGCGTTGCAGTGCCGGCTGGTCGACTACTCCGAGTTCCATCGCAAGAACTACTTCTACCCCGACCTGCCGAAGAACTACCAAATCACCCAGTTCGACCTTCCGTTCTGTGTCAACGGGTCGATCGAAGTCGAGGTCGCCGGGGAGATGACCACGATCGGGATCACCAGGGTGCACATGGAAGAAGACACGGGCAAGAGCCTCCACATTGGGGAAGGCGGCGGCCGGATCCATGATGCCAAGCACTCCCTGATCGATTTCAACCGGGCCGGCGTCCCGCTGGTCGAGATCGTCACGGAACCGGACTTTCGCTCTGCCGAGCAGGCCAGGGCCTATGGAGCCGAGTTGCAGCGGATTGTCCGGATGCTTGGCGTTTCCGACGCCAGGCTGGAGGAGGGCTCGATGCGGTTTGACGCCAACATCTCGGTTCGGCCGGTTGGGCGTGAGGCATTTGGCACTCGATCCGAAGTGAAGAACGTCAACTCGCTGCGCTCGCTGCAGCGGGCCATCGCCTTCGAGATCGAGCGCCAGATCGGCGTGCTCGATGGCGGGGGCACCGTTGTGCAGGAGACTCGCCACTGGAACGAAGCGACCGGCACCACCGCCGGGATGCGCTCCAAGGAAGAGTCAGAGGACTATCGCTACTTCCAGGATCCCGACCTCGTGCCGCTGGTGGTGGACGCCGAATGGCAGGACCGGGTCCGCGCCTCACTTCCGGAACTGCCTGCGGCGCGGCGCAGTGGCTATCTCACGCTCGGGGTTGATGCGATTTCCACCGGTCAACTCGTCGACGACGAAGCGCTTGGAGCTATGTTCGAGCGTGCCGTGGCCGCAGGTGGTGACGCCAAGACGGCCGCAAATTGGCTGACCGGCGAAGTTGTTGCCTACACCCGGCGGACCGGGATCGAGTTGGATGACACCTCGCTCGAGGCGCAGCACCTCGTCGACCTCGAGAAGATGGTCGATGGTGGCAAGCTATCGGCGACGGCCGCCAAGGATGTGCTGGGCGGAGTGCTCGAGGGCGAAGGTGACCCTGCCACGGTCGCCGCGGGGCGTGACCTCATCCAGATCTCTGACACCGGTGTGATCGATGCCGCCGTGGAAGCGGTGCTCGGCGACAACGCCGACGCCGTTGAGAAGATTCGTGCCGGCGACGGCAAGCCGATTGGCTTTCTGGTGGGCCAGGTCATGCGCGCGACCGGTGGCAAGGCGGATCCCCGGATGGTGTCCGACCTCATCCGAGAGAAGGCCCAGGCGGGCTCGTGACCGCGGTCGTCGTTCGCGACGGCCGACTGTTGCGAGGTGCTGATCCGGCCAAGGTGTGGGCCCTCGTTGCGGACCCGGCCCGGATCGAAGACTGGGCCCCGGTCCATTCCGCCGGGTTCTTGGGGACCGAACTACCCGATGTTGGCCACACCGTATTCATCAAGTTCACTCGACTGGGCGATCCCAAGAACGCCCTGCGCTTTCGCATCACCGAATGGGGGGCCGGTCACCGCTACCGCTGTGAGATCGACGGGATACCGCTCGGTTCGGACCACTGCCTCGACGTGATCGTCACCGCCGAGGTGGACGGCGGCGTTCCAGCCGCCGACCTCGAAATTCGCTACGCCGCTGAGGTGCCCCCGTCGGCTGCTCCAGCGTTTCGCTGGTGGGTGCGTACCCGTCTTGCCCGGGCCGTCGCCGGAGTCGCCGGCGTGGTCGGCGGTCCATGAGGGCGGTCGTCTTCGATTGCGATGGCGTGCTCGTCGACAGCGAGCCGCTTTCCGATGCGTCGTGGGCCGGGGCACTGGCCCACCACGGTTACGTCATGACGGATGAGGACGTTGTCGCGGTGCGGGGAACCTCGGAGGCGGACTGCTATCGCTACTTTGCGATTCGGGCGCAACTGCCGGAGCAGGATGAGATGCAGGCGGAGGTCGACGCCAGGAGGTTGGCCGGCTACCCGGGTCTCGAGCCGTTTGGCGATGCCGCGGCCACCGTGCCGGAACTCGCGCTCTACGGAATCCCGCTGGCGGTGGCCTCATCGAGTCGGGGCGATCACCTGCGCCAGAAGCTCGAGCTTGTTGGCCTCGCTCGCTACTTCGAGGTCGTCGTCGGTGGCGACGAGGTTCCCGCCGGAAAGCCGGCTCCCGACGTCTACCTCGCGGCCGCAGCCGGGCTCGGGGTCGACCCGCACGAGTGTCTGGCCGTCGAGGATTCCGTGAACGGCGCCGATGCGGCCGTTGCCGCCGGGATGCGGGTCGTCTGCGTCGCCCGCTACGGCACCACGGTCGGCACCCACCCCACCGTCGACACTCTCGACGCCGACTTGATCATGACCTGGCTGGGTCTCAAGTAGCGGGTGGCGACCTACTCGTAAGGGTGCGACCGCGAATAGGCGTGGCGTTCGGCCACGAGCCAAAGGGTCCGCGACCATGGGTGGAAGATGATCGGAGTGATGGCGGTGATGGCAACCACGACGATCAACACCGTCGTCCACGGCACCTCCGGCCAGGTGATCACCATCAGACCGACAAACACGGCAAGAAACAGGCCCATGGTGACCCCGAGGTTCAAGGCAACGGATCCGAGCCAGTAGCCCTCGACCCGCTCGAAGTGCATCCCACAGTTGGCGCAGTCGTCGTTCATCTCCACCCAGTGATGGAACTGCTCACCGGCGCCGCACCGTGGGCATCGCAGCAGCATGGCGCGACCTGTGGCGCGCCAGAATCCGGGGCGGGGCCAGTCGCAGGACGATGTCATCCGACGTGCTCGGGGTGGCGGCGTGGGTTCACTCAGGGGACGAGCAGCACGGGACAGGGGGCGTCGTGGGCGACCCGGTTGGCAACCGACCCGAGGACCAGGCGCTCGAGGAATCCTGCGCCGCGACTGCCGACGATCAGGAGGTCCGCTCCAACCGTGGTGCAATGCTCTACGAGCATCCGGGCGGGATCACCGATTTCCTCGATGGTCTCGTAGGTGACGCCGCTGAGGTCGAGGTCCCGCAGGACGGAGTCGAGGATCTCGCGCTGAGCATCGGTCAGCGTCTTGCTGAGTGCAGATGGCGTCGGGGGTGAGCCCACGATGCCCCACCATCCCTCGGGGGGGCGGACCACCGTCATCAGGTGCAGGTGGGAGCCGTTCTTCTCGGCGAGCGATGCTGCCACGCTGGCTGCGTGCCTCGAATGGTCGGAGCCGTCGATGCCGACGACGACGATGTTCGGATGCCAAGCCGGACCGTCCATGCTTCCTCCATTCGGCCACGGGACGCATGCGCGGCCCTTGTGTCACCTACCGTACCGGGCGCGCCGGCGACGCCGCAGGGTCGAATGTCCTATCACACCGGTCGATCGATTCCCGACGGGTCTCGTCCGGGTGCCATCATGATCCTCTACGTCGATCCGGAGGGATCATCGATGGGCAAACCGAAGGTCGTGGTCGCCGAGGCGATCGCACCGGCCGGCATCGCCGCCATGGAAGCGGACTGCGACGTTGATGTTGCCGTCGGAGTCGAACGGGCCGAGCTGCTGGCCCGGTTGGCAGACGCGGCCGGGCTCATCGTGAGGTCCGCCACCCAAGTCGATGCCGAGATGATCGGCGCCGCACCCCGCCTCCAGGTTGTCGGTCGCGCCGGGATCGGTGTCGACAACATCGACCTCGAGGCCGCCACTCGGGCCGGCGTTCTGGTCGTTAACGCGCCGAATGCCAACACGATCTCGGCCGCCGAGCACACCATGGCGCTGCTACTCGCCCAAGCACGTCGGATCGCTGAAGCGGACGCCTCCTTGCGCTCGGGCTCATGGGAGCGGAAGCGTTTCAACGGGGTCGAACTCCATGGCAAGACCCTGGGTGTCGTTGGACTGGGCCGGATCGGCACTCTGGTGGCGCAACGGGCGTCGGCATTTGGGATGCGGATCCTGGCGTACGACCCGTACGTCAGCGAGGAGCGGGCGCGCCGCCTCGGGGTTGAGCTCGGCGGACTGGCCGACGTGTTCGAGTCGGCCGATTTCCTCACCATCCATCTGCCGCGCACCAAGGACACCGAGGGTTTGGTCGACGCCGAGATGCTGGCGACTATGAAGCCGACGGCTCGGTTGATCAACGTCGCCCGCGGCGGGATCGTCGATGAGGCAGCGCTCGCCGCAGCGGTGCGGGCCGGCACCATTGGAGGCGCCGCCGTCGACGTTTTTGCCGTCGAACCGACGACGGAGAGTCCGTTGTTCGATCTCCCCGCAGTCGTTGTCACGCCCCACCTGGGGGCATCAACCCAGGAAGCCCAAGACAGGGCGGGGATCTCCGTGGCGGAGTCCGTAGCCGACGCGTTGCGGGGTGAGTTGGTGCTGGCCGCAGTCAACATCGATCTCGGGTCGCATGTTTCAGATGACATCAAGCCGTTCCTGCCGCTGGCGGAGTGGCTCGGCCGCATCTTCATCGGCTTCGCCAAGGGTCTGCCCATTGAGCTCGCGGTGTGCGCCCAGGGACGCCTGGCCGACTCGCCGGTCCGTCCCCTCGCTTTGGCAGCGCTCAAGGGCATTCTGGGCGTCGTAACCGACGATCCTGTCTCGTTTGTGAACGCTCCACTGATCGCCGAAGCGCACGGCCTGGTGGTGAGCGAGGAGGCTGTTGCCCAGTCCGACGACTATCAGTCGCTGATTCGGCTCGCGGGTGTGGTCGACGGAACCGAGCGTGCGATTGCCGGAACCTTCATGGCCCGCAAAGGTCCGGTGCTCGTCGAGGTCGACGGGTACGAGATCGAGTTGCCGATCACCGACCACATGCTCTTGATCCGGAACGAGAACGTACCGGGCGTCATCGGGCGGGTTGGGACCTACCTTGGCGACACCGGGGTCAACATTGCCGACATGGCAGTGGGACGTCATCCCGCCGGTGGAGCCATGATGGGGCTCAGCCTCGAACGATCCCTAACCGATACCGACGTGGCCGCCATCCTCGCCATTCACGGAGTAGCCGCCGCCCGCTACATCCACCTCGGGTGACAAACCCTCTTCACATGATCCAGGTGAGGATCCAGCCGGCGGCGAGGCCGTAGAGGCCGGCGACGAGGTCGTCGGCGGTGATGCCGAGGGAGCCGGGGAGTCGTTCGGCTTGGGGGACGCCGGGGAGCACCTTGAAGATGTCGGCGAGACGGGCGATTACCCAGGCGACGACCCAGGGCCAACCGACCAGGCCGGTCACCGCCAGCATCGCGCCGGCCACCTCGTCGATGGTGATCCAACCGGGGTCCTTGTCCTCGGCGAGGAACGGGGCCGGTGACCACAGCGAAAGCCCGATCACGATGATGGTTGCCGCCACGTGGGCCCAGAGACCGAGCGGAATGAGCACGAAAGCGATGATCCCGGCGAGGACGGCGCCGAAGGTGCCCGCGCCGTTGTCACTTTCCCAGATCCGTCGGGGGATGAGCCCGACGCCAAAACCGGCAGCGATGAAGCGACGCATAGTGAGCGAGCGTAGCGGGCAGATTACATCGCCCGATTGAGCGGTACTGTCTGGACTGCCGCACGCGCGAAGGGAAGGAACATGAGACCAGAGCAGCTTGGCGACTACCGGACGCCGTCCGACGCCAGGATCCACCCCGACGGTTCTCAGGTGGCCTTTGTCGTCACGCAGATGGACCTCGAAGGCGACCGGTATGTTCGGCGCATCTGGCTCTGGGACGGCGATGCGGCCCGGCCGCTCACTGCGGGCCCGACCGATGTTGCACCGCGTTGGTCGCCCGACGGCACCCGGCTGGCATTCATCCGCAAGGTCGATGACGACAAGGCGAAGCCGCAGCTGGCCATCCTTCCCCTGGCGGGCGGTGAGGCGGAAACCATCACTGACTACTCGCTCGGCGTGAGCCAGATCGCCTGGTCTCCTGACGGCTTCCGCCTTGCGATTGTGGCCGCGACCTGGATCGACGCACTGGCGGACCTCGACGACGAAGAGCGGGCTCGCCGGCCACGCCGGATCACCACGCTGCCGTACCGTTTCGACGATCAAGGCTGGGTGGGAGATCGGCGGCAGCACATCTACCTGGTTGACCCGTCCGCCAGCAACGAGGCGATCTGCCTGACCCCAGGTGACTTCAACGAGGCAGAGATCGTTTGGAATACCGACGGCAGCGAGATTGCGTTCTCGAGTGCTCGCCATGAGAGCAGGGGTCTCGACGAGGGCGGGCAGATCTGGACGGTCCCCGCCGCCGGAGGTGGCCTCACCGCTCGTTGCGACGTTGGTTTCTGGGGGGCGCCCAGCTACGACCGCTCCGGTCAGCTCTACGCCATCGGCAAGGAGGACCGGTGGGCCCACCCAGACGTGCAACCGCTGAATCGGCTGCACGCCGACGGGACGATTGAGCCCCTGTATCCGCGCCTAGATCGCAACCTCGTGACGTTTGCGCCGCCGCTCAACCCGGGAGGGCCCCAGTGGCTCGATGACGGTTCGGCCCTGTCGACCCTGGAGGACTCGGGTTGTATTCGGGTGATCCGGCTCTATCCCGACGGTGGGACGGAGGATGTCCTCGGCGGTGACCGGATGATCACCGGGGTTAGCCCGCGGCGCGACGGCAGCGCCTTTGCGTTCACCGCGACCGATCCAACCGATCCCGGCGAACTGTTCTGGTACGAGGACGGAGCTGAGCGGCGACTCACTGCGCTCAACGACGGCTTCCGCCAGGATGCGACACTGGCAGTACCGCAGCGATTCACGATCGAGCACGAGGGGGTCGAGGTCGAAGGCTGGGTGTACTTGCCGCCGGGAGAGGGGTCCGTACCGGTCCTCTTCAACATCCACGGTGGACCTGCCACACAGTACGGCTACGCATTCTCCGACGAGTTCCAGGTCTACACCGGCGCCGGATACGGCGTCATCGGGATCAATCCGCGCGGGTCGAGCGGCTACGGATCCGATTACGTGCGGGCGGTGGTCGGCGTCTGGCAGGAGGAGAACCCCCCGGACCTGCGTGACCTTGTTGCCGCCCCGGTGGCTGCGGCTGAGGTCGCTCCTCGGCTCGACCTCGAGCGGATGGGGGTGATGGGCGGGTCCTACGGCGGGATGATGACGGTGCGGCTCGTCGCAGTTGATCATCGCTACAAGTCGGCGATAGCGGAGCGGGGCCTCTACTCGTGGCTCTCGTTCGGCGGCACGTCGGACATCGGGCCGTGGTTCGACCGTATGTACCTGGAAGCGCAGCTTCCCGCAGCCGCTGATCTGCTCTGGCAGGCAAGCTCGCTGGCCTATGCACATCGGATGGTGGCGCCGACCCTCATCCTGCACTCGGAGACCGACTATCGGTGTCCGATCGAGCAGGCCGAGCAGCTCTACGTACTGCTGCGCCGGGTCGGTACCGAGACCGAGCTGGTTCGCTTCCCGGCCGGCGAGGGCCACGAACTCTCGCGCAGCGGCAAGCCAAAGCACCGCAAGGACCGGTTCGAGATCATCCTCGATTGGCACGACCGGTTCTTGGCCTAGCGGACAGTTCGCGCTCGCCGGTGGAGGGCGGAAGAGGCGTTTGGTTGGCAGGGCGATCGCTGCGCGGGGTTGTCACGAGGCGTGCCACCCCGCGATGCCGTTGGTTCGACAGTCTCCTAGTCGGCGCCGCGGGCGACGGGTGGTGCCGCGGCGGGAGTCGCCACCTTGACCCGACCGCCCTCGGCGTAGGCGACCCAGCCGGCTGCGGCCAGGCCGTAGACCACAAAGGCGACCACGAGCGGGGTGATCGTGTCATTCATGGCGCGGTCGACGAGCGACCCGAGCAATGCGCCACCCGCCAGTGAGATCGTCCCGATGATCGCCGAGGCCATGCCGGCGATGTGGCCGAGCGGCTCGATGGCGAGGGTGTTCAGGTTGGGGATCATCGTGGCGTGCATGATCAACACGGCGCTGAGGCCGATCATGGCGAGCAGGAACGGCGGCGTGCCGTCGGTCAGCAATGTCAGCGCCAGCAGACCCATCGCAAGCGTGGTGTAGCCGGCGATGGCCCTGCGCACGGTGCCGCGGACACCTAGACGGCCGACCAGTTTGGTGTTGGTCAGCATGGCGATCCCCATCCCGGCGGCGAGGGCCCCAAAGATGAAGGGGAAGGCTCCCGGGTACCCGTAGATCTCGCCGACGATCAGCTCCGAACTGGCCAGATACGAGCTGAACGCACCAAATAGGAAGGCCATGGCCAGCGTGTAGCCGATGGTTTGTCGGTTGGTGATGACCTCCCGTCCGGCATCGAGCATTGGCCGCAGTCGCAGCTCGCGCCGATTCTCCGCGGCGAGGGTTTCCGGCAGCCGGGTCGCCCAGAGCCCGACCACGATGGTGTAGGCAACGGCGAACCAAAACACGAGCTGCCAAGAGCCGAGTGCCGCAATGGCCGCTCCCATGCTTGGAGCAACAATCGGAATGAGAATGAAGACCGCCATGATGAACGACATCGCTCGGGCCATGGCCTTGCCCTCGTAGACGTCGCGAACGACAGCAACCGCAACGACGCGAGGGCCTGCGGCGCCGAGGCCCCACACGAATCGGCTGATCAGCATGATCGAGAGCGTTGGGGCCAAGGCCGAACCGATCGCCCCCAGCATGTAGATCGTCATGCCGACGTACAACACCGGCTTGCGCCCAAACCGGTCGGCGAACGGACCGTAGAAGATCTGCCCGGTGGCCATGCCGAGGAAGTAGACGGTGACGATTTGGGCGACGTCGGTGGCGTCTGCGGCCAACCCGAAGTGGGCCCGTATCTCGTCGAACACGGGAAGTATCAGGTCGATGCCAAGTGCGCCCATCGCCATGATGGCGGCAACCAGCGCGATGAACTGGCGGTTTCCGAGGCGGCTGGTCGTGGCGGGCGTTGTCATGCGGAGCCTGAGGGTAGGGCGGTTTGGGGCATCTGACGCTGGTCCGGTGCCGGATTGGGGATGGCTTCGACGCGGGGTCGCATCGCATGGCAAGATAGGGCCATGGAACCTACGACCTACATCTGGATGGACGGCGAGATGGTGCCGTGGGAGGAAGCGACGGTTCACGTGCTTTCCCATGCGCTGCACTACGGCACGGGAGTCTTCGAGGGCATTCGCGCCTATCAGACCGAGCAGGGCACTGCGGTATTCCGCCTGACCGACCACATGGAGCGCCTCCACCGGTCGGCTCAGGCCTATCAGATGGAACTCGAGTGGTCTGTTGAGGACCTGGCCAAGGCGACCAAAGAGCTGTTGGCCGCCAACGGGCTCGTCGACGGCTACATCCGACCCATTGTGTTCCTCGAGCTCGGTGCCCTCGGGTTGAACCCGGTCAATGCCAGGGTTCGTACCTCGATCATCACGTGGCGCTGGGGCGCCTACCTCGGCGAAGAGGGCGTGCGTGACGGGATTCGGGCGAAGGTGTCATCGTGGCGCCGCTTCCCCAACGACTCGTTCCCCAACGCCAAGGCTACTGGTACGTACATCAACAGCATCCTCGCCAAGCGCGAGGCCATGCAGTCCGGCTTCGATGAGGCGATCATGCTCAACCAGGATGGCGTCATCTCGGAGGGCAGTGGCGAGAACATCTTCGTCGTGAGCCGGGGCACCGTCTACACCCCGCCGATCTCGGTGGGATGCCTCGACGGCTTCACCCGTGATGCAGTGGCGACCCTCCTCCGTGACGACGGATTTGAGGTGGTCGAGCGGTTGCTTGATCGCACCGATCTCTACTACGCCGACGAGATGTTCCTGACGGGAACCGCCGCCGAAGTCACCCCGGTGCGAGAGATCGACAACCGGCCAATTGGCCCCGGCAAGCCCGGTCCGATCACCCTGCGAGCGCAGGAACTGTTCAACGCTGCGGTGACCGGCGAGCTGACGACCCATCCAGAGTGGCTCGAACACGTGTGAGCTTCGGTACGCTCTGAGCGCACACATCGCCTCACATCGGACATCAGGTCGCATGGGACAGCAACCCAACATCGAATTGGAGATCGCCGATCTGCCGCGCCCGACGGCTCGACCGGCGCCGGCGCGCCGCTGGAGCCCGTCGCGGCCGGGGGAGATGAACACCCCGGAGGAGGTTCCCTGGGGTGGGGGATTCGGGACAACCGGCCCCGACACCGGCTATGCCCTCAGCCTCATCGGCCAACGGGACTTGGTGCTCGCCCACGGTGAGCACCGCGCCAATGCCGAAGCGGCCATCGCCGCCGTCGCCGGAGCGCGGGCCTCACACTTCGGGCGGGCACCCACGGCAGAGGATATCGACGTTGCCCTGATCCTGTTTGGCTACGACGATCATGAGTTGCCGGCAGACCTTGCGGCCTCCCTGGCCGAGGACCGCGTCGATTGGTTCGCCAATGTCGGCCACGACGCCGCCAAGCTACGCGGCGTGGTTGCGGCTATACCGCTGAACGTCCTGGCTTCCAAGCCGGGCGCAGTGCGAGCCCAAATGGCGACGGGTCGACGTCTGATTCAACGGTGAACGCCACCGCGCCCCGAGCTGTACTGTCGCCGCGAATCGTGAGGAGTGGTAGGTCATGAAGATCGTGCGAGTCGACACTGAGGTCGATGACATCACGTATGGGGCCGTCGAGCCCGAGGGGATCCGACTCCACCGTGGCACCCCGCTGGTGGCCTGGGAGCCGACCGAGACGGTGGTGGCCTGGAACGAAGCGAGACTCCTGGCACCCGTGATTCCCACCAAGATCGTGGCCGTCGGCCGCAACTATGTCGATCACGCCGCCGAGATGGGCGCCGACGTTCCCGACGAGCCGGTCATCTTTCTCAAGCCACCGACGACCGTCGTGGGCCCAATGCAGCCGATCCGGCTGCCACCCGACTCAGCCGAAGTCCACCACGAAGCGGAGCTGGCCATCGTCATGGGCAAGGTGACCAGGAACGTCGAAATCGAAGACGTCGGTCCCAGCATCCTCGGCTACACCGCCGCCAACGATGTGACCGCCCGCGACCTGCAGCGGCGCGACAAACAATGGACCCGCGCCAAAGGCTTCGATACGTTCTGTCCGCTCGGACCGGCCATCGACACCGAACTCGACCCGCTCGAGGGGCTCTCGATCATCTGCCGGGTCAACGGCGAGATTCGCCAATCGGGATCAACCAGCGACATGGTCTTTGGGGTTGGGGAGTTGGTCGCCTACGTGAGTCGCATCATGACGCTGCTGCCCGGCGACGTGATCCTCACGGGGACTCCTTCGGGGGTTGGTCCGATCGAGGCCGGCGACCGTGTCGAGGTCGACGTTGAGGGCGTCGGCGTCCTGATGAACCCGGTGGCAGGCTGATGAGCGTCCGAGTCCGTTTTGCACCGTCGCCGACCGGCTTCCTCCACGTTGGTGGCGGCCGTACTGCGCTCTACAACTGGGTGTTCGCTCGGGGTCGTGGGGGAACGTTCATCCTGCGTAGCGACGACACCGACCAGGCCCGCAGCACTGCAGAGTTTGCAGCCGATATCGTCGAGTCGCTGCAATGGCTCGGCCTCGACTGGGATGAGGGCATCGGCGTGGGCGGCCCGCACGAGCCGTACCGGCAGAGTCTCCGCTTTGGCCGGTACCAGGAGGTGGCCCACCGCCTGGTCGACGATGGTCTGGCCTACTACAGCTTTGCCACAACCGAGCAGCTCGACGCATTCCGCCGTGAGGCCCAAGCAGCGGGCACTTCACCCGCCTACGACGGCCGCTTCCGGGTGTCGGATGACGAAGCGCGCCGCCGCCTCGCCGCCGGCGAGGAGGCGCCGATCCGGTTTGCGGTCCCACGGCCCGGAGCGACGGTGTTCACCGACCTGGTCAAGGGCGAGATGCGTTTCGATCATGCTCAGGTCGACGACTTTGTCATCCTTCGCTCCAACGGGTCTCCGACCTACCACCTCGCCAGCACGGTCGATGACGTCGACTTCGAGATCAGCCACGTCATCCGCGGCGAGGACCTACTGTCCTCTACGCCAAAGCACATCCTGCTCACCGAGGCGATGGGGGCGACGCGGGCGACCTACGCCCACCTTTCGCTGTTGATGGGACCGGATGGCAGCAAGCTGTCGAAACGGCACGGTCATACTGCGCTGCAGGCCTATCGAGAGGCCGGGTATCTGCCCGAGGCTGTGCGCAACTACCTGGCGCTGCTCGGCTGGTCGCCCGGTGAGGACGAGGAGCTCGTCACGCTGCCCGAGATGGTTGAGCGGTTCAGCCTCAACGACGTGTCGACCAATCCCGCCGTGTTCGACACCGCCAAGCTCGAGTGGATGAACGGCGTGTACATCCGGGAGTTGCCCGCCGGCGAGTTTGTGGCTCGCTCACTTCCCTGGGTGGTAGCGGACCTCGGCCACCCACTCGGTGCGGATGAGTTGGCCGTCTTCTCCGAGATCGCTCCGCTCGTCCAAGAGCGCACCAAGCTCCTCACGGAAGTGGCGCCCCAGGTGCGGTTCCTGTTTACCGACATCACCTACGACGAGATCTCGTGGAAGAAGGTGATGACCAAGCCCGAGGTGCCGACCGCGCTGGCTGCGGCAGCGGCTGCCCTTGCCGGGTTGGACGCGTGGACGACGGAGACCATCGAGGAGGCGCTGCGCGGCATGCTCGAGGAGCAGGACCTTTCGCCCCGCAAAGGTCTGCAGCCCCTGCGGGTGGCCATATCGGGCTCATCAATCAGCCCTCCGCTGTTCGAATCGATGGATGTGTTGGGAAGAGATCGCACCCTGGAGCGGATGGGCGCTGCGGCGGCACAACTCGCCACATGAGTGGCCCGACCCTGTTCGATCAGCAGGTGGTGTTCCTGCCGGCTAGTGACCTCGAGCGTTCCGACCGGTTCTATCGGAAACTCCTCGGGCTGCCCCTGGTACTCGACCAGGGGGTGTGTCGGATCTACCGCACCGGCCCGCAGGCCTTTCTCGGCGTCTGCGAACACCTGACGGCGGAGCCGGTCGCTGGGGTGATCGTGACGCTGGTCTCCGAAGACGTTGACGGGTGGTACCAACGGCTGGTTGCAGCGGGTGTCAGTTTCGACAGGCCACCGTCACGCAACGAGAAGTTCGGGATCTACCACGTGTTCCTGCAGGACCCAGATGGCAACGTGCTCGAGATCCAGCGTTTCGAGGACCCCACCTGGCCCGTGCGGTAGGGAGTGGCGCCCCGGGTGGTGTGCGGGTTCGAGCTTCGGTTGGTGACCGAACCGTGGGCCTTCTCTGTCACGGGATTCAGTCCGTCATGGGTTTCGATCTTGCTGGACCCCGTTTGATTCGCCGGGCCTCAGGCCGTGGCGACGAGGCTGCGGAGTTCGGCTTCGGTGCGGGGAGTCCTCGGTCCCTCGGTGCGCCACAGGATCGTGCCCGATGGTCGCACCAGCATCGGGACGATGGAACGCACATTGGGGATCTGCAGACGCCGCATGAAGTCGCTGCGGTTGATGTAGAGCGTGATCGTGGCTTCGCGGACGTTGGGATCGGGTATCCCGGAGCGCATTCCCCCATCGATGAATCGGGCCACGGGCCGATAGGCCTGGGAAATGACCGGCAGCTCGTAGGCGCGGAACTGTGGGTAATCGCCGGCCAGTTCGTCGGCGACGGGAGTCCAGGTGTCGACGTCGCGTTGTTGCCACTGCCTGAAGGCGATGAGAAGCAGATTCACTTCTCCTGCCAGGGTCTCCGGGAGTTGGTGCGACACCATGGACAGAGCTGGAGCCCTCGACATCTGGAAAGCGTACGGCCATACCAGGAATCGTACTGCAGCCTCGCCGCCTCGTCTGGGCCGGACGTGGGTGACCGCAGGGCTGGGTTCCCTCACTCCAGAGCGTCGAGGACCTCTTGGCGCGACAATTCGACGACCGCCGTGGCGGTGTCGGCTGCGCCGTAGTAGACGAGCAGCGTGTCGCCCGTCTCCACGACTCCGGTCGGGAAGACCACGTCGCCGACGAAGCCCTCCATTTCGTAGTCAGCCTCCGGAACCAGGATCGGCTGCGGTGAGCGGCGGAGGACCCGACTCGGATCCTCCAGGTCGAGCAGCATGACACCCCCTGCATAGACACCGGTTCCGCCGGGGCCGGACCGGCCGCTGCCGTGGTGGAGCTCCAGCCAACCTTCGTCCGTCTTGATCGGTGGCGGGCCGGCGCCGATCCGGCCCCCCTCCCAGTCGTACACTCCACCGGCGAGATGCTGATGGCGGCCCCAATCGATGAGATCCTTCGACCGAGCAACCCACATCTGCGGCGGGCTGAACGTGCTGTTGGCGGGTCGGTGCAGCGCCACGTAGTCGCCCCGGATTTGCTCCGGAAACAGCACCATGTCCTTGTTCTCTGGAGGGAACGTGATCCCGTGCCGGACGAAGGTGACAAAATCTGTCGTCGAGGCGAGCGCCGCCGAGACGCCACGCCGGGAGATGGTTGCGTAGGTGATGTAGTAACGCCCGCCGGTCTTGGTGACTCTTGCATCCTCGATGCCGTACTCACCCCACTCTGTGCTGGGGGCGAAAACCGGCCCGGAGATCTCGTCAATTGAAAGGCCATCGCTGCTGCGGGCGACCCGGATGTGGGACACGGAGGTGAGCCGCGAGAAGCCGTTGGGGAGCACGACGCCGCGCGGGTCACGAAGGTCGAGGCCGTCGGTCTTGATCCAATCGACCGAGAGCTGTCTCGCCGGGGTCCCAACGCGGAAGCGGCGTCCAACCGTCGCGGCGTTCGGCAGGGCGCTCGGCCACTCGCACGAGGAGGACAACGTCTCCGTTGACCGCCACCGCGCCGGGATTGAACGCCCCGATCACCTCGAAGTCGTCCCGCGTGGGCTCCAGATCTTCGGGGCGCAGCAGTAATCGTTGGCTCAGGCGTCGTAGCATCACACTGGTTTAGTCGCTGGAGCGTCAAGAGTGGTGCCTTTCCACGGTCGGGCGCCCAGACGGCCCTCGTTCGCCCTACGCTCTAAGAGCAATGAACACATCCACCAGAATCCAACGGGTCGCTCTCGCTGCCGACTACCTGCCGCGCCTGTGCGGCATAGCGACCTTCACGTTTGACCTGCGCAGCGCCCTCACTACGGCGTTCCCGCAGACAGACTTCGTTGTGGCTGCGGTCAACGACAACGAGGACGGGTACGCGTACCCTGATGAGGTTCGCTTTGAATGGTCGGAGCCGGATATCGACTCCTACCGGCGGGCCGCCGACTTCATCAATTTCTCGGACAGCGACGTCGTGTCGCTCCAACACGAGTTCGGTATCTACGGCGGGCCTGCCGGCAGTCACGTTTTGAACCTGGTCCGTGATCTCCGGCGACCGGTCGTGACGACACTCCACACGATCCTCACCGACCCGACCCCGGCGCATCGCCGCGTCATGGCCGAGTTGACCGAGGAGTCGGCACGAATCGTTGTCATGTCGGAGAAGGGCACCGAGATCCTCAGGGACGTCTACGGCGTTCCAGGTGCCAAGATCGACGTCATTCCTCACGGCATTCACGACATGCCGTTCGTCGATCCCAACTTCTACAAGGATCACTTTGGGGTGGAGGGTCGGCCCATGGCGTTGACCTTCGGCCTCCTCTCGCGCAACAAGGGCATCGAGAACGTGCTTCTGGCGATGCCTGAGGTGATCGCGGAGTTCCCCGACTTTGTCTATGTCGTCGTCGGGGCGACCCACCCGGCGGTGGTGCGTCTGGAAGGCGAGTCGTATCGCCGCAGCCTGGAGCGAACCGCACGAGAGCTGGATCTCGAGCGCAACGTCATCTTCTACAACCGGTTTGTGGAGCTGGAGGAGCTGAAAGAGTTCATCGGCGCGACCGACATCTACATCACGCCCTACCTGACCGAAGACCAGATTACCTCCGGCACGCTCGCCTACTGCTTTGGCGCCGGCAAGGCCGTCATTTCGACGCCCTATTGGCACGCCGCAGAGCTCCTTGCCGATGAACGGGGCATTCTCGTGCCGTTCGAAGACCCGCCGGCTACCGCGGAGGCGATCCTGGCGCTCCTCCGCGACGAGACGAGGCGGCACGGGATGCGGAAACAGGCCTACCTCCTGAGCCGCTCCATGGTGTGGAACGAAGTCGCCCAGCGGTACATGGAGTCGTTCGAAGCGGCAAAAAGCACCCGGGTCCACGCGGTGTGGAATCTCTTGGAGCCGTGGACGTTGGATGAGCGCCCGCTCGAGCTTCCCAAGATCCGCCTCGACTACTTGAAGCGCCTCACCGACGCCACTGGTCTGCTTCAACACGCCTCTTACAGCGTGGCCCGATTCGACGAGGGCTACACAACCGATGACAACGCGAGAGCTCTCCTGCTCACCGTGCTCCTCAACGAAGCCGGCTACCGCGACGAGGACCTGCGCCATATGGCCAGCACCTATGCGGCGTTCCTGCAGTACGCAAGCGACGACCGCGGGTTTCGCAACTTCCTCGGCTACGACCGAGCCTGGCGCACGGCCCGGTCCGACGACGCCACCGGCCGGGCTTTGCGAGCCCTCGGAGCCTGCGTGGGCCGCTCCACGTGGACCAATCTCCGAGAGTGGGGCGTTGCCTTGTTCGACCGTAGCCTCTCCGCCATCCTCGACACTTCTTCACCGCGGGCGTGGGCGGCGGCCACCATTGGGCTGGATGACTACCTCACCCGCTTGGAAGGGGCGAGGCGGGTGGGTCAAGTCCTGGCCGACCTCACCGGCAGGCTCATGGATCTCTTCCGCGAGAACGTGTCCGACGAGTGGCCTTGGTTCGAGGACATCGTTACGTACGACAACGCCGTTCTGCCCCACGCCTTGATCGTTGCGGGCCGCCGCAGCGGTGACACCGAGATGCTCGAGACCGGGCTCCGGTCGCTGCGCTGGTTGGCATCCGTGCAGACGACGGAAGAAGGCCGCTTCCGCCCGATCGGGACGGAGGGGTTCTACTCGCGAGGGTCCGAACCAGCCAGATTCGATCAGCAACCCCTCGAAGCTCAAGCAATGACCTCCGCCTGCTTGGCTGCCTATCGGGTCACCGGGAACAACGAGTGGTTCGACGAGGCCCAACGCGCCTTCGAGTGGTTCCTGGGCGGCAACGACCTCGGCGCCGAGGTTTACGACGCCAACTCCGGTGGGTGCCACGACGGCCTCCACGAAGACCGGGTCAACCTCAACCAGGGGGGAGAAGCCACCCTGGCCTTCTTGCTGTCCCTGGTCGAGATGCAGCAGTTGGATCGAGCCCGCACCGTCACCGGGCCGTCTTCGTAGGCGGTGAAGGGCGCGCGGGGACGTAGCGGCGTGGTAGCCCCGACCAGATTCGAACTGGCGTTACTGCCTTGAGAGGGCAGCGTCCTAGGCCACTAGACGACGGGGCCACGCTTGAACAGACACGAAAGACGTGTTGTCCGCTCGGGGGGGAGGACTCGAACCCCCAATAACAGGGCCAGAACCTGTCGTGTTGCCTATTACACCACCCCCGAATGGGCGGTGGGCAAGGATACGAAACCCCCGGGGCTATGGCAACCCGAGGTGCATTCGCCCCGCTGTAGCGTACGCTTCGCCCCTGATGTTTGGGTCGGGGATCTCCACAGAGTCCAGAACTACCACTGCGCTCGACGGCGCGTTGGCTGACGCGCTCGTCTCCTTTGATACTGCGCCCGACCTTGGCTTTGTGTTTGCCACGCCGCACCATCTGGACGCCGCCGACGACCTGGCTGCTGCGATCGATCGCGTCGCTGCGATCGGAGTCGGTGCTGTCGCGGAGGGGGTCATCGGCAACACGACCGAGGTCGAGGATGGACCCGGCGTGGCGGTGTGGCTGGGGTCGCTACCTGGTGCCGCCGTGCAGGCGCATCACCTCGAGGCGGTGCGTACTCCGCAGGGCATCACCGTTGGTGGAGTCACGTCGCTCGACGGGGTGGTCGGTGCGGTCATGCTGGCCGACCCCTTCACCTTCCCGACCGGCGGATTCATTGCCGACCTGGCGGCACGAGAGATCCCGGTTGTCGGAGGTTTCGCGAATACCGGTGGCGGCCCGGGGGGAGCGGCGCTGATGATCGGCGGCGCGCCACGAAGCAACGGAAGTCTGCTGGTCACCTTCGGCGGCGAGGTCGGGTTCCGGCCCATCGTTTCTCAGGGTTGTCGGCCGATCGGGGAGCCCGCCGTCATTACCGCCGGTGACGGCGCCACCGTGAGCGAGATTGCAGGGCGCTCCGCCCTCGAGTTCGTCCGCAGCTTGCTAGTTGGCCTCGACGCTGAGGGGCGGGCGGCTGCCACCCGAGGTCTGCAGCTCGGTGTCGCCGCCAACGAGTACAAGATGGACCGCGGGGCCGGTGACTTCCTGATTAGGGGAGTGACATCCGTTGATGAGGCCACCGGGTCGTTGACCGTGGGCGATCGGCTCGAGGTCGGGACCACCGTCCAGTTTCAAGTTCGTGATGCTGCTGCCGCCGACGAGGAACTTCGCCGGCTGACAAAGGGGATCAAGGACCCGGGCGGATTGCTTCTGTTCAGCTGCAACGCCAGGGGAGAGCGGTTCTTCGGCGCTCCCCACCACGACGCAGCGTCCGTGTCCGAAACCGTTGCGCCGCCGGCCCTGGCCGGCATGTTCGCCGCGGGAGAAATCGGGCCCGTCGGGCGGGCCAATCACGTTCACACCTTCACGGCGTCGATGGTGGAGTTGCGATAGGGCGCGAAGCCATTCAGCCCCAAATTGAGTACCGGCGGCATCCCGGCGAACATGACCACCAGACCGACCCCCCACCAGAAAGGCCCTGACATGGAGATGCAGTACCGCAGGCTCGGAGGCACCGGGCTCAAGGTCAGCGTGCTGTCCTACGGGTCGTGGCTGACATTCGGCAGCCAACAGGCCGTCGAACAAAGTGTGGAGTGCATGGGCGCTGCCTATGAAGCCGGGGTCAACTTCTTCGACAACGCTGAGGTCTACGCAGGTGGTCAGGCGGAAACCGTCATGGGTCAGGCACTCGCCCAGCTCGGCTGGCCGCGCCACTCTTATCTCGTGTCGTCCAAGTACTTCTGGGGGATCAACGGTGACTCGGCGGTCAACGCCTACTGGACGCTCAACCGCAAATACTTGATGGAGGCCGTCGACGGCTCCCTTGATCGGCTCGGTCTCGATCACCTCGACCTGATCTACTGCCACCGGCCCGATCCCGACACTCCGATCGAGGAAACGGTGTGGGCGATGTCCGACATCGTGGCCTCAGGCAAGGCCCTCTACTGGGGGACATCGGAGTGGTCCGCGGACGAAATCCGAGCCGCCTGGGGAATCGCCGAGAAACATCACCTTCGCAAGCCCGTTGTTGAACAGCCCGAGTACAACCTCTTCAACCGGACCAAGGTCGAGGACGAATACCGCCGGCTCTACGAGGACATCGGCCTGGGGCTCACCACGTGGAGCCCGCTCGCCTCCGGCCTGCTCACCGGCAAGTACCTCGATGGTGTCCCGGAGGGCAGCCGGGCCGCCAACGTCGGCTGGCTCAAGGACCAGCTAACCGATCCGGACAAGAACGCCAAGGTGCGCAGGCTCAAGGTCATCGCCGATGAGATCGGTTGCACGCTTGCCCAACTCACGGTGGCATGGACCGCCTCGAATCCCGACGTGAGCACCGTCATCCTCGGTGCCAGCCGGGTTGAGCAGGTCCACGAGAACCTGAAGGCGCTCGACGTCATGGCGGAACTCACCGATGATCAGAAGGCCCAGATCAGCGACATCTTCGCCTGACCCGCCCGGCCCAGTCTGCCCGTACCTCAGTCGAAGGCGACCAGCTCAACGTCGTCGGCAGGGTCGGTCACTCCAGCGCGCGGCAGGAACGCAGGGATGACGATGAGGGCGGTGGCGGCGGCCGTGATCATCGCCACCCACATGATCATCGAGACCTGTCCGTGGATCTTGAGCGGCGACAGCCATAGCGCGCTCAACGCAATGGCGATGCCGAGCGCATTGGCCACGATGGGGCGGCCGGCGCGGTCGATGGCGCGCAGGACGTATCCGTCGCCCTTCGGCTGGGCATAGGTGATCGCCGCGACAAAGTGGATCGAGTAGTCGATGCCAACTCCAATCACGATGCTGGAGACGATCGCCGTCAGGAGATTGAGCTGAATCCCCGACAGAGCGATGAAGGCCAGCAGCGTGGCGACGGTCAGAATGATCGGCACGAGGGCAACGAGGGTCTCGCGCAGCCTGCGGTAGCTGATCGCCAGCATGATGGTGACGAGCAGGAAGGCAACGATGATCGAGCTGACCTGGGCCCGCAACACGAGACGGGCGATTTTGTCCCAAACGATCGGCATCCCCGTGAGGACCACGATCTCGGGAGTGTCGGCCGCGAAGGTCTTCCACCCCTGGAGGTCGTCCGTCGAAAAGCTGGACGGCAACAGCATGAAGCGCATCCCGTCGCCGGTGACGAGGGTGCCGAGCGGCAGGTCGCCCTCGCCGTCGAGAACGGCGGCGAGCTGCTCGGGGGGTAGCGATCCGGCGAGGTCGGCGGCGGAGAAGACTCTGCGCACGCCGGGGAGCTCCTCCATTTCACGCGACAACGCCTGGATGGCGGCGAGTTGCTCGGGTCCGGAGATGGGGTCGTAGACGAACTCGCCGGCCAGTGGAGTGGCGCCGCCGAAGAGCAGCTCAGTCTGCTCGAAGGCCTCGCGTATCGGGTGGTCGTCCTTGAAGAAGAAGAGCTGATCGGAGTCGACCGCGAGTTTCGGTATCCCAATGAGGGCGACCACCACGATGGCGCCGGTGAGGACGATGGCCGGTGTCCTGGTCTTCACCAACCTTTTGAGACCAGCCGTGACCCGCGGTCCGATGAGCGCAGTGTGGTGGCTCGACGGGATGGTGAGCCGCGAAACCAGCGCCGGGAGTGAGAAGAACGAGATGATGCCGGCAAAGACAATGCCGATGGCGACGAACGTGCCGAGTTGTCGGATCGGCTGAACGTCGGTGACGAGCAACGACAAGAATCCCGCCGCCGTCGAAATCGTAGTGAGGATCATCGGAACGCCAACCTGGCGCAGAGCTGAGGCGATGCGGTCGGTCTGGTTGGCCTTCACCGCCGCTTCCTCCTGGAAGTGGGTTACGAAGTGCAGACCATCCGCCGAACCCATGACGATCACGAAGATCGGCACGATGACGGTCACGATGTCGACTTGACGTCCAAGCCCGAAGATGAGGCCAAATGTCCAGATTGAGCCAAGGGCAGCCGGGATGATCGCCAGCACGGAGAGACGCAGGTCACCGATCGTGGCGTAGAAGGTGCCAACCAGCAGGATCATCACGATCGGCGGGATGATCAGCAGGAAGAACGACAGGATGTCGAGCACCTCGGCAAAGACGACGGGGTTGCCGGACAAGACGATGTCGACTCCAGCCGGTGATGCACCAGCCGGTGATGCATAGGCCGAAACCCTCTGCGCCACGTCGAGCGAGTCCTCTCCGGGAACGACCATGATCAGGGCATGGCGTCCGTCTTCGCTGACGAAGAGGTCGGCGGCCGGGTTCTGCCCGATCAGCGTTGCAACGGCGGGCGCGGGCAACGCGGTCAGTTGTTCGCTGGTGATTGGCTCGCCGGTCAGTGGATTCACCTCGGGAACCAGGGAGGCAACCTGTTCCACCCCCTCGATAGCGACCAGGTCGTCCCGAATCTGCGCCAACGTAGCGAGGCCGTCCGGGGTGGGGAAGCTGTCACCTGCTGGAAGCGAAATCAGCACGTTGATGGGGTCGGCTGTTGTGTACTTGTCCTGGAGGTCGACCAATTCCTGGCCGGTCTCATTGCCCTCGAGCACAAATGAGGCAACATCCGCGTTGAAGTCCATCCGGAAGAGCATCAGGAGCGCGATGAAGGTGACGACCCCGGTGAGCGCCAAGATGCGCTTCGAGTGTTCGACGATGACATTCGCAATGCGATCCATCCCGCTCCTCCGCCTGCGGAAGCCCGACGCGGCTTCTCGACTAGCTCTGCCCGTACACCGGGATCCCGGCTCCGTTGATGACCTCAGAGTTCGGTGATGCCAGGAAGTCGATGACCTGCGCGATGTCGTGGGGCTTTGGCCACCGCACGTAATCCGCATAGGGGAGAGCGGCGCGGGTTGCCTCGGTGTCGATGACCGAAGGCAGCAGGGCGTTGCAGGTCACGTGGGTGTCGTCGAGTTCGACGGCGACCGTCTTGGCGAGTGCCAGCACGCCGGCCTTGGCGATGTTGAATGCACCCTGGCCGGCGGGCGGGTCGAGCGCGGTGCGGCTCGAGACCACGATGACGCGGCCCCAGTCGACGTCTCTCATGTGGGGGACGGCTGCTCGGACCGTGTAAAACGTGGCCCTCAGGTTGAGGTCGATCATCCGGTCGAAGCGGACGTCATCGGTTTCCTCGACGTAGCGACCTCCTGCCCAGCCCCCAACCAGCGAGCAGAGCACGTTGATGGGCCCAAACGATTCAGTGGTTTCTTGCATGAACGAGCCGACGGCGCTTGGGTCGGTGCAGTCGACGCGGCGCAGCATGAGCTGTTCATCATCGACCTCGAACTCGTCTTCGAAGACCCTCGCCTCTTCGGGTATGAGGTACGTGGCGGCAATCCGGAAGCCGCGCCGGATGAGCAGAGGGACGATGGCGCGGCCGAGGGCACCGGTGCCACCCGTGATCACCGCGACGTTGGGATTCTGCATGAGCCCACCCTAGCTCCGGCTTCGGCTGTTCTGGCCTTGACCCCGCCTGGCCTGGTACGATTCCACTGCTGGTCCGGCTAAGGAAGGTTGCACGGTGTCTGAGATCACGATGGAAGGTTTGGGGAAGGTCTATCCCGACGGGACTCGTGCCGTTGGTGATGTGAATCTGACGATCAATGACGGGGAGTTCCTTGTCTTGGTTGGCCCGTCTGGGTGTGGGAAGTCGACGATCCTGCGGATGATTGCGGGGTTGGAGGAGATTTCTGAGGGAACGATGTATATCGGTGATCAGTTGGTCAACGATGTGCAGCCCAAGGATCGCGACATCGCGATGGTGTTCCAGAACTATGCGTTGTATCCCCACATGTCGGTGTTCGACAACATGGCGTTTGGGTTGAAGTTGCGCAAGATGCCCAAGGATGAGATCAAGCGTCGGGTGGATGAGGCGGCCGACATTTTGGAGATTCGGGACTTCTTGGAGCGCAAGCCGAAGGCGCTCTCCGGTGGTCAGCGGCAGCGAGTGGCGATGGGTCGCGCAATTGTGCGTGAGCCGAAGGCGTTCTTGATGGATGAGCCGCTGTCGAACTTGGATGCGAAATTGCGGGTGCAGATGCGCACCGAACTCGGCGTGCTCCATAGTCGCCTCAAGACAACGACGGTGTATGTGACGCATGATCAGATTGAGGCGATGACGTTGGGTCATCGTGTCGCGGTGTTGAAGCCGGTGACGGCGAAGCGGCCCGACAATCTGCAGCAGGTGGCTCCGCCGACGGTGTTGTTCAACGATCCCAACAATCTGTTCGTGGCTGGGTTTATTGGGTCTCCGGCGATGAACATGGTGTACGGGGTGTTGGATTCGGTCGATGGCGAGGTGTGGGTGTCGTTTGCCGGATTGCGGATGAAGGTGGCGCAGCGGGCGTTGGATCGTCATCCCGGGTTGGAGAAGCAGATGGGCAAGCAGCTCGTGGTCGGGATTCGTCCTGGCGATTTTGAGGCGGCTTCGGTGGCGGGTGCGGATCCGACTCGGACGTTGACGGCTCATGTTGACGTGGCTGAGGTGTTGGGGTCTGAGACGTTTGTGCACTACGAGTTGCATACGCCTCCGGTGGTGACGCCCGATATCGAGGAATTGCTGGCCGATACCGGCGCCGGTGCCGAGAGCTTGGGTGACACGACGAAGTTTTCGTCGCGGGTGTCGTCCGATGTCCCGGTGAACTATGGCGAGTCGTTGGACTTGGTCGTCGATACCGGCAAGTTCCACTTCTTCGACCCCGAATCCGGCCTCCGCATCGGCGTCGCCGCCACCACCACCACCTGACAACGGCCGCTGAAGCGAGACCAGCAAGATGCCCACGGCTTCGGCCGTGGGCATCTGTCGCGTACGGCTCCTATCCGTCGAACGGTGTCACTGCGATCCCGACGTCCTCGAGTTCGGGGAGTAGCTGCGCACCGGTGATGGCCTGAGGCATGGCGAGCGCGCCCTGGAGGGCGAGTTCGTCGCGGACGAGGAGGTCGACCAACGCGGTGGCGGGAAAGGCTGTGGTCCTCGCCAGCGCCGAGAAGGCTCCGTCGTGCAGATCGACCATCTGAACCCCAACCCGCCGCGTCCCTTGGGTGGCCCACACCCGGACCAGGACCATGTCGGGCCCACCTTGGGGCAGGTGGGTGGTCAGTGCTTCGACGAGAACGGGGCGCGGGGCCACCGGCGTCCCGCCTACGTTCCAGGGCACCTCGTCGAACAGCCCAAGTTCGTACATCGCGCGGAAGGTCATCCCGTGACCGGGAAAGCGAAGGGTCTTGTATTCGAGGGCGTCGACGCGGCCGGCGTAGTCGTGGCACAGCGTCGAAGTGCCGCCGGCCGTTGAGAAGGCTTCGAGCGGACCCCAGTGCTCCCATTCGACCGTCTCGAAACGGGTGAGCGGCTCGACCTCGACGACGGCCCCATTTTCGAGGACCTCGCACTTCTCGGCGTATTCGTTGACGAGGCCGTCGGGGCTGAACGTCAGTTGGTAGCCGAGCGCACCAACCGGCGCCTGGGGGAGGGCGCCGACTCGCATTTGAACGGAGTCGATCGGGCCGGGGTCGAGTGCAGCGATCATGTCGGAGGCGAGGACGTTGGCGAGGCCCGGGGCCAGGCCACAGTCGGGAATGACGGCGACACCGGCTGCCCGGGCGGCCCCGTCGAGGCGAAGCTGTTGCTTGACGACGCTGGGGTTCCCGCCGAAGTCCGCGTAGTGCGCATCGGCGGCCACTGCGGCTGCGGCCAGAGGGGCACCGTAGGAATACGGCACCGCGGAGACGACGGCGTCCTGGCCCGTCATGAGTTGGGTCACGGCGTCGGCGTCGTCTACGTCAATGGCGGTGGTGGCGACGTCGAGTCGTTCTGCGAGTGCCGCGAGGGCCTCCTCACGACGATCGGCGACGGTGACGGCGTGACCCCTGCGCTCGAGATCCCAGGCGGCCGCATTCCCGACGATCCCCGACCCGAGGACGAGCGTGCGTGGAGAGCTCACGGATTCAGCCGCTTGAAGGCCTCGGCTTGGGCCAATCCGACCGGTTCGCCGGCCTCGCGGGCCCACTGGTGGATGCGGTCGGCGAAGGCCTGACGGCGCAAGTCATCCTGTTCGGCGCCGCCCATCGTGGTCGTGCCTTGAGAGGCGTGACAGAGCAGCGCGGCGACTTTGGTATCGATCGTGGATTCGATGTCTTCCCAATGGTCCGGCTCGTCGGCGCTCCACAGCAGGATGGATTCCGGTCGGTGAGCGCCGAGGCCTTGTTCGGGGTAGAAGAGATGGTCCCGGGCCGCGACAACTCCGTCAATCACTGCCATCCCCGTCGTGCGGTGATCGGGATGGAGCTGATATCGCTGCCAGGCGTCGTGAGTCACCACGACATCGGGCCGGGCCAGCCGGATCTGGCGGCACATCTCGGCGCGCAGCGCCATCGAGTACACAAGTTCACCGTCGACGAGGTCGAGGTGGATCGTGTGCTCCGCTCCGAGGACGTCCGCGGCCTTGCGCTGCTCATCCTTGCGGATGGCGATGAGGAGCTGCTGGTCCATTGCGGGATCCCAGGTTCCCTTGGAACCGTCGGTCACAATCAGCATGGTCACCCGGCAGCCGGTGGCAGCCCACTTGGCCAGGGTTCCGCCTGCGCCAAATTCGATGTCGTCGGGATGGGCGCCGATCGCTAGAGCGCGCTCCGGGACGGGGAGCGCGTCGAACCCGTCGTTCATTTCGTCATACATGTCGGTGACCATGTCCGGCAGGTTAGAGAGTGTTGCCTCACCGGCGCGAGGTGGAGGTCGGAGTCACCCGGTTGGATCCGACCATCAAGCAATCCGGAGGAACGGTGCGAGCCACAATCCGCCCTCGGCCTGCCGGACCTGGGCCAGATCGCTTGGCGTGTCGAGATCCATAGCCAATCGAGGACGAGTGACGACCTTTGCTCGTGGTGCCGCAGCCAAATGGCGACGGAAGCTCCCGGGGCCGTAGGCGAACGGGAACGTCGGGTCGGAGCCGGCCAGCAGATTGGTGCCGCCGTCGTGCGCTGGGACGACGACGGGGGCGCCTGCTGCCAGAGCGAAGACGGCCCGCAAGTCGTTTGCCGTTGCCAGAGGGAGGTCGGCGTGGACGATCACCCAGCGCTGCTCTCGGGCCACCGCCGTCGCCGCCGCAGTGTGAGCGGCACCATCGAGGCTGGGCACCGGACCTTCCGGGAGCACCGCGAACCCGAGCCCGGATGCCCATTCGGCGACGCCATCATCGCCCGTGACCACGAAGACGTCGGCTCCTGCCTGGCGGGAGAGGATGGCGGTGCGGGCCGCGATGGCCTTTCCCAGGCGGGCGCGTTGGTCGGGGTTGAGCTGGTTGGAGAGTCGCGCCTTGGCCACGCCGAAGGGTTTGACCGGGATTGCGGCGAGCAGGCCCACGGAGTTAGGGCTCATGCCGTCAGGAATCGGGCCCGCGGGTGCCTTCGAGCACCTCGGTGATCGTCTGTGGTGGGAAGGGGCTGTCGGTGAACTCGGCGAGTTGGATCAGCACGCCTTTGGAGGTCTTGGGGTGGACGAACGCTTCCTTCCACGCTCCGTCGGCATTGACCCCGATGACTTCGAACCCGAGGGCACGAGCCTGGTCGACGGCAGCGACCAGATCGCGGACCTTGAACGTCAGGTGATGGAGCCCCTCGCCGCGTTCCGCCAAGAACTTGACCAGGAAGTTCGTCTCGTCGGTCGGGTCGAGCGGCTGGATGATTTCGAGCTTGCCGCGGCCCGGGAGGTTGAATTGGATCCAGCGAAAGCCGGCCTCGACGTCACCGCCGGCGCGGAATTCGCCACCCATCAGCGCGACCAGCGTCAGCGAATCCTCGATGTCGTGGACCGCCATCGAGACATGGTCGAAGCGCTCGACGAGGTCGCCGAGAGCGTCGGTCAGATCGGTGGAGACTTCACTCACGGACGGGAGCCTACCGGCTCCGGGGAGCGGCGCGCACGCCACCATGCTCGGGTCTTCTAGCCTGCAGCACGAGCAAACGACGAGGAGCATCATGCGATTTGGAGCATTTGTACCCCAGGGTTGGCGGCTGGATCTGGGCGACATTCCCCCGGAGACCCAATGGGACACCATGGTCAGCGTCGGGCGGGTCGCCGAGGAGGCTGGTTTTGAGTCGATCTGGGTCTACGACCACCTCCACACCTTTCCGGACGTGAGCCAGCAGTCGACCTGGGAGGCGTGGACGTTGATGGCGGGGCTCGCCGAGGCGACCCAGCGGGTGCGACTGGGCCAGATGTGTACCTGCAACTCGTACCGTCCGCCGTCCTATCTCGCAAAGGTGACGGCCTGTGTCGACGTCATGTCGGGCGGGCGGCTCGAGGTCGGGATCGGCGCCGGCTGGTATCAGCACGAATATGAGGCCTACGGGTACGACTACCCGAAGCCGTCTGTGCGGATTGGTCAACTCGACGAGGCCGTGCAGATTCTGCGGAAGATGTGGACCGAGGACGAGACGTACTTCGATGGCGCGCACTACAAGGTCGATGGCGCCATCAACCGGCCGCGTCCGCTCCAGGATCCGTACCCGCCGCTGTGGATTGCCGGTGGCGGCGAGCAGTTGACCCTGCGCGTCGTGGCCAAGTACGGCAACTACGCCAACTACTTCGGTACTGGCGAGACGTTCCGCCACAAGACCGAGGTGCTCCAGGAGCATTGCCGTGATGTCGGGCGGGATTTCGACGAGATCACCCTCACCCGCAACCTGGACTGCCTGATCGCGGCCGACGAGGCTCAACTCGAGGAGAAGGCGGTCGAGTGGGGCAAGCGGATGCCGGGCAACCGCACCGTCGAACAGTGGAAGGAACACTCCCTGTACGGCACCCCGGATCAGGTGATCGCCCAGATCCAGGAGATCGGGGCGCTGGGTATCGACTACGTGCTCGTCTACTTCGCCGATGCCACCTGGGGCGACGGGATGCGCCTCTTCGGTGAGCAGGTCATCCCGGCACTGAGCTGAAGCCTCCGACCTGATTCGCCTAGGCTCTACAGAACGGCGGCGGCCCCCGCGCGCCGATTAGGAGGAGAAACGACTTATGACACGTGCACGAACGCTTGTTGTGGCGGTCCTTGCGCTGGCGCTGCTGGCTGCTGCGTGTGGCGATGACGATTCCGTCGATACCGATTCGCTTGGACTCATCAACGATGGGACGCTCACGGTTTGCACCGATTCGCCCTACCCACCGATGGAGTACGAGGAGAACGGTGAGTTCACAGGGTTCGACATCGAACTGATGCGGGCCATCGCCGAGGACCTGGGACTCGAACTCTCCGTGGTCAACATTGGTTTCGATCCGATCACGTCGGGCCTCGCAATGGATTCCGGAGAGTGCGACATCGCTGCTGCGTCGATCACCATCACCGAGGAACGTGAAGCCAACATCGACTTCAGCGATGGGTATTTCTCGGGCGACCAATCACTGCTTACTGCTGAAGGCAGCGGAATCGGCTCGATTGCCGACTTGAACGGCAAGAACCTGGGCGTCCAGACGGGGACGACCGGAGAAACGTATGCCGCTGAGAATGCGGCGGGGGCCACTCTCACTTCATTTGAGAATCCAGGTGATCTCATCACCGCGCTCAATGCCGGCGAGATTGATGCGGTGCTTCAGGACATCGTGACCAACGGCGATGCCGCTCTCAACAACTCGAGTTTGGTGCTGGTTGAGATCTACAGCACCGACGAGTTCTACGGCTTTGCCGTCAAGGAGGAAGGCGCTGAGAACCTGCTCGCTGCGGTCAACACGTCACTCGCCAAGCTGCGAGACGACGGCACGTACGACGGCATCTACGAGGAATTCTTCCCGACCAGCTAGTTCTTCGAGACAAGCAACCAGGTGCGGGGCGGTCCCGATGGGCCGCCCCGCACTGCCGTCCCAGTGGCTCTGCGGGCGCGGCCACAACGCGGTATCGTGCTCAGCGAATGGCAGTAGCAACCAAGTCGAACCGGATGCGTCGCGCCGAGATCAGGCGGCGTGTGATCTATGTCGCCACGGCCATCTTGCTGGTGGTCCTTGCCTTCACCATTGATTGGCAGCAGCTGCAGCAGAGCTTCTTCCAGCCCGACATCATCAAGGCGATGTTTCCCGATGTTGTCCTCATCGGGGCTAAGAACACGATCATTTACACGACCATGGCATTCAGCTTTGGCCTCGTGCTGGCCCTGATCCTGGCGTTGATGAAGCGGTCCACAATCGGTGCGTACCGTTGGTTCGCCACCGGCTACATCGAGCTTTTCCGAGGGCTGCCGGCGCTGATCACGATTATTCTGGTTGCCTTCGGCCTGCCACTTGCCCTCGGCATTCGTATCCCGGGCGGGACGCTCGGCAAGGGGACCTTGGGGCTTGGGCTGGTGGCCGGCGCATATATGGCCGAGACGATTCGCGCTGGCATCGAAGCGGTGCCCCGCGGTCAGATGGAAGCGGCCCGATCTCTAGGCATGCCGAAGGGCACCGCGATGACATACATCATTCTGCCGCAGGCCTTCCGCATCATCATCCCGCCCCTCACCAACGAACTGGTACTGCTGATCAAGGACACCTCGCTGTTGTTTGTAATCGGCACCACACCGCTCTCGAAAGAGCTCACGAAATTTGCGCGTGACTTCATGACCAGCACCCAAAATGCTACGCCGCTGACAGTGGTTGCGTTCATGTACCTGATTATCACGCTTCCGCTGACGTTCCTGGTCCAGCGGCTAGAACGCAAGGCGGGCAAAGGGCGATGAGCGTAGAACCGCCTCCGATCCAGATCGAGGACCTCTACAAGTCATTCGGGGAGCTCGCCGTGCTGAAGGGTGTCGATCTCTCAGTTGCGACCGGCGAGGTGATATGCATCATCGGGCCATCGGGTTCCGGCAAGTCGACCCTTCTGCGGTGCGTGAACCTTCTGGAGGTCCCGACTGCAGGCCGGGTCTTGATCGAGGGCTATGACATCACCGACCCGGAGACCGACGTAGACGAGGTCCGGGCAAAAATCGGAATGGTGTTCCAGCAGTTCAATCTGTTTCCTCATCTCACTGTGTTGAAGAACCTCACCATCGCGCAGCGCAAAGTACTTGGACGCTCGAATGATGAAGCAATGTCGGTGGCGGAGGCAATGCTCTCGAGGGTTGGCCTTGCCGACAAGCGGGACGAGTACCCGATCCGGCTATCGGGCGGCCAGCAGCAGCGGGTCGCCATAGCGCGGTCGTTGTGCATGAACCCGGACATGATGCTCTTCGATGAGCCGACCAGCGCTCTCGACCCGGAACTGATCGGCGAGGTGCTTGACGTGATGCGGGCCCTTGCCGACGAAGGGATGACGATGCTGGTCGTCACCCACGAAATGGGATTCGCCAAGCAGGTGGCCGACCGGGTTCTTTTCATCGACGAGGGCGTTATCCAAGAGCAGGGCCCGCCCCGCGAGGTGCTGGAGAACCCCAAAAACAAGCGGACTCAGCAGTTCCTACGGGCCGTCGAGCACTAGTAGCCCACGCAGCCTTTGCGCAAGCTCCGGTGCGTCGGCGCCGTGGCGGACGAAGACCCAAATCCGATCTGCGTCGATGCCGCGAATCAATGTTGCCCATTGCTGTAGCTGCGCGCCGTCGTAGCTCTCGGAACGCAGCCGGACGTAGGCTTCGGGCCCGGTCACGATCGGCGCCGGCGCCGGGTTCTTGGCATCGCTGATGGCCCAGCCGCAGCGGTGGCGGCGCAGCACCTCATGGACCTCGGGTTCATGCCAGCTGGGATGAAGGAACTCCCATACGGCCGGGAGCCGCTGCGGCCAGGCGTCGAGGTAAACGTCGAGCAGTTGGTCGTCTCGCAGGAAGTTGTGGGGGAGCTGGAAGTAGACGACTCCCAGTTTGTCGCCCATCAGATCAGCTTGTGCCACCTGGAGCGGAATGTCGTCGTCGGGTGTCTTCAGGCGGTGGAAATGGGTGGCGCGCTGGTGAGCCTTGACGGCGAACCGGAACCCTTCCTCCGTACCGTCGACCCAGGTGGCGGCGGCCTTGGGGGAGAGGTCGCGTCGGTAGGTGATGTTGGCTTCGACCGCGTTGAAGGCCGAGCTGTAGCGGGCGAGCCAGTGGCGTTGCGGGACGCCTTCGTAGAGACCGGATCGCCACTCCGGATAGGACCATCCAGAGGTACCTAGTCGAATTTCGGTCATATCCGCACGGTACTGCCCGGCGAAACGCCGCCTCGCCAGTATGCTCAGCAGGTGAATCGCAAGACCAAGATCATTGCCACGTTGGGCCCGGCAGTGGCCGGACTCGAGGCCATCACGAACCTCATCAACGTCGGGATGAACGTTGCCCGGCTCAATTTCTCGCACGGCGACCACGAGTCACACCGTCAGTTTGCGCAATGGGTGCGCGAGGGCTCCGAGCGCCTCGAAATCCCAGTTGCCATTCTCCAGGACATTCAGGGTCCCCGGATTCGGGTGGGGACGTTCCCCTCCGGTCACGTGCAGCTCGACACCGGCGACGAGGTCATGCTCGTGCCGGGAGTGGGTGAGGGCGACATGGGCCGCATCTACGTCGAGAACCTCGAAGCGGCCGGTCTCCTAGCTGGGGCTCCGATCATCATGTCCGACGGGTTGATCGTGCTCGAAACAATGTTCGACACCGGGGGTTCGGTACGCGCCAAGGTCCTCGAAGGCGGGATTCTGCGAGACCACAAGGGCGTTTCGTTTCCGGGAACCATGCTCGACCTCCCGGCCGTGACCGCCAAGGACGAGATTGATCTCGCCTTCGGCGCGGAATTGGGAGTCGACTACGTGGCGGCGTCCTTCGTAGCCTCGGGGGAGGACATTCGCCGGGTCAAGAAGCTGACCGATGGCACGCCGGTCATCGCAAAGATCGAGTCGGCCATTGGCTACCAGAACCTCGATGACATCCTCGAGGAGGCCTATGGCACGATGGTGGCCAGGGGCGACCTGGGTGTCGAACTCTCATTCTCGAACGTGCCTCGGGCTCAGAAGGACATCCTGGCTCGCACCAATGCCAAGGCCAGGATTTCGATCACGGCCACAGAGATGCTCGAGTCAATGTGCAAGTCGCCTCGGCCGACCCGGGCCGAGGTGACGGATGTCTCGTCGGCGGTTGACGACGGCACGGACGCCGTGATGCTGTCGGCAGAGACTGCCGTCGGCGACTACCCACACCGCACTATCGAGGCGATGTCTCGTATCTGCTTCGAGGCCGAGCAGAACCCAGGATACGGTCGTGGTCCCGAGATCGAGTTCCTCGAAGACGTGGCCCGGTTTGCCTCGGCAACTGCCCAGGCTTGCGTCGACGCCGCCACAAATCTGGGTTTGCGGGCGATCGTGGCGTTCACCGAATCGGGCAGTACCGCCCGGTTGATCTCGAAGTATCGGCCGAAGGCGGACATCTTTGCCTACACCCCCCACGAGGCGACATACGAACGGATGGCACTCTACGCCGGCGTAACGCCGATGCGGATCGGGCGGGTCGATTCAACCGACGAGATGATTGCTCACGCCGAGCAGCATCTCCTCGCCACGGGAATGGTGCAGCAAGGCGAAGGCGTGGTCATGGCGGCGGGGATACCGCCCAACCAGGCGTCATCGACCAACCTCATGAAGCTTCACTCCATCGGTTCGTCGTCCGCGGGTGTCCCTAAGAACTAGCGCACCATCGGCGCCGGTGTCCCGGATGCGGAGCGGTGACGGCGCTCGGTTAGGATTCCGTCGGTTCAAGGAGGCGCGATGGGACAGGCGATTGAAGTAGACCCGCAGGTGATCGGCGACGTGGCCATCTTTTCCACCGATCGCGGGCTGACCGGTCAAGACGGCACCGCATACGAATCGGCGTCAGAAGCCGCGGCCGATGACCGTTTCCCCGGCCGCCTCGCCCAGCGCCTATTCGCCTCAGACGATCGATTGGACAGCGTCTGGATCGCATCCAATAGCGCTGTGTTGCGGCGACCCGAGGGTTGGGACGACACCGTGGTGACGGCCACCGCCGACGTGATCAGCGGCTTCTTCCTCTACTACTAGCGCCTGTCGGCTCAGCCGCCGTCGTCGGGCGGTGGCTCCTCATCGGGTGGGGGCTCATCGGGTGGGGGCTCCTCGGGTGGAGGAGGCTCAACGTAGACGTAGAGATCGACGGTGATCGTCGAACCTGGGCTCAGGTAGGAACCTGAGGCGCTCTGCGCCGCGACGGTGCCATCGCGGGACGCGTCGCTCGTCTCCACCGAATTGCCTTGGGCGATCAGGAAGCCGGAATCTGCCAACCGAGATGTTGCCTCGGAGAAGGTCAGCCCGATGACGTTCGGTACCGGGGCCGGGCATGCCTGATTCGAGTCGGGCATGTCGCACGGATGGACCAAGATGATCCGCGGTGCGGCACGATATCGCCAGGTCCAGGTCTCGACCTCGACGGTACCGTCCGGCATGGTCATGACTCGGTCAACCGAGCGGGTGAATCCTTGCCAACCATTCTGCGCGACACGCTCGCTGCCCGGGTTGAGGCTGGCATCCTCGAGGTAGACGGTCTCAGGATCGGTGAAGTCGGTACGCTCGCTCAGGCGGCGTTCGCATTCCTTGCCACCGTTGTTGCCGAAGAACTTCACCGTGACCGAAGTCGAGGTGTATTGGGTCTTGACGATGATCACCGCATCCGAGTTGTTGCGGAAGATGAGCCCGGGATCCGGCCACGACACCGTTGCCTCGTTGACTTCGGGGTAGCGGTCGAAGTAGTAGCTGTGCGGTTTGTGGTAGACGTCTTCGTAGCAGCCGTAGAAGACCGCGTTGTAGAACGTGGTCGCGAACTGGCTGACGCCGCCGCCGACCGAGTCGACGAACTCACCGTCGGCGATCATTGGGGCCTCGACGTAGCCCTTGGCGACCGTACGCGGCCCGACGTGGATGTTGAGCGACCACTCTTCACCGGGCCAGATCACGGCACCGTCGACCGCATCGGCGATGGTGTGGATATTGGTCACCCTGGGTTGACCAGACGGATACTCCGTGGTCCAAGCCGACATCCGCGTGATGGGCCCCATTGCCTTGGCGTCTTCGGTGGAGAATCGTGGCTGCTCACCGATCCCGAACGGGAAGTCGGCAACTTCCTGACCGGACAGGGCTGTGGCATACACGGTTTCGGCGATCAGATCCGCATCGAGGAGGGTCTCGGGCCTGGATCCCAGGATGATGACGGTCTCGTCGGCCTGGAGGACGAACTCGGCACTGCGGGCAGGCTGCTCGATTGCTTCCCGCTGCTCGGCAGCTACCGCAGCGAGCGTGGCGGTGTCGAAGCTGAGTTCGATGGTGGGTGGCGAATTGTGTACCACCTCACTTCGCAAGGCGGAGACGAGGTCGTCGGTGGTGAACGTGACCTCCACTGCGGGGTCGTCGGCGGTGAGCACCACCGGTCCGTCGAGGAGTCTGTTGGCCTCGGCGACCTTGGCGTCGATGTCGGCATCGCTCAATTCCGGGAACAGAAGCCGGGTGGGAAGGATGATCTCGTTGCGGACGGGGACCCGCATCTCCTGGTAGGCCAGGCTGTGCGCCATGTGCCGTTCGATGCCTTCGCCGGCGCGGGGATAGTCGGGAAGGACCCGGCCGTCGCGCACCAACACGCCACCCTCGTAGGCCGGGCTGGCGATGACGGCTGTCTCCCAATCCGAGAAGACCTCGTCGAGGGACTCAGCGTCATAGGTGACGGGTACCTCAACCTCTACCTGCTCGCGAAAGCTGCTGAACCAATTGAAGAAGCCGGCGATACCGCCTTGCTCACGGCGCACGGCCATGGCTTCGGCCACCACTGCCTGCTCGTCGATCTCGAGCCCAACTTCCGCCGGCTCGAGATCGAAGGTGACACCGTTGACGACAAAACGAACCGGCGTGACGGCGAGCTCCGTTTCGTAGGCCCTCAGGGCAGCCGTGGCCTCTTCTTCGCCGAGGCCTCCAAGTTCGATGCCGACGGCCGAAACGTTGCGCGCTACTTCTTCATTGGCGCGCGCTTGGTCGATGGCAAACACGGCAATGACGAGAGCCACGATGGCCGCGGGTACGGCGATGAGTAGTACACGAGTGTTAGTAGACATAGAGAAGACCGATGAGCACCGGTCTGCGCATTGTAACCGCTACCGGGAGTAGGCAAATCATTCTCCGGCCCAACCATCGCTGCCGGATTGACCACTGCAGCGGGACCGATTGGTTACCGGCGCAATCAAGCGGAAGCGCGGTGAGGCCCGATACGATCGGGTCATGCTGGCTGCCTTTTCAGAAGTCACCCCCGGAGCACCCCTGGTCATCTCCGCCACCATGTACACGACCTTCCTGAGGTGTCCAGATCAGGCTCTGGCGCGGATGCGCGGCCGCTACCCGCCGGAGAGTCGGGCCTCCTTTCGTGGCGGGTTGGCGCATCGAGTCTTTGCTCGTCACCTGCGGGATGGACCCATCGCCGCCACCGACATCGAGCAGGCATGTCGAGAGGAAATCGGGCAAGCGCTCAACCCGAAGGTCGTCGACCTGAACCTGCGGCCGAGCGAATTGCGCCGGCTGATTCGTGAGGTCGGTGACCTGTACGAACGTTTCAAGCGGTTTCCGGTCGAGGGCTTCGAAGCCGTCGAGGTGTTCATGGAGTGTGAACCATCGCCGGGGCTCACTCTTCGGGGTGCGGTGGATGCCGTCTTCAGCGATCCAGAGATTGGGACCCGGCTGATCGACTGGAAGACGGGCCAGATCGGTCAGGCGGACGAACAGTTGTCGTTCTACGGTCTGCTGTGGGTCATGGATCGTGACGAGCTCCCGGGGAGGGTTGAGGCGGTCTCGGTGGCCTCCGGCGAACGACTAGAAGCCACTCCTTCACTCGAGACCCTCGCCGCCACCGCAAGCGATGTGGCACGGATCGCATCCTCGCTCAGGATGGCGGTCGCCTCCGGGGCTGCGCTCGAACGGCGCGCCGGAGCCTGGTGCCGCTACTGCCCGATCGTGGACGGTTGTTCGGAAGGTGGTGCCGCGCTGTTGGTCTTCGAGGGGCGGGCCGCGTCCTCTTCCTAGGACTCTGTGGGCGGTACTGAGCAGCCGGAGACGGGAGGTTGGTGTCGCGCCGCCCGCCGGGATAGTGGCGCACCACATGGGATACTCGGCGCATGGCAACCCTCGTGGCGCTACATGCGCACCCCGACGATGAAAGCTCAAAGGGCGCAGGAACCGTGGCTCGCTATGCCGATGCCGGCGTGCGCTGCGTGTTGGTCACCGCCACCGGCGGGGAGGCCGGCGACATTCTGAATCCTGCGATGAACCGGCCCGGTATCGCCGACCGTCTCACCGAGATCCGACGCGATGAACTCGAGCAAGCAGCCGAGATCATCGGCTACGACCAGGTCATTCTGCTCGGCTACCGAGACTCTGGAATGCCGGATACAGATCACAACGAGCACGCAGACGCCTTCGCCAATGCTCCGTTCGATGAAGTGTTGAGCCGACTGGTCGAGATCGTCCGCCACGAGCGACCGGATGTCGTACTTGGATACGACGATCACGAGCGGTACCCCCACCCCGACCATCTCAAGGTCCACGATCTGTCGCTTGCGTTGTTTGAGGCAGCGGCAGACCCGGCCTTCGGCTCGAATCTCGGACCGCCGTGGGAGATCTCGAAGCTGTATGCCCCTACCTTCACGGCGAAGCGGATCACAGCCCTGCACGACGCGGTCGTGGCCCGCGGCTTGGAGTCGCCATTCGAGCGGTGGCTCGAGGGCCTCGAGAGCTATACCGAAGATGGCAAGATCATCAGCAGGATCGACGTGACCGGCTACATCGACCGGGCCCGGCTGGCGTTGCGCGCCCACGCCACCCAGGTCGATCCCGACGGCTTCTGGTTCCAGGTGCCGACTCCTGTGGTCGAGGATGCGTATCCGTATGAGGATTTTGAGTTGCTCGCCGCCCGGGTCCCCGTGACCGAACCAGAGCGCAGTCTGTTCGCCAACATTCCCGGCCACCACGCCTGACCACGGGTGGCAGGCGCAAGCGCATCGCCGACTGCCCGCTCAGGCCACCTTGACCGCAGGGGACTCTGCGTGCGGAGCCGTGAGCGCCACGCGCGCTTCGCCGACCAGGTCGAGCAGTTGGGTGCGCAGGTCGTCGATCTCGGTTCGGATGTCATCAACTCCGCGCCGCACATTGGTCAGGGCCCGTTTGGTTCGGCCGAAGCGCGCCGCGAGTTCCTGAATGCGGTCGAGACGACCGAGCACCGCCTCGCGGTCGAGGTCTCCCGCGCTGTGCTGGGCTGCGGCGTCGGCTGCGTCGACCCAGCGCAAGGCGACCCGAAGCAGCGTGCCGTCATCGTCCGCCGCAATCAACACCCGATTGCCGTAGACGCCGAACGACCCGACTTCGCCCGGATAGGCCGCATGGTGGGATACGCAGATGGCCCAACCGGCGTCGCGATTGACCATCGCTCGGTCCAGCTCCGCCAGGATTCCCCCGACACCATTGAGGTCGATGCGCGCGGTGTTCTTGACCTCGATCGCAACCCGGGCGCCTCCCCCCAGGGTGACGGCAAAGTCTCCAACCATGGAGTCGGCGGCAAGCTTTCCCGGGGTGCGCCCCGTCCGTTCCACGATGCAACTGCCCAGCCGCTCCGCCTCGTGGCGCAGCAGGGTCTCGACCACGTCTTCGAAGTCGACACCCTTGGCCGTTCCTCGTTCGGCCTCTTCACTTCGCGAAGTCGTGCCGAGCACCAAGTCTCGAATCTCCTGAAAGCGGCCATCGATCGTGCTCATCACCTGCGCCATGGCGGAGTCGGCCGCGGAGAGGTCGAAGGTCTCGTCGAGGCGCTGCGCCAACGAGCCATCCGGCCCAAGCAGGGTAGTGAGTTCGGCCATCAGTTTGCCGACGTGGCCGCCGCGGCGCTCCGGGTCGAGTTCGTCGAGCAGGTTGCGATGAACCTGAGAGACCTCATGGATGGTGCGGGCCGTCAGCGAGGAACGACGTTCCGGATCAAATTCGCCACGCATGCCCTCCCGGCCGGCCTCGATGATCTCGTGGACCCTCGCCTCGGTTTCGTCGGTGACGGCGGCAAGAACCCGCTCGACTTCCGAGCCGATCGCCTTGACCGAGGCGCCAGCCGTCATCGTGACCAGCCCGCGTACGCCGATGGAGAGCGCCTTGCTGAGCTCGGCCACCCGCAGGTCAGCGGGCAACCCGGCCAGATGCTCTACGACCACGGCATCATCGATGACGAGGCCATCAACTCGTGCGCTACCACCTTCGATACGCACTCGGGCGGACGTTCTTTCCTGATAGATCTGTGTCTCGTTCATGCTCTCACCGTACGACGGCACTGTGACACGTTTCGCGTTCTGGCCGTTCGATGGGCGAGAGTTGTCGGTGGTGTGGTGTAATCCCCGCTGATGGAGGCAGAACCGACAACCCTCGCCGCGATCCGGACATCGCTGCTCTCGCTCGCCGACTATGTCGCGTCGGCGCAGCTGCGTATTCCGCGTCCTGGGACGCCACGAGTGGAGCGAACCAGGGACGAGGTGGCCTGGGCCATCCGCGAGTACTTGGTTCCCCGACTCGACGACCCCCTTGCCCCCGCCGTTGCCGTGGTGGCGGGTCCCGGAGGAACCGGCAAGTCCGCCATTCTCAATGCCATCGCCCGCCGTCCCGTGTCAGATTCGGGCGTGATGCGGCCGACCACGACTGAGCCAATCGTGTGGGGGCCACGTTCTCGCCCGGAGTCTGAGTGGAGGGTCTTCCTTCATCGCTTACGTGAGCAGACCGGGGCTGAGCTCGATGTGGTCATGGGTGACGATCCGTTGACCGAACACGTCATCTTCGTCGACACTCCTCCGGTCGACCTCGCCAGGGTCGACGGCCGCATCCCCGCCCTCGAGGCGTTGGGCCTCGCCGACATCTGCATCTTTGTCACCAGTGCTTCGCGCTACGCCGATGCCAGCGGCTGGATGTACCTCGAGGCCGCCAGGCGGCGTGGTGTTCCCATTCTTCATGTCATCAACCGGCTCTCGCGGGATCCCGACGTAGCTGAGGAAGTGCTGATCGACTACGTGGCGCGGCTTCACGGCCGTGATCTACTCATGGAGCCCGACACGTCGCTGGTGTTTCCGGTCGTCTCCGGGGAAATCGATGCCACCACTGAGGGACCGTCTGCTGCCGCGGTTGGCGCCTTACGGGGTGAGCTGGCGGAGCTGGCCCACTCCGAGTTCCGCAGTGCGATCATCAACCAAACGGTTTTGGCCACCACTCTTGCCGTTGCCCAGCGTGCCCGCCGGGTCGGCGCCGAATTGGCCGTCGAGGTGCAGGAGCGCGCCGAATTCGACGAAGCGGTCGCTACGGCCTACCGCGAGCAGAGCGGCGCCTTGGCAGCCGACCTCGAAGCCGGGCGCTTCGCCGAGTTGGCGAATGCCGAGTCGTGGGGTCTCGCAGCCGCCGACCTCACCGGGATCGTCACCAGACGTGCCGGTGTGGCCGCGCAGGACACGACGCTGAGTTGGGAAGCACGGGTCGGCGGGCGGGAACTCCTCGGTTCGGGGGGAGAGGGCCTTCGCCGTCATGGCCAGGACACCGCCTATGAGGCGCAGCGGGTACTCGAGCAGTGGTACACGCTGGTGGGGGATCGCGCCGCAGCGGCCGGCAAACGGGGCAAGATGTGGAAGAGCACGCGGCGCCGGGTACAGCGGCAGGTCTGGCCGCAGGTACTCGACCCGGAACGTGCGATGAACCGCTCCTTGACTCGCCGCTACGGGACCAAGGCTCCGGACCTGGTGGGAACTGCCCGAGAGGACCTTGCTGATGCTCTGACTGCGGCGCTCGCGTCCGACGCCGAGAGGTTCGAGAGATTCCTCGGTCCGCGACCCGAGTCCGACATCCTGAGAGAGATCGAAACGAGGGCGGAGTGGATTGAGGCCCTCGTCGAGGACGAGGTCGAGTTGGTCCCGATTGGCTCACAGCCAATTCCGCAGGACGACCGAGATGATGGGTCCGACCGGGTCGTCGCTGCGTCCGATCCTGATTTGGGCCCCGATTCCGAGGCGACTCCGCCCGACCCCAGCGGACTCCAGGAAGCAACAGTCTCTGAGGACGTCGGCGAGAGCGCCGAATCGGATCCGATGGAGAGAGCAGCGGAAGCGTTTGTCGCCGAGTATGTGGCTCCGACTCCTGAAGAGCCAACGCCCGCGGCAGGGCCGACTGCTCCCGATCCGGGCGCGACACCGCCGGTAGATGCCTGGGGTGAAGAGGCCGCGATGGTCCTCGATGCGGTTCCGCCGGCCGAGGTGATTGTTGACGACGACCAGGTCGAGTCTGACGGTGAGGTCGGTCGGTCCGAGTCGGACGAGTCGAAGGATCAGGTTGAGCCAGGAGAGTCGGGAGCGGGGGCCGAGCCGGAAACGTCTGAAGAGTGGCACGACCAGGAAGAGCCGGAAGAGCCGGAAGAGTGGGCCGACCGGGTCGAGGGGGAAGAGCCTCACGATTCCGACGAGCAAAACCTGACAGAAGAGTCCGGCGAGGTTGGCGACGGGGCCGAGGAACCACTTGGTCCGGCAGCCGAGAGCGACGAGGTCGACGATGCGTGACGTTGTCGAGGTGCTCGATGTCATCGACCTCGCCATCTCGCGCGGCGTCGGGGTCCTCCCGGCCGAATCCTTGGATCGTTTCGAGCGGCGTGCCCGCCAACTGCGCGACCGGCGCGGGTACGCCGGAGACGTACTGGTTCTCGGTATCTGCGGCGGCACCGGTTCCGGCAAATCGAGCCTGCTCAATGCCATGGCCGGGTCCCCGGTCGCCTCGGTGAGCCATCTTCGCCCCCACACGGACGCGCCCCTCGCCTGGATCCCGGAATCCGGCGGTCACGGGTTGCGGATGTTGCTCGACGATCTCGACATCGAGGTGAGAATCACCCAGGACCAGCACCCGCACCTTGCCCTGATCGATCTGCCCGACTTCGACTCGATCACGAGCGGACATCGCGAGACCGTTGAGCGCCTGGTGCCCTCCGTTGACGGCATCGTCTGGCTGTTCGACCCCGAGAAGTACCGCGATCGCCTCGTCCATGATCACTTTCTGGCGCCGCTGGCCGACTACGGGGACCAGTTCGTCTTCGCGCTCAACAAGGTGGATCTCATCGACCCGGCCGACGTGCCTGCCGTCACGGCGCACCTGGTCGAGGCGCTCGTCGAAGACGGGTTCTCCCGCCCGAGCGTCTTCGGTTTTGCGGCCGCCCCGCCGGGGAGCGAACCCCAGCAGCTCGAAGGGTTTCGCCGCTTCGTCACTGAGCGACTTGACGCCAAGCGGATCGCCCTCGGCAAGCTGTTGAGCGACGCATCTGGACTCTTGCATGAGATGGGCCTCGAATCCGGGACCTGGTCGGGAGCGTCAATCGGACTCGATGAGCGCTGGGAACGCGACCGGGAGGCGGCGGCCGCCGGCCTGGTGCCGGGGGCTGGGCCCGGCGGCCGGGAAGACGCGCTCTGTCGCCTTGAAGACCTCGTTGCCATCATCGGCGTAGATGTCGGGACGAGCTTCGGCAGCGTGGTGCGGTCGGAGGTGACCCCAGAGGTAATCGCCGATGTGGTCGACCGGGCGGCCGAGGCCGCGGCGCAAAGTCCGAGTGGAACGCGGCGCACGGCTGTCGCCGACCGCACCAAGGCGGCTGCCGAGGTGCTCGATGCCGAGATGGGGGATCGGTTGCGTGGGCTGGTGTGGCGTCGGGCCGTCTTCGGTGCGACCGTCGCCCTCGGCAGCGTCGGCATCGCCGAGCTGCGACAGCGCCTGGGGGGTGGATCGTCGTGACACCCGTGTGGGCCGCCGACTCATTCGGTGACTTCTTCGATCAGTGGTCGGATGAGTTCCTCGCCTCGATCGTTGTGCTCATTGGCGCCCTGGTTGTCTGGTGGCTCTTCCGTCGGGTTGGGCACAAGACGGTTGACCGAATGATCGGTCGCCGCGATGACGACGCCGCCGGGACCGACGATGTCCAGCGCATCAATACCCTGTGGCGGGTCCTCCAGACGGTCGGCGCCGTGCTGATCATCGTCGTCGTGGTGCTCACCATCATGATGATCTGGGGCCTTCCGATTGGCCCCCTGGTTGCCGTCGGCGGCGCGGTGGGAGTCGCCGTCGGCTTTGGCGCCCAGAGCTTCGTGAAGGATGTCATCGCAGGGTTCTTGATCGTTGCCGAGCACCAGTACTCGATCGGCGACGTGGTACGCATTGCCGATGTCAGCGGCGAGGTGGAGACCATCCGGCTGCGGACCACCGTGCTGCGTGACCTCGACGGCAATGTCCATCACGTGCCCAACGGAGCCATCACGGTGGCCTCCAACTACACCCAGAAGTACAGCCAGGTGGTGATCGACGTCAGCGTGGCCTATGACCAGGATATCGATGAAGCCATGGCGGTCATCAGTGATGAGCTCGGGGAGTTCGCCAGCGACCCCGAGTGGGAGGCCATCTTCATGGATGCTCCCCAGCTGCTGGGGGTCGACGCTCTCGCCGAAAGCTCCGTCAAGGTACGAGCCCTGTTGCGGGTCGACCCGGCGGCTCGGTGGACGGCTCGTCGCGAGTTCCTGCGTCGTATCAAGAATCGCCTCGATCGTGAGGGCATCGAGCTCCCCTACCAACACCTCACCGTGGTAATGGAGGGCCAGCCCCCGGCAGAGAGCGCTGGGGAGCTCAACCCCCCGGAGTGAGGACGAGCAGACCGGCCGGTACCGGGGTGACCTCGAGTCCGCCGGTCAAACCCAAGAGCTCACCATCGGCCTGGAACGGTGCCTGTGGTTCGGCGTGGAGCACGAGCTTGTGGAAGTCCTGCCACACCGTGATGCCTTTCATCTTCCCGAGATCGCGCCTCGTCCCGAGCCGGCCCAGGATGCCTGCTGCCGGTAGGGGGGCGACGCGCTCAACCGCAGCGGCGGTGAGGCCATCGGTCGGCTCGTGGGAGAGCATCAACGGAATCCGACCGAAATAGGTGAACAGATGGTGGACCTGTACGAGCACGGTGACGGCATCGACGGCGTCGCCGCGGCACTCGACCCGCAGGTTGGGGGGTTTGGTTCGATAGTGGCCGAACAAGCGGCCGACGGCGGTGCGGGCGTAGTGGATGGAGCCAAAACGGACCTTGGAGTATGGCCGTTGCTCGGCGATGGAGACGACATCCGCATCGAAGCCGATACCGAGCGAGAAGATGGCGTACCTGGAACGCGCCTCGGTGGGGCTCTCGGTCGCGATGTGGGCAACGGGGATGCGCTCTGGCCTTGCTGTGGCGAGGGCGCGCGCTGCCTTCTTGGGATTGTGGGGAAGGCCGAGGATCCTGGCGACCACATTCGTTGTGCCAACCGGGAGAACACCCAGCGCCGTGTCGGTGTGAACGAGGCCGTTGCCGACATGGTGAACGACGCCGTCACCGCCCATCGCGACCACGACGTCGTAGCCGGAGTGGGCCGCCGCTTCAGCACTGTGGCGGGCCTCATCGGTCCCATCGGGCCATGCGGCGGTGACCTCGTACGACTCGGAGAGGATGGACGAAACATCGCGAAACAAGGCTCCGGTGAAGCCCGAGGCGGAGGGATTGGCGACGAGAAGCAGCCTGCGCATCGCAGCAGGCTACCTGTCGCGGTGGGGTACGCTCACCCCATGAGGTATCGCGATCGGTCCGATGCCGGATCCCAGCTTGGTGCGGCGGTTGCCGCGGCAGGGTATGGCGACCTCGACTCACCGCCCCTCGTCCTCGGGGTTCCCCGCGGCGGAGTACCCGTTGCCGCCGCCGTTGCTGACCACATCGGGGGGGAACTGAGCGTCGCCATGGCACACAAGGTGGGAGCCCCCGGCAATCCCGAATTCGCTATCGGGGCCATTGCCGGCGACGGTGAGCCGCTCATCAACCGCGACGTCGTGCGCCGAATGAGGGTCCCGGAGTCCTACCTCGACGCCGAAGTGGCCAGGCAACGCGACGAGATCCGGCGCCGAGAGCTGACATACCGATCGGGCAGGGCTGCCCCTGTGGTCGCGGGGCGGACCGTTATCGTCGTCGATGACGGTGTTGCCACAGGCTCGACCCTGATCGCCGTCTTGCGGTCGGTTCGTGCGGCAGGGTCGGCGCGGCTGTGTTGTGCCATCCCCGTCGGGCCTCCGGATACCGTGCGCAAACTCGGTGCAGAAGCCGACGAGGTCATCTGCCCGCTCCAACCCCAGTCCTTCATGGCGGTTGGGACCTGGTACGACGACTTCACTCAGGTGAGCGATGACGCAGTGGTCGCCACATTGCAGAGGAATCCCGCCGACTCCGGGTGATCAGCCTGTGTCCTCAGCGGTGGCGGCAGCGTCTTGCGGGCTCCACTCTCTGACCTGGTCACCCACCCCACCGAGAACGAGACGGCCCGCCACGATGAAGCCGACCAGGACCGCCATCGCAACCGCTCGTGGCAGGTTGAGCCGATTGACGATGATTCCCCACATCAGCGGTCCCACCACCGTGGCGAACCGCCCGACGGTTGCGTAGAGGCCGTAGAACTCGCCGAGGTAGCGGGGTGGCGAGATCCTGGCCATGTAGACGCGGTCCGACGCCCACGTGGCGCCGAGGGCGAAGCCGCCGAACGGCCCGATGGCCCAGGCCAGCGCCGGCTGCCCGGTGGTGGCGGCCACGATGCCGCCGACCATGGTGGCGATCCAGACATAGAGCGCTCCAAAGAGCACCCGTCGGGGGCCGTACCGATCGGTGAGCCATCCGCCGGCGATGCCTCCGAAGATGGCGGCGACGATTGCGATGCCGAGCAGCAATTGCACCTGGTCGTCGCTGAAGTCCAACTCCTGGATCACAAAGATGGCGAGGAAGCCACCGATGAGAGTGTTGATGGCATCGGCGTACAGGAATCGGCCGATGAGGAACCGCACGACCCCGTCGTAGGTGGCAGCCCGCTTCCAGGTGGCGACCAACTGGTGCAGACTGTGCACCGGGCTCGGGCCGCGTCCCGCGGGCCTGCGGTGGGGTCGCTCCTCGATGAAGAGGAAGGCGGGAGTGGCAAACAGCAGAAACAGGAGCGCAATGGCGCGAAAGACCGCCGGATAGCCGTAGGCGTCGAGGAGAAAGCTGCCGGCAGCCACAGCGATGATCGATCCGACGTAGCCGATGCCGACGCCCCAGCCGCTGATTCTGCCCCGGTCCTGCTCCGTGCTGACGTCGGGTAGGAGTGCGTCATAGACGACCGCGCCGAGATTGAAGCCGATCAGCGCGATGCCGTAGATGGCCAGCGAAACGCCGATCGAGGTGGATGCCAGAAAGAACGTGGCGGTAACGGCGACCAGCGTGGTCGGGATCAAGAGCCTGCTTCGTCTGGTGGCGTGATCGCTGACCGCCCCGATCCACGGAGAGAGCAGGATGACGATCAGCATCGCCGATGACACGGTCCACGACAGTGCTTCGTCGCGTACGTCGTTCTCGGTGAGCCAGGTCGGGAAGTAGAGGCCGGCAACCCCGAGGGCGAAGATGGTATTGGCCAGGTCGTAGGTGATCCACGAGACCACCGAGCGGGTCCGAGGCTGCCATGGGGCGGTGGATGGGTCGTGGGTCACCACATGAATCTAGAAGGTGAGAGAAGCCGGTCGTGCTGCTCAGCGAAGAGTCGGGCAGCACGCCTCTACGCGTCGGCGAGCAGTTTCTCGAGACGCTCGCGGAGTTCGCCGGGGCGGAACGGCTTCGTCATGAAGTCGTCGGCGCCACCCTGGGCGGCCTGCTCGGCAACCTCGGGCTGAGCGTGAGCGGTCAAGACAAGAACCTTGATGTGGGTGGTCTCGTCGCCGGCTCTCAGGTGCCGCAGTACTTCCCAGCCGTCCATGCCGGGGAGGCCGATGTCGAGGACGATCAGATCCGGCAGCGTGGTACGCGCCGTGTCGAGGCCCTTGATGCCGTCCTCGGCGGCTGCGACGTCGACGTCGAGTACGCGGAGGCAGACTTCAATGAGGCGCCGCACACTGGCGGAGTCTTCGATGACGAGAACGCTCGGCTTCACGTCCCTTCTATCGGGCGATGGCGGCAACGGCTTCAATGGTTTCTCTAGGTCCGGGTGGTGCGGCGCAGCAGGGTTCGCCGTGGGGAACAGGGGCGACACGAGGCGTGCCACTCGGCAACGCCCACTGCTCAACAGTCTCCTACCCTTGGGGCGACGCTCCCGCGGTCGCGGGACATTGATGTGCAGGAGGGAACGTGTTGGACCCGTACCGGATCGAGCCATACTCTGACTTCACCGTCACCGCCGCCAAGACGGCCTACGAGTTGGCCATCGCCGGGGTTGAGACCCAGTTGGGGGGTCACAGCCCGCTGGTGATCGATGGTGAGGAGATCGAAACCGGGGAGCCGATTCAAAGCCTCAATCCGTCGCGGCCCGATCAAATCGTAGGGACGGCATCTGCGGCAGACCGGGATCAGGTCAATGCGGCTATCGCCGCGGCGTGGAGCGCCTACCCGGATTGGGCAGCGACCCCTGCGGAGCAGCGCGCCGTGCTGGTCTCCCGCTTGGGCGATCTGATCGCTTCCCGCAAGTTCGAGTTCTCGGCCTGGCAGACCTTCGAGGCAGGCAAGAATTGGGCGGAAGCTGAGGCGGACGTGGCGGAGGCGATCGACTTCTGTCACTACTACGCCCATCAGGCGTTGGCGATGGCCGAGCCGGTGCCGGTCCACGAGTACCCCGGGGAACTCAACGAGTCCTGGCTCCAGCCAATCGGAGCCGGCGCAGTGATCCCACCGTGGAACTTCCCGCTCGCCATTCTGGCCGGGATGACGATCGGCCCGGTGGCTGCGGGCAACACCGTCGTCTTGAAACCGGCGTCCAACACCCCGATGGTGGGGTGGGGCTTCATGCAGGCGGTGGCCGAAGCGGGATTCCCACCGGGGGTCATCAATTTCCTGCCCGGGTCCGGTTCGGCGATCGGCGACCACCTGGTCGACCACCCCAAGATCAGGTTCGTCAACTTCACAGGGTCGAAAGAGGTGGGACTCCGCATCGCCCAACGTGCCGCCGTGGTGCATCCCGGCCAACGATGGCTCAAGCGCGCCTACATGGAGATGGGCGGCAAGGATGCGCTGATCGTGGATGAGACTGCCGATCTCGAAGCTGCCGCGGCAGACGCCGTAAGGAGCGCCTTTGGCTTCCAAGGTCAGAAGTGTTCGGCGTGTTCCCGGCTCATCGTCGTCGACTCAGTCCACGACACTTTGCTCGATCTCGTGGTCGAGAAGGCTGCGGCGCTCGACGTGGGTCCCGCCGTCGACAATGTCGCGGTTGGGCCGGTGATTTCTGCCGCTCAGCAAGGGTCGATCCTCGATGAGGTCGAACGGGGTGGTGCCGAAGCCAGGCTGGTGCTCGGCGGGAGTCGTGTCGACCTCGACGGCGGCTATTTCCTGGAGCCGACGGTGTTCGCCGATGTGGCGCCGGAGATGCGCCTGGCACAGCACGAGATCTTTGGCCCGGTGCTCTCGGTGCTGAGGGTCGCCGACTTCGAAGAGGCGATCGCGGTGGCCAACGGCACCGAATTTGGCCTCACCGGAGGGCTGCATTCCCAAGACGAGGAGCGTGTCGAGCGAGCCAAACGTGAGTTCCACGTCGGGAACCTCTACATCAACCGCAAGATCACGGGGGCCCTGGTGGGGATCCAACCGTTCGGCGGTTTCGACATGTCGGGATCAAACGCCAAGGCGGGCGGCCCCGACTATCTGCGCCTCTTCATGGAAATGAAGACGGTCGCGACACGACTCTGAGGGCTTGCGGTAGTGCGGCGCGGTGCCGTCTTCGTGCTTGGCGCCATCGTGCTGGTCGCCGCGGTGGCGACCGCCGTGGCCTGGTACACCAGGGACGGTGGGGCCGAGCCGGTCTTTGCATCCTCGGGCACCACCGAGGTCACCGCGACGGCGGCGCCGGACGTGACCACAACGGAAGTGGATTTGGTCCGAGCAACGACGTCAACGGCGGCTCTGGTTGAGGTAGGGGTTCCTCTTGCGCCGCGGCCGGACCCTCCGCCGCCGGTGGCGCACTCGCTTGACGGTTTTGCCGGCGTCGGTGCGGTCACGATCGCCGCCGGGGGCGCCGACCTGTACACCGAGATAGGTGGGTCGGTCCTCGTGACGAGCGCGAGAGGGGCTGGTGATGGCGGCCGAGGGGAGCGCAGGCGATGGTTGGATTCGGCTGTTGACCATGTGCGACACCGAGGCATGGGTGCACGCTTCCGAGGTCTTCGCCGAACCCGCCGTTGCGCTGCGGGCGATCGGTGCCGGGTTCGACTTTGGTGACGCCGTGATCGTGGTTGACCCTGGCCACGGCGGGCCCCACAACATCGGGGCCGTGTCCCCGGACGGCACCATGCTCGAGAAGAACGTCAATGTCGACATCGCCCGGCGCCTGCGGGACTTGCTCGAGACGCCCCATACGGTCGATTGGGAAACCGGCACCCTTCTTGTGGGCAACGACGTGCCTGCGGTGCAGCGTGCCTACGTGACCCGGGTCGGCGAGGGCGAAGCGGCAGATTACGAGACGGGCCTGATTTTCCGCTCACGGCTCGCCAACGCCGTGAACGCTGACGCAATGGTTTCGATCCACAACAACGCCGGTTGGGAGCTGAGCCTGGAGATACCGGGGAGTGATGTGTACTACCAATCGCAGATCCCGGAATCCCGCCGCCTCGCCGTCATCCTCTCTGAGGAGTTCCAGCGGAGTTTCGGCCCCTTCGAGGCCGACTGGGTTGGAGCGAGCTTTGTTGGAGCCAAATCGCGCCTCAGCCCACGCGATGGCACCTCGCAGTACTACGGGGTGCTGCGGCGGTCCGAGATGCCCACGGTCATCGGCGAGGGGGCCTATCTGGCCAGCCAGAGCGAAGCAAACCTACTGGCGACACCGGAGTTCCGCCAGGCCTATGCCGAGGCGGCCTACCGCGCCCTGGTGCGGTTCTTGACCACGGACGATCCGGGCTCCTGGCCGAGCACCGACCCGGTGGTGTGGGATGTGCGGCGCGGTTCGGGTGATGCCAGACCTGACTGCGTCATACCTTCCCAATAACCAGGGCAATCCCACCCTCAGGTTGTCGAGCGATTCTGCCGAATCTAAAAGGACGGAATGGCACTACGCTGCGTGGCCACGTGGCTGCGACGCGTGCGATCACAACCGAGTAGATGTCCCCAAGTTGATGAGGAGCTCACGCGATGCCGAGCCGATCAGTGTTGACCTCGCTGGCAGCGTTTGGACTGCTTGCCGCCACCCTGACTGCAACACCTGCCGCCCACGGTGCTGAGGTGATGTGCAACGGAGTAGTCGCCGACATCGTGGGGACCAACAAAGCCGACACTTTGGTGGGGACCCCCGGCGACGACGTCATTGCAGGGCGCGCCGGTCGCGACACGATCGACGGACGCGGAGGTAACGACCTCATCTGTGGTGGCTGGGGTGACGACGTGATCGAAGGCGGTACGGGCAGCGACACGATCTTTGCCAGCGACGGCAATGACACGATCAACGGTGGCGGTGGCAACGACTTCATCTACGGCGCCCAGGGATCTGACGCGATCAAAGCGGCGGGGGGTGCAGATCGAGTTTGGCTGGGCAACGGCAAGGACCGCGTTGACGGAGGCTGGGGTGACGACGTCCTGAAAGGGGGCGGCGGCACCGACACGCTCATCGGCAACGAGGGCGCCGACATCATCTACGGCGGGACCGAGGCCGACGAGTGCGACGCCGAGAGCGAGACGGATTGCGAGTTTGACCCCAACGACTTCAGCGTGGAGCGCTTCCTGATCAACCAGGGGGCGCCGGTGGCGGACTCGAGCCAGGCAGCTGCCAACCGGGTCTCACCCGTGGCCGCACGTTCCGGCATTGCCCGTGCGTTTGTGGGCGCCGACCGCAATGCCGCGGGGGCGTCCCCCAAGGTGGTACTCCATTGGCGCAAGAACGGCAATATGGGGCACATGGCGCTCGACGGGCCCGCCACGGTGCCGGTGAGCCCCTCGGAGGCCAACCTTGGCGACACCTACAATTGGGCCTTTGCCGATACCTTCCTGCGGCTGGGCGCCGAGATCTACATCAAGGTTGACCCGGCCAACGACTACTTCGAGGCGAACGAGGGCAACAACCGCTGGCCGGCCTCCGGCTACTACAACCTCGACGTTGCCAAGGTGCCGAGATTCGGCATCACATTGGTTCCCATCAAGCTGAACGGCGAGACGGCCACGGTGACGCCACAGAGTGGCGCAGCACTGTTGGCGAAGACTCAGAAGGTGTTTCCGATCGCAGCGTCCGACGTGACGATTCGCTCGGCATACGCCTTCAACGGGAACACCCAGGGGGATTGGAGCACGTTGCTCTATGACATCGCCCAGCTGCGGGTATCGGACGGCAGTTCCGATCTCTACGTAGCGATGCTTCCTGGGCCCATCTCCGGCGGCATCGGCGGCATCGGGTTCATTGGAGCCCCTGCTGCGGTTTCGATCCAGAGCGAGGGCATTGTTGCCCACGAGATCGGTCACACCCTCAGCCTCCCCCACGCCCCCTGCGGCGGCCCGGCCGGTCCCGATCCCGATTATCCGTACCCCACCGGTTCAATCGGAACCTGGGGCTACGACATCGTCACCGGCTCCGTATTCAACCCCTCGAGCTACACGGACCTGATGAGCTACTGCAACCCGACATGGGTCAGCGACTACAACTTCGGCAAGTCGCTCGCCTTCCGCACATCATCCTACGGGTACGGGGCGGTGGCGCCATTGGCGGCCGGGCAGACCGCGCTGACCGTGTTTGGAGCGATCGATGAGCCGACGATCGAGGCGTGGGCCCCGAATGTCGTGGATCAAACGGCGACCGTGGTGTCGGTTGTCGACACGCCGTTCCGGGAGCGGGGACCGGCGGGGAGCTACACGCTGGTCGGACTTGACGCCGACGGGAGCATCGTCACATCAACGTCGTTCGAGCCACTCGAGTATCACCTCTACGGTGCTGCTGCGCATGAGGACCGCACCATGTTCTGGACCCAACTCGTGGTCGACGATGGCGAGGTAGACCGGCTCGTGGAGTACCGAGTGGTTCGCAGCGAGTCGGTGATGGGCGCCGGCGTGATGCCGGCACCAGTTTCCTAGTAGTCGCCGCGGTAGATGACTCGATCGATCACGTTGCCGTTGGGGTCCTGGAGCAGCGCGGTATCGCCACCGTTGGACCATACGGGGTCGCCGGCGCACCAATGAAGGTCGGATTCGCCGTCATCACCGCATCCCGACCTGAGCCGGAGATGGGCTCCCGGTGCCAAGGTGACGGGCGGGAAACGGTATCGGTGCTGCGAGGACTCGTCGCGGACGATCCAATCGGTGAGGTCTTGTGACGCTTCGCCGCTGTTGTGAATGACGACGTATTCTTCCGCCGAATTGTCGCGGTCGGGCCCCGGTGGGTTGTACTCGACCTTCGTGATCTCAGTTGCGGTGACGACTTCGGGCCCGCAGGCATCGGGCTGCCACATCCCGAGTTGAGAGCTTGCGGCCTCGTCGGCTAGGGCAACAAAAGCATCCTCGCGGGGGTGGTCGCCTTGGAGAACATTGGCGTGGCCCGAGATGAGCATCTCCTCGGCGACCGGTGTGTCGCCGGCGTATACGTAGCGGAGGAGGCGGCCGAATCGGTCGGTGTCGTCACCTCCAGCAGCCACCAGTGTGATCGGGCCGGCTTCGAGGTTGAGGGTCAGGGCCTCCCGCCCTGCATCGCCATAGCACTCGTCGCGCTCCGGGGCGTTGATCCCGACCAGCCGTACCTCCACCGTGGTCTCCGAGACCTCGACCTCGATGGAGTCACCATCGAGCACTCTCAGCAGCTCGGCCGCTTCGCCGTTCGTGGGGATCTCCGTCGTGGTGGCTGGGGGTGATGTCGGAGCCGGAGGAACATCATCGGCGTCGACCGCACAGGCTGAGAAGAGGACGGCCATGGTGACCAGAGCGACCAGGGAGCGAAACATGCTCGGGACGGTAGTGACCCGGCGGACTACTTGTCCTTGGGCTCCTTCGGGTCCTTGGGCTCCTTCGGGTCCTTGGGCTCCTTCGGGTCCTTGGGCTCCTTCGGGTCCTTGGGCTCCTTCGGGTCCTTGGGGTCCTTGTCTTTGGGGTCCTTGTCTTTGGGGTCCTTGTCTTTGGGGTCCTTGTCTTTGGGGTCCTTCGGGTCCGCCCCGGGCAGGCCGTAGTCGTCCGGATCCGGGTGGTCTCCACAGGCTGCGGTCGGGCTGAATCGCTCTCCAGGCGGGCTGGTGCGCGCCGCTTCTCGTACGCAGGCCGTCCATTCCTTGACGGCGATCGTGTACGCCGCTGCCCGTGCCCGGTTTTGGTCGGCCCGCGATGTGTCGTCCGCAGAGGGCGTCTCATCGCCAGGGCCGTCGGCATCTTGTTCGTCGATGGTGGCTTGTGCCGGCGCGTTCTCCCCGTCCAAGGCGACGGTTGCCGGCGCGCCAGATGAAGGGTCGGGCAGGCGGATGCCGACATGGCCGGCGGCTTCCGAGACTGCCGTCTGAAGGGGAGCCGGGAGGTTGCCGGTGGCTGCGGCTGCGCTGCCGCCCACAGCGGCGAGTGCCGCAGTTCCGAGCATCATCTTGATGGCAAGGCCGGACGTCAGGCCAGCCAGCGATATCCGGCGTCGCCAGCGGACGCCAACGGTCGGCAGGGGGGTTGGAGGAGCTGTGGTACGTACCGCGGCGGCTGCAGCCGCTGAGATGTGGCGGGCCTGGATCGAAGGATGAACCGGACGGTACGCGGCACGCCGCACTGCGGCCACGAACGCCACGAGCATGGGATCAGCTCCCGGCCGACCGGCGATTGCTGCTTCGAGTTCGCCGGAGTCCCACTGGTTCGCTTCCATACCTCCGTTACCGACGTCACTAGTCACGGTGTTATGGGCTGAGGCTCCAGAATCCTGCGGAGGGAGGCAAGTCCGCGTCGCTGCAACTGGGTTACCGCACCGACCTGCTTGCCGGTTGCGGCCGCCGTCTCTTCGAGGGAAAGCCCCGCAATGATGCGCAGCGCCACCACGTCACGCTGGTCGGGGGTCAGCTGTTCGAGCAAATAGCGGAGTGATTCATCGGCCAAGGAAGCGAGGGCCGCCTGTTCGGCATCCTGGGATCCGGCGATCCCCGCGAGGTCGTCGTGCGCAACCAGGTCTTCCGGTCGTCGGGCTTGTCTGCGGCGTTCGTCAATGAGGCGATGGTGAGCGACCATGAAGATCCACGAGCGGAAGTTCGCCTCGGTTCCTGTGAAGCTACCAACGTTGCGGGCGATCTGAAGGAAGACGTCCCCCACGAGGTCTTCGGGTTCGCGTGCGCCGCGGACGGTGAGGTAGCCGGTCAGCGGTCCGCCATACTCACCGTAGATGGTGGTCCACGCCCACTCCGCACCCTCCTGTGCAGCAGTGAGAATGCCCTCGAAGCTCTCGCCAAACGCCATGTCGTATGTATCGGTCGCGATGACGTGTTACTTGAAACCGCGAGAGCGTCGGCAGGAGAAATGACCGGTATTGGGGCAGCCGCTAGGCGATGGCTCCTGCGATCGAGGGGTACGAGGAGAGTGTGTGGACGGCGGCCTCGACAACCAAGGGGTCGAACTGCGTCCCGGCGTGACGTTGCAGTTCGTCGAGTGCGTATTCGATCGGCTGAGCCTCCTGATACACACGGTCGCTGACCATGGCATCGAAGGCGTCGGCTACACACAGGATGCGGGCCAGCAGCGGAATCCGCTGACCGGAGCGGCCGAATGGATAGCCCAATCCGTCGAAGCGTTCGTGGTGGGCGAGTACCGCCCGGGCGATCTCCGGGTGAACGAGGCCGGTCACCATCTCAAAACCGATCAGTGGGTGTCGTCTGACGAGGGCCGTCTCATCGGGGTCCAGGCTTCGTGGGAGCGCAAGAATGTTGGCGTCGATGGCGGATTTGCCGATGTCGTGGAGCGCTGCGGCGATTTCGAGGCGACGAATCCGCTCGTCGTCGAGTCCGAGGGTGTCGGCGATGGACCGGGTCAACGAGCCGACCCGTCTTCCGTGGTCGACCCACTCCGGGGCCATGGTCCCTATCAGATCCCCAACCGACAAACCATTCCTCATCGCTCGACTGATCTAGTTACCGACGCGCCGGTGGCCGGTGTTATGGGTTGGGAGGCGGTTTTTGGTGACGGGCCAAGGCTCTGTAGCAGCCAACCGTGCCTGCGGTTCCGCCTGCCGTGGGCGCCGGCCGATCCGCCGTGACCGGATCAGTTGTGTGCGACGTACTCGGCAAGCTCGGCGAGGAGGATCTCTTGCTCGCCGTTGCTGAGGAACGTCGCCTCGAGCGAGTTGCGGGCGAGGTCGATCACCTCCTCGCGGCTGAGGCCAATCGCATCGGCGAGCGCCACATAGTTGTCGGCCACGTAGCCGCCGAAGTAGGCGGGGTCATCCGAGTTGATCGTCACCTTGAGGCCGGCATCGAGCATGCGCTTGAGGCTGTGGTCCTCGAGGCGATCAAAGACGCGCAGCTTCAGATTCGACAGTGGGCACATCGTTAGAGGGACCGAGTTCGTCGCCAGCCACTCGAGGAGTTCTTCATCCTCGTCTGCCCGCACCCCGTGGTCGATGCGTTCGGCGCCCAGGGCGTTGAGGGCACCGATGACATACGTGGGGGGGCCTTCTTCGCCGGCGTGCGCCACCGCACGGAGTCCGGCGAGTCGAGCCCGCTCGTAGACCGGGGCAAACGGTTCGGGTGGGTTCCCCACCTCAGAGCTGTCGAGGCCGACGCCGAGCAGTTGATCGTGATAGGGGGCGGCCGCCTCGAATGTTGCGAGAGCTGCCTCGGGCGAGAGATGGCGGAGGAACGACATGATCAAGCCGGACGAGATCCCGAACTCGGCTTCAGCGGCGGCCATGGCGTTGAGGAAGCCGGGCATGAAGACCTCGAAGTCGATTCCGCGGGCGGTATGGGTTTGCGGATCGAAGAAGATTTCGGCTCGGCGCACCCCGTCGGCGTTGGCTCTGACGAGATAGGCCCACATCAGGTCGTAGAAGTCTTGCTCGGTTCGCAGGGCGGCGGCGCCTGCGTAGTAGATGTCGAGGAACGACTGGAGGTCGGTGAACTCGTAGGCGTTGCGCAACGCCGCGATGGATTCGTAGCCGAGATCGACCCCGTTGCGGCTCGCGAGCTCGAACATCATCTCGGGCTCGAGTGATCCCTCGATGTGAATATGGAGCTCCGCCTTGGGGATGCCCCGAATGAATGACTCAAATTGCTGGTCCATGGGACCGGTAAGGATAACTCCCCGGGGCCGGTCGCGACCAAGCCGGTGAATTCGGCTCCTACGGCGTTGCCGCTGCAGCTCGCCGCCGGTCAATCGCGTCGGCCAACGCCCGCCATCCCAACATGGTCGCAGTCAGGAAGACGGTTGCCACGATGATGAAGGAGGCGGCGGTACCTTCATCGAAGACGAAGCGGCGCACCAGCATTCCGGCAACGATCGTGGTGACGAGGACGCCTCCGCCCACCCGCAGTGACGTCGGCGCCCGCCAGGCTCGGGTGAGCAGCCACCCAATGACGAGGGCGATGAGGAACGGCGCCGCGGTGTTTGCGATCCCCTCGATCGTTCCCTCCTCGTTGTGAGTTCCACGGCCCAGGGTCACGAACACGAGGACGGACACGACATCAACAGACAGCAGCCAAGGAGACATGGGGGAGATCGTACCCTCCCGTTCTTGCGTAGATTCCGGCCACTATTGGCCGGAATCTACGCAAGTTCACGGGTCGTTGCGTTAGAACTGCTCTTGCTCGGTGGAGCCTTCGAGGGCCAACGTCGATGCCAGGCCACCGGTGATGACGGTCGAGACGTCGTCGAAGTAGCCGGCGCCGACCTCACGCTGATGACGGGTAGCCGAGTAGCCGGCGCCCTCCATGGCGAACTCGTGCTCCTGGAGCTTGACGTAGGCCGTCATCCCCTCCGTGGCGTAGCCCTTGGCCAACTCGAACATCGTGGCGTTGAGCGCATGGAACCCGGCCAGTGTGATGAACTGGAACCGATAGCCCATTGCTCCGAGCTCCTTCTGGAACTTGGCGATGGTGTCGTCGTCGAGCGCCGCCTTCCAGTTGAACGATGGCGAGCAGTTGTAGGCCAGCATCTTGTCCGGATACTCCGCCTTCATTGCCTCGGCAAACTTGGCCGCTTCTGCGAGATCCGGCGTGCCGGTCTCGCACCACACCAGATCCGAGTAGGGGGCGTAGGCCAGGCCGCGGGCGATGGCGGCGTCCATTCCGTTGCGAACGTTGAAGAACCCCTCAGGAGTCCGGTCGCCGGTGACGAATTGCTGATCGCGCTCGTCAACGTCGCTGGTGAGCAGGGTTGCCGCCAGGGAGTCGGTGCGGGCGACGATGATCGTCGGCACGCCCATCACGTCGGCGGCGAGCCGGGCCGAGGTCAGCGTGCGAATGTGCTGGCTGGTCGGGACCAGCACCTTGCCACCCATGTGGCCACACTTCTTCTCAGAGGCCAACTGGTCCTCGTAGTGGACCCCGGCGGCGCCGGCTGCGATGAAGTTCTTTGCCAGCTCGAAGGCATTGAGCGCTCCGCCGAAGCCCGCCTCGGCGTCAGCAACGATCGGCAGCATGTAGTGGGTCTCGGGGTTGCCCTCTGACCACTCGATCTGATCGGCGCGCACCAGGGCGTTGTTGATGCGTCGAACCAGTGCCGGGGCACTGTTGGCCGGGTACAGAGACTGGTCCGGGTAGACCTGCTCGCCGAGGTTGGCGTCGCCGGCGACCTGCCAGCCGGACAGGTAGATCGCCTTCAGGCCGGCCTTGGCCATCTGGACCGCCTGGCCGCCGGACATGGCGCCGAGGGCGTTGATGTAGTCCTCGGTCTTCAGTAGATCCCAGAGTCGCAGCGAGCCGCGTCGCGCAATGGTCTGCTCGACGGTGAAGGACCCCTGGAGTCGCACGACGTCGTCGGGCGAGTAGTCGCGCCGCACGCCGTTCCAACGGGGATTGGACTCCCAGTCCTTGCGAATGGCTTCGGTGCGTTCTTTGATGGCTTGTTCTGTGGTCATGCCCACTCCTGTGTGGTCGAACGGGTTGGTCGTTGCTGTCGCTTCGGATTCAGTCGATGTGCTCGTAGGCGGGGAGGGTGAGGAACTCGGGGAATGAATCGGCCAGTGCCACCTGCTCGAAGAGTTCCCCCGCCTCCTCGAATCGACCCTGGTCGAAGATCTCATCCCCATACTCCTCGCGCATCTTGGCGAGTTCCTGATGGGCCACGTTGTGGACGTACTCGGGGGTCACGTGATCACCCTCGAGAACGGTGGCGTTGTTCTGCACCCACTGCCAGATTTGCGAGCGTGAGATCTCGGCCGTGGCGGCGTCTTCCATCAGGTTGTAGATCGCGGCGGCCCCATTGCCCCGCAGCCACGAGGCCAGGTACTTGATGGCAACGTCGGTGTTGGTATGCACCCCCGCCTCGGTGATCTGTCCGCCGGCGACGGTGGTGTCGACCAGGTCGGCGGCCTGGACGTCAACGTCGTTGCGCTGCTTGTCGATCTGGTTGGGCCGATCCCCGAGTACCTCGGTGAACACCTCTGTGGCGAGTGGGACCAGGTCGGGGTGCGCCACCCAGGTTCCGTCGTGGCCATCCCGGCTCTCTCGTTCTTTGTCCTCGCGCACCTTCGCAAAGGCGATGCGGTTGATCTCCTCGTCGCGCCGACTTGGGATGAACGCAGCCATGCCGCCCATGGCGTGGGCGCCACGACGGTGGCAGGTCTTGATCAACAGATCCGTATACGACCGCATGAACGGCACCGTCATCCCGATCTGTGCCCGGTCGGGGAGCAGCATGTCGGAGCGGTTCCGGAACTTCTTGATGATCGAGAAGATGTAGTCCCACCGTCCGGCGTTGAGGCCGGCAGAGTGGTCACGCAATTCGTAGAGGATCTCGTCCATCTCGTAGGCGGCCAGGATCGTCTCGATCAGCACTGTGGCGCGGATGGTGCCTTGGTCGATGCCGAGTTCATCTTGGGCGGCGACGAACACGTCGTTCCAGAGTCTGGCCTCGAGGTGGCTCTCGAGCTTCGGAAGGTAGAAGTACGGTCCGGTGCCCCGGGCCAGCAGCTCGGCCGCGTTGTGGAAGAAGTACAGGCCGAAGTCGAAGAGGGATCCCGAGACCGGCTCGCCGTCAACGGTCATGTGGTCTTCGACGAGGTGCCAGCCGCGGGGGCGCACCATGAGCGTGGCGGTCTCCGGATTCAGTGAGTAGGTCCTGCCGTCGGGATTGGTGAACTCGATGCGGCGCCTGATGGCGTCGTTGAGGTTGAGCTGGCCATCGATCATGTTGTGCCAGGTCGGTGAGCAGGAGTCCTCGAAGTCGGCCATGAACACCTTCGCCCCCGAGTTGAGGGCGTTGATCATCATCTTGCGATCAACCGGACCGGTGATTTCGCAGCGGCGGTCGGTCAGGTCGGGCGCGGGTGGCACGACCTGCCACTCGGCGTTCCGGATGTCCTCGGTTTCGGGCAGGAAGTCGGGCATCTCGCCTGCGTCGATCCGTTTCTGCCGGGCGGCACGGGCAGCGAGGAGTTCCTTGCGCCGGCTGTTGAAACGCCTTTGCAGGTCGGCAACGAACGCCAGCGCCTCCGGCGTGAGGATTTCGGCGAAACGCTCGTCGGCTCGGCCGGTGATAACGACTCCCTCGGGCATCATGGGCGTCTGTCCTTTCGGCTGCGTGGGTCAAGCGTCGTGGTCGCGGCGACGATTGGCAATTCCTTCACTTGCTAAGAATGGCGATTCTTATCATCATTGCGGCAGTTGGAGGTTCTTCCATGGGTACAACGGCCGTAGATCCACTGATCTTTGGACAGCGAGTGCGGCACTACCGCAAGGTGCGCGGCTTGACGCTCGACGATCTCGGCGCTGTCGTTGGCAAGCCGGGACCGTATCTGTCGCTGCTCGAGAACGGAAGGAAGGAGCCGCGGCTCGGGCTGATCAATGCCCTCGCCGAAGCCCTCGAGGTGCCGACCTTGGATCTGCTGCGGTCCGAAGCACCAAGTCGCCGCGCCCAGTTGGAGGTCGCGCTGCAACGGGCCCAGGAGGATCCGCTCTATCGGGAACTCGGATTGCCGCACTTCAAACCATCGGCTCGTATCCCCGATGTTGCGCTCGAGCATGTCGTGCGCCTCTACGACGAACTGCGCGGCAGGCACGCCATCGCCCAGGTGACCAGGGAAGAGGCACGTATCGCCAACTCGGCGTTACGGGCAGAGATGCGCGAGCGGGGCAACTACTTCGGAGATGTCGAGGGCGTGGCAGCTGAGGCCATCGGTGCGGTGGGATACAGCGGTACGGGAGCGCTGACCGAGGGCAATATCAAGGCGCTCGCCGCCCACTTCGGTTTTGCGGTCCACCGCGCCCAGGACATACCGTCGTCAGTGCGTTCGGTAACCGACCTACGCCATCGTCGCATCTACGTCCCGCAGCGGGACCTACTCTCGACCCGAGGTGCCCGTTCGGTGGTGCTCCAGACCCTCGGGCACTTTGCGCTCGACCATCCCGAGCCTGCGGATTTCTCCGAGTTCCTTCGCCAGCGAGTGGAAGTCAACTACTTCGCCGGGGCGGTGTTGGTGCCCGAGGAAGCGGCGGTCCCGTTCTTGGATGAGGCCAAGGCCGGTCGTGATCTCGCCGTCGAGGACATCCGGGACGGGTTCTACGTCTCGTATGAGATGGCGGCGCACCGTTTCACCAACCTCGCCACCGAGCACCTTGGGCTCGGGGTCCACTTCATCCGCTCCGACGAATTGGGGATCATCTGGAAGGCTTACGAGAACAACGGTGTGCCCTTTCCGCGCAACTCGGTTGGTGCCATCGAGGGTCAGCGGCTGTGTAGGCAGTGGGGGACCCGCCGAGCCTTCCATTCTGAGGACAAATTCTCGATTCACTGCCAATACACGGACACGAACGTCGGAACGTTCTGGTGCAGTACCCACGTCGACGAGAACCGCATGGCGGCGATCACCATCGGTGCCCGTTTCGAGGAAGCCAAGTACTACCGGGGTCGCGATACCGACCGGAGGGCCGTTTCCAAGTGCCCCGGCGGGGACTGCTGCCGCAAGCCATCCGAAGGGCTCACCTCGCGATGGGATGGCCTGGCCTGGCCTTCGGTGAGCCCCAACAGTCATGTGCTGGCCGCCATGCCGGTCGAGACGATCCCCGGTGTCGACCTCACCGAGATGTACGAGTTCTTGGAGCGCAACGCCCCGTGAGGCCGCGGCCGCGCGGTCAGCGAGCGGGAACGATCCGATAGAGCTGGCCGGCAAGATTCATGATGAGCATCTCACCGTTGCCGTCGGCACCGAGGCTGCTGACGTTCCCGATCTTGCCGAGGTCGTCGGTCCAGTCGGTGCCCGATTCGTTGCCGTCGGCGTAGGCCCAGCTGCGGATCCATCCGACGCAGTAGTCGCTGTAGAACTGGTGGCCGTGGAGTTCCGGTATCGATGGCCCCCGGTAGACGGGTCCGGCAATGATGGCGCACAACCCCTGGTGGTACTCGGTGAGGCTGGGTTCAATCAACCCTGCCGTGTCGCAGCTCTCGGCCTCGAAGCATTCGGGACCCTCCAGGATCGGCCACCCATAGTTGCCGCCCGGCGTGCCGAGCGGGATGACATTCACTTCCTCCCACCAGTCTTGACCGACGTCGGAGATCAGAATGTTGCCGTCGTCCATCGTGGCCCGCCACGGGTTGCGGAGACCGTAGGCCCACACCTCGGGGGCGCCGCCTTCTCCGGTGGCAAAGGGATTGTCGGGAGGGATGGCGTATGGGGAGGCGGCGTCGATGTCGAGTCGTAGCACGGTGCCGTACCAGTTGGTCGGGTCTTGGGCCTCCATGCGCCAATCGGTGCCATCTGGTTTTGGGACGCCGCCGTCGCCGAGAGTCACCCAGAGGTAGCCGTCGGGCCCGAAGACGAGGGCTCCGCCCTGGTGGGCGGGGTGGGGTTGCTCGAGTTCGAGGATGCGGCGACCCGAGCGCGGGTCGGCGGCGTTGGGGTTGTCCGCGGAGCGCTGGTACTCAAAAAGCTGGCTGTCACCGGCGACATCCGTGAAGAAGACGAACAGCCGCCCGTTCTCCTCGTAGCGGGGATGGAAGACCAACGCCGTCAGGCCCTGTTCGGGTCCCTCGGTCGACACCTCGGCGGTCAGATCGAGGAAGGGTGCCGCGGCGACGACGCCATCGTTCAAGATCCTGACCAGCCCCGTCTTCTCCAATACGAAGATGCGGTCGTCTCCGGGCAGGGCGGTGGCGTAGGTGGGCTGGTCGAATCCGTCGGCGATGAGTTCGAGTTCGAGCCCGGCGAGCGGCGCCGAGGGCCGCGCTGTGGTCGTCGTGGTAGGTGGGGGAGGCGCCGTGGTGCCCGGTCCGATCGGCGGTTCGCCATCGCTCGCGTCTGACCCAGCATTTGGCGAGCAAGCGGTGAGGATGAGGATGACGGCCACCAGTGGCACGACGTGGCGCATTGGCGGGAGGTTAGGTCCGCGGGGGAACAAGTCCACATCCTTCGTGGCCCGACTGGAATCCATCTGCGGCCGGAGTCAGCTTGCGGCTGGGTCAACGATCTCAGCGATGGCGAGTCCGAATCCGGCTACGAGCACTCCATCCGCCGCTACCGGGCTGATCGCTGGGGCGTCGTCACTCCACAGGGTGCGGTGGGGGTCGACCCGAAGCTCGACCGGTGTTGGTCCCAGGTTGATGGCGACGAGGAGTCGCTCCGTGGGGTGGGTTCTCACGAACGCAAGGACCTGGTCGTCGTCGGGGTGGACCTCTTCGTAGCCTCCTTCCCGCAGGGCGACATGGTCGCGGCGGAAGTGGATGAGCCGCTGATAGAACGCAAGCAGCGACGAGGCGTCGATCCGCTGATCGGCAACGTTGACGCCGGTGCGGTGATTGGGGTGGACCGGGAGCCAGGTCTCCACTCCGTCAGGGCTGAACCCGGCGTTGGCGCCGCTCGACCATTGCATAGGGGTGCGGGTGCGGTCTCGCGAAAAGCGGGCGGCCCGCCCCGCCGCAACGACCGGATCCATGCCGAGTTGTTCGACGGCAGCCTGATAGAACCAGCGGCCGATCGGGTCGAGTAGCGCGGCGGGATCGGTCGTCAGATAGTCTTCCATGCCGATTTCCTCGCCTTGGTAGAGCGATGGGGTACCGGGCAGGAGGAGCGTCAATGCGGCGGCAACCCGGGTCCAGCCGTCATCGTTGACGCCGTCGGCGAGCCGGGAGCTGGCTCGGTGGGCGTCGTGATTGCCCATCGTGTTGCAGGGCCAAGCCCCGTCGGGCATCTCGGCCAGGCGGGTGCGCTGGTTGGCGCGGATGGCCTGCGCGGTGAGCTGCTCCATCCGGGTCAAGGGGAAGTTGAACACCATGTGCAACTGATCGGTGCCGCAGTAATCGAGGCGGTCCGTCTCGCCGACGAGGACACGGTCTTCGGATTCGTCGATCACCCGGCGCAGGCGGCGCAGCACATCGTGGACTTCGGGTTGGTGAAGCTGATCGCCGAACATCGCCTCCCAGTGGGGAATGGCATCGAGGCGGGCGTTGCGCTCATAGCGGCTGTTCCACAGTTCGATCAGGGAGAAGTCGGCGTCATGGTTGCTGAGGCCCTCATGCTCGAAGAGGGTGGCGATGGCGTCGAGCCGAAAACCGTCGACGCCACGGTCGAGCCAGAAGCGAACGGCATCCCACATTGCTTCAGCGACCGCAGGGTTCCGCCAATTGAGGTCGGGTTGTTCGGCGAGGAAGTAGTGGTAGTACCACTCGCCGCGAGCCTCGTCCCAGTTCCACCCTGGACCGCCAAAGGCGGAGAACCAGTTGTTGGGAGGCTCTCGTTTGCCGTCGGCAGTGATGGTGCCGGGGTGCCACACATACCAGTCATGCTTTGGATTGTCGGGCGACGAACGGGACTCGAGGAACCAGGGGTGCTGGTTCGACGTGTGGTTGAGTACGAGGTCGAGCAGGACTCTGATTCGGCGATCGTGGGCCGAATCGAGGAAGCGTTGGAACACATCGAGGGTCCCGTAGTCGGGCTCGACGTCGGTGTAGTCGGAGACGTCGTAGCCGAAGTCGGCCTGCGGGCTGGGGAAGTGGGGCGACAGCCACACCGCGTCGACGCCGAGCCACTCGAGGTAGTCGAGTTGCTCGGTAGCCCCCCACAGATCCCCGATACCGTCACCATTGCCGTCGGCGAAACTGCGTGGGTAGATCTGATAGACCACCCCGGTCTGCCACCAGTGCGACGCCGGCTCGCTCACCATCGGCCGGCTTCCCGACGTTTCACTTGGTCCGTCTGATTCGGGTGAAGCGAGGCTGGGGGATCGTAGCCCGCTCGTTGACGGCGTTGTTGATGTACTCGACGTAGCGCGCGATGGCGTGATCGGAGAACGGGTCGACCTTGCCTTCCTTGAGGCCGAGGCGGAACCCTCGCCAGCGGTCCTTGCCCCGTTGTTGGGGAGTCAGCGAACGGAGCTTCCCATAGGTGTTGAAGTACATGAGTCGCCCGGTGTGTCGATAGCGCATCCACGCTGGCGGGACTCGGGTGACGACGTCGTTGTTGTTCACCCACCGGAAGTGGGCGATGTCCGTGTTGTGGACGTACCGCTTGGTGCCGACCCGGGGGCTGCCAAAGGTGTGGAGCTCTTCCGGCATTGCCGGGATGTGCGACAGATAGCAACGTCCGGCGCAGATGGTTGCCATTGCGCCGCCGAGAGAGTGGCCGGTGAACCAGGTGGTCCGGCTGTCATCCTGGAGTGCCTCCTCGAGCTTGGGCCACAGGTCGTCGACCTCACGCTTGAAGCCGCGGTGGACTCGCCCAACCGTCTCGGCCAGGTCGGTGAAGGCATTGGCGTCGGCCTTGATGTCGTTCCACTCGTTTGGCTCGGTGCCTCGGCAGGCGATGACGAGGTCGACGTCGTTGGTGAAGATGTAGGCCTGGGCGCCGTCGCGTTCGATATACGTCGTGTCGGTGAAGCCGAGGCGCGGTGCCACCGCTTGGACCTGGTCTTCGGGAAGGTAAGCGACCATCGAGATCTCGGCGAACAGCAGGGATCGTTGTAGGAGCTCGAGGTCGGCGATCGGCCCCTCGAGTTTCGAGGTCAGCTCGATGTCGTTTGCGGCCTTGCTCGAGATGGGGGTCTGTTCTTCGGCCACCGGTTCGTCCTCCTGGTCACGGCCTGTGTGGGGTGGTCCCAGGATACGGTAGGAGAACCCTGTTTTGAAAAGTGCAGTGCGGGCGGGTTGGCACTGCAATAGGGGTGGTGGGATCGGTACCATTCGACCATGACATACGAGCCTGAAACTGATCTTCGCGCCCGGCTGACACCTTTGCAGTTCCAAGTGACCCAGCAAGCGGGTACCGAGCGTGCCTTCAGTGGCGAGTACTGGGATTCCAAAGATCCGGGTATCTATCGCTGCATCGTCTGTGACGCAGAGCTGTTCTCCAGCGAAACGAAGTATGACTCCGCCAGTGGCTGGCCGAGCTTCTGGGAGGCGCTCGATCCCGCCGCGGTAGAGATGCACGAGGACCGCACCCTCGGGATGGTCCGTACCGAAGTGGTGTGCGCCAATTGTGGCGCCCACCTTGGGCATCGCTTCCCGGACGGCCCACGTCCCACCGGCGAACGATTCTGCATGAATTCGGCATCGCTACGGCTCGACCGGGCCGAAGACGCCGCCGACAGCTAGCCGGCAATCGATCTCGGCCTCGCCGGTGAGCAGGTTGGTCAGTCGACCAAAGGCTGGTCCATCCAGGTATGGCTTGGTCGGGCGGTAGCCAGCGGCGGCGGTTCCGCCAAACTGCGAGGCGGTTCGGTGTCCACCGCGGCGCACAACGTCAGCACAAATTCGCCGTAGCGGATCCACCAGCCGGGCATTTGATCGCCTTCGAGTGCGGTAACCATCAGCGGCCGCCAGGCCGACGGTTCGGCATCGGTAGCTGGTGCGCAGCGAACCTCGACCGTTCGAGTATCTCGCCGTAGTCCCGTCCTCAGCACCTTCAGGGCGCTCTCCTTCGCCGACCAGATCAGGTTGGCCATCAGATCGTGCCCGCCTGCTGCCACCAGCGCCTGTTCCGGGGGAGTGAGGTAGTCCCTGACGAAGGCGTTCGAGCGTGGTTCGACGATCTCGAGGTCGCAGCCGATGCGGGTCGTCCCTGTCAGCACTGCGCTAACCGCCCAGTCGGCGCGGTCGGTCATTGCGATCACAACGCCTGCGGGTTCACCCGCAACAAAAACCTCAGGTGCGCCATCGGGAGCATTGAGCACCACCACTTCGGCCAGGGAGGCCGGATCAGTGGGGAGCCCGAGGGTACGGGCCAGCGCTTGCTTTGCGGTCCAGCGGCCGAGCCGGGCCTCGATGAGACGCTTGGTGAAGCGCATGTTGCCGAGCCGATCGGCCAGAAGCGGGTCGAGCCAGACGTTGTCGGCGGCGACGTGAGCCAGGCCTGCGGAGAACCACGTGGCTTCGGCCACGTCAGTCGTCCCGGCCGAGCCGCTCGAGTTCCCTAGCTATGCCGCGTTGCACGGCGTCGATCAGGTAGGGGCGGATCGTGTCTGCCGGGATGATGCGATGGATCGACCCCACGTCGAGGGCCCGGTGGACGCTGTGGGTTTGGTCGAATTCGGCGGCGACGGCCCCGAGGTGTTCGGCGCGCACCGCTTCGTGCAGCGCTTCCAGATCATGGCGCAGATCGGCCTTCTCCTGGCCCTCGGCTTCCGACACTCGGGCGGCAAGTTCGGTCACCCGTGGGTCGGCATCAGTGCGGTTGTTGACCTCGCGGGCAAACACGACGGCGGCGGCCGGAGCCCCGCCGATGACCGATGCCCGGCTGCCCTCGATGGCGGCGACCTCCATGTTGTCGTTCAGCGTTGCCGAGAAGACCACGAACGCTCCGCCGTGATAGCGAGATACGACGCAGAAGACAATCGGTCCCTCGAAGTTGACGATGGCCCTGCCGATCTCAGCGCCGTACTCGAGCTGCCACCGCCGCATCGACTCGGGTGATCCGTCGAAGCCAGACAGGTTGGCGAGCACCACCAGCGGGCGGTTGCCCGATGCAGCGTTCACGGCGCGTGCGATCTTCTTCGAGGCGACCGGGAAGAGCGTGCCGGAGGTCCACTGCAGCGGTCCATCGGCGGGCACAAAGCCCAACCGGTTGACCGGTTTCGACTCAAAGCCGATCAGGCTCACCGGCCGGCCTCCCAAGAAGGCATCCCAGGTGACGGCGATTTCGGCGTGCTGCATCCCGTGCCAGCGCTCCATGTGGGGTAGGTCCTGATCCACCACCGCCGCCATGACCTTGCGGATTTCGAACGGCTGCTTGCGGCCCGGGTTCTGCTGGTCGGAGAAGATGTCGCCCACGGTGGCGAATCCTCCTCCGTGTGGGCTGGTGCCGGCGTCGCGGTCGGTCGGATCGTTGGTCACCGCCGGTCGGGCAAATCGCTCGCCGGGATGGACGTAGGCGTACTCGTAGTGGGCCAGCAGGATCCGACAGGCGTCCTCGACGTTGCCGGCAAAGTACTGCGCCTGGCCGTTGGGTCCCATGATGCGCTCATAGCCGCCGATGCCCTGGTTGTCTTCGGCAGAAACGCCGCCCGAGTAGTCGAGGGCTTCCTTGCCCGTCAAAACCATGGCGGCTTCGGGCGTCATCACCAGGATGCCCTTGGTGTGCATCAGCATCGTGGCTTCGGCGTTCCAGTACGGCTGGGCACCGACATTGATCCCAACGACGATGATGTTGAGCTCGCCTCCGTTCTGGGTGAACTCGATGATCCGGCGGAGGACCCGACCGATCCAGTCCATGTTCTCGGTGCCGCTCTCCATTGAGATGAGAGCGCCGGCGGAAACGGCAAACCACTCGACCGGCACGTTCATCTCCTCGGCGAGGTCGAGGGCGGCGTTGATGCGATGGCACTCGCGTTCGGACAAATTGCCGACTCCCCGCGTCGGGTCGCCGAGGATGATGACGCGCTGCATGCCTTCCGGATACCGTGACGTGACGTTCGTCACCACGCCGACGACGACGTTGGCCTCGTTGCGCCCGATGCGCCGGTCTACGGGTTCGAGCCGGTCACCAACGAGATCGTGCTCGACGAACGTGCCGGGTGGGAATCCCCGCCGGGCGTACTCATTGGGTGGCGCCAACATCCCGAGGATCTCCGAAGGATGCGTCATACCGCGTTGGCGGAGCCGCACCACCTTCTGGTCGAGGTCCGACAGGGGCTGCATCGGCTTCTTCCACGGCTTGCGGATGCTGAGACGCACGCCTCTTCCGCCCGGATTGCTGATCTCGAGCAGGCGAGCCTTGATTTTGCCCTTCTCGTTGCGGACCCTGACCCGCACCGATACCCGTTCGAGGCCCAAGCCTTCGGTTTCCGGGGCGAGGCGCTGGACAAATTCGGTGATCTCGTCCGAACCAAAGGTGAGTTCGGGCCAGACGTACAGCTGCACCCGGTTCCAGTGCAAGCGCTTGTGAGTTGGGCGGTGCGCCTGGAAGTGGCGGATCGGCCCGAGCACGTCCCGGTAGACACGCTCGAACTCCGGGACTCCGATTGCCCTGCCGTCTTCGTCGAGTAACGGAGTGAGGTCGCGCACCTCGGCGAAAGCGAAGAGGCGCTCATCGCGCGGATTCTCCCTGGCGACCCCGTGGAACAGGTAGATGTCCTCGATGGTCGGGAGCCTGCGGGTTTCGAAATTCGACAAACGCCACAGTTCGAGCCGCTTCGCCATCATCGGGTGAAGGTCGCGGTATTCGGACTCTTCGTGGTGAGAGCCATCCGGTGAGCCGCGGAAGGTGAAGTTGAGGACGCCGCTGAGCGAGGTCCCCGTCCCGCTTCCTGAGATCGCCACGACGATCCGACGCAGTGCGAGGTCCCCAAGCGTTTCGTCGAGAATCTTGCGGACGTGACGTTCAGAGATCTCAGGCGTGCCGCGGGGCTGGGCCTGCCACACGTAGATGTCGACCACCACATCGTCATCGTCGGGGAAGCTCTCGAGTACTGAGTGCAGGCTCCGCGTCCCCTCGAGCAGGTCCTGGTAGGGCAGGTGGGTGCTCACCACGTGGATGGGGCGCCCCTCGAATTCGTAGTTCGCCGCAGAGAACAGGAAGCGACCAGATTCATAGGTCGTGAACGGTCCCAGATGACGGATTCGGTAGTAGCGCCGGGTGATCACCTCGAGCATGATTCGTTGCATCTGCGGTGAGGCGGTGCCAAACCGGCTCGAGAGGAGAGGCTTGAGTGGCTGTGGGCAATCAACCAGCTCCGTCACCTTGTCGGCAACGTCGGGGGCCTCCGGGTTGGCAGCGAGGTACTCGAGGATCTGCTCGACTTCTTCATATTTCTGCGCCCTGATCTGCTCCAGGAATGGCATGTCGAGCGACCGGTAGTGGATTTCGCGAGCGATGTCGTTGACGGCCGGATAGCGGCTCCTGGTCTCCTGGATAAGTCGGTCGAGCAACCGGCGGAACCGTTCGCCCCCACCCTCAGCGTGGGCGAGCCGATCTTCGAGGACGGTGAGGACGGCTTGGGTCTGGCGGCCCATCCGGGCGTGTGACCTGGCGATCTGATAGAGCGCCTGTTCGAGCTGCGGCGACGGTTCGAGTGAATCGATGCCGTAGTGGGCCAGGGTCCTGCGCAGTTGTTCGACAAATCGGTTGGGGAGGCGGTCGGCGCTGCCGCCGAGGTCACGCAGATAGTCGAAGAGGTATTCCTCACTGCTGCGCCGCTCAGTCTCAGATTCGTCCCCGCGCGGAGCGCGTCGGAAGAGGGCGATGATGTCGAGGAAGATCCCGAGGACCTCGTCCTCGATGGCGCGCACCTCGGGGTCGGCGGCTCCAGTCGGGCATCGGCTGCTTCCCGGAGCGGCGAGGTCCCGCAGATACTCCGGCTCAACGTCCCAGCCGAGCAGCATGTTGCGGAGGCTCTCGAGGTAGTGGTGACAGCCGCGATGCCACAGATCGTCATTGGCCAGCGCCAGAGGGGCGAGGTCGATCCGCCGGCCGGTTTCCTCTCCAACGGCTTCGGCGTCAGGGTCGATTCGAAGCAGCGGCGTACCGGTGGCGACCTGCACGTTCTCGCCGATGAGGATTTCGCCCACGGTGCCGGGAAGCTCGGCGACGAGCGTAGTCTCCATCTTCATCGCTTCGATCACGGCGAGGCGGTCACCGGGCTTCACGCGGTCTCCGGGCGCGACCAGCATCGCAACGACCACCGACGGCGAGGGAGCGCGGACGACGCCGCCTTCGTCGTGGGTCACGCGGTGAGAGATACCGTCGACCTCGATGACGTGGGTGGCGCCATGGACAACCGCCAGGACTCGGTAGGACCGCCCGGCGCACGTGAGGCGGAAGCCCGTGCGGCCCAAGTCTTCCACCTGGACGGCCACCGTGGTCCCTTCGCAGGCGACGCGATAGGTCGCGTCACTGGTCCGCTCGACCTGGAGGCTGTAGCGCTGTCCACGGTGGCGCAAACGCACAACCTGGCCGGCGTGATCGTCGACCTCCGGTCGGCCCCGGGCAGCCGCAGCCCTGAAACGAGCGACGTCCGTCGTCAGCTGCTCGTCGTAGGCGGCGATGGCCGCTGCGATGAGGGCGAGGCCGGAATTGTCGTCTGCGATGTGCCTTCCGTCGGCGACGAGCCCGTCGACCCATCCGATGTCGAAGTTGCCGGCGCGGAAGTCCTCATGAGCCAACAACCCCTGCAGAAATGCCTTGTTCGAAGTGCCGCCGCGTACGATGACCCGCATCTGGCTGAGCGCGCGCACCAGCCGGCCGCGGGCTTCTTCTCGGGTTCTGCCGTAGGCGAGGACTTTGGCGACCATCGAATCGAACTCGGGGGCGATGGCGTCGCCCACCTCGATGCCGGTGTCGATTCGGATGCCGGGACCGACAGGCATCCTGAGCAGCTCGACGATTCCGGGTGCGGGAGCGAAGTCGCGTTCGGGGTCCTCGGCGTTCAGCCGGGCCTCGATCGAATGGCCAGTCGTGACGGGAGAAGGGCCCTCGAGTAGCTCGCCGTTGGCGACCGCAAGCTGGAGCTTGACCATGTCGACTCCGGTGGTGAGCTCGGTGACCGGGTGTTCGACCTGCAGCCGGGCGTTCACCTCCATGAAACTGAAAGCTCGCGACGACTCGTCGTAGAGGAACTCGACGGTTCCGGCGTTGCGGTATCCGGCGACAGTTCCCAAGCGGACCGCGGCTTCTTTCACCTCACGATCCTGTTCCGGGGTGAGGGTGGGGGAGGGTGCCTCCTCGAGGAGCTTCTGATTTCGGCGCTGAACCGAGCAGTCACGGACCCCGACCGGCCATACGGTGCCGGCGTCGTCTCCGATGATCTGAACCTCGATGTGGCGGGCGCCGCTCACCATCGACTCGATGAACATGGTGTCATCGCCGAAGGCACTGAACGCCTCGGACTTGGCCGCATCAAACGCCCCATCCAACTGGTCGGCGGTCGTCACCCGGCGGATGCCGCGGCCGCCACCGCCGGCGGTGGCTTTGATCATCACCGGGTAGCCCAGCCGGTCGGCGTGTCGACGAGCTTCTTCGACAGTTTCGACCGGTCCTCCGGACCACGGGGCGACAGGAACGTCGGCCGATTCCGCAATCCGCTTTGAGGTGATCTTGTCGCCGAGTCTGCGCATCACGTCGGCGTCTGGTCCGATGAACACGACGCCGAGCCGTTGACACAGGTCGACGAAGGCAGCGTGTTCGGCCACAAAGCCCCAACCAACCCATGCCGCGTCCGCTCCGGTGGCGATCAGGGCCCTTTCGAGCGCTGTGTAGTCGAGATAGCGCAGCATGCGCCGCCCCTGAGGATCGGTGAAGGCCGCCGAACCGAGGTCGTAGCTCTCGTCGGCTTCGCGCACGAACATGGCCTGGCGGTCCGGGTCGGTGTACAGCGCGATGGTGCGCAACGACGTACCGCGCTCCACGTTGAACTCGCCGACCGCGTTGATCAATCGCATCGCGGGCTCGCCCCGGTTGATGATCGCGATCCGCGAGAACTTCATGCTGTGGTGCTTCCCCCTAGGAGGTCATTGCATCGTGGAGCGGAGCTACCGCGTCCTCGTCGAGAGGAGTCGGCAGTTGCACCGTTTGGTATCCCTGCATGTCGACGAACGTCGTGCCCATCTCGTCGGCAACCCGCACGTCGAATCCCCCGTTGCGTTGGGTGACCACTGCATGAATCCGGCCCTTTGCCTTGGCCGGGTTGCCTGCAAAGGTGACGCGATCGATATGCATCGGCAGGGCCATCGTTCCGTCTCGGCCGATCTCGAGCACTCCAGAGGTCTGGAACGCCAACTCGGCGAGCCGCGGCCAGGTGGTCGTTGGCAGACTCTCGGGTAGATGGTTCGGCGGCAGGTCTTCGGCGAATCGGCCGACCGCCATGTCATCGACTCGACCGGCCTGGTCAAGCACCTGGTAGGTGGGGCCGTGGAAGAAGATCCGGTAGATGGCGGCAGCGTCGGCCACGGTGCCGGTGACCTCGGGGACATCTGTGGTGTCCAAGCCCGCGACCTCGGGGCTGAGGCGGACCCTCCCGGTGAAGTGTACGGTGCGCTGCGGTTCCGGCTGGTTCGCCAGCGTCCTCGTTCCGATCAATTCGCAGTCGGCGATGACGTCAACGCCATCGACGGTGAAGGTGGCGGCCACCTCGATGGTGCGTGGTTCGTCGCGATAGAACTTGAACGGCGCCATGAAGTTGACGTCCTCGACGGCGGCAACCGCGAGGTCGGGGAACGCCACCTTGGCGACCTCGGCGAAAGTCTCGACGCCCATGACTCCCGGCAGCACTGCAGTGCCGTCGATCTGATGGTCGTAGAGGAACGGTTGCACGGTTGGATCGAGCTCTGCAGTGGCGACCATGCCGGAGTAGATGCCGAACCTCGATACGGCCTGAATCACGGCATCGTTGCCGAGCAATCCGCTGAGTTTGCCTTCGGCGGATACATCGAGGCCCCCGGTTGGCTCGAACTCGTCGAGCAAGAGGCCGAGTCGCTGCCCGATGACGACCTCGCCGCCGACGGCGCGGCCGGTGAGTTCGCGTCGCACGATTGGGATCCCGGCGGCTGCGGGAAGCATGTCGATCCCGACGGCCTTCATCACGGTGGGGATCGAGCCGCGGGTCGCCATCCCGATGTCGCCCCAAGCCGTCCAGTCGATTGCGATGCCGAGGGTGTCGGGGCGGCTGGTCCGGAAACTCGATGCGTACTTGCACAGCAAGTCGTTGGCGGCGCTGTAGTCGGTTTGACCGTTGTTGCCGAAGCGACCGGCCACAGAACTGAAGCCCACCGTCGAACCGATCGGGGTGTCGCCGAGGCCACGCAGCAGGTTGAACCAGCCGTCGGCCTTCACATCGAATACCAAGTCGTACTCGGAACGCTCCTTGTCGGGGAGCAGGCGGCTGATCTCCAAGCCGCCGGCGTGGAGGAGCACATCGACCTTGCCGCTCACGTCTCGTACCTTTGCCATGGCGTCACCGACGGCGTCGCCATCGAGCAGGTTGACACTGTGGTAGTGGACGGTGCCCCCGGCGGTCTCGATCGCTTGGATGGCGGCGAGGGCGGCGTGGCTGCGTTCGATGCCGGCGATCTGACGTTCGACCATGGCAGGGGTCGCCCGCTCACCGGAGGCCTTGAGCCGCTCGAAGATGGTGCGTTTGAGGCCATCCTTGTCGGCGGCGAAGGCGGCGATGTCCGCATCGTCACGATCAGGCTCGAGGATGAGATCGAGCAGATGGAACACGCCTCCGCTGGCCCTGGCAAGGTCGGCCGTGATCGCCGAGACGATGCTGCCGGCGGCGCCGGTGACGACGAAAACGGAATCGGCGTCGAGGGCCAGGCCTTCGGGCTCCGCGGGCAACTCCTCGGTGACGACCGATACGGTCCAGCGCCGATCATCGGTGAGGCCGATCTCGACTGCGCCGGGGTCACGCAACGTCTCGGCGATGAGTGCATCGGCCGGGGCGGCGGTCTTGCGGCCGGCTTCAAAGTCGACGGCCTTCACCAATGCTTCGGGCTTCTCGCGTTTGAAGGCCTTGGTGAATCCGCTCACGGCCCCACCCATCGGGGCGACGGCTCCGGCGGCGTCGTAGCCATGCCGGCCGCCGAGTCTGGTGGCACTCACGAGGAAGGTACCGGGCTCGCCGATGCTTTCGTAGAGGTGACGCATCGTCTCGAAGAGGAGCTTGACGCGAACTCGTAGCGCCTCGCGCCACGCGGCGAGGTCCATGTCGGCGATGGCGGCCTCGGGATCGAGCGCCGGAAGCCAGTAGACGCCCTGGATGGCGCCGTCGGCGGCGAACGCATCGAGTCGGCTCTTCAGCTCATCGGCGTCGGGAGCATCCTCGATGGCAAGCACTGCGGCCCCGAGCTTCTCCAGGCGTTTGACCAGCTTCTTGCCGATGCCGCCGTGATCCATCATCACCACGATGCGGCTGGTGTCGTCGATGGTCACCCCGGTCGGAGCGCACAGGTCCAGGTCGGGTCGCAACACCGCCGTCGGTATGCGGCGCGGAATGCCGGCGGCGGCGACATCGTCCCCAACCATGAGATCGGACTCAGCCGAAGGCGCATTCGCCGGTGTCGGGTGTCGCAGTTGCCGGCTGTGCAGCGGCCGCGGTGCAGGGCTTCTAGGTCGGGGGCTCGGTCGTAGACGAAGGCGATGACGTGGGCGAGGGTGGGGTAGTCGCGTAGTGCGAGGTTGTCGTCGCGTTCGATGTTGTATTGGTCGCGGATGGCGGCGAAGGTTTCGGCTTGTTTGACGGTGTCGACGCCGAGGTCGGCTTCGAGGTCGGCATCGAGGTCGAGCATGTCGGTGGGATACCCGGTCTGCTCGGAAACGATGGCCAGTACCTGAGCTTCGACGGCATCTCCGCCAGGTGGCGTCGATGCGACGGCGGGCTCTTCCGGGGTACCTGGCACCTGGTACCCGGTACTGGCTGCCGTTTCGGCGGCCGCTTCTAGGCCGGGGGCTCGGTCGTAGACGAAGGCGATGACGTGGGCGAGGGTGGGGTAGTCGCGTAGTGCGAGGTTGTCGTCGCGTTCGATGTTGTATTGGTCGCGGATGGCGGCGAAGGTTTCGGCTTGTTTGACGGTGTCGACGCCGAGGTCGGCTTCGAGGTCGGCATCGAGGTCGAGCATGTCGGTGGGGTACCCGGTCTGCTCGGAGACGATGGCCAGAACCTGAGCCTCAACGGCATCTCCGCCAGGCGGCGTCGATGCGACGGCGGGCTCTTCCGGGGTACCTGGCACCTGGTACCGCGGTACTGGCTGCCGTTTCGGCGGCCGCTTCGAGGTCGGGGGCTCGGTCGTAGACGAAGGCGATGACGTGGTCGAGGGTGGGGTAGTCGCGTAGTGCGAGGTTGTCGTCGCGTTCGATGTTGTATTGGTCGCGGATGGCGGCGAAGGTTTCGGCTTGTTTGACGGTGTCGACGCCGAGGTCGGCTTCGAGGTCGGCATCGAGGTCGAGCATGTCGGTGGGATACCCGGTCTGCTCGGAGACGATCGCCAGCACCTTGTCGGCCACGGTGTCGTCGCTCGTAGCGGTCTCGGATGTCGCAGTTGACGGGTGCGTACCAGCGGCGGTGTCGGTGTCGCAGTTTGGGCGGAGCCCAAATCTGCGGACGGCTGCGCAGCAGCCGCGAGGTCGGGTCGTTTGTCTTTGACGAATCCGATGACGTGGTTGAGGGTGGGGTAGTCGCGTAGTGCCAGGGTGTCGTCGCGTTCGATGGCGTATTCCTCTTGGATGGCGGCGAACGTTTCGGCTTGTTTGACGGTGTCGACGCCGAGGTCGGCTTCGAGGTCGAGGTCGAGGTCCAACATGTCGGGTGGGTAGCCGGTCTGGGCCGACACGATCGCCAGCACCTTGTCGGCCACCGGATCCTCGTAGCGGTCTCGGTGCTCGCGTTGCGGGTGCGTGCCAGCGGCGGTGTCAGGTGCCGCAGTTTCGGTGGAGTCCAAACCTGCGGCGGCTGCGCAGCAGCCGCGAGATCGGGCCGCTTGTCGCGGACGAATCCGATGACGTGGTTGAGGGTGGGGTAGTCGCGTAGTGCCAGGGTGTCGTCGCGTTCGATGGCGTATTCCTCTTGGATGGCGGCGAACGTTTCGGCTTGTTTGACGGTGTCGACGCCGAGGTCGGCTTCCAGGTCGAGGTCGAGGTCCAACATGTCGGGTGGGTAGCCGGTCTGGGCCGACACAATCGCCAGCACCTGGTCGGCCACCGGATCGTCCGGCTCGTAGCGGTCTCGGACGTCGCAGTTGCGGTGCGTCAGCGGCGATGTCAGGTGCCGCCGTTTCGGTGGAGCTGACCTGTGACGGCTGCGCAGCAGCCGCGAGGTCGGGTCGTTTGTCTTTGACGAATCCGATGACGTGGTTGAGGGTGGGGTAGTCGCGTAGTGCCAGGGTGTCGTCGCGTTCGATGGCGTATTCCTCTTGGATGGCGGCGAACGTTTCGGCTTGTTTGACGGTGTCGACGCCGAGGTCGGCTTCCAGGTCGAGGTCGAGGTCGAGCATGTCGGGTGGGTAGCCGGTCTGGGCCGACACGATCGCCAGCACCCGGTCCGCAACCGGATCTCCGGCCGGAGATCCGGTCGTGTCTCCTGCAGGAGCGGCGACTGGTGCAGGTGCCGCCGCAGCGGCGGTCGGTGTCTGGGGAGTGACAGGAGCAGGCGGAGCAGCGGGCGCGGTCCCGGTACCCGGCACCTGGTACCCGGTACCGGCCGAGGCCGCCGAGGCCACCGGCGCCACAAACTGCGTTGCCACCGCCGGTTGCACCGATGGTGGTCCATCGTCGCGTACCCGCAAGGTGCGCTTGTCGATCTCGACGGTGGCCGCGGGGTTGCCGGTCACCGACTCGAGCCAGCGTTGCCAGGCAGTCGGGTCGGCAAGTCGTGTCTCATATCCCAGCCCACCCGGAGCGGGGCGCGCCGCGGCGCCGGTCGGCACGTAGCGGTACAGCGTCAGGCTGATCTGCGAACCGAACCCGGCGCCGAGTCGGAGCGCATACTCGATCGGGTAGGCGCCGCCTCGCGACAGGTTCAGGATGCCGAGGTCGGGATCGGGTTCCTTGAAGTTCGGCACGGGCGGGACGAGCCCGGTCTCCATTGCCTTGATGGCGAGGACATCCTCAACGCCAACGCCCATCGCGTGTCCGGTATAGCCCTTGGTGTTCGACACCACGATCTGGTCGGCAGCCGCCCCGAAGACGTAGCGCAGGGCGTCGATCTCGGCTTGGGCACTGCCGCCCCGAGCCGGCGTGTACGTCTCGTGAGAAACAAAGACGGTGCTCGAGGCTATGGCCTGACGGTCGATTCCCCAGCGGCGCTCGGCCGTGGAGATGAGGTCTTCCATGACGTGGCGGATGTGGGTGCTGTCGAGCCTGCTGCCATGGAAGGCGCTGTTGGCTGTGACCGCGCTCAACACCTCGGCGATCGGCAGGATGCCGCGTTCGGCGGCGGACTCGGGACGCTCGACAACGATGGCGGCGGCGCCCATGCCGAGGATCAGGCCGTGGCGGCGGCGGTCGAAGGGGAGAGCGGCGGTTTCGACCGACTCATCGGTTGCGGCAGCGCCCATGGCGAGGAATCCGGTCCCGATCCACTCGAGCAGGTGGTCGTTGGTGACGTCATCACCGGAGATGATGACGACCCGATCGCAACGTCCGGCGCGGATCCAATCCTCGGCGATGGCGACGGCCTGAGTCGTGCTGGCGCACGCCGCGTTGATCTGGGTGTTGGGGCCGCGAGCACCGATGTACTCGGCGAACTGGGCGTGGCCGAAGGAAACGGCCTGGTACAGGAACTTGCGATCGAAGTGGTAGTCGGCGCGCTCGATATCGGCGTCGAGTTCGGCAATCCGACGTTGGAGCTCATCAGCCAGATCGCTGCTGCCACCGAGTTCCTCGAGTCGGGACTGCAGGTCGAGCAGATCGTCGCGGCGGGCCTCGAGCATCTCGGTCTCGTGGAATTTGTCGACCTCATTCAACATCCCGTCGGCGCCGGGGAAGGCGGAGGCGAAGATCACCCCGGTGGTGTCCCGGTAGGCCTCGGGCAGGAGCCACCGTTCCTGGAGCTTGGTGCCCGTCGTGGTGTCCTTGTAGTGCATGGCCAGTGGGATGCCGGCGTCGCGCAAGGCGTCGATCCCAGCCCCGATGGCGAGTGCGCTGGTGCGGTCCAGGGACTCCGCCCGTTCGGCGGGGAAGCCGAACTCGCCCACCAAGTCGATTTCGCCGCCGAGCCCTGCCAGCTTGATGACATCCGCCGGGTCGTCGATGACCTCGAAGTGGCCGCCGCCGGCTTCAGACTTGACCAGTCGGGTCACCTTCTTGTTGGTGATCTTCTGGCGCTCGCTCGGCGGGATGGAACTGATGAATTGCTCTCCCGCCAGCAGCGCAGGCACCTTGTCGTCACCGAAGACTCTTGCGCCGCCGGGAAGGCCGACGCCGGCGCCGGTGACGACGACCGGGCGGTCGTAGCTGAACGACGCCGGACCGTGGTTCGGCGGGTGCAGGCGCCGCCTGGCCGCTGAAGATCTGTTGGCCCTTGGCGAGGAAGTCGGCGAACAGGTGTCCCAGCTCCGAGTACATGTCGCCGCCTCCCACAGCCGGAGCAGGAGCGGCCTGCACAGCGGCGGTCGTCGCGTGCACAGCGGCCGGAGCATTGGGATCACGCTTGGTCTCGAGCGAGGTCATCGGGGAGCGCTCGCTCCGGCTCGGCGGTTGGCGCCGCCGCTTCTGGGCGGGTGCCGACCCCGTGTCCGGCGGCGTACAGCCCGCACAATGCCTGGTTGAACGTGACGACGTCACCAGCCTTGGGGTGATTGGAGAACAGCGTGACGACGGTCGGATCCTCGCCGAGCACGTCTTCGGCGAGACCCTGGAGTGCCTTCTTGGGTCCAACTTCGATGAAGACGCGACAGCCGGCGTCGTAGAGCGTGTTCAGGCCTTTGACGAACTGGACGGGCGAGGCGATCTGCTTGCCGAGGATGTCGATCATCTTGGGCACCACGTTGGGTCCCATTGGATAGAACTCACCGTCGGTATTGGCGACCAGCGGGATGGCGGGGGATTCGAGGCGGAGGCGCTGGAGGAGGACCCTGAGCGGATCGCTGGCGGCGCCGACGATTTCGGTGTGGAAGGCGTGGCTGACCGGAAGTGGGATGACCTGCGCGCCCGCCTCGGCGAGGCGCCTGCCCGCCTCCTCAACACCGGCGGTTGAGCCACCGATAACGGCTTGCCGCGTGCTGTTGTGGTTGGCGACAACGACGTAGTCGTCGACTTCCTCAGTCACCTTGATGATGTCTTCGAGCGGGGCGAAGACGGCGGCCATGAGGCCGGGGTCGGCGACCTCGATGCTGGCCATCTCGCGACCGCGGCCGGCTGCGGCCTCGAGCGCGTCGGCAAACGGCATGGCACCGCTGGCGACCAAGGCTCCGTACTCGCCGAGGCTATGGCCCATCACCATGTCGGGATGGATGCCGTAGGACGCCAGCAGAGCCGTGAGTGCGTTGTCGATGGTGAGCACCGCCGGCTGGGTGATCTCGGTCTGGCGGAGCTGCATTTCCGCCTGCATCACGGCGTCGGAATCGTCCGGGTCGGCATAGATGTAGTCACTGAGCGGCTTGCCGAGGATCGGCTCCATGATTCCATCGGCCTCTGCGATGACATCGCGGACGACGGGTTCGGTCTCGCGCAGCGTGTGCGAGCATGTTGGCGTATTGCGAGCCCTGACCGGTGTAGAGGAAGGCCACCATCTGTGCGGGGCCCCTGCCCACGAACACGCCCTGGTTGCTCAACGCCTTCCACATGCCCGGATTGCCCGTTTCGAACGCCTTGAGTGCCTTCTCGCCCTTCTTGGCGAGCTCGGCGGCGTCGCCGTAGTCGATGGCGACCCGAACCGGGGCCCGGAGATCCACCTCGGCCGGCGGAGCAGGTCGCGGGGCGACCCCCGACGCCGCCTGCTCGACGACGGTGCGCAACCGTGCCACGACGGCGGCCTCATCGTCGTCACCGATGACGAGCGCGCCGCGCAGTGGTGTCTTCAGGTCTGTGCCACGGACCTGAGCGGTCGGCTGGGGTGACACGACGGAATAGGACGACTTGGCCCCATCGACCTGAAGCCGGCCCGGGATGTACTCCTCGAGCACGATGTGGAAGTTGGTGCCGCCAAAACCGAAGGCGCTGACTCCGGCGGAACGAACCTGACCCGGCTCGGTCTTCCACTCGCGCAGATCCTTGTTGATGAAGAGCGGCGAGTTGGCGAAGTCGATATTGGGGTTTGGCTCGGTGCCCCCGAGGCTTGGCGGAATCAGCTTGGTGTCGAGCGCCATGGCCGCCTTGAGCATCCCCGCAGCGCCCGCCGAGCTCTTGAGATGCCCGATGTTGGACTTCACCGAGCCCAGCGGAATCGAGCCAGGCTTCAGGCCGAGATCGGCAAACACCCGACCGAGGCTCTCGGCTTCGACGACGTCGCCGACTCGGGTTGAGGTGCCGTGGCCCTCAATCAGGGTGGCGGAATCGGGTACCAGGCCGGCGTTGCGCCAGGCTCGGGAGATCGCGAACTCCTGACCGATCGGGTTCGGAGCGGTGATGCCTTTGCCTTTGCCGTCGCTCGAGCCGCCGATGCCACGAATGACCGCATAGATGTGGTCGCCGTCGCGCTCGGCGTCTTCGAGGCGTTTGAGCAGCATGACGGCAGCACCTTCGCCCATGACGAAGCCGTCGGCGCCGTCGTGGTAGGGCCGGGTGCCGGTCGCCGAGAGAGCGCCGATCTTGCAGAACTTGATGAAGCTGGGCACGCCCATATTGGCGTCGATGCCCCCGGTGAGCACCGCGTCGTAGTCGCCCTGCTCGAGGCCCTCGACGGCGGCGTCGATGGCGGCGAGAGCGGAGGCGCAGGCGGCGTCCACCACGAAGTTGGGACCGTGGAGGTTGTAGAGGTTGGCGACGCGGCCCGCGATGATGTTGCCGAGTTCGCCGGGCATCGTGTCTTCGGTGATATCGGGGAAGCGAGCGCGGATGCCGGTGCGGAGTTCATCGATGACGGCGCCCTGCACGTCGCCGGGGAGAGCCGCAAAGCTGGGGGCCTGGGTCAGTTCGTCGGCATACTCGGGGAAGTAGGCGCGCAGCGCGGTGAGGTAGTGCTTGTCGCCGGCCATGGCGTTGCCGAGCACGACGGCGGTGCGATCGGCGTCGAGGGGGCGGTCCGGGTAGCCGTAGTCGATGAGGGCTTCGCGGCTGGCGATGACCGACCACTTCTGGGTTCGGTCCATGGCGTCGCTGACCTTGGGAGGGATGGGGAGGCGCCATTCGAGCGGTGACCAATCCCAATCGTGGACCCAGCCGCCGATGATGGAGTAGGTCTTGTCGGGGGCCTTGGGGTCGGGGTCGTAGTAGAGAGCAGGGTCCCAATGAGTCGCCGGGTCAACCTCGGTGATCGAATAGCGGCCGCTCTTGAGGTTCTCCCAGTAGGCGTCGGCGTTGGGGGCATCCGGCAGAACCGCACCAACCCCGACAACGGCGACCGCTCTCTTCGCCTTCTCAACCATTCGTGGGTCTCCTCTTCAAGGGTCAGCCACGCCCGTACAGGGCGTCGGCGACGGCATCCATATCTGCGATGAGTCCGCTCTGGGCCTGTTCGATTTCTCGCAGCGCCATGGCGTTCTCGAGGGCGGCGGCATCGACGGCACCGGGTTCGGTGGCTCCCATTACCCAGCGAAGTCCGTCGTAGCTCGCCTTGGCGGCGGCCTCGCGGGCGAAGACCCGGCTCACGGCGGCCAACTGATCGGCGTCGAAGCGCATGTCGGCCTTGTCGGGCAGTTCGCCACGTTCGGCGGCGGCGGCGCGTCGGGCGAGGGCGCCGGCGCATTCGACGGTGGCGGCGATCTCGCCGAGCCGGAAAAGCACGTGTTGGTTGCGGGTCAGTCGATGCACCCTGGCGATCTCCATCATTTCGGCAAAGGCGTGGTGGGCGAGCGCCGCCGCCTTGGCGCCGACGTTGGGTTGCGGCAACGGCCAGCTTTTCGAGGCCGGCGCCGAGGTCGTGGTAGAAGGCGCCGCGGCTCTTGAGGTGCTCCTGCCACCGGTCACGGCCGATGGTCATCTCCATGATCTCGGAAGTGCCCTCGTAGATGGTCGTGATCCGCACGTCGCGTTTGATCTTCTCGACCATGTACTCCTTGGTGTAGCCGTAGCCACCGAGAGCCTGGATGGCGTCCTCGGCTGCGGCGTTGCCGGCAACAGTTGCCATGTACTTGGCAATGGCCCCCTCGGTGTTGAGCTGCTCCTCGCCTCCGTCGATCCGCATCGCGGTTTCTTCCATGTAGGCCCGAGCGGCCTCGAGGCGCACGGCATGAGGGACGATCAGCTTGTGGGTGTAGCCCTGCTTCTCCGAAAGAGGGGCGCCGCCCTGGATCCGTTCGGTCGAGTATGGAATCGCGCGATCGAGTGCCGCCCAGCCGGCGCCCAATCCGAAGGCCGCCACCATGAGTCTGGTGTAGCCGAACACGGCCTGGGCCTGGACGAGGCCGAGACCTTCACGCTCACCGACGATACGGTCGACGCCGACTCGGACATCCTGGAGCGACAGCGCCGCAGTGTTGCTGGCACGGATCCCATGCTTGTCCTCGCGGCTTGCCCTTTTCGAAGCCCTCGGTGTCACGATCGACCACAAACCACGTCGGTCCGTCCGGGGCATTGGCGAGGATGGTGTAGAGGTCGGCGTAGCCGCCGTTGGAGATCCACTGCTTGTTGCCGTTGAGCAGGTAGCCGACGATCTCGCCGTCCTCCTCGATCCGGGTGGCGGTGGTGCGCAAGGCGGCGAGGTCGCTGCCCGCTTCCGGCTCGGTGGCGCCGTAGGCCATCAGCAGGCCTTCTTCACCGATCTGGCTCATCCAGCGTGCCTTTTGCTCCTCGGTACCGCCGAAGACAATGGGATCGCTGCCGAGGAAGGTGGCGAACACGCCGGTGGCGACTCCAACATCGATCCGGGCCAGGAGTTCGCAGACTCGATAGATGTCGAAGGTGCCGGCGCTCATCCCTCCGTACTCCTCTTCGATGAAGAGGAGCGAAACGCCAAGTTCGGACAGCATGCGACGGACGAGATGCTCGGGGAACTCGTCGTTCGTGTCGAGTTCGATCAGGTACTCATCGGGCATGGTGTCGGCACCGAAGTCCCGAATGGTGTCAAGCACCAAGTTCAGGGTGTCTTTATCGAGCCCTGTCGACATGGCTGCTCTCCCTCCCATGCTTTCCGGCGTGTCAGCGTGGCCATGAGGCCACGAGTCGGTTGTGTGGTTGTGAGGGCACACCTTGGCGGATCGGGCCAGGTCAAGCAAGCGGTTTACCCGCGTCGCCGCGGGTTGCGTCCTGCTAGGAATCTCGAATCTCGCGGCGTAGGGTGGACGATCGTGGAAGATTTGGTGCTGATAGCCGTCGACGTCCCGCTGGTTGGCGACGAGCGACACAAGAACTGGGCCAAGGTCGTGACGGCCGTCGACGACACCAAGGGCACCGGATGGGCCTTCGAGGGCGAGTTCATCGCTGCCGGTGGCGTCCAGGACGTCCCGGTTGGTGCGGTCATTCTCGTCTACGGCGAACGTGGCTCACGGGCCAATCCCCAGTCGGAGGCACGGGTATACGTCGCCAATGGCGACGGCACTCTGAGCCACCACGGCGGTGCAAAAGGAAGGGCCTGGGCACGCACGCTGCGTGATCAGGTCGAGGACCTCCTGGCCGAATCGGTCGGAGCACCAATTCCCGAGCTCGAGTGGGGGCCGGATCTGATGCGGTACTCGGACGATGCGCTGCGCCACGAGCTACGGCGCCGCGATGCCGATCCGATGCGTTGATGTCATCGGGCGACGGCCCAACGTTTGTGGGGAGCCGGCAATCAGCGGGGTTCGGATCATTGCTGCTGATGGCGATGGCCGCCAGCACCGCGACCGCTTCGACGCTCGGCATCGTCGCCACGTTTGTCATCGACGACCTCGACATAGATCGCGAGCAACTCGGGTGGGTGGTGAAGGGGATCATCGTTCGGCGCGGGCCTGTTGTCGCCGTATGCGGGCAAGCTCACGGACCGAATCGGCGGGAAGTCCGCCTTTCAGGGCCTCTTTGTCGCCAGCGCGGCCAGCTTCCTGTTCATGGCGGTTGCGCCGGTCTACGCAGCGATGTTCCTCGGGGCCGCGTTTGCTGCGGTCGCCCAAGCAGGAGGCAATCCATCCACGAACAAGCTGATTGCCCTTGTGTTGCTGTGGGTCGGAGTGATATTGACCGGTCTGAGTTCGAGTTCGTGGAACTCCGTCGGCATGCTGCGGTGATGGACGAGGCAGGGATGGAGCGGGCCGACCGGGCATCCGGGATTGTGATGCTCGGGTTTCTCATCGGCCTCGGCATCGGTCCACCGCTGTTAGGCCGCTCGATCGACAGCACGGGAAGCCACGACTTCATGTGGATGGTCTCGATCGGGACCTTCGTATTGGCTTCCCTTGTGGCCCTGCTTTGGTCGCGCGCTGCCCCCCACAACTGACGAGAGGGCCTCCGACCCTTGCTGATCGCGGGTCGCGAGGGTGTTCGCCCTACTTGCGTTCGATCCGCGTCTTGCGAGTAGCGATGAGAAGTACCGAGCCCAGAAGCACCAGGGCGATGCCGAGCCAGAGAATCCGTCGGGCATCAATCCCGGTTACCGGCAGAGGATCGGCCGGTACCTGCAGTGCCTCTGCGGTCACCGTTGCGCCGTCGTCGTCGGCATCGGCGTTGATTGCATCGACCACGGCCACGTTTTCGAACGATCCGGACTCGATGACCGTGGTGGCGACTGTGATCGTGACAGAGTCACCGGGCTCGAGATCGCCGAGGTTCCAAGTCAACGGATCCTCTTGAGCAGCGACAGGCGATGCCGACACAAAGGTCAACTCGTCCGGAAGCGTATCAGTCAAGACCACGTTTTCGGCGACCCCGTCGCCGCTATTGGCGACCGTGATCGTGTAGGTCAGTTGATCGGCTACCTGCACGACGGAGGCGTTGGCAGTCTTCGTTATCTCGACGATCGCGGCTGCGTCGATCACGACGACCACCGTGTCGGTCTCGTCTTCGGTGCCCGGAGCCGCCACGATCACCGTGTTCTCGAGCTCCTCGCTATCACTGAAGGGACCATCCAGCCGAATCGTCACGAAGAACTGGTCGGAGAAGCCGGGGTCGCGGGCCCCGAGATCCCAGGCAACGACCCCGTCGCTGTGGACCCCACCGCCGGTGGCCGACACGAAAGTGGTCCTCGGCGGCAAGGTATCGGTGACCCGCAACGGATCGGCCGGAGCATTTCCATCCACGGTCACCTCGATTTGGTACATCACCTCGTCGCCGGGTGCCGCCGTCGTCGAGAGGGCGGTCTTGGTGATCCCGAGCACCGGGGCCGAGTCGACCGGGTTGGAGGTTGAGTCGTCGAGTGCCTCGAGATCGTCTGCGATGACGGAGGCCGTGTTGTCGATCGTGCTGCCGATGTCGACAACGTCGTCGATCAGAACCTCGAATGAAGCGGTACGGGTCTCCCCGATGGCCAAGACTGCATCCGACCAGCGAAGCCCTGTGACGTCTGCCGGGTTGGGCGGCTCGGCTGCCTGATAGACCCCGCCGACGAGGAACTCGGCGCCGCCCGTGGCGCTTCCGGCTACGTAGGTGGTATTGGCCGGAATCGAGTCGGTGACCACGACGTTGGTTGCATCCAGCGAGCCGCGACTACTCCAATCAAGGGTGTAGGTCAGCACGTCACCGGGTTCGACGGTTCCGGTCGGTGATACCCGCTTGTCTAGGTCGATCACGGGGGCGGAGACGATTACCGTCTCGACCGGGTTGGAATCGGTGCTGCCCGTCTGGTCGGTAATGACCGTCGCCGTATTCGGGATGACGGTGCCATCGGCAACGGGAAGCGTCACCGCCACCGTGATCCCGAAGGTCACCGGGTCCGGCGGCGCAAGGGCGGATGCCGACCACTCGATGCTCACAACGGACGTCAGGTCTCCCGGGCAAGCGCCGTAGGTGACGCCGTCCGTAGAACACTGCGCGGTGAACGGGCCGGCATCGATGGCGGACAACGTCGTTCCCGCCGGTGGCGAGTCGACGACCACGACATTCGTGGCGATCTCATCGCCGAGGTTGGTGAGCGTGAGCGTGTAGTCGAGCGGATTGCCCGCGCTATTCACATCGAGTTCTGTTGCGGACACGTCCTTCACCAAGGAAATCACCGGAGCCGACGTGACGGGGTGTGACACCGGACCGAGGATGGTGCCGCCCGGTGTCTGATCCGAGACGAGGGTGGCCGTGTTGGTGATGACGGCCCCGTTGGGCAGCGGGTTGTTCACGGTCACCGAGAAGCCCAGGTCACCAGAGTCTCCGGCGTCGACGTCGCCGACCGTCCAGCGCAGAGCTTCAACATCGGCCGGATCGGCTGGTTCGGCCACCTGGTAGGTGCCGGCTACGCGAAACTCCACAGAAACGGCCGGGGTGGATGTCGCCGAACCTGCCACATAGGTGCTGTTGGCCGGTACGGAGTCCTCGACCACGACACCGGTGCCGTTTTCGTTGCCGGTGTTCTCATAGTGGATGGTGTAGTCGATTCGGTCGTCAGGACTGACCGGGGTCCCGTCGCTCGGAACGGATGTCTTCTCCGACGCCGCCGCCCAAACCGGGGCCGAACTGACCGTCAGCGATCCGACGTCGGTGACCGGCGTCGTGACCTCATCGGAGGCGACAGAGACAGTGTTGACCAACACCGTGCCGTCGGGCTGTGGGGCGTCGACGGTGACGGGAAGCACGATCGTCACGGATTGGGCCGCGGCGATGTCGGCAATCGACCAGACGATCGTGGTCTCACCGGCGCCGGGGCCGGGCGTTACCGATACCTCGGAGAAGCCCGTGAGGGGCGCGGCGGTGGCAGTTCCTGGGGTGTAGGTCAGACCGGGCGGCAGCGTATCGGTGACGACCACGTCGCGGGCTGTGCCCTCACCGGTGTTGTCGACGACGATCTGGAACTGCGCCGAGCTGCCGGCAACGGCGGGATCGCCGTCGGGTGTCTTGGCAACGGCGAGAGCAGGAACCCGAAGAACCGCCTGGGCATCATCGTCTCCCGTTTCGTAGGGCCCGTCGGCGTTGCCTCCGGCACCGGTGACGTCATTGCCGGACCACGTTTGCCGTGTTCACATGGGGATTGCCGACACCGACTCCGGGGTTGGTCTCAGCCCCGAGCTGGGGCGTAGCGGTGAAGACAATGGTGACCGTCCCGCCGGCGACAAGGTCGGCGACATCGGTCCAGGTGAGGATGTCACCGGCCACGTCCGGCGTCACGACCGGTTCGATGGCACCGCCCGGCGCCATGACCGCCGACCCGGCGTCGTAGGTCCAGTTGGGCGGTAACACGTCGGTCACATCGATGTCGAACGCACCGGCGACCGCCGACGTATTGGTGACAACGATCTGCCAGGGGAACGGCTGCAGCAGCTCGGCGTCACCGGTATCGGGGAACGTGGCCAACCCGGTTGTTTTGTCGATGGTCAGAGCCGGGAACGCCAGGCTGATCGTGACGGTGTCGTCTGCGACGTTGTCGTACTCGACGTAGTCGAAGCCGTTGGCGGTTCGCTCGCCCTCGGGAACCCCCAAGTAGGAGGGAACATCGGCGGTATTGATGACTTGCTGACCTTCGGAGAGACTGGCCGAGCCAATCAGATCTGCCGTGTAGCTGAGAGTGACTGCGTTTGCCGGACCCGGATCGATGGGTCCCGGGATGAACCAGACGATATCGGGGTCTACCGCAGACCAGCCGTCGATTCCCCAGGCCGCGCCGTCAACCAGCACCACGTTGGTGAGCTCGGCATCAGGTTGGTCGGTGACCGTAACGTCGTAGGCCGGTGAGGTGCCGGTGTTCTCTGCGACGATCGTGTAGAGGAACGATTCCCCGGCCTCGGCGCTGCGCACATCGTCGTCGTCGGGGTCCCCCGACACATCCTTGTCGAGAACGAGCTGGGGTTCGATGATGTCGACGTCGGCTGTTGCCGGGTCGGTTTGGCCGCCAAAGGGGCCTACCGGGATCGTTCCCGGGGTACCGACAATCGTGTCGGTCGTATTCCAATAGGTGCTCACCGAGTTGGTGAGCGGCGGGTTGGAATCCCGAACGGGAATCCCCTCGGGCTCGTACTGGTCGTCGATGTGTGCGGCGAAGGTGATGTTCAGCTCGCGCCCTGTTGGCGCCGGAGCGATATCACCAAAGAACCACCCCAACGTCGTCGACCCGTCGGGGTTGTCCACCGCCGGCAGCGAACTCAAGGTGACACCCGGCGGGCAGCCGCTCGTGCAGGCAGCCGTCAGGTAGCCGTTGAAGTCGACCCCATCGGGGAGCGTGTCGATCACGGTACCGTCGAAGAGAGTGAGGTCCATCGGTATCGAAACGACCAGGGTGTACACGAGGTCGTCGCCGATCGTTCCAGAAGTCGGCGTGACCGACTTGGTGTTCGTGGGACGGGCGACCGTAACTGTGTCCTGGGCAGTATCCGAGTACCCGGGACCACTCGTGCGCTCACCTGTGACCGTGCCGGCCATACTCGAGCCGGTGACGACCGCTGTGTTCGTGAACACCGAGGAACCCACGGCGGGGCTGTCAACCTCAACGTCGTATTCGAAGGCAGCGGTACCGTCGTCCGCCAGCGAGGCCAGCGTCCAGGTGATGGTTCGGGCTCCGGAGTCCCAGGTGCCGTTGTCGGGAGGCACCGTGCCACCGTTCGGGACGGGGTTGCCGACGCCGTCGACTGGAGTTATCCCGACCGGTATGAGGTCGATGATCGTGAGGTCGTGTGCGGTAGACACGTTTGGCGGCGGGGCATCCAGGTTGGTGAGCGTGAGCGTGTACCGGATGACCTGGCCCGGATCGACAACATCGTCTGCATCGTTCTCGTTCTTGGACAGCGCAAGGTTGGGTTCCACGACCGTCGTTGTGATAGTGGCATTGGCATTGAAGTCCGTGCCGGTCGAGGTTTGCCAGTCAAAATCGGCGCGGTTGCTCAGGCCGCTGCCGCCCCGGAAGTTGGTGGCCGGATCGTCGTCGACCGTCACTGAGAAGCCGAGGACGAGCACGTCGTCACTGGGGCCGGCCACGGTGTAGGGGTCGGGGAAGCTGACGGTGATCGTATTGGCGGTGTCGTCCACAACGAGTCCGGAGGCGGTGGGATCCGACCCGTTCAGAGTCGCCGTCAGGGATCCGGGCACATAGGTTTGCCGTGATCCCAGAGGATCGTCGAGCAGGGCCGGGCCGTATACCGTCGTCCCCGCCGGGATTGTCAACGTCACGGTGTAGTCGATCTGCTCCCCGATGGTGGCTTCGTTGCTCGCAACATTGCCCCCTTCGTTGATTCCGGTGGTCCGCGTCTTGGCCAGTGTGGCGTCGGCGATGACCACGTCCGACGGATCGTCGGCAGGCGTGGTGTTGGCCGACGGATTCTGAGCCGGGTCGATGTTGTTCGACGGTATGTAGGTGAAGTTGCCACCGACGTTGGTCGCCGAGGTGTATTGGCGAACACCTGCGTTGTTGTCCAGCGACTCGCCGGGTGCCACGGTCGTCGGGATGACCACCCAGTAGGTGACGTCAGTTGTGCCCGACCCATTCGCTGCCAAGCCGGTCCACTCGATGCGGTCGTCGGCGGGATTGCCTGGGGTGCCCCGGTTGTTGCAGGTTCCTCCGTCGGAGATGTTGCTCACCATGGAGCAGTCGATGACCGCGGGCAGGATGTCCCACACCTCGATGTTGTCCGCATCCCGGGTCCCGAGGTTGTCGATGTCCAGATGGTATTGGACGGCGTTGCCGCCGTTGACCGTCAATCCGTCCTGGGGTGGGCTGTATGTCGTCTGGTCGCCAGCCGTGCTGATGTTGCCGTCGAGATCGACAATGGAGACACCCTTGACAAGGTCGAGGCGCGCCTCTGACCACTCGAAGTCGGCCAGATCCCGCAGCGGGAAGGCCTGGCCGGGGGTGTTGATGTGGTTGAACTTCATCAGGTTGTCGAGGATGTCCCCCGATGCTGCGGCGGCCGGGTCGGTGAACGTCGTGGCAAACCTGACCTCGAAGACGAGAGCCGGGTCCGTGAAGGTACCACTGCCAAGAGTCCAGCTGAGCAAACCTGCGACGGAGTCTTCGAAGCTTGCAATGGGGACGCTGTTGTTCCCGGTTGGCGTCATCGAGCCGGTTTCGTATGTGCTGCCCGGCGGTAGGAAGTCGTTGACCGCCGCGTCGCCGGTATCGAGGCGGGAGGGGAAATCGATGCGGAGCTGCCAGCACACCCGGTCGCCCGGCCCGTAGCTGGAAGCCACGGTGTCGATGTAGGTAGCAGCAGCGCAGTCGAGCGGAACGGCCCCTGGCTGCGAGACGCGCTTGTCAATGCTGGGACCCGAGGCGCTCTGCCCGGCAGTCGAGCTGTCTAGGTCGTCGCCCCCATCGGCCTCGTCGGCATCGATCTTGGGCTGGCCCAAGGCGCAATCGGGGTCGTTTGGAGCGCAGATCGCATAGTCGGCGCCGGCGATATCCACTCGGTTTTCCCAAGAGTCCTGCGCAAGCACGGGGGCCGCGTTCAGGCGGTTCTGTTGGTAGAACGTGCGGGTCCGGGTCGGGAATGTGATCGTGAAGCTCGATGAGGGCTGAAGGCGTGCCAACTCGGGCACGGTTGAAGAGTCCCAAAACAGTGTCCAGGTGCCAACAACGTTCTCGGTTGCTGTGGTGTACGGAGACGATGGTGTCGCTCCGGATGGGTCACAGTCTGCCGTGAAATCCGGTGTTTCGAGGTTTGCCGAGTCGAGGGGGCACAGCCCATCGGGAACGGTGTCGGTGACCCGGATGTTGTCGACGTATCGGTACTCAGAGGTCTCGATCAGCAAGCTCCAGGTGTCGACGTCGCCCTGGTTGATGGCGTCGTCGCTGACGCCCTTGTGCACTGACAGATCCTCGGCGGTCCGCTGAATGCTGTGGTCGTCGGAAACGGCCAGGGCTCCCAGGTACTGCCCCGACGCAATGGCCAGATTCACCAGTGACTGTTCGTCGACTGTTTCGGGGCCCGAGTTGTTGTCGAGATTGGCGGTTTGGCCGAGCCCGGCCGGGGTCGGCTCTCCTTGAGGCCAGCTGATTGTGTTTTCGCGAATGGGTATTGCGGCGACGTACTGGATAGTTGTGCTTGCGGATGGCGCCAGATCGGCTACGTCGTTCCACACCACATGGGTATAGACGCCGGGCGGCAGCGGGCCGGCACCATCCGGGTCTGTGTTCACGGTTTCGACGAGATCGGGAATGACACAGTTGGGCGCTACCGGAGCGTTGCCGGGGTTGATCGCACCGGCGGCCGGGTACTCCTCGGCAGATCCGGGGTTGGTGGGGGCATCGACCGTGTTGTCGGCCGTGCCGCACGCGAGGTACTCGAGACCGGCCGGCAGCCAATCTTCGACATCAATTGAGTCGGTGGGGTCCACGTAGTTGTTCTGCACGGTCAAGGTGTACACCGTTTGGTGATCGTGAAGGCCGCGCAGGATCTCACCCTCGGTGTTGGGCTCGGCTTTGGTGATCTCGATGGCGATGATCTCCGTGGATGCGCTGTCAGCGGCGTTGCCCGAGTAGCTCGCCGGCCCTGCGATCGGAGTTCCGTCAACGGGGTCGAAGTCCGGCACATACCTCGGATCGGAGTTGACGTAGGCGCCAGCCTGATTCACGTAGGTGTCGCCGACGCCGAGACTGCCGCCGGTATGCCGTACGTCATAGGTGACGGTGAAAGAAGACGCCGGGGTGAGGTCCGCGACATTCAGCCAGATCAGCGTTGTTGCGCCGGGGGTGGGTTGGTCGACGAGCACGGTGGTCGGTGCGATGCTTGCGCTGCCGGGGACGTAGGTAGTACCGGCCGGGAGGACGTCGCGAAAAGAGAGGTTGTACCCGACCTCCGTTTCCGTGCTCGGGTTCGACGCTGTCAGCGAGACGGTTGCATCGGCTCCGAAGAGGATCTCGCCGGGTGCATCCTTGGTCAGAGCGAGGTCGGGAGTGCCGTCAGCGCGGGCGGCAGGGCCGTTTCCGATGGCAGCGATGACCGTGGTGAGTAGGAGGCAGGCCACAACGGCAGCAGGAAGCGTTCTCTTGGCGCGCGTGTACATCGTCGATCCCCGCAATTCTCCGATTTGAGCCCCCTCACGGACCGTCTTGTCCGAACCAGATGGTGGTAGATCGGTCCGATGAGGGCTCTTCTTTAGCCGGCGGTGGTTTCGACTCTTTGGCCAGCGGTGGGTTCGACCTGGAACCGTGGCGTGTTCGAGGTTCCGCAATTGATGAGAGAGGAGCAGCTCTCGTGACCCTCTGTGTTGCGAGTGGCACCCGCGCGAACGTAGATTCCGGCAAGCGGCATTGAGGGAGGCACTCGGTGACGACCGAGGTGATTGCCGGGTACACCGGCATCAGCGAGGACGAATATAAACGACGGATTCGGGCCTGGACCCTCTACGACTGGGCCAACTCGGCGTTCTTCACCACGGTGCTGGCTGCGGTCCTGCCGGTGTACTACAGCCAGGTGGCCGGCAGCACGCTGGGGAGCCCGGCGCAGGCGACCCAGATGTGGTCGATCACCCTCAGCGTGGCGCTGTTCATCGTGGCGATCATCTCGCCGATCATCGGCACGATCTCCGACATTCGGCGCGGCAAGAAGAAGGGCCTGGCGCTGTTCGTCGGCATCGGCGTCATCGGTACCGGCCTGCTGGCGCTGGTCGGTTCCGGCGACTGGGTGCTTGCCTCGATCCTGGTGATCGTCGGCCGGGTCGGGGTCGGCGCCGCCATGGTCTTCTACGAGGCGCTGCTCCCGCATGTCGCCCGTCCCGACGACCTCGACCGGGTCTCGACCCGTGGTTACGCCGTCGGCTATCTCGGCGGGGGACTGCTGCTGGCACTGAACATCGTGATGATCTTCGTGCTCGGGGACGAGATGGGTTCGCGACTGTCGTTCCTCACTGTGGCGGTCTGGTGGGCCGTGTTCTCGATCCCGATCCTGCGCAGAGTTCCCGAGCCGCCTGCCGCCGTCATTCGGGAGAAAGTCGGCTCCGTCCTCACGGCCAGTTTCAAGCGGCTGGGCGAGACCTTCCAGCATCTACGTCAGTACCGCCAGTTGCTGCGATACCTGATCGCGTTTCTGATCTACAACGACGGCATCGGAACGATCATTGGCGTTGCGGTGATCTATGGAGCCGAACTCGGGTTCGGGTCGATCGAACTGATCGCCGCCATTCTGATGGTGCAGTTCGTCGGAATCCCCTTCTCGCTCATCTTTGGTCGAATCCCGAGTCGGGATGAGCCGCGCCGGGCCTTCTTCCTGGCCTTCGTGGTGTGGAATGTCATCACCCTGCCGTTGGCCGGCATCGTGGCCGCCCACACGATGGACGGCGACGTGGTCGGCGCTCCCAAACCCGCGCTCGAGACCCAGGGGGAGTACAAGGGGGAGGGCGAGTACACCGTCGAGGACGGCGCCCTGGTCGGGGACTTCGTGGTGCTGACATCCGATGAGCTGCCGTCGGGGGCGGAGGGCAGCTACGCCCTCACCTCAACGCCTGAGGATGTCTTCGGGTTTGCCTTCAACGGTCAAAAGGTCGTGATGACCTACAGCGAGGGGCCGGACCGCGGCAAGTGGGCTGTGTTCATCGACGGCGTCTCGGTGCTCGACGACGACAACGAACCGCTCACCATCGACGGCTTCAACGAGACGGCGCGATTCGAGCTGACCGAGACGATCGACGCACTGACGGCGGATTGGCACGTGCTGACCGTGGTCAACACCGCTGAGCGGGATGACGCCTCAACGGGCACCCTGATGGCAATCGGCGAGATCGAAGTCCTCGACGCGCCGCGCAACTCGAACCTCGGCACCATCCTGGGCCTCCTGCTCATTATCGAAGTCATCGGGCTCGCCGTCGCTTGGGCGTTGGCCACGCCGGTGTTCGGAAGGTTGGCGGACACCATGACGACGAAGCGGACAATCATCCTGGCGCTGATGGTCTATACCGTCATTGCGGTATGGGGCTTCTTCCTCGATGCCGTGATCGAGTTCTGGTACCTCGCCTGGTTGGTCGCCGTCGTCCAGGGTGGTTCGCAGGGTCTCAGCCGCAGCCTCTACGCCGGGATGTCGCCCACGACCGAATCCGGAGAGTTCTTCGGGTTCTTCTCGGTGATGTCGAAGTTCTCTGCCATTCTGGGCCCGCTTGTCTTCGCCCTGGCGGTAGGAGTATTCGGCAGCAGCCGCCCGGCCATCCTGTTCATCGCATCGTTCTTCATCGTCGGGATAGTCCTGCTGCTGCGGGTCGATGTAGATGAGGGGCGGCGGGTTGCCCACGAGGCCGATATGGCTGCCGCCAACGCTCACCTCGTTCAGGGGACGTGAGCGAAGTCGCCCCGACTCCGCCTTGCTCGCGAGTCGCAGTAGCGTTTGGTCATGCGACGAACGATTCTGATGATCGCGGCGATTGCTCTGGCGGTGGCGGCGTGTAGCGGCGACAACGAACCAGCCACGTCCGATGATGGCGTCCGTCCGTCCGTCGTGACCACCACCACACCAGCGACGACGTCGCCGGCGACGCCAGAGGCGACGACGACCACGGCCGCCGAGACGACAACATCGGGGGCGGAGTCAACCACCACGACGACGCCCGAGGTCGTCACGACGACGACGGCGGCATCGGGCGGTCCGCTCGTGCTTGCGGCTGAACCCGTGGCAGACGGATTCGAGCAGCCGGTGCTCGTCATCGCCCCGCCGGGTGATCCCCGCCTGTTCGTGGTCGACCAACCCGGGCGGATCTGGGTGATCGACGAAGGAACGGTGCTGCCCTTCCTCGACATCAAATCGCTGGTCACCTTCAACAACGAGCAGGGCCTGCTCGGTCTCGCGTTCCACCCCGACTACGCAGCGAATGGCCTGTTCTACGTCGACTACATCGATCGAGATGGTGATACCCGGCTGGTCGAGTACGAGGTCTCGTCGAGTGATCCCAACACGGCCGACCCCGACTCGGGACGGGAACTGCTGCGAGTCGACCAACCGGCCGCCAACCACAACGGAGGCATGATCGCCTTTGGTCCCGACGGCTATCTGTGGTTCGGGCTCGGCGATGGCGGCGCCTCGGATGACCGCTTCGGCAACGGCCAGCGAGCCGACACTTTGCTCGCCGCCATGCTGCGGATCGAAGTTGGGCCCGGCGCCCCCGAGCCGTATGGCATTCCGCCGGACAACCCGTACGCCGACGGTGAGGATGGCGCCCCCGAGGTGTGGGCGGTCGGTCTGCGCAATCCGTGGCGGTGGTCGTTCGACGACAAGCTGCTGTACATCGGCGACGTCGGCCAGAACGAGATCGAAGAGATCAGCGCGGCGTCAACCAACATCGGTGGTCTCAACTACGGCTGGCCCATCATGGAAGGCAGGTCCTGCTTCCAGGCCGAGACCTGCGACCAGTCCGGCCTGGTCATCCCGTTGCTCGACTATCCCCACCGCGACGGGTGCTCGATCACCGGCGGGTTCGTCTATCGCGGCAAGGAGATGCCCGAGTTGGATGGGCACTACCTGTACGGCGACTACTGCACGGGATGGGTACGCAGCCTGAAGCTGGCAAACGACGGCGGCGCCTCGGCTGAGACCGAGTGGATGCCGGCAGGTACCTTCGCCGGGCTGACCTCGTTCGGGGTCGATTCGGTCGGCGAGATGTACCTGACCACCCAAGCCGGAACGGTGTACAAGCTCGTTCGCGGCTGACGGCCCGGGGCCTCGGGACTACTGGCAGGATGACCCATGGGGATGGAGAGCCCGGTGGCATGTTGTCTGCGGCCTATCAGTCGAGGTGGAAAGCCGGAGTGGAGTGAGCATCGCCAGCGACGTTGCGCCGCCCGCGGCGGCCCAGCCTCCACCTGATGCGCCGCAAGACTCTCCCGAGCAGTCCTCCGCCCGATCCGCGCTGTGGGCGTGCGACGCTGCCATCGGAATGAGATATTCCAGATCTCGATCGTGGCGGCTCCCGCGTACGGCCTGGCCACCGTGGTCGATGAGCGACCCAAGACTTCGGCGCCAGGGTGGACGTGAATCGATACGGAGCCCGCGTGCTGCTCGCCTTCGTCGGGGTTCCCGGATCGCCCTTGCCGGGCGGGGAGAAGGGGTCGATGACGTTTGCTGCGGCGAAGATGGGGTGCGATGGGCCACGCTCTCAGGGTGGGCTTACGGCGTGTACGTCTGCGCCGGCCCCATGACCGACGACGAATTCCGTGGCACGCTCGATCGGGTCCTCGCCAGCGCGTACGTGGCGTCAAAGATCCCGGACTCTCCCGGGGCGCTTGCCCAACCGGCCACCGGAGAACGTCGCCGTGTTGGCCATGGATACCGCAACTGGGACCGGCTCATTCGAAACCCGTGGCCGGGTCGTTCCCGGCACTGGTTCGGTCTGGCGTCTTCGACGAGAGCACCGGCAGTCTGTGCTGCCCGGTGACGGTCGAGCAGGTATGGGAGCCCCATTCTGCTGGCCGTGAGCGGGCGGCCCAGACCGAACCTCCAGTGGGACGACCTGCCGCTGGTGAGGCTGCCCGATCCCACTGGTTTGATGGACTGGCAGGAGTATGCCGGGGATCCGTGTGCTGATGACGGAGCGTGCCAGTGGGAGTACCAGGCCAGGATGGGCCAATACACCGTCGTTATCGATTCGTCTCTCTACATGTCCGAGGGCGAGTTCTTCGCCACGATCGACCGTGTCATCGCCCAGCTGGGCGACGAGTTGTCCTGACCTGCTCCCGCCGTCGGATACCATCGTCGCCATGATCACCGTTGTCGGCAGTCTCAATCAGGACATCGTTGCCAGGGTGCCGCGCCACCCGCGGCCTGGAGAGACGGTGCTTGGGTCTGGGCACTTCGTTGCCGCCGGGGGTAAGGGCGCGAATCAAGCGGTTGCCGCAGCTCGGCTCGGTCAGTCGGTCGCCATGGTCGGCCGGGTGGGAGACGACGACGCCGGCCGCACCCTGTTATCCGGACTCACCGCTGACGGCGTCGACATCTCCGGGGTGCAGACCGACGATGAGGTCGGCACCGGGATCGCCCTCATCACCCTCGACGATGATGCCGAGAACGCCATCGTGGTCAGCCCCGGCGCCAACGGTCGGGTCACCGCAACAGACGTTGACGCCGCAGCCGATCAAGTGAGGAACGCCGAGGTGCTGCTGCTCCAGCTCGAAATTCCGCTGGAAGCGGTTGCCCGTGCGGTTGAGCTCGCCCAGGGGACGGTCGTCTTGAATCCTGCACCGGCTCGGCCGTTACCGGGTGACCTGCTGGAGCGGGTGGATGTCCTCGTTCCCAACCGTTCGGAGCTGGCGGTATTGGCCGGAGCCGTCGCCGAGCCGGTCACCTTCGCCGAGGTGGTAGCTGCAGCCGCCTCACTGCGTGGTCCGTCCGCCATCGTGGTGACGCTGGGTGCCGACGGCGCACTCGTGATTGACACCGGCAACGAAGCTGTCGCCGTCCCTGCCCCGATCATCGAACCGGTCGACACGGTCGGCGCCGGCGATGCATTCTGCGGAGCGCTGGCCGACGGCCTGGCGCGCGGCGCGGACCTCGTTGCTGCGGTCCGCCGGGCGGTCAACGCCGGAGCCGTAGCCGCAACCCGCTGGGGAGCGCAGCCGTCGCTGCCGACGGCAGCGGAAGTCGCAGCCATGGCAGGTCGAGGCGGCGACCAAACCGGTTAGCCTCGGCGAATGAGTCAACGCCAGATCATCATCGACACGGACCCCGGCCAGGACGATGCCGTCGCCATGTTGCTCGCCTTGGCCTCACCCGAGGATCTCGAGGTGCTCGGGATCACCGCAGTGGCCGGCAACGTACCGCTGACCCTCACCGAGAAGAACGCCCGCAAGATGTGCGAACTGGCCGGCAGGACCGACGTGCCGGTGTACGCCGGCTGTTCGCGGCCCATGATGCGGCCGCTGCATACCGCCGAGTACGTCCACGGTCCGACCGGCCTGGACGGTGCCGATTTGCCCGAGCCGATGATGCCGCTTCAATCTGCGCACGCAGTCGACTTCCTGGTGAGGACGCTGCGTGACCCGCCGGAAGACTCGATCACGCTGTGCACCCTTGGCCCACTGACCAACATCGGGATGGCCCTCGTGATGGCCCCCGAGATCGTCCCGGCGGTGCACGAGATCGTCATGATGGGCGGCGCCTTCTTCGAAGGTGGCAACACGACTCCGGCCGCCGAATTCAACATCTGGGTCGATCCCCACGCCGCCCACCTGGTCTTCACCAGCGGCATCCCCATCACGATGATGCCGCTCGACGTGACGCACCAGGCTCTGACCAGCGCGGCCCGTCTCCAGGCGCTGCGTGATCTCGGCACGCCACAGGGCGATGCCGTTGCCGGTCTACTCGACTTCTACGACCGGTACGACATGGACAAGTACGGGACCGACGGCGGACCGCTCCACGATCCCTGTGTGATCGCCTATCTGTTGCAGCCCGAGATGTTCGGTGGCAAGCAGTGCCACGTTGCCGTCGCCACCGATGAGGGACCGGCGATCGGGATGACCCTGGTCGACTGGTGGGGGGTCACTGGGAACGAGCCGAACGCAATGGTGATGAACGAGATCGACGCTGCCGCGTTCTACGCGCTGATCACCGATCGGGTTGCCCGGCTCCCGATGGGGTAGTCGAACCGGCGGCTTCGCGGCGCAACCCGGAGTCTGAGGGTGCCCGGTTCTGGCGTCGTTCGAGCCGCCATCCCCACGCCGCCAGCGCCAACGCACCAGCCATTGCGATGACCACCACCAGGATGGTGTCCTGGAGCGCCGCGGCTTGAGCAGTGGGCGGAGCGTCGCTGGCGTCGCCGGGCGATCCTGTGATGGCGGCAACTCGGGCCGCCCAGATGGCGCCGAGGACGGCGATCCCCGTGATCTGGCCCGTGATCCTGGTGATGGCGAGCATCCCCGAAGTAACCCCCAGCCGTTGCTGGGGTACCGAACCCATCACCGCGCTGTTGTTGGGGGACTGGAATACGCCCATCCCGATCCCAATCGGGATCATGACGGCGATGTAGTGGAGCGCGGTCGTGTCAACGCCCAGGGTCATCGCGAATAGATAGGCGACCACCAGAATCGCCAGGCCGGCGACGGTCACCGGTCGTGGTCCCACCCGGTCGGAGATGATGCCGCTGATCGGCGCCATGATCCCGAGGGTGACCGGAGCTGCGGCCAGCAGCAGTCCGATCTCGCGTGGTTCGTAGCCGAGGACATCCTGCAGGTAGAAGGGGAGCAGGATCAACAGTCCCGCGATTCCGATGAACGTGATCCACCCCGTGATGAGGTTGACGCTGAGCAGGCGATTTCGGAAGAGCGTCAGGTCGAGCATCGGCTGCTCGGCGCGGCGCTCAACCGCAACGAACGCAACGAGCGCCACCGCGGCAAGAGCGAACAGTCCCAGGACGGCGCCAGCGGTGAAGCCGCGTTCCTGGCCGATGGTGAGGGCGAGCATGAACGACAGCAGCGCCACGAAGAAGGTGACTCCGCCGAGGAAGTCGAACCGCTGCCTGCCGGGCGGCGGAACGTTGGGGATGAAGCGCATCGCCGTCAGTGTTCCGATGATCCCGACCGGCAGGTTGACGAAGAAGATCCAATGCCACGAGAGGGCGTCGATCAGCAAGCCGCCGACGGTCGGTCCGATCACGATCCCGACCGAAACGATGGAACCCGTGATCCCCAGCGCTCGGCCACGTTCGTGCGGCGGGAACGCCTCGGTGACGATGGCGAGACCCAGGGCAAACAGCATCGCGGCGCCTACCGCTTGGAATATTCGGGCCCCGATCAGCCACGCGATCGAGGGGGCGAGGCCGGCGAGTACGGAGAACAGTGTGAAGACACCAAAGCCGACGGTGTAGATGCGCTTCTTGCCCACCATGTCGCCGAGACGCCCGATCGGGAGGGTGAGCGTGGCGAGGGTGAGCAGGTAGCCGAGTACAACCCACTGCACGGCCGCAAAGGAGGTTTCAAAATCATCGACCAAGGTGGGAAGTGCAACGTTGACGATGCTGCCGTCGATGGTGCCGAGGAAGATGCCCATGGCCACGGCCAGCATCACCCACCACTTGCGGGAGTAGTCCACGCCGGGGGGCGGTGTGTATTCGGGGGTCTGGCTCATGGTTCCGGTTCCGGGGCGCTTGCGCACGTTAGCCACGGCGGCGGGACTGGAGTCTGCCGGTTGTGGCGGTGGCACGAATTCCACGCGTGTCATTCACGGCCGGTACCATCGCCGCATGGCACAGCTCTACGTCGAGGGATGGGCCCCGGAATACGGGAGTCCGTACGAAACCGATGAGGCACTCGCCGATGAGGGCAAGGTCGATGAGTCGGTCGAGGTTGAAGGTCTTTGGGCTCCGATCGACGGGGTCGATGACGGCGTGGCGCGGGTCGGGTTTGTCGATGGAGTCCGGCGAGTTGATGCTCGGCTCACTATCGATGAACCGGATGGCCCGGTTCCCGGTATCTGCGGCACATTCGGGGTTGGTGGTGTGGTGTGGGATCGAAGGGTCCCATCATCGGAGCTGACTCACGCCAGGATCGAGCGGCTGGCCGTCTTCGGAAACGGGAAGGCAGCACCGATTCCGGTCGCCGGGCCCCAGCTGACCTATCGCAGTGAGTCGGTGCCGGATTCCGACCCCGGCGTGCTCGTGAAGCGGTTCCACAGCGCCATGCGCCAGGCTGAAGCGGTGCTCTCCGAGGAGATGGCCCAATCGGGGCTGTTTGTCATCGCCGACGGTCCAATCAACGACCTGTCGGCCACCGAGAAGGTCGGCTACATCAAGTCACATCGGGCTCCATATCTGACACCGGCGACCAGTCCGATCGTCGGCCGCCTGCGCGCCGGTCAGCGGACGCCGCTGTTCCTCATCGGCAAGGGCGGCGCCTATCCCCGGTACTCGTGGTACCAGAGGCTTGCCGATCTCGACGGAGGACACTCGTGGAGCGGTGTGGTGCGCGCCGAGGTCTCCAGCCACCTCGATCTCAAGACGGCAGTTGTCGTCGCCAACCGGACGTCCGCAGTGCTGCCCCAGGTAGCGTCCGAACCGCACATCGATCCCCGGGCACCGCAGAACCTTGTACCGATCGCCGCACTCGAACGCGAGTTGCGACGCCGCCTGGGCGACCCCGGATTTGTCTACCGCGCCCTCCGCAGCGCCGTGATGCGCCAACCAACCATTGCAGGAGCGACCTCATGACCGAGAACACACCATCGAGCCCAGCCAGACTCGGGGTCGGACGTGTCCTCGGTACGCAGCACACCTCGACCCGCGAGTTCAGGGTGGTGCTCGACCAAGAAGAGTACCTGCAGCTCGATGACCTGGTGGTGGTGCGGACCGAGGTGCCCCAGCGGGGCGAAGTGCGCACCTACGGCATGGTGACCGAGGTCGAGGCCATCTACGAAGGTGCCAGCTACGAGAGCGACACCCATCGTATTGCGGCCGAGGGAATTCTCCCGGGGGCAAAGGTGCGTTCTGCTCAAGTGGCCGTTACCCGGCTCGATCCAGAGGTGTGGGTGTCGACCGACCCCGGTGAGGTCGTCGAGCGAGCGCACGGTGAAGAGCGGCGCAAGGCCCTCTACGTCGATGAGATGGGTCGCCCCCTGCCGATCGGTATCGGCCGCGACGGAGAGCCGGTGTTCGTCGACCTGGACTTCTTCGACGGTCGCAAGGGCGGGCACATGTCGATCTCGGGCATCAGTGGAGTGGCCACCAAGACATCGTTCGCACTGTTCTTCCTCCGTTTGTTGACCGCCAAGCCCGAGGTGCTCGGCGAAGGCGCCGCCAATCTGCGCGTTCTGGTGTTCAACGTCAAGGGCGAGGACCTGCTTTGGTTGGACAAGCGCAACCGCTACTTCGACGATGCGGCCGCTGAGGCCTGGCAGTCGCTCGGAGTTGCCCCCGCCCCCTTCCCGTCCGTGGGGTTCTGGGCACCGCCGCAGCCCCGGTCTGGTGACGTGGTCGTTCCGGACACCGGTGGTCGCCAGGAAGGGGTTGCCGCGTTCTCGTGGACCCCACGCGAGTTCATCGATGATGGCTTGCTGCGGTTCCTGTTCACGGACGCCAGCGACAGCCGGAACCAGATTCCGTTCATCGAGGAGCGGGTCCGTGCCCAGCTGCGGCGGTTTGCGGTCGACGTTGCGGGCGAGCCGGGTGCCGTGGTGCTCAGAGACCCGTCGGAGGGGCTCAGACCCGGAGACGTCGTGACCCCCAACCGCGGTGAACCGGTTATCCGCGACCTGCGCGACCTGGTCGCCGCCGTGGAGGAATACGTCGATCCCGAGGACGGCGAAGCACCCCCCGACCAACGGTGGACCGGCCGGGTCCAGGCGGGGACCATTTCGGCATTCGTGCGACGCCTCCACGCGGCTGCCATGAGGCTCGGCCATTTGGTACGGGCCGGCGAGAGCCGGAGGATCGACCGAATGGCGGCGCAGGTGACCGTGGTCGGCATCCAGACGTTGCACGACCTTGGGCAACGCTTTGTCGTCGGTGCGCTGCTGGCCGAGACCTTCGCCGAGAAGGAGATGACGGGGCAGCGGTTGCCGCTGTCGGTGATCGTGCTCGACGAACTGAACAAGTACGCGCCGCGCGAAGGCAGCAGTCCGCTGAAGGAGATGCTGATCGACATTGCGCAACGGGGCCGCTCGCTCGGCGTGCTGCTCGTCGGCGCCCAGCAGAGCGCGTCACGGGTCGCTCCCGAGGTCATGGAGAACGCTGCGATCCGCGTGGCGGGCCGACTCGACGCCGCCGAAGCTGAGCGGGTCGAATACGGCTGGATGTTGCCATCCACCCGGGCCAGGGCACGTTTGCTGAAGCCGGGCACGATGGTGGTGAGCCAGCCATCGATTCCCGTTCCCCTGGTCGTCGACTTCCCCTTCCCGCCGTGGGCAACTCGAAAAGAAGAAGTTGTCGAAGATGGCCGCGATCCGTTTGCCGGGCTCCAGTGAAGATCCTCCACACCTCCGACTGGCATGTCGGCAAGCGAATTGGCCGTTACGACCGGTCCGAGGAGTACCGCGCCGCCATCGCCGAAGTCGCCACCATTGCGGAGGGTGAGGATGTTGATCTGGTGGTTCACAGCGGGGATCTGTTCGACCGGCCCATGCCGCCGATCGAGGCGCTCAACATCGGCCTGGCCGGTCTGGTGGCGCTGAGCGATCACGGGCGGCGTCCCGTCGTGGTGATCGCGGGGAACCACGACTCACCGGGATTCTTCGAGGCGTTGGCACCTTTCCTGCGCGAACAGAACATCCACCTGGTGGGAACCATCAAGCGGCCCGACGAGGGCGGCGTCCTCGACCTGCCGACACCGGGAGGCCGCGCCGTCGTCAGCTGCTTTCCGTTCCTGCGGGAAGGGAGAGCCTTCCACGTGTGGGAGCCGACCGAGGAGCACTACAAGAAATACGCCGACCGGCTTCGGGCCATTTCTGAGGCATACAGCTGTTACGCCGACGAGTTGGCCGGCACCGACGCCGTGACCCTGTTGGTCGCCCACTTCTTTGTCGGTGGTGCCAAGGTGCACGGTCACGGTGCCCCCCGGGGCGAACGGGAGTTGCACATGGGCGAGGCGTACACCGCGACCCCGGATGCGATTCCGCCCGGACCACAGTATGTGGCGCTCGGCCACATCCACGCCCCACAACCGGTGCCGGGGGCGAAGGCCCCCGCCGAATATGCCGGCTCGTTGCTCGAGTTGGATTTTGGTGAGGCCGGCGAACGGAAGCGGGTCGTGATCGTTGAAGCCGAACCGGGCCTTCCGGCGAAGGTGCGGTCGATTCCACTCACTGCCGGCCGGCGTCTGGTTCGAGCGACGGGAACCTGGCATGACGTGCTGCAGCGCGATGATGTTCACGAGGCGTATCTCGACTTGACCGTCGAGACCGCAGGGCCCGACCCCGGGCTGGCCGATCGAGCCCGCGAGGAGTTCGACTACCTCGTCAAGGTGCACGCCGACTATCCCCGCATCGAGAGTTCCGCGGAACCCCGAGGCGGCCGCAGCCTCGAGGAACTCTATGCGTTGTACTACGAGGGGCTCGAGAACGTTGCGCCGGACGCTGAGCTGATGGCGGCGTTCCGAACCGTACGGGAGGAGGCCGGATATCCGTCCCCTTGAGCTGCGGCTCCGCAACTTCCGCTCCTATTTTGGCGACGAAGCCCGGTTCGACTTCCGCGACCGGCGCTTTGTCGGTGTCGTCGGTCCGATTGGCAGTGGCAAGTCTTCGTTACTCGACGCCATTTCGTTTGCGCTGTACGGCAAGACCCCGACGATCGCCTCCGCAACCAAGAGCCTCATCCACCAACGGGCGGCCGACGGGGCGGTCGCCCTGAGGTTCGAGGTCGAAGGTGAAGTGTGGGAAGCCGCCAGGCTGCTGCGGGTCAAGGGGCAAAGTCAGCACGCCCTCTACCGTTTTGAATCCGACGAGGCAGATGCCGAGCCGGTTGAGACCATCACCCAGGAAGCCGAGGTCAACGCCAAGGTGGTTGAGCTTCTTGGTCTGGAGTTCGACGCCTTCCGCCGCTCTGTGCTGCTGGCGCAGGGCCAGTTCGCCGAGTTCCTGTCGGCGCGGCCCAGCGAGCGAGACAAGGTGTTGAAGGGTGTCTTCGGTCACGATCGGATCGACCGAATGCGAGCGGTGGCGAAGTCGCGAGCAGGCGAACTCACCGTGGAAATCGAAAAGGTTGCCGTGCGTGTCGAGCAACTCGAACGGGTCGCCCAACGGATCGTTGAACACCGGGCCACCATCCAGTTGGCGGCGCAGCGTCTTGACTCTCTCGAGAAGGCTGCCCCGAAGCTCAAGGGCCTCGATCGGCAGATGGTCGAGTCCACGACCTTGGTCGAGTCGCTGGAAACGCAGCGAACTGAGTTGCAGCGCCATGCCGGTCGGCTGCCGGAGCAAGAGTCGTCCAGGTCACTGCTGAAGGAAGCGGCCGATGCGGCACAGCGCAGGTCGGACCTCGCCGGACTCCTCGAGCAGGCCCAAGCCGATGCTGCCCGCGCCGAGGTGACGTTGGTTGAACTCGAACAGGCCGGCACCCAAGAGGCAATCGAACAGGCCGCTGCCCTGATGGCCGCGGCGAGGCCATTGGAGAAGGCGGTCCACGATCTCGAGGTGCGGCGCAAGGCTCTGACAGAACGATCAGCCGACCTCGATGCAGGCCGACGCAAGGCAGAGGCGGCTGTGGCGGCCGCCGATCAGGAGGTTGCTGCTGCTTCAAGAGCCGCGACGGAGGCGGGAGCCAGGTGTGCGCGGGCCGAGGCCGCGCTCCATGCTGCTGAGCACGCCGGCATGGCCGTTGTGCTGCGCGCCGAACTTGCCGCAGGGGCACCCTGTCCCGTGTGTGCCCAGGAGGTCGCCGCAGTGCCGGCAACGGCGCCGGCCCCGGACCTCGACCATGCCGAGGCCGAGGTCGGCGAGGCCCGCCGGGTCCGGGACGGCGCAGATGCCGCCAAGACCGCCGCGGTGGCCGATCAACGTGGCAGTGCTGAGCGGCTCTCCGCGGTGAAGGAGTCGATCGCCGCCCTCGTCGCCCAGGAGGAGGCCGTGACTGCCGAATTGGACCAGGCGCAAGCTGCCGTGCAGGGCGGGCATCAGCAGTTGCAGGAGTTGCTCGGCGACTCGGATCCGGTCCGGGGGCTGGAGACACTTCGCGAGCGGCTTCGCCTCGTGACTACCGCGGCTGCCGATGCCCGCAAGGTCGTTGATCGGGTCCGGCAGGATCACGACCAGGCGATTCGAGATGAGCAGACGACGGCCCGTGAGGTAGCTCAGCTCAGGCTCGAACTGGCGGACCTCGCGGCCCGTCTCGACGTTGATTCGGAGTTCGGCGAAAGCCCCGCCGACCTGAGCCGCGGTCTCGACGGGTTGCGGGAGCGATGGGACAAGCGGATGGCCGAACTCATCCACGATGTCGAGGCGGCACAACTCGCTCGATCTACCGCGGCCTCGGCACGGAGTGCGCTGCTGGCCGACCTCGGGGTCACCGACGACTTTGGGTCCGCCGTCGCTGAGATCCGGGCCCAGATCGAGTTGCGAACGGTCGAACTGAACCGAGACGAGGCCGAGGTCGCTGCGGCGGATGAACTGCGCAGTGGGCACGAGCGACTTGTTGCTGATCTGGGGCGGTATCGGCGGATTGCCTCCGACCTCACCGACTCACGGTTCGTGCGGTTTCTCCTGGACGAAGAGCGAGCCAGCCTCGCCGAACTGGGAAGTGACCATTTCCAGCGGTTGTCCTCCGGCCGCTATCGCTTCAGCGAGGGCGGCAGCTTCGACGTCGTGGACCTCACCGCGGCAGACGCCGAGCGCAAGGCAGATAGCCTTTCCGGTGGCGAGACGTTCCTTGCCTCTCTGGCCCTCGCGCTCGCCTTGGCCGAGATGGTGGCTCGCACCGGGGGTCGTCTGGATTCATTCTTCCTCGATGAGGGGTTCGGCGCTCTTGACCCCGAGCATCTGGACCTGGCGATGGAGGGAGTCGAGACCCTTGTCGCCGAAGACCAGCAACGGCTCGTGGTCATCGTCAGCCACGTCCCCGAGTTGCGGCATCGAATCGAGGATCTGATCGAGCTCGATCGTGATCCCACAACCGGCGATACGCGGGTTCTGTCGGCCTGAGATCGGCTTCGGTGGCGACCCAGCGCGGTCAGCGCGGTCCGTAGTGGGGGAGGGGACTTCCCCGCTCGAAGGCTCCAAGGTCGGCGAACCCGACGGGGTCGAAGGGATCGTTGAGGTTGGGGATGCCGGTTCCGCCGTTGATGCCGGCTGAGCCGGTTGCGAGTAGCAGGTTGCGGGTACCGGGGGGCACCGCGACGTCCCAGTCGGCAGGCAGGGTTGCCTTCTTCAGATCCGAGAACTCAACCGCTCGTCCATGGTCCTCGACCCCGGCGGGGAGATCGCTGATGCGATCGTATCGCACGTTGTCCCACTTGAAGTAGGGATCCGACGGCGAGCCGATGGCGCGGGTGGTGCCCCAGCCGTTCCAGTCGAAGTCGCGGAAGCCCTCGTCGGCAACGGTGGTGAACTCGAAGGCGTAGCGGGTGCCGAGGAACAGGTTGTTGCGGAAGACCGCATTGCGCCACATCGCCCCGTCGGTGTGCCCGTCACCGTGTTTTGCCCCGGTGTTGTGCACGACGAAGAATCCCGTCGTGTAGTTGTGCATCTTGATGGGCTTTGACTCGAGGTTGAAGAACTCGTTGCGGAAGATGTAGGCGGGGCCGCCGCGGATTGGCTGCACGCTGACACCCATACGTGCATTCATCACTCGATTGCGCCAGACCCGGACGTTGGCCTGGTTGTAGTCGACCTCGATGCCGTCGTCGACGCAGTACGAAGCGTCGTTGCCGTAGACGTCGTTACCGAACGATGCGCCGGTGAAGGGCTGGACCGAGACACAGTCCCCGAAGTACTGCACCTCGTTGTGGCACACCACGTTGCCGGTGCCGCGCAGGTCGATGCCGCGTTCTGAAGGAATGCCGGTCCCCGGCCATGGGGTCCGGCCGATGATGGTGTTGTCGCAGACCGTCTGGTTGTGTTCCAGTCCATCTCCACGCCGGTTGACGATCCCGTAGTCGACGTCGCGGATGGTGGACTCTCGGATCACGATGTCGTGGGTGTGTTGAGCGTCGATACCCCACCGCCCGTCTTCCAACGTGAGTCCTTCAACGATCACATGGCTCAGGGTGCGGTCGTACTCTCCGAGAGTGATGATGCCGCGGTCGGTTCCGCCGCCGTCGATGCGGGCCGTCCCGGTTGCCGGGCCGCTGAAGACAATGGGGTTGTTGGGGTTGCCCGAGGTGAGGAGCTGGAAGGGTTCGTAGCTGCCGGCCGCAACATGGAAGTGGTCCCCGGGCGTGGCGTTGTCGGCTGCGGCCTGAAGCCCTCGGTAAGGGTTGCCGGGGGTGCCGGCGCCACCGCCTGCGCCGGCCACGACGTAACGATCGGTTTCCGCGTCCGAGCTTCTGGGCATCCGCCTGGTCCTGGCGGACACGACCTTGCTGGTGCCGCCGCCGTCGGGATCGAGCAGCGTGGCTCTGAGCTGGTAGCTGGTGGCTGCTGCGAGGAACATGGCGCTGGCTCCCCAGGAGTCGAGTCCGAGTGGCCCGTCCTGGACGTAGATCCCCGGATAGGCCCGCATTGCGGGGGCTGCCGGCTGCCAACCTGATGCACCCTCTTTGCGATACTCGAGGACGAGACGGCTGTCGAGATCCACGTCGTTGGTCACGTTCCACACGAGTCCGATGTGCTCGAACGTTGCATCCGTTCGGATGGAGAGTGGCTTCAGCGCAGTCGGATTGGTCGGGATGAGCGTGAAGCAGCTTCTGCGAGTCTCGACCTGTCGACACCAATCCGTGCCACCTTCGCCGTCGGCGGCATCAACGCCTGCCCCGCCCCACATCGTGTCGGGACCAGAACCGCCGATCAGGTCATCGGCTTCGGCGCCCCCATACAGCGTGTCGCTCCCCTTGCCGCCGCGCAGCTTGTCGACTCCGTTCGTGCCGCGCACCAAATCGTCTCCACCCTGGCCAAACACGACATCGTTGCCGGCACCCGCCAGCACGATGTCGTTGCCTCCGCCTGCGCAGATGAGATCGTTGCCGCCGAAGCCGCGCACGATGTCGTTCCCGGTCCCGGCAACGATCACGTCTCGGCCGGAGGTTCCGTTGATGATGTCGTCGCGCGGGGTGCCGACGATCGTGGCCGGTTGCCCGTTGCAGACCGCAGTAGCGGCGACGGCAGCGGGGCTGACCCCGCCCAGGGTGGCGGGGGCCAGGGTGGCGACGACGGCCAGAGACAAGATGAGAACACGCATCCGCATACGGAGAGTATCGCCGATTGCACCCTCTGTGACCAAGGGCTATTTGAGGAGCAGTTTGGCCATGCGGCGGTTGGTGATGGCCAGTCCGATGAGACCCATCGTCATCAGGTAGCCGACATGCACGATGACGCTGGGGTCAAAGACGCCGAAGGTACATGCCCGGATCAGCTCCACCCCGTGGTAGAGCGGCGACAGCCGCGCCACGACCTGGAGCCAGTCCGGATACACCGAAAGCGGGTAGAACGTCGCCGAGAACAGGAAGAGCGGCAGCGTCACCAGGGTGACCATGTCGAGGTCCTGCCAGCTGCGCATGTAGGTGGTGGCGGCCATGCCGCAGGCGGCAAAGGCAAACCCAATCAGCAGGGCAGCCGGCAGGGCAAGGATGCCCCACGGGGAGAGAATCAGGCCCATCACGGCCATCACGATCAGAAAGGCCGTTGCGTACAGCCCGCCGCGGATCAACGACCATCCGATTTCGCCGAGGGCGATGTCTCCGGGGCTGAGCGGCGTCGCCAGGATGGCGTCGTACACCTTGTCGTAGCGGAGCTTGAAGAAGATGTTCATGGTCGATTCGAAGATCGCTCCGTTCATCGCCGACGCGGCGAGCAGGGCCGGCGCAACGAACTCGGCGTAGTCGATGACTGTGCCGTCGGGGCCGACAAACGACCCGACGAGTTCACCGATCCCGACGCCGATGGCAAAGAGGTAGAACACGGGCTCGAAGAAGCCGGAGACGACCACGAGCCAGATGCGGCGATAGACCAGCACGTTGCGTTCGAGCAGGAAGCGGGCGCGCCGGCTACCGACCCGCAGCGGGGGAGCCACTCGGGCGACGAGGGTTTGGCCGGTCATGAGACCATCCTCGATCTCAGCAGCCGGGTGGCCACGATGGCGCCGACGGTGAACCACGCCAGCAGATAGGCGACGCTGATGGCCGGGCTGGTGACGGTCGGGATCCCGAGCGCCACGGCCCGGCAGAGTTGGACGCCATGCCACAGCGGGGTCAGGTACGCAATCGGCTGGATGATTCCGGGCAGTTGACTTACGGGGAAGAACGTCCCGGAGAACAGGAACATCGGGATTACGCCAAAGCGAAACATCGCGGCGAGTCCCTGGGGGTCCTTGAGCTTCGCGGTATAGCCGGTGATCGGGGCGGCGAACGCCATTCCGGTGAGGATCGCCGGCAGCACTGCCAGCAGGGAACGCCACAGCGGAGCAGCGCCGAATGCCGCCATCACGACCGCAAACACGGTGGAGGTGAATGCCACCCGGGCGGTCACCCAGGTCAGGTGGCCCCGCACGAGATCTCCGACGCTAATTGGCGTGGCCAGGGCAGCCTCGAAGGTCCGGGTCCACTTGATGCCCGCCATGACCGGGTAGGAGGCGTCACCGGCGGCCGTCTGCATCGCAGTGGCAGCGAGCAGACCGGGAGCAAGAAACGACAGATAGCTGAAACCGTCGAGGGCGGCTCCATCGTCTACCAAAGTCCCCAAGCCGACCCCCATCGCGGCCAGATAGAGGATCGGGTTGACGAAGGTCGTGATCACACTGCCCCGCCACGTGTGGCGATACACAACGGCTCGAGTCTCGAAATAGCGCAGGGCGGGGGTGGTCATCAGTCGACCAGAGTTCTTCCGGTCAACCGCAGGAAGACGTCCTCGAGGGTGCTGCGGCGCACCACGACCGCCTCGGGCTCGAGGCCCCGGTCGTGGACCAACTCGATGGTTCGGTCGCCGTCTTGGGTATAGAGCAACACCCGATCCGGGAGTTCTTCGATCCGGTCGGCGAGATCCGCAAGCTGGACGGTTGCGGCTTCCTGAGCGCCGATGGCGAAGCGGAGCTCGACCACCTCACGGGAGGAATGGTCTCGGATGAGCTCCGTCGGTGAGCCCTCCGCCACGATGAGGCCCTTGTCCATGACCACGAGGCGATCGCAGAGTTGCTCGGCCTCGTCCATGTAGTGGGTGGTGATGATCAGGGTGGCGCCATCCTGCTTGAGCCGGTACAGGCGATCCCACAGGACGTGGCGGGCCTGTGGGTCGAGGCCCGTGGTCGGTTCATCGAGCAGGACGAGTTCGGGTTGATTGATCAACGCCCGGGCGATGGTCAGGCGGCGCTTCATCCCACCGGAGAGATTGTCGACCACGTCCTTGCGGCGGTCGGTCAGCTGGGCAAAGTCGAGCAGCTCTTCGATCCGCTCCCTGATGACCGATCGGGGCAGGCCGAAGTAGCGGCCGTAGATGAGCAGGTTTTCGTCGACGGGCAGTTCGCTGTCGAGGTTGCTTTCCTGCGGAACCACCCCGAGCCGAGCCCGGATCGACGGTCCATCCTGATCGGGGTCCATGCCCAGGACCCGCAGATAGCCACTGGTCACGGGTGAGACGGCGCCGATCATGCGCATCGTCGAACTCTTGCCCGCTCCGTTCGGCCCGAGGAACCCGAAGGCCTCACCTGGGGCGACGGAGAAGTCGATCTTGTCGACGGCGGTGAAATCGCCGAAGTCCTTGGTGAGGTGCCGCGCTTCAACCAGTGCTTCAGACATGAGGCCGATACGTTACCGGGCCGGCGGCGCCGCCAGCACCGGAATTGCCACTCGGTTTCGAGTTCCCACTCGGTTGCGGTGCCGGGATACCATTGACGCATGGGACCACTCGAGGGCATTCGTGTGTTGGAAATGGCCGGGATTGGACCCGGGCCCTTCTGCGGAATGCTGTTCTCCGATCTCGGTGCCGAGGTGATTCGAATCGACCGGGTTTCGCCGGGTGGGGGCCTGCCCGCGTCGCTCGGTGAGCTATCGGGACGGGGACGAAGGTCGATTGCCGTCGATCTCAAGCAGCCCCGCGGTGTCGCCATCGTGCTCGATCTGGTCGCGACCGCCGACGTCCTTTTGGAGGGTTTTCGGCCCGGCGTTGCCGAACGCCTCGGGCTCGGACCTGACGTCTGCCGGGACCGGAATCCTGATCTGGTCTACGGACGGATAACGGGCTGGGGTCAGGACGGACCGTTGGCGGCGCGAGCCGGGCACGACATCAACTATGTCGGCCTCACTGGAGCGCTCCACGCCATTGGGAGGGCCGGTGAGCGCCCAGTGCCGCCGCTCAACCTGGTGGCCGATTACGGCGGAGGCGCGATGTTCCTGGCGGTCGGGGTGTTGGCCGCGTTGGTCGAGCGGGTTCGCTCGGGCCGTGGCCAGGTGGTGGATGCCGCCATGGTCGATGGTGCGGCGCTGCTGGCCTCGCCGATCTACCAGCTGTTCGCGGCCGGGATCTGGGCCGATCAGCGGGGCTCCAACATCCTCGACGGGGCCGCTCCGTTCTACGACACGTTTGAGGCGGCCGACGGCCGGTACCTCGCCGTTGGACCGATCGAGCCCCAGTTCTACTTCCAGATGGTCGAGGGTCTTGATCTTGATCCCGGCGCACTGCCCGCTCAGCTCGACTCGACGACGTGGGGTGTGGTCAAGGCCGAGTTTGCCGCACGCTTCCTCACCCGCAGCCGCGATGAATGGGAGGCGAAGTTCGCCGAATCGGACGCATGCGTCACGCCCGTGCTGAGCCTGGAGGAGGCCCCTCTCCACCCCCACAACGCGGCGCGCGGGGTCTTCGTCGAGATCGACGGTGTTGTCCAACCCGGTCCGGCGCCACGCTTCAGCCGAACCGCCAATGACATTCCGGGGCCCCCGGTGCCTCCCGGCAAGGACACCGATCGAGTGTTGTCGGACCTCGGCCTGGGCGTGTCGGACATTGTCGACCTACGTGCCGCAGGTGTCGTTGCCTGACGTCAACCGCCGTTGTGGCCGGTCATCCGGCATAATGATTGGTGGGTAGGGGAGTGACTGAGCCAGAGGAGTGGAGATGAAGGTCGTTGTCGTCGGTGCGGGCGGCACGACGCGCGAGCTGCTTCGCCGCCTTGGCGAGGTCTGGGACGTTGCGATCGTTGATTCCGACGAAGCCAGCCTCGACGCCGCCGCCGGTATTCGTGAATTCGACCGCGTCGTTGCGGACGGCTCGAGTGCTCTGGCTCTGCAACGCGCCGGGCTCGCGGAAGCCGACGCATTGGTAGCGGCCAGCCAAGACGACGACGTCAATCTCGAGGCAGTCAGGATTGCGCAGGATGCCGGTCTCCTGAGAGTGATCGGCGTTGCCGCCGACCCTGAGCGCATCGCCGACTATCGGGCTCTCGATGTCGAGGTCTTCGCCCCCAACAGCCTGACGGCCCGCAACGTCGAGGTCATGCTCGAGCCGCGCCGGATCGCGTCGACCACCTTCGCCGAGGGCAAGGCAGAAGCAATTGAGTTCCGGATCTCGCCTGACGCTCCCGTGCGGGGCAAGCGCCTCATGGACTTGCACGCCGAGACGTGGGTCATCGCTGCCGTTCTCCGAGGACGACAACTGATCATCCCGCACGGAGACACCAGACTGGAGGCGGACGATCGCGTCACGGTCGTTGGCGCTGCGGCGGACTTTGCTGCGATCGTCAAGACCTTCACATCTGGCGAATCCAATTTCCCGCTCAACTTCGGCCGGAAAGTGGCGGTTGCCCTCGACGGGGCGAACGATCTCGACGGCACCGTTGGTGAGGCGATCAGTCTGGTGCGGAACTCGCAGGCGGTCGGGCTCGTCGTCGTACATCGCGATCTCGAGAGCGAACGAGACGAAGCCAAGGCGGAGCAGACTGCTGCGGGCCTGGAGAAGCTCGCCACTATGGCGGACGGCATCGACGTTGAGTTTCGACCGTCGGGCCCCCCATTTGCGGCCGCTCTCCTGGCGCTGGCGGCTGAGGAGAGTATCGGAACGATTGTGGTTCCGGCCCCGGAAGGCGGCGAGATCCTGGGGAGGCGTCGGGTGGCAAAGGTGCTGAACACATACGGTGGTGCCGGAGTTCCCATCCTGCTCTCACGGGGCCGTCACCCCTACAGCGGCATTCTCACCCCGGCCCGGCGCACCATTCCCGGCGAGGTGGCCGGGCGAGCCGCCATCGATCTTGCCCGCACCTCGGGAGCGACTCTTACCGGTGTTGCCGTAGTGCCTCCGGCATTTGTATCCGGGGTACAGGACCTCACCAACGCCAGGATGGCAGCTGCCTGGCTGCGGGAGGAGGCTGCGGTGCAGAGCGTGCCGGTCCACCGCAAGGTGCGACGCGGCAACCCGGTGCGAGTGATGGAGGACCTCGCGGGTGGGGCCAGCCTGGTGGTGTTGGCGATGCCCAAATTGCCGGCGAACTGGTTGCGTCCCGAGATCTCAGGCCACGTGATGCGGCGGACCAGCGCTTCGGTACTCCTCATCCCGGTAGAGCTCTGACGTGGACCTGATGTATGGCATAGTCGACATCCTCGCGGTCGTCGAGGCTCCCGACTTTCTCCCGAGCGCAACCGGGTTTGGCCTCATCGGTATCGGTGCCTTTGCCCTGCCGCTGATCGCCCGGCGCTTCCGCCTTCCGGCCGTTGTGCTCGAGATTCTCTTCGGCCTGCTGCTCGGACCTGAGGTCCTCAACCTCATCCAGGCCTCATCTGCCGACAACGAGTTCATCGTGTTGCTCGCCGAACTCGGCCTTTTCCTCTTGATGTTCCTCGCCGGCTTCGAGGTTGACTTCGAGCGGCTCGAGCGCCAGGGGTCCGGTCCCATCATCACCGGACTGCTGGTGTACGCCGCGATCTTGGTTGCGGCGTGGTTTGGATATGGGTTCCTGGCCGATTCGACCGAGCAACGGGTCTTCCTCACCCTGCTGACGTCGGCGGCATCGTTGGGAGTCATCATTCCTGCGTTACGGGACACCGGGCGCACCGGGACGCGGCTTGGTCAGTTGACGATCGTTACTGGCGTTCTCGCCGAGTTCATCTCAACGGCGGCCATCGTCATCTTTGGCGTGTGGGTCACCCAGGGAGTGGGCTTCGAGCTTCTCAGCGTGCCGGCTTTGTTCGCCATCTTCGCCGTCATTCTGTTGGTGATTCGGCGGGCGGCCTGGTGGTACCCGGAAAAGTTCGAGCGGCTATTCGCCAGACACGACCCCGACGAGATGGGGATTCGAGCCAGTTTGGCCTTGTTGTTTGTCTTCATTGGACTCTCGCAGGCCTTCAACATCGAACCGATCCTTGGGGCTTTTCTGGCCGGCGCGATGTTTGCGTTCATCTTCCGCAACACCGGCGAACTCGAAGCCCGCCTCGGCGGCTTTGCGTACGGCTTCTTCATCCCGATCTTCTTCATCAACGTCGGTTTGCAGTTTCCCCTGGGCACCCTGGCCGACCCCGAGGTACTGCGAATGGCGCTCGCGCTGATCGTGATCGCGATCCTCATCAAACTCGGCCCGGCGATGTTGCTCGTCTTCCGTGGTTTGAGCCCGCGCCAGTCCTTTGCATCCGGCGTCTTGTTGGCCGGACAGCTCAGCGTGATCATCGCCCTCGCCGAGTTCGGGGTGCAGATCGGTGTCATCGATGAGGGGCTCGAGGCGGGAGCGATCCTGCTGGTTGGGGTGACCGCCGTGCTCTCGCCGATCCTCTTCCGGATGCTGGCCCCACCGCTGACCGTTCCAGATGCCGACCTCGTTGAGGAGGCGCCGCGGTAGCTCGTGTCCTACGCTCGGGTTGGTCAGAGAAGCGTGGCGTGGAGGTGGGCGTGGAATTTGGATTGGCACTTTCGCAATTTGGCTGCCGTTGGGAGCACACCGCGGGCGACGCCCGGATCGCGGAAGCGAGCGGACTCGATTCGATCTGGCTGGTCGACCACTTGCTGGGAACCATGGACCCGGCGGGAGATGTCTTCGAGGCGTGGACTGCGTTGTCCTACCTCGCGGGTGTGACGGACCACGTTCGGCTCGGCCATCTGGTCAACTGCGTGTCGTTTCGCAACGTGGGCCTCTTCGCCAAGATGGTGGCGACCTTGGATCAGGCGTCGGGTGGCAGAGTCGAGATCGGTCTCGGCGCCGGCTGGTACCAGCGTGAGTACGAGGCGTTTGGCTACCGGTTTGATTCTCCCGGAGCGCGGGTTGCCTATTTCGAGGAGTACCTCGACGCCCTTGTGGCGTTGCTCGGTGGAGGTCCGGTTGACTTCGATGGAGACTTCATCAAGCTCGAGGGCGCCTATTGTCGGCCGGGACCCCTCCAGCAGCCGCATCCGCCCATCACAGTGGGGGCCGGTGGCTCCAAGATGCGGACGATCACCGGCCGCAAGGCGGAGACGTGGAACTGTCCGGCGTCACGGATCCCCGATTTGGACGCGACCCGGGCGGTAGTCGACGGCGCAGCCGCCGATGCCGGTCGTACCGTTCGCACTACGTTGCAGATCCCCGTGGCCGTTGGGCGCACGGATGAGGAAGCGGCGGCAGCGCTCGAAGTTGCCAAGGTCCACATGGCGTGGATGGGTGACATCGAAGCCGTCGGGGTGATCGGTACGATCGACGCCGCAGCCGAGCAGGTGGCTGCCCTCGCGGCGCGTCAGGTCGACGGGCTGATGGCGGTCATCCCGGGTTCGCGGCGCCGGCCCGACTTCATCGAGGCATACGGTGAGTTGGCCGCCAGATTCTGAGTCCGATTCAAGCCGGGCACCGTGTTGTGCCGATGATGGCGAGGAGATGGTCAACGACTCCGAGGAGACGAGGCAGTTGCGGATCGCACGATTGAAGCGCCAGGTTGATGCCGGCACCTACCGCGTGCCGGCCGACGAGGTGGCCGACGCGGTGATTCGCTTCTTCTCCCGCAAGATGCCGGCCGACGGCGAGGATCTCAGTCCCCGGGGGGCGCGATGAACGCAGCCTCTTCTTTCTGTTCCCGCCGCTGGGCGTAGGCACCAACGACAACGACGGCGAAGAAGGCCACTGCCGCCAGGGCGACGGTGATGGCCACAAAGTCATCGGGGCCGGCGAGCTCGGTCGAGTCCAGTCCTCCGGGCCACGGCCATAGCACCCGCATCGAACCTGCCATCAGTCCGATGAGGGCAGCCATCACGGTGTCGTGGTGGTGCTTCAGCGCCCAGTGCAGCAGCTGGCTGAAGAGGGCGAGGCCGAGGATCGTCCCCACCAAGAAGATCGCAAGGGCGCCGAAGTCGCGGTCGGTCACTGCTCCGAGCACGGCCGTGTACATGCCGAGCAGGACCAGGAGGAACGAGCCGCTCACCCCGGGGAGGATCATGGCGCAGATGGCGACGGCCCCGGAAAGGAAGAATGCCCAGAGTTGGGGATCGGTCGCTTGGGCAACAACATCTTCGTTGACGCCATCGCGGAGGCCGAGCAGGGCAAACACGGAGAGCCCGACTGCGACCAGGACCAGGATCCTGGCGGTGTCCCAATGTCTGACGAGGCGGGCCGAGATGACGACGGAACCGGCGATGAGTCCGGTGAAGAGTCCGGCCATCTGTACGGGGTGATCGTGCAGGAGGCCTTCGAGTAGTCCGGCGAGCGTGATGACCGCCAATCCGATTCCGAGCACGAGCGGGATGATGAACGACCACTCGACTCTTCCCAGCCACCGCTTGGTCCCTTGCCAGTCGAACCGAATTGCATGGCCGAGCGCGGAGCTTCCGGCCCGCACCGAGTCGATGAGGCGCTCGTAGATGCCCACCACCAATGCGACCGTGCCGCCGGACACGCCGGGCACGACATCGGCGGCGCCCATGAGGTAGCCGCGCAACAAGGTCCAGGGAGTTTCTCGGATCACCGCCGGGAGTGTAGAAGCGCGATCGCGTCACGGGGGGAATCGCAGGATGCCGTTGGGTGTGGCGGAGCTTTCGTGTACCGTCGCTGCCCGAGGTTGGGGCCGGCAAGGGGCCGAGGAGGAGAGCCATGCGGGCAGTCGTGCAGCGGGTTTCGGAGGCATCGGTGGTTGTCGGCGGCGAGACGGTTGGCGCCATTGATGCCGGTCTCCTCGTCCTGGTCGGAGCCCATCATGACGACACCGTGGCGGATGCTGAGACATTGGCGGCCAAAGTGGTCTCGCTGCGCATCTTTCGAGACGATGCGGGAAAGATGAATCGCTCAGTTGTCGATATCGGGGGCGGAGTGCTCGTCGTCAGCCAGTTCACGCTCTACGGGAGCGTGCGCCGGGGGCGAAGACCTTCATTCACCGAAGCCGCGCTCCCGGAGGCAGCGGCCCCCTTGATCGAGTGCGTTCAGAAGGCGATTGCGGCAGTCGGCGTGCCGGTGGCGAGCGGCCGCTTCGGGGCGATGATGGACGTTGCCTTGGTCAACGACGGCCCGGTGACGCTGGTACTGGACGTAGCCGATGGTCGGGTGCTGTAGCGCGATTGACAGGTATCAGTCGGCGACAAATGCCTGGCCGGCTTCGCAGAAACGGCGGAAATCGCAGCGATGGCACGCCTCCGAGGGCGCCGGTGGGAACGTGTCGCCCATCACCCGCTCCATCAACTCGCCCAGCCGCACCTCGGCGTCGGCCAGCCAGACGTCGTCGACCGCGGTGCGGACCGGCGTGGCGGTGTCGCCACCGAGGTAGAGGAAGCTGACCGCAATCTGGTCGGGCCGTTCGGAGGACACCGCCCCCGAGGCGGCGGCGACAGCGTATGCCTCCAATTGGATTCCCAGGGCGGGATCGGGGCGATGCGAGCCGGACTTGTAGTCAACGATCTCCCAGAGGCCTGGTTCCGGTTCGTAGATGGCGTCGATCCGGCCGCGGACCCGGCCTTTGCCGATCTTGAGGTCGATGGGGGTTTCGATGAACCGGGGGCGCCGTCCGGCATAGGGGGACTCGAGGAAGATCTCGAATGGGTCGCGTCGCTTGGAGTGGGCATCGCCTGCACCGTCAACTCCGGCGGCATCGACGGCGTCGTAGAGGTCATCGGAGAGTTCCTCGAATGGGACCTGGCCGCGGTTGTGGAGTTCGATGCGGCGGTGGACGTCAACTCCGCGACGCAGCGCTGCGTTGGGGCGCCGGGGAAGTCGATCAACCTCGCTCCAGTAGAACTGTTGGGGGCAGCGGGCCAGGGTGACGAGACCCGTCACCGAGGTGCCGGCGACTTGCGGCGATGCTTCGGACGGTGCCGGGTCGGGGAGGGAGTCGAGCAAGATCTCTAGCTGGTCCACTCTCGCATCGTACGCCGCCCGGCCATCGCCGCTGCGCAGCTCGGGCCACTGCGGATCGGCGACGGCGTTCTGGAGCGCCTCCTGCCAACCATCGGGAAAAAGGGGGTCGGGGGCGCCGCCGAGGTCGGGGATCACGAGACGCTCCGGGGGTTCGCCGGGTTCGTCTGCGCTGGAGAGCACGTCGACGGCCGGGCACGCCTCGAGTACTTCGAACAAGTGGCTGCGTGCCTTGGGTTGCTTGGCGGTGTACCAGTAAGCGCCGGTGGGGAAGAGGCGCCGCTTGGCCCGGGTGACGGCGACGTAGGCCGCTCGCCATTCGCCGCGCAGGTGGTGCTCTCGCAGTAGTTGATCGCGTTGCTGCTTCGGCCCGTCGAGCCGGGGAAGCCCGGCCGCGTCGAGCCTCAGCTCGTAGGGGAGATACCTGGCGTACTGAGCCGGGTTGTCGTAGCCGAGTGATCGGGACGGGAAGATGTCCTTCGCCAGGGCTGGAAGGAACACCGTGTCCCATTCGAGTCCCTTGGCGCGATGCACCGTGAGCAGGGCCACCGCGTCCTCGCCACCGAGGCGAGCCGTGTCGAGCTCATCGGCGGAACGTTCGTCGGTCAGCAGCTCCAGATACCCGAGGAAGGCAACCAAGGACGGCCGGCCCTCGAGTGGGCTCCACTGTTCGGCGAGGTCGAGGAAGCGATAGAGGTTGAGGCGCGCAGACAGCCCCGACGCCTCTTCCATCGAGTCAATCTCCACCCACGCATCGATGGCGTCCAGGATGCGGCGACACAGCTCTACCAGGGCGACCCCCTGGGCTTGCGATAGCAGCGATCGGTACAGGGTGCGAAACTCGTCGAAGCGAATGCGCGCTTCGTGGCTCAAGGCGTCGATGTCGTCGATACGGTCGATGGCCTCGAGCAGCGGCCAGGCCGGGCCCTCGTCGACATCGACCGCCCCTCCGCGGTGGGCGATCCAGCGAGACAACACGGCGATATCCCCGAACCCGAGTCGATAGCGGCTGCCGAGCAGGATTCGCATCAAGGCGGGGGTGTCGTCGGGGTGCTCCAGAATCCGAAGCCAGGCGTGGAGCTCGGCGACCTCGGGAACGTCGAGCAGTCCGCCGAGCGAGGCGACCTCGAGGGGCACGCCGTTGGCCTCGAGTGCATCTCTCACCAGCGAGATCTGGCGATTCTTGCGGAACAGGACCGCCATATCGCGCCACGCCATTCCTTCCTCGTCGTGGAGGCGCCTGGCCTCTTCGGCGATCCAGGTCGCTTCCTCGACGGCGTTCCGGAACCAGCGTGCCGCGACGATGCCTTCGCCGCTACTGTCGACGGGTTCGAGCCGATCGAATCGGGTGCCACCGTGAATCTGGGAGCGCACCGCATGGGCCGCGTCGAGGATGCGACGTGCCGAACGATGGTTGATCGTCAACGGCAGGGTGATGGCCGGCGTGCGGTTGGGATTGGCGAAGTCGGTTGGGAAGGCGTCAAAGTTCATCAACGATGCCCCCCGCCACTCGTAGATGATCTGGTCGCTGTCGCCAACTGCGGTGACCGGGAACCCATCGCCGAAGATCGCCTCCAGCAAGCGGCGTTGGGCGGGTGCCGTGTCTTGATACTCGTCGAGCAGGACCACAGAGAAGCGAGATCGAACCCGCCGCGCAATGAATGGGCGCTCGGTGACGAGGCGATAGGCGAGACGGATGAGGTCGGCATAGTCGACGACCCCAAGGCGCCGCTTCTCGGTGTCGTAGCCGGCAACGATGTTGGCGAGTTCGAGGCGGGCGCTCCACACATCGTCGAGCGGCTCAGGGGCGGCTGCGACCAGATCAGCTGGGGTCTTGAGGTTGTCGCCGAGCTGGCCGGCGAGATTGGCGGCCTCGGCCACCCGGTGTGGTGGGCTCGTCATGTCGAGCGCCTCGAAGTCTTCGCCCCGAAGGCTGTCGTGGATCAACTGGCGGACATAGCCGGGGCCGATCACGGCGGCGTCGCGTTCCACCCCGACATAGGCCCCGAACTCCTGAAGCAGCGAATAGGCGAATCCGTGGTAGGTCGTGACCTCGACCTCGCGGCCGGTCTGGGCCAATTCGGGAAGCAGCGAACGCAGCCGGTCGGACAACTCTCCGGCCGCCTTGTTGGTGAAGGTGATGCCGAGGGTGGCTTCAGGTGGCGTGCCTGCGGCGATGATGGTGTGGAGGCGTCGAGCGATTGTTGATGTCTTGCCGGTTCCGGCGCCGGCGGCAACTCGCAGCGGGATAAGGCCGTAGTCGACCACCGCTTGCTGCTGAGAGGTGAGTGGGAAGTCGCTCATGACTGGAACGCTTCCCGGCCTTCGGGCCATGCTGGGCAGACGGAGCGAACCCTGCAGCGTTCGCACGAAGCGCTCGGTTGCGGGGGCCACTCCTCGGATCGGATCGCCTCGGCGATCGCGACGAGGCGAGCTTCGACGTCGGCGAGCGTTTCCATGTCGAATGTACGCGTGATGACCGATTTGGCCGGCTTCGCCGGGAACCACATCTCGGCGGATTCTGGCGTTCCGAGGTCGGCCAACTCGGGGTCGGCCGCAGCCGCCAGCACATAGAAGCCGAGCTGTAACGAGGCCGCAACGGCATCCTTCGATGGTGGGTTGCGGGTCGTCTTGTAGTCGACGATCTTCAGGCCGAGCCCGTCGCTCTCGATACGGTCGGCGTAGCCGATCCAAGACACGCCCTTGATGTCGAGGAGCAGTTGGCGTTCGAGGTCGATCACACTCCCGCGGGTCGGCCAGTGTGCATAGAGGTGGGCGAGCGTCGCCTCTGCCCGTTCGTACCAAGCGACGGCAAATACTCCGCCTCCGAAGGCGGCGGGATCAAAGACATCGCGCAACACCGCAACAGCCTCAGAGGTGTTGGAATGTGGTTCATTGCGGTCCCCGGCGGCTCGTTCCGCGATTTCGAGCACCTTGTGGATCAGTAGCCCGAACTCGGCGTAGATGGAGGTTTCGTTGCCAACCTTGAGCCCACGTTCGAGCGCATAACGCCGCGGGCAATCCTCATAGGCCGTCGCTTGGCTGGGGGAGAGCCGAATGGTGTCGCCGATGAGTCCAGTATCGGGGCCGCGGCGCTTGACCCCTGCCAGGGTGGTGGCGGAGCGCAGGCCGTGGTCGGTTCCCGCGGCAAGCAGCTTCAAAGCGGCGAGGCGCAAGGGCGTTCCCTCTTCCGGGTCTACAAGCATTCGGCGCAACGCAGCCTCTGCTTCCTGGGGGGTGACGGGTGTGGTGCGACGAGCGGGTTTGGTGGTGGCGGCTGCAACCGTGTCGGTCCCGGCGACCAACGCCAGGAAGCGGCTCGGGATGCCGCGGCCTTCTTCGAAGCCGGTGGCGGTTGACGTCCAGACGACACGACGCTGCGCTCGGGTCATTGCGGTGTAGGCCAGGCGGCGCTCCTCCTGGAGGCGGAATGCCAGATACTCGGCGTTGCCTGCCGGGAGATGGGTGAGAAGGTGACGGACACCGAGAAGCGAATCGCGACTCCGGAGGTCCGGGAACACGCCTTCGACGGCGTCGGCGATGAATACGGTATCGAACTCCAGTCCCTTGCACTGGTGGAGGGTGGTGAGGGCCAGCCGATCGTCATCGGGAGCGTCGTAGCTCAGGAGCGGTCTGGCCTCGAACTCCTCCTCGTCGGCGAGGCGCCGGTAGTCGTCGAGGGTCGCGGTCGGATTGCGTTCGTTCCAACGGTGGAGGACCTGAGCGAATGAGCTCCACGCGGCACGCTCCTCATGGCGGGCCGGATCTGAGACGACGGGCACGATCTGGGGGAGTCGAGACCACAGGTTCCAGAAGGCATCACGAGCCGGGCGATCGGTGGCCCACGAGGCGTCGTCGAGGAGTTCGGCGAGCGGAGCCCCATCGGGCACGAGGGAACGGATCGCCGCCGGCCAGGTTGTCGTGTGGGTAGCGCGATACCGGTCGACCTCGCGCAACAGTCCGAGTGGGATGCGAAAGAGAGGGCCCAGGAGCAAGCGTCGGATGGATCGCGCCGTCTCGTCGCGACCGTCGTCGTTGGTGGCCGCAATGACCGCATCCATCACGAAGCGGACGGCAGGATGGTCGGCTAGTCGGGAGTCGGGAGTGTCGTGCGGGATTCGTCTGCGATGCAGCGCCCGGGACAGGTCGGGGAGGAAGCGGCGTTTGCTGCGGACGAACACCCCGATGCGTCGGTAGGGAATGCCCTCCTCGAGGTGGAGCCGCTGGATCTCGGCGGCGATCCACTCGGCCTCTTCGGTTTCCTGATCGAAGCTGTGGACGTCGACCCGCCCGCCATCTGCCGCAGGTATGACGCGGCCTGCTGCCCCGGGTAGCTCGTGGGATGTGACCCGAACCGCGGCTTCGAGCACGGCCGCCGGCGTACGGAATGAGGTGGTCAGGATCAACCGTTGGGCCGGTGTTCCATCCTCGGCCGGGAAATCGTTGGGGAAGTTGGCGACGTTGTCGAGGGTGGCGCCTCGAAACGAGTAGATCGACTGGTAGGGGTCGGCGGCGACGGTCAGGTTGCGATCGACCGGGGTGAGACGGGCCAGCAGGCGCGATTGGGCAACGGTGGTGTCTTGATATTCGTCGACCAGCACGTAGCGGAACCGTTCGGCGATGTGAGCGGCAACGCTGGGATCGTCCATTGCCCACACCGCTTCGGCGAGCAGGGTCCCGTAGTCAACCCGACTGCGCCGTCTGAGCTCGAGGTCGTAGCGGGCGACAAACGACGAGATGCCCTTCCAATCTGCTCGCCCTGCGGACCGTTCTGCCAGGGCGTCGCCCTCGAGAAGGAGCTCCCGAGTGCGCAGCACGAAGTCGGTGACCTCACGGGCAAACGTTGCGCTCCCGAGGAGGTCGCGGAATGCAGGCGACCACCGTTTTGGGTTCTCCGTTGCCAGCAGCTCCTGGATGACGGCCATCTGCTCCGGGCCCGTGAGTACCTGGGGCGCTTCTGCCCAGCCGCGTACCGCCGAGAACGTCTCGAGGAGTCGGGCGGCGAATGAGTGAAAGGTGGCGACGTCGATGGTGCTCGTTGAGGAGTCGAGGGCGGTACGGATGCGGTCACGGACGTCGGCAACGCCGCGGCGGCCAAAGCTCAGCACCAAGAGTTGACCCGGGGGGAGCCCGGTCTCTCCGAGGAGATGGACGGCACGCCGGACCAGGAACTCTGTTTTCCCTGTGCCCGGCCCGCCGACCACGATCTGTGGGCCGTCGGTGTGGCCGACGGCCACCTCCCAGTCTGCGGGATCCACCCTCCACTCGGCGGAGGGGGCTGTCTGAGGCGAACTGTCCATGGCGCTCACGCTATCGCCCGGGAGTGACGGAATCTGCGCTACCGAGGGATGGCGGCGTGATCAGATTCCAAGCTCCGGCTGGTGCGCCCGACCGGAGCCGTCGCCTTGGATATGCATGACATGGAAGCCACGCGCTTCGAGTGCGGGGGACAGGAGTGTCATGCGATGGCAGCCCTCGGGTTCGAGCTCCGAGCAAAGCACAGCAACTCGGCTGGTTTGGGTGAGCGCTTCGATCTCGTCGAGGCCGGCGGCAAACGCCGGTGTTGCCGCGATCCGTTCGTAGTCAGGATGGCCGTCGGCCGAGATCAGGGTTGGGTCGTCGGGTCGGCCTCCGAGGCGGTCGCCGAGCCACCGATAACCGATCCCGGCGGCTGCAGCGATACCAGCAAGCGGCTTCTTCCGAAAGTCGGGAGCGTGCTTCGAGTAGGGGATCGAGCGCACGTCGACAATGCTGTGAACATGGTGAATGGCAAGGCGGCGTTCGAGGTCGGAGAAGGGCAGGGCGCCGTGTCCGATGGTGTAGATGGTTGGTGTGGTGGTGTGGTTCATTGGTGCTCCCAGACCAAAGGCTTGGGCACTCGGCCGCTCAGCCCACCGCCTGGAGCGGCGCAGCGTCATCCGATGCCGTGGTGTCCACAAAGGCCGGGCAGAGGTCGCGGTACTGGCACCAGTTGCAGAGCCTGCCGGGCCGGGGAGGGAAGGTCTCCGTTGTGATGGCGCGATTGATGGCCGCCCACAAGGCACGCAGCTGTCGGTCCATGGCGTCGAGTTGGGTGTCATTGACGGGGATCTCGTAGACGGTCGGCCCGTTGAGGTACATCAGCTTGAGCCCGACTGGGGTCTGCCCGGTGCGTTGCCGGATCAGGAGCGCGTAGATCTTGAGGGCGAAGAAGGCCGGGATGGCGTAGCGCTCCGGGGGTGCCCTACCCGTCTTGTAGTCCGTGATGATGACACCGTCTGGACCCTCCTCCATCCGGTCGAGGATGCCCCGGATCGTGATTCCATCGAGTTCTTCGAGCATGTCGAGTTCTCGGTCGAGCGGCTCGAACGTGCGGGGGTCCTCGATCCCGAAGTAATTGGCAAGCACCCCCATGCTCTGGATGCCCCACTCCCGTTCCGCTTCGACGCTCTCGAACAGGGCGCCGTACTCCTCGTTGCCGCGCAGTTCGCCCCACGCTTCGCGGAAGAGATCGAAGAGTCGTTCCGGTGTGCGCGCTTCGGGTGCGTCGTCGAAGAGTCGCTGGAGGGCGAGGTGGGCTGTGGTTCCCCGCGCTTGGTGCACCGTAGCGGGCATGTCGATCCGGTCAATCGCACGGAACTTGAAGAGTTGCGGGCACACCTTGAAGTCGCTGGCGCGGCTCGGCGAGAGAGTCTGCAATAACTCCGGTGGTTTGGTCGGCAAGGTCTCGATGCTCATCAGAATCGATCATACGGGACCGGTGTGACGAAAACCACATTGATGTAGTTTTGGTGCCGGTTTGGGAGCGGAAAAGGGGCCGAACCGAGGCGAATAGGTCCACTCGCGAAAACTATCTTCGAAACGCGAAAACCAACTACAGATCTGGGTTGACGCGGGTCGGAGCGATGTCGTACCTTTGCGCTTCCTCAACCGGCGCTTCGGCTCCGGGAGTGGAAACCCACCGGAAGGGCTTCGGTCCAACCGGAGGGAGTCGGGACGGCCGCAAGGTCTCCCCGACACCTGGAGAGGCTTCGGTCTCCACAGGATCGGTCCGAGGCGACCCAGCGGACCAGCGGGAAACCGCAGGTGCAAGGGAAGACGCGGACCACACCTCAACGGTGAGGCTTCGGCATCACTGAAGGGGTCTTCCGGAAACGGAAGGATGCCGACGGGCAAGAACTTCGGTTCTCACCCGGAGGCAGATCGGAAGGGGACCCCCTCGGGGGAACCGGCGGCTTCGGTCGACGGGCTTCTGAAGATCACCCCGATCGGACACCTCGGTGTACCGAACGGGATCGGAGCGACCGCAAGGACGCTTCGAAACGCCCGGCGGCGATCGATCGCAAGATCGAACGGCAAAGGGCCGGGAAACAACCCCGAGAGGGCAGTGCTTCGGCAGGGCTCCCTCGGGGTTTTTCCGTATGACGCGGCGGCTTCGCCTTCGGCGCTTCCGGGCACCCGGTACCCGGATGGTTCTCTGTTCGCGTCCGGTCGGCCCAAGCGGGGGTAACGTTTGTGCTGATGGGCGCCAGAACTCTTGTTGTCATTCCGGTGTTGGTGTTGTGGCTCGCCGCCTGTGGGGGGAATGAGTCGGCGACCACCACGACTACGCCGGGATCCTCGTCGCCGGCTTCGGAGTTGAGTCTGACACCAACCGGCGTCGGGAGCGTCGACTTCGGAACACCTCCGGAGGAGACCATCGCGGCATTCACCGCCGCAATCGGTGGACCCGATGAGGACTATCAGTGGACCGCAGACCCCATCTTCGGTGAATGCCCCGGCGCGCTCGACCCGGGGAGTCACCTGGGGGAGCCTGGTCGCGCTGTTCTCCGATGATGGCGCGGGCAATCAGGAGTTCTTTGCTTGGACCTATGGGTACGACCCGGCATTGGGAGCATCGGGAGCCGACAGCAGGGAACTCGACCTCAGGACGTTGGAAGGCATCGGGCTTGGGTCAACGCGGGCTGAACTCAACGCCGTCTACGGCGGCCGGATCTTCGAGGAGGAGGATCTCAGCACCGAAGTGTGGGGCTTCACCATCGACCCCGATCAAACCCAATACCTCAGGGGCTTGTTTTCTGGACCGGGCGACGACGCCGTTGTGGTGGTGCTCGAGTCGTTTCCCGGCTGCAGATCTCGCCAGTAGCTGGGGGAATGTAGAGCCTCTGAGCGGTCGTTGCTTGACGCGCGAAACTTATCTCTGAAGCGCGAAATCCAACCACGGTTTCCGCTTGACGACACCAATCATGAAGGTCTACATTGCGCTCGTCGATGGGAAGGGAAACCAACCCAACGACCCCAGAGGTCCGCAAGGGCCTCGGGGCCGGTGGCTCGAGAGGGCCCCGGTACGGTCCGGAAAGGACCGTCGCTCGTAAGGGCGGCGGGACTCCCCGAGAGGGGTCGTCCGGGACCGGGCCTTCGGGCTCGCTCCGGACCCCGATGGGCCGGCAGCACCCCTGGCTTCGGCCGAGGTGAGGCGGTCGGTTTGCCGCAAGGCTGGCCGACTGGGAAAACCCCGAGAGGGCAAAGGCTTCGGCCGGAGCTTCCTCGGGGTTTTTCGCGTTCGTGACCCTTCGGAACGTGTGCGAGGTGGAGTGTCTCGGACCTCCGTCACCTGGCAGGCTCGCTGGGCCCGCACAACCTATGATGATGCTCATGGGATACCCACAAAAACTGCTCACTGAGGGCGAAGAGATCGTCACCGAGTTCCGTCCCCACTGGCGGCTGCTCGTCATACCTGTGTTTTGGTTCGTTCTCGGCCTCGTGTTGATCGTGCTCGTCTTCCAGGAGTGGGCGTGGCCCGACAACACGACTGCCGACATCATCACCGGAGTCATCATCGGGATCGGCATGATCTACCTGGTGGTCCGGCCGTTTGTGAAGTGGGCCTTCACCCAGTACGTGCTCACCAACGAGCGGTTGGTCACCCGCAGCGGGATGATTGCCCGTTCCGGGATTGAGATTCCGCTCGAGAACATCACAAATGTCGTGTTCAACCAGGGCATCCTCGAGCGGATCCTCAAGGCAGGTGATCTGCTGATCGAGTCGGCCGGCGAGAGCGGCCAGAGCCGATTCCAGGACATCCCGCGGCCCGACGAATTCCAGTCGCTGCTATATCGCGTCCGTGAGCAACGCACCCGGGAACTCGCCAGCGAGGACGCGACCGTGGTTCAATCGGACGCCACCGAGCGGTTGGAGCGGCTGGCTCGCCTCTACAAGGAGGGCGTCATCACCGACGAGGAATATGCCGAGAAGCGCCAGACGCTGCTCGACGAGATCTAGAACCGCCTGCCAACCAGCTAGAGCTTCTCTTCGGCGGCGCCGGCGCGGATGTACCTAGCGACGGTCTCAACGTGATAGGTCTGAGGGAAGAGGTCAACCGGCGTGGCCCAGTCGAGAACGTATCCGGCGTCTTCGAGGTAGCGGTGGTCTCGAGCCAGGCTCGCCGGGTCGCATGACACGTAGGCGATCACCCGTGGGAACGCGGCCGTCACTGCGGCCACTCCGCCGATCCCCAAGCCGACCCGCGGTGGGTCGATGATGGCGACATCCCAATACTCATCGAGCGTCCCCGCTACCTTCTCAAATTCGCCGCGCACGACGCGGTGATCCTCGATCCCTGCAGCCTTCAGGTTGTGGCGGAGGTCTGCGACGGCAAGCGGTGAGGTCTCGACCGCAATCACCCGGCCCGCGGTGCGGCCCACCGTGGCCCCGAAGAGACCGCCCCCGGCATAGGCATCGAGCACCGTCTCATAGGGCAGCGGATCCGTCGCCTCGGTAACGAGCCGCACCAGAGCTTGGGCTCCTGCGGTGTTGTTCTGGAAGAAGGCCCCGCCGGTCACCCGCAGTCTGGCTCCTGCGATCTCTTCGTGGATCTCGCCGGTTCCCGAGATGACGGTGAGCCCGTGACGAGAACGTTGGGCCACAGAGCATTCCCAGTCGCCGATCTGGTCGGGAACCGTCCCTTCGATGATCGCAAGCCGCTCACCCGTCGTCACGCCGGCGCGCAGGATGAGCCGTTCAACCCCGTCGAGCGGTCCGAGAGCGTCGAAGACCTCGGCGAGCAGCGGGTGGAGCAAGTGGCACACGTCGAGCGGCACCAGGTGGCGCGACTTCTGCCGATACAGGGCGGGCTTGCCGTCGAAGACCCGAAAGTCGACTCGATTGCGGTATCCATAGGGCGGCCCGACGGCGACGGTCTCGCGCACGGGTGCCTCGGTCAGCTTTCCGAGGTGGGTAAGTTGCCCGGCAACGATTGAATGCTTCCAGTCGAGCTGTGCCGGATAATCGGCGAACTGCCATTGGCATCCCCCGCATTCCCCGAAGTGGGGGCAGGCGGGTGTCACCCGGTGAGGTGACGCCTCGATCACCCGGGTGATTTCGACGCGAGCCCACGAGCCTTTGTCGAGGACGATGTCGCCCTCGACCCGCTCGCCCGGCATGGCGCCCGCGATGAAGTGGGCCTTGCCGTCGTGGCGGGCGACGGCCTCGCCGCCGTGGGCGATGTCGATCGGGGTGAGTTCCATGACGCTGATTCTGGCACCAACCGGACCCGACCGGGCCCTACGGGCCCCGATGGGCACGGTAGTCTCGGCAGGCGCCCCGAACGCACCATTCCGGCCTGGGAGGAGCACCGTGTCCATCATCTTCAGCAGCCCGCTGCCGGACGTTGAACTGCCCGAGACACCGATCGGTGATCAGGTGTTCCGACATGCCGGGGTTGCACCGGACAAGGTCGCATTCATCGACGGGCCGACCGGTCGCAGCTACACCTACGGCCAGGTCGAGGAACTGTCGCAGCGTATGGCCGGTGGCCTGGTGGCGCGAGGGTTCCGCAAAGGTGAGGTGTTCGCGATCATGGCGCCGAACCTCCCGGAGTACGCCATTGCGTTCCACGGCGTCGCCATCGCCGGTGGAGTGGCCACCACGATCAACCCGACCTACACGGCCGAGGAGATCGAGTACCAACTCAACGATGCCGGCGCAAAGTACCTGCTGACCATTTCGATGTTCATGGACGTGGCGAGCGAGGCGGTGGCGCACAGTGACGTCGAGGAGGTATTCACGATCGACGAATCGTCCGAAGCGACACCGTTCACTGCGTTGCTCGGCGCCGAACCAATCGACCAGGTGCCGGTCGACCCACATGATCTGCTGGTGCTGCCGTATTCGAGTGGCACGACCGGCCTGCCGAAGGGGGTCATGCTCAGCCACTACAACCTCGTCTCGAACCTGGCACAAGGCGAGCATGTGCTCGGTCTGGGCAACGATGAAGTCATCGTCGCCGTGCTGCCCTTCTTCCACATCTATGGGATGGAAGTGCTGATGAACGGGGTGATGTATTGGGGGGCAACCGCGGTCACGATGCCCCGGTTCGACCTCGAGCAATTCCTTTCCATCCTGCAGGATCACAAGGTCACACGGGCATACCTGGTGCCGCCGATCATCCTGGCGCTGGCGAAACACCCGATCGTTGAGAACTACGACCTGTCGGCCCTCCGTCAGGTCTTCTCGGGAGCGGCGCCGTTGAGCGCGGAGCTGGCCGCGGAGGCATCCGCCCGGATCCACGCCGAAGTGGTGCAGGGTTATGGCCTCACCGAAACGAGCCCGGTTACCCACGCCACGCCCCCGGGCCAATTCAAGCCGGGCTCGATCGGTGTGACCATATCCAACACCGACATCAGAGTTGTCGATCCCGACACCGGTGCGGATCTCGACCGTAACGAAGACGGTGAGATCTGGATCCGGGGCCCGCAGGTGATGCAGGGGTACCTGAACAAGCCCGAAGCCACCAAGATCACTATCGACGAAGACGGCTGGCTTCACACCGGTGACATCGGCCATGTCGACGATGACGACCACTTCTACATCGTTGATCGGCTCAAGGAACTCATCAAGTACAAGGGTTTCCAGGTGCCGCCCGCCGAACTCGAAGGGCTGCTGCTGACCCACCCCGACGTGGCCGATGCCGCCGTCATTCCCATCCCCGACGAGGAGGCAGGAGAACTCCCCAAAGCCTTCGTCGTGCTCAAGCCCGGTCACGAGGCCGATCCCGACGAGATCGTGGCCTTCGTCGCGGGGCATGTTGCGCACTACAAGCAGATTCGACTCATCGAGATCGTCGCCGAGATTCCGAAGTCGGCGTCCGGCAAGATCCTGCGCAGGGTGTTGCGGGATCGTGAACGTGACAAGGCTGCAGGCCAAGCGTGAGCGAAGATCTAGGCAGAGTTCCCGACACCCCGGCACTGCGCGCCCTGGCTAGTGCAGGACTCGACTACGAGCCACGGGTGTCGGCTCGGGCAGGCAGTGTCGCCGAGGCAGCCGAGTTGCGGGGGGTCGCCGTCGACGCACTTCTCAAGACCCTGGTGGTGCGATGCGGTGCGAGCGACTACTTGTTTGTCCTTGTCCCGGGAGATCGGGCCATCGACTGGGGGAAGTTGCGCAGCCATCTCGGGGTGCGCCGCATGACACTTCCGGACGCAGCGGAGGCGAAGGAAGCAACTGGGTACGAGCGGGGGACCATCACCCCGTTTGGGGCGACCCACCGGTGGCCCGTGGTCGCCGACGAGACCATCGCGGCGAAGGGTGAGGTGTCCCTCGGCGGTGGCGCACACGGGGTGTCGGTCACGCTCAGCGCCGCGGCGCTGATTGATGTCCTCGATGCCACGGTGGCCGACGTCACCAAGCCGGCCGAAGGCTGACGGCGGCGCTAGGGGTCGTCGACGGGTTCGGAGTCCTCTGCGGTGGGTCGTTTGCGGCGGCTTGCGGCCCGGCGGCTGGCCTTCTCCTGAGCCTTGGCGCGCATCCGGGCGTCGTAGGCCTCGGGATCCTCGAATTGGCCGGAACTGATGATCTCGTTGGAATCGAAGTACGTTTGGACGAGTGCCTTGATCGTGGCCGCGGCGGGGATGGCGAGAAGTGCCCCGACCCCGCCCAACAACGAGCCTCCGACGATCACTGCCCCAAACGCCACGGCAGGATGCAGCTTCATGGTGTTGGCGGTGACCCGAGGTGCGAGCGTGTAGTTCTCGATCTGCTGGTAGACGGCAATCGCGATGACAACCCACAGTGCGTCGATCGGATCCTCAAGGAGCGCAATGAGAACGGGGAGAGCTCCGGCGATATACGTGCCGACGGTTGGAATGAATTGCGAGACCAGACCGACCCACAGGCTCAATGCCAGCGCATAGGGAAGACCAATCAAGCTGAAGGCGATGAAGTGGAAGATGGTGGAGGCGCCGGCCAGCAGCAGTCGCGAGTACACGTAGCCACCGACTTTCTCAATGGTTATCGAGGTGACTGTGTCGATGTGGTGTTGCTGCGCCGGCGGGACGCGGCGGAGGATGGCTCCGCGCAAACGGGGCAGGTCCGCGAGGATGTAGAAGACGAACAGGCTGATGGTCAGGGCCTGGAATAGCAGTCCAATCGCAGTGTTGGCGAAGCCGAGAATGCCGGAGACCGCATTGCCTGCGAGGTTCTCGAGGGTTCGCTGGTCGGCGGTGATCTTGTCGATCAGAGCATCGGTTGCCAACTCGAGGCCAAAACGTTCATTGAGCCAACTTGCGGCCGTTTCGACATATTCAGGGAGCTGGTCGATCAGCTTGATGACCTCGCCGACCGCAACTTGGATCATGGCGACCACAAAGACCAGCCCGATCAGGCTGCCGCCGATCATGACGACACCAGTCGCAACGCCACGCCGCCAACCACGGTTCGCCAGGACCTCGACCGCCGGCAAAAGGGCGAACGAGATGAATGCGGCAAGAGCCAAGGTCAACAGAAAGCCGCTCGTACTCCCAAAGACCCACACCGAGCCGTAGACCACGGCGACAGCGACCAGGGTGACGATGGCCGCCCGCGGCAGCCAGACGCGGTACCAACCCGGGCCGTGATCCGACAACGCAACATGGTGCTCGGCATTATTCGCCATGGTCCACTTCCGTCGAGGCAACGCGAGCGTAGTGGTCGACCCCCTCGCGACCAGGTAACTGATCGCACCCGGCCCGACCCCGCTGCGATGTGCTGCGTCAGCGTCGGCCGCTTGTCTAAGCTCGCCGTCCGATGCGCACCTTCCACGGCAACTGGTTCTACGTCTCCGTCATCACCACAGGAGTGGTGGGTCTCTGGGGTCTGGCATTGGCCGTCGCCAAGAAGGCGCCCGGCCCGGCCTTCGGAGTGGCGCGGGCCGTCGCCATCGGCGCCATGCTCATCCAAATCGCAGCAGGGGCGATCCTGTGGCAGCAAGGCTTCCGCCCTGCAAACGGCTTCCACGTGTTCTACGGCCTCGTCATCGCTTTCACCCTGGCGTTTGTCTACATCTATCGCGCCCAGATGGCGCGGCGACCTGCTCTCGCCTACGGACTGGTGCTGCTGTTTGTCATGGGTCTCGGCCTGCGGGCTTGGTCAAACGTCACGTAGCGGCTCACACCGATTGCTCAACACCCTTCTAGGCTTACGGGAGATCCGTCCGGACCGGGGGTCCGGCGCCGACAACTGGGAGGGCCTGTGCTGCTCGAAGGGAAGCGCCTCGTCATCACCGGTGTACTCACCGATGGTTCGATTGCATGGCACACTGCTCGGGTGGCTCAGGAGCAGGGTGCCGAAGTTGTGCTCACTGGATTTGGGCGCGGGATGAGGCTGACCGAACGCTCGGCACGGCGGCTCCCGGTCATACCTGACGTTTTTGAACTCGACATCAACGACGCCGATCACATGAGCGCGCTCGTCGCCGGACTCGACGAACGATGGGGCGCGGTCGACGGAGCCCTCCACGCGATTGCCTTTGCCCCGGAGGATGCGCTCGGAGGCAACTTCCTCGCCACGCCGGCCGAGTCTGCTGCGACGGCGTTTCTCACCTCGGCGTTCTCGTTCAAAACGCTGGCCGTAGGGCTCCGCCCCCTCCTCCAGAAGGCCGGTGGTGGTGGCCTGGTGACGCTGGACTTCGACAACGCGCAGGCTTGGCCGGCGTACGACTGGATGGGAGTTGCCAAGTCGGCGCTGCAGTCCGTGACGCGTTACTTGGCTCGTGACCTCGGGGGGGATGGGATCCGTGTCAATGCGGTCGCCGCCGGTCCGCTCGGCACCGTCGCCGCCAAGTCCATCGCAGGGTTCGAACTGTTTGAAGACGCATGGAGGAGCCGTTCTCCACTGAGATGGGATGTCTACGATCCCGATCCCGTGGCTCGGATGGTCTGCCTGCTCATGTCGGACTGGACCCTGATGACGAGTGGTGAGATCGTGCACGTCGACGGCGGCTTCCACGCCATCGCAGCCGCTCCGGATTAGCTGTCTCTTCTACGACGGCCGGGCGGCGGAGAGTCGGGGCATCGCCACAGTGAAGGTAGCGCCGCCACCAACGGTCGGCTCAAACCACACCCTTCCTCCCATTGCTTCTGAGAGGCCGCGCACGATCGACAGTCCGAGTCCGGTGCCGCCCACACCACGGGTTTCGTGCCGCTCAACTTGCGTGAACCGCTGAAAGATCAGGTCGTGCAGCTCGTAGGGGATGCCGTGACCGTGGTCGATCACCGAGATCCAAACCTCCGCCTGTTTGGAGCGAACCCCGACTTCAACGGGGCTGTCCTGGGCGTACTTGAGTGCGTTCTCAACGAGGTTGGTGATGATCCGCCGCAGATGGTCGGCATCGGCTTCGAGCGTCACCTGCTCGGTCAAGGGCTCGATGACGACCCGCCCGGATGTGGCGGGGATGTCAGATACGACCTCTTTGAGGAAGACGGCCAGGTCCAGCGCGATCGGTCGCACCGGCAAGGCCTGGTTGTCCAGCCGAGAGACGACCAGGAGGTCCTCGATCAGCGTTCGCAGCCGGTTCGCCTGTCGTTCTGCCGTCTCGATGAGGTCGCGAGCGCTCTCTGACGCCGGTGCCAACTCCGGTCGCTGCAGAGTCTTCAGTGAGCCAATGATGGATGTCAGCGGAGTCCGCAACTCGTGGCTGACGACCGAAACGAAGTCGGTCTTCAACTGGGCCAGCTCGGCCATTTTTTCGCCGGTCTCCTGGGCCTCTTCGTAGCGGGCCATCTGATTGAGCACCAGAGCCGAGGGGCCGGCGAGTGATTCGAGTGCCTCGATGTCGTCGTTGTTGAAGTTTCCGGTTGCCTTGTCCGCCACCATCAGCACGCCAATGGGTTTGGCCTCGATCCGCAGCGGCACGGCTGCCACGCGCGTTGTGTCCAAATCGGTCAGGAGCGAATCCGCCGGCCCGGCGTGGACGAGGTCGTTGCGTACAAGTGGTTCTCCACTGGTGAAGACCCGTTGCACACTGCCCGGATCGGTGAGCGGCAGCGTGTAGCCCTCCGCCTTCAGGGTGTGTCCGGCGACCCACACCGGCGAGATGAGTTCGAGGGCTTCCTCGCTGGGGCGATAGAGGAAGACGAGGCCGATCTTGGCGTTCACGGCGGTGACGACGCGCCCAACCAACTCCGGGAGCACCTCGGCGAGCTTGCTCCCCATCCCGATGGTCCTCGAGACGGCATACAGCTGATCGAGTTCCTGGCGCCGCTGCTCGACCTCCTGGCTTTCATCGTCGAGCACTTCAAGTTGTTGACGGGTAACCCGCAGCTCGCGGCTGATGCCGCGCGCCGTGATCAGTGTGAACGCCATAGCCAGCACAAAGGCTATGAGGCGAGCTGAGACCTGGCCGGTCGACAAGTCGACGGGGGATCGATCGAGGGCGATGAGATAGCCGGTGGCCGCGATTGCGCCGATGGATGCCAGCGTTACCGGGGCAACCAGCAGTGCGCCGGCAAACACGATCACCGCCAGGAAGGCAGCGACGATCGGTTCGTCGCTGCGTAGTTCGTCGCCGAGGAGGAGACCGGTGACGGCGAGGGTGCACCAGATCAGGATGAGGGGATCGCCGAAGCGGGTGGCCAGCACGCTGCGCCACGGCGTCAATGTCAGCAGGAGGACGCCACCGGCGAGAAGGAGGACGTTGAGAAGCAGTTGGCCGTCGTCGGGGCCGTTACTGCGCGAGGCCGCCACGGCATAGGCAATGACGGCCAGCCAGGAGACCAGCAGGCCGATGTAGATGACGCGAATCCGGTACCCGATGAACAGGTCGCGGTCGCTCACCGCGGCGCTTCCTCTATTTCCCGGGAGCATGTCGCTAGTCACGGTAATCTCTTCGTCATGGCACGCGTACTACTTCTGTTCGGCGGCAGGTCGGCAGAGCACGAGGTTTCCTGTGTTTCTGCCGTCGCAGTCATGCAGGCACTCGAGGGCGGCGGGCATCAAGTGATCCTCGTCGGAATCGATCGCAAAGGGGAGTGGCACCTGGCGGATCGTTCCCGAAGGCCGCTCGTCGCGGCGGGTCGGCCCGTCTCGTTGCGAGTGCCATCCGGGATTCTGAGCAGCGGGACGGACGAGATCGGGTTCGACGTCGTGTTCCCCGTCCTGCATGGACCCTTCGGTGAGGATGGCACGATTCAGGGCCTCTTCGAGATAGCCGGAACCCCGTATGTGGGATGCGATGTGCTTTCGTCCGCGCTGGCCATGGAGAAGGACCTCACCAAACAGGTTCTGGTGCAAGCCGGGCTTCCGACGGCACCGTGGACCGTGGTTCGTGAGGACGAGTTCTCCAACCCTCCCGCCGTGGTGGCCCGGGTCGTGGCCGAACTTGGCCTCCCGGTGTTCGTGAAACCGGTGCAATTGGGTTCGTCGGTCGGAGTCTCGCGTGCCGCAACTGATGCCGAGCTCAAGGAGGGCATCGAATCCGCGCTGCGGCACGGACCGAAGGTGATCGTCGAGCAAGCCATCAAAGGCCGTGAGATCGAGGTCGCCGTGCTGGAGGGGCCTCGGGTGGCGAATCCCGGCGAGATCGTGATCGAGGGCGATTGGTACGACTACCAGAGCAAATACCACGATGAGACCAGCCGGTTTGTCACGCCGGCCGAACTGACATCGCCGCAGGTTGAGCGTGTCAGAGATCTTGCCGCTCGAGCGTTCACCGCGCTCGAATGTCGTGGTCTCGCCAGAGTCGACTTCTTTCTCGAGCGGGGGCGGGGCTTCCTCATCAACGAAGTCAACACGATGCCGGGATTCACCCCCATTTCCGGGTTCCCGAAAATGTGGGAGGCCTCAGGGCTGACCTATTCGGAGCTGTGTAACGAACTCGTTGAACTTGCCGTCAGTCGTTGACCGCGTCTGCTGATGTCGCCGCAGGTTGGAGACGTCCGATGATTCCGGCGACGCGGAGGTCGAGTTCCTCTCCGGTTGCCGCCGTCAGCGCGGCCGACGCCACAAAGGCGATCAGCCAGCCAAAGCGGCGTGACAACAACCCGGCGAGAGCCGCCGCGGTGCTCCCCACCAACGAGCCGGTGATGACAAGCTCCGACTCCTTGCCTTCGGCTCCACCCGTCTCCGGAGCGATGAAGGACTTGCGAACGACGTTGCCTACAGCGGAGCCGAGCAGGGCCGCAACGACGACAAGGAGCAGACGCTTCATCGCCGACTCACCGTGAGGACGCGGGCGCTACCCGCCTCACATTTTGATGACAGGGCACGTCAGCGTCCGTGTGATGCCGTCAACTGATTGGATTCGGGCAACAACCATCTTGCCGAGAGAGTCCACATCAGGAGCCTCCGTATGCACAATCGCGTCGTAGGGGCCCGTGACGGCTTCGGACGATGTGACGCCGCTGATGCGACCGATCTCTTCGGCAACTTCGAGTGCCTTGCCGACTTCCGTCTGGATCAGGATGAATGCCTCGACCACTCAATACCCCTTCCGTCGATTCGGTCCGGTCTTGTCATCTGATTGGATCATACCGACAAGCGGGCTGGCTCACATCAGGCAATACCTTCGCAAGCGGTTGGTGGCGAAGCGGCCAGGGCGGAGGCTTCAGTACCCGTCTGAGCCGAAGCGGAGGCGGTCCGCGTAGAGGACGCCGTCACGATCCTCGGTGTCGAAGATGACGCGTTGTCCCTGGCGGAGGGTTCGGAACAGTGAGCCGGCGAGTGAGCCCGGCCCGAGCAAGACCTCGGCCTGGTTGTCGTCGCGCACGATCACGCCGACGCCGGTTTCAGGGTCGTAGACCTTGACGACGCCTTGCACCGTCAGACCTTCTCGATCTTGCCCGCCTTGATGCACGACGTACAGACCCGAATTCGCTTCGAGTTACTGCCGTGCTTCACGCGGACGCGTTGAATGTTCGGCAACCAGCGACGGCTGGAGCGCTTGTGCGAGAAGCTGACTTGCTTGCCGACCCACGGCTCTTTGCCGCAAACCTCACAGCGATAAGACATGTTGGGGAGACCTCCTGAAGCGGGCGGGATTGTAACAGCGTTACCTGCCAAGACCGCAACGCGCCTTCATACGCCAGCCCGCCTAGGACGCCACAGCGGCGGTGTGCGGGCTCGGCACAGGTCGGTCGTATGCTCTTGGGCTATGTCTGGGGTAGAGCAATCGACTGGCCGGTCGTTGGCGTTCTTGAGTGGTGTACCCGCTACGGAAGTCAAGGGGATCGGGCCGAAGTCGGCCAAGAAACTCGGCGAAGCCGGGATCCACAGCGTTGCGGATCTCCTGTTGCACGTGCCGCGTCGCTACCTGGATCGGTCGCAGATCTTCGACCTGGCCGCCGTGCCCTTGGGTGAAGAGGTCACCGTCGGCGGCACGGTGACCTCCGTTGTGCGGCGCCGCATCTCGCGCGGGCGCACGATGATCACGGCGGTGATCACCGACGGCACCAGCGTGGTTACCGCAGTGTGGTTCAACCCCTACCTGAGGATCGAAGAGGGCAGTGAGGTCGTCCTCTCCGGTAAGGCCGAACGATTTCGCGGCAAACTGCAGATGAAGAGCCCCGACGTCGACACGTGGGGCGACGATTCGCTGGTGACGGGGCGGGTCGTGCCGATCCATTCGTCGGCGGGAGGGTTCCGTCCCTTCCAGATCAGGAACTCGATCTCAAACGCTCTGCAACGCTCCCGACCGATCACCGAGATTCTCCCGACCGATATGCGGGAACGACTGAAGCTGGTGACGCGGGACGAAGCCATCGCTGACATCCACTTCCCAGAGTCGAAGGAAGACGCCGATGCCGCTCGCCGCCGCCTGGTGTTCGACGAACTGTTCCGCCTCGAGGCCGCCCTGGCGTTGCGCAAGCAGCACCAGCTCGATGCGTCACACGGTGTGGCGCATTCCGCCGATGGCTACCTGGTTGCCGACTTCATCGCCGCGTTGCCTTACGAACTGACCGGTGCCCAGCTACGCACGATCGCTGAGATCCAAACCGACATGGTTGGTCCGCACCCGATGCATCGGCTCCTCCAGGGCGAGGTTGGTTCGGGCAAGACGGTGGTGGCCGTTGCCGCGTTGTTGACGGCAATCCAGAGTGGCTATCAAGGTGCCGTCATGGCGCCAACCGAGGTGCTCGCCGAGCAACACTTCCTCGGTATTCGAGAACTGATCGTGGGGGCGCGGCTTGGGCCGCCGCTCGAAGATCCGTCGGCACCGACAGGCATGGAAAGCCTCTTTGCCGTTGCAGGCGATGGTGCGGATGAAGATCGGGCCTTTGTGCGAATGGCCCTGTTGACCTCCAACAGCGCAGAGACCAACTTCACGCCACCGGGAGCGGCGAGCCGGGCCGACGTTGGCACTTGGGTCGGAAACGGCACCGTCGACCTGGTGGTGGGGACCCACGCCCTCATCCAGGAGGGGCTGCATTTCGATCGACTGGGCATGGCCGTGGTCGACGAGCAGCATCGCTTCGGCGTCTACCAACGGGTGAGCCTGCGCGAGAAGGCGGAGTCGTATGACCCCGATTTGCTGATCATGACGGCAACGCCCATCCCGCGCACCCTTTCGATGACGCTCTACGGGGACCTCGACGTCTCCGTTCTCGACGAGCTGCCTCCCGGCAGGACGCCGGTCGAGACCCACCACGTTGGAGGCGATGCGGCGTCGCTGGAGCGGGTGTACGAGTTGGTGCGGCGTGAGGCGAACGCCGGCAGGCAGGCCTTTGTGGTGTGCCCGTTGGTGGATGACAGCGACAAACTCGAAGTGGTGTCGGCCACCGCAGAATATGAGCGGCTCCAGCATGTGTTCCCCGAGCTGCGGCTTGGCCTGATCCACGGGCAACTCCGCCCCGCCGACAAGGACCGGGTCATGCATGAGTTTCGGGCAGGTGACATCGATGTGTTGGTGGCAACGACGGTCATCGAGGTTGGGATCGATGTACCCAACGCAACCGTCATGGTCGTGGAAGACGCCGATCGATTTGGCCTGAGCCAACTCCATCAGCTGCGGGGGAGAGTCGGCCGCGGCACCCATCCAGCAACGTGTGTGCTGGTGGCCGACCCGTCGACGCCCGAGGGCGAAGAACGCTTGGCGGCCATGGTCGCCAGCACCGACGGTTTCCGACTAGCCGAAGAGGATCTGCGGATCCGCGGCCAGGGCACGGTGTTCGGAACCCGCCAAGCCGGTATGAAGGACTTGAAGCTCGCCGACATCCTTCGCGACGCCAAGGTCCTGGTCACGGCCCGCAAGGAGGCATTTGCCCTGGTGGCCGCCGATCCCGGCTTGCAAGGCCACCCCGAGATCGCTGCCGAGGTCGAAGCCCTCCTCGGCAAGGACGAAGAGTGGCTATTCCGCAGCTACGCGCGCCCTCTGCGCCTTTTGCGGGGGCCGCCCCCTCCGCCTCGTCGAAGACTCCTCGGCACCTCCCCCGGCAAGCCGGGGGAGGGCATCGCAGGTCGATCGTGGTCGTGGACCTACGGCCGTTCGGTGCCCGGCCGCTGCAAACGTGTTGGGTGGAGTAGTGGCCCTTCTGTGCCCTCCCTCGCGAAGCGGGGGAGGTGGCGCCGCCGCAGGCGGCGTCGGAGGGGGCAGCTCCCGCGAGATGTGTTGCCCCGCCTTGCAGAACGGGGCGAGCCGATGAGGATCATCGCCGGGTCGGCCAAGGGGCGCCGTTTGGTCTCACCGCAGGGGGGCGACACCCGGCCGCTCACGGGACGAGCCAAGGAGGCCTTGTTCTCGTCGCTTGGTGGGCGGGTCGTCGACGCCGACGTCATCGACCTCTACGCCGGGACCGGCTCGATCGGTTTGGAGGCGCTCAGCCGGGGCGCCCGCCGGGTCGTCTTCGTCGAGAAGGGTCGGTCGGCGCTCGATGTGCTGCGCAAGAACATCGACGCTGTTGGGCTCGGGGGTGACGTTGTCGGCGAGGATGTCGGCGCGTTCCTCGCCCGCTGCCACGACACGTTTGACCTGGCATTCGTTGACCCGCCTTACGCCCTCCCGCTAGCGTCGCTGGCAACGGTCCTCGAACAGTTGGCACCTTGTCTCTCGGAAGCCGCAACGGTGGTGGTCCATCGCCGGTACGGTGGAGAGGCGCCGACTCTTCCAGCAGGTCTGGTGCAGACGGATCGCCGTCGGTACGGGGACACCGAACTGTGGCGGTTTGAGAAGGAGAGCGCGTGATCGCGGCACTAGTGCCCGGGAGTTTTGATCCACCCACAAAGGGGCATCTCGACGTCATCGAACGTTGCGCCTCGATCTTCGATCGGGTCTTGGTCGCGATCGTGCGGAACCCCTCGAAGTCTCCCTTGTTCAGCGATGAGGAGCGGATGGAGATCCTGCGAGAGTGCTGCGCCGAGTGGGACAACGTCGAGGTCGATGCCTTCGACGGCCTGCTCGTCGACTTCGCCGCGGAGCGCGATATCAACGTCATCGTCAAGGGACTCAGGGCGATGACGGACTTCGACTACGAGATTCAGATGTCCCAGATGAATCGGCACCTCTCCGGCATCGTTACGCTGTTTGTGGCTACGAAGCCCGAGTACGGCTACCTGTCGTCGTCGCTCGTCAAGCAAGTGGCTGGATTGGGTGGCGCGGTCGATAATCTCGTACCCGACAACGTCGCCGTTGCCATCAAGGAGAGGTACGCGACATGACCGATGACGCCGATCGCAAAGAGCCGCCGCCGATCCCCGGCGAACTGCTCGACATGCTCGAGCGAGCCGAGATCGATTCCTCTGAGGTCCTCGAGGACATGATCGGCGAGGTCGAGGCGGCGCGCACCGTCCCGCTCTCGTCATCGGTGATGGTGAGTAAGGACGAGTTCCTCGAGAAGCTCCAGGGGGTCAAGTCCACGCTCAACACTGTGCTTGATCAGGTGATTGCCGGCCTCCCTGAGGAACTCCGGGCGGCGCGTTGGATGGTGCGCGAACGTGAGAACTACATCGGGCGGACCAACGAGAAGGCCCGTGAGGTCATCGCCAAGGCGAAGGTTCGCTCCGAGGAATTGGTCTCCGAGTCCTACATCGTCGAAGAGGCCGTCCAAGAGGCCAACACCCTGGTGCGCAACGCGGAGAATGAATCGCGCCGGATTCGTCTCGAGGCAGAGGATCACGCCGAACGCCGACTCGCCGAAGCCGAAGCGATCCTCGGCGAACTCCTGCGCTACGTTCGCGAGTCCCGCGCCGAACTCCACCAGAGCCTGCCGCCGGGGCCGGACGCGCCGATCTAGGTTTCGGGCGCAACAGGTCGCGATCGAGCTGTTTCGTGCGGCCCTGCGTGCCGCTCCGCGGCACGTTGCAGTTCCCTTCGGGAACTGCGCTGGTGGGTCGGCGCCCGGGCCGTCTCCTCGGGCACCCCCACTAGGACGCGACTGCCACTGGGTCCGTGCTCAGGCGCCCATGGGCGCATACAATCATCCGCATGGGCCGGTCACCATTCCTTGTCAACGTTGCGGATCTGCGGCGGGAGCGGGCCTTGCCGCGGCCGTTGGCACTCAGTGCTGAGGTTGAGTGGGGGGTGGAGATGTCTCGGGTCTTGGCGGATCCGCCGCTGGAGGCGGATCTGGAGCTTTCGGCCTTGAGCGGAGGGATCCGGGTCCACGGGGACGCCACTGTCACGGTCCACCATGTTTGCCATCGCTGCATCGATGAATGGGATGAGGAACTCGACGTCTCCGTTGACCAGTTGTTTGTCGAGGCTTCGCGTGCGGACGAAGACGATTACGCATACTCCGGGGATGAACTCAACCTCGAAACGATGCTGCGCGACGAGGTGCTGCTGGCCATGCCGCTGGTGCCTACCTGCCCCGACGGATGCGAGGGACTTGTTGATAGTCCCCAAACCGACTTGAATGCAGGCACCCCTGAGGAGCAAGGCGATACTTCTTCGCCCTTTGCGGTCTTGAAGGACCTGCTCGACCAGGGAAAATGACCCCGAGACGAGGTTCGCCATGGCGGTACCCAAAAAGAAGATGTCGCGCTCCCGCACCAGGCGGCGCAAGGCCGGATGGAAGGTGAGCGCACCGACTCTGGTCGCGTGCCAGCAGTGCGGTTCCAAGCACATTCCCCATCGTGCTTGCCCCGAGTGCGGCACCTATAAGGGCCGCGAAGTCATCCCGACCTCGTAGCGATCGGCACCATGTCACGAATCGCCATCGACGCAATGGGTGGCGATCATGCGCCGGAACAGATCGTGCATGGCGCGGTCGACGCGGCGACCAACGGCGTGGAACTGATTCTGGTCGGTGACAGCGCCCGATTGACCCCGCTGCTTGCTGAGGCCGGCGCGGTGATCCCCATCGCTCACGCTTCCCAAGTGATCGAAATGGGAGACGACCCCGCCGTCGCCATTCGTGAGAAGAAGGACGCCTCGATCACCGTCGCCGCCAGATTGGTGGCCGAAGGTGAGGCCGGAGGACTCGTGTCGGCCGGCTCGACCGGGGCGGCCCTGGCCGCAGCGGCCTTTGTCATTGGACGGTTGCCCGGCGTCAGTCGACCTGCGATCGCCTCGCTGTTCCCAACGGGCAAGATCGTGCTCGACGCCGGCGCCAACGTGAACTGTCGACCCGAGCATTTGGTCCAGTTCGCGGTGATGGGCGCCGCCCTCGCCCAGGTGCACTTCTACGTCGACCCGCCGCGGGTCGGCTTGGTCAACATCGGAGCCGAAGCCGGCAAGGGTCGCGACCTCGACAAAGAGGCACATCAGTTGCTCAGCGAACTCCCCGGCATCACCTTCGTCGGCAACGTCGAGGGAAACGACCTCGCCACGGACACCGCCGACGTCTTCGTGACCGACGGCTTCACCGGCAATGTGCTGCTCAAGACGGCTGAAGGCGCCGCCCAGATGGTGCTGACGCTGCTCAATCGAGCCTTGTACAAACCCGAGTTGCGCGATCCGGTTGAGCAGTTGCTGCCGGCATTCGGGGAGTTCCGCAAGACGCTCGATCCCGAAGGAGTCGGCGGCGCCCATCTGCTCGGTACTAAGGGTGTCGTCGTGGTCTCGCACGGTTCATCGTCACGGGTCGCCATCCGCAACGCCATCGGCCTGGCGGCCGAGGGCGTCGACGACGGCTTGGTGGACAAGATCGCCGCCGGCCTCGAGACCGTCGCCGAATCACAAACTGACGATGGGTGAGCCTCAATCCTCGCCGGATGTCGAAGAGGCCATCGGCTACCAGTTCAAGGACCCTGCGCTGTTCCGCCAGGCACTGCTCCATCGTTCCTATATCGCCGAGCATCCCAACGTGGAGTCGTACGAACGTCTCGAGTTTCTCGGCGATGCGGTGCTGCAACTCGCGGTTACCGGGTACCTGTACTCGGAGTACCCCGACTTGGCTGAAGGCGAATTGGCCAAGGTCAGGGCCGCGGTCGTGAACGAGGCAACCTTGGCCGTGCTCGCCAGACGTTTCGGTTTGGGCGATGCCCTGTTGCTCGGTCATGGCGAAGAGCTGACCGGGGGCCGAGACAAGGATTCCATTCTGTCGGACGTGGTCGAGGCGGTGCTCGGTGTCATCTACCTCGAATCGGGATTTGAGGAGGTGCGACGTCTCGTGCTGGCGCATTGGGCGGAGCTCGTCGACGAACGGGCAACCAGTCCCGGCCGACGCGACTACAAGACCAGGCTTCAGGAGGAGTTGGCCCGCCGCGGCTCGTTGCCGCGCTACGTGATCGAGGAAACCGGACCCGAGCACGCCAAGGAGTTTGCGGCCAGCGTCTGGTCGGGTGACGAGAAACTCGGAGAGGGCGCAGGCACATCGAAGAAGCGGGCCGAGCAAGATGCGGCCCACGACGCGTTCCACCGCCTCGAGGCGGCGGATCTTCCCGACGGTGGCGATGCCTGAGCTGCCGGAGGTCGAGACGACCCGGCGCTACGTCGCACCAGAGCTGACCGGACGTTGCATCGTCTCGGTTGAGGTGCGCCGGCCCCGGATGGTGCGCCGTCACGAACGGCCCGTGGACTTCGCCGACCGACTGACCGATCGTCGGATCATCGGCATGCGGCGACACGGCAAGTTCATGCTGGCCGACGTCGAAGGCGACATCGTATGGGTGACCCACCTGGGTATGTCGGGCCGGGTACAGATGGCGACCAGCGGAGAGGTCGAAGCTCCGCACACCAACGTCGTGGTTTCCCTCGACTCTGGGCGCGAGTTTCGTCTCGTCGATCCCCGCATGTTCGGATTTGTCGCCGCCTACACCCCTGAGGAGTACGCCGCGTCGACGCTGACGCGCCTCGGCCCTGATGCCTACGAGGACCTCCCGACGTCGCGACGATTGGCCGAGCGGCTGACAGGCCGCACCGCACCGATCAAGCCACTGCTGCTCGATCAGGGAATCGTTGCCGGGTTGGGCAACATCTACGCCGACGAGACGCTGCATCGCGCCCGGCTCAACCCATTCCGCCCGGCGGGCGGTCTCAGCTTCGACGAGGTGAAGCGGTTGCGGGCCGCGATCAAGGCGACGCTCGCCGCCGGCCTGAAGTGGGGCGGCACCTCGCTCGACGACCTTGCCTACCTGCTACCGGACGGACGAGCCGGCGAGTTCCTCAATCGCTTGCAGGCCTACGGCCGTGAGGACGAGCCCTGCCGCCGCTGCGGCACCCCAATCCAACGCGCCGTTCTCCGCGGCCGCTCCACCTTCTGGTGCCCCAACTGCACCCGGTCGTAACGGCTCACCGCCGAGCCGAACCCTTCTCGCGGGAGCTTCCCCCTCCTAACCGGCGCCCAGAGCGGCGCCGGCCCACCTCGACCAGCAAGCTGGGAGAGGGCACAGAATGAGCGAAGCCTGCCCTTCAAGTGCCCTCGACGGCGGAGCCGTCGGTCGGAGAGGGCCGCGAACCCCGTAGTGCAAGGCCGGCCGAGGGGTTCGTTCAGCAGTTGAGGGTGGTTTCGCCTGTGCAGGTGTCGGTGCCGGCATTGCCGTTGACGACGTCAATGTCGGGTCCCCCATCGAGGGTGTCATCGCCGGGTCCTCCGGAGAGGTGGTCGTCGCCCTTGTTGCCCGCAACGGTGTCGTCACCGGCACTGCCGTACAGTTTGTCGTTGGCCTTGCCGCCGTCGAGCAGGTCATTGTCGTCGCCGCCGTAGATGACGTCCTGGCCGAGGTTCCCGTAGAGACGGTCGGGGCGCCATTGACCGTGGATCCAGTCGGCGCCGTCGCCGCCCCGGATCACGTCTTTGCCTTTCCCGCCGTAGAGGGTGTCGTTGCCCGACTCACCCCGCACCGTGTCTTTGCCGGCGCCGCCACGGAGTTCGTCCTGGCCGGGACCACCGAGGAGGGTGTCGTTGCCGGCTTCGCCGCGCACGGTGTCGTTGCCGTACCCGGCGCAGATCACATCGTCGCCGCCGCGGCCCTCGATCACATCATCCCCGCCGTACCCAACGATGACATCGTCACCCGATGTGCCTATCAGGGTGTCGTCACCGTCGGTACCGGTGATCGTCGCCACCACACCATCACACAACACCCCAGGGGCAACCCACTGCGGGCTATCCAGCGACTCGCCGGAAAGTACCGTTTTCGCAACTCTGGTGGCGAGATCCTTAACCACGATGTAGTCCGTGTCACCGTTGATCGTGTTCAACAAAACGAGTGTGTCGTCGCTGTTGAACAGAGCGGTGCCCACCGCGAACCCGGCCTCTTTGTACAGCTTGGTCCGGTTGCCGCCGTTGTCGTCCGCCAACCACAGCGTCGACGCGGTCGTTGAGTAGGACGCATACAGCATCATCGACCCGTCGGTGGACACGTCCATCACTGCCATGTTGTTGTCGGTGTTGCCACCCAGCAAGAGACTCGAATGGCCCGAGGCGATATCGACACGCCACAGATCCCTCGGCCCATACTGCGGGTTCTCCGGATCCGGGTTCAGCACCGGTCTCGCCGGCATGATCACCTGCCGACTGTCGTTGACGAAACCTGCGTACGTGGTTGAGAAGTGCAAGCCCGGCTCCTGAGCGATTACTTCATACCCGTTGGCCGCACCGACGTCCATCACTGCCAGGCCTCGCTCATCCGGCGCCGCCCACGGAGCCGGCATGGATGTGAACAGGATCCGTTGCCCGTCCGGGAACCACAAGGGAAAGAACTCGACCGCGACCGGTGTGTTCGTGAGATTCACCAGCCCTGACCCGTCCCTGTTCACCATCCACACGTCGAAGTACGAGGGCTCATGCTCAACATCCTCATTCTTGGTCGTCCGTACGTAGAAAATCAGACGTCGCGAGTCCGGGGACCACGAAAACGACGAGTAGGTCTGGTCCTCGCCGGACTCGAACACGATGACCGGGTCGCCACCACCGTTAACAGGGGCGACCATCAGCTTTCCGTTCGAGTATGCCACCCACTGCCCGTCAGGCGACACGGCCGGCGAGCCGCCCCGCTCGATCAGCACCGAGTCGTTGGACCCGTCCTGGTCCATCACGTGCACATCGAACGAGGCCGGGATATCCACATACAAGATCCGTTCCCCCGGCACCGCGGCGCCGTCCGCCCCAGGAATAGCCGCCAACGAGAGCGACACCCCCAACACAAACCCGAGAAGGACACGGAAACGGTTCATGGCAACCACCCTACGTCGGCTGCCGATCTGTGTGAATCGGTGTTCCGACAATGGACACCGCCTGAGACGTGAGGTTTGCCTGGCACCCGGCCGGCTCGGGAACCGCGGGCTGGCGGCTCGACGTCCCACTGACATGAAACGCCGACACGTCGCACTCCTTGCCCTGGTTGCTGCGGTGGCGCTGGTCGTGAGTGCATGCGGGGACGACGGTTCGGCATCGACCAGCACCACCGTTCCGGCACAGCCGGGTACGACACCGGTGGCTACGGCAGTCCCCGCCTCATTGTGGGTAGCCGCTCCAGGTGTGCCGTTCACCATGGATGTGGGCGACATCGTCGGGCTTGGGTCGGGTGCGACGACGGTGCGCTTCGTCGAGGTGGTCGAGGACTCTCGATGCCCCGAGGACGAGACCTGTGTGTGGGAGGGCGCTGTCACCGTCGCTCTCGGTTGGGAGCGCGGCAGGACCACCGGCAGTGCGGTGCTGCGCGGCGTCGCTTTTTCCGAGGGCCCGTACTTCGGCGATTCACCGCAGGCAGGGCTTCCCGGAGGCGCCACCATCGGGCTACTTGGTCTTGACGGTGCCGACGGCGGTTCGGTCATTACCGTGGTCTGGGATGAAACCACGACGTGATCTCTCCCCCCTCTCTTCCTGTACATGCTTCCGCTTATCCATATAGTCTTGCTACATTGCTTCATCTGCTCTTCTGCTGTTCACACACACTGCTTAAGTGAGACGACCCTGAGCGTTTGGGTGGCAGCTCTCGGTCGATCGCGCGCAACGCCTGGCAGTGTCCTTCGACTCTACCTTCGGCGCTACGTGCGCGTTCGACACAAGCTGTGCGCTTTCTGCAAGGAGGGAGTGCGACCACGCATTGCGTTGGCGATTGCGTTCGGACTGTTGGTTGTAGGCGTTGCTCCGCGGCGCAGCACCCGACAAGTCGCCGAAGTTCGTGGAGCTACCGATCGTCATCGACACCGAGTTTCCGATCCGTGTCTGGCGAGGAGTCATAGAGCCATACCACTTTGAGGCCGCTTCCTCATCACGAGTTCACCAATCCAGCGCAACTACCACTTCAACAACTCGTACCTTCGGCGTACCGACTCGTTTCTCACCAGAAATCGCGTGAGTCAAACATCAGCGCAACACCTACACTACACCCACGCTATCACTCCACAACGCAAACTCCACCAATCACCAAACACCTTCCACACAATCACATTACTCAACCCTCCTCCAACCCTAACACCCACTCTCCACAGAAAGCCAGCTCTTGCCGACGGCGTTTCGGTCATTACCGTGGTCTGGGATGAAACCACAACGTGACCGATCACCATGCAGGCGCTGACCGGCCACGTCACCGGGCGGGTGCAGGGCGTCGGGTTCCGCTGGTCGACCCGTCACCAAGCTGATCTCCTCGGCGTGACCGGGTGGGTCCGCAACCGAATTGATGGCTCGGTAGAAGTCTTTGCCCAAGGTGACTCAGCCACGCTCGACGCATTTCGGGCCTACCTTGCTGAAGGGCCGCGGCACGCCAGCGTGGCTGCGGTGCGCCTGCGGGCTGCGGAGCCGGACCCGACCATCACCAGCTTCGCCGTTCGGTAGGCGGAAACTCCGCTCCCGATTACTACACGCATGTAATTCCCCCTGGTAACCTCCTCTCACCTTGCTGCTCAAGACGCTTTCGCTCGTCGGCTTCAAGTCGTTTGCCGATCGGACCCGCCTCGAATTCCACGAGGGGGTCAACGTCGTGGTGGGCCCGAACGGGTCGGGCAAGTCCAACCTGCTCGACGCCCTTGCCTGGGTGATGGGCACCCAAGCCACCAGCGTGTTGCGCACCGAGTCCATGGATGACGTCATCTTCGCCGGGACGGCCACCCGACCGTCGCTGGGACGGGCCGAGGTCACTCTGTCGTTCGACAACACGGATCACTTCCTCCCAATCGAACTCGACGAAGTCTCCATGACCCGCCGCCTCTATCGCGACGGCACCTCCGAATACGAGCTCAACGGAACCCCGTGCCGCCTGCTCGACCTCCACGAATTGCTCTCCGACGGTGGCGTGGGCCGCCACCAGCACGTGCTGGTCGGCCAGGGCCAGATCGGGAACATCCTCAATGCCAGGCCGGACGAGCACCGAGCCGTCATCGAAGAAGCGGCCGGGATCACCAAGCACCGGGGCCGGCGCGACCGCTCGGTACGGCGGCTGGGGCAAACCGAGATCGACGTGCACCGGTTGATCGACCTCCTCGACCAGCAGAAGCGCAGGCTGCGACCTCTCAAACGCCAGGCCAACGCGGCCGAGCGCTACGACTCCGTCAGAGCACAAGTCCTGGCCCTCAGGATGTGGATCGGCGGAGAGACTCTGCGCAGCCTGCGGGAGCGACTCGAGGTCGCCACTGCGGAGCGCGCCGAGCTGGTTGCCGCCATCGAGCAGGACTCCCAAGAACTCGCAGTGTTGGTGGGGAACCTGGACCAACTGCGTGGGGCCGCGGGTGAAGTCGGCCGCAGCCTGGAGCGCGACACGGCCGCCGCCGCCCGACTCGAGACCGTGGCCGAGCGGTTCCAGCGCATCGGGCTCGTCAGCCGTGAACGGCGCCACTCGCTGGAGAGCCGGCTGCGAGGCGCCGGCGAGCGTCGAGATGACCTGGTCGCCGAACGCGACCACCTCATCGCCGAGATCGCGGCATCGGCCAAGGAAGAGCAACAGGCCCAGGCCCTCGCCGGCCGGCGCGAAGTCACCCTGCAGGCGATGGAAGACGAGGAACGCTCGCTGGCAGAGCAGATCCAGCTCCCCACCGAAGGCGTCGTCGCCAATCTGCGCGGCGACTTGCGGGCCCTGGAGACGGCAGCCGAGCGGGATCACCGCGAGGCCGAGGCCACTCAGCACCGCCGTGACGTTGTCGAGTCCCGCATCGCCGAGGAACAGTCGGAGGCAGCCCGCCTCAACGAACACATTCGTTCGACCGACTCGGAGGTTGGCGTGGCCCAGGAGGCCTACACCTTGGCACGGGCGGCCCGCAGCTCGGCACAGGAACACTGGGAGCGTGTCGAGGTCGACCACCAGGACCATCACGTCGCCTTGGCGGCGGCCAACGCCAGGGTCGATGCCCTCGAGGCATCGCTGGCAGGCATCGGTGACCCGGCTGCTCGGGAACTGGCGGCCAACGCTGCCGAGGTACTCGGTCCGCTTGTGGCCCGCCTCGACGTGCCTGCCGAACTCGCCGTGGCGGTCGATGGTGCACTTGGGCTATGGCGAGATGCCTTTGTGGTCTCCGGCGATGAAGCCATACGAGAGGCGGCCGGATCGCTGCGCTCCGAGGGCTATGGCGGTGTGGCATTTGTGGGAAGCGGTCCGAGCAACGCCGTTGAGCCACCGGCGCGCTCGGTCGCCGCAGAACGTGGCTTTGACGCCCTGATCGACCTGCTCGGACCGGACACCGACGGCGACCTGGCCGGGGCACTCATCGGCGACGTCGTCCTCTGCGAGGGTTGGTCGGCGGCGTGGGCAGTGGTGCAGCAGCATCCAGAGATTCGTGCGGTGACCCCCGAAGGTGATGTGGTGACGTCGCAGGGGCTCTATCTCGCCGAGGCCGACGGTGCGGGGCCAGCCGCCCTAGAGGCAGCCAAGGTGGCCCTCGAGATCGCTGAGCGCAACCTTGCTCGCAGCGAGAGTTCACACACCAGCGGTCGCCGCGATTTCAACACCGCTCGCGACCAGGAGCGTACGGCGCTCGAAGCACTCGAAGCGCTCGAGGCTCGGCTGGCCGGGCTCACCGAGGCGATGGGACTATTGGAGCGCTCCCAGGCCGAAGGCGCCGCCGAGATCGAACGCCTCGATGAACGTGGACGGTCGCTGGAGGCCGCCGCCGTCACCCGCGATGAGCGCATCGAGAGCCTGCGTCGCCGAGTCGAGGAGTTCGAAGGCGAGGAGAAGGTCCGCCAGGAAGCGTGGGACGCACTCAATCGCCGCCGTGAAGAAGTGGCACGGCGCCGCGACGAGGCCCGGCGACTTCGCGAAGAGGCTGCCGGCACCCTCGCCGGGGCGATGGAACGGCGCAAGCTCCTCGAGTCTCGGCTCACCGCCGCCACCGCAGAGTTTGATGACCTGGAGGTTGCGCCCGTCGATCCCGCCGTGATCGATCGGTTGGCCGTGGTCGAGGACAAAGCCCGCCGCGCCGCCGAGATCATCCGAGACCACGTTGAGGCCCTGCGGACCCGTCAGCGCGAACTGCGAGAGCGTGCCGGGATCGCCGACAACCACCTCACTGCCGCCCACCGTCGCCAGTCGGAATTGGAGAGGGCCATCTCGGGGGCCAAGGACCGCGCCGCTTCGCTGGCGGTCGAACTGGCCGAACTGCGGGTGCGAGATGAGTCCGTCGCCGAAGGTCTCCGCCGTGATGCCGACTGCACCGAGGAGGAGGCACTCGCCGCCCTCGAGCCTGAGCGCGAAGGCGACACCAGCCACGCCGAGGCGCTGGCGATGGCAGAAGCCAGCCTGCGTCGAATGGGGCCGATCAACCCGCTGGCCGCCGCCGAGTACCGTGAACTGGCCGGCGAGGTTGAGATGCTCGACGCACAGCTCGCAGACCTCGAGGAGTCCCGACGCGAACTTCTCAAGGTGATCGACGCGCTCGATGAGGAGATGGCGCATCTCTTCCGAGGAGCGTTCGACGACATTGCCGGCTTCTTCGAGGAGAACTTCGCTTTGGTCTTCCCGGGTGGACGCGGCCGACTCCGGCTGACCGACCCCGACCATCCGCTCATCACCGGTGTCGAGATCGAAGCCCAGCCGATGGGCAAGAAGGTCGGCAGGCTCAGCCTGCTTTCCGGTGGCGAACGATCACTGGCGGCGCTGGCGTTCCTCTTCGCCGTCTTCCGTGCCCGGCCCAGCCCGTTCTACGTGCTCGACGAGGTCGAGGCGGCCCTCGACGACGCCAACCTCCGGCGGTTCCTGCGACTGGTTGACACCTTGCGCGAGTCCGCTCAGTTGGTCATCATTACCCATCAGCAACAGACCATGGAAGCTGCCGATATCCTGTACGGCGTCACCATGGAACCGGGAGCGTCGTCCAAGGTCATTGCCAAGCGACTCGCCCGGGTCGAGGCCTGAGCTACCCAACAGGAGCCAATGTTGGACCCGATTCTCATCGTTGTCATCGTCGCGGTCGTGATACTTGCGATCGTCGGGGTTGTCGTGTGGCAACGCCGGTCGACCACCGACAAGACCACCACTCCCACGGCAGGTCCGGCGACGACCGGCGGAGCGGTCAAGGCACCGCCCAGCCCACCGAGGCTTCGGAGCCGTTTGGCGAGCACGAGGCGCGCCGTCGGAGACCGTCTCAATGTGATCCTGGATCGCGATCGGCTCGACGCCGAGTTCTGGAGCGATCTCGAGGACACGCTCGTTGCCGCCGACGTTGGCATCGGTACGGCCACTGCGGTAGTTGACGCGGTCCGCGCCCAGAACCCCAAGGACGGTGAAGAAGCCCGCGCCGCCCTCGAACAGCAGCTCATCGAGACCCTCGACGGACGCGATCGCTCCCTGCATCTCGACGCCGCTCCTGCGGTCCTGCTGGTGGTTGGCGTCAACGGGACCGGCAAGACGACTTCGATCGCCAAGCTCGCATCGCAGCTGCGCGCCGACGGATCCACCGTCCTGCTGGGGGCGGCCGACACCTTCCGTGCCGCGGCCGACGAGCAGTTGCGGACCTGGGCAGACCGAGTTGGTGTCGATATCGTCTCGGGGCAGACCGGCGCCGATCCCGCCTCGGTTGCGTTCGACGCATATGAGGCGGCGCGTAGCCGCGACATCGACGTACTCATCGTCGATACTGCGGGCCGGCTCCAGAACAAGGCCAACCTGATGGACGAGCTGTCCAAGGTCGCCCGGATCCTGAAACGAGAAGCCGGCGAACTCGACGAGGTGTTGCTCGTCATTGACGGCACCACCGGCCAGAACGCCATCGCCCAAGCCCGCAGCTTTGCCGACTCTGTGGGGGTTACGGGTATCGTGTTGACCAAGCTCGACGGAACGGCCCGCGGCGGTGTTGCCATCGCTGTGGAGGAGGAACTCGACATCCCTGTGAAGTACATCGGAGTGGGTGAAGGGGTTGACGACCTGATCCCGTTCGAACCCGAACAGTTCGTCGACGCGTTGCTCGGCGCATGACGGTCGACCGCGACGCCGCCGGTTTGATCGAGCAGGCGGCAGACGCCGCTAGTCGGGCCTATGCGCCGTACTCGAACTTCCACGTCGGCGCCGCCATTGTGGCCGCCGACGGGAGCACCTTTCTGGGAGGCAACGTCGAGAACGCGGCGTACGGCTCCACCATCTGCGCCGAGGGCGCCGCGATCGCGGCTGCCGCCGCCGCAGGTATCCGCAAGATCGACGCCGTCGCCATCGCCTGTACCGAGACGATGGAGTGCTATCCCTGCGGAAACTGCCGGCAGCTGATGCTCGAGTTTGGCGTTGAAACGGTGATCGTCCAGGAGCCCGATGGTTCGCCCCGGGTCCACACCCTCGCTGAACTGCTGCCACATTCGTTCGGTCCAAGCTCGCTGGGAGCGGCCTCGGACTCGAGCTGAGCTTGGCTACGCACAGCTCGCGATATTCCTTTCACGTCGGGACTCAAGGCTTTGTCTCGTGGTGCCGATAGACCGCCGTATGGGACATGAGAACGGCCGCAATTTCGCAAACGGGTGGGTGAGTTCATTCGCCCGGAACATTGTTCTCGGCATCGGTTGGGCGCTCGTCGCAGCGTCCCTGGCGACCGCCGTGATAGGTCTGATCATTGGAGCACCGGTCCTGTCGGTAGTGGGGACACTGACCGGTTTGTTGGGTTGGACCATCTCCAGCTTCGTGCCGGAGCCGGTTCCAGCCCCACTGAAGGCCGATCGACGCCGTCTTGACGCAATTCGGCGAGCGATGGGTCATCAGCTCCCAACCTGAGTGGGACTCACCATCCCGTTCAGGTACCAGGTCCTCAAGGTCGGGATCCCTCCTCCGGCCGGCGCCCTCAACAGGCGCCGGCCGTCCCGATTCCCCTCTCGAATAGGGTTGCCGCCCTCAGGTAGAATGAGGTCTCCGGCGGACAACGGCGAAGGATCGTCATGGTGAGTCTGTATGTGTTTGCAGCCATAGTCGGCTGGCCGTTCGTCTTCTTCTTCCTCTTTTTCGGCGGTGACATCGATACCGACTTCGAACTCGACGCGGATGTCGATGTCGATGTCGATCCTGGGGTCGATGTGGATGGCGGGGGTCCGTTCGCTGCCATTGCCTCGTTCCTGTCGTTCCGCTCCATCGTGTTCTTCCTGGCCTTCTTCGGCCTCACCGGGCTTGTGCTCAGCTGGCTTGACGCCAACAGCGTGTTGACCTTCCTGCTCGCCGTCGCCATGGGGGCGTTTGCGATGTGGCTCAACCACACGCTGATCAACTACCTGCGGGCGAACAACAGCGACAGCCAGATTCTCGACAGCGAGATCGAGGGAAGCCCGGCGTCGGTCGTGTTGCCGATCGGCCCGGAACGCAAGGGCAGAGTCGCCGTCGATGTGGGCGGCCAGCGCCTCTACTTCGTGGCCAGCCCGTACCGGCCCCGATCGGGCGAGGACTACCACAAGGGTGACGAGGTAGTCGTGGTGGAGATCAAGCGGGGCGCCGCGTTGGTGGCGCCCTTGGACAGCATGGAATAGGCGGCCCCGGCCGCAGTCAGGAGACCGAGTCGTGGATGTTCTCATCGCTCTTGCGGTGATCATTGTGGTTGTGGTGATCGTGGTGGCCTTGGCCGTCAAGTCACTCATCGTGATCTGCCCGCCGAACCAGATCGCAGTCATCACCGGCCGGACTCGGGAGATGCCCGACGGCAAGACGCTCGGATATCGCGTGCTGCGCGGTGGCCGAACCTTCCGCTGGCCGATCATCGAGCGGGTCCAGTTCATGGACCTCAACACGATCGCCATTGAGGTGTCGGTGCACAACGCCTACTCCAAGGGTGCCATCCCACTCAACGTGCAGGGGATCGCCAACGTGAAGATCTCGAGTCAGCAGGGCCTGCTCGAGAATTCGCTGGAGCGTTTCCTGGGGCGACCACCCGACTACATCCCGCAACTGGCCAAAGAGACGCTCGAGGCCAACCTGCGTGGCGTGTTGGCGACGCTCACACCCGAAGAGGTGAATGAGGATCGATTGAAGTTCGCCCAAGTCCTCATTGACGAAGCCGACGACGACATCAAGACGCTCGGCCTCGAACTGGATGTGCTCAAGATCCAGAACGTCACCGATGAGGTCGGCTATCTCGACTCGGTCGGCCGCCGCCAGACCGCCCTCGTCCTCAAGGAGGCCAGGGTGGCCGAGGCGATGCGCCAGACCGAGGCCCAGGAGCAAGAAGCAGAAGCCCGGCGCCGGGCCGAGCTCGCCAGGGTGGATGCCGACATTGCCATCGTTGAACGGGAAAACGACCTGCGCGTGCGCAATGCCGAACTCGAGAAGTCCGCGGTGGCCAAGGAGCAGGAGGCTCTCGTCGAGTCGGACCGCGCCCGGGTCGTTGCCGAGCAGGAGCTCGAGAAGGAACGGATCGAGTTGCAGAACCGCAGACTGGAAGCCGATGTGATTGCCCCGGCTCGGGCGAAACGCGAAGCCATGGAACTCGAAGCCAAGGGCGCTGCCGCCAAGATCATCGAAGATGGCAACGCTCAGATCGAGGTATTCCACCGCCTCGTTGAGCAGTATCAGGCTGCCGGTGACGACGCCCAGCGCATCTTCGTGCTCAACATGCTGCCCGAACTCATCGACAAGATCGTCGGCACGGTCGAGGGAGTCAACATCGAGAAGGTCTCGGTGATCGACTCCGGCAACGGAAGCGAGGCAATCCCCGGATTCCTCAGCCAGCTTCCCGGCACGGTGATCAAACTCACCGAACAGATCGAGAACGCCACCGGCGTCAACATCCTGAGCGGGTTGGGAGACACCGGCTCGGGCAAGGTTCATTCGGTCGAGACGGAGGCCGGCGCAACGCAAGACACCGTCGATCGCAGCGAGCAAGAGGAACCGTCAAGTACCGGCTAGGGATCCCTTACGATATCCCCGCATGAGCCCCGCCAAGAGCTTCAACCCTTGGCTGCTGTTTGCCGGCGCTGGGCTCACCGTTGCGCCAAGTCCGGTGCTCGGCGGTGTGGCATCGACCGAGTGGGAGATCGAACTGGTTCGCTACTTCGGCGTTGCGGTTGTCGGCCTGTCCGTTCTCTGGCCCTGGGCGATGCGGCGGGGAGGGGCGTCGGCCCGTCGGCTCCGTAGCTGGGTCGGGCTTGCTGCGTTTGGCGCCGGACTGTACCTGATGGACGAGCAGCAGCTCTACCTGATCCTGGCGTTTGCGTGTCTCCTGGCCGGGGTACTCAACGGCAGTGTCGAGCGTGCCATATCGGCATCCGACGCATTGCGAGACGAGCTCGAGCGACGCAACGAGTAGGGCCCGCCGATCGGCGGGCCCTACTGCATGACAGGGGATTGACGCTAGCGCGCCTTGAGGGCCTCAATCAGAGCAGGGACGACCTTGTGGACGTCTCCGACGACACCCAGGTCGGAGAGACCAAAGATCGGTGCCTCGCTGTCCTTGTTGATGGCGATGATGATCGAAGAGTCCTTCATCCCGACAATGTGCTGCATCGCCCCGGAGATCCCGCAGGCGAGGTACACGCCGGGCTTGACCGTCTTGCCGGTCTGGCCCACCTGGAGTGAGTAGGGGACCCACCCGGCGTCAACGACGGCACGGGTTGCCCCGACGGCGCCGCCGAGCAGCCCAGCGAGTTCCTCGATGACGGCGAACTTCTCTTCGCTGCCCACACCGCGACCGCCGGAAACAACAACGTTTGCCGCCTCGAGGTCGGGGCCTTCGCTCGCTTCGACGTGACGTTCCTTGACCGTAGCGGCGCCGGCATGGCCGACATCAGGAAGGGCGACGGCGACCACCTCGGGGGCGCCTCCGCCGCTGGGCTCGGCGTTGAACGCCTTTGGCCGAGCGATGACGAGCGCCGGAGCGGAAGCTGCAAAGGCGGTACTCACCTTGGTCGTGCCACCGAGGATTTCGTTGCCGACCGTCACTGCGCCGTCGGCAACGTCTACCGCCACTGCGTTCGAGAGCACGGGCAGGCCCAGACGTGCGGAGAGCCGCCCGGCCACGTCGCGGTCGGTGTTGCCCATTCCGAACATGATCACGTCGGGAGTTTCGGCCTCCACGAGATCGGCCATGGCTGCGGCTGCAACTGTTGCCGGCAAGAGGTCGCCGGCATCCATGTGGAACACCTTCGTGGCACCGTAGGCGCCGAGTTCACCAAACGGTGCGTCGCCACCTGTGCCCACGTAGAAGACGGCTACGTCGCCGCCCCACTCCCGGGCCTTGGACAGGGCTTCAAGGGCGCTCGAAGACGGCGCCCCTTCAACTTCTTCAGCAAATACCCAGGTCGTCATCAAATCACCTTCGCCTGTTCGAGCAGTTCGACGATCGTCAAGTAGGCCTCACCCTCGTCCTCGATGAGTTCGCCCGCCTGGCGGGCGGGGACGGGTTCAACGGCCACGATGGACTGCTGGGGGTCGGGCGACACGTCGAGGTCGCCGGAGGTCAACGTATCGATCGGCTTCTGCTTTGCCTGCATGATCCCCTTGAAGGTCGGGTAGCGAGGCTCGACGACACCCGACGTCACGGTGAGGAGCGCCGGAAGCGCCGCCTCGACGACGTCGTAGCCGCCGGCCGTTTGGCGTTCGATGGTGATGGTGCCGTCGGCCTGGTCGACCTTGCGGGCGAACGTCAGCGCAGGCACGCCGAGCAACTCGGCAACCTGCTGGGGCACAACACCGCTGTAGCCGTCGGTTGACTCGGTACCGGCGATGACGAGGTCATAGCCTTCGCGGTTGATGGCGGCGGCGAGGATCTTTGCGGTCGTGAGGGCATCGGCGCCGCGCAGCGAGTCGTCGTCGACGATGACAGCTTTGTCGGCGCCCATGGCGAGCGCTTGGCGAATGCCTTGCAGGCTGCCGGAAGGTGACATCGAGACCAGGGTCACGGTGCCTTCCGTCGCTTCTGCGAGCTGGAGTCCGATCTCGACGCCATAACGGTCGGTGTCGTCGAGAACTTGGTCGTTCGGGCGAACAACGAAGTGGCTATCGGGGTCCAGCTCATAAGGCGTCGCCGGATCCGGGATCTGCTTGACGCAGACGGCGATTCTCATGAGTGAGTACTCCTCGGTCGGGTGACGGCGCAGATGCTACGCAGTTTGGTCATCCACTCAAAGGCAGCTGGTCATGGGCGGCGTGAGTTTGGCGGAGCCCGGTCAAGCGGGGGGAGCCACCAACCGGGGCAGCAGCGCATTGATGAGCTGAGTAAATCGCACCTTTGCCTTGGCCGCGGTCTCCGTTACCTCGTCGTGCGACAACGGGTGGGGCGAGATCCCGGCGGCGAGATTGGTGACCAACGAGATGCCTGCGACCCTGACCCCCATGTGGCGCAGGGCGATGGCCTCGGGAACCGTCGACATGCCGACGAGGTCGCCGCCGATGCGGCGCACCATCTCGATCTCAGCCGGCGTTTCGTAGGTCGGTCCGAGGAACCAGGCATAGACACCTTCCTTGTAGGGCATGCCGAGTTCGAGTGAGGTCTGACGGATGATCTCGCGCGCCTCGAGGCTCCACGCATGGGTGAGGTCGGGGAAGCGTGGTCCGAGGCGGCCATCGTTGGTGCCGATGAGTGGGTTGTAGCCGGCCAGGTTGATGTGGTCGCGAATGGCAACCAGGTCGCCCGGCTGCAAGCCGGTGCCGATGCCTCCGGCCGCATTTGTCAGCAGAACGGTATGACATCCCGCCATGGCGGCGGTGCGAACGCCGAACACCACTTCGTCCATGATGCCGCTCTCGTAGGTGTGGACCCGGCCGGCGAATAGCAGCACGGCCGACCCGTCGACGTCAATCGAGAACAAACTGCCGGCGTGGCCCTGCACCCCGGGCAGCGGGAACCCCGGAATCTCGGTGTAGGGAACCTCGATCGCCCCAGGGATGGTGGCGGCGTAGTCGCTCAAACCCGAGCCAAGCACAACCCCAGCTTGGTGTCGGTCCTTTCCTGTGGCGGCAGCGATCTCAGCCGCGGCTAGTTGCAGTTCCTCGTACCGGTTCACGCGCATTCCCCCGTGTGAGGCGACAGGATCACGCTACTCCACCACCGTGCCACAACCCGGATCGCCGTCAAGGGCGTAACCCAAAGTGGACCGGGGGTCAGCGGACCTCTCCGATGATGAGGGGCACCGCCGGAGGTGCTTCGTCGCCGATTTCCCACGCCGCTTCGAGCAGCGGTAGGGCGGCGGCGAGCCGAGCCTCTTCCCGGTAGGTGACGACTGCCAGTGGTTCGCCGGTCTCGACGACTCCGCCCTGTTTGTGGTGGATCGTGATTCCAACGCCGTGATCTACGACGTCTTCCTTGCGGGCTCGGCCGCCACCGAGCCGCACCGAAGCCACGCCGACATCGAGCGCATCGCAACGGGTGACATACCCGCTGCGCGGCGCCGTGATCTCATACCGGCCTGGTGCCCGGTCGAGCAGTGAACGATCCTCGATGACCCCAGGGTCGCCGCCCTGGGCAACGATGACCTCGGCGAACTTCTCCATCGCCCGACCGGAAGAGACCGCCACTTCGAGCAACTCGAGGGCGGTTGCCGCGTCTTCGGTGATGCCGGCAAGCAGGAGCATCTCGACGCCGAGCGCATAGGTCAGCTCAGCTGCGTCGGCCGGGCCGTCGCCGGCCAACAAGTCGAGCGACTCGGCGATCTCGTTGGCGTTGCCGACCTCGCGCCCGATCGGCTGATTCATGTCCGTCAACAGGGCGACCACCTTGGTTCCGTGCGACAGCCCGATTCCGACCATGGTGGCGGCGAGTCGCTCGGCGGAGGCGCGGTCCTTCATGAAGGCTCCCGAGCCGACCTTGACGTCGAGCACGAGACCGTCGAGACCCTCGGCGAGCTTCTTCGACATGATCGAAGACGAGATCAGCGGGATCGATTGCACGGTCCCGGTGGCGTCCCGCAGCGCGTAGATGCGGCGATCGGCGGGTACCAACGTCTCGGACTGCCCGGCGAGGACGAGTCCCAGCAGTTCGAGTTGCGCAGTGAACTCCGGCGGGTCCAGCACGGTGCGAAAGCCGGGGATCGATTCGAGTTTGTCGAGCGTACCGCCGGTGTGGCCGAGGCCACGTCCCGACATCATCGGTATGGCGACTCCACAGGCTGCGACCATTGGGCCGAGCGGGATCGACATCTTGTCGCCGACACCTCCGGTTGAGTGCTTGTCGATTGTTGCAGCAGCAACGTGGGAGAAGTCGAGGACATCTCCAGAATGCAGCATCGCCTCGGTCCACGGACCAAGTTCCTCGGCCGTGAAGCCGTTGAGGAAGATGGCCATCAAGAGCGCCGACATCTGGTAGTCGGGGATGATGTCGGCGGTGTACTGCTCGATGATCCAGGCAAGTTGATCGGGGTCCAGGACGCCGCCATCGCGCTTGCGTTCGATCAGTTCAATCATGTTGTGGGAGCGTTCGGCCATGCTGTCCTCTCGGGGTAAACCACCAGTATTGCAATTCGCGACCTCATGTCGAGGGCCAAAGGCAACAAACCGGTAGGCCGCGGGGCCCCAGCCGTTGCCCGTCAGATGACCACTCGACCGTTTCTCACCGCTACTCCTTCGGAGCGCAACAGCTCCGCCTGGCGAGTCTCGTTGCCCGGAGCGAGCCGTCCTGCGGCGTTGACCACCCGCCACCAGGGCAGGCCGGGAGTGCGGCGCAGTAGGTTGCCGACGGCTCGGGCCGCACCCGGATAGCCCGCCTCTAGGGCCACTTCACCGTAGGCCATGACCTCGCCGGGTTGCAGCGCTTCGAGGACCTCGATCACCGCATCCGTGAAGTCGTCCCGCTCGGTCACGGCTTGCGCAGCAGGAAGGACTGCATGTGGAGCCCGTCGTCGTCCTTCTGCTCGTCGGGCAGGAACGTTTCGAATGATTCGACGACGAAGGCGGTCTCCAATGCTGTTCGCAGATTGTCATCGCTGCGGATGGCGAAGAACCGTGATGGCTGATAGAAGTCGTCCTGGTACATGCCCTCGAGGTCGCGACCACCCCACACGGCGATGTAGAGGATCCCGCCGGGGCGCAGGACATCGGCGATCCCGGCGAGCACGTCGGGAAGGTCTGCACTGGGGATGTGGTGGATGCAGTTCATCGCCCATGCCGCGTCGAAGCTCTCGTCCGGGAACCTGAGATCGAACATGTCACGAACGTGCGCGTCGAGCCCCTTGGCGCGGGCGATGTCCACTTGGGCAGGAGAGAGGTCGGTGGCAACCACCTCGAGGCCGCGCTCTGCGAACCACAAGGAGGTGTAGCCGACACCGGCGCCTATCTCGAGCAGGCGGGATTTCTTCTCATCCCGCAGTTGAGAGAGGAATCTTTCGGCGAAAGGCCAGCGCCAGTCGGCCTCGCCCATCTCGTCACGTTGCGCCGCGACGTTGTCGTATGTGACGGCCATCGAATCGCGGAACGTCGCCGGGGGAGGTCCGGGGATCAGGTCCATCACAGGGTCCCGAACAGCCGATCGCCCATGTCGCCGAGACCGGGAACGATGTAGTAGTGGTCGTTGAGCTCACGGTCGTGGGACGCGGCCACGATGCGCACATCGGGGTGGTCTTGGTACATGCGGGTGACTCCGTCGGGCGCGGTCACCACGCACAGGCAGGTGATGTCATGCGCCCCGGAGTCCTTCGCCTTGGATACGGCCCAAGAGAGCGAACCGCCGGTGGCGAGCATGGGTTCGAGGATGAGCACCGACGCGTTGCTCAGCTCCGGCATCTTGGCGTAGTACTCCATCGGCAACGCGGTTTCTTCGTCCCGCTGCACCCCGGCGAAGCCAACCTTGACCTGGGGCACCAGTTCGAGCACGGCATCGAGCATCCCCAACCCGGCTCGCAAAACCGCCACCGCGACGATGTCGCCGAGCTCGTAGCCGGTCGTGGTTTCCATCGGAGTCTGGATCTTGGTCTTGTGGAGTGGCACCCGCTGGGTGGCTTCCATCACGAGGGCATAGGTCAGGCGCCTTGCCGCGCTGCGGAATTCCTCCGGCTGCGTACTCGAGTCACGCAGCACGGTGAGGTAGTGGCGGGCCAGTGGATGATCGATCACGGTGAGATTCATGGGCAGAGAGTATCTAGTATCCCGGAGTCGGGAGCCAATCTGCGCTGCTGTGTGTGGCAGGCGATTTTGTGTTCGGGCCGGTATTGCTCGTGAGCCTCGCGGTACCGGCGAGGTGGTCGCAGGTCGTAGTGGCTTCCGAGTTGTAGTTACGGCGGAGCTTCAGCGGGGGCCTCGGTTCGTCAGGAGAACAGGCCGTAGTGGTAGGCGCCCTCGATGACCCCGCTCGTGTAGTAGCCGCTCAGGCCCTTGAAATCTCCCTTGGCGAAGTAGACGCGAAGGGCGGGGTCTTGGGCCAGGGCCTGCTCCACGTTGGCTACGAGCTGATCGTCGGCGTTCCTGACGAGAACGCCACAGAAACCGGCAGTCAGCGGGAAGATGTCATTGCCGCTGTCTCCGCAGAACACGACGTCCTCGCCGGCGCACCCGTGAGATTCGGCGACGTACTCGAGAGCGGTCTGCTTGGTCGCGCTCGCAGGTAGGAAGTCGAGCAGCCCCTTCCCGTCCAGAGAGTCGAAGCTGTACACGATCACCTCGTCGAACTTGCCTTTGACCCGCGTGTCGACCTCTTGCAGCACCTCGTCTCTCCGCTCGTGATCGACGTAGTAGCTCTGCTTGAACGGGTTCTGGTGCTCGGGCTCCTGCTCCTGGATACCCGGCACCGCGGCGACGGCACTCTTGATCGCAGCGGCATCCCACCGCGGGCTGGTGCGCTGGACATGGGCAACCCACCCCTCGTCCGGCTGCCAGCGCCCCTGCTCGTAGCGGCGGATCGTCGTCCCGACGTCCCCGCACAGCACGTCTGGGTAGCGAACCCCGTACTGCTGGATCGCTCGTTCGGTGAGATCGAGGTTTCTCCCCGTCACGTAGACGACGAGCGTGCCGTGCGTGTCGGTGAGCTCGTTGAACATCTCGATCGCCTCGTCGTCGCCTTTCCAGGGTCCGTTGGGGAGCAAGGTTCGGTCTAGATCGGTGGCGAGGATTTTCACGCTCGTTCTCCTAACGATAGGACAGCACTCTTTCCTCCCCGGTTTCGTCACGGACCGTCACGGAGAACCCTCGATCGACCAGGTTCGCCTTCAGCGTCGCGACGTGTCCTCCGTTCGTCCACGTCAGATGCAGCTCGTGCTCCGGGGAATCGTGGACGGTCAGCTCGCCGTCGAAGGCGGGGGAGTTGTTCCGCAAACGGATGAGCCGAATCTGGTCTCGCACGACGATCCGGCGCAGTCCGGATTCGATAGCATCCATGTCCAGCGTGGTCCGGTTTATCTCCTTGTGTCCGCCGGTTCCGCCGCGATCAGCAGCCTCGTAGTCGTTCTTCCCCGCGAACAGGTCTAGGTACCACACCTGGGGTATTCCCGGCATGAAGAGCTGGATGGCGCGAGCCAAGCGCAGCTTCATCTCGTCCTCGCCCAGGGCGCTGAAGAAGGTGGCGTTGACCTGGTAGTAGGAGATCTTCGTGCCGTCTGCGCCGTAGAGGTTCTTGACCCGACCGCCGCGTTCGATGACCCGGTCGATGATGGCTTCGATCTGCGCCGTGTCCAGCAGACCCTCGTGCCAAACACCGTCGACGCGTTTGCCTCCGAGGTCGAGCACCGGGATGCCATCGTGACACCCCAGCATGTTGATCGTCCGGATTCGGTTGGAAACAAGCTCGTCGATCCAGCGCAGGAGGTGCACGTTGGTGCCGCGATCGAGCGCATCGATCATGAGGCCCGGTAGGAAGAAGTCGTAGATCGGGAAGCCCTCCGCGGCGACCTCCTCGTGAAGTCCGGTCCCATACTCGGAGTGGATCTCGGGAAGCAGGGTCAAGTTGTGATTGCTGGCCAGTTGCCGCAGCCGCTCGAGATACTCCCAGGTGCCGGGTTTGTTGAAGAAGTTCGTTTCTCCCGGTTGCTTGTGGAGGTAGGCGAAGGCGTCGAGTCTCACCAGCCGGGCGCCGTATCCGCTCAGCTTGCCGAGCGTCTCGTCGTAGAACTCCCAGACTCCTGCGGACTCCGCGTTCATGTCCATCTGACCCAGATACTGACGTTTGCGGTTGGCCAGGGCGAGCACATCGGCCTTGCTGCACGAGAAGCCGTCCACGTCGAGTCCCTGCAGGCCGTCGTTCGTGTCGAGCGCTTCGTTGTAGAGCCCGGCGAGCTGAACGGCCTGGCTGTGGCCGACGCCTTCGATCTCGAGGAAGTCCTCCGGAGCCAGCTCCGGATAGCGCACCTCTTGGTAGAACGTGTTCCAGTACGGTCGCTCGGTGCCGTCTGGGAAACGGACATTGAGGATGGGCAGACCCGGCTTTCTCATGAACAGCTTGTCAAGGTGGCTCTTCTCCGGCACGACGTGGCCTTCGTCGCCCATTGCGCCCTCGCCTCGCCAGAATTCGTTCCAGTCGATGAAGAAGTCCTTGTAGTCCGAGTCGTCTCCTCGCCGCAGGAGATCCTGGAATTGCGGCGAGCCAACCGAGAGGTGGTTCAGCACGAGGTCGAACTTCAACCCGATTCCGAGCGCTCGGATTGCTTCCACGTCCTGCGCCGACACCAGCTCCTCGTTGAAGTCGTAGTCGATGACGGAGAATCCGCGATCGAGGTCGCTGTTGAAGAACGTGGGCAGGACGTAGAACAGGGAGAATGCACCCTGGAGTTCCGGTCTCTGGAGGACCTCGACGGTGTCTGCGAGGTTGCGGCCGATGCTGTCCGGGTAAGCGTTGAACATCACGCCTTTTGGCAACGGGGCCTGGTTCGATTCCGGTCGCGCAGTCGTGTCGCCCATGTGGTCGCGCCTCCCCAAGCGGTTGGTACGGACTAACCCGATGAGTATACGGCGACCGGCAGGGGTCAAGCTGTCGGCGGCGATATCGGCGACGTGGTTGTCGAGCGAGGGCCACTTGCTGCGTGCATGCCACGGTGCCGGTCCTAAACTTCCGCCCGATGTTCGATACTCTCACCAATCGGCTCGGCGACGCCTTCACTCGTCTGCGCGGCAAAGGCCGCCTCAGCGAGGCCGACGTCGACGCTGCGCTGCGCGAGGTCCGCCTGGCGCTGCTCGAGGCCGACGTCAACGTGACCGTCGTGAAGAGCTTCCTCGCCAGAGTGAGGGAGCGGTCGGTCGGTGCCGACGTCATGAAGAGCCTCACCCCCGGCCAGCAGGTCATCAAGATCGTCCATGAGGAACTGATCGTGACGCTTGGGGACGAGGCTGCTCCGCTCGCTCGTCCGGCATCACCACCGCTCGTGATCCTGATGGCCGGCCTCCAGGGTTCGGGTAAGACGACGTCGGCGGCCAAGCTCGCCAAACACCTCAAGAGTAAGGGCAAACGTCCCATGCTGGTGGCCGCCGACCTGCAGCGGCCTGCCGCCATCGATCAACTCGAGACCCTCGGCACCCGGATCGGTGTCCCGGTCTATGTCGATCGCAAGGCCAAGGCGCCGCGGCTGGTCAAGGCAGCGATGAAGGAAGCGCGCGCCGAGGGTCACAACGTGGTCATCATCGACACCGCCGGCCGGCTCCAGATCGACCAAGACCTCATGAAGGAACTGGCTGCGGTGCGCAAGGTGGCGGAACCCCAGGAAGTGCTGCTCGTCGTTGATGCCATGACTGGTCAGGAGGCGGTCAACGTCGCGCAGGGCTTCCTCGAGTACACCGAGATCACCGGCATCGTGATGACCAAGCTCGATGGTGACGCTCGGGGTGGTGCCGCCATCTCCACCCGCGAGGTGACGGGGCGACCGATCAAGTTTGTCGGTCTCGGCGAGGGTCTCGACGAACTCGATGTCTTCTATCCAGACCGGATGGCCTCACGCATTCTGGGCATGGGCGACGTGCTCACGCTGATCGAAAAGGCGGAGACGGCCTACGACCAGGAAGAAGCCGAGAAGGCCGCCGAGAAGATGATGCGGGCCGAATTTGATCTCGAGGACTTCTTGGAGCAATTCCAACAACTCAAGAAAATGGGCCCACTGCAGTCATTGGTTAGTATGCTGCCGGGCGCCGGACAGGCGCTGGGCGATGTTCAGGTCGATGACAAGGACCTGGGCCGTGTCGAGGCGATCATCAGGTCGATGACGCCCGGCGAGCGACGCAACCCGAAGATGATCAACGGGAGCCGAAAGCGTCGGATCGCGGCGGGTTCGGGGACCCGGCCGCAGGACGTCAACAAAGTCCTGAAGCAATTCTCCGAAGCTCAGAAGATGATGAAGGCCTTGGCAGCAGGAAAGAGCCCAATTCCGGGACTTGCTCTGCCGGGCATGCGACAAGGCAAGAAGAGGTGAAGTAGATGCCGGTCAAGATCCGCCTGACGCGGATGGGCAAGAAGAAGCAGCCGACGTACCGCGTCGTAGTGGTGGACTCGCGCAAACCGCGCGATGGGGCCTACATCGAGCAGATCGGTCGCTACGACCCCCGTCAAGAGCCTTCGCTCATCGAAATCGACAACGAGCGAGCGCTCGACTGGCTGCAGAAGGGCGCCCAGCCCACTGAACGTGCCCAGAAACTGCTCGAGATCTCCGGCGCCTGGACCGCCTTCCGGGTGTCCCGGGGTGAGATCCACACGATTGCAGCCGAGACGGTGGCCGAGGCAGTCGAGCCCGAACCGGTTCCGGCCGCACCGGTCGCGCCGGATCACGAGCCCGAAATCCATGTTGTCGGTGGCGACGCCGGAGGCGACGAGGAAGAAGCGCCGGAGGTGGGAGAAACTCCCGAGGATGCCTTCGAAGACATCGAGCGGGCCGCGGCCAATGAGGTCACGGAAGCCGGTTCGGAACTGGTCCCTGAAGAGGACGCGGAGGTTTGATCGTGGACAAAGGTGACATCGTCGGCCGGGTCGTTCGCTACATCGCCGAGCAGATCGTCGACGACGCGTCGTCGGTCCAGGTCGAGGTCGTTGACGACGGTGAGGACGCGGTGGTCGCCGAGGTTCGCACCGCCAAGTCCGACATGGGCAGGGTCATCGGCCGACGGGGCCGGGTGGCTCGCGCCATTCGTTCTGTGGCCAAGGCAGCAGGAGACGAAGAGGGCCTGCGGGTAACGGTCGACTTCCTCGACTGATTGCTGGCTGAATTACGGTCGCCCGGAAATCGTCGGCGGCCGCGGCTACCGTCTGTGTCGTGAATACTCGGGGGGCCCGCCGCATCTCGGTCGGCTACGTGCGCCGTGCTCACGGCATCCGTGGCTCAGTGGTTGTTCGCCCCTTGACGGATCACCCCGACCGCTATCACTCGGGTGCGGCATTTCTGACCGACGAGGACGAACCCCGCTTCCTCGTGGTCGGTGACGCCGCCGAGCATCCCGACGGCGTTCTGATCCGTTTCGAAGGCGTGAATGACCGCAGTTCGGCCGAGGCACTTCAGGGAGTGACGCTGACCATCGGACCGGAGGAGCGTCGCAATCTCGGCGAAGATGAGTTCTGGCCCGAGGATCTCGAAGGTCTCACCGCTATCGATCCCAACGGCCGCCACCTCGGCATGGTGACCGGCGTCGTGCTCGGCGCTGCCCAGGACCGCATTGTGATCACCCGCAAGAACGGCGAAGTTGTCGAGGTGCCGTTTGTTGAGGCGATCGTCGGCGAAATCCACCCTTCGCTCGCCCACATCGTCATCGACGCCCCCGCAGGCCTGTTCGAGTAGCGAATCCGGCCGCGATGATCCGTGACCCGATCCTCTAACGTTTTGGCATGTCCATGCCACGTATCCCCTGGGATCAACCGCTGACCCCTTTGGCGTTCCTGGAACGCTCGGCGGTGGTCTTCGCCGACCGCACCGCGGTGATCGATGGAGAGCGTCGCTACACGTACCGGGAGTTCGCCGATCGGTGCGCTCGTCTGGCCGGCGGCCTCATCGAGCTAGGAGTCCGGCCCGGCGACAGGGTGGCGGTGCTGGCTCCCAACACTCGGGTAACGCTCGAAGCGCACTACGCCGTGCCGCTGGCCGGGGGAGTTTTGGTGGCGATGAACCACCGCCTTGCGCCAGGGGAGTTGGCCTACATCGTCGACCACTCCGGAGCCAACGTGCTCATCTACGACCATGAGTGGGTCGATGTCGTCGCCGAGATCGCAGCGACGGTCGAACACGAGCTGATCGTCGTCGATGCCGACGGGCCCGGGGGAACGTATGAAGGGCTGATTGCGGCGTCTGAACCGGCCAAAGTCCCGGTTACCGATGAGCGGTCATTGATCTCGATCAACTACACCAGCGGCACCACAGGCCAACCGAAGGGTGTCATGTACCTGCATCGGGGCGCCTACCTCCAGGCGCTTTCGATGGCGTACCACTCCCGGATCGACACCAGCAGCGTGTTCCTGTGGACCCTGCCGATGTTTCACTGCAACGGGTGGACCTACACCTGGGGCATCACCGCTGCCGGGGGTACCCACCTGTGTTTGCGCAAGGTCGATGCCGGAGAGATCTGGCGCCTGCTGCGCGAGGAGGGAGTGACCCACTTCAACGGCGCCCCCACCGTGCTGACGATGGTCGCCTTTCACTCCGCAGCCGCCGATGGCCCGCCGCCGCAACGGGTGCAGATCGCCACCGGCGGAGCGCCGCCGTCACCGGCGATTTTGGAACGGATGGCGGAACTCGGCATGCACGTCACCCATCTGTACGGACTCACCGAGACCTACGGCCCGGCCACCATCTGCGAGTGGCAACCGCAGTGGGATGGCCTCGATGCGCAAACCCAAGCCACCATCAAGGCACGCCAAGGCGTAGGAACCATCACCTCAGAACACACCAGGGTGGTTGATGAGAACGGCGATGACGTCCCCGCCGACGCATCCACGATCGGCGAGGTGGCGATTCGCGGCAACAACTTGATGGCTGGCTACTACCGGGATGAGGAGGCGACCGAGCGAGCCGTTCCCGATGGATGGTTCCGCACCGGCGACCTCGGCGTGATGCATCCAGACGGCTACGTCGAACTGCGCGACCGCGCCAAGGACATCATCATCTCGGGGGGCGAGAACATCGCATCGATCGAGGTCGAGCAGGCGGTCGCCTCCCACCCCGACGTTCTCGAGGTCGCCGTGATCGCCCACCCGGATGACACGTGGGGCGAGATCCCCGTTGCCTACGTGGCGACAGTGCCGGGCGCTCAGGTGACGGGGGACGACCTCATCGAACATGTGCGCTCCCGCATCGCCCACTTCAAGGCGCCGAAGCTGGTGTTCTTCACCGACCTCCCCAAGACGTCGACCGGCAAGGTCCAGAAGTTCGTCCTGCGGGCCGCCGTTGCCGATCACACCGATTGAGGGCTCCGTGCCTTCAGCCGGTGAGTTGGCTGATTTCCCAGAGGTGACCGTCGGGGTCGGGGAAGAAGCAGCGGATCTCTGCACCCCAGTCATGCGGCGGCGTGAGGAATTCGGCGCCGCGGGCCGCCAACGTTGTGTAGGCGGCGCGGCAGTCGGGGACCCGGATCGTGAAGGAGTGGCTGAGGCGGGCCGGGTCGGGCGGCGCAAATTCGACGTTGGGCTTGTCGGCGGTTGGAGCTCCGCCTTCGACGAGCAGCAGCCATGTCCCGTTGAACGAGAACACCGCCGACGTGCCGTACTCCCGATACAACTCGGCGCCGAGGACATCCTCATACCAGCGGCTTGATTCCGGCACGTCGCCGACCACGAGGATGTGCGTCAGCGCCATGTCTGGTGTCGGGAATTGGTCGGTCACGTGGTCGAGTTACCAGACGTTGGGCCGAAAGTGCTGCCGATGGCCTCGATGATCTGGTCGGGGGCGTCCTCCTGGATGTAATGCCCGGCGGATTCCAAGCGAATCACCTTGGCCTGGGGGAACGTCGCCTTCCATCGCTCGAGGACGCCGGCTGCGCCAAAGGCGGGGTCCTTCATGCCCCAGATCAGGACGATCGGCTTGCTGCTCAGGGTGGACTTCACCCGCGGCTCCAGCTCGGCCATCCAGGGTCGGGCCGACCGGATCTGGATGGGGAAGACGGCAATGCCCTTTCGGGAGTCGGGGGTGGGAACGACCTTGACGTAGTGGTCGAATTCGCGATCGGTGAGGTCGACCTTGAGGGTGCGCTTCATCAGCGTGGTGACGAAGAAGTTGCGTTTGATGATGAGGCTCTGCATCGGGGAAGAGCCCATCGCCCTGCTGAACGACGTCAGCATGACGGCGTCCGCAGGCCAGAACCAGGTGTTGCCCATCACCAGTCCACCAACCCGATCGGGCATCTGCGAGGCGGTCTCCATGCCGATGGGTCCGCCCCAGTCCTGACCCATCACCACCATGTCATGCAGGTCGAGGTGTTCGACGAGTTCGCGGACCACGGTGGCGTGTTCGGCTGCCGTGTACTCGTAGCCGTCGGGATGGATTGAGAGCCCGAAGCCGGGGTAGTCCAAGGCAACACACCGAAAGCGGTCCTTCAGACCGATCACGATGTTGCGGTAGAGGAAGCTCCAGTCGGGGTTGCCATGGAGGAGGAGCAGGGGTCGCCCCTTGCCTTCGTCGATGTAGTGAACCGGACCCACCGAACTGGCAAACCATCGTGACTCGAAAGGAAAAAGATCGGGATCGGGAACGAAGTCGACAATGCCTTCCGGTCGCTCCATGAACGTGGCTCCTTCGGGTAGCTGATAGGCCGACCCTACTGCGCCCCATCATGCGAGGGCGTGTTCGAATAGCGCCATCGCGACGACGAGCGACAGGAACCATCCGGCCACCAGGAGCGGGTAAATGAGCCGTGGTCGCTTGGCAAGGCGAGTGACGATCAAGACCAACAATGGGACGGTGAGTATGGCGATGCCCCATCCGAGCCAGATCCTGAGCAGGGCCGACTCGCACGCCTCCGTGCTACATCCGTCGGACAACATAGTTGACAGCAGGAAGCCTGCGAAGACTGCAACCAGCACGGGGATACTGAGTGCGATCAGAACCCACTTCGTCAAGTCTGACCAAGGGCGTTGGGGCTCCGGCCTTCCGACCAGCACGCTTGTCCTCCATTTCCGGGTCGTGGGCGGTCCGTTGCTTCCTCGCCTGCATCAATCACAGAATCGGTTGCTACCACCAGAGGCCTCCGACTCCTGGTCAGCGAGATTGCTACGACCAGGCCGATACCAGAGGTGTGGCGGATCGCCGCGCTCGAGTCTCCGCCTCGCTTGACACCACCGGGAGAGCCGTCGACAATAGAATGGTCGGGAAACACCGACCATTGGACGGTACCGTGAGCGAAGCACTACCAGAAAGCGGGATGCGCACCTTCCTCGTGGTGTGGGCCGGTCAGTTCGTGTCGCTGATCGGTACCAACCTCACCGGCTTTGGCCTCTCGATCTACGTGTACCAGGAGACGGGTGAGGCCACCCAGTTGGCGATGATCCTGCTGGCGTCGCAACTCCCGCAGATCCTGTTCACGCCATTCGCCGGGGCATTGGTCGACCGGTGGGATCGACGCTGGGCGATGATCCTGAGCGACACCGGCGCCGGCCTCGCCACGCTGGCGATCGCCGCGCTGCTGTGGAGTGGCAATCTCGACGTGTGGCACCTCTATCCGCTCCTCGCCGTCCAGGGCATCTTCCAGACCTTCCAATGGCCGGCCTACTCGGCCACCACAACGCTTCTGGTCCGCAAGGACAACTACGGTCGGGCCGCCGGCCTGATCCAGCTCGGTGAAGGGGTCGGGATGGTGCTCGCTCCCGCGCTGGCAGGCATCCTCCTCACCACCGGTGGGCTGGCTGCGGTGATCAGCGTCGATGTTGTGACGTTCCTGGTCGCCGTCGGGGCCTTGCTCATCGTCCGCTTCCCACGGCCCGAGCAGTCCGAGGCCGGGAAGGAAGGTGCCGGGAGCCTGTGGCACGAGACACGGTTTGGCTTCCGGTACATCCGGGAACGGCCCGGGCTCCTTGCCCTGCTCGGGTACTTCGCAGCTCTCAACCTCGTCTTCGGATTCGTCGGCGTCCTGGTGTTCCCGCTCCTGCTCGGATTCGCTTCTGAACAGGCGACCGGGCTGGTTCTCTCAATCGGCGCAACTGGGATGATTCTGGGCAGCCTGCTCATGAGCATCTGGGGAGGACCCAAACGCCGGGTGCTCGGGGTGATCGCCGCCGACGTCATCGTCAGTATCGGTCTCATCCTCATCGGACTGCGGCCATCGATCGCCCTAGTCACCGCCGCTGCCTTCCTCGTGTTCTTCGCCATTCCGGTGGCCAACGGTTCAAGCCAGGCGATCTGGCAAGCCAAGGTCGACCCCGACGTTCAGGGGCGGGTCTTCGCCGTCCGTCGCACCCTGGCCCAGATCGCCGGGCCGCTCGCCTTGATCCTCGTCGGGCCGCTCGTCGATGACGTCTTCCAGCCGATGATGGAGGCAGGTGGAGCTCTCGCGGGCAGTGTTGGTTCCATCATCGGCGCCGGCGCCGGGCGCGGTGCCGCGCTCCTGTTCATCATGCTCGGACTCTTCGGCCTCGTGTTGTCCGGGCTGGCTCTCTCGTACCCGCGGCTACGCAACCTCGAGGCCGAGGTCCCCGATGCGCTACCCGACGAGGTGTCAACCGTCGAGGACGCTGAGCCGCAAGGAGTCGGGGCACCCATTCCTGAGCCCGGATAGCGACACCCTTCCTAGCGAACACGGCCGTGATAGCGTTCCAAAGATGACTCTCCCGCTACCGGAACCGGAGTTGGCGCTGGACTTTGTTCTGGGCCATCGCGACGTTGCGCCGCTGTTTGCGGAGGCGCAACGCCTCCGCGACGAGGGCAGGGGGCGAACGATCACATACTCGCGCAAGGTGTTCATTCCCGTCACCACGCTGTGCCGGGACACGTGTACGTACTGCACATTTGCCAAGCCCCCGGGCGCCGGCGGCGTGTACCTCGATCCCGGCGACGTGATGGCCGTTGCCAGGGCCGGGGAGGCACACGCCTGCACCGAGGCGCTCTTCACCCTGGGAGACCAGCCGGAAACACGTTGGCCCCAAGCGGCCGACTTCTTGGCCGGACACGGCTGTGCCACGACGCTCGACTACGTGCAGATGCTGACCGAGGCGGTCAACGCGGAGACTGCGCTGTTTCCGCACGCCAACCCCGGTCTGCTCTCCGACGAGGCTCTGGTCGCGTTGCGGCCGTCGAATCCGTCGATGGGCATGATGCTCGAGAACATCTCACCACGGTTGATGGAGCCCGGCATGCCGCACCACAACTGCCCGGACAAGGACCCCGCCGCCCGGGTGGCGACCATCGAGGCCGCCGGGCGCCAGAAGGTGCCATTCACCACCGGGGTCCTGGTTGGTATCGGGGAAACCCCCGCCGAGGTCATCGACTCGCTGTTTGCGCTGCGTGATCTCCAAGCTCGCGGGGGATCGATCCAGGAGATCATCGTCCAGAACTTCCGGGCCAAGGCCGACACCCTGATGCGGCGTGACGCCGAGCCGACCGTCCAGTACTTCGCCAGGGTCGTTGCCGTCGCCCGCTGGATCTTCGGGCCGGAGATGAATCTCCAGGTGCCGCCGAACCTCACCGAGGACTTCGGGATCTACCTCGACGCCGGCATCAACGACTGGGGCGGGGTCTCCCCACTCACCATCGACTGGGTCAACCCGGAGGCGCCGTGGCCCCACCTCGACAAGCTGACCGCTGTGACCCGGGACGCCGGATTCCGGCTCATGCCGCGCCTGCCGTTGTATCCCGAGTTCATCAGCCCGGAGTGGATCGACGCAGGTCTTCTGGGGAAGGTCGCCGCTGCGGTCGACGACGAGGGCTACGCTCTCGCCCCGCAGCTCGAGGGGGCTTCCTCATGACCGACATCACGTTCTTGCGGCTTCGGCCCGCCGACCAAGTCAACGAGTTGTGGGCTGCCACCCGCCGCCGCGAGGGGGCGACTGCCGTTGAGGTACCCACGCTCGATGCCGTCGGGCGGACGGGCGCTCTCGCCGGAGGGCTGGCTCCGATTGCTCGTGCGGTCGACGACATCGAGCCCGTTGCCTGGGTACTCGAACCAGCCGACGCCATGCAGATTGGTGACTCCGGCGACCTCGGCTGGCGGTTGACGATCGTCGACACCGGCGAGCGGGAGCTGGTGCTTGATGCGCTGGCTCGGACCAAGGCGGCCTACCTGCGCACCGGCCGGAGCCACGTCGCCGACGCAACGTCGTTGGCGAACCTTCCGACGGTCGCCTGTCGCGTTTCCGTGTTCGTCGATTCAGTGGATGACGCCGCGGTCGCGGTTGCGGCCGGAGCGACCGACTTGCTGCTGCGGGATTGGGATACCGAGAGCCTCGGCGCGCTCCGTGACGAACTGGCGCCGATCCGGCTGGCCGAGCGGGCCGCCCTCCCGCCGGACGTCGCCGTCGACACTCTGCGCGCCCACCTCGATGCCGACCTGTTCAAGGGCTACCTCGACCTGGTCGATGCCTCCGGCTACGCCCGGCCCCGCTACGAGTGGGCCCCCGGCAAGGACATGCTCGCCCCGGTGCCGACAGAGCGCTTCTCCGCCGAGTGGATGGACCAGAGCTGGCTGGTCGGTTCCGATGATGGCGATCTCAACGGGGTAGCTGCCGACCTCGACGGCATTCTGCGCCGCTCGCTCGAGGGAACCCGGCCGACCCGCGACGAGGTGGAGCGGCTCTTCCGATCCCGTGGCGGAGAGGTCGACGCCATCGCCAACGTCGCCGATGAACTACGCCGCCGCACCAACGGGGACGCCGTCACCTACGTGGTCAATCGCAACATCAACTACACGAACCAGTGCTACTTCCGTTGCGGCTTCTGCGCCTTCTCCAAGGGCCCGCGCTCGCTGAATCTGCGGGGCGATCCCTATCTGATGTCGGTTCCGCAGGTGGTGGAGCGCTCCGTTGAGGCGTGGAACCGGGGGGCCACCGAGGTCTGCCTGCAGGGAGGGATCCACCCTGAGTTCACCGGCGACTTCTACGTGACCGTCGTTGAATCGATCAAGCAATACCTTCCCGACATGCATATTCACGGGTTCACCCCGCTCGAGGTGTGGCAGGGTGCCGAGACGCTCGGGGTTTCGGTGCGGGAATTCCTCACTCGCTTGCGAGACGCCGGGCTCGGGACGTTGCCGGGGACCGCAGCGGAGATCCTCGATGACGACGTGCGTCGCTTCCTCTGTCCCGACAAGATCCGGACCGCACAGTGGGCCGACGTGATGCTGACCGCTCACGACCTCGGGCTGCGTTCGACGGCGACCATCATGTTCGGCCACATCGATTCGCCTCGTTCGTGGGCGAACCATCTCGAGGTTCTTCGTGAGGTCCAGGCTCGTACCGGCGGCTTCACCGAGTTTGTCCCGCTTCCGTTCGTCCACATGGGTAGTCCGATCTACTTGCGGGGCAGGAGCCGTCCCGGACCGACGTGGGATGAGGTCGTCCTGGTTCACGCCGTTGCCCGAATCGCCTTTGATGGGCTCATCCCCAACATCCAGGCGTCGTGGGTCAAGCTCGGTCTCCAAGCCGGTACCCGGCTACTGGCGGCCGGCTGCAACGACTTCGGAGGGACCCTGATGGACGAAACCATCTCCCGTGCCGCCGGGGCGTCGCACGGCACGATGATGGAACCAACCGACTTCGAGGTGGCCATCCGCGCTGCCGGGCGCCGTCCCGTGCAACGAAGCACTCTGTATGAGCCGGTCGAAGTTCGAACCCCCGTGCCCGAAGGCTGACTCGGCCCGGGCAAGAGCAGGCGCTTCCCACGGCGCCTCGGTCCTCGCCTCGCGGTCAACTAGTCGTTCAGGGCGATACACTCGTTTGTAGCTCATGGAACGACAGCACCGCATCGCGACCCGGCAGGCGCTGTTCGAGGCAGCGCTCGAACTCTTCGCCCAACAAGGGTTTCAACACACCTCTCATGCCGACATCGCGGCGGCCGCCGGCATCGGGCGGACCACGTTCTACGAGTATTTCGCCAGCGCCGAGGATCTGCTTGTCGAGGTTGTGCAGCAGGCTCTGCCCGACCTCGTCGAAGAAATGGCTGTCATGGTCCCCGACTCGCTCGAGCCCGATCAGCAACTTGGCGCCCTTTGCTCGCGGATGATCGAGTTTGTCGGAACCGACCACCTCGGTCTGATCCTCCATACCGAGGTCCCGCGACTGTCCGATGAGGCGCAGCGTGCGATCGCGGTGAGCCACCGCGACCTGTCGGAGGCCTTCACCACCAGCTACCGGCGGGGGGTCGAGACGGGGCTGTTTCGAGACATGCCCGAACCACTTGCCGGTCGCCTCATCTTCCAGGTCATCATGACGGCCGGGCGTACCGTGATGGACGCAGATGAGCCCAAACAGGAAGTGCACGAGATCGCCGACGCCGCGGTTCGGTTCTTGTTGCAGGGACTGAAGGCGTAGCGACGTCACACCAACCGTGTGTGATGAAGGTTTCGGTGGGTACCCGGTACCCCGTCTTTGGCGTTGGTGAGTTGGAGGGTGGCCCGCTCGGCCCGTGCTCGGCGCTGCGGCTGGCTAAAGCGCTAGCCGGGGCGACCTATCCGGATGGTCGGGTCGTTGAAGTCGCTGGCCCCGAACTCGAGGCCGATCGTGACGTTGCCGCCGGCGCGAAAGCCGGCGCCGAGGGCCCGCTCCATGGCGCTCGCCGAGCCCCGCATCTGCAGATCGACTCGCACGACCCAAGGGCCCTCACCGCCAGTCCAGACGTGAAAGCGGTCGACTCGGATGCCCCCGGCGTCGACGCCGCCGAGACCAATCGAGACCAGATCGCTCGCCGAAAGGTCGAATCGTTCGATCTGTCCGCCATCGGAGGTTTCTTCGAGAATGCCACGTCCCGGCCGCGTGGATGGTCGAACCCCTGATTCGCTGCGCGAGGGCGACCAACCGGGGCAGTAGAGCAGATCGGCGGCATACGGCTCGGTGTAACGCTCGATCTCGGTGTAGCTGCTTCCCTTGAGGACCCAGGCCTCGTCGTCGATCACGACGTACTTGTTCCCGGTTCGGCTTCCTTCGGTGTTGTACGACACCGTGCACTCCATGGAGTCACCGTCGACCACGCCGGTGGCGGTGACTCTGGTGGTGAGGGTTCGGCTCACGTATTGGCGCGGCGGTTCGGTGGTGGTCGTCGGCTCGGCGCCCTCATCGGGCGGAGGTTCTCCGTCGTCCGGCGGGGGTTCCTCACCTTCAGGGGGAGGCTCTTCATCTTCTGGGGGAGGTTCCGGTTCTTCGCCTTCGTCGTCTTCGTCGTCGGGAATGGCCTCGACTGCCTCGGTGAACTTCTGGGTCAGGGCCTGTTCGTAGTCAAAGCGGTAGGAAACCAATTCGGCAGGCGTGTCGACCACCGGTACCTCGAGGGAGCCATCGAGCGCTCCGATGATGCGTTCGGCTAGGTCCGATGCAACGCCGAGCATCACGATGCGGATATCCGCCGGGCTGTCCTGCAGCACGCTCACAAACGCCAGGATGCGACCGATACGGAACCCGACGATGGTTTCTTGGAGTTCATCGTCGGTCGTGGGGACGGTTTCCTGCAAGATCAAGCCGATGGCTTCCTCGCCGACCTCTTCGACATCAAAGAGGCGGGCTTCGTTGATGCGCATGTCGGCGGCGTGGCCCGCGTCGCGGTCCTTCAGGACATCCCCTGCGTAGTCGCGTAGGTAGTCCGAGGCACCCTGCGGACTCGTGAACGTTGCCACCCAGGTGTCAACTGCGACCGTGTCCCCCGAAGCTGACCACGTCGGCCTGAGCACCGATCGGTAGCCCGTTTGCCTTCCGAACGTGTCGACATCTACGGCTTCGTCCCGGCCGTCGGGAAGCCGATCGATGGCGCGTTCGTTGGTCTCTTCGAAGCTTTCCGTCATCGCGAACCCGGTAAAGGGTGTGTGTAACGCCTGTAGCGGCATCAACGCCAGGGTGTCGATCGGGATCGGACGCACCGTCAGCGGATTGACGGCAGCCTCGATCAGCGGGCCGGATGACGGCGGCAACGTGATCCGGGTGACCTCGGTCTGCGCCGGCGCGTTTGTCGTCGGAGGGTACGTCTCCGTCGTCGCCAACTGGTCGGGGCCCGCGGAGCAAGCTCCGGCGAGCAGCGCCAGCACGAGAATCAACCGAATCCGGGTCATGGTGTGGTTTTCGACCTCTTTGCCCGAAAGTTGATGGTAAAAGTGTTTGGTGGCTAGTGGTCGTATTGCGGGCCGGTGGGCAACATGAGCGTCACGGCCGTGCCGGTGGCGGTAACGAGCAGGTTCCCGGCAAACGGGGTGTAGGCGATAGAGACGCCGATCACAGCGTGAGCGCCCCTGTCGACCGCTCGGCGGGTCATGCCGTCGACGGCGATCCGGCGGGCTCGTAGCAACGTCCCGCCCAGGGAGCGGGTGTCGTCGCCGTGGACTGTGACCGCGGCCTCCCCGGTGGCAAGTCCCAGGTGGGTGCCGACCGTGTAGCGAGCAACAACGTCGGTGGTGGTGAGGATCGTTCGCCATTGAGCGCTGCCCTCTTTGGTTCGTACCCAACCCTGGGTTGACTCATCCCAGAGCGATCCGGCGGCTGGTTCGTTATCGGCAGAGTGGAGGGTCCCGGCTGTGTGCGGCGTCACCGCGGGCGCGGTGAGGTCGGCGATCACATGCAGCGGTTCGACATTCCGCCCGGATGGGATGACACGGGGAGCGGGCCCGGAGCGGCTCGCTTTGCGGACCGCTCCCGGATTGGGCTGGCGGCCTTCCCGGTGGCGTGGCCACACCGAGGGTCGCTCCATGGGGTCGTCATCGTGAGCAGAGCCGGCCCCGGGTTCCGGCCAACCATCATCGTACGACTGGTCTGGATCGATCACGGTTGCTCTCGGTCGGCTCCGCGGAGGATACCCTGTAGGCGTGCGGATCAACATTGTCACTATCTTCCCTGACTACTTCACCTCGCCGCTGACCACCAGCCTCATCGGCAAGGCGGGCGACGCCGGGCTGCTCGAGGTCGAAATGGTCGACCTGAGAACATTCGGAAAGGGCGTTCACCGTCAGGTCGACGACGCCCCCTTCGGCGGCGGAGCGGGCATGGTGATGATGGTCGAGCCGTTGGCGGCCGCATTGGAGCCGCTCGAGGGCAGCCACCGGGTTCTCCTGACGCCGGCCGGGCGTCCTCTCGACCAGGCGACGCTTGATCGCTATGCGACACTCGACGATCTCACATTGGTGTGTGGCCGCTACGAGGGCATCGACGAGCGTGTCGCCGAGCACCTGATCGACGAAGAGGTCTCGTTGGGCGACTACGTGCTGCTCGGCGGCGAGGTTGCCGCCCTTGCCATCATCGAGGGTGTCACCCGTTTGCTGCCCGGCGTGGTCGGCAACCCGCAGTCGGTGGAGACCGAGAGCTTTCGCGCCGGGATGCTCGAGGAGCCCCAGTACACCCGCCCCGCCGTCTATCGCGGCTGGGCGGTTCCCGAGGTGTTGCTGTCGGGCGATCACGGCAAGATTGCGCAATGGCGCCAAGACCAGAGGGTGCAGCGGACCCGCCGACGCCGCCCCGATCTGCTCGATGGAAAAGAGGAGTTTCCGGAATCGGTGCAATAGGGGTAAACTCCCGGATTCGAGTTTCCCTTTTTCCCTGCTCCATTCCTTGGAGGGTCCGTGAACACGCTCGACCACATCGAGAGCGCTTACTTGCGCGAAGACATTCCCGACTTCGGTCCGGGAGACACCCTGCGTGTCAATGTGCGAGTCATCGAGGGTGGACGTGAACGCGTCCAGGCCTTCGAGGGCGTCGTCATTGCCCGCAACGGTGGCGGAGCCCGCGAATCGTTCACCGTACGCAAGGTGAGTTTCGGCGTCGGCGTCGAGCGCATCTTCCCGGTGCATGCCCCGATCATCCAATCGATCGAGGTGCTGCGCCGCGGCGACGTGCGGCGCGCCAAGCTCTACTACCTGCGCGATCGGGTCGGTAAGGCCACCCGCATCAAAGAGAAGCGCGACTAGCGGCAACGCTGCGGTTTGGCGGTTCCTCCGACACCCTTCGATCAGGCGACCCCTGATCCGCTCGACCCAGCCGGGGTTGACACCGTGGTCCCGGAAGAGTCGGCAGAGGCCGACAAAAAGACCAAGAAGAAGGAACGCTCGTTCTGGCGCGAGTTGCCGGTCTTGGTGCTCATCGCTCTTGTTCTTGCCGTCGTCATCAAGACGTTTCTTGTCCAGGCCTTCTTCATCCCCTCGGAGTCGATGGTCGACACGCTTGAGATCAACGACCGGGTCCTGGTGAACAAGCTGTCCTACCGCTTCGGAGATGTTGCTCGTGGACAGGTTGTTGTGTTCGAGCCGGAGTCGGCGCAGGAGGAATCGCTGCCGACGGTCGTCTTGCGCAACATCGGAGAATCGATCGGGCTCTCCACCCCCGACTCCGACCTGATCAAGCGAGTCATCGGCCTGCCCGGCGAGACGTTGGAAATCCGCAACAACAAGGTCTTCATCGACGGGACGGCAATTGACGAGCCGTACCTGGCGGACGATGTCTCCATGCGCAAGTTTGGACCAGAGTTGATCCCCCAGGACCACTTCTTCGTGATGGGTGACAACCGCGGGTCGTCGCTCGACAGTCGCAGCACCGGGCCGATCCATGGGGATCGCATCGTCGGCCGGGCGTTTGTGATCATCTGGCCCCCCAGTCGGTGGAGCGGGTTGTAGGGTCTCCGCCACCGCACGGCCCGATTCGGTACGGTGCCTGATGATCGACGTCATCACGCCCGGCCTCCTGCGAGCCGGCACTGAATGGTTGGCGGCCCAGGATGCCGATCTGGAGCGTCTCGTCGCTTGCAATGGTGTCCCGCCGCTGTGGCGACGCGAGGCGAGCTTTTCCACCTGTCGTCCTGATCATCCTCGAACAGCAGGTGTCGTTGGCTTCGGCGCGGGCAGCCTTCGACCGTTTGCAGGCAGCCTTGGGTGATGTCGAGCCGGCGGCATTCCTGTCCCTCGATGACGCTCAGCTAGGAGCTATCGGATTCAGTGCGCAGAAGGCCGGGTACTGCCGCGGACTTGCCGCCGGGGTCCTCGACGGTTCCATCGACCTCGACCACATCGGATTGCTCGACGATGACGAGGCGCGCCGACGGCTCGTCGCAATCCGGGGGATCGGCCCGTGGACGGCAGACGTGTACCTCATGTTTGCGCTCGGCCGGATCGATGCGTGGCCGCCGGGTGACCGGGCGTTGCTGGTCTCATTGGGTCGAGCCAAGGCGCCTCGACCACGTCCCCACCTCACAAGTCCGGCGTCGAGATGGCTGAGGCGTGGCGTCCCTGGCGATCGGTGGCCGCCCGCCTGCTGTGGCACGACTACCTGGGTGGGCCAGACGCCATCGCTCCATGACGATGGATTGATGCCCCGCTGGGGTATGGTCGGCGCCGGTGACCACCTCAATGCTCGATCCGTTGCCCTCCGAATCCTCGGATCTCTTCTCCGGCGCCCATGAGGCCGTTGACGAGATGCGCGCAACGGCGCGTGATGAGGCGGATCAGGTGGCGGCCGAGCGCTCGTTCTGGAGGGAACTGCCGCTGCTGCTCCTGGTTGCCCTCGTCGCAGCGGTCTTGCTGAAGACCTTCGTGCTCCAGTCCTTCTACATTCCCTCCGAATCGATGGTCGAGACGCTCCAGATCAATGATCGGATCATGGTCAACAAGCTGTCGTACCGGTTTGGCGACATCAAGCGCGGCCAGGTCATCGTGTTTGACGACCCCAACGACGAGGGATCCGACGGCGAGTCGCTGCTGGGCTCGGCGTTGCGGAATGTCGCGGAATCGGTTGGGCTCTCGGCGCCCCGATCGGAGTTCATCAAGCGGGTCATTGCGCTGCCGGGCGAGACCGATCAGCATCCGCAGCGGGGTGGTCATGATCGACGGCACACCGATCGAGGAGCCGTACCTGGCACCAGGGGTGCAGACGTCGGACTTTGGCCCCGAACTGATACCAGAGGGCTATGTCTTTGTCATGGGCGACAACCGTGGATCGAGTTCTGACAGTCGGGTATTTGGACCCATTCCGGTCGATGACGTCGTCGGCCGGGCCTTTGTGATCATCTGGCCACCTTCCCGCTGGGGAGGTTTGTGATGACCAGTTCGGCGGATAGGAGCCAGCCGAACTGTCACACTCCAGTGGTATCACTGGGAGCGAAGCCTTGACCCGGTAGGTTTCAGAGCTAGCCTTCTGGCCACTTCGCACCGATCGATGGAGAAGGCCGATGGCTGAAGAGGATCTCGAGAGATACGAGACCGACGTAGAGCTGAAGATCTACAAGGAGTACCGCGATGTGCTCCCCATGTTCCGCTACGTCATCGAGACGGAGCGGCGTTTCTACCTCGCCAACGGTGTCGAGCTCAATACCCGCCGGGTCGACGGTTCCGTGTACTTCGAACTCGAACTGGATGATGCCTGGGTATGGGACATGTATCGCCCGGCCCGTTTCGTGAAACGGGTGAAGGTCATGACGTTCCGCGACGTCAACATCGAAGAGCTGGAACAAGCCAACCAGCTCTGACGCCGGCCGAGCATCGGCGACGTCTCGGCAGATTCGGTGAGCACGTCGCGGCACGATTCCTGGTGGCTCGCGGCGGAGTGATCCTCGCCCGCAATGAGGTTGTTGGCCGTGGCGAAATCGACCTCCTGGTTCGTTTCGGGCGAACGGTTGCCGCCGTCGAGGTCAAGACCATTGTTCCCAGTGTGCCGAGCGATGATCCGCTCGATCACTTCACCCCGGCCAAGGCTCGCCAGGTGAGAACGTTGGCCCGATCCCTCGAACCTGCGGTGAACCGTGTCGACGTCATCGGGGTCACGGTGCGGGCTGATGGTGTCGACATCCGGTGGCTGCCGTACGCCTGTTGACACGCGGCGGCATGATGCAGCAACACTGCGCTACGGCCGGCGCCGTTGCTCCTTGTACCAGCAGCCACGGTGCCAATGGCGGCGCAGCTCCGGGGTCCACTCGGGGACGACGACGAGGTGGCCGGTCCCCGGCGTGATGGCGAGTACACAACCCGGACAGGTGTAGGTCTTGCGAGCCTGATACGGCTGGATGACGTTTACGACCTCAGGGTCGAGCGAGGATGACATCTGCCCGGGCCTCACCCAAAGAAGCCCCAGATGACCAGCACCGTCACGATGACGATGAAACCGGCGACGAGAGCCGTGTCGAGCGGCGAATTGCGCTGTTGGCGGAACGGATTGAGACCCACTCCGGCGATGGTAGGCCCTCAGCGGCTCGAACCCGTAAGCTTCCCGGCTATGACTGCCGACGGATTCCTTCTCGTGGCCGACGATGGGCCGATCCGCACGCTCACGCTCAACAGTCCGGAGCGAAAGAACGCGGTCCCGAGTGATCAGTGGGATGTGCTGGCCGCAGCCTTCTCCGACTTCGAGCACTCGGACCAGCGGGTCTTGGTCCTGACCGGTTCGGGAAGCGACTTCTGCGCCGGGGCCGACCTCAGCCCGCTCGAGCAGCCATGTTCGGGGGAGGGACCGTTCCGAGTGCTGCGGACAATCTCGCCGCGATGGCGGCACCCGGAGGCGCGGCGACCGCGCTCCATCGTCTCTCCAAGCCGACAATCGCTGCAGTCGACGGAGTCGCGGTTGGTGCCGGAATGAACCTTGCCTTGGGATGCGACATTGTCGTGGCCAGCGAGCAGGCCCGCTTCTCGGAGATCTTCGTGCAGCGCGGCTTGGCACTCGACTTCGGGGGGACCTGGCTCTTGCCCCGTTTGGTGGGACTGGCGAAGGCTCGAGAACTTGCGTTGACCGGGCGCATTGTGGGTGCTGCCGAGGCGCTCGAGATCGGACTGGTCGCCCGGGTCGTGCCGCCGGAACGCCTGCTCGAGACGGCCACCACGTTGGCAGGCGAACTCGCCGCGGGAGCACCGTTGGCTCAGCGCTTCATCAAGGTTGGCCTCGACCGGTCGACGACGATGACATTCGAGCAGGCCATTCAGTTCGAGAATCAAGCCCAAGCCGTCCTCCTCGCCTCGCAGGACTTCGTCGAGGGAGTTCGGGCGTTTCTGGCCAAAGAGCCTCCCCGCTTCGAGGGCCGCTGACGGTCGGATCGCCGGGAACGTACCGCGGGTGGCCGGGTTGAGGGGATCATGAATCGAGCGTCCTGGTTCGGATTGGCGGCCGTTGGCGTTGCTGCGGTGCGTCTTGCTCCTCGTTCTCGGCCCCAGCGAAGTCATCGATCCGGCAGTCGAAGTGCTCCCGCGCGACGCCGAGCAGCAGGCCGCGGCGGAAGCCTCCCGGTGACGCCGACCACGGCACCCGCAGCGCCGCAAACCACGCGACCACGGCAACGGCACTGGAGGTCGGTCCCAGGGAGCTACACGATGCGGCGATGGATTTCCTGGCGGCCCCCGATCCAGCAGTATTGATGCCCCTGCTTGCCGCGATGGGTGAGACCGGCGATCCCCGCTGGGTCCCGTACATCCTCGATCTGCGGCTCTACGCGACGGCCGAAGTCTTCTTGGCCGGGCATCACGCGCTGCGGCAAATCACCGGAGACCCCGGTCCGGAGGACCTCGTGGCCGCCCACCGCTACTACGGCAGGTGGATGTACGACAACGCCATTAACCCCGGGGCCGAATACATCGACTTCAAGGCCACGTTGTACGCGGCGATCGACGATCGGTTTGCGGCGCTGCTGCGACAGATCGACGATCCGGCGCTCGTCGCCCAGGTGCAATGGGGTGGCGTGCTGGTCGGTGGGATCCCCGAATTGAACGACGAACGCACCATCTCGATCGCAGCCGCCGACTACATGGAGCCGGATGAACTGACCTTTGGTGCGGTGGTTAACGGCGCCGCACGGTCCTATCCCCATCGCATTCTCGATCACCACGAGCTCGCCAACGACACGCTCGGCGGCGAGCCGGTGGCCTTGGTCAATTGCACCCTGTGCCGCACCGGGGTTCTCTACAGCCGGCGGGTAGGCGATGCAGTGCTCGACTTCCAGACCTCCGGGCTGCTGTGGAACTCCAACAAGGTGATGATGGATCGCCAGACCGGCAGTCTGTGGGAACAACTCACCGGTGAGGCATTCGCCGGCGACTACGCGGGTACGGTGTTGGATCGGTTCCCGCTGACCGTGACCCTCTATGAGATTGGACCGCGGAGCATCCCGACACCGACGTCGTGGCGATTCCCGCCGACGGTCGGTACTCCTACCAGCCGGGCGATGCCTACGCCGACTACTACGGGTCCGATGAGCTGTGGTTCCCCACCTATTCGGTGCCCGATGCCATTCGAGAGAAGGCAGAAGTGGCGACGCTCGACTGGAACGGCGCCCGCCTCGCGGTCGAGTTTCGATTCTCGGCGAGCAGGGTCCGCAGATTCTCGAGGTCGGCGAGGCGACGGTTGCGTGGTGCCTACCAACGGCGGCGCTCGGTTCTACTCGGCCGGGGACACCGCGCTGGCCGAGTCCGACCTAGTCGGTGCCGAGGCCGATGAGGAGTTCCTGGTGCTGGACCGATGGCACCCGACTCGAGCGGTTGGTCAGCGGCCAGTCCTTCTGGTTCGCCTGGTACGGCGCCTTCCCGGACACTGCCTGGTGGCCATCGAACTGAGCCGAGCGCGGGTGGACCTCGTCGACCGATCTGGCTGGGCTCGTCGAGTGACTATTGCCGCGTAGTCCTTGTAGAAAACCCGAGGTTCGATACAGTAATCGGATATTCCCGGCCAGGGTCCATTCACGGAGTGTCCGATGAAGTATGGGTTGATCGGCCGTTTGCCGGCGCCATCACTGCTCGCGGTCTTGCTGTTGCTGACGATGGCGGTGCCAGTCGCAGCTGCGGAGGATGACGCACCGCAGTTTGAGCAGGTTGCTGAGGCGGGCGATGTGCTCGGCGTTGCACCTGTCTACGACGGAGGTCGCGTCGTGTTCTCGGCCACCGATGTCCCGATCGATCTCGCCGACGGCGGACCCGGCGAAGCGACCAGCAGCATGGTCGTTGATTCGCAGGGCACCATCGAGGACCTCACCGTCACTCTCGCAATCACCCATACCTGGGTTGGGGACCTCGAAGTTGTGCTGACCCACGTCGATACCGGTACCGCCGTTTCGATCATCGACCGCCCCGGCGCACCGACCCCCCGTCAGTACGGATGTTCGGGCGACGGCATTGCCGCCACGCTCGACGACGAGGCCGGCGATCCGGTGGAAGAAGCGTGTTTCGAGGGCGATCCGCCTCCGCTGGCCATCGAGGGCACCTTCTCGCCCAACAACCCGCTGTCCGGCTTCGACGGCGAGAACGTCGGCGGTAGTCTGGGAGTTGACGGTCATCGACCATGCCGCCGGAGACACCGGCAGTCTCGACTCTTGGTCGCTCTCGGTTGAGCAGCCCGCGGGGGGCCACCGGGCAGGGCTCTACGCCGCCGAGGTGGACTCGGGGTGGACCCGTGACGTTGCGTCCAAGGTCCATGCGACCGGCAAGGTGGCCTGGGTAGACGTCTATGACGTGCGTTTCGCAACGCCGAGCCTCGCCGACCTGCAGCGCTACGACTCCGTCATGGCGTGGTCCAACTACGCCTTTGGTGATCCGGTGGCCATGGGCGACGTGCTGGCCGACTACGTCGACGCCGGAGGCGGCGTGGTGCTGAATTCGGTCTGGACCTCCCGGTTCGACATGGCGGGCCGGATCGTATCCGACGGCTATGCGCCGCTGACCACCAGTGCCTCCATGCTCTCCGGTGACGGTCCGTTCGTTCTTGTTCCCAAGAAGGCCACCCACCCGCTGCTCTCGGACGTGGCGGCGTTCGACGGAGGTCCCGGTAGTTGGCGCTCGACCACAACCCTCACCCCCGGTTCTTTGCTTGTGGCCACTTGGTCGAGTCCCGGCCACGAGCCGTTGGTGGCGACGAAGTCGCAACCGACCGGACGTGTCGTTGGCCTCAGCTTTGCCCCGATGTCGGATGACGTCTTCGAAAGTTCGTGGGACGCGACAGCCGACGGCGGGCACCTGGCGGCAAATGCTCTCGTTTTCGCAGCGACACTCCCACAGTTCTGTCAAGGTCGCCTTGCCACTCTCGATGGCACCGCGGGCAACGACGTCCTCAACGGCACATCGGGCGACGATGTCATCGCCGGTGGCGACGGTGACGACTTGATTCAAGGTGGGGGAGGAGACGACCTCATCTGCGGCGGCGACGGCGACGACACGATGCTCGGTGGTCCGGGCGACGACACGCTGCTGGCTGGTAGCGGCAGCGACACCGCCAGCTACGGCGGCGCCACCAACGGCGTGACGGTCGATCTCGCCGCCGGCCAATCGACCGGCCAGGGCACCGATGGGCTCACATCGGTGGAGAACGTCATCGGTTCGAAGTTCGACGACAAGATCCTGGGCAACTCGGGCCCGAACGCCTTGAGGGGCTTCAAGGGTGATGACACCGTCGATGGCCGGGGCGGCGACGACATCGTCTCCGGTGGCGGCGGCAACGACACGCTGACCGGTGGGTCGGGCAATGACGATCGGGTGGACGGCTACTCCGGATCCGACGAGATCCGCGGTGGTGCCGGCGACGACCTGCTGCGAGGTTGGTCGGGCGACGACATCATCTACCCCTCCTCGGGCAACGACATGGTCAAGGGTGGCAACGGCATCGACATGGTCAACTACTCGGGTTCACCGGCTCCGATCACGGCGAACCTCAAGACAGGCACCGTCACCGGCAACGGATCGGACACGCTTGCAGGGATCTTCGATGTCGTGGGCACCGCGCATTCCGACGAGCTCGTCGGGTAACGGCAAGCCCAACTACCTCCAAGGCTCCGGGGGCAACGACGTGATCAACGGCAAGGGTGGTGACGACACGATCGACGGTTGGTTCGGGGACGACACGCTCGACGGCGGCCCGGGCAACGACGAGATCTCCGGGCACGACGGGGCGGACACGATCCGCGGCCACGATGGCGACGACATCACCTTTGGTGAGCAGGGCGATGACTCGGTATACGGCGGCGAAGGTGCCGACTTCCTCGATGGCGGTCCCGGCACAGATGACCTGTACGGCGGTCCGAATCAGGACGAGTGCATCAACGGGCCCAATTTCGTCTCGTGCGAGGTGATCACCGCCCTGCTCAATGCCGTGACGGACGCCCAACGGTTCGCCCGCTTAGGTCTCTGGGCGGCCCTGGTCGAAGAGGACGTCTCCGACCTCTAGCGCGGCGCGCCTGCCCCGACCTCATGGGAGTTGACGAGGTAGTCCGTCGCACAAACCCGGTTCCTGTCTACGCTTGGTGGTGCGTGTGGTGCTGTCGTAGTAGCCGAAGTTGAGGAGACCCTTCATGGGCCGAGCCAAGATGCTGCTGATTTGTGTTGCCCTGTTGGTTCCCTTCTTTGCCGCAGTGCCGGCCGGGGCCGCGCTCCAACGTGTAACGGCCTCGCGGCCACGCTCGTTGGGACCGATGCGGCCAACACCATCATCGGAACGCCCGGCGACGACGTCATCGTTGGTCTCGACGGCGACGACATCATCAAGGGCAAGGGCGGCAACGACGTCATCTGCGGTGGCATGGGCGACGACGCCTTGGTCGGCGGACCGGGTGACGACATGCTCCTTGGAGGATTTGGGCTTGATACCGCCGCGTACGGAGACGCTTCCCGTGCGGTCGTTGTTGATCTCGCAGCCGGGACGGCAACCGGCAATGGCGCCGACACCTTGATGTCGATCGAAAACGCCGCCGGTGGACCCTTCAACGACAGGATCGACGGAACCAACGGCCCCAACGAGTTGCGTGGCAACGGTGGGAAAGACACCATTGCCGGTGCAGGTGGCGACGACGTTCTCGCCGGTGGCGGCGGCAACGACAACCTCGACGGAGGCGCCGGTGACGACGTCATCGACGGCAACGATGGCAACGACAAGCTGGAAGGCCGCGGCGGCGCCGACACGCTGCGCGGCGGACCCGGCAATGACACGATCTCTCCCGGGGGTGGCAACGACGCCATCAAGGGCGGCATTGGCACCGACACCGTCTCCTATCGGACCTCATCGGGGGGCGTCACCGTCGACCTGCAGGCCGGTACGGCCACCGGACTCGGCAGTGACACACTGGTTGGCGTTGTCAATGTTGAGGGAACCAACCATGCCGACGACATCACCGGCAATCACGCCGACAACCGACTGGTCGGATGGGGCGGAGCCGACGTCATCGAGGCGTTGGGCGGGGCGGACCTGATGCTGGGTGGTTTCAGCGGTGATGTCCTGATCGGGGGCGACGGCGACGATGTCATCCACGGCAATGAGGGCGCCGACCAACTCGACGGGGACGCCGGTTCCGACACGCTGATTGGAGGGTCCGGCTTCGACGACCTGTATGGCGGCGACGGGGGAGACACCATGACGGGCGACAGCGGTTTCGATCGCCTGTTCGGTGAGAAGGGCAACGACTCGCTCGACGGTGGCGCCGACAATGATGCACTGATTCCCGGGCCGGGGGCGGACGAGGTCTTCGGCGGCGGGGGTACCGACCTGCTCTCCTACTACAACGCCACTGGGCCGATCACGGCCAATCTTGCCAAGGGCAAGGCCACCGGGCAGGGAACCGACACGCTGGCAGGTCTCGAGTGGGTTGAGGGGTCGGTCTGGAACGACACGCTCACCGGCAACGGCAGTCCCAATGTCGTCAGCGGTTTTGCCGGCAACGACACGCTCAAGGGCGGCGAAGGGCCCGACGTCCTGATTCCGGGCACCGGCAACGACGCCCTGTTTGGGGGCGCCGGTTTTGACGCCGTGTCGTTGGCGGATGCCGCCGGCCCGGTGCGGGTCGACATCGCAGCCGGGACGGCGACCGGGCACGGCACCAACAGCTTGGTGACGATCGAGGATGCTGAAGGATCGGTGTACAACGACGTGCTGCTTGGTAACGGCAAGTCGAACCTGATGATCGGTCTCGAGGGCGACGACTCGATTTCCGGGCTCGGTCGGCGCGACTTCCTGTTCGGGGATGCCGGCTACGACACCTTGAACGGCGGCCCCGGCTTCGACGACTGTATCGACGGCGAGGTCATCTTCGCCTGTGAGGCAGTGGTCGCCCTGGGAGCGCCGACGCCACAAGCTGTATTGGCCGGGGCACCCGATTGGTCGCCCGGAACGCGGCTACTGGTCAACGCCGATGCCTGGCTGGAGCGCTACCGCCGCTGAGCGGTGCGGCCGACGTCGCTGGTCGACGAAACGACACCGCCGTCCGCACCACTGCAGCCGAGCAACAGCATTGCCATTGCCACCACCGCAGCCGCCAATCGCATGGATGCCACCTCGTCATAGTGACTCGTGACCGGCGGTGTCGCCAGTGCCCATGGTCACCTTCTGCGAAGCGAACAGCCAAGCCTCATGCGTGAGAGAGCAACCCGATTTCCCGCCAGCCACAGCCAGTGGATTGGGTTGATTGGCCCTGGCCCGAAAGTTGTGTGGCAGGAATGATGAGGTCTGGACACTTGTGTAGGTGATGGACCCGAGCGAGGTGGCTCGTGGCTGGCACCGATGGATCAGAGCAGCGGTACCGATGCTTGTTTGATCGGTTTCACCGTCAGGTGTATGCGTATTGCCGTCGCCGCGCCGATGCGCAGACGGCTGCTGATTGTCTGGCGGAGACGTTTCTGGTGGCTGGCGTCGCCTCGATGACGTTCCCGAGGGTGACGCGGGGTTGGGGTGGCTGTATGGGGTGGCGCGGCGGGTGTTGGCGAACGAGTTCCGTCACGCCCGGCGGTCGCGCCGACTGGTGTCTCGGTTGCGGGGGGACGGGTCGGCTTCAACTCCGACTCCGGAGGTGGTGGTGGTGCGTCAGGAACGCGACACCGTCATGCTTGCTGCCTTGGCACAGTTGCGGCCTCAGGATCAGGAGGTGTTGCGGTTGGCGTGGTGGGAGGAGCTTCCCCACGCCGAGATCGCCGGCATGTTGGGGTGCTCGACCAACGCTGCGACGCATCGGATTCACCGTGCGGCCCGTCGGGTCGCCAAGGAATATCAGCGCCTCGACCACAGCAACGCCTCGGTTGAGGCCACGCGGCAACCGCGGGGAGGTGAGCAGAGATGACCGACATCGCCACAGTCGAGGAGTACATGCGGACGGCCAACCCGATCCCGGACCTCGACATGCTCGACGCCGACGAACTCGCCCTCGCCGTTGCCGCGGTCGACACGAGGAGGGCAATCGCTATGCAGGCCCCGACCCAACACCCAACCAAGGCCAAGGCCACGGATCCTCGCCGCACAAGCGGCGCCGCAGCGTCAGGGCGTTCGCGGCCGCGTTCGTTCTCATCCTGGCTGTCGTTGGCGCCGCCGCTCTGGTGCTACGCGGCGACGACCCACCGTTCACCGACGAACCGGCACCGTCAACCACTGTCCTCGAGACGCCAACGAGCGTGGTTGAGAATCCAATTCCCATGCCGAGGCGTCTCCCCCGACGGTCGTCTTTGACGATGCGGGCAGTTGGGCAAGGACGAGACTCATGGAGCCGTGGACAGACTCCATCGTTGACGTGGCGCCACTGCCCGGCGGCGGCTTCATCGTCTCTGCGGGCAACCCCTGGAGAATCCTCTGGTCGCCAGATGGCGCCGAATGGAGAGACGCCGACCCGCAACGGCTGGTCCGCACAGCCCCACGCGGTCTGGCGTGGGAGGCGTCGAGGAATCGATTCGACGGACCAGATGTGATGGGCGTCGCCGGGGATCGAGTCGTCGTACTCGACGGCATCGAATCGGGCCTCTGGGTGGGCGACCCACAAGCAGGAGCTTGGGAGCCGATCTACTTCGAAATCGCTGACCTGGCCGGTCGGGTCGATGTCTACGCGGTTGCCTCCAGCCACACCGAGGTGATTGTGCTAGGCGAGCACCGCCCCTTGGAGGGACAACGCTTCTTTCGCGACGACATGGTATATCTCGTTTGGCTCGTCAACCCGCTCACCGGCGAGGTCGAACGGCATCCCTTGCCACTAGCGTGGGAGGACCCGAGCTACATATTCGACGGGAGCGGTGGCGTTGTGGAATGGGTCAACGACCGATGGGTGATCGCGATGGGTGACACCATTCTGGTCTCCCTTGACGGGGCTACATGGACGAAGGTTCCAGACGTGGACGAGCGCCTCGGTTGGGTGGAGTTGACCTCGCCGCCGGTCCAACAGGCGTTGTCGCCTCTACGAGCCCGAACACTTCTTATGGTTCTCCGAGGATGGACTCGGGTGGAACACCCACGTGAGGGGTGATCATGATGCCGTGCTGCTCTATTTCGAGGATCTCGGGTTTGTGACCCTCCTCCATGAAACCGGGCAGGTCGCAGTGTCGCCCGATGGCCGAACCTGGCACACCGTTGAAGTTGACCCAAGTTGGCGCTACCGGGCTGACGACGGCGACCTTGACACCCGCATGGGCGAGTTTCGGAACCTCGCCATCTCCGGACAGACGGTGTTCGTTGCCCACCGTGCTGCCCCGGACGACGGCGAAACAGGCGTTGGCGAAGAAGGAGCATTCCTACTCACCTACGAGTGACAGAGGCGCGAAGGGCCGGAAGCCGCCACCACCACGTTGTGGCACCAGTCCGGTCCACAGTCGCGTGTCCCACAGGATGGTCACTCCCAGCCTTCGCCGATGCGCTCAGGTCACCTACCACACGAGGCCCATTCGCGCACACCCCTCCGATCAGTACCGAGGCGGTGCTACCTCCGTTCCTGTGGTCGGGGGGATTGGGTTGTTGGCCTCTGGTGGGGAAGTCGTGCGTTATGGATGATGGATTCCGGACACTTGTGTAGGTGAAGGACCCGAGCGAGGTGGCTCGTGGCTGGCACCGATGGATCAGAACAGCGGTACCGATGCTTGTTCGATCGGCATCATCGTGAGGTGTATGCGTACTGTCGGCGCCGTACCGATGCGCAGACTGCGGCGGACTGCGCCGCGGAGACGTTTCTGGTGGCGTGGCGCCGGTTGGATGATGTGCCTGATGGTGACGCTGGCTTGGGGTGGCTGTATGGGGTGGCGCGTCGGGTGTTGGCCAACGAGTTCCGTAGTGGGCGGAGACGCCGGGGGCTGCTCGTGCGCTTGCGTCGCCGCGACCCGAGATCCCAATGAGCCGACACCCGAGACGGTGCTGGTGCGCCGGGAGCAGGACGGTGAGGTGGTGGCTGCCTTGAGCCGGCTCCGCCCGCAGGATCAGGAGTTGTTCCTCTTGGCGTTGTGGGAGCAGGTGCCCCATGCCCAGATCGCAGAGATGTTGGGGTGCTCCACCCAGGCCATCACCCAGCGGATCTATCGAGCCACCCGCCGGGCCGCCAAAGAATACGAGCGTCTCGAACACGGGCACACCGTGACCGGGGCGACCGCAGCTACGAGGAGGTGAGCAATGATGATCGACGCCGACGTGATGCAGAACCATATCCGGGACGCCAACCCGATCCCGCACGTTCGAGAACGTCGACACCGACGAACTCGCTCACTTCGTTGCTGCTACGAAGGCGAGGAGGGAAGCCGTTATGCAGGCCCCAGCCGAACACCCAACCAAAGCCAAAGCCACGGCCCCTGCGCCGCACAACGGCGTCGCAGTGTCTGGGCGTTCGCAGCCGCGTTCGTCGCCATTTTGGTGGTCGTCGGCGGCGCCGCCCTGGTGCTGCGCAGTGACGACGCGCAGGTCACCGACGAGCCGGCTCCGACAACCACCGTGGCGGAAGAGACGACCGCGCCATTCGATGTTGAGTCGTTGATCTGGTCTCGTGTTCCTCTCGGACAGGACGTGGTAGGCGTTCGCCGCGATAGGGATATGACAAGCGCCGACAGCGGCTTCGAGATCGCCAGCATCGCGGCCGGCGGCCCAGGCTTCGTCGCCGTCGGCGACTCGGTCCGCGTCGGTACGAGCAGCCAGGCCGAGGACGCAGCCGTGTGGACATCCCCCGACGGTACCGACTGGACTCGATTGCCCCCTTCCGCAGAGGTATTCGGTGGACCCGGTGTCCAACACACGGGGGATGTCACCGTTCGCAACCCCGGTGTCCAAATCATGGAGGATGTCACCGCTGGCGGCCCCGGCCTAGTCGCGGTAGGTGGCTCCTTCGATGGACCCGACGTGGTGGGCAGGGCAGCGACCGTGTGGACGTCGGAAGACGGAATCAACTGGTCCAAGACCCCGTACAGCGAAGCTGCATTCGGGTCCAAAATCCGCGACGAACCCGGCGAGAGTTCGACGTGGATGAGGGACGTGACCGAAGGAGGTTCCGGACTCGTCGCAGTCGGGACCGACGCCCGGTCTGCAGCTGTGTGGACCTCCCCCGACGGGATCACCTGGACCCGCGTCCCGCACGACCCTGAGATATTCGGTCACTCCGAGATGACAAGCGTGACCGCAGGAGGCCCCGGACTGATTGCAGCAGGCTTCGATAGCGGATACTCAAGCTCAGGGATATGGACCTCTCCCGACGGTACATCGTGGTCTCGGGCCGAAATCGAGGGCAGGTATATCAATGCGGTAACGGTCGGAGGGCCCGGTCTAGTCGCAGTAGGTGGATATGAAGATGAACCCACCGGATGCCACGCCAGCGCCACGGGAGAATGCTACGCGGCTGCGTGGACCTCCGTCGATGGCATCACATGGACTCCGGTCCCATACGATCAGGCCGTGTTTGGCGGCGGAGATGACAAGCAGATGATGCGTTCCGTAACTGCCGTCGGTTCCCACCTTGTTGCCGTCGGAAGCAGCGTGTGGACTTCTCCCGATGGGATCACCTGGACACGCACGTTCCACGATCCGGCCGTCGTCGGGGCCGAACGAATTGGGATGTGGAGCGTGGCCGCCGGGCACCACGGTCTGGTTGCCGTTGGCGAAGTCGACGACCTGATCACCTTTTGGACAGCAACGCCTGGAGACTGAAGCCCGAGGTTCCGCGGGAATCACCAAGAGATTGACCGGCCCGCAGGATGCACTAGGCAAGCGAGCAATACTGCTCGGCTGGTGCTGCAACACCTCGTCGAACGTTGGCGGCGCCGTGTTCGTTCAGGTACGTTCTGACGCATGAATCCTGACGCCAGTGGCGCACAACCGCTCTACAGCGAACTCGGTGTCCTCCGCGACGACGGCGAGCGCGTCCAATGCCACGCCTGCGGGGAGTGGTTCCTGCATCTCGGTGCCTACACCTTCCACGCTCACGGCCTCACCGCCGATGCATAGCGGCGCCGGTTCGGGCTGATGCGCAAGACCAAGCTCGGTGGCCCGGCGTGGTTGGCGATGCGGAGCGAGAAGGCCGCTGAGCATCTCCGCACCGTGGAGTCGCCCCGCTGTCAACAGGTCAAGACGATGACACTGAGCAGCGCCGAGCGGAGCAAGCCAACTCGGAATGGCGAGCCGAGCACCAATTGAAGAGGACGCCGCCGGAGCGGATGCGTGCCCCTTCAAAGCCAAGTACGAGACCGAGACCGGGCACATGGACGAGTTCATCCAAGAGGTTGCCGCCCTGTTCGTCGACGAGCTGCACCGCGGCCAGCGTGGCGTCTAGAAACGGCTCGGCGGCCGGCTGGGGGCGGATTGGTCGACGGCGCGGTCGAGGGTGATGATCGCCGTGAGACGAGGTCACCTGGTGTGGACCGGGACGGACCGAGAACCCGCGGGGCATCTACCTGGCGAGGAGCCGTTCGGTCCGCCTGGGAGCTTCGAGTACATGATTCGGGTGTTGGAGCGTCGGGTCGAGCAGGCTGGGGATGCGGCTCCGCCGGACTCCCTAAGTGTTCGAAGGTGAACGGTTGGGGTATTGGGCGAGGAAGATGAGACGCTACAGCGGAAGGGGCGGCTGCCTGCGGATCGGGCACAGCGGTTGGAGGCGTTGCCGGGGCGGATGCGGGTGAATTACTGAGTTACGGGTCTTCGTTGGTCCAGGCCGAGCGGATCGATAGGACGTGGTCGTCGTGGTCGGGGCAAAGGCTTGTGGTGACGTGCATTTATCCACCGGCGAACCAAATCGGCTACTCGTCCTTGGGGTGGGCGATGTAGAACGCGAGGGCGGCTTCGCCGTAGTGGACGGGGGTATCGGCGCCGCACCCGAAGTCGGCGGTGGCCCCCGGGTAGCAGTGGCCGGCAAACTGGCCGCCCTCCCAGTCGAATTCGAGGAACTCGAACACGGTGCCCTGGGTGCTGATCCATCGCGTCCAGTGGTAGGTGGGCTCGTCGGCGAGGATCTCGCTCTCGGTCATCTCCCAGTTCGTCACCACCAGGTCCCGCTGGGCGAGCGCGGTGTCGAAGGGCACGAGGGAATCATTTCGGCCGTGGACCAGGAGAATATCGACTTCTTGTGAGGGTGAGCCGAGGGCGTCGAAGTCGCACGAATCATGTCGCCCCGTGGTGGCGCCGGCCGCGAGTGGAGCGGCCGAGGCGATTAGATCGGCGTGGTCGCACACGAAGACCCATGTCATGAATCCACCTGCGGAGGCGCCCCCGATGTGGACCCGATTCCTGTCCACGTCGAGCGCCTCGATGAGCTGGTCGAGGAACGAGCGGATCCGGCCAGAATCGTCCGCGTACGTCCACTGCGTGCTGGTGCTGTTGGGTTGCACGACGACGTAGCCGGCGGCGTTGCCCAGGCCTTGCATTCCGGTGTGGCCCTCCGCCAAGGCTCCACTCATGCTGTCGCCGTGGACGTCGACGATCACCCCGCATGAGCCTTTCAGGCACTCCTCGGGAAGGGCGATGTCAAACGTCATGTCCTCGCATTGGATCTGGCTGAACCCGGCTCCGAGCGGTTGATCGCACACGAAGCGTTCCTCCGCAGGAACTGCAGTCGTGGTGGTCGTGACTGCTGGCGCTGCGGTGGTGGTCGGTGAGGTGGTTGTGGCCACTGCGGTGTCGTCGTCGCCGCAGGCGGCGAGTGCGAGCACAATGACAAGGAAGGCAAGGGTGAAGGTCTTCATGGTCATCCCCTCCGATTGACCAACCACGCCTGGGCGTCCCCTAGTGACGCCTCAGCAACCAGTCTGGGGGAACAGGCATCAACCGGGGTAGGGAACAAGTGCCCAACTCGCAGGTTGCCATTCCGGCAATCGCCCTCATCAGAGGCCTGCCGGCGACGTCGGGCGGGTTCTACGGTTCCGGTCGCCGCATCATCTCCAGTTACCCCTGGGGTGCGGCCACGCCCCGAGTCGTTTCCCTAAGTCGGTATCGAGATGCTGCAGTGCCTATTCGATGGACTCGCGGGCGCGGTTAGCTTGCCGCCACTCTCGCATGTACGCGGTGTGACATAGGAACTCCCCTGAGATGGCACCTCGGGCGTAGACGGGCCGTCCACACGGCTTGCCGTCGATGCATTCTCCGAGGGTGCACCACTCTGGAACGACGTCGGGAAGACTCCCGTGTCGTCGTCCGTCCCAGGTCCAGTCGGGGAGTCTGCTCAGGAGTTGTTCTCTATCTCGTGGCAGTTTCCCGGCACGCTTGAACGAGCGCTGCTTCTCGACCCATGCTCCCAGGTTGGCATCGTCTTCGACGTGCTCGTTTGGAACTGCGCTACGTCATTCACGCTTGACGAACCTCAGCAGCCTGGCGAACCAGTATTCGTTCCATCTCCATGCCCGCAAGTCCCACTCCCACCCTTCAACTGCTTCGAGCGCGTCAACCCGTTCCGCGGTCATGTTGCCCTCCTTGTGGTTCGCCCTCTGTGTGTTGCACCAGAGGCCAAGAGCGAGGTCGCGACGACGCCATCTTCGGTGACTCAGGAATGAAGAGTGTCGCCGCCGTCGGGGACGGTCTCGTCGCCGTCGGATCCACGGCGTGGACTTCGACCGACGGTTTGACGTGGCGACGCGTCACCAGCGACGCGGCGGTCTTCTCCGGGTACGAGATCACCAGCGTGACGGCAGGTGGCTCCGGCGTTGTCGCCGTCGGCGCGGGTGAGGGCGCCCCAGCCGTCTGGATAGCGGCCCCAGCAGACTGAGCCGACGGTATGCGGAGAGGTAGGTGCCAGTCATGGTCACCCACAACAACCAGATATCGAGCTCCCAACCCTGCCGCCAAAACCACCAGGCCAACGTTCCCGTCGTGGCCCACTGCTGGCGTTCCCGTGTCACACCCGTCGCATAGGTTGGGGCCATGTTTGGATCTACTACCTCTGTTGCTTTGGTTGGGGTTGAACCCCGGCCGGTCGAAGTCGAAGCCCATGTCACACGGGCTGCTCAGTCCAAGTTCATCCTCGTCGGGTTGCCGGATACGGCGATCCGTGAGGCGAGGGAACGGGTGCGTTCAGCGCTGGTTTCGTCTGGTCACCATTTCCCGAGCCGTTGCGTTGTCGTCAACTTGTCGCCGGCCGACCTCCCCAAGTCCGGCTCGGCCTATGACTTGCCGATGGCGATTTCGGTGCTGGCCGCCTCGAAGATGTTGCCGGTGGGTGCTCAGCCGGTTGTGGCGTTGGGGGAGTTGGCGCTCGATGGCAACATCCGGCCGGTGCGGGGTGGGCTTGGTGCGGCGCTGGTGGCGCGTTCGCTGGGCTTACGGTGTCTGCTGCCGCCTGAGTCTGCTGCGGAGGCGGCGTTGTTGGACGGCGTCGATCTTCGTCCCGTGGCTGATCTTGCTGCTGCGGTGCGGGCTACGGCCGGTGCTCCCGCCACGGTGGTGGTGCCACCGCGACCGTTGCTGGATGAGGCTGCGTTGGATCTTGCCGAGGTGCGTGGCCAGATGGCGGCACGACGGGCCCTCGAGATCGCCGCCGCCGGCGGCCACCACCTGTTGATGACCGGAGCTCCCGGCTCCGGCAAGACCATGCTGGCCCGGCGTCTCCCCGGGGTACTGCCGCCGCTCACGCCAGAGGAAAGCTTCGAGACGGCGCTGGCGTGGGCTGCCGCCGGCCGGCCGCGGGGTCGGATCGACCGTGCTCCGTTTCGCTCCCCGCACCACTCGGCCACTTTGGCGGCCATCGTCGGGGGAGGTTCCGGGATGCCGGTACCCGGGGAAATCAGCCTGGCTCATCGAGGAGTCCTGTTCTTGGACGAGGTCGGGGAGTTTCCGCCCCACCTGCTTGATGCCCTGCGTCAGCCCATTGAGGAAGGGAGCGTGGTGGTCGCCCGCAAAGGTGCCGCCGTGCGCTTTCCGAGCGCCGTGCAGCTGGTCGGTGCGACCAATCCCTGCCCGTGTGGCTACGCCGGCGACCGTTTGGTCAGCTGCCGCTGTAGCCAGCGGGCAGCCGATCGCTACAAGCAGCGGCTCTCCGGTCCGTTGCTTGATCGTTTTGACCTGCGGGTGCGGGTGACCCGGCTCGAGGCAGGGGAGTTGGCGGGTCCGCCGGGAGAGGTGAGCGCCGAGGTACGGCGGCGGGTCGTAGCCGCCCGCAAACGGCAGCACGCCCGAGGGCGGCTCAACCGAGAGCTGGCCGGGAGCACGTTGGATGCGATGGCGTGGAGCCCGGAGGCGAAACAGTTGTTGGCGGGTGCGGTCCGTCGTCAGGCCCTCACCGGCCGGGGCTGGGATCGGGTCCGCCGAGTAGCAGTCACGGTGGCCGACCTCGATGAGTCTGAGCTCATCGGCGAGGATCACATGGCCGAAGCGCTGGCCTTCCGGGGCTCGCCATGAACGCCGAAGACGCAAGACTGCAACTGGCGTACGGGGGACTCCACCCCGATCGGGTGCGGGACCTGACGGCCGAGCGCGGGTCCGCGGCCTCGATTCTGAGGGCGATCGGTGCTGGGTCGGTCCGGACCACGGACCGGGTTCGGGCTGCGGTGGCGGTCGACGCCACGGTGCGGAGATCAGAGCTGCTGGCGCTCGGGGTTGACTTCGTCGCCAAGGGGCAATCGGGGTACCCGGAGCACCTGGCAGAGCTACCCGATGCCCCCGATGCGCTGTTTGTGCGCGGCGAACTCCCGTCGACACCCGGCGTGGCGGTGGTGGGGACGCGGCGCTGCACGACCTATGGCAAGCGACTCGCCGCCGCCTACGGCCGTGCCATCGGGGAGGCCGGCTGGTGCTTGATAAGCGGTCTGGCGCGGGGCATCGACGGCGCCGCTCATGAAGGCACCGTCGCCTCGGGAGCAAAGGGTGTGGCCGTCCTTGGCTGCGGGATCGATGTTGCCTATCCGCCGGAGCACGCCTTCCTCGGACGGCGACTGTTGGATCTCGGGGGAGCTATCGTCACCGAGTATCCGCCGGGGACACCCCCCGAAGGATGGCGGTTCCCTCCCCGCAATCGGATCATCTCGGGGCTGGCGGCTGCGGTGGTGGTAGTCGAGGCCGGGGTCAAGGGCGGGGCCCTGATCACGGCAGGAACCGCCCTCATCCAGGGGGTTCCGGTGTTTGCAGTCCCGGGCGACGTCGGCCGAGCGTCATCGCAGGGGACCAATCTGCTGATACGAGACGGGGCGCACCCGGTGCTCGACGCCGATGACCTGATCGCCGAGTTGGAGTTGATCCTCGGTCCGGTGAAACGAACCGCAGCGGCCAGTTCCGCACCCGCCGAGGTGGGCCCGGTGCTGGCCGCGCTCGAGGATGGGGCCAGCGCGGATGAGTTGGCGGCTCGGCTCGGCATGGGCCCGGTCGACCTGGTTCGTTTGATCGGCAGGCTGATCGCCGGGGGATGGGTCGCAGAGGAAGGTGACCTGCTCGTGCCGGCGGCGCCGGCGCCGGTAACGTGACGAGATGGACAATACCTGGCTGGTGAGGTGGCGCGGGGCCGGAAACTGGCCTGCAGTGGTGAGTGCGGCCATTGCGGAGGCGGATCCGGTAGATCCGACGGCCCGGCACATGCTGTCGCGTGAAGTCGACGGAGATCAGTGGAGTCTGCTGCTGGAGGCCTACACCAAAACGGAGTGCGGAAGGGTCGTTGATCAGTTGAGTGGCGGGTGGGAAGCGGGCTCGGTCGGCATGGTCACCGTCCCCGAATCTGCCGTCGCCGAACTCCACCCCGTGGCGGTTGCGGGGTTCGGAGCAGCCGCCGAGGCCTACGAACGTGGCCGCCCCGACTATCCGGCCGCGGCGATCACCGCTCTGGTCGAACGGCTCGAGATCGGCCCCGGCGTTGTCGTGATCGACCTGGCCGCCGGTACCGGCAAGCTCACCCGAGACCTGATCCCGACCGGTGCAGAGGTGATTGCGGTCGAGCCGATCGACGCCATGGCGGCCCTCCTGGCGCGGGCGGCGCCGACGGCACGCCTGCTACGCGGGACGGCGGAGGCCATCCCGCTTCCGGACGACTCGGTGGACGTCATCACCGTTGCGCAGGCGTTTCACTGGTTCGATGCGCCCCGTGCCGCCGCCGAGATGCGGCGTGTCCTTCGCCCCGGCGGGGCCGTGGTTGCGCTGTGGAATACGCGGCGAAACGACCTCGAGCCGTGGGCCACCGTGGATCGGATCACCGCGCCGTATCGTGATCGTTCCCCCCACTACAGCGAGGACGACACGTGGCGGAGCGCCCTCGACGCCGCCGGCTTCGGGCCCATCGAGCTGTCGACCTTCGATCACGGTCAGGTTGTCGACGCCTCCACCTTCGTCGACCGCGTCATGTCGACCAGCTACATGGGAGCCCTGCCCGAAGACGAGGCGGCCGCGGCTCGCATCCAACTCAGGGCGCTCATCGGGGCAGCCGACACCGTGAAGCTGCACTACTTGACCGAGGCCTTCTTGTCATTCCTTGGATGATCGTTGACGGCCACCGCAAGCCGGGCAACCATGCGTCCGTGACCACAACCCTCGAAGCCAATCCCTGGGCCGACGAAGCGGTGGCCGGGTATCTGGGACGCCTCGAAATCGAGCGCGGCCTCTCAACGCACACCGTCGATGCGTACCGGCGCGATCTGGCCCAGTTCTTCGAATTCTGCACCCGGCTCGAGATCACCGACCTGTCCGACGTCAACCGCCGCACCGTCAGGCGCTTCATGGCGCACCTCGCCACACGGGGGTACGCCAGACGGTCCGTGGCCCGCAAGGTCTCGGCGGTCAGGGCCTTCTTCGCCGATGCGGCACGGCGCGGCGAAGTGGCTGCCAATCCGGCCGCCGGTGTCGCCCAGCCAAAACGCCCCCAGACGCTCCCCAAGGCGATTCCTTCCGCCAGCCTCGGGCGCATGCTCGACGCCCTCGACGGCGACGAACCGGTCGACCTACGAGACCGCGCCGTTCTCGAGATGATGTACGCCACCGGCCTGCGCGTGTCGGAATTGGCGTCGCTGCGGGTCGGAGACGTCGGCGATTCAGACTTTCTGACGGTGACCGGCAAGGGGTCAAAGGACCGCGCCGTCCCCCTCAGTCGGGTGGCGCGAAGCTCGGTGACCGAGTACCTGCAGCAGGGCCGCCCCAGGCTTGCCACCGCCCAAGCCGGTGATGCGCTGTGGGTTGGTGTGCGGGGCGGAGCGCTCGATTCGCGCGGTCTGCGCCGTGTCGTCAAAACTCGCCTCGGGACCTTTCCTCACGCCCTGCGGCATTCCTTCGCGACACACCTCCTCGAAGGCGGCGCCGATCTCCGTGCGGTGCAAGAGTTATTGGGCCACGTTGAACTGGCCACCACCCAGCTATACACTTCCGTGACCAGGCAACACCTCAAGGCGACCTATGAGCGAAGCCACCCGCGTGCATGAGCGCGGCGAACAAGAGCTCCACGAACTGTGGGAGCGCTTCAAATCGACCGGCGATGCCGCGGCGCGTGAAGGACTGATCCTTCACTACTCCGCTCTCGTCAAGTTTGTCGCGGGCCGGCTCCGTGCCGGGTTGCCGCGTAACGTCGACCCCCAAGATCTTGTGTCCTACGGCACGTTCGGTTTGATCGACGCCATCGACAAATTTGATCTCGAGCGCGGCTACAAGTTCGAGACCTACGCGGTCAACCGGATCAAGGGCGCCATCCTCGACGAATTGCGGGCCCTCGATTGGGTACCCCGATCGGTGCGGGCTCGAGCCCGTGAGATCCAACGGAGCCTCGCCGAACTGGAACACGGCTTGCAGCGTGCCCCTACCGACGAGGAGCTCGCCGAACACATGGAAGTGCCGCTGCCCCAACTCCAGGAGCATCTCGGCGAGCTGTCTACCCTCGGTTTTGTCGCCCTCGACGAGTTGCTCAACCCAGGCGAGCGCGACTCTGCCGCGGTCGGCGACCTCATGGCCGACGCCCGCGCCATCGATCCCTCCGGATCGTTTGAGCGCGAAGAGACGCGCTACATGCTCGCCGATTCGATCAACCGACTCCCTGATCGCGAACGTCTCGTCGTCACCCTCTACTACTTCGAGGGCTTGACCCTGGCCGAGATCGGGAAAGTGCTGACCGTCACGGAGTCACGGGTCTGCCAGATCCACACCAAGGCCGTGCTCAGTCTGCGCAACCGGCTGATGGAGCCCCCGTACAAGAAGTAGTACCGAGCTTTCGGTTGGCGACTGCCCCCGTTACACTCGCGGCGCAATTCACACGTTTGCCGCAATCTCCTGTGGTCGGAACACTTTTGGGTTCTGTGGAGGCTCAAAGGGCAGGCGGAGGAACCTAACCCGAACAATCAGGAGGAAGCACGTGGCATTCGTCACGATGCGGCAGCTGCTCGAGGCCGGAGTTCACTTCGGCCACCAGACACGCCGCTGGAACCCCAAGATGCGTCCGTTCATTTTTGGTGATCGGAACGGTATCCACATCGTCGACCTGCGGCAGTCACTCGACCAGATCGAGCGCGCCGCAAAATTCGTCCAAGAGACAACCGCCGCCGGCGGTTCCGTGCTCTTTGTCGGCACCAAGAAGCAAGCTCAGGGTGCGATCAAGGACGCCGCGGACTCGGCTTCAATGCCGTACGTGAACCATCGTTGGCTCGGCGGGATGCTGACCAACTTCCAGACGATTCACAAGCGCATCCGCTACATGCTCGAGCTCGAGAGAATGGAAAGCTCCGGCGAGATGGACGTGTTGCCCAAGAAGGAACGCCTCAAGCTACGCCGCGAGCTGGTCAAGCTACAGGCCGTGCTCGGCGGGGTACGTTCGATGAACCGGCCGCCCGAGGTCGTCTTCATCATCGACGTCAACGCAGAGCACATCGCCGTTGCCGAAGCGAATCGGCTCAACATTCCGATCGTTGCGGTGGTCGACACGAACTGTGACCCCGACAACGTCGACATGGTCATTCCGGGCAACGACGACGCGATCCGCGCTTCCCAGCTGCTGGCAGGGATCATGGCGGACGCCGCCAGGTCCGGGCGAGAACTGAATCAAGCCACCCGAGCTGCCAAAGCCGCCGATGCCGCGGCGGAACTTGAAGAAGCTGCCGGGGTCGCGGCCGAGGCCAAGGAGTAGAACCGCAGATGAGTATCACCGCAAAGGACATCCAAACCCTGCGCCAGGACACCGGGACCGGGATGATGGACGCCAAGCGCGCCTTGGTCGAGGCCGATGGCGACCTCGAGCGTGCCAGGGAGATCCTTCGGGAGAAGGGCATCGCCGCCGCAGCGAAGCGGACCGGGCGAGCCCAAACCCAGGGGAGCATTGGTTCCTACCTGCACATGCAGGCCGGACGGCCCGTCATCGGGGTGCTGGTCGAGTTGGCATCTGAGACCGACTTCGTCGCGAAGGGCGAGGAGTTCCAACAGGCAGCCAACGACATCGCCATGCACGTCGCCGCCGCTCGCCCCCGGTGGGTCAGGCGAGAAGACGTCCCCGAGGAGCTGATCGCCAAAGAGGAAGAACTCATCGCGGCGCAGGCTCGCAACGAGGGCAAGCCCGAACACATCATCGAGAAGATCGTTGAGGGCAGGATTCGCTCGTTCTACGAGGACAACGTCCTGTACGACCAGGAGTTCGTACGCCCCGAGGCGTTCGAGGGAACCGTCGGTGAGATGGTTCAGCAACTCGTCATCACGATGGGCGAGAACATCTCAGTCGGTCGATTCTCACGGCTCATGGTCGGCGAGAGCGCCGAGTAGCCGGTGGGGAAACGAGTCGTCCTCAAGCTCTCCGGCGAAGCATTCGCCGACTCCGAGACCAACTACGGGATCGATCCGGTGACGGTCCAGCGGGTTGCCGAGGAGATCGCCAAGGTGCACGGCGAGGGCTACGAGGTAGCCATCGTTGTCGGCGGCGGCAACATCTTCCGCGGTCTGTCATCCGCCGCCGCCGGGATGGATCGGGCCAATGCCGACTACATGGGCATGCTGGCGACGGTCATCAACGCCCTGGCGCTGCGCGACGCCCTCGAGCGCGCCGGCGCGCCGTGTCGGGTGCAAACGGCCATCTCGATCCAGCAGGTCGCCGAGACCTACATCCGGCTCCGAGCCATCCGTCACCTCGAGAAGGGTCGGGTGGTGGTGTTTGCCGGCGGCACCGGAAACCCGTTCTTCACCACCGACACCACTGCGGCGCTGCGAGCTGCGGAAATCGGTGCCGACATCGTGCTGAAGGCAACCAAGGTCGATGGCGTCTACGACGCAGATCCCGTGACGGTGCCCGAGGCCAGGCTCATCGATGACGTCACCTACATGGAGGTCATCTCGCAACGACTCAAGGTGATGGACACGACGGCCATTACGATGTGTATGGACAACGATCTGCCGATTCGGGTCTTCAACCTGCGGACACCGGGCAATGTCATCCGGGCGGTTCAGGGTGAACCCGTTGGGACGCTAGTGCACTGAGGTGGCGCCGTGATCAAGGAATTGCTTGAAGAAGCCGAGCTCAAGATGAATCAGGCGGTCGAGCACACGGCCGGTGAGTTTGGGCTGGTCCGTACCGGCCGGGCCAATCCCGGCCTGCTCCACCGGGTGATCGTCGACTACTACGGAGTGCCGACTCCGCTGCAACAGATCGCCGGGTTCTCTGTCCCAGAGGCGCGGATGCTGATCGTCCAGCCATACGACAAGTCATCGATCACGGCCATCGAACGCGCCATCCAAGAAGCAGACTTGGGCCTCAACCCATCCAACGACGGCAACATCATCCGACTGGCGTTTCCGCAACTCACCGAGGATCGGCGTCGGGAACTGATCCGTCTTGTCCGCCACACCGCGGAAGACGGAAGGATTGCTATCCGCAACGTCCGGCGCCACTCGAAGGATGATATGGAGGCGTTGGCCGGGGAGATCTCGGAGGACGACATCAGGCGTGGCGAAAAGGTGCTCCAGGAGCTGACGGATGCACATGTCCGCAGCATCGACGAACTTCTGGAGCACAAAGAGCAGGAACTGCTCGAGGTGTAGGACGCTCCGGGTGGCGAGTGTCACCGCAGGAGCGCCGGATCGTGCCAGAATCCGTGAGTTACCGGCCATTCCGGTAACCAGCGATGGAGGAGGAGCCACAGGTGGAACGAGACGTACCGGGCGAAGAGCCCGGATCGTTCGATGAGCCTGGGCAGGTCTCAGCTGAGACTTCGGGGGATGCCGCAGAGCCAGACGAGTGGACCGTTGAAGACTTCGATCAATTCGAGTCGTTCGACGCCGACGCCGACGCCGACGCCGAGGTCGACGTTGTCGGAGATGTGCCGGTTTCCGAGCCGGACGCGGCACCGCACGACCCGGTGCCGCAGCAGCCGGACGCCGCCGACGACGTAGAGCAGCCACCGCTCGACCTCGGCTTCGGGGAAGCGCAGCAACCGCCTGCGGCGACGGTGCCGCCCCCACCTGCCGTGGCGGGGAGTCCTCAGCCGCAAGATGTCGAGCCGATCGTCTCCGACGAGCCCGACTGGTCTGCGGTCACCGCCGCCTCCGATGCCGACTCCGACACCGACTTTGCCGACCTGTGGGAAGACACCGACGACGATGCGGCGTCCCCACCGAGGCCCTGGGACACGCCGCGGCCCGCCGACGAACTCCAAGAGATTCCGATCATCGTGCCACCAGCACCAGCACCAGCCCCAGGCCCGGCCCCGACCCCGACGCCGACTCCCGTGGACGAGTCGGCCCCAGGTCCGCCTGAGGAACCGGGCCCAGTTCCACCTGAGGAGACCAAGGTGCCCACGGGCCGGGAACCGGACCCGGTGGCATCGGTCGGAGAGTCCGTTCCCGATGGGCCGGCCGAGTTTGTTGCAGAGGATTGGGACGACGACGCCGATTCGATTCCCGACTTCGCCCAGTTCACCAGCGAGGAGTACGTCCAGGCAACGACGCAGGAGTATGCCGGTCTTGCGGCCGACATTGCCCGGGCGGCCGAGGAGCCTCACGAGCAAATGGCGGTGTCTGCCGGCATCCCCGGGATCGAGAGCGGGACCGTCGGCCTCGAAGACGTGGTGGCCGCCTCCGGTGACGATTCGGTTGCCATCCAGGCTCCCAAGTCATCGGACCTGCCGCTTCGGGTCCTCACCGCAGTCGGCTTGATCGTGATCTTTCTCGGTTCGCTCTACCAGCCATACCTGATCGGCGCTCTCATCCTGATCGTGCTCGGCCTTGCCGCCGGCGAGATCTACACGGTGCTGATCCGCGCCGGGCATCACCCGCTCGCCATCTTCGGCTTTGTCGGGGTGGCTGGGGCGATGATCGGCACGTGGATCTGGGAGCCGGTGGCGATCCCAATGGCGATTCTGCTCACTCTGGTGGCAACACTTCTGTTCTACGGGGTCGTTCCCGACCGAAGCCGGCCGCTTCACAACACATCGCTGACAATGCTCGGTGTGCTCTGGATCGGCGGACTGGGTGGCTTTGCCTTCGACATCATCAAAGCCGAGGACTACGCATGGCTGGTTGCCGCCCTCGTTGTGACCGTTGCCCTGATGGACATCGGGCAGTACTTCGTCGGCCGCCGCATCGGCAAGAGGGCTCTTGCTCCCGTCGTTTCGCCCAAGAAGACGGTCGAGGGTTTGGTGGCGGGCGTGCTCGTTGCGCTTCTGGTTGGTGTCGGGTTCAGCTACTTCGGGCCATTCGACCTCGGCTCGGGTCTGTTGATCGGCGCCGTTGTTGCGTTGGTTGCTCCCATCGGTGACCTGGCGGTCTCGGTGATCAAACGGGCCATCGGCGTCAAGGACATGAGTTCGATTCTGCCGGGCCACGGCGGGATCCTCGATCGGATCGACGCCATGATCTTCACCATCCCGGCGATGTGGATCGCCTACTCGTGGCTGGGGCTGTTGGCCTGACCCGGCTCGTTGTTCTCGGTGCGACCGGATCGATTGGGAGACAGACGCTCGAAGTCGCTCAGTGGCTCGGCTTGGAGGTAGTTGGGCTGGGCGCTCGACGAGGATCAGCCGACCTCTTCCAGGTCGCCTCTCAATGGCCGCAGGCGCTGGTCGTCGCTGCCGAACCCGATCCAGCCTCCGACGATATCGATGCGCGCCTCGGGGCTCGCTTCGAACGAGGGCCGGAGGCGTTGACGGCACTAGCCGCCATCCCGGACGCCGTGGTCGTCAACGGTGTCGTCGGTGCCGCCGGGCTGGCGCCCTCGGTCGCCGCGCTCGAAGTGGGGAACCGACTCGCCCTCGCTAACAAGGAAAGCCTCGTCGCCGGTGGCCCCGTGGTGGCAGATGCCTTGGCGCGGGGCGGCGGCGAACTGATCCCCGTGGACTCAGAGCATTCCGCCATTTGGCAATGCCTGGTCGGCGAGCCCACCGATAGCGTCCGACGGATCATCCTGACCGCCTCGGGTGGACCGTTCCGGGGTCGAACCCGGTCCGAGCTCGCTGCGGTGAGTATTGACGATGCTCTCGCTCACCCAACGTGGTCGATGGGTCCGCGCATCACGGTTGACTCGGCGACCCTGATGAACAAGGCGTTCGAAGTGATCGAAGCCCACTATCTGTTCGCAGCGGGCTACGACACCATCGATGTAGTGGTCCACCCGCAGAGCATCGTGCACTCGATGGTCGAGTTCTGCGACGGCAGCGTGAAAGCCCAATTGGGGGATCCCGACATGCGCCATCCGATCTCCTACGCCATCACCTATCCGCAGCGAGCCTCAGTGCCAAGCGAGCCATTTGATGCCGCCGGGCGGACCTTGACGTTCGAAGCGCCGGATCTGGAAGTCTTTCCTTGCCTCGGGTTGGGCTACGAGGCGGGTCGGATGGGTGGCTCGGCGCCCGCAGTGTTGAACGCGGCGGACGAGATCGCCGTTGCGGCGTTTCTCGCCGGGCGCATCGCCTTCCTGGCTATCGCCGATGTGGTCGCCGCAACCCTCGAGACCGTTGAGCATCGGGCCGTTGCCACAGTGGCAGACGTGTTGGATGTGGATGCCGAGGCCCGTGCCGTTGCCGCCGAGGCGGTCGCACGCCTCGGCTAGCTCCGACGGCTGATGCCGATGATTGTGCCCGAGTAGCCCTTTCCCGCCACTACCGTACGGGTCGAAGAGGTGCTCGGCGTAGCGCCGTTGGGGACCGACCCAGCGTTCGAAACCGGGTCGGCCTGTGACGTCGACTCCAAGCCGACGCCCACCTCAGTCGTCGTAGACCTACCACCAGGAACCGGATACCCGCATGGGAGCATTTGTCATCATCCTCGGCGTCGTGCTGATGGTGGTCATTCACGAAGCCGGTCACTTTGTTGCGGCCAAGGCCTTTGGAATGAAGGCGACAGAGGCGTTCTTCGGTTTTGGTCCGCGGATCTGGTCGATGACTCGAGGGGAGACGGAATACGGTCTCAAGGCGGTTCCGCTCGGCGGATACGTCCGAATCATTGGGATGAACCCGTTCGAAGAGGTGGCTCCAGAAGACGAGGGCCGCACGTACCGCGAGGCCCCCTTCTGGCAGAAGTCAATCGTGGTGCTGGCCGGCATCTTCAGTCACTTTGTCGTGGCACTCGCCCTCTTCTTTGCGCTGGCCATGGTCTACGGCGTCGCGGAGGTCACCACTGAAGTCGACGGAGTCAGCACCATCCTGGTCAATCCGAGCGATGTTGCCGACGACGACAAGGTTCCGCTCGAACTCGAGTCGGGCGATACCGTAATCGCCGTTGATGGTGTTGCGGTCGAGACCTTGACGGCGGCGGAGCCCAAAGCCACCGGCGAATTGACTGCCGTGACGGTCGACCGAGAGGGAGCCCTCGTCACGTTGGAGACGACCGAGATCGTTGAAGTCGCCCCTGCGTTCACTTCCGGAATCCTGGTCGGGGATGTGCTGGCGTCGGTCGACGGGCAACCGGTCGAGTCGTGGGAGGACTTCGTTGATGTTGCGTCGCTCAACCCCGGTGAGTCGGCCACCATTGTTGTTGACCGCGGCGGAGAGCAGGTTACGCTCGAGACGTACTTCACGGCTCGGGTGGTTGCCGGGGAGTCCACCGGATTCTTTGGGATTTCTCCCCGCGGTGTGGTTGCGTCGGTCGGTCCGTTTGCCGCCGCCGGCAACGCGTTTTCAAATCTCTGGACTGCCATCGGGTTGAGCGTCCGTGGCTTGTGGGACCTGGTGACCAACTTCGGTGCGCTTCTCGGCGCCGCATTCGGTCAGGATGATGAGGTCCTCGAAACGGTGCGTCCGATCAGCCCGGTTGGGCTCGTGCGAATCGCCGGGCCGGTCGAGCTCAGCCTCGGACTGCTCGCCCTCGTCAACGTGTTCGTCGGGGTGCTCAACTTCGTGCCCCTCTACCCGCTCGATGGTGGGCACTTCGCGGTGGCGGTGTACGAGAAGGTCCGAGGCCGCGCCCCGGATGTGCGCAAGCTGATGCCGGTGGCGGCCGCCGTGTTTCTCTTCATCGTGATGCTCGGACTGCTCGGCATCTATTTCGACATCGCCAACCCGCTCCAACTGCCCGAGTGAGCGAAATGGGTTGGGCTGCGCCGCCGGGGTACCTCGATGCAGAGGGTTGCTGCCGACAGCGAATGCGCCGCCCGTAACATGGTCGCATGACGATTGATCGACGTGCCTCGCGCCAACTCCACGTAGGGCCCGTCGCCGTGGGCGGCGACGCTCCGGTGTCCGTGCAGTCGATGACGACGACCAAGACGGCCGATGTCGACGGGACCCTGGCTCAGGTCTACGCCCTGTCGGGCTCGGGCGCCGACATCGTGCGCATCACCTGCAACGACGTTGCCGCCGCCCAAGGCCTGGCCGAGATCGTGCCGAGATCCCCGGTGCCGATCATCGCCGATATCCACTTCCAATACCGCCTGGCCCTGGCGGCACTTGAAGCGGGAGTCGCCGGACTGCGGCTCAATCCGGGCAATATTCGCAAGGAAGAGCACATCAAGACAGTTGCTCGTGAGGCAATGGCTGCCGGTGTTCCGATCCGTGTCGGTGTCAATGCGGGCTCCCTCGACAAGGACTTGCTGGACGAGCACGGTGGGCCCGTGCCAAAGGCGCTCGTCGCGTCCGCCCTCAAGGAGATCGCCTATTTGGAAGAGGTCGGGTTCACCGACATCAAGATCTCGGTGAAGCATTCCCACGTTCCCTCGATGGTGGAGAGCTACCGCTTGCTGGCCGACCGGGTCGACTATCCGCTCCACCTTGGGGTGACGGAGGCGGGGCCCCCGCCCGGCGGATTGATCAAGTCCGTTGCCGGTATCGCGACGCTCTTGCTCGAGGGGATCGGCGACACAATCCGGTTCTCGCTGACGGCCGACCCCGTCGAGGAGGCCAAAGCCGGTCGCCAGCTACTCGAATACCTCGGGCTGCGCGAACGCACCACGCTCGACCTGATCGCCTGCCCATCCTGTGGCCGAGCCGAGGTCGACGTCATCGAGGTCGCTTCGGCGGCCCGTGATGCCTTGGAGGCCGAGGGGCTCCCCATCCAGGTTGCGGTGATGGGCTGCGTCGTCAACGGGCCCGGCGAGGCACGCGAGGCGGACATCGGGATCGCGGCCGGCCATCGGAAGGGCCATCTCTTCATCAAGGGACAGGTCGTCAGGGTGGTTCCTGAGGGCGAAATGGTCGCCGCTCTGCTCGATGAAGCTCGACTCCTTGCTGAAGAAGGCGTGGAGGCGCGCCTCGCCGCGGCGGATGTCACCGCCGCCGATCTCGCCGCCGAGGAAGCCCTCGAACTGCGTGGCCTGCGCGGCGACGCCAACCAGGCAGAGGCTCGACGGGCGGCTGTGGCGGAGATCGCCGAAGGGGAGTAGCCAATCCTGCGGGTTCGTGCGATGTAAGCCGTTCCGTCCAGTACCCCCCTCAATCGAGCGTGGGTAGGCGCCCGCCTACGCGAGAGAGGGCAGCGATCCCGGTGGCGCTGCGTTCCAGGGGCCGCGAGAGGCTTCGGCTTCGCCCCTGGTATACTCTTGATCCAACTGAGATCGGTATCGAGGTGGGCCGGGGCCCGCCTCGTTTGCTGAGGAGGCCGATAGGACCACGGAGGAGGAGCGGTGAGCGACACGGCTGAGCGTCTATGGGGCGTTATCGAGCCGTATGTCGCGGCGGAAGGCATTGAACTCGACGACTTCGAGGTTCTGGGACAAGGCGCCGGAACGATCGTCAGGGTGACGGTGGACGGGGACAGTGCGATAAGCGTGGAGCGCATCGCTGAGCTGAGCCGGGGAATCTCCCGCCTGCTCGACGATGACGATCCGGTGAGCGGGTCCTACACCCTCGAGGTGAGTTCGCCAGGGCTGGAGCGCAGGCTGCGCCGCCCTCGCCACTACGAGAAGTCGTTGGGGCGAGAGGTGAAAGTGAAGACCAAGGGCCCCGTCGCGGGGTCCGTCAACCACACGGGTCAACTCCTCGAAGCCGACGGCACTGGATTTGTCGTCGACACCGAGGCGGGTGCGCACCGCATCGCCTACACAGACGTGGCCTCCGCCCGTACCGTGTTTGTGTGGGAGAAGGCTGCCAAGCCTGGAACCGGGCACTGAGAAGAAGGACGACGAGATGGACTACAACCTGCTTGATGCGCTTGACCTCTTGGAGCGCGAGAAGGGTGTCCCGGCGGATACCATCCTCGATGCTCTTGCCAACGCGCTCGTGTCGGCCTACAAGCGCACGCCCGGGGCTGCGGAAGAAGCAAGAGTCACCATCGACCCAGACACCGGCGAGATCACCGTATACGGGCAGGACCTCGACGAAGACGGCAACGTCACCCGGGAATGGGAAGACACGCCATCCGACTTCGGGCGGATCGCCGCTCAAACGGCCAAGCAGGTCATCATGCAGCGTCTGCGCGACGCCAAGCGCGAGCAAGTCTTCGATCTCTACGAGGGTCGCGAAGGCGATCTTGTGACGGGCATCGTGCAGCAGTCAGATCATCGCTACGCCATCCTCGACCTCGGAAATGCCGAAGCGATCATGCCTTCGTCCGAGCGGATCCCCTACGAGCGGCTCGAGCGTGGCAACCGGCTCAAGGCCTACATCCTCGAGGTGCGCGGCGAGGGCAAGGGCCCGCAGATCGTGGTCAGCCGCAGTCATCCGGAGTTCATTCGATCGCTGTTTGAGCTCGAGGTACCTGAGCTGGTCGACGGTGATGTTGAGATCCGGGCGATTGCCCGTGAGCCCGGTCACCGCACCAAGATTGCCGTTGCTTCAAACGACCCCAATGTCGATCCGGTTGGCGCCTGCGTTGGCGCCCGGGGTTCCCGGGTCCGCCAGGTTGTCAACGAATTGCGCGGCGAGAAGGTCGACATTGTCGAGTGGCGTGATGACACACAGTCCTTCATCGCTGAGGCGTTGAGCCCCGCCCGGGTCAAAGAGGTACGCCTCGACGATGAAGCCATGATTGCCACTGTGATCGTTCCCGATCACCAGCTTTCGCTGGCCATCGGCAAGGAAGGCCAGAACGCCAGGCTGGCTGCCCGGCTGACCGGATACAAGATCGACATCAAGTCCGAGACTCAAGACCTCGGGCTCGACCTCGAGGACGAAGAGCCCGAGGAGGCGGTTGAAGCGGCCGTAGAGGAAGCCGTGGTTGAAGCGGCCGTAATGGAAGCCGTGGTTGAAGCTGCCGTCGTGGAAGACGCGGCTGAAGAGGCCGAGGAGCTCGAGGAGGCCGCCGAGGTTGTCGCCGCCATCGAGGAGGCCGCGGTTGCGGCTGAGGTCGAAGAAGTGGTGGAAGAGCTAGAGGTCATCGCCGAGGCTGAAGAGATTGTGGCTGAGGCAGAAGAGGCAGAAGAGGTCGCAGAAGCCGGGGTCGTGGCTGAGGCCCGAGAGATCGTGGCAGAAGCCGAATTGGCAGAGGAAGTTGACGCCGAGAGCGTTGACGATGATGAGATCACAGACCAGACGGACGAGAACACAGACGCGGATCCGACCGCCTAGACGGTCGGGCACAATGTCCGCGCGGAGGTAAGAGTGGCCAAGCAGCGCATATACGAACTCGCTCGCGAACTCGGGCTCGAGTCCAAGGATGTCGTCGCGCGCGCCCTGGAGCTCGGTCTCGAGGTGAAGACGGCCTCATCCGGCGTCGATGAGGACGGAGCAGCCCTCATCCGGCTCTCCTATCAAGAGAGCGGCGAGGCGGCTCCCACCGTTCCGGAGGCCGAGCCGCAAGCGGTAGCCCCGGCCGACCAGCCAGAACCGGAGCCTGAGGTAGCTGAAGCAGCACCGGAAGCCGAGGAAGCGGTCGAGACCGAAGTCGAAGTCGAAGCCGAAGAAGCGGTCGATGGCGGCGACGGGGATGAACGCCGTTTGGTCGTTGTTCAGCAGGGCATCACCGCCCACGAGTTCGGCCGGATCGTCGGTGTTCGCACCGGAGATGTCGTCCGCCAGCTCATGTCAATGGGCGAGATCGTGCCCGGTGGCGGGACGATCCCATTTGATGCGATTGAAGCGTTGGGGGATTTCTTCGGCATCGATGTCCTTGTCGAAGAGGCCGAAGAGGTTGAGGAAGAAGAGGGCTCGCACCGGTACGTCGTTGAATACGAGGATGATCCGGCCAGCCTCGAGACCCGCCCGCCGGTGGTCACTGTGATGGGCCACGTCGATCACGGCAAGACCCAGCTGCTCGACACGATCCGCCGCGCCAACGTGATTGCCGGAGAGGCTGGTGGGATCACCCAGCACATCGGTGCGTACCAGGTCCGCCGCGGCGACGGCACGATCACTTTCATCGACACCCCGGGCCACGAGGCTTTCACTGCCTTGCGGGCCCGAGGTGCGGACATCACCGATATTGCGATCATCGTGGTCGCCGCAGACGACGGTGTCATGCCGCAGACGGCCGAAGCCATCAGCCACGCCAAGGCGGCCGACGTCCCCTTGATCATCGCTATCAACAAGATGGACCTCGAGGCTGCCGACCCCTACGCGGTGCGCGCCGATCTCACGAAGCACGACATTCTGGTTGAGGAGCTCGGCGGCGAGGTCGTGTCCGCTGAGATCTCGGCGCTGCAGGGGACCGGTATCGACGATTTGCTCGAACTGATTTCACTCGTGGCAGAGGTTGAGGACCTGAAGGCCAATCCGGGTGCGCCGGCGGTCGGTACCGTTATCGAGGCTCAACTCGAGATTGGGCGAGGACCGGTGGCGACCGTCATCGTCCAGCGTGGCACGCTCAAGCGCGGCGACGCCATTGTTGCCGGAGGAACCGCAGGTCGGGTCCGGGCGATGTTCGATGACCAGGGTCAGCAGGTGAAGGTGGCCGGACCGAGTGCCCCGGTGCTGGTGATGGGTTGGGACGAGGTGCCGTTGGCCGGCGACATGTTCCAAGCGGTCAAGAACGAGCGAACGGCTCGCAAGATGGCTGCCCAACGTATCGCCGACGTTCGCGCCGACGAGATCACCGTTCCGACGTCGACCGAACGTCTCGGCATCCTGCTCGAACAACTCCGAACCGCCGAGCACGCCGAGCTACGTGCCATCGTCAAGGCCGACGCTCAAGGTTCGCTCGAAGCCATTCGAGACGCCATCGCCAAGATCGAACGTGAGGATGGCAGGGTCACCATCATCCAGGGCGGCGTTGGTGGCATCACCGCCAACGACGTGATGTTGGCTGAGGCTTCCGATGCCATCATCTACGGCTTCAATGCCCGCCCAGATGCCGGCGCACGTGCCGCCGCCAAAGAGGCCGCGATCGAGATCCGGACCTTCAGGATCATCTACGAGCTTCTCGAGGACGTTGAAGGTCTGCTCGTTGGCGAACTCACGCCAGAAGAGATCGAGCGATTCCTCGGCGTCGCCGATGTGCGGGCGGTGTTCCGGGCTCCCCGGTTCGGGTTCGTGGCCGGCTCATATGTCACTGAGGGTGAGATCAACCGCAACGCCCGGGCTCGGCTCGTTCGTGACGGCGTCGTGGTCTACGACGGCAAAATCACCTCGCTGCGGCGCTTCAAGGAAGACGTTCCGTCGGTGGCCGCCGGTTTCGAGTGCGGTATCGGGCTGGAGAACTTCCGGGACATCAAGGAAGGCGACACGATCGAGTCGTACGAGTTGCGGGAAATCGCTCGGACCTGACGACGCCATGCATGTCGCCGCCCTCCGGGTCGACCTCCGCATCCGCAACGTTCAGTCGTTGAAGGAGAAGCGCGGGATCGTCAAGTCCGTCATCGCTCATCTCACCAAGACCTTTGATGTTGCTGTGGCCGAGGTCGACCACCAGGAGCTGTGGCAGCGCGCCACCTTGGGGATCGCCGTTGTGGCACCACAAGCCGGTCAGGCAGACCGTATCCTGCATTCGGTGCGCCGTTCTCTCGACCAGAGGGACGAGATCGAGGTGCTCGATACTCGTACCGCCTATTTGGAGGACCCGGCATGAGCCAAGGCAGAACTCCTCGGATGCGCAAGGTCAACGAACAGCTGCGCGAAATCATCGCCGAGGAAGTCGGCCGGCTCAAGGATCCCCGGATCGGTTTTGTGACGATCACCGCGGTCGACACCAACCCGGATCTCCGCCATGCCACCGTGTACTACACGGTCCTGGGGACTCCTGAGGAGGTCGAAGAGACCGGCGCGGCTCTGCAGCACGCCCACAGTCGATTCCAGCGCGCCGTGGCCTCCCAGGTTCGGATGAGATACACGCCCGTTTTGGAGTTTCGAGTCGACGAAACCGTCGAACGTGGGATACGAATCAGTCAGATCCTTCATGATCTCGCCGTGGAGGAAGCCGAGCAGGGGAGAGTCGATGAGGAATGACGTCACCGCCGATCTGCGACGGGCCGCCGTCGCCATCGGGGAGGCCGAGACATTGGTCACGCTCGGCCACATTGGCCCAGACGGCGATGCGCTCGGTACGGCCCTCGGGATTGCCCTTGCCGCCCGGAGGGTTGGCAAGAAAGCCTACGCCTCTTTCGGCGAACCCTTTGTCGTTCCCGGTCAGTTCAGGTTTCTCGACCAGGTGCCGTTGTGCAGCCCCGGTTCACTACCCGATGAGATCGACGTTGTCGTCGCTTGCGACACTGCCGACCTCAGTCGGCTCGGAAGCGCCGCCGAGGTTCTCGATCGGGCCAAGACCGTGGTGGTGCTCGACCATCACCGTTCCAACGACGGCTTCGGCGACATCACGGTCATCGACCCGGACGCAGCGGCGACGGCGCAACTGGCCTACTACCTCCTCCAGGAGCTGGGGTGGCCGATTGATCCGGCGGTGGCGACTGCGTTGCACACCGGCCTCGTTACGGACACCGGACGATTCCAGTACTCGGTGACTACTCCCGAGGTGCTGCGGGTAGCAGCTGCCTTGGTCGAGGCAGGCGCCACGCCCGAAGAGGTAGGCCGCCATGTGTACGAAGAAGCTCCGTTTGGATACTTGAAAGTTGCCGGCGCCGTGCTCGAGCGCACCGAACTCGATCGGGAACGACGCCTGGTGTGGTCGGTCGTGCTCCAGAGCGACCTCGAGGCGGCAGGAATCGGCTACGAAGAGGCAGACGGTCTCATCGATCTGATCAGGATCGCCGAGGAAGCGGAAGTCGCCTGCCTGTTCAAGGAGGTTGGCAAGGACACCACCAAAGGCAGCCTGCGTTCGCGCGGCGAGGTTGATGTTGGCACGATCGCCAGCAATCTGGGCGGGGGAGGTCACCACAACGCGGCGGGGTTCACCGTACGCAAGCCGTTTGGGGTCGCCATCGAAATGCTCCGCGACCAACTGTCGTGACTGCGGCTCCCGCCGCCGCGTTCCTGCTGGTCGACAAACCATCGGGTTGGACATCACACGATGTTGTCGCCAAGGTCCGCAATCTGCTTCGCATCAAGAAGGTCGGTCACGCCGGGACGCTCGACCCCATGGCGACGGGGTTGCTGGTACTCGGCCTGGGCCGTGCCACCCGTTTGCTGCGCTTCGTCCAGGAGGCGGAGAAGGAGTACGAGGCCCGGGCCCAGTTCGGGGTAGCGACCGACAGTCTTGATGCCGATGGAGCTGTTCTGACTCGAGATCCGATGGACATCGATGAGCGTGATGTCGAGACCGCAATGGGGCGGTTTCGGGGATCGATCATGCAGGTGCCCCCAATGGTATCCGCCCGCAAGGTGGAGGGACGCCGTCTCTACGAACTTGCTCGCGAGGGTCAGGAAGTCGAGCGTGAGGCGAGCCCGGTGACCATCTACTCGCTCGAGCTGATCGACTTTGCACCGTCTGACTATCCGCAGGTGGAATTTCGGGTTCGGTGCAGCAAAGGGACCTACGTTCGGACGCTGGCCGACGACCTGGCGAGAGCCCTCGGCGGCAGAGCACACCTGATCGAGTTGCGCAGAACCCGCAACGGTGGGCTGTCGGTGGCGGGCGCACATTCGGTAGATTCCATTGCCTCAGCCGCTGCTGACGATGATTGGGAGCGTCTTGTGCTCGATCCGCTCGATGGGCTTCCCGACCTGCCGCTGGTCGAAGTGGACGGCGACGTTGCCCAGGCGGTTGCCAACGGCGTCCCGCTGACCGGGAGCGTCCTGGCAGGGGCCGAGTCCGGTTTTGTGCGCGTGGCAGGTCCTGGACATCGCCTGCTCGGTGTCTACCGAGTTGAAGGCTCCCGGGCCGTTCCCGAAGTGGTCGTCTCATGAAGGTCTTAGAGGGGGACTATCGGGAGTGGTCGGTGGCAGCTCCCGCAACAGTTCTCACGATTGGGGTGTATGACGGTATCCATCTCGGGCACCAGGCCGTCCTCGCCGAACTCCAAGCCAGAGCCCGGGGTCGCCCGGTTGCGGTTGTCACCTTCGACGGTCATCCGCTGACGCTGAGTGCTCCCGAGCACGCCCCGCAGTTGATTACGAGTCGTGAGCAGAAGCTGGAGCTTCTCGACGAATTGGGGGTTGACATCGTCGGGTTTCTACGGTTTGACGCCGATCTGCGCCAGATGACGCCCGAGGTGTTCATCGAACGCATCCTCGTCGGCACTTTTCACGTTGGGCTGATCGTCGTCGGCGGCGACTTCCGTTTTGGCTACGAGCGGGCCGGCGACGTCGACCTCCTCACGCGGGAGGGCCCCAGGTACGGCTTCGAGGTTGATTCGCTCGACCTGATCGGGAAGGGAGCCCCGTTTTCGTCCACGGCGGTGCGACAGGTGCTCCAGGCCGGCGATGTGGTCACCGCTGCGGAACTGCTGGGCAGGCCGTTTGCACTCCGCGGCATCGTGATTGCCGGCGACGATCGGGGTCACGCCCTCGGGATGCCGACGGCCAATCTGAGCATCCCGCCTGCGCAGGTGCTTCCGCGTCACGGGGTGTACGCCGCGATGGTGATGAGCGTCCATGGCAGATTTCCCGGTGTGGTCAGCGTTGGGGTGCGGCCGTCGACCTTCGGTAGTCACCGCGAGGTCGTCGAGGTCCATCTGATCGGGATTTCCGGCGATCTCGTCCGTACGGAACTGACCGTCGAGTTCCACGCCCGAATTCGCGACGAGGAGCGACTCGACGGCGTCGACGAGATCGTGACCCAATTCGATCGGGACGTCGCCACGGCCCGGGAGTTGCTGACCGGCACGATCTGAAGGTCGGCTTCAGGTGGCCGGGGGCGTCTCCAACGGCAGGTCTTCTTCGGTCCATTTCACGATGCCGCCGACCATGTTCCACACATCGGAAAATCCGGCCTGCTCGATCAAGGCCCTCACCACCTGATCGGATCGGCGGCCGGTGCGACAGTAGAACACGATGGTCTTGTCCTTGGGCAGGTCGGCGTACCAGTCGTTGATGGTCGACAGCGGCCTGAGCTCACCGTTCGGGATGTGTGCGTAGGCGAACTCGTTCGGTTCGCGCACATCGACGAGCAGGGCGCCGGCTTCGACCTTGGCGGCGGCCTCGTGGGGGTCGACTTCCGGGATTGGTTTTGGTGCAGAGCGGAACATGGTCCCAAGAGAGTAGTCCGGAAGCGATGGCGGTAGTCTGCGGGCCATGACCGATGCGACCGTGACGTCCGGCTCGCCCTACGAAGAGCGGTATGGCTTCGTGCGGGGCCGTCGCATCGGGAATCGGGTCGAGATTGCCGGAACGGCCCCGGTCCCTCCGGTGGGGGAGCAGGTCGCCGAAACCGCCTACAGCCAGATGTTGCGCTGCGGGCACATCGCACTTGCAGCATTGGCCGACCTCGGAGCCGAAGTGTCCGACGTAGTTCGCACCCGGATGTTCATCTGCGATCCCGCCGACGCCGACGAGATCGGCCGCGCCCACCGGGACCTGTTCGGTTTGCACCCCCCGGTGGCGACCATGGTCGTGGTAGCCGCCCTGCTCGACCCGGCATGGAAGGTCGAGATCGAGGTCGAGGCGATCGTCACCGGTTGATCCTGCGATCTTGACAAGATGTTCAATCAAGCGGAGCCGGGCCCGCGAGGATCCAAGGCCACGGGCTTCGAAAGGCTCGGCGGGCTACTGTGCTCTTTCGCGGGCGGGAGCGGCCCGCACCACGACTGAGGAGAACCGGCAGAAGCCATGACGTCATCGGATAGGACCCGTACCGTTACCATTACGAGGGCGCAGGAGATCTTCTTCTCCTGGACGTCCGACGTGCTGATCTACACCGTCGTGCTCAACCTGTTCGTTGAGTACGCGGACGCCGTCGTCATAGACTCATTCACCATTTCGATCCTCACTGCGGTGCTCCTCAAGATCCTTCTGGACGTGGTGATGCGGTTCGAGCACGTGGTGCACAGCTACTTCGCCGGCAAGGAAGGGGCCTTCTTCAAGGTGGCCGGCACGGTGTCCCTGTTTGCGATCCTGTTCTTTGGAAAGCTCGTTATCCTGGAAGTGGTCAACTTCGTGTTTGGCGACCACGTCGAGTTGGGTCACTTCATCGAGGTTGTTGCCATCGTGTTGGCGCTGATGATCACCCGCAGGCTCTTCAAGGTGCTTTTCAAGAAGCTCGGAGTCCCTGCGACAGAGACCGGGGCCGACTGAGCGGGCTGCGCTTGGCACAGCAACGCCACTGCGTTACACTTCCGTTCATCCGGACGGTCGTCCGCGCCCCGTTTGCCAAGTCCACGAAGGAAAATGCCTGCGTGAAAGACACAAAAACCATCATCGAAGAGTTCGGTACGCACCCGAGCGACACGGGATCTCCCGAGGTCCAGGTCGCGTTGCTCACCGAGCGAATCAATCACCTCACCGATCACCTGCGGTACCACAAAAAGGACCACCACAGCCGGCGAGGCTTGTTGATGATGGTCGGCAAGCGCAGACGACTGCTGGGATATCTCAACGACCAGGACGTTCAGCGGTATAGATCGCTGATCGCCCAACTCGGTCTGCGTAGATAACGACAGGGAAATTGGCGGCCTCAGGGCCGCCTTTTTGCTGTCAGTCATTCCAATCGGGAGTAGCGGTTCAGTTGTCAGTGGCCGCAGCTTGTTCATCCACGAGATGCGACCACTGCCAATTGAGCGTTCTCCCTCACTCAACAACAAGGAGACACGCGTGGCAGAGACCACCGTACGCGGTCAAGTAGGCAACGCTGAGATTGCCCTTTCGACCGGAAAACTCGCACGACTCGCCGGTGGCGCCGTCGTGATCAGGGTCGGCGGCACTGAGGTGCTGGTGACCGCAACCGCAAATCGCGGCGGCCGGGAGGGCCTCGACTTCTTCCCGCTCACCGTGGACGTCGAGGAGCGGATGTATGCCGTCGGGCGCATCCCGGGCTCGTTCTTCCGCCGTGAAGGCCGTGCCACGGAGAAGGCGACCCTCACCTGTCGCCTGATCGACCGTCCGCTGCGGCCGTCGTTTGTCGACGGCTTCCGTTCCGAGACCCATATCGTGGCGACCGTCATGTCGGCCGACATGGTCCACGACTATGACGTTGCAGCCCTCAATGCGGCATCGGCCGCTCTCATGATCAGCCCGATCCCATTCCTGGGCCCACTCGGCGCGGTGCGCCTGGCGCTCAAAGACGGAGAATGGGTTCCCTTCCCCACCTACGAGGATCTCGAGGAGTCGGTCTTCGAACTCGTCGTTGCCGGCAAGCGCAATGCCGCCGGTGAGGTGGACATCGCCATGGTCGAAGCCGGCGCCACGGAAGAAGGCCATCGTCTGGTCACGGCCGGCGCACCGACCAGCGACGAGGAGACCGTGGCTCGTGGCCTCGAAATTGCCAAGGAGCACATCGGCACGCTGATCGACATGCAGGTGCAACTCGCCGAGCAGGCCGAGGCGCCGACCCCGATCGAGTATCCGTTGGCTGTCGACTACTCCGAAGAGCTCTACGACCAGATTGCCGGAGTGGCCTGGGACCGTCTCATGGCCATGGGTACGATTGTTGACAAGCACGAGCGCCAGGACGCCGAAGACATCCTGCGTGAAGAGGTGCTTGCCGAGCTGGCCATCGCCGAAGACGATGAGGCGACGCTCAAGGCTGCCAAGAAGGCATTCCGGGCCGTGCAGAAGAAGGTCATGCGTCAGCGGGTCGTCGCAGAAGGCGTCCGGATGGACGGTCGTGGCTTGACCGATGTTCGGCCGCTGATGATCGAGGTCGGCCTTGTGTCCGAGGGGCACGGCTCAGGCCTGTTCCAGCGTGGCGAGACCCAGGTCTTGAACGTAACGACACTCGGCATGCTGCGGATGGAGCAGATGCTCGACACGATTGATGTCGAGGACAGCAAGCGCTACATGCACCACTACAACTTCCCGCCGTTCTCGACCGGCGAGACCGGGTTCATGCGCGGTCCCAAGCGGCGTGAGATTGGCCACGGCGCTCTGGCCGAAAAGGCACTGCTGCCGGTCATCCCGTCCGCGGAGGAGTTCCCGTACGCCTTCCGGCTCGTGTCCGAGGTTCTGATGTCCAACGGGTCGAGCTCGATGGCTTCGATCTGTGGGTCCTCGTTGTCCTTGATGGATGCCGGGGTTCCGATCGAGGCGCCGGTGGCGGGTATCGCGATGGGGCTCATCCATCACGACAACCAGTTCATCACGCTGACCGACATCCTCGGCGCTGAAGATGCCCTGGGTGACATGGACTTCAAGGTGGCCGGCACCCGCAACATGATCACGGCCTTGCAGCTCGACACCAAGATCGAGTCGCTCCCCGCCGACGTTCTGATCCAGGCGATGGGCCAAGCCCGCGATGCCCGCCTCTTCATCCTCGACGCCATGGAGGAAGTCATTCCCGGGCCGCGGGAGGAGCTCGCTCCCAACGCTCCGAAGATCGAAACCATCATGATCCCGAAGGATCGGATCGGCGAGGTCATCGGGCCCAAGGGCAAGGTCATCCGGGAGCTCGAGGAGCAGACCGGTGCCACCATCGAGATCGACGACGACGGCGCCATCCGCGTCGGCGCTTCGGATACGGCTTCGATGCTGCTGGCCAAGGAACGGATCTTGGCAATCGGCTTCCCGCCGGAGGCCGAGGTCGGCGCCGACTACGAGGGTGAAGTCGTCAACATCACCAAGTTCGGTGCTTTCGTCAACATCCTCCCGGGCCGGGACGGACTGCTCCACATCTCCAAGATGGGTGGCGGTCGCCGTATCGAACAGGTCGAAGACGTGCTCTCGCTCGGTGACAAGATTCAGGTCGTGGTCCGCGAGATCGACGATCGGGGCAAGGTCAGCCTCGACCTCGCCGAGGGCGTCGAACTGGAGCTCCGCGAAGGAGCAACCGCCTCGCCCAAGAGCGACGGTGGTGGCCGTGACCGTGGCGATCGTGGCGGCCGGGATCGTGGTCGCAGCAGCGACCGTGGTGGCCGTGATCGTGGCGATCGTGGCGGCCGTGATCGTGGTCGCAGTAGTGGCAGTAGTGATCGCGGTGGCCGTGATCGTGACCGGGATCGTGATCGGGCCGGCAGCGGTGGTGACTCGTCGAAGCCGGGCCGCACCGTGGTCTCGTTCGAGGACGAGTTCGAGTCCAGCGAGTAGCCCACTTCAATCGACAAACAGAGAAGGCCCCGGACTATCCGGGGCCTTCTCTGTTTGATCAATGCACCAAAATCAGTCCTCGAGGATGAACCGGCTGTTGCCTTCGGCAGAACGCTTCGGTTCGGTCACGCAGCCGCGATCTCCCCGTAGGTGACGTCGATTGCCGCCGCGAGGGACTCGGGGGAGAGTTCGACGAGGAAGCCGCGTCTGCCGCCGTTGACGTAGATCACTGGGACGTCGCGTAGCGTCTCTGGGGCATAGACCTGCATGGCGCGACGGGTCCCAAACGGGGAAGTACCGCCGACCAGATAGCCGCTGTGTTTGCCCGCAACGTCGGGATGGCATGGTTGGACGCGGCGGCATCCGACCAGGCGGGCGAGGTTCTTGGTGGAGACCTCGCGGTCGCCGTGCATGAGGACAATCAGCGGCTCGCCGGTTTCGGTCTCCATGATCAGTGTCTTGATGACGTGGTGAGGGTCGACGCCAAGCGCCGCAGCTCCCGCCGCCGCCCCTCCACCCGGCTCGTACCGGTAAAGGTGGGGAACGAAGTCGATGCCGGCGCCACGAAGTGTCCGGACGGCCATGGTGGCGGGGATCTTCATGCCAATAGCGTACCGAGCCCTGCGGATGACGAGCCGAGCGGGCGAGTGCGTTGACAGCCGGAATTTGAGGACGTAACCATGGCGCGAGCAATCTCAGCGGACCGCTTGACTCTCCCCTTGGGGGAGGCTCCACGATGGAGGGGAAAGGAGGTACAGAGCGTGAATCTGGTCTCCATTGGTCGATTCTCTAAAATGACCCGTTTGTCGGTGAAGGCGTTGCGCCTCTACGACGAAATCGGCCTGCTCGTTCCCGCCCGTGTCGATCCGACGTCCGGATATCGGTACTACAAGCTGGGACAGGCGAATCGGGCAGAGGCAGTGAGGATCTTGCGCTCGGTTGACATGCCGCTCGACGAGATTCGGGCGATCTTGGAGACCGATGACGCCGAATTGGTCCACAAGCAGTTGGTCATCCACCGCGAGCGACTGGCCGAACGGCTGGCCGTCCAGGAGCGCACGCTTGTGTACCTCGAGTCACTCATCCAGCGCAAGGAGGGAATCATGCCCTACGACGTCAACGTCACAGAAGCGGCCCCGCAAATGGTCGCCGCCAACAGGGTGCACACCAGTCTGAGCCGGATCGGCAACGACATCGGCGCTGGGTTCGGATCGCTGATGCAGGCCCTCGGCCGCGAGGGTATGGCGCCGGCGGGTCCGCCCCTCATCGTGTACCACGATGTGATCGACGATACGACCGACGGTGATATTGAGATCTGCGTGCCGATTGGCGGCGCCATGTCCGACGGCGCCGAGGTCTACGGGCGGGAACTCGAAGGCGGAACGATGGCCACTACGGTCCACCATGGCCCTTACCAGCAGATCGCTCCGGCCTATCACACGTTGACCGCCTGGATCTCCGAGCACGGCCACGACGTGGCCGGACCACCGCGGGAGATCTACCTGAACGATCCCCAGACGGTTCCACCCGAGGAGCTTCTCACCAGGGTCGAATTCCCGATCTGCTCCGAAGCCGGCTGAGCAAGCGACCGGACGCGGGTCTCGAGCGGACCGTCAGTGGTTGAGCAAGGTCTTGAGCACGGCGGTGACCCTCCGGCTGGACTCTGGATCGATGGCTCCCAGGCGGTGGATGAGGCGCTTCCGGCTGACCGACCGGATCAGCTCACATTGGATGTAGCTGGTGTGATCGAGACCGGTGGCGGCGAGCGCATCGACCTCGACGTGCAGCGAAAGGCCGCGGCGTGTGGTGGTGAGCGGAGTAACGATGACAAAAGGGAAGCCGGCTCCGAACGTTTCGGGCGGACCGACGACGAGTGCCGGTCGATGGGCTGCCGGTTCTCCTGGGTACGGCTCTCCGAAGTCGACCAACCAGAGATCGTCAACCGATGCCATCTGTCACCGACGTCGTGTTGGCCTCGGCGAGGTAGTCCGCCCACGCCGTCGGATCTTCCTGCAACTCGGCCAGTTCAGAGGTCACCTTGGAGGCAAATCGCTGACGCCGCAGCGCCTCGGTGGCGTCTCGGACCGTCTCGATGAGTGAGTCTCCGGTTGCTCGACTCAGTTCGACGAGGCGGGCGTGGGTGTCGGTGTCGACTCGAATAGTGGTGGTTCCCATGGCTCAGAGTCTATATCCAGTATGCGTTGCGGTCTACACCCTGGTTGGTCGTGTCCGGATCTTGGGTCGACCTTTTCATCTTGACATCGAACATATGTTCGATAGGGTGGAGTTCCGAGTGGCAGTGCTGGCGCTCGGGGTTGTAGGAACGGAGCGGGTGGCAGGTGGCGGCGACAATCGCATCGGTAGGGGACTCCGTTGCTACCCCCGTTGAGCCATCGGGGCGGGACCTGCTCACTCCCGAGCCGGGAAGGATCACCGGGCTCATCGGTCACCCCGGTTTTGGGCTGACCCGGATCGGGCTGACGATGCTGGCGCGGCGAGTCGCGGCCGGACCCATTGTGTACCTGGATGCACGGGGCTGGTTGTGCCCACCGGCAGCGTGGGAAGCCGGCATCGCTCCAGAGCGACTCATCGTCGTGCGGTGTTCCGACCCAGTGCGCTGGGCTCGGGTGGCCGCCACCCTGCTCGAGGGGATCCCGGGTCTCTACGCCGAGGTTCCCCGGGGGGTAAAGGATGCCCAACTGCGCAAGCTGGCGGCGCTGGCTCGCAGCCGCCGGGTGCCGGTGGTACTGCGTCCGGTCCGGGGTGAGCTTCCCTCCGGTATCGCCTATTTGCGACTGGAGGCACGTGAGGTGCGCTGGGTCGGTACCGATGCCGGGCATGGTCGGCTACAGCATCGCCGACTCATCTTCGAAGCCTCGGGGAAGGCAATGCGGGGTATGGCGCAGACGATCGAGGTGGAGGATCATGGAGCGGACGCTGTGCGTCTGGTACCCCGACTGGCCGCTACGCCGGCCAGACGCGCCGCCGGATAGCCCCTGCCAGGCCGTTGGCGAGGACAACCGGGTCATCGCCCTCAATCCGCTCGCGGCAGATGCCGGGATCCAGATTGGTATGCGGCGCCGCGAGGCGGAGGCGGTCTGCCCAGTGGTGTTCACCGTCGTGGCCGACCCCGGTGCCGACGCGGTCCGCTTCGAACCGGTTGTCACTGCCATCGAAGGGCTGATTCCACGTGTCGAGGTGATGACACCCGGCTTGGCGTTTGCTCCCGTCACCGGAGCTGTTCGCTACTTCGGCAGCGAGGCAACGCTCGTCACCAGAGCCGCCAAAGAAGTTGACGCCCTCACCGGCCCCGGGTATCGGCTCGGGCTTGCCGCCGGACCATTTGCAGCCCGACGAGCCGCCGATCTCGCCACGGCTACCGATCCGATCTATGTCGTCACCGACGACACGGCCTTCCTCGGCTCGCTCGACATCGCCACACTCGGCAAGGAGGAGCTTGCCGCGACGTTCCGCTGGCTGGGGATCACCACGCTGGGGGAGTTGTCCCAGCTGCCCCGAGAAGCCATCGTCTCTCGCTTTGGTCCCGATGGTTTGGCCGCGCACCGTCTGGCGCATGGTGATGATCGTCCGGCCAACCCGCGTCAGATTCCACCCGACCTAGCCGTCGAAGACCGGTTCTCCCCGCCGTTGGAGAGCTTGGAGCAGGCCGCGTTCGAAGCGCGCGGACTCGCCCACCGGCTCATGATGGAACTCGAAGCTCACGGGGTTGCTCCCCATCGGGTAGAGATCGAGGCGGAAGCCGATGACGGGTCGATTCGGGTTCGAACCTGGCGCAGCTCGGATCCCTTCACAGAGGAGGCCGTCGCTGAGCGAGTGCGCTGGCAGTTGCGGGCCTGGCTCGATCATGCCCGGTTCCACAGCGGACCGGGGATCCGCGGTGGCCTGGTTCGACTGCGGATTGCACCCGCTGATGTCTCTGGAGAGGGCCGCCAGTTGGCGCTACATGAAGACGCCCGTAGTGCGGCTGAAGCGGATCGGGTGCTGACCCAGACCCAGGCAATCGTTGGCCTGGACGGCGTGCTCCAGGCAATCCCGCAAGGGGGGCGAGACCCGGCAGAGCGGGTGGCTTGGTACCGCTGGGGTGAGGAGGTGCCGCAACCCGAACGTGACCCGGCGGCTCCATGGCCGGGACAGACGCCCTCGCCGGCTCCGGCGTTGGTTCCCCCCGAGCCGGTGCCGCTCGAGGTCGAATGGGAGGCAGGCATGCCGGTTCGGGTCCGACTGGGTTCGCGTTGGGAGCCGGTGCTGTCCTGGGCAGGCCCCTGGCGGCGGGTGGGTCGCTGGTGGCAAGGTGAGGGACCCGGGGATCGCTATCAGATCGTGACCTCCGCCGGGGCCTTCCTCTGCGAAGTGAGCGACGAGCGCACCTTCCTGACCGGGGTATACGACTGAAGTACCACAGATCCCTCAACTCGTCGGCATGACGGGTCGATCACTTCAACCTGAGCACGATGAAGGGGAATCGCACGATGCGCACTGCTGCCACGACGGTCCTTGTCCTGGGAACGATGCTGGTGGGTGCTCAGCTCTACCTCGTGTTGCTGCCGCGTAGCCCGGCGCTTGGCGTTGCCGTCGTGATCGGTACCGGTGCGGCCCTCGCCGCAGTTCTGTTGTGGATCGATCAGATCGTTCAGGAACGTCGCGGCACCGCGGTGGATCCTGCGGTCGATACCGGTACCGACTCCATCGACTGATCCACGCCTGTCGGCCGATTCTGGTCAGTCCGCAGCCTGGTCTCGCATCTCGTTGAACGAGGCCAGCACGATGTCGCGGGTCTGTTGGCGCACCGCGTCGATATCGGCGACCGTGAGTTCCTCAACCGGAATCGGATCGTGGATGACAACCTTGGCGCGGCCCGGGTAGAACACCCAGGCGCCGGGTCGCCACACCTCCCAGGTCCCGTAGATCGCCACGGGGACGACAGGGAGCCCATTGGTGATGGCGATCCGGAACGCCCCCTTCTTGAACCCGTGGAACTGCCCGTCGCGCGCCCGGGTCGCCTCGGGGAACACGATGAGCGAGTAGCCCTGCTCGGTGGCAAGCTCAACGCCCCGGTTGATTCCGGCGTGGGCCGCCCGGCCGGCACCCCGATCGATCTTGATGATGCCGACTCGGCTCATGGCTTGGGCCAGGAAGGGGATCTTGAAGAGTTCGGCCTTCGCCATGTAGCGAATGCGGTTGGGGATGGCACGAAACAGCAGCGGAACGTCGAAGTTGGAGAGGTGGTTCGACACGAAGATGTACTGCGCGTCCGGGTCGACGCGGTCGCGCCCTTCCACCGACCAAGTGATGGGCGCAACGCTGAGGAACAGGCGAGACCACAGCTGGATCACGGTGTCGACGTGTGGGCTGTGGGGTCGGATGGCAACAACGATCAGCACATAGGCCGATGCGGCCAGCGTGAACACGAAGAAGGTCGGCACTGCGATCATGGTGCGAATCCTGGCGAGCAGCCGTTGTTTCATGCGGGTAACTTAGCGGCGCTCGTCGTCGCTATCGGGACAGAACCGCTGTGGTCACCATCCAACCGAACGTCGCTCGCCGCATCGCGCTGGCCGCCCAGGGTTTTGCCACGGAGCGGCCGAAGGGTCGGATCGACATTCGGCACTTTCGGCGAGTCATGGCGGATGTTGGGGTGCTCCAACTCGACTCGGTGAACGTCCTGAGTCGTTCGCACTACCTGCCGATGTTTTCCCGCGTCGGTCCCTACGACCGCAATGCCCTAGATCGATACACCGCCGCCAGCGGCGAGATCTACGAATACTGGGGTCACGCCGCCTCGCTGCTCCCGGCCGACCGCTACCGGCTGTTCCGCTGGCGGATGGACGCCGTGGAGCCGTGGGGTCGCATCCGCAGCCTCGAGGCCGAGCACCCCGGGTACATCGAGACCGTCTACGACGAGATCGCGTCACGCGGGCCCATCAGCGTGGCGCAGCTTTCCGACGCGGGGGCGCGCACCGGCCCCTGGTGGGGTCACGGCCGGGGCCGGGTAGCGCTCGATTGGCTGTTCGCCTGTGGTCGTATCACCGCGTACCGGGACCATCGGTTCGGCCGGGTCTACGATCTCCCGCAGCGGGTGATCCGCGCCGAGTACCTCGCCGCACCAGCGGCAAGCAGGGACGAGGCCTACCGCGAATTACTGCTTCTGGCGGCCGGCCATCATGGCATCGGCACGGCCAAGGACCTCGTCGACTACTACCGATTGAGGGTACCGCTGGCCCGACCGATCCTGGCAGAGTTGTTGGCATCGGGCGAGCTGATCGCAGCAGAAGTCCCCGGCTGGTCCCAGCCGGCTTTCCTCCATCCGGCGGCGCCCCGGCCCCGTCGGATCCGCGGTGCGGCGCTGCTCAGTCCTTTCGACTCGGTCATCTGGGAGCGGGATCGCACCGAGCGGGTGTTCGGGTTCCACTATCGAATTGAGATCTACGTACCGGAGCCGGACCGGATCCACGGCTACTACGTGTTGCCGTTTCTGCTCGACGGAGAACTCGTCGGACGGGTCGACCTTAAGGCGGACCGAGCCGCCGGGCGCCTTTGGGTTCGTGGGTCCTTCGTCGAAGACGGCTTCGACCCATCGACGGTTGGGCAAGCGTTGGCGACACAACTCCAGGCGATGGCGGGTTGGCTCGACCTTGGTGAAGTCGTCGTCGAAGACCGCGGGAACCTGGCAACACAGCTCCGGGCGGCGCTCACCTGAGCCTGCGATCAACGCAGATCAACGGCCACGGCGACACCGACGCCGAGCGGGACCGGGATGATCCGGCCCGATTGCCAGCCCACGAAGATCAGGTCACCGTTGCCCATGGTGTCCTGAACGACGAGGAACTGTCCGTCCGAGGTCAAGCCCACCACGTCGGTCGGTCGTTCGAGGGGCGTGATCCGCGTTCCCCGACCGACCAGGCTGTATGTCGTGATCGTGGTGCCCGATTCGTCCTGATGAACCTCGATCACTCGGTTGCCATCTGGGGTGAGGAGGTGGATCCGCTCGGGGAGCAGCGGGCCGTTGGTTTCGAAATCGATGAGGCTGAGCGTCCGGTCTGCCAAGAAGATTCCGGTGGGCACCGGCGCCAGGATGGAGGGATCGACGCCGAGCGCAGTCAGGTCTTCCCCACTGCTGATGACCCCCTCGTATGCCTCGACCGTCGAAGCGAGGAGCAGCACGCCTTCGGCCGTGGCGTCACGAAAGGCTGCTGGGACGGCGGCAACGCGTTGTCCTTCGAAGTCGAGCGCCGTCACCAAGGCGAGCTCCACCAGTCGGGAGTTGCTGGGGTCTTGGGTCAGTGGCACGCTCACCGCGTAGGCCGCGTCGAGGAAGAAGCGGCGTTCGAGCGCAAAACCCCAGTCTCCCCACGCCACCACCGCCTCAGTTGGGAAGACCTCAGCCACCTCGCGGGCGACGACAAGCTCCTGGGTATCGGGGTCGACGAAGCCTTCGTACAACAACGCCGTCTCAGCCGTCGGCAGGTGAGCCGTCCAGGCGAGGCGCAGCGGATCAGTCGGGTGCCACACGACGCCGGTCGCTCCGATGAATTGAGCGGGCTGGCTGTTGGCGGGCAACCCGACGTGAAGGCTGGCGTCGGTCCGGAAGAACGACAGATAGGCCAGCCACTCCGCCGATGCGTCGAATAGGGCGAGGTCCGGCCGAGCGGTGAGGGGGACAAACGAGGGGATCGCACTCGCTGCCTCCCAGCGCGCCACGGTGCCAAACCGCCCGTCGCGGAACACGGCGGTGAGCCCAGATTCGGTGCCCGGTAGGAGGTCGACAAGCGTGGGCGGCTCGGTCGTCGTCGGTGTTGCCGTTGTCGGTGGGGCCTCGTTCGCAAATGGTGGGATGGCGGTCGTGGTGGTGGTTTCGACGGCGCCGCCGGCCGCACCGCTCCCGGGATCGGAGTCGGTATTGCCGCCGAACACAGCTGCGCCCACCCCAAACACGACCAAGGCGCCTGCCGCCACGGCGAGCGGCATCCAACGTCGCGGGGGCCGTGCGGTTCCACCAGGGGGAGCACCCTCGGGCGGATCGGGGGGAAGTGGCCGAATTCTGACCTGCTCGTCCCTTGCCTCCATTGGCTGCGATGGTAGAGCGGCGACGCGGCAAGTGTTGGAGGCAACAACCTGAACGCGCAATCGGCCGGGTCTACGGCTGAGGGGGCGAGATCACGGCAGGGTCGGCATTGTGAACGGGTCGGCGCGGAGCCAGCAACGATCCCACCGTGACCGCCGTTGTTTCGGTTCCGGTGCCGAGACCTTCCAGGTTGCCGGCGAGCAGAGCCATTCCCGCCATCAATCCGGCAGCAATCACAACGCCGATCCGCCGGAAGAACGGTGGTTGCGATGGCAGCGGGCGCCGGGGCTGGACCATGCGTTCCATGGTAGGGGGAGTCTGGGGGGCACTATCGTGCGAGAAACGCACACCGTCACATGGGGAGGGCCGATGATCGATTTCCAGGACCGCGTCGCTGTGGTCACCGGCGCCGGGGGCGGATTGGGGCGCGCTCATGCGCTGTTGTTGGCGAGTCGCGGCGCGGCCGTCGTGGTCAACGACCTCGGCGGGTCGGTCCACGGTGAAGGTGCCAGCAGCTCGGCAGCCGACGATGTGGTCGCCGAGATCCGCGAGGCGGGCGGGGAAGCTGTTGCCGAGTACTCGTCGGTCGCCACGCCCGAAGGCGGGGACGCCATCGTTGCCAAGGCCGTCGACGAGTACGGGCGCATCGACATCGTGGTGAACAACGCGGGGATCCTGCGCGACCGGTCATTCGCCAACCTGGAAGGGAGCGAATTGCAGGCCGTACTGGACGTTCACCTGCGTGGTGCCTTCTACGTCACCCAGCCTGCGTTTCGCCGCATGAAGGAGGCGGGCTTCGGGCGCATCGTCGTGACGTCATCAGCGTCCGGGCTTTTCGGCAACTTCGGCCAAGCCAACTACGGGGCCGCCAAGGCCGGGCTGGTTGGGCTCATGAACGTCCTGAAGCTCGAAGGCGCCAAGTACAACATCAAGGTCAACGCCATCGCCCCTATCGCCCACACGCGCATGACCGAGGAGTTGTTGGGTGAGATGGCGGATCGCTTTGATCCTGCGTCTGTCGCTCCCGCCGTCGCCTACTTCTGCTCCGAGGAATGTGAGTACACGGGAGATATCTGGTCGGTAGGCGGTGGATCGGTGAGCCGGATCTTCATCGGGCTGTCTGACGGCTACTTCCAGCATCCCGACAGCGAAGGTCCGTTGACGATTGAGGACATCGCAGGCAACCTCGACATGATCCGGAGCGAAGACGGCTACATCGTCCCGTTCTCCTCGCAGGATGAGTTCGCCAAGCTCGGCCCGCGCCTGATGGGCTGAGCGTGGTCGCGCAACCGCCACCATCGGCCGGCAAGGACGAGTGGAGAGACTGGGCTCGGGCAACCCGCGCCGAGTTGGATTTCGCCGCACTCTCCGATCAGGTTCGGTCTCATCTCGAACGGTGGGTGCCCCTGCAGCACGCATCCGTAGCTCTCATCTACCTACCGCTTGGCGACGAGATCGACCTCGTCGCCTTGTCGGGCACTGAGTTGGACTGCCGGTTTGTGGCCACCCGCACCCCCGACCGAGAGGGGGCGCTCACCGTGCATGAACTGGGTGGTCCGCTCGAGGTGCACCGGCTCGGCTTTCTCCAGCCCCATCGCGCCGCTCCTGAGGTTGATCTCGGAGATGTCGACGTTCTTCTACTGCCCGGGCTCGCCTTCGATTTGTGGGGAATGCGGCTGGGTCGCGGCGCCGGGTACTTTGACGAACTCCTGAGTCGACTGCCCCCTAGCGCGGTCACGGTTGGGGTGTGCCCGGCAGCACTGGTGGTAGATCGACTCCCCCGTGAACCGCATGACCAGGCAGTGCAGTTCCTCGCCACTGATGAGGGCGTCATCGCCACGGCATGAGGCCGAGGCAAGGAATGCGTGGCCAGCCCGAGGGAGTGCGCACTAGCGTGGTCATCTGCGGCACGTTCTATCCGAGGAGGCGTCGAGACCGTGAGTGATTGGGCGAACAGCACTGCGCTGGTGGTGATCGACGTGCAGAAGGGTTTCGATGACGAGGCCCATTGGGGACCAAGGAACAACCCCAACTGTGAATCCAATATCGGACTCTTGCTCGCAGCGTGGCGTAAGCAGGGCTGGCCGGTGGTCTTCGTTCGGCACGACTCCACCTCGTTGAACTCACCGCTCCGAGCCGGCACCAAGGGCAACGAGTTCAAGGATGTCATCAGGGGCAAACCCGATCTTCTCGTCTCGAAGTCGGTGCACTCGGCGTTCTTCGGCGACCCCGATCTCCACTCCTGGCTCAGCCAACAAGGGATCAACGCCGTCGCCATCTGCGGCATTCAGACCAACATGTGTTGCGAAACGACGGCCCGGATGGCCAGTGACATGGGCTACGAGGTGCTGTTCGTCATCGACGCAACGCACACCTTTGACCTTTCTGGGCTGGATGGAAAGATCCTGCGGGCCCGCGAGTTGGCCAGGGTGACGGCACTGGAACTGAACGAGGAGTTCTGTCAGGTGGTCTTCACCTCGGAGCTTGTTGACTGACGGAACAAAACAGGACCGACGCTGTCAGCGGGACCGTCCGGCTCAGCCGGCGAGGATGATGAAGCGGCTTGGGTCGACGGTGACGCCGATGTCGGTTCCGGTGTGGGCCGCCGTGCTGCTGCTCACCAAGATGTCATCGTTGCCGAGCCGGGCTCGAATGTCGTAGCTCCCACCGCGATACGAAGCCGTCCGCACCGTTGCCCGGACGGTGGACTCCGAGTTGAGTGCAAACGCCTGCGGGGGCAGCACGATTTGATGGGTTCCGTCGGGAGCGGAGAAGGCGAACGTTCCCCACCCGAGATCAATCGTCCCATTGCTCACCACCGCCGTGGTGATGGTGTCAAGGCCGATGAAGCGGGCGACAAATTCCGTTTGGGGATCCGACCAGACCTCCTCTGGGGAACCGACTCGCTCGATCCCACCGTCTCGCATGACTGCGACCCGATCTGCGACGGCAAAGGCCTCGCCCTGGTCGTGGGTCACGTACAGCACGGTGAGGGCTAGCTCGGCGAATAGCTCTCTCATCTCGGCCATGAGTCGATCTCGCAGCGTTCGGTCAAGTGAGCCGATGGGTTCGTCGAGCATGACCAGCCGCGGTGACGGTGCCAGCGTTCGGGCCAACGCCACCCGCTGCTGTTCTCCGCCTGAGAGATTGCCAATGCTCCGGGCGCCGTAACCGGCGAGGCCCACCTTCTCGAGTGCTTCATCGACGCGGGCCGTGACATCGGTGGGATGGGTGTCTCCCATGCGAAGGCCGAAAGCGACGTTCTGTGCGACGGTGCGATGCGGGAAGAGGGCGTAGTCCTGGAACATGAGCCCAAATCCACGTTGGTAGGGGGGTGTGCCATCGAGCGAAGTACCGTCCCACGCAGCTGATCCGGCCTGTGGGTCCTCGAGGCCCGCGATGACCCGCAGCAGAGTGGTCTTGCCGCACCCGGACGGTCCCATGACGGCAAGCACCTCACCGTCAGAGACGTCGAGGTCGAGGTCGGCCAGTGCGGTGTGGTCGCCGTAGCGGACGGTGATGCCGCGGAGCCGCAGCATCAGAAATCACCCAGATCGCCGATGCGGAGCCGATCGATGCCGGCAATGACCGCGGCCGTCAGGACCATGAGGATGGTGGCGAGTGCCATGGCCCTGGCGAAGGTGACGGATCCCGGTTGACCGAGCAGGCGGAAGATGGCGACGGGCAGCGTGGGGGAGTCGGGGCGGGCGATGAAGGAGGTCGCTCCGAACTCGCCGAGCGAGACGGCAAAAGCAAAGCCGGCTCCGACAAATGCGGCGCGGGCCACGATCGGGAGGTCCACTTCCCTCCAGGCTGCCGATGGTGATGCTCCCAGCACGGCGGCGGCCTCACGCAGCCGATGCCGGACGCTGCGCATCACCGGAACCGTGGTGCGCACGACGAACGGGATGGCGATGAGGGCGTGTGCGATCGGCACCAGCCATATCGAGGTACGTAGGTCAATCGGTGCGTCCAGGGCCACCAGGAATCCGAACCCGATGGTGACGGCCGAGGTGCCGAGGGGCAGCATCAGCATGGCGTCGAAGGCCCGGGTTGCCGGTCCCGACCGATAGGCGATCACGGTTGCGGCCATCATGCCGATGAGGAGGGCGATGAAGGTTGCCGCGGCGGCGAACTCGAGTGAGTTGAGGATGGCCTCGACGGGCGCAACGAACAAGGCGCTGCTTGCCTCGTCACCGAGCCCGCGATAGGCGTCGAGGCCGAAACGCCCGTTGGTGCGCAGCGATCGCACCACCAGCACCACGAGGGGAGTCACCAGCAGAAGGCCGAGACCGCTCAGGGTCGCGGCCACCAGCGCCCACTGGCGTGAGTTGCGGGGACGGTGCGCCGTCTCGCTTGTGGGCCGGAGATTCAGTTCGATGGCGCGGCCCTGTTGGTACCGCGAGTAGAGCAGCAGCATCGCACTGACGGCCAGCAACTGAAGGATCGACAACACCGCGGCGATCGGCAGGTCGAGGAACGCTGTCGTTTGACGCCAGATCTCGACCTCCAGGGTGGCGTGACGAAGGTCACCAAGGATGAGGATGACACCAAAGGACGTGAACGTGAACAGGAAGACAATCGATGCGGCGGATGCGATGGACGGCCCGAGGAGCGGCAGAGTCACCTCACGAAAGGCGCGCAGCCGTCCCGCCCCCAACGTCATTGCCGCCTCCTCCAATCGAGGGTCGAGGCGCTCCCACATCGAGCCAACGGTGCGGACGACGACGGCCACGTTGAAGAACACGTGGGCGAAGAGAATGGCCCAGATCGTGCCGCGCAGATTGACGCCGAGGGGACCGCTCGGTCCGAGCAGCGCCAGAAAGGCGGCCGCTACCACAACGGTGGGAAGCACGAAGGGGATCGTCACCCCGGCTCTGACCCATGCCTTGCCGGGGAAATCGTATCGGGCGATGACGTAGGCGGCGGGGAGTCCAACGACGAGCGTCAAGATGGTCGACGCCACGGCCTGCCAGAGGGTGAACCATGCGATCGACTGGAAGGTTGGATTGGCGATCACGTCGCCGAAGACGGCGAGGTCGAGGCTGCCGTCGAGGGTCAGGCTGGTCGAAAGGATTGCCAGGAGCGGATAGACGAAGAAGTAACCGAAGAACAGCAATGGCACCGCCACCATCAGGGTGGTCAACCAGCGGCGTTGTGGTCCCGGCGTCACCGTACGAGCTCGATCCATTCCCGCAGCCACCGTTCTCGGTTGGCGTCGATGACGGCAGGGTCGAGGGTTCGGGTGGCGGTGGGCAATGTGGTGTGTTCGACGAACTCGGGAGGCAGTTCGGCGGCTGCGTTTGCGGGGTAGACGAACATGTTGAGCGGGATCGCCTCTTGGAACGTTGGCGACAGCATGAAGTCGATCAGATCCTCGGCCGCGGCGCCGGCTGCAGTCCCCTCGAGGATTCCGACGAACTCGATCTGGCGGAAGCAACCGTCGGTGATCACTCCGGTCGGCGCCTCGGCGGGCTGGGGGTCGGAGAAAATGACCTCGGCTGGGGGCGAAGAGGCATAGGACACGACGAGCGGCCGGTCGCCTTGGCCGGAGCCGCCGGAGAATGAGCCGTTGTAGGCCTCTTCCCATCCCGAGGTCACCAGGACGTCATTGGCGACGAGCTCGCTCCAGTACGTCTGCCATGTGTAGTCGCCCTCCTCGCCAAAAGCGGCGATGGTCGAGAGCAGGAACGCCAAGCCCGGTGAGGACGTCGTCGGGTCCTGAACGACGAGCTTCCCGAAATAGTCGGCCTCGGTGAGTTGGTCGAGCGAGGTCGGCACTGCGACGTTGTCTCCGCCAAATGCCGCCTTGTCATAGTTGAGACACACGTTGCCGACGTCGATCGGGGTCACCCGGTGGGCAGCGTCGATTTGCAGATCAGCAGGGACGTCCTGCAGCCCGGGGGACTCGTAAGCCCGAAAGATGCCTGCGTCCAGGGCCCGGGAGACAAATGTGTTGTCGACGCCGAAGAGGACGTCGCCGATTGGGTTGTCCTTGGTCAGGATCGCTTGGTTGACGGTGGCTCCTGCATCGCCGGAGCGCAGCACTCGCACGGCGACGCCGGTGTCTGCCTCGAATGCGGCAAGCACATCGTCCGGAATGGCGAATGAATCGTGAGTGACAAGAACGATTTCTTCGACGGTGGCGGCCTCGCCTGAGGCCCCGTCGTCAACACCGCACCCGGCGAGCATGGTTGCGGAAGCGATGAGTGCCAAGGGACCCAGCAGGAGTCTGTACATCATGTTGGGGTTCCTTCATGGATCAGGAGCAGCACCCCGGATCCGACGGTGACGTGAGCAGTGCTGCCGGTCAGCTCGTTGGAGATGCCGCGGGTCGAGCCCGGGGCGAGGGTCTCGTTGTCGAGCGGCCAGCGCAGGCCCTCGGTGACGATGCGGTGGGCCGGGCCGCCGACTGCGATCAGCGACACCACATCGCCGAAGGTGCCGGCGAGACGGGTGCGCTCCCCAGATCGCGCGACGACGACCCGGGTGTCACGAATCCACCACTCGATGTGCAGGGCGCCAAAGCGATCGGAGGCCAGCACGAGAGCGTTGCCGAGCAGGTGGTCGAGTCGACCACCGTGGCCTCCGATCAGGATGATGTTGCTGTGTCCCATGGAGGCGGCGCGATCGAGCGCCAACTCGAGGTCGGTGGCGTCTTTGTCCTCGGGATGGCGTTCGATGGGTACATCCGCAGCCTGAGCCTCGGCCAGGTCGTTCGGGTCAACCGAGTCGAGGTCACCGATCACGAGGTCGGGGGTGAGACCAAGCAATCTGGCCTGCGCCAAGCCCGAGTCGGCCGCGATGATCCTGGCCCCGGCCGGGAGGCGAGCGGCAAGTCGGGGATCAACGGGATCACCGCCTGCGAGCACGATTGCATAACTTGGTGTCGGTGGTGGTGACGTTTCCACGCGCTTCCTCCGCTGGCATTACCCAGTTCAGGTTCCGCGGGTCGGCGACGTCCTGGGCTCGTTGGCCCAACCGGTCACCCTCTCAGCTCGGCGTTCCCGAGCTCCCCGGAGTGGGTTTCACCTTCCACTCTACTCCGCTGCGGGGGTGAGCACGGGGGAGGGGGCTTGTCGCCAAGAAGGGGGGTTGACACCGAGACATCAGTATGACATCATAATGACATCAGAACAGTGTCGGGATGAGAGGCAGGAGGACAGCATGTTGTGGTACAACAACCCGGACGCCGTCAAGGCGATTCACGAGAGCATGATCAAGGAGACTCGGCGAGGCGCAGAACAGCGGCGGCTGCTTCGGCTGATCTCCGAGGACCACACCAACGGCCACTGAAAGAGGACGAGTACACGACATGGATACCTCGAGCGTGATTAGTGAAGTCGAAGCAGCTCTGGCGGCACAGCTGCAATTGGGCGGCGGTGACCCGGCTGTGGAGGCGGCCGGGGAAGCTCTGCGGGTGGCCCTGGGGCCCGCGCTTCGCCAGGGAGCCTTGGACCTTGCCGGGCAAGCCGTGGCTGAAGTCTCAGCTCAGTTGCCTGACCTTGTCGTTGAATTGGTGGTCACCGACGGTGAACCCAACGTGGTGGTGCGCCAAAGCGAGACAACGAGCTCGTTCGCAACCGAGGAACTCGAGGCACGGATGACGGTTCGCCTGCCAAGAGCTCTCAAGGAGCAGCTCGAGGCAGCTGCGGGGAGCACCGGCGATTCGATCAACACCTATGTGGTGAAGAGCCTCTCGTCCCAAGGCGCCAAACAACGCCACCGCCGCCGCTACACGGGGACGTTCGAAACATGAGTGACCGGCATGAGCAGTTCTCTGTCGGGGATCGGCCCCGGGTGGAAGTCAGCACCACCTCGGGTGGTATCACCATTCGTGAGGGTGCGGCCGCGATCATCGAGGTGCGGCTCGATGGCTCATCCGAGCATGTCGAGATCGAACAGGTCGGAGACACCGTGATCATCGGCCCGCCCCGCGGCGGATTCTTGCGGCGGATATGGTCGAGCGACGTCACGATCACGGCTCCGGCGGGAACCGAGGTCCAAGCTCGCTGCGGGTCCGGAGATATCCACGTCGATTGCGCCGTCGCCGACCTCGATGCGGCCGTGGCGAGCGGCGACATTCGCACCCGCCGGGTCGAAGGCGACGCCACGGTGAAGGCAGCATCCGGGGATGTCATCCTCGAGCACATTGCGGGCCGCCTCGAAGCGAGCACCGCGTCCGGCGACGTCAGGGTCGGGTCGGTCGACGGTGATGTGACCGTCAACACGGCATCGGGAGACCTTTCGATCGACCACGTCGGTGGATCGGTTTTGTTGCGCACCGCCAGCGGCAACCTCACCATTCGCAGCCTCGGCGGCCAGGAGCTATCGGCCAAGACCCTTTCCGGCAACCTCAAGGTGGGGATTCCACCACGGCGACGGATCGACGTCGATCTGCAGTCGCTGTCCGGCAAGCTACGCAACCGCCTCCCCGAGGGCGACGGTCGCCCGCCTGAAGCGGAGATCGTGGTGCGGGTGAACACCGTCTCCGGTGACGTCACCCTCCAAGGCGTTTAGGAGGCGGCTGGACTATTGGCGGGCGGGCTCGCCCCGACCCGAGAAGGCCCGGTCTCCACCTCGGGCGTGAGTCCAAACCGACATTGTGCAGCAGACAACTAGCTCCGTTAGGTCTGCAACGATGCGATCCACTCGTCGGCGAGCTCCCACTGGTCATACAACCAAGTGATTCGGCCCTCGCGATCAACAGGGATCTCGTCGGCCAAAATCCGCCAGAACCGCACCCGCACCACCCGGCCGAGGAGAGCGCCCGACCAGATGTCGCCGACGCTGGCGAAACCATCGAGTCCCTCATGGGCGCAGATGACAACGTCGGTGCCGGCGTCGAGCAGCTCCAGCACTCCGCCGGTTCGAGGCGGCAACACAAAGCGCATCCCTCGCGCTCGTTGCGCCAGCCCAGGTTCGCTCTTCTCGAGACGGGCGATGGCTCGGGTGCGTTTCGCCGCTGTGAAGCGAGTGCCCTCTGGATAGATGAGCACGCCTTCGTCTTCTCCCAAGTCATGCGCGAGCGTCCGAATCCTCCTCAGCTCCAAGCTGGGGTCCTCGGAGGAGCGATCAACAAAATAGTTGGGGAGACGTTTGCCGGCGACGTCGAGGGCTGGAATCGAGAGGAGTTCTCGTTTGATGATCCAGCGCATCCGCAGTCCGGCTTGGTCGCTGAGCAGCATTGCCGGGAGCAAGTTGTCGATGATGCTGGCGTGGCGAAACAACGCCACGATCGGACCCGGGCGGACGACCTCGAGGTCATCGATCACGACGTCGAGGTCGAAGAGTCGTTCAACGGTGGTGAATAGCGTCCGTGCCCACCATGTCTGTACCCGCCAGGCCGCGGCGGTCATGCGGCGTGAGTCGGCTCCGAATCCGGTACCAACCCACTGGGCCGCCAGCCACAGCAGTCCCACCATCTCGGCTGCGAGAAAGACCCAGAGGAATGCCAGCGCCCTCACCCCCATGAATGGGCGCCTGGTGACGACCCAGCGGGTGGCGTCGACGAACAGCGTCACGGCGAGCAGGATCGGCGCCAGCAGGGTGATGAGGATGAGAAGGCCGGCGTCCCGTGAGATCGTGAACAGACGGCGACGTATCACGTCGGAGCGAAGTTCAGGTGTGAAGTCGTTGCTTGAGATCGCCATGGCGTGACCCGGGATCGGGGACTGGTGGTCTGTTGAGATGTCGGTTCGCTCTGGCCGCGATCATGTTGACCGGGCGCTTCGTCGGCTGGGGAGCGCTGACGCCGATTGCCCAACAGCCTTCCAAGAACATAGCGCCCGCCCGATCCATGGAGAATCTGCCGGGGCCATTTCGGGCCGGGCACTCCACGTTGCTAACTTGAAGTCAGCCAAGCCGGCGAGGCAAACGTGGCGATCGACATCAACATCGGCGACGCACATCACCGCTGGCCAACAGGCGGTGAGCAGCGGCCGCTCATCATCGGGATGGCTGGTGGCTCAGGTTCTGGCAAGACCACGATTGCCGAGGCGGTGTTCAACGCAGTCGGCGACGACCTGGTGGCCCTGATCCAACATGATCAGTACTACCGGGTTCAGGCGGAGATCCCCTTTGAAGAGCGAGCCAAGGTCAACTTCGACCACCCGGATTCGCTGGAAACCGAACTCCTGGTTCGCCACATCGAGGAGCTGCGGGGCGGCGGCTCGATCCAGCGCCCCGTCTACGACTTCTCGACCCACACTCGGCGCACCGACGAGACGGTTCGAGTAGACGCCGAACGAGTCATCATCATCGAAGGCATCCTCGTGCTCGCCGAACCGGAGCTGCGCGAATTGATGGACCTGCGGATCTATGTCGATACTGCCGCCGATCTGCGCCTGATGCGGAGGCTGCGGCGCGACATCATCGAACGTGGTCGAACCGTCGATTCCGTGCTGGAGCAGTACCTCAGGACGGTGCGCCCGATGCACCTCCAGTTCGTCGAGCCCTCAAAACGGTATGCCGATCTGATCGTTCCGGAGGGCTACAACGCCAGCGTCGTCGGAACCGTGACCTCGCTGATCAGGGACTTTCTTGTTGGGTGGCCTCACCAGAACGCGATTTCAGGCACGATCCCGGTCGGCGAGTAGGGCGTCGACTACCGGGAACATCGACGTGGCAAACAGGCTGTGTCCGCAGCCGCTGGCGTGGAACATGTCGGCGGCGAAAGCTTCCTCCTCCATGGTCGCAAACGGGGTCCAGAACTCGCCCCAGGTCCGTGTCTTGTAGACGCCGGGGTAGCTCGCCACGACTCGGCGAATGGCGTTGTCGAACGAACGCGCCCGAACGCTGACGTAGGCCCGGATCGGGGTGGGAAGTCGGGGGACCATGCCGAGGTCGCCCAAGCCGGAAACGCCGACCATCGGCACGTTCTCGACCAGGCTGGAGACGATGGCCCCATAGTCGCGTTCAAAGCGGGCCACCGGGGTCGCTCGTAGCGCATCGTTGGCGCCTACCGAGACGATGGCGAGATCGGGGGCGAGCGCCAATGCCGGTTCGAGCTGGTCGCGCAGTACGTCGCTCACTCTCGCGCCCCCGACGGCAACGGAGATCAACTCGACGCGATGCCGATCACAAAGGTGTCGGGCGAGCCTCCGTACGAACGCGTCGTCGAGTGGTTCAACGCCTGGGGCGGTGACGGAGCTGTCGCCCAGAACGGCGAGGCGAAGCGGCGGAAGACCGGGGTCGCCGAACCAGCCGGACGGATCCTGGTTCTGGAGTGTCGGAAGGTCCTCGCGGTGGGCGGCGCGCAGAAGCTGTGCCACGAGCACGCCAAAGCCGGCAACCGGTCGAGAGAATACCCTCCAGATCATGGGCTCAATCGCTCCGCCTGCTAGACGTTGAACCGGAAGTAGATGACGTCACCCTCTTGGACCACGTAGTCCTTGCCCTCGAGGCGCCACTTGCCCGCTTCTTTGGCCCCGAGTTCGCCGCCCAGAGCAACGAAGTCTCGGTAGTTGACGACCTCGGCGCGGATAAATCCCTTCTCGAAGTCGGTGTGGATTCGTCCGGCTACTTGTGGTGCCTTCATGCCGTGGCGGAACGTCCACGCCCTGGCTTGCTTCTCGCCGGCGGTGAAGAAGGTGCCGAGGTCGAGCAGGTGGTAGGCCGCCCGAATGACCCGATTGAGTCCTGGTTCGGTCTCGTCGATATCTGCGAGGAACTCCGCCTTGTCGGCGTCGTCGAGCAGGGCGATCTCTGCCTCGATGGCGGCGCAGATGACGACGATGTCGGCATTCTCGGCGGCGGCGCGAGCCTCGAGGGCGTGGACGTAGGCATTGTCGTGGTCGGCGGCCTCTTCGATATTCGCAACATAGAGCACCGGCTTGAGGGTGAGGAGCTGCAGCTCTGCCAGTATGGCGCGTTCCTCGGACTTGAGCCCGAGCGATCGGGCCGGCTTGCCCTCATCGAGGTGGTCCCGGACCCGTTCCAGGACGTTGGCGACGGCCAAAGCGTCCTTGTCGCCGGAGCGGCCCTTACGGCCGTACCGTTCGAGGGCTCGCTCGACGGCTTCTTCGTCGGCGAGAGCCAGTTCGGTGTTGATGATCTCAACGTCGCTGAGCGGGTCGACACCACCGGTCACATGGGCGATGTCGGGGTCGTCGAAGCATCTCACGATGTGAGCGATCGCATCGACCTCGCGGATGTGGGCAAGGAACTTGTTGCCGAGGCCCTCGCCGCGAGATGCCCCGCTCACCAACCCGGCGATGTCGACAAACTCCATTGCCGTGAGGACGATCTCTTCGGGCTGGACGATTGCGGCGATCTCCTCGACGCGCAGGTCGGGGACGAGTACGACGCCGACGTTGGGGTCGATGGTGCAGAAGGGGTAGTTCTCAGCTGGGATCTCGGCCTTGGTGAGCGCGTTGAAGAGGGTCGACTTGCCGACGTTGGGCAATCCGACGATTCCACACTGCAGGGCCATGGTTTCCTCAGTTCAGTCGAAGATGACGGTGCGGTTGCCGTACACCAGCACCCGATTCTCGAGGTGGAGCCGTACCGCCTTGGCGAGGACGACCTTCTCCAAGTCGCGCCCGGTGCGGACAAGATCGGTCACCGAGTCGCGATGGCTGACGCCCGCAACGTCCTGGGCGATGATCGGGCCGGCATCCAAGTCGATCGTCACGTAGTGCGCCGTGGCGCCGATCACCTTCACCCCGCGCTCGTGGGCCTGGTGGTAGGGCCGGGCCCCGGCGAAGGCCGGCAGGAACGAGTGATGGATGTTGATGATGCTGTTGGGGTATGCCGCCACAAAGTCGGGTGAGAGGATCTGCATGAAGCGGGCGAGTACGACGGTGTCGATGTGGTGTTCCACCAGCAGGCGACGGGCGGCAGCTTCCTGGGCAGCCTTGGTGTCCTGGGTCAGCGGGAGGTGGTGAAACTCGATGCCAAACTCACGGGCTACCGGTTCGAGGTCGGCATGATTGGACACGATGAGTGGGATGTCGGCTTGGAGCTCATCCATGCGCCACCGCGCCAACAGGTCGTAGAGGCAGTGTGCCTGTTTGGAAACGAAGATCGCGACCCGGGCCCTGTCGTCGGAGAACCCCAGACTCCAGTCCATGCCGAAACCTGCGGCGACCGGAGCAAAGGTGTCGGCGATCGCGGACCGCTCGATTCCGAAGCCTTCGAGTTCCCACTCGACCCGTTGGAGGAACGTGCCCTCTTCGAGATCGGTGTGCTGGTCGGCGTGGATGATGTTGCCGTCGAGCTCAAAAATGAAGTTCGAGACGGCGGCGACGAGCCCGCGCTGGTCGGGGCACGACACCAACAATGTGGCGGTTGGGGAGGACGCAGTCATAGAACAGCGCAGATTAGGCGACCCGATGCGTGATGGGGCCGTGTCACGGGCCTGGGGACCGGCCGTGTACTGTGCGGCCCATGCAAGGGGCTTTCAAGTGGAAGCTGCAGACAGGGATCGGCCTGCTGGCCATGATTGCCGCCGTGGTGGTGTTGCCGTCGCCGTACCTTGGCGCGTCCGATTCCCTAGCGAGTGAGACATCGGAGGTCGTGCAACCGGCTCCCGAGAAGGCACCAGCCAGGGATCCCGCCGGCGCAGAGCGCACGGTTCGCCGCATCCGCGGCTATCCCAAGTGTGGATTGGATGAAGCGCCTCACGGCTGGGTGTGGTTCGAGGGTGATACCCGCCTGGGCGGATCACCGACTCGGATCTTCGAGTACGAGGGCGAGCTCTACACCGCCCACTTCAACGATTGCAGCGGAGCCGCAGCATGCCTGGCGGCGACTCCAGAGCTGTCGGGCAAGCTCCCGTCGTTTCTCGGCTCTGAGCGCAGCGACGATCTTGTTGGGACTCCATGGGCCGATTTGATCATCGGGGGAGGCGGAGACGACGTCATCGACGGGCGCGGCGGTTCGGATCGCATTTGCGGCGACGCCGGGGCGGACCACATCGTCGGGGGCGCCGGCGCAGACCTCATTTCGGGCGGAGCCGGTGACGACGTCATATTCGGCAACTCCCACGGAGACGTGGTCGAGGGAGATGACGGCGTCGATGTCCTGATCGGTGGTCCGGGCGATGACGTTCTCGCCGGAGGCGCCGACGACGACGGCCTCTACGGTCACAACGGCGCCGACACCCTGTCCGGTGGAGCGGGGGAGGACGGTTGTTTTGGCGGCAAAGGCGTTGACCATCTCGAGGGCTGCAGGGTGTCGCGCCAGGGCAGCACCTCGTACGGAACTCCCTCGCACATCTCTTTCGACCTCGAGGTAGAGGCCGGGATCGGAGTCGACGGCAATCAGTTTGCTGCCGAGGTCGATCGCACCCTCGGTGACACCCGGAGTTGGATCGGGAACGGCCGCACCGGGTTCCGGCGCGTCGCCTCCGGTGGGGCGATGCACATCATCCTTGCTTCGCCGGCCACCGTCGACCGGCTGTGCGCCCCGCTCAACACCGGGGGCTACTACTCGTGTCGGAGGGGCAGCAAGGTGATCCTCAACGTCAACCGCTGGACCGGCGCCACATCGTGGTGGCCGGCACCGCTCAAGACCTACCGGCGCTACCTCGTCAACCACGAGGTCGGGCACTATCTCGGCTACGGCCACGTATCGTGTCCCGGAGCGGGCCGATTGGCGCCGGTGATGCAGCAACAAACGATCAGCCTGGGCGGATGTGTTGCCAACGGGTGGCCCTATCCGTAGATCAGACGTTGGTGTCTGACCGAAATGACTGCGCCCTCCGAGCGGTAACGTTGTTGGTTCATGGACTCTGACCACCTCATCGCCCTGGTCGAGGGCAGCGATCTGAACGGGCTGGTGCGCTTCATCGACGGGATCGTCGCCGAGCGTGACTGGGATGGCCTGGTCGAAGTGCGGGATCGTTGCCTCGAAGCGACCGACCGTGGCAAGCAACTGTGGGGGGCGGCGCAGTTTGCCGAGTATCGAATCGCCCTCGACGCCCCCGGGCCGTATGCGGGGGCGGTCGTACGGGAGGGCGCCGGCCGATACGCGCTTGGTCCTTTGTGGGAGGTGGCCGCTTCGACCCACACCTGGGATGAGCTCGAGGCACACATCGGTGATCCTCGTTCGAGAGCGCTGGTGGCCGGCGAGCGTGCGATTCGTGGCGAGCACATCACCGATGCGGGGCTTGACGACCTCGTCCTGGAGATTCCGCTGCATCCGTTTGGCTGGGAGCCGCCGTATCCAATCGCCGACTATCGCTCCGACCGAGCCAACTTCCCCGAGTATGAGCTGCCGGACATGCCGTGGGTCGAACTCCCCGCTGCGGCGCCGGCCGAAGACGGAGACCCGATGGCCTGTGATGCGCTGTTGGATCTGGTCAAGCCGTGGACTGAGGAATCGAGTGGTCGCGCCGAATGTCGGGCGGTGATCGGCCTGGCTGTTGACGCCATTCGAGCGCTCGGGCCGCACCGGGTCAGGTTGGCGGAGATCGACCTCGGACCAGCACTGGCGTTGCTGACCTGGGTAGGCGCCGGTGGGGGAGCCTACGGCCGGCGTCGGGGGACGCCGATCGGTCGGGCGGCAGCGTGGTGGACGGTGAGTACTCTGCTCGGGGTGGAGGATGACTGGCCACCTGATCCGGCCGTCCTCGAGCAGGAGGCGGCAGAACTCAGGTGGTTTGCCTGGGACCCGGGCGACCGGGTCGGAGGGTGGAACTTCCATCTCGCCATCGAAGATCCCGCTGAGGGGCTCGCCTGGGCGGTAAGTGCCGTCGACTGGAAGTAGATGCGCCGACGTGTAGGCCGGGGGTCGCTACCGTCCGGGGCCTGTCATGAGGAGGTGAGTGCTGAGTCCCGCCCGCCGTTTCGCCGGATTTGTTGTCATTGGATCGCTGGTCGCCGCGCTCATCAACCTCGCCGGGAGCGTAGCGGTACCGCTCGAATCCCAGCCGGTGCTGTTTCGAGAGTCGGGACGTCTTGGCAGCCTGATCGTGAGCGAGCAAGCCCACGTCGTCAAACGCTTTGGCCTCTACGGGCAGCTGCGAGATTTGGTCGGAGGCGGTTCGGTGATTGTCCCGGATCTGCCCATCCTGGACCGCTACACCCTGGTTCACTTCTCGAAGGTCGACGTTGAAGTCGAGGACTACCCGGTTGAACTGACCGAGGAGCAGGCCGAGGCCCTCATGCAGGATGTGCGGTTCTCGGGCGAAGGAGAGATGGTGATCTCGGGCCGCAACGTCTATCCCTACGTGGTGGTCGGCACCTCGGACGCCATGTCCACGATGCGCGTGGTGCTCTTTGGCGACACCGTCTTCATCGTCGAGGAGTCACTCTATGCCGCAGTGATGGGGACGGCGTCATGACCGAGATGGCGTTGATGGTGTGGATGGCCCTGATCGGGTTTGCCGTGCTCAGTCCGCTGTGGGGTCGGGTCTCACCCTTTGGGATCGGAGCGATGGCGTTTCCGACCGGGGTCGCGGCCTATGCGCTGGGTTCGCTGCTGCTGCTGACCGTGGATGTCGGCTTCTCAACGGTGGCCGCACTCGTCGTGGCCTCTATCGGAGGGATGGCCGTTGTTGTTGTCGGCGGCCGGAGGCCGGGGGCGTCCGCCGGAGTGATGCTGGCAACCATCGGCGTCGTCGTGGGGGCCTGCACCATCGCTGCGATCATTCTCCAGAACGTGCACGTGGCCCGGCTCACCGCCGACTCGGTGAGGTACCTCGCAACGGCCGATGCGTTGGAGACCGCGGGCAGCCTCGATGGGGTCAATGCCTGGGACCTGAGGATGCGCCATCTTGGGGCTCCACTCCTGCATACCGGCGGCGTGATGACTGGGCGGGGGTATCTGGCCTCGATCACCGCGCTACTGGCTGCATCCGGTCTGGCGACGGCTGCTTGGGCCGCATGGGAGGGGTTTGCAGTGTGGGCGACGCCGACGCGATGGCGTTGGTTGCTGCTCGGCGCAACCGCGGCGTTGCTCATCTCGACAAATCGATGGCTCTACCACGCCTTCTATATCAACGGCCACATGGCCATCGGTGTATTCCTGATGGTCGGCGTCGGGGCAACGTGGGTAGCCGCCAGGCGTGGCGCCTGGGTGTTGCTGATCCCGGCTGCAGCCGCTTTCGGGGCCCTGCCGCCGTGGCGACCCGAGGCGGCGTTGACTGGAGCGGTCTTCTTGATCCCCTTGGTTTCGGTGGTGGCGATTCCGATTGCTTTGCGTTGGGCCTTGGCTGCGCCGTTTCTTGCCGCAATACTTCTGTGGCATGGGATCGCATACCCAGCCCGCGCCTTGGACGGTGACCTCGGCGTGTTTGGTCCGGTGTACGGGAACCTCTTCGTTGCGGCCGGAATCGTGGTGTTGCTAGCGGTCGCCAGTGTTGCTCGGGTCCGCCGAGTTGCGGTCTATGCGCCGTGGGTGATGCTTGCCGGGCTGGCTGCCTACATCGCGTTGGCTGCTGCATTTGACCCGCGCACGCTCGAGGACACCCTTGCCGCAACCGGTTCGAACCTGGCCGTCTCAGGCTTGTGGGGGCTGTACTGGTGGGTGCTACCCCTATTCATCGTTGGGGCGCTGCTGGTCATCCGATTTCGATTGCAGTCGATGTGGACCATGTCGATCTTCGGGTACACCCTCGCCCTTCTGGCCTTCGTCTATCTGCGGGAGGGTTCGTATCGAGTGGGGACGGGCGACTCCGGGAGCCGGATGATGATTCACGCCGTCTTTGTTGTGATTGTCTACGTGGTCTTGGCGGCTTCCGCAGCACTCGCTCGCGATAGTGGGGTCGACGAAGCCCAGGTTCCCAACGCAGCAGAGGAGATCAGAGGTGGGGGGCGATCTCCGTTGCGAGGCGCTGCATGAGTTCGAACTGGCGGTCGTAGTCCATCGTGGCGAAATAGGAGCGGGCCACAAACTGCGTGTCGACGCCCGACCGGGTCCGCACCGCCAATAGCTCCTCGACGATCTGATCGGGGGTGCCGATGATGACGGCACGCTCCTTGAGCCGGTCGGCCTGGTCTGCGGTCAGCGCCGGTGCCGCCGGAGGCGGCCCGGCCCGGTTCGCCGAGGGGACCATGTCGCGATACTTCCAGGTGAGGTGCCAGAGGTGGTCCCGTAGCTCCTCCCAACCTGCCTCAGGGTCGTCGCAGGGATAGATGATGGAGTAGTGCACCCAACGAAAGTCCTGTGGATCGCGGTTGCGCTGCTCGAGTTCGTCGCGGGCCCACGTGACTTGTTCGAGGAACTTCGCTGCAGGAGCGTTGGAGAAGATGCCGTCGGCCAACCGGGCGGCGCGGCGGATGGCCGGCTCTGCGCCGCCACCGATGAGGACGGGGATCGGGCGGGTCGGCGTCGGCCGCACCGCAAGCTCCGGGAATTGGTACTCGGTGCCGGAGTGCTCGAACACGTCGCCCGACCAGGCTTGGGGCAGGATGCTGAGGATCTCCTCCATGGCCCGGCCCCGCCGCCGCATGTCGGCTCCGAAGGCGGCATACTCGGCCTCGGACCATCCCAAGCCGAGGCCCAGGGTCAAGCGGCCCCTGCTGATCAGGTCGACAGTCGCGGCATCCTCCGCCAGTCGCAGCGGATGGTGCAGGGGAGCCAGCACCACGCCCGTTCCGATCTCGATCGACGTCGTTCGCGCCGCGATGGCGGCACTGGTCACCAGGAGCGACGGCATGTAGCCGTCGTCGACGAAGTGATGCTCGGTGGTCCAGACGGAGTCGAATCCAAGCAGTTCGGCTGCCTCCGCGGCGCGGAGCGTCTCGTCGTAGGCCTGCTCCCAGTCGGATTCACCGGGTCGGAGCTGGGCGCTGAGCAACCCGAATCCGAGGTTCACGGCGGCTAGCTGCCGTCGAGGTGGTCGCGTGCCTTGTCGGGGTCATCGACGGCGACCGCAAAGTGCAGGCCCTCCGCAGACGCATGGAGGAGATACATCGCCTCGATGTTGACGCCGGTGGCGGCGAGCGCTTCGGTCATCTGGGCCAAGGCACCCGGCTGGTCGTGGAGCACTGCGGAAACGATGCGCCGTTCCTCGAAGTGCAGGCCGGCGTCCTTGAGAACCCGCCGGGCGGTGTCGTCGTTGTTGACGACCAGCTTCACGGACGACTCGGGGCCCGAAGAGACCGCGGCCAGGGTTTCGATGTTGACACCGGCGGCACCCAGTTCCCGGGCCAGCGTTGCCAGCTGGCCCGGTCGGTTCGCCATATTCACGGAGAATTCGATCATGTCCCCAGCCTACGCCAGGAGTGGCGTGTCCGGCGAATGGAATCGTGTGGCGAGCGTAAGCGTGAGGCGAGGTAAGCGTGAGGCGGCAACCCGGGGCAATGACTCTCGTCTCCGGATCGAACGTATGTTCGATATAGTGGTGACCATGGTCCGCTACGCCGAGCTTCATTGCCACACCAATTTCAGCTTCCTCGATGGGGCGTCGCACCCTCATGCGCTGGTCGAGCAGGCGGCCGCGCTTGGCTATGCCGCCCTCGGGGTGACCGACCATGATGGGTTCCGGGGAGCGGTCAAGGTGCATCAGGCGGCCAAGGTCCTGGGAGTGCCGGTGGTCTACGGGACCGAAGTCGGGATGTCCGGAGAAGCCGAGGAGGATTGCCCGGCGGAGCCCACGTCGCTTGTGGCAGACAAACCCGATCCTGCGCCGACGCGGCGGGGGCGGATCCGCCGCATGCATGGGTCGAAACCCACCAGCCTGCCCACCCGCGACCACCTGGTGCTCCTGGCCCCGGACCCGGCCGGTTATGCCGCCATCAGCCGCTTCGTGACCCTTGGCCAATACCGAGGCAAGAAGGACGCTCCCCGCTACGGCTACGAAGACCTCGGCCGTGCTGCCACCGACGGCAACCTCGTCGCACTGACGGGGTGTCACCAAGGGGCGGTGCCTCGTGCCGCTGCCGCCGGCGATTTTGCGGCGGCCAAGCAAGCAGCTGCCCGGCTGCGCGAGCTGTTCCCGGGTCGGCTGTATGTGGAACTCACTCATCACGGCATGCCGGAGGACGGACCCCGCAATGACGTGCTTGCTGATGTCGCCGATGCCCTCGCCTTGCCAACCGTGGCATCGAACAACGTGCACTATGCGGTTCGTTCCGATGCCGACCTCTCCGAAGTCCTTGCGGCCATCGGGGGCCGGCGCAACCTCGACGTCGCCGACGGTTTCCGCCCGGCAACCGACGAGCGATTTCTCAAGTCAGCCGACCGAGATGGCCGAACGGTTTGCTCGCTACCCGGGGGCGGTGGCGCGCGCCGGGGAACTCGGCGCGTCGCTGGCCTTCGACCTTGACTTGCTTGCTCCTGAACTGCCGGACTTCCCGATGCCGGGAGCCTTCCGCAATGAGGATGAGTACCTCCGCTACCTCGTGATCGAGGGGGCCCGCGAGGTCTATCCCGGTTTGGGATCCGATGGGATCGACCCGAAGGCCCGAGCCCGGCTCGAGCACGAACTGACGGTGATCGAAGACCTCGGATTCGCCGGGTTCTTTCTCGTCGCCTGGGACATCGTCAAGTTCGCCCGGTCGATCGACATCTACTGCCAGATCCGAGGGTCGGGGGCGGATTCCGCCGTGTGTCGCTGCATCGGGCTCACCAGGGTCGACCCGATCAGGCTGCAGCTTCCCTTCGAACGGTTCCTGTCATCGGAGCGAGGCCGCCCCCCGGATATCGACATCGACTTCGAGGCGGAGCGGCGGGAAGAGGTCATCCAGTACTGCTACCGCCGCTACGGTCGGGAACGAGCCGCAATGGTGTCCAATGTCATCACCTATCGGGCCAAGTCGGTGCTCCAGGACGTCGGCAAAGCGTTCGGTCTCACCCAGGCGCAGGTGAACGCCCTGACCAAATACCTCGACACCCGCAACCCCCAAGCGATTCGCACCGCGGTCGAACTCCCCGCCGGACTCACTTCCGAGCTGATCTACGACGTCTGCCAACGGCTCGATGGGTTCCCCCGCCACCTGGGGATTCACTCCGGAGGGATGGTGGTCGCCAAACGTCCGCTGTGGCAGATCGTTCCGCTCGAGTGGGGTCGGATGGAGGATCGCTCCGTACTGCAATGGGACAAGGACGACTGCGCCGCGATGGGGATCGTCAAATTTGATCTGCTTGCCCTCGGGGCGCTCAACGGGCTTCATCTTTCGGTCGACGCCATCCGGGAGGTCCACGGCATCGACATCGACTTGGCCACGATCCCGCAGGAACCGGTCATCTACGACATGCTCACCCGGGCCGACACCGTCGGGGTCTTCCAGGTGGAGTCCCGGGCGCAGATGGCGACGCTGCCGCGGATGAAGCCCAAAACGTTCTACGACCTGGCGGTCGAGGTGGCGCTGATTCGTCCCGGCCCCATCCAGGGCCATTCGGTGCATCCCTACCTTCGACGCCGTAATGGCGAAGAGCCGGTCCGCTATCCCCATCCGTTGACCGAACCCATCCTGGAGAAGACCCTCGGGGTGCCCATTTTCCAGGAGCAACTCATGGAGCTGGCCCGGATCTGCGCCGGGTTCACCGCCGGGCAGTCGGATCGTCTGCGGCAAGCTATGACCCACAAGCGCTCGGATGAGGCGATGGGATTGTTGCGCGACGATGTGGTGGCCGGGATGAAGGCCAACGGAATCATCGGCGCCGCCGCTGAGGAGATCTGGGAGAAACTTCAGGGGTTTGCTGCGTTTGGCTTTCCGGAGTCTCACTCGGTGTCGTTCGCCTACATCGTGTACATGTCGTCGTGGCTCAAGTACCACTGGCCGACGGAGTTCTTCATGGGGCTGCTCAATGCCCAACCGATGGGGTTCTACTCGCCGAACTCGCTGGTGCAGGACGCCAAACACCACGGGGTGGTGGTGCTGCCACCGGACATCAATCAGTCGTGGTTCGACTGCACGGTCGAGCCGCTCGCAGCGGAGGAAGACGACATCGCCGAGTACTTGGGGATGCGCTGGCGGCGGGGACGTGGCGCCTTCGACGATCCGATGCGGACCCCGGCGGCGCTGCGGATCGGGCTGCGCTACGTACGTAACCTCGGGGACGCTGAGATCACCAGGATCGAGGCGGCGCGTATGGTGGCCGGTCCCTTTGGATCGGCCGAGGACCTTGCCCAGCGGACCGGCCTGCCGGTCGATTCGCTCGAGGCTTTGGCCGCAGGGGGAGCTCTGGTTCCGTTGGGGATCGGGCGCCGGGAAGGGATCTGGGCCGCCGGGGCGCTGGCAGGGATGGGACCGGATCGGCTGCCGCTCGCTCCAGGGACGCACGCTCCCGAGTTGCCACCCATGGTTCGCTACGACGAAATGCAGGCCGACCTGTGGTCGACGGGGATCTCGGTGCAGCATCCCGTGTCGTTCCTGCGGGAACGCCTCAACGCAGCGGGCTGTTTGACGGTGGCGGATGCCCTGACGCAGCGTCACAACGGGGTGCGAGCGAAGGTCGGCGGCTTGATCACCCACCGGCAGCGCCCCAGCACAGCACGCGGGGTGCGCTTCCTCAACGTCGAAGACGAAACCGGACTCCTCAACGTGGTGGTGATGCCCCAGGTCTGGGACGCCAACTACGAGGTGGCTCGCAAGGCGGTCGGTGTGGTCATCGAGGGCATCATCGAGTTCCGCGACGGCGTCACCAACCTGGTTGCCCACCGCTTCGAGCACTGGCCCGTGACCGGCATCACCTCCCGCGACTTCCGCTGAGAGGATTTTGGCGGACAGGTGCGCAGCATGCTGCGCCATCGTTCGCAAAAACCCTAGGAGGTGGCGATATCGGAGATCACTTTGAGGGCTTGGTAGATGTCAGGCTGGTTGACGTCGAGGTGGGTGACGACCCGAATGGTGTCGGCGCTCAGCGCCAACAATGCCACGCCGGAGTCGCTGCACCGGCTCGAGAACTCGTAGGCAGGCATCGTCTCGACCCTGAAGTAGAGGATGTTGGTGGCCGGGCCGCTTCCGATGAGGGAGAGGCTCGGGATTTCGGCGATACCGCGCGCCAGTAGGGCCGCGTTGTCGTGATCCTCCACCAGCCGGGCTCGGTGCTTCTGCACCGCGTAGAGTGCACCGGCCGCCATCATCCCCGCCTGGCGGAACCCGCCGCCGAGCATCTGCTTGACGCGCCGTGCTGTGGCGATGTGCTCGGTCGATCCGGCAAGGGCAGAACCCATTGGAGCGCCAAGGCCCTTGGAGAAACACACGCTGACCGTGTCAAAACCGGCGGCATACTCCGCCTCGGCTATCCCGGTGGCTGCTGCGGCGTTCCACAGCCGGGCGCCGTCGAGGTGGGTGGCTAGACCGAGTTCGTGAGCCGTCGTGGTGACGTCGGTGATCTGTTCGAGCGACCAGATGGTTCCGCCGGCCCCGTTGTGAGTGTTCTCGGCGGCGACCAACGTGACCGGCTGAAAGAGCTGCTGCGGCATCAACGGCGGGGGAGCTGGGGTAGCGGCCCGCACCTGGTCGGCGGTGAAGGTTCCATCGGATCCGCCTAGTTGGTGGATGGTCAGCCCGGAGATGGCGTTGGCAGCACCAAGTTCGTGGCTGTCGATGTGGGCGCCTTCGGAGGCGAGGACGATGTCTCCCGGCGAGGTGTGGGTGCGCAGAGCCGCCTGGTTGGTCATCGTCCCGGTCGGCATGTAGATGGCCTCGTCTTTGCCGAGCAGTGCGGCGACGTACTCCTCGAGTGCCAGGACCATCGGGTCGTCGTGGTAGACGTCGTCACCGACGGGGGCCTCGGCAATGGCGGACCGCATCTCGGGTGTGGGCTGGGTGACGGTGTCGGAGCGGAGATCAATCATGGTCGTGACGATAGCTCGGCGCACCGGGCCTCCAAGCGGGCGGTCTCCTCCCAGGCGACAACCTTCATGAAGGGGTCTCCCGGCGTGCCGCCGTACGCTTCGGGTACCGGTCGTACCCGGTCATTGACCGCCTTCGAGGTCCCAGGCCCCGTCGGTGAACAGGCGCGGCTGGAGCACATATGCGATCTCGCCGTGCGCAGTCGCGACGTCGCCCCACGAATCTATTGCGAGGTCGATACCGACTGCGGTCGCCGTCTTCACCTGGACGCGGCCTCCGGTTAATTGATAGACGAGCGTGCCCCAGGTGGGCTGGTGCCCGACCAACATGAGACGATCGACCTGCGGACCGGCGCGTCCTGCGACGGCGAGTGCTCCGTCCGCGGATGTGCCGTACAGGTCGGCGTTGAGTTCGATAGTGGTGTCCCAGTCGCCGGTCTCGGCGGCGAGTTCCACCGTGGTACGGGCGCGCAATGCCGACGAGCTATAGACGAGGTCGGGGACCTGGTCCATGTTGGCGAGGGCGACGCCCATGGTGCGCGCCGCGGCAACCCCGCGTCGAGCAAGGGGTCGGTCGTGGTCGGATTCGAAGTCACTGTCCCAGTCAGACTTGGCATGGCGGAATACGATCAATCGTTTCATGCCCGCACGCTACCTTGGCGGCATGATCGAGTACACGTCTGACCTTGCTGGGATTGCGCCGGATCAACTCGAAGGGCCGTTCTTCGTCGGCTGGCCGGACCCACCTTCACCGCAGCGGCACCTTGAGATCCTGGCCGGCAGCGACCACGTCGTGCTGGCCATCCACCAGCCGACCGGGCGGATCGTCGGCTTCGTCAACGCCATCACCGACGGCGGCTTCATGGCGTTCATCCCCCTCCTCGAAGTCGCCCCCGACTATCAGGGACGCGGTATCGGCAGCGATCTGGTTCGGCGTCTGCTCGACGAGCTGACCGAGTACTACGCAGTCGATGCCATGTGTGATCCTGAGCTACAGCCGTTCTATCGGCATCTTGGTTTGTTGCCTGCCACCGGCGTCATGCTGCGTAACTACCACCGACAATCTGGCGGGTAGCGGCTACGGCGCCATGCCGAGTCCCAACAGGTGCGGGCTCATCCCGAGGAGGGAAGGTTCGGTCTCGACGCCGCGAATCACATCGAGTAACAAGGCGCGAGAGTCGGGTTCGCCGAGGCGGTCGGCGAAGTCACGAGCGATCCATCCGATTCCCTCTACGGCGACGACGTCGACGGCGTCGAAGCCTGCCGTCTCCAGCTCGGCACCCAACTCGGTGGGGAGATGGAAGTACGCCGTGGTGAAGTAGTTGGGATTCTCCGTCGGATTGATGTGCCGGCCGTCGCTGAGGTCGATCCCGACGATGTCCATGAATCTGGGGTCGTCGATGAATCCGGCGTCGAGGGCATCAAGTACCGAAGCGAAGCGGGTGATCGCGGCGACCGCCACGACTCCTCCGGGTCGCAGCACCCGGAGCGCTTCGGCGAGCGCGGCGAGCCGTTCCTCAGGTTCGGGCAAGTGATAGAGCGGCCCCATCAGCAGCACTGCGTCCGCCGTGTTGTCTTCCACTTCGATCCGGGCTGCGACGCCGGTGACGGCCGAAGCCAGCGTGACACCGGCAGCCCTTGCCCGCTCCGAGGCCTGATCGACGTGACGGGCAACCGGGTCGACCAGATGGACCTCGTAGCCGAGGCCGGCGAGCCATGTGGCGTACACGCCCGGCCCACCGCCAACGTCGATGATGCATCCGGGCGGACTGGGGAGGACACGCTGCAGGATCTCTTGGGTGCGCACCAGTTCGAGGGCGCCGAAGTCCCTGGAGAGGCGGTCGGCTTCTTCGTACCGGCCGTAGTGGTCGACGATCTCGGGTCGGATCAGCGGTTCGTCCATGCGCCAATCCTACGATGCCGCCACCCAGGCGAATAACAACTGGGCGGCGTAGTAGAGCGGCAAACCCCAGAGTCGATTGATGCCACCGGGGGCCACAAAACGGTTCCGGGCGACGGCGACATCGGAGAGGTAGAACGCCACGGCGCCGGCGGGGATTCGCCAATCGGGCTCCGCATGCGCCGTTGCCGCCGCCACGAGCACCATCGCAGTGATGGTGACGACGTAGGCAAGCACCGGCATTCGCATCTGCTGGTCGACGTGCGGCCACAGCCAGCGGAGGATGAGAGCTCCGACGACAAACACCACGATCACGAAGAGCCATTGGGGCGTCGCGACCCCACGCACCACAAACCCAACGATGTAGGTGACGTGGGCCAGCAAGAAGGCGGCAAGACCACTGAGGAACGCCGGCCGACGCTCGTAGGTGAGGAGGAGGTCGCCGAGCCAGGAGAGGGTCAATCCCGCAAGCATCCATCGCCCAAACGACGTGTCTAGGGCCCCTAGTGACAGCGCCACGGCAACAAACGCCGTCGATGCCACCATCTTGGCGGGTCGGCGCCAGGTGGGCTGGCTGGTTTCAGCCCAAAGAAGGGTGGCGAGGCCGGCAACACACGTCACGGTGAAGCCCCACGCCATGTCAGCTTTCGGCCTCGGTGGTCCAGCGTCCGGGATACGCCACAACAAATCCCTCGTCGTTCACGGTGAGGTCGGTCTGGAAGTCCCCCGACCAGTAGCGGTAGCGAAGCGGGGCGAGCCTTTCATAGCGGTGGGTTCTGCGCTCGATCTCGTGCGCGGGGAAGGCGATGTACACGGCTGGCGCCTCGGCCGATTCGCCGACTTCGAGGTTGAGTCGCCGGATGGCGAGCGTGTTCGTCGCAGGGGTCCAGGCCAGATCGACGTCGAGGGCGCCGTACAGCTCGAGGACGGGGTCATCGCCTGCCGACCAGGTTCCCGACCCGTCGCCGTTGAGCGCCAGGCGACGATCGCCCGTTGCGGTTTGGACGTGGGCACCGACGGTGCGAATCCGCCAATCGGAATCGCCGAGTACCGAGTAGCGAATCTCGATGGGACCGTCAGGCTCGACGAGGAGTACCGTCCCGGCGAGGCGAAAGCCATCCGGCGTCGACTCGAGGGTGGCCCGTTCCATTCCCGTCCGGTCGAGGCGACGCCACAGGATGCTCGACACGGCTACAACCTCTCTGCGATGTAGTCGATGGCGCGGGTGAGTTTCTCTGCGTCGGCGGGTTCGATGTTCGGGAACGTGGCCAAACGAAGCTGATTGCGGCCCAAGGTCCGATAGCTCTCGGTGTCAACGATGTCGTTGGCTCGCAGAACAGCGGCGACGATGGTGGCGTCGATGTTGGGATCGAGGTCGATTGTCACGACGGTGGGGCTGCGCTGAGCTGGGTCGGCGACGAAGGGAGTCGCGTAGTTGGCCGTTTCGGCCCAGTCGTACAGGATGCCCGACGTATGTCGCGACCGGGCTGCGGCCCATTCCAGCCCGCCCATCTCGAGCATCCAGTCGAGCTGGCGCCGCATCAGGAACAGCGTCGCCAGGGCAGGAGTGTTGTAGGTCTGATCCTTGCGGCTGTTGTCCAAGGCGGAGCGCAGGCTGAGGAAGGGTGGAATCCACCGCTCTGAAGCGAGGCGTTCGATGCGCGAGATCGCAGACGGCGAGCAGAGCGCAATCCAGAGGCCGCCCTCCGACCCAAAGGCCTTCTGGGGCGAGAAGTAGTAGGCGTCGAAGGACGAAGGTGAGACTTCGATGGCCCCGGCCGCCGATGTAGCGTCGACCACCACCAGGCCTCCGACGCCATCCGGGCGGGTGACCGGCATCGCGACACCCGTGGTGGTCTCGTTGTGGGTGAGGGCGTACACGTCGACCTCGGGGTTGGGTTGGGCGGTGGGATGAGTTCCCGCGTCAGACTCAATGATCTCGGGGGCCTCGAGATGAGGCGCCGCGGCCACGACGTCCGCGAACTTGCGCGAGAAGACGCCGAACACCAGATGCTGGCTGCGCCGCTCGATGAGACCGAACGCCGCCGCATCCCAGAACGCAGTCGCGCCGCCGACGCCGAGGATGACCTCAAAACCGGGGGGTAGGCCGTAGTAGTCGGTGAGGCCGCCACGGATCGCTGCCACCACTGTCTTCACCGCGGGTCTGCGGTGGCTGGTTCCCAAATACGATGAGCCGCTGACTCCCAACTCCAGTAGCGCCTCAGCGCGCACCTTCGAGGGACCTGAGCCGAAGCGTCCGTCGGCGGGCAATAGGTCGGGCGGGAGTTGGATGCAAGGGAGATTTGTCACGGCGGTCACCTGGGTAGGGTGCGGGTTTCGAGAACCGAATTGATCGGCCCTGATCCAGGAGAGTAGTAAGCCATGGACGACGCAACGGGATCCGGTATTTCGAGGCGTGCCGCCGGTGTGGAGGAATCCGCAACGCTGGCGATCACATCTAAGGCGAAACAACTCCGGGCTGCCGGCGAGCATGTCATCGGCTACGGCGCCGGTGAGCCCGACTTTCCCACCCCCGAGCCCATCGTGGCCGCAGCCGTCTCCGCCGCCCAAGATGTGGCAAACCATCGCTACACACCAGCCGCTGGTCTCCCCGACTTGCGGGCTGCGATTGCTGCCAAGACGGCACGTGACAGCGGATACGTCGTAGAGCCGTCCCAGGTGGTGGTCACCAACGGCGGCAAGCACGCCGTCTACGCGACCTGCCAGGTCCTGCTCGATCCCGGCGACGAAGTCCTGTTGCCGGCTCCTTTCTGGGTCACCTACCCGGAAGCGATCAGCCTCGCCGGTGGAGTCACCGTTCCGATTCCCACAGACGTTGGCGACGGATTCCGGGTTTCAGTCGAGCGTCTCGAAGCGGCCAGGACCCCCCGAACCAAGATGCTGATCTTCGTGTCGCCATCCAACCCCACCGGCGCCGTCTACCCCGAAGCGGAAACTCGGGCCATCGGCGAGTGGGCGGCACGTCATGGCATCTGGGTCATGACCGACGAGATCTACGAGCACCTCACCTACGGCGACGCCACCTTCTCATCTCTGCCGGTGGTCGCCCCGGAGGCCGCGGAGCGCACGGTTGTCGTCAACGGGGTCGCCAAGACGTACGCCATGACAGGCTGGAGAGTCGGTTGGATGATCGGGTCCGGCGAGGTTGCCAAGGCGGCCACTCGGATGCAGTCTCACATGACCTCAAACGTCTCGAACGTGGCCCAGCGGGCGGCGTTGGCGGCCGTTAGCGGCCCGCTCGACGCAGTCGACGAGATGCGGGCTGCCTTCGATCGGCGCCGTCGGCTCATGTACGACATGCTCAACGACACTCCAGGCATCACGTGTCTCGAGCCCGAGGGAGCCTTCTACGCCTTTCCCGAAATGGTCGGCTTACTCAACCGTGATCTCGGGGGTCGAATCGCGACGACGACGATGGAGCTTGCGGCACTGCTGTTGGACGAGATCCGGATCGCGATTGTGCCCGGTGAGGCGTTTGGTGCACCCGGCTATGCCAGGTTCTCGTTCGCTCTCGGCGACGACGACCTGCGCGAGGGGTTGGAGCGCCTCCAAGCTTTGGTTGCCGGCTAGAAAGGCGTTGAACAAACGCCGTGGGGGATTGCGGCCGCAAGTAGGCGCCCGGTCTTGAACTTCTCAGCAAACCCAAGCCGGCAGTTCTCAACCGTCTCCTAAAGCAGCTCTTCCATCTCCGCGGCGACCTTGTTCCAGGCGGCGCTCTTGGGATCGATCAGGACGAAGTGGTCGGCGTCCTCGAGCTCGTGGTAGACGACGGCGTCTCCGGCGTCCGCAGCCCTCCCGGCGTACTCCCTGCTCAAGGTGACGGGGATGCGGTCGTCGATATCGCCGTGGACGATCAGCTGGCGGACGCCGCACGGGAGGAGTTCGGCGGGGGAGCTAGTGGCGTACCGCTCCGGCGCCGCTGCGGGGCTCGCTCCGAGGAACGCAGCCACTGCGTCACCGCCAAGGCCGGCTCGATAGCCGGCCGCCAGGTCCGCCATCGGTGCCAAGCCAACGGCGGTACGCACCCGAACCCGGGGAAGGGCACCGGGCGCCTCGAGTGGAAGCGAGCTGCGGGCTGCGGCCCACAGGGCGAGGTGGCCGCCGGCTGAGTGGCCGACCGTGGCTACTGCGTCGACATCGAGGCGGAAGTCGGCAGCCAGCGGAGCGAGGGCGTCGATGGCGCCGGCAACGTCCTCGAGGGTCTCTGGCCAGCCGCCATCGTTGCCGAGGCGGCGATACTCGACATTCCAGGTTGCCCAGCCCCGCTGGGAGAGATCGACGGCGATGCCATCCATCAGGTCCCGGGTCCACACGTTGCGCCAGAAACCACCGTGGAGCATCACCGCAACCGGAAAGGGCCCGTCGCCGGCGGGAACGCGCAGATCGGCCACTTGGTCGAGTTCGTCGCCATATGAGAGCGTGAGGGGCTCCCACGTGTGGCGCCAGTACAGGTGGTGTAGCGCTGCTCGGTAACCCTCGAGGCCCCGGCCGGCGATCGTGTAGACACAGGCCGGAGCCGTCACCGAGGTCCGGCGCCACGGCTCGCGCTCGTTGATGTTCGAGATGTGCACTTCGACCGCGGGAGTGTCGACTGCGCTCAGGGCGTCGTGGATGGCGTAGCTGTAGTGGGTGAGGGCACCAGGGTTGATGATGATCCCGTCGCGGTCGGCAGCCGCGGCGTGGATGCGGTCGATGAGAACGCCCTCGTGGTTGGACTGGAACGTGTCGACGTCAAGACCCAGCTGAGCGCCCCAAGCCCGAATGTCGGACTCGAGCATGGGGAGAGTCGTTGATCCGTAGATGTCCGGTTCGCGGGTTCCCAGCAGGTTCAGATTTGGGCCGTTGATGACCAGGATGTGTTCCATGGCCGTACGCTACCCGGAGCCGGCACGGGTGGGCGAGATGTGCTCCGGGGCCAGGCGCCGCCCGAGTGCAAGGGTCTCGGGCTGGAACGAAGACGGCACGACCACGCGTGTGGCCGCCAGCCTTGCGCCGACGGCGTTGATCACGTGTTGCGGCGTGATGTCGGGCTTGGCGTCCTGGAGAGCTCCTGCGGTACTGGGGTTCCACGGCAGGTCGAGTTCCTCGTAGACGGGCTCGAGGGCTCGACGCACCAGCGAACCGTCGGCGACCACGATGACGCCTCCGATGTGGGCAGCGTTGCGGGCTAGGCGCTGGCCGACTCCCATCACCTTGATGGTCCCGCCGATGTTGATGCTGTACTCCCCGGGGCAGTACTCGCCGGCGATCTCCCCGATGTGTCCCGTGATGCCGAGGTCGGCGAGGGCGTCGACGAGGAGTTGGGCGAGGGTGCGGAACCGTCCGTGGATGCCGCGGCGAGGATCCTCTTCGGGGATGGTCCAACTGAATGCAAGCGTTCTCTCGTGGAATACCGCCGCCCGGCCCCCGGCGAGTCGCTCGACTGCACCAAAACCGGTACGTCGAGCTGCGGCGACGGCGGCGGGGTAGCCGGCGGCAATCGCGTCACGTTTTCCAAAAGCGACGACCCGGCCCGGTTGGTTGAGACGGAAGGTCTCGGGGATCTCGCCGTCGGAGGCACGGAGCAGCAGAGCTCTCGAGAGGGCAATGTCGAGGCCGGGGTCGGCGGAATACCCTGCAGTGATGAGGCGGAGTGGCGTGTCGGTCACGGCCGGGATCGTAACCGCGGAACACAATCTGTGGCCGGCGGGAGGCCCCACGGTGTCGCCTGGCGCGTGAGTCGGGGTATTCTCGTCGGTGACGGATGCCAGGAACCGGTTGCCGACGCCCGGAGTTGTATCGACGTGAAGCGAAGCGTGCTGTTGCTCGTGCTCATGGCCTCGGCCATGCTCGTCGCAACCGCCTGCGGCGAAAACGGCCTTCTCGACGGCGTTGGGGGCCGTACCCAAGGGGCGGTAATCGGAACCACGACGACCACGGTGTTCGTGCTCGTCGATGATGTCGAAGTGGCACCCCGGGGCACGGTTGAAGCCAGCTCGGTGTTGTGGCTCAACGACGGTCTTGAAGGCGAAGTGGAAGGAAGCCAGACCGAGGTCATCTCCCGAGTGTTCAACCGGGGCAAAGGCAACCGGTTTGTTCAATCCAGCCGGGTCGAGATGGAATTGGTCCTGCCGGGAATCGAGTTCCCCAGGGTTGTGCCTCGTGGCGTGAGTTGGATCACGAGTCAACTGGTCTACGACACGGCGTCGGGAACTATCGACGCCGGGACATCGGCCGCATTCGGGTTGTGGGAAGTGGAGCCGTACACCGTCGACGAGGGCAGGGTCGGAGTGCTCCGGGTTGGAGCCGCCCCTGAGGAGAGGCTCCTCGAGATCAGGGCTGAGGTGGTCGTCGACGGTCTCTCGCTCACTTGGGATGACGCCAGCTACCGCTATGAACTGTTCTGTCGCGAATCGCTGCCGGAAGACCTTTGTTGGAAGATGGCTGAGTCGTCGACACCGCTGATCGTCATCAATCGTTCTTGAGCCGCATATCTCAGCAACGCTCCTATCGTCGGGGGCCCCACCTGAGAGATCCTGTTGAGTACCACCGTCCGTTCGGCTCTCGCCGTCGTCCTCCTCGGTTTGCTGAGCGTGTCGATCATTTCCGGCGTGGTGACCTGGTGGGCTGACGACACGCTCTATGAACCCGACATCATGATTGCCGCCTTCGGCGACCTTCCCGATGATCCGGAACGGGCCGCAGTGCTCGGTGTCTGGATCGCCGAGGAGGCCATCACCGGGTTGGCGGTGGAGGAACGGATCGAAGAGGCATTGCCGTTTGGGCTTTCGCGGCTCGCCGGGCCGGTGACGGACCGGGTCGAAGGCGCCGTGTCCATCGCCACCAGCGAGTTGATTCAGACGGAGTTCTTTGCCGACATCTGGGACGAGGCCCTACCGGCAGCCCACGAAGCCTTCGTGCAGGCGCTCGACGAGTCCGACGATGGCGTACTGAGCGCCGACCGGGGCGTCGTTTCGGTCGATGTATCTCGGGCCATCATCGCCACATACGAGGAGGTAGCCGAGTTCCTCCCCGAGATCTCGGGCGATGGGCTGCTGGCACGGGTCACCGGGTTGGAGCCGGGAGACATCAAGGGAGCCCTCGGCAATCTGCTCGTCTCGAACCTTCCCGATGACCTCGGTTCGTTCGTGCTCATCGAGTCTGTGGCCCTGGCGTCGATCCAGGAGTGGAGCGCCCAGTTGGGCCAGCTGTTCTGGCTCTCGGTCATTGCGGCCATCACCGCTGGGATTGGCGCCGTCGTGATCTCTCGCACCCATCGCACCGTCATCGCCCTGGGAGTGGTTGTGGTCGGCGCCCTCCTGGTTGGCTTCCTCGCCATCTCCGGCATCGAGCGGGCAATCATCAATGCACTTGCCGACATTCCCTTCAGCTCCGGCGGGTTCGCTTTCGATGCCTGGCTCGACGGGTGGAGGCTCTTCCTGCTGGTTTCGATTGCCGCCGCAATCGGCATCGGGGTGACCGGCGCCGTCATGGCTCGCGGCGAGATCGCAACCAATGAGGGGACCAACCGAGCCCCCGTCGGACGCTGACGCTGCCACCTCTGCAGAGCCTCGGATCTGCGGCGGCGGGCTACCACTGAGCGCTTGTGTTCCACACCACAGCGCCCCCCTCGTATCGCACCCAGGCGACAGGTTGGCCAACGTTGCACCAGTGCGATTTGTGCGGCGACTCCGAACGCTCCCGTTGCCGGGTCTCTTGCGATCAGCGAGTACATCATTGGGGCGGATCGTAGAGGTGGCAGGCGACGAGGTGACCAGAGCCGAGGTTCGTGAATGGAGGTTCCTCGGTGGCGCAGCGGTCCATCACGTATTGGCATCTCGTCCGGAACCGACATCCCGACGGGGGGTTGAGCGGTGACGGAACATCGCCTTCGAGGATGATTCGGTTCCGGTTGCGCTCGACCTGCGGGTTGGGGACGGGGACGGCAGAAGAGGAGGGCCTCCGCATATGGATGCCGCAAGCCGTCTGCGACCTGGTCTCGTTCCGCAATCTCAACGATTCGGCCCAGGTACATGACGGCGACTCGGTCCGACAGGTGTTGCACGGCAGCCAAGTCGTGTGCGATGAAGAGATAGGTGAGGTTGAGTTCGTCCTGGAGATCCTCGAGGAGGTTCATCACCTGGGCTTGGATCGAGACGTCGAGCGCCGCGATCGGCTCATCACACACGATGAAGTCGGGTTCGGTCGCCAACGCACGTGCGATGCCAACCCGCTGGCGCTGGCCCCCAGAGAATTCGTGGGGATACCGCGTTCGGTAGTCGGGGTTGAGTCCGACCATCTGGAGGAGGTCGCCGACTCGTCGAGCTCGTTCCTGGCGCCCGGTGTACAGCTTGTGGATCGCGAGGGGTTCGGCAACGATTTCTCCAATCGACATCCGAGGGTCCAGGGAGGCGAAAGGGTCTTGAAAGATCATTGCGATCCGCTTGCGGAGGCGGCGGAGATCGGCCTTGCTCAACGCCTCGAGGTCGATTCCGCCAAAGCTAACGGTTCCCCCGGTTGGTTCGATCAGTCGAAGCACGGCGAGCCCGGTCGTCGTCTTTCCACATCCGGATTCGCCGACCAGACCCAGCGTCTCGCCCCTGCCGATCGTGAGGTCGACGCCATCGACAGCTCGAACGGTGCCGGACTGCCGACGGATCACGCCAGATGTGTACACCGGGAAGTGGACATTGAGCCCCTTGATCTCGACAAGCGGGTCAGGCATCGAAGGCCTCAGGATCAAAATGGCATGCGACGCCGTGGCCGTCGACGGGGAACCTCAGCACCGGCGGTTGCGACGTGCATTTGTTCTGAGCGAACGCACAGCGCGGAGCGAAAGGGCACCCGGGTGGCAGGTCGACAGGGTCAGGCGGCAGGCCGGGGATGGCCTGCAGGCGGCGGGGCCGATCCATTCCCGGTACGGGGAGGGATTCGAGGAGAGCTCGCGTGTAGGGATGGCGCGGATCGGCGAAGAGCGGGTCAATGGCCGCTTCCTCCATGATCGATCCTCCGTAAAGCACGACCACCCGGTCGGCGATGCCGGCGACCACGCCGAGGTCGTGGGTAATCCAGATCAAGGCGAGGCCCATTCGGCTCTGGAGTTGCTTGATCTCTTCAATGATCTGCGCCTGTGTGGTGACATCGAGCGCCGTGGTCGCTTCGTCGGCGATCAGCAGGTCGGGCTCGCACGAGATCCCCATGGCGATCATCACGCGTTGTCGCATGCCTCCCGAGAACTGCTGCGGGTAGTCATCCATGCGATCTTCCGGCGAGGGGATGCCAACCAGCTCGAGCAGTTCGATCGCTCGTGAACGGGCGGCTGCCTTGTCCATTTCCATGTGCATGCGAAGCGGTTCCATCAGCTGGTAGCCGATGGTGCGGACCGGATTGAGCGAAGTCATGGGATCCTGGAAGATCATCGCGATCCGATTGCCGCGAACTGTCCTGATGGCGCTGTTGGACATGGAGAGAAGATCTGCCCCGTCGAATGTTGCCCGACCTTCGACCCACGCTGGTGGAACCGGTAGCAGCTGAAGCAGGGCCAAGGAGGAGACCGACTTGCCGGATCCCGACTCTCCGACGATGGCAAGGGTCTCGGATGCGGCGATCTCATAGCTGACATCGTTGACCACACGGGCGCGTCCGGTTCGGGTCCCGAATGAGACACGAAGGTCATCAACCTTCAAGACGGGACCGCTCATCGGACGCCTCTCGACTCGATCACCGATCGTTGCTGCGGATCGAGAGCGTCGCGCAGCCCATCGCCGACGAAGTTGAAGGCCATCACGGTGATCACGATGGCGAGGCCGGGGAAAATTGCCATCCAGGGAGCTTGCTGGAAGAAGCCACGGCCGTCGGCGAGCATGCGGCCCCACGCCGGATCAGGCGGTTGCACGCCGAGACCGAGGAAGGAGAGTGCGGCCTCGGCCAGAATCGCAAATGCGAGGCTCAGGCTGGTCTGCACGATGATCGGCGCCACAACGTTGGGCAGGATGTGGCTTCGCAGGATTCGAGCGTCGGTGGCGCCAAGCGATCGGGCGGCGCCGGACGAACACCGATTCCTTCACGACGAGAACTGAGCCTCGCGTGATCCTGGCGAAGATCGGCGTGTAGACGATGCCGATGGCGATCATCGCGTTTCACAATGCCGGGACCGAGCACCGCAAGGATTGCGATGGCAAGCAGGATCGCAGGCAGCGAGAACAGGATGTCCATGAACCGCATGAGCCACGAGTCGGTCGCTCCACCGTAGAAACCCGACGCAAGCCCGATCGGTACGCCGATTGCGACGGCAATGCCCACGGCAATGAACCCGACGAGGAGTGATACCCGCGCCCCGATCAGGACGCGAGAGAAGACGTCTCGGCCGAGATCGTCGGTTCCAAACCAATGCGCTGAGGAGAGTCCTTGGAGTCGGTCAGCGATGTTTATGTCGTTGATGCCATAGGGAGCGATCAACGGGCCGAAGATGGCTGCGAGGATGAGGACCGCAAGAACGACCAATCCGGCGACGGCCAGTCGGTTCTTCAGGATGGTGTCGATCGTGACCCGCATTCGCGAGCGGTGTTCCACGATCGGCTCACCGCGTCGTGAGCCGGCGGCTGTGTTGAGGCGGGGGTGGTCGGGTCTGACACTTCAGTACCGGACTCTCGGATCGACGTAGGCGTAGAGCACATCGACGATCAGGTTGATGACCAGGAAGATGCCGGCGATCAGCAGGACCGCACCCTGGAGAACCGTGAAGTCCCGATCCTGGACGGAAAGGAGCGCGAGTCGTCCAAGACCGGGCCAAGCGAAGATGACTTCGACGACGATGACCCCGCTCAACAGAAAGCCGAGTTGTAGCCCGATGACGGTGATGATGGGGATCCAGGCGTTCGGCATCACGTGGCGGGTGATGACCTGCCATTCGCTCAGACCTTTGGCCCGGGCCGTCCGCGTGTAGTCCTGATGGAGAGCCTCGAGAACGGCGGAGCGAACGAATCGGAACAAGATCGATCCGGAGATCAGGCCGATGGTGACGGCGGGGAGTGCGAGGTGGCGGAGCCAGTCGACGGGACTGTCGAGGAGCGACACGTACCCCGAAGGGGGGAGCCAACTGAGGGCGAGGGCAAACAGGAGGATGTACATGATCCCTGCCCAGAAGTCCGGGACCGACACCCCCACCTGACTCGCTGCCGTCGATGCGTAGTCGAGTTTCGAGCCGGAGCGGATCGCCGAGATGATCCCCAGCGGAATGCTGACCACGAGCGCAACGACGAGCGACGCGAAGGCGAGGGTGATCGTGGCCGGAAGACGTTCGAGCAGCAGTGTCGTAACGGGCTGACCGCTCCGGAAGCTCACACCGAGGTCGCCGGTCAATGCCGACCCGAGCCAGGTGAAGTACTGAACGACGATCGGCCGATCGAGGCCCGAGCGTTCGCTGAACGCGGCATACGTTTCTGGGTCAAACCGCGTGCCGAGCGCTACACGAATCGGGTCGCCGGGAACCAGGTGGATGAGAGCGAACACGATGACGCTGACGCCGAGCAGCGCCAGCGCCATCTGTCCGAACCGTCTGAGTACGTAGCCGGTCATCGGGGACTGCGGTCCCCGATGACCAACCGGTGTGCTCTCGAGCTTCAGCCGTCCAGCCTTGTTTCAACGAAACGGACGGCGTTGTCACCACGGACGACGTACCCCGTCACCTGAGGGCTCCAGGCGTTGATGTTCTGCGGGTTGTACAGGTAGATGTACGACGCGTCGTCAACGATGATTGCTGCCGCCTGGTCGTAGAGCGCCTTCCGTGCGTCCTGATCGGTCTCGACCCGAGCCTCATCAAGCAGAGCATCAACCTCTGGGTTTGAGTATCCCTGGAAGTTGAAGTTACCGCCGGAGTGGTGCTGTGCGTAGTAGAAGTCATCCGGGTCGATGTTGCCGATCCAGCTCAACATGAACGCATCAAATTCCCCGGCCCCCTCGAGATCGAGCCAGGTTCCGAAGTCAACATCCTTGATCTCGACCGTGACGCCGATGTCAGCCGAGCTGTGCTGCGATCACCTGGGCCTGGGTGACCGTCTCCGGGAAATCGGATGTGACGAGGAACTCGATGGTGAGATCCGTCACACCCGCCCCCTCGAGAAGCGCCTGGGCCGCCGCGGCATCCGCCGTCGGGTACGGTGCATAGTCGAAGTACCAGAATGTGCCCTCCGGAATCGCGGCCTGGTTGGCGGCCGCAGCTCCGAACTGCGCAGCCTCCGCGATCTCCTCGCGGTTGATGGCGGTAGCGATCGCTCGCCGCACGTCGGGGTTGTCGAACGGTTCCCGGGTCTGGTTCGACGCGAAGTAGTGGTAGTCACCACCGGGTACACGCATCACCACGACCGAGTCGTCCGACTCCAGGGCGCTCAGCTGCTGCGGCGGGACCGTGTCGACCCAATCGACTTCACCCGTTTGCAGGTTCGTGAGCTTCACCGTCGGATCCGGGATCTGTGTGAACTGGATGCCGTCCAGGTAGGGAAGGCCCTCGTCGGCCCGCCAATAGGCGTCGTTGCGCTCGAGGGTGATCCCCTGGTCGGGGCTCGACGAGACGAACTTGAACGGCCCGGTACCAACCGGGCTGGTGTCAATCGTGCCGTCGTCGACGATCTCCTGGGGAACGATGGCCATGCCCTTGAATCCACCGATGTTGACCAGCAGATTTGGAGTCGGCGTCGTCACCTTGATCTCGAGTGTCATGTCGTCGACAGCCGTTACTGACTCGACCGAAGCGAATCGGAAGGCGTTTGCGGCTCCGAAATCTGGATCGAGGATTCGGTTGTAGGAATACTCGACATCGGCTGCGGTGAATGGTCGTCCGTTGTGCCAGGTGACACCCGGGCGCATCTTGAACGTCCACGTGAGGTTGTCGTCGGAGATCTCCCAACTCTCTGCCAGGGCAGGTTCCATAGAGAGGTCGTCGCCCGGCTGTACCAACGTGTCGTAGATGTTCTCGAGGATCTGGAAGCTGGCGAAGGCACTCGTCAGATGGGGATCCAGCCGATCGGGTTCCGCACCTTGAGCCGCAATGAGGACGGCGCCGCCGCCTGCGTCGCCGCCGCCCGCTGCTGCCGTTGTCGTGGTCGCGTCGCCATCGGACGTCGCGGCTGTTGTTGTGGTCGCGTCGCCGCTGGATGCTGCAGTTGTCGTCGTGGAATCGCCGTCCACGTCGACGCTCTCCCCGCCCGAGCAGGCAGCAGCCACAAGGGCCACCGCGAACAGCAGAACGAGGACTCGCGCCAGAGCGCCTCTCCCTTTGCGTGGATTCGTCATTGGTTCTCCCTTCATATTCGGTCTCGTCAGAAGCTTGGTGGGGTCACAACACCGAGCACCGTTGCCGGCTGGTCTGTGTTGTTCTCCCACCAATGGGGCATTCCTGAGTCATACGTGATGGCATCGCCGGTCTCCAGTGAACCGAGGGTATCTCCTACCGCAACATCTACGGCACCCTCGAGGACGACGACGAGTTCCTCGCCGTCGTGCTGGAAGGGCTCGTCGCGGTTCGAGAAGCCGGGGGGTAGCAGGGTCTCCAGGACCTCGAGCTTCCCCCGTAGGTTCGGCGTGAGCAGCTCGTAGACCGGGCCACCGTTGAAGACCTGGAGGCGGGCACGTTCGTTCCGTCGCACCAACATCGGCCGGACGTCCGTCGGGGACGCCGCCTCGACGAGGTCACCGATCCTGAGGTCGAGTGCGGCGGCGATTGCCTGGAGTGTCTTGAACGACGGATTCCCGATGCCCCGTTCGAGCTGACTGATGAGGCCCGAGCTGACACTCGCCGCGGTGGCGAGTTGCTGAACGGTGTAGCGACCTTGGCGAGCGGTGCGGATTGTCTTGCCGAGGTTGATCGCAGCTTCCCGCGCATCCGCCTCCCCGTGCTCCATTGCCATGGCCGTCAATATAGTGAACTGACCCACAAGCCGCTGAAGGGCATCGAGCGACGACAGATTCGGAATGTTTGTTGGCGACCCAAGTCGGCCACCGAACGCCGCCCTGTCGTGTGGTCCGACGGTCAACCGCGCCGCCTCCGCGGTGGCCCGCTCGGATACGAACCCTGGTGTGTTGCGAGGATTCGACCGCCGACGGTTTCACCCCGTTGTGGCGTGAGCATCGGTATCCTTTGTGCCCCAGGGGATTCCCCAGCTAGGAGCGATTTCTCATTTTCCATTCAGGAGGCTGGTGGAGCTACATCCGCTACGACGAGGAGCAGGATCGCCCGAAGCTCGATCGGGCTCTGCTTCGGCGCGTCCTCGAGTACGCCGCCCCTACAAGAAGCGGGGATACGCGGTGGTGCTCATCACCATCGTGGCGATCACGCTCCTGTCGGCGATTCCGCCGCTGCTGATCAGGCGGTTGATCGATGTGGCGATCCCATCCGAGGACCTGGGCAGGGTGACGTTGCTCGGGTTGGCGATGGTGGCGGTCCCGTTGCTCAAGGGCGTCATCGGTGTCGTGCAGCGCTGGGCCTCGGCAGCCACCGGCGAAGGCATCATCTTCGATCTGCGTGCCAGCTCTTCGGGCACCTGCAGCGGATGTCGCTGGCTTCTTCACGGCTACCCGCCCCGGCGAACTGATGTCCCGGCTCAACAACGACGTCGTCGGCGCGCAGCAGGCGGTCACCGGGACCTTCGTGTCGGCTGGCGCCAACCTCGTTGTCGGTCGTGTGACGCTGGTCATGATGGCATCTCGAATGGCGGCTCACGCTGCCGGCCGTGGCCATCCTCCCCCTGTTCATCGTCCCTCTCCCGGCGGGTCGGCCGGATGCTGCGGCCGGTGCGCCGCCAACAGATGGAGCAAACGCCCGGATGAACTGCGCCGATGACGAGACGCTCAACGTCACCGGCGCCCTGCTGGTGAAGTTGTTCGGCCGGACCAGCGACGAGGACGCCCGGTTCGCCGGATGCGCCGGTCAGGTCCGCGATCTCGGGGTGCGCCGGGCCCTCATCGGTCGCTGGTTCTTCATGGCGCTCGGCGTGGTCAGCGCCCTTGGGACGGCCCTCGTGTTCTGGCTGGGCGCGGTGCTGGTCATCAACGGCGGCATCTCACGTCGGCACGATCGTGGCGCTGTCGGCCTACCTGGCCAACCTGTACGGGCCGCTGTCGGCGCTGTCGAATGCCCGGGTCGAATTCGCCACGTCGCTGGTGTCCTTCGAGCGGGTGTTCGAGGTCCTCGATCTGCCGCTCGACATCGCTCGAGCCGGCCGCAACCGGCCTCCATGACCGGAGCGCGTGGCGCGGTCGACTTCGACGACGTCGTGGTTCTCCTACGCGGGACGGCGGCCTCCGACGGGCTCGAATCCGTGCGCCGTTCGGCTGGTTCGCCGTCACCGACAGGCGAAGACGGCGCGGCCAGCGGCCGGTCGCCGACGCTGGGCGCTGGCGGGGTTCTCGTTCACGTGTCAATCCCGGGGAACTGGTGGCGCTGGTCGGGCCCCAGCGGCGCCGGCAAGACCACGTCGACCTATCTGGTCCCGCGGCTCTACGACGTCACCGAAGGCGCCGTGCTGATCGATGGCAACGATGTGCGGGACGTCACCCTGGAGAGCCTGGCCGCAGGCGATCGGGGTGGTGACCCAGGAGACCTACCTGTTCCACGACACCATCGCGGCCAACCTCCGGTATGCCAGGCCGGATGCCACCGACGCACGAAATCCGCGGCTGCCGCCGAGCCGCCAACATCCACGGACTTCGTCGCCGCGCTGCCGACGGGCTACGACACGGTGGTCGGGGAGCGCGGCTACCGGCTCTCGGGCGGCGAGAAGCAGCGGTGGCGATCGCCCGGGTGATCCTCAAGGACCCGCGCATCCTGATCCTCGACGAGGCCACCGCCCATCTCGACGCCCACACCGAAGCGCTGATCCAGGAGGCCCTGGAGCGGGTGATGGCAGGACGCACCTCGTTTGTGATCGCCCACCGGCTCTCCACCATCCTGGCGGCGGATCGCATCCTGGTGCTCGACGACGGCCCTTGCAGGAGAGCGGCACCCACGACGAACTCCTGCCATGGCGGCCTGTACGCCCGCCTCTACCAGACCCAGTTCACCAAAGCGGAGACCTTCTGACCGGAAGGCGTGGTCATCGCACAATCCGGCTCCGACGGTACGCTGGCGCCGCACCTCGAGAGGAGTAACCCAGATGGCCAGACTTCACTGCCGTCGTTCTCGCCGTCATGCTGCTGACTGCCGCCTGCGGCGGGGACTCTGCGCTGTCCATCGAGGACTACTTCGCCGCCGTTGAGACCGAGACGGCTCGGTACGACCAGGCGACCGATGACATCGCCAATGCGTTCTCGACGCAACTCGACATTGCGTTCGAGGACTTCAGCGCGGCGGCGACCGACGCCGACGAGGCGACGGCCGCTGCGGGGCTGGAGACGCTCACCACCGTTGCGGTCAATGCGACGCGAACATCGTTTGAGCTGACCGCCGCGGAACTCGACCAATTCATCTCAACGATGGATGCCCTCGAGCCGCCGGATGAGGTAGCCGCCGAGCACGAGGAGGCCATCGCCGCGCTCCGTGCGAGTCGGGCGGCCATCGATCCGACAATCGACGCCGTCAACCAGATCACCGCTTTGGCGGACCTCGAGCCGGTGCTCGCTGGTTCGGCGTTCGCTGACAGCCGGGTCCGTCTCGAAAGTAGTTGCACCGCTCTCGAGCAGGCCGGTCGCGACAACGGGGTCGAGGTTGACCTCGATTGTCCCGGCGAAGACCTGCCGGCACCGTAGGGGCGTGATGCGATTTCTTGCGGTCTGCGCCATCTTCCTGGCAGCTTGTGGCGGATCCAGTGGTGAGCCTGCCGAGTCCACCGCATCGCCCTCGACGAACGAGTCGCCGGCGACGACGACCTCTACACCGACGCCGGCGACGCCGGGCGACGAGTGCGCCCACGTTCGTGAAGTCGCGATCACCGCAGACGGCGGTGGGACGTTCACCTTTGCCGTCACGGTGGAATCCAACGACACGGGATGGGAGAAGTACGCCGATGCCTGGGAGGTCAGGAGCCCCAACGGGGTGGTGCTCGGCGAGCGGGTCCTTGCCCATCCTCACGAAGCCGAGCAACCGTTCACGAGATCACTTTCCGGCGTGGCGATTCCTGGGGACATCACCGAGGTGACCGTCGCTGCTCACGACCTCGTGCTCGGGTTCTGCGGGACGGAACTCACCGTCGTAGTGCCGCGGTGACGCATGAGCGACTACCGCGTCTGGTCGGGTGCCGAGTGGCTTGAGGTCGCCGTGCCGGACATGAGTGGTGAGGCCATCGTCGTGCCCAACGTCGCGGCCCTCGTGTTCGAGGGATCGGGTCGGGATGCAATCCTTCTGCAGCGGCGTGACAAACCCGGTGAGGTCGTCCGAGGCAGGCTGGAGCTGCCCGGGGAGCGCTGGCGAGCCGGCGAGGCACCAGACGCCGCCGTGAGTCGCGAAGTGCTCGAGGAGACTGGGATCGAGCTGCTTGCGGTGTCCGCCGGCACCGAGCGGATGGAAGCCGCCCAGCACGTGGCGTTTGCCATGGCGCGCCCCGCCGCGGTCGTCAATGGGCTCGACGGCGCCTACCCGTCACTTCATGTGCTGTTTGAGTGTCGTGGCGTCGGCATCCCACGCCCCCAGCCGGAGGAGACGGCGGACCCGCGTGGTGGCGGCTCGACGATGTTCAGAGCCACTTGGTCAACGCGCCGGAGGACTTTGTGTGGCAGACGAGAGCGATGTTGCGGGCGTTCTTCGGCTGGTAGCTATTCGGCGACTTCTGGTTCGTTGACCACAGGCTCGCGGTGGGCGGGGGCACCACGAGGACGGGGCGGCCCGACTCGATCATCACCCGAGCCGAAACGCTCTCCCAGGCAGACTGATCGAAGATCTGCCGAGTGGCGCCGAGGATGACGACGTCGACATCGAGCTGGTCGGCCAACTCGGAAATTGTCTTGGCGGGATCCTCGCCTTCGAGGTACACCGCGTCGGCCGTCAGGCCGGCGGCGCGCAGCGAGCTGACCACGGGTTCGGTGAGCCGGCGGCCACGTTCTTCGACGTAGCGGGCAATCAGCGCGTCGTCGTCTTCGGACCAGAGTGGCACGTCGCCATTCTCGAGTGGGTGCCAGCTCTCGGAGCGGAGGTCCTCGAGGAACGTACGGGGCACTTCGATCACGGTGGTGACCGACACGCGCCCGCCGGAGGTGAGCAATCGGGCGGTGAAGTCAACTACCGGCCCCGGGGTGAGGACTCCGGTCGTGGCAATCAGTACGTGCATGGGGGAATAGTAGGAGGCTGGCCGGATAAGCGACGGGTGGCCATGGGTGATCCTGGCAGCTTGTTGCGTGGTGGGGCCTCTGACGCCGGAGTGAACAAACCGTGAAATTGGCGCCGAAGTAAACGTCGAGGTGACCGTCAGGCCGTACGATGGCCGTGACATGCCGAGCACCACATCAGATTCGCCGTTGCGCCGCTGTCCTCGTCGTCGACGACGAGCCGATGGTGCGCGAGGTCGTCACCGCCTACCTCGAGCGGGACGGCTATCGCGTCACGACGGCGGCCGATGGCCACGCCGCACTCGAGGCGCTCGATGCCACGCATCCTGATCTTGTCGTGCTCGACGTGATGTTGCCCAAACTCGATGGATTCGACGTGCTGACTCAGTTGCGCAAGCAAACCGACGTCCCGGTCATTCTGCTGACGGCTCGCACCGAAGAGGTGGATCGAGTCCTCGGCCTCGAGTTGGGAGCCGACGACTACGTCGTAAAACCGTTCTCCCCGCGAGAGCTTGCGGCCCGGGTCCGTTCCGTGTTGCGCCGGGCCCGGCCCTTGCCGTCGCATCGCAATCTCGAGTTCGGCCGCTTGGTCATCGACGGCGCCACCCGCGAAGTAACCAAGGACGGTGAGGCGATTGAACTCACTCCGAAGGAGTTCGACCTGTTCGCCTTTTTGGCGGAGTCGCCCCGGCAGGTCTTCTCCCGTTCGCAACTTCTCGAGCACGTGTGGGACTCGTCGGCGGATTACCAGGACCCGTCAACGGTGACGGTTCACGTCCGGCGCCTGCGCCGCAAGCTGGAGGATGACCCAGAGCAGCCTGAGTGGCTGCAGACCGTGTGGGGCGTCGGCTACCGGTTCGAGCCATGAAGGTAGCGCTGTCCCTGATTGCCGTCGTGGTGCTCGGCATCGCCGCCTTCGAGGTGACGATGCAGCCGTCCGGCTCCGAGCGTGCCCAACTCCTGCTCGTCTTCGGGATCATGGCGGCTTCGATTGCCATCCTCGCCGGATTGCTGGCGCGGCAACTCCCGCGGCTGCGCTCGCTGCGTGTCGCCGTCGTCGCGCTTGCGGTGGCGGCCGCCGTCGTCGTTGGTGTCTCCGCCGCCGTCTCGGCCCGCTTGATGTTCCTCTCGGTACACGACCTGAACCTGCTCCTCGTCGCCCTCGGGTTCGGGGTCGGCCTCGGCGTGGTGCTCGCCGTGGCGATCGCCGATCCGCTTGCTGGTGATCTGCGTCGCATCCGCGATACGGCCGATCGAGTCGCCGCAGGGGACCTCGAGGCGCGGACCGGCGTCGATCGACCCGATGAGGTGGGTGCCGCCGCAGCGGCTATTGACGGAATGGTGGTGCAGTTGGCCGAAGCCGAAGAGGAGCGGATTCGCAGCGAGGAGTCCCGCCGCCACTTCCTGGCCGCGCTCGGCCATGATCTGCGCACCCCACTCGCTGCCCTGCGGGCAACGGTGGAGGCACTCGAGGATGGCTTGGCTCCCGATCCGGCGCGATACCTGCGAGCCATGCAGTCGGATCTCGATGCGATGAGTCACCTCGTCGATGACCTGTTCCTGCTGGCCACGATTGAGGCGGGGAAGCTCGAGGTGCCGCGTGAACCGGTTGACCTGGCAGAACTCGCCGACGACTCGATCGAAGCCCTCCAACCGGTGGCGGGACGCAAGGACGTCCGATTGCGACTCGAAACCGATGGTGGGGTGACCGTGCTCGGCGGGCCTGCCGCCCTTGGCAGGGTGATTCGGAACCTGGTCGACAACGCGATCCGGCATGCGCCTGCGGACAGCGATGTCGTGGTGCGAGTGAGCAATGGCGCCGGGGCATTGGTCGAGGTGGAAGACGCCGGGCCGGGTTTTCCTCCCGAGTTGTTGGACAACGTCTTTGAGGGCTTCGTGACCGGGGACCCTGCCCGGGCTCGTGCCGCCGGTGGAGCCGGACTTGGCCTGGCGATTGCCCACGGCGTCGTGACCGCCCACGGCGGTGAGATCTGGGCGGCTCCCGGACCCGGTGGTCGGGTCGCCTTTCGCCTTCCGAGCTGAGGCCGTCCCGGTTGTTGGGTGTGACGTCGCAGTAGTCTCGGCTCAATCGCCCGAGGAGGACCCGACCGATGTCAGACCACGAAACTGCCGTGCCGGCAGAGACCCTGAACCGGGTGTTGTGGGCCATTCCCAACGTGCTGTGTCTCATCGGGAGCCGCAGCGGCGATGAGTGGAATGGGATGACGCAGAGTTGGGTCACCCAGGTCGCGATGGAGCCCGTCCTCGTTGCGATCTCAGTCGATGCCAAGGCGGTGACCAACCGCCTCATCCGTGAGGGCGGTTCGTTCTCAGTCAATCTGTGGGATCGGGCCGACACCCGGCCGTTTGTCAAGTTCTCCAAGCCTGCCGTGCTGGAGGACATGAAGCTCAATGGCCGGCCGGTGCGCGAGGGCGCCACCGGAGTCCCCATCTTCGAAGAAGCGGTCGCGTGGCTCGAGTGCAAGGTGTGGGAGACCATCGACTGTGGGACCCACACGCTCTTCTTGGGAGAGGTCATCGACGCGGCATTCGTCGCGGACGACGACGTGGAGATCGCCAGAATGGAAGACACGAGGATGAAGTACGGCGGCGTCAAGCGGGGCGGCCACTGAAGAGCGAGAGGATCAGCGGATGGATGTGAGGGTTGACGGTTTGGTGGCTCTCGTCACCGGAGCCAGCCGGGGTATCGGCGAGGCAACGGCGGTCGAGTTGCTCGATAGCGGAGCTGCCGGCGTTGTCATCACGAGCCGCCGGGAGGGCAATCTCGCCGAGGCGGCCGAACGTATCGATGGGGGAGACCGGCTCGCTTCCGATCGTCGCTCGCGCCGATGAGCCTGACGACGCGGAGCGTGCCGTTGCGGAGACGATCGAGTGGTTTGGGCATCTTGACATCCTGGTCAACAACGCCGGCACCAATCCGGCGCCCGGAGCGCTGGCCGATGTCGACCTTGGTGCGGTCACCAAGACCTGGAGCGTCAACCAGATGGGCCCGCTGCTCTACGCCCGTGAGGCGTGGCGCCAGGCCTTCGCCGACGGGGGCGGTTCCATCGTCAACGTGGCCTCGGTGGGCGGTCTCAGCCCCGGACCTGTCCTGGGTGCCTACAACGTGTCGAAGGCGGCGTTGGTTCACCTCACCCGCCAGCTTGCGTACGAGATGGCACCGGGGGTGCGAGTGAATGCCGTGGCGCCTTCGGTGGTGCGGACCCGCCTCGCGGCCGCCCTGTGGCAGGGGATGGAAGACGAGACGGCCCGAGCCCATCCGCTGCAGCGTTTTGGCGAGCCGGAGGACGTCGCCCGGGCGATCGTGTTCCTCGCCTCCGACGCAGCGTCGTGGATCACGGGGGTGACTTTGCCTGTCGACGGCGGGGTGGTGGGCGCCACCGCTCCGATGGACCTCGGCTAAACGACCGCACCGTCTCCCTCGAGGGGATAGCCCGGTTGACCTGACTGCAGCCAGAGTTCGAAGGCTTCCTCTGTCGGGACATCGCGACCCTGGGAGGCGGCGAGGGTGTAGCGGTAGTGCAAGAAATTGGCATACCCCTGCACCGGGTCGTCGTCGGGCTCCATCTCCTCTGCGATGCGGGCCATGATCGGTTCGAATACCTCGACCCGCCACTTGATGGCCGCAACCGCTTTCCCTGTGGCAGATCTGGCGGGATGGGTCGCTTCGTAATACTGGAGGTCGGAGAGGATTTGGCGTGCCTGGTTCTCAGATGCTTCGATCCGGGTCAGCTCGCGCAGTCGGGTGCGCGTGGTAGTTGCGTCCCCCGACCGCAACCTGCATCCGGAGTAGGGAGCCGCCATCTCCGGTCGGAACCAACTCAAAATCGTCCACCTCGAAGCCGAGGTCGTTGAGGCGTTCCACCCGTTCGCGGATTCGGTAGCGCTCGTCGGCGCCGACCACGATCTGATCGTTGAGTTCGTCCCACAGGCCGTAGTAGCGAGCCGCAATGTCGTCGCCGAGGCCCATGTCGGCATCGTCGAGATCCACGCCCTGGGAGGCGGCGATGTCGGCCATGCCACCGGCCACATTGAGAATCATGATGTCGATGTCCTCGGCTCGTTGCCCGTCGGTGAGGACGTCGTGGAGGCGAACGGTCTCGCCGTCGATCATGACCGCCTCGATGGTCGCCGCGTCGTATCGATACAGGACGTTCGAGAGCGAGCAGTCGCCCCAGAAGCAGCCGGCGAGGTGGAGCTCAACCAGCAGGCCGGCAAAGGCGTCGAGCATCTGGTTGCGGCGGGCTCCAAACCCGCCACCGGTGATCAGCTCGCGGTAGGAGAAGGCGAACTGGACGTACTCGGTCATGACGAGGCCGGCGCCCTCGGTGTGGGGATCGAGCCAGCGGCGCTCCGCAACGGCGACGGCTTGCACCACATTGCGGACCTCGGGTTGCCAGCGTGCGCAGCATCTCGAATTCGTGGATCGCAAGCCGCAAGGGCAGTTCCTTGATGGCGTAGAGGCCTTCGTCGTAGGCGAGGAACCTGACCGGGTGGCGGTGCACCCCGGTGGGGAGGTCGACGAGGCGTGGACCTTCCCAGTCGTTGATCGGTGTGTCCCAGTCGAGATCGAGGAAATCGGGGTGCCCGGGGCGGACGTGGAGATAGGGGGTGCTCATGCGATCGTCTCCTTGGGTCGAGCGGGTCGGTACCCTGCCGTCCTGTGGACGTACCTCAGCGCATCGAAGTTCAGGATGGATCCCGGTTGATCGTGGCCTGGGACGACGGATCGACGATTGAGGTCTCGGCGACGGAGCTGCGGGCCGCCTGCCAATGTGCGGGCTGCCGAGAGCCGGACGGCATCGAGCAAACCCGCCTCGTGGTCGAAGGACCGGTGCCGATCACCATCACCGACGCTGCTCTGGTGGGCGGCTACGCCGTGTCCTTTGTGTTCGCCCCCGATGGCCACGGCACCGGCATCTACCCGTTCGACCAGCTGGCCGAATTGGGCGCCGGCTGACCTCATGGTGTCCTCGAGTTGGGTCTCGAGTTCGTCTGGAATCATTGGCATGCTGTGAACTCCGTTGCCTGGCATCTGGGGCACCAGTAGGAGACTCGGTCGAGGTCTCCATGCGTCTCCGACTCGATGCGTGTCGCACATCGGCGGCACGTTCGGCCGCCGCGACCATACACCCACGTTTCGGCATCTCGTCCGCGGCGGCCCGTCGTCGAGCGCGGTCCCGGCCGCCGGTTGGCTCGCAGCAGCCGCTGGGCGCGCTTCGCCAGACCCACGATGGCCGCATCGGAGAGGGAAACCACCGGCGTTGAAGGCGAGATCCTCTCGAGGAAGAGAATCTCCGACTTGTACACGTTGCCGATCCCGCTCATCACCCGCTGGTCGAGCAGCAGGTCGGCTGCGGTGATGGCCGCCGAGGCCCGGGTCCGTTCGATGACGATGGCGGTGTCGACTTCGTCGTGCAGCACGTCGGGGCCGAGGTGGGAGACGGAATCGAGCACCTGTGGTGTCGGGCCGATCTGCACCGTGGGAGCGGAGAAGCACACGGCAACGTGGGATTCGGTCGTCAACGTCAGGCGGGCCTTGCCGGCCGACCGTCGCCAGGGCGCATCACGCAGGTAGAGCTGCCACGAGCCGCTCATGCCGAGGTGGGTGCGGATGCTCCATTGGCCGTCGAGGTGGATCAGTAGGTGTTTCCCGACTGCTGAGACCTCTGCGATGGTCATCCCGACCAGGCGCCGGCGTACGGGCGCAACGGCCCGGTGTGATCCGTCGACGGCGTCGAGGACTCCACCGACGATCGGCTGGAGCCGGAGCGCAGCGTGCTCGAGCGAATCGCCTTCAGGCACGGCGCCGGGACCGCTGCGGTCGGTAGGTGAGTCCCTTGTATCCGACGGAGAAGCCCTCCTCCTGTAGCGCGGCGCCGAGCGCCGTGGTCGCCACGGGATCGCCGTCCACGGTTTCGATCGTGGTCTGGCGGCGGCGGCCCGCGAGTTCGGCGAGCGCCGGCGCTGACGACCTCAGGCGTGGGGTCGCCGAAGGTGAGGACCCGACGCGCCCCACGTTCAACGTAGGCGACGAGTTCGCCGGAGCGAAGGATCACGTGAGCTCCCGTGCGGCGAGCCGGTCGCCCCGTCTCGTGGTCGGGCCACGCCAGTGTGGCGCCGTACGGGTTGGCGGGGTCGACGGCGGCGAGGGCAACCGTGGTCGGATCGTCGGGAGCGCCGCAGCCGGTCGATGGCGCCCGGCTGGCCGAATTGGGCGCCTCCCAAGCCTTCGATGAAGTAGCCGCGGCGGGTGCGGCCGGCGTCCTCCATGGCGGCGAGGACGGGGTAGAGCCCGGCGAAGCCTCCCGGCTGGCCTTCGGAAAGCACCGCGTCGCGGGTCACCACGCCGTGGCGCTCCAGCAGTTGCTCGGCGCGAGCCTTGGCCTGCACTTCCGGCAGGGCCGGGACTCCGGCGAGGAGATCGCCGGTCAGGTACCAGCGTCCCGAGCCTGCCGGAGGGGTGGCGCCCGACACGGTAGGACGTCGCGGCTTGCGGCTGCGGCGAGAGCCGAGGAAGGCCCGGAGCGGAGCCAAGGTGTCGTTGGTCACCTCGCCGGACCACACCAGGTCCCACACCGCCTCGAGCACCGCGGTGGGGTCCCCGCCCTCCGCCGCCACGTACAAATCGCGGAAGAACGAGGCGCCCCGTTGTGCCAGGTGCTCCCGAAGCCGGTCGTGGATGGCGCCGTCCGGGGGTTCAATGCCCGAGTTCCCAGTGGAGCAACGGCACCTGGTCGCGGAGATAGAGCGCAATCCTGCCGTCCTTGGCCGTCAACGGCCCCCGGCCCATCCAGACGACCTCGCCCGAGGCGAGCACGTCGTCGAGCAACCCCGGTTCGTACGCCATTCGGGTGGAGAGGATGTCACCTTCGAGCGAGCTCGCCGGGAGGGCAACCCCCTGCAGTTGGCGAATGACTTCGAGCAAACGATCACGATGGCCGACGGTTTGCCCAACACCCTGCCAGTCCGGGAGGAATCGGCCGAGGGTGGCCCCGTCGACGGCTTCGACATCACGGCGCAGCGCCGCCAGCGAACGGCGCCGCAGCCGGCGCAGTACCTCGCGTATCGACCCACTCCTGGCCGCTGCCGCCCGGCCGGTAAGACCCGGGAGCCACTCGTCCCGCAGCTTGGAGGCGGACGAGGACTTCGGTGACGGCGGCCGGGGGCAGGTGGAGGTCCGCTGCGGCGTCGTCCACGCTGAACGGGCCGTGGGTTCGTGCGAAGCGGCCGACGACGTCACCGAGCGGGTCGGCGACGGGCTCCAGCAGGGTAGGGGCGATCCCGGGCGGTGGTGTGATGCCGAGGGCGTCACGCAACCTGGCGATGTCCTCGACGGCCGCATAGCGATCGGCGCCGGCCATGCGGAGCCGGACGATCCGGCGCTGCTCTACCAGTTGGTCGAGCCACGACGGTGCCGCGCCGGGGTCGGTGGCCCGAGCAACGACGGCGCCATCGTCCAGGGGACCCAGTGACCGGAGGGCGTCGTGGAGATCGTCGGCGGAGCGGATCTTGCGGTCGGGAGCCAGGCGTTGCAGTTCCAGCTCAACCGCGGCGATCACATCGGCGTCGAGCAACTCCCGGAACTGAGGGTCGCCGAGCAGTTCGCGAAGCAGGGATCGGTCGAGGGTGAGGGCGGCGGCCCGCTTCTCGGCGAGCGGCGCGTCGTACTCGTACATGAACGAGGCGATGAAGTCGAACATCAGTGACGTTGCAAAGGGACTCGGTCCGGAGAGATCGACGAGGCTGACCCGGATGGATCGAGAAGAGATGTCGCTGAGCACATCGACCAGAGCGGGCAGGTCGAAGTAGTCCTGGAGCACCTCGCGGTAGGTCTCCAGGATCGACCGGGAAGGATCCGTACTGCTTGGCGACCTCGAGCAGGCTGGCGGCCTTGCGCCGCTGCAGCCACAGCGGGGTGCGCCCTCCGGGGCGGCGCCGGGGGAGGAGGAGCGATCGAGCGGCGGCTTCTCGGAAGCGTGAGGTGAACAACGCACTGTCGCCCGACCTCCTCCACCACCAACTCCTCGACCTCCTCGGGGTCGACCAGCAGCTCCTCGATGCCGGGCGGCTGGTCGACGTCGGGGAACCGGAAGATGATCCCGTCGTCGGACCAGATCACGTCGACTTCGGTCCCGTGGCTCTCCCGGTATCGCCGGCGGGCCGCCAGCGCCCACGGGGCATGGACCCTGGCTCCGAAGGGGGAGAGCAGTACGATGCGCCAATCGCCGATCTCGTCGCGGAACTGCTGGATGACGATGGTGCGGTCGGTGGGTAGCACGCCCGTGAACTCGCGTTCGTCGGCGATGAACTGGGCCAGGTTGGCCGCCGCCCACGAGTCGAGCCGGTAGCGGCTCTCCAGCGTTGCGAGCGCCTCGCCCTCATCCATGGCGCCGATCTCCCGGACGAAGGCCCCTAGCGCCCTGCCGAGTCTCGAGCGGACGCCCGGGAGCGTCGCCGTGCCAGAAGGGAAGCTTGGCCGCGGCTTGGCCCGGTGCCGGCGTGACGATGACACGGTCGTGGGTGATCTCGCTGATCTTCCAGGTTGTCGAACCAAGGACGAAGACCTCGCCGGGCCGGCTCTCGTAGACCATCTCCTCGTCGAGTTCGCCCACTCTGCCGCCCTCGGGCAGCGTCACGGTGTAGAGCCCGCGGTCGGGGATGGTGCCGGCGTTGGTCACGGCCAGCATGCGGGCGTTGTCGCGGGCCTCGAGGATGCCCTCGACGCGATCCCAGACAACGCGGGGCCGCAGCTCGGCGAACTCGTCGGACGGGTACCGACCCGAGAGCATGTCGAGCACCGCTTCGAAGGAGGGCCGGGGCAGATCGCGGTACGGCCCGGCGCGCCGGACGATGGCGTAGAGCTCGTCGACGTCCTGCGGACCCACGGCAACCGCGGCGACGATCTGCTGGGCGAGCACGTCGAGCGGGTTGGCGGGGATGCTGGTGGATTCGATGGCACCGTGCATACATGCGGTCGACCACCACGGCCGTCTCGAGCAGGTCGCCCCGGTGCTTCGGGAAGACCTTGGCGACGCTGGACGCACCCACCTGGTGGCCGGCTCGGCCCACTCGCTGCAGGCCGCGGGCAACGGAGGTGGGGGACTCGACCAGGACGACGAGGTCGATGGCGGCCATGTCGATACCCAGCTCGAGGGTCGAGGTGGCAACAACGCCGCGCAGCTCACCGCGCTTGAGGCGGTTCTCGATCTCGACTCGCTGCTCACGGGACACCGAGCCGTGGTGGGACTTGGACCAATTCCTCGCCGGCCAGCGGTTGATTTCGGCGGCGAGTCGCTCCGCCAGGCTGCGGCTGTTGACGAAGAGCAGGGTCGAGCGATTGTCGAGCACCAGGCGCAACAGCTTGGGGTAGACGGCCGGCCAGATCGAACGGCGCGCTCCGTCGTCGGGGTCCGGGGGCGGCTGGCCGGCGACGACGGTCTCCTCAGGACGGGTCATGTCCTCAACCGGAACGACGATCTCGATGTCGAGGTGCTTCTCCCACGGGGCATCGACGATGGTCACCGGACGCGGCGACCAGCCGTCGTCGGTCGGCTCACCGCCACCGAGGAACTCGGCGATTGCCTCGAGCGGGTGCTGGGTGGCAGAGAGACCGATGCGCTGCGGGGCGACCGTGGTGAGGTCGGTGAGCCGCTCCAGGCTCAGCGACAGGTGGGAGCCGCGCTTGGACCCGGCGACGGAGTGGATCTCATCGACGATGACCCAGCGCACCGAGCGCAGGATCTCCCGGGCCTGAGAGGTGAGCATCAGGTAGAGCGATTCCGGCGTGGTGATCAGGATGTCGGGAGGGTGGCGGAGCATCGCCTGGCGTTCGGCCTGCGGGGTGTCGCCGGTACGCATCGCCGTGGTCAGGTTCGGCGGAGCGAGGCCGGCCCGCTCCGCTGCGATCTGGATGCCGGTCAAGGGCGCCCGGAGGTTGCGGTCGATGTCGTAGGCGAGGGCCTTCATGGGCGATACGTACAGCACCCGGCAGCGTTCGCGTTCCGGGGGAGTGGGCTCGGCCGCGCAGACGGTCGATCGCCCACAGGAACGCCGCCAGGGTCTTGCCTGAGCCCGTTGGGGCATGGATCAGCGTGTGCGAACCCTCGGCGATCGCTTCCCACCCTCGTTCCTGGGCGGCGGTCGGCTCCGAGAACGAAGATGTGAACCATGCCCGGGTCGACGGGCTGAATCGGTCGAGCGATGTCATCCCAACAGGCTACCGCACGTCTGTGACAGGTTCTTGGGCACAGCACATCGGTCTGAGCGCACGTGATCAGGGTTGATTTCCGGGGGGTGAAGTGCGGGTCGAGACTTCGGGTCCCGTCGGGGCGCCTCCGTACCAACTTGTGGGAAGTCAAGCGGGACAACGGGTTCCGGCGGGCGGATCTCGGCGCGGTTCGCCAGGTATCAAGTGATGGTCAAGACTTTGGGGTGGGGTAAATGACAAAATCGTCTTACCCGCACAGGCGCGGGTAAGACGCCGGCCCATGCTCCAAACCGACGTCGACGACATCGGTTTCCCACGGCTCCCCCCAGGTATGACGAGGCGTCTCACCGGTGGCCGTCTGGCAAATCGGGCGTGACAATCGTTTCGATGTCCGCCGCGACTCGAGGAGATAGGATCGTGGGCCGGCGAGGGAGGTTTCGTGAAGCTCGGTTTGAGCATGGGGTACTGGTCGGCGGGTCCACCGCCGGATGCTATCGAACAGGTGGCGGCCGCCGAGCGGCTCGGCTTTGATTCGATGTGGACGGCGGAGGCGTACGGATCGGACGCGCTTGACGCCATTGGCTTGGTGGGGTTCACGCACTGAGCGGATGAAGCTAGGTACATCCATCGTGCAGATGTCGGCTCGGACTCCGGCGGCGACGGCCATGGCCGCAATGACGCTCGACCACCTCAGCGACGGTCGCATGATTCTGGGGCTCGGCGTCAGTGGACCTCAGGTGGTGGAGGGCTGGTACGGGCAGCCATATCCCCGCCCACTGGCCCGCACCCGTGAGTACTTCGAGATCGTGCGCCGCATCGTTGCTCGCCGGATTCCGTTGGACTTCTCCGGAGAGTTCTTCGAATTGCCGCTCGATGGTGGAACCGGACTCGGCAAGCCGTTGCGCAGCACGATTCACCCTCGCCGCGCAGATATCCCCATCTACCTCGGTGCCGAAGGGCCGAAGAACGTGGCTCTGGCCGCCGAGATCGCCGACGGGTGGCTTCCGCTCTTTTTCTCGCCACCTGACGACACCTTCTATCGCAGCGCACTCCAGGCCGGGTTTGATGCCCCGACGGCACGCCGAACCTGGGACGACTTCGAAGTGGCGGCAATGGTGCCCGTCATTCCAAATCCCGATATCGAAGCCGCCGCCGACATGCTGCGCCCAATGCTGGCGCTCTACATCGGGGGGATGGGGGCGAGAGGCCGCAACTTCCACAAGGACGTGTTCGTACGGATGGGCTACGAGGAGGCCTGCGAGCAGATCCAGGATCACTATCTCGCCGGCAACAAGGCGGAGGCGATCGCCGCCGTACCAACCGCCATGGTTGAGGACACGGCCCTGATCGGATCGCCCGACAAGATCCGGGACGAGTTGATGCGGTGGGAGGAATCCGTCATCACCACCATGCTGATCCAGGGGCCGCCGCCGCTGCTGGAGATGATGGCCGACCTCGTCGGCTGAGCACTCGCGTTCAATCAGCAGGGACCGGGAGAACCACGATTCCGTCGGAGTCGGCATAAAGCCAGGCACCCGGCCGGAAGGTCACGTCTCCGAACGTCACCTCGAGATCTCGTTCGCCCTCGCCGCGTTTTTCCGATCGAGTGGGGTGTGCCGCGAGCGCCTTGATGCCGAGCGCGATCTCGGCCAATTGGGCGGTGTCGCGCACGCAGCCGTTGACGACGACCCCAGACCAGCCGTTGTCGCGTCCCAGGGCGGCGAGGATGTCGCCCACCAGAGCACAACCGAGTGAACCGCCGCCATCGACCACGAGGACTCGGCCGTCGCCCGCCTCCTCGAGCGCGGCTCGTACCAGTGAGTTGTCCTCGAAACATTGCACCGTGCTCAGGGGGCCATGGAAGGCAGAAACGCCTCCGAAGCTGGTGAGGCCGAGAGTCGGCGACACCACGGCGGCGGCCGGATGAGCATCGGTCAGGTCGGCGGTGGCGCGACTCATGAGGCCATGTTGACACGAACGCCCGATTGAGTCACACCATCGTCTCGGCTCCTATTCTCAGCCCCATGGACATCGCCGTGAACCTCGTTGAGAACTACCTCCGTCTGACCGGGTATCTGACCCTCTCGGAATTCGAGGTGCAGCGTCGCGACAAGATGGGGCGCTTCAAGACCGTGACCGACATCGATGTGATGGCGATGCGCCTCCCCGGCGACGTGTATCTCGGAGACCCCCATACCGAACGCGACGGAGAGTTGCTGCTGATCGACGACCCGGCGTTGCAGCTCGAGCCGGACTGTGTCGACGTCATCATCGGCGAGGTCAAGCAGGGCACCGCGGAGCTGAATCCAGGGATCAAAGACCATGCCGTCCTGCACTCCATGCTGCGCAGGGTCGAGTGGATCTACGCCGAGCCGCTCGACGTGGTTGTCGATGCGCTCCAAGGCAAGCTCGTGCATTGGTCACCGGCACGCGGAGAGGGAAGAGTCCGCACCCGTCTGGTCGCCTTCGGCAGGGCCGAATCCAGCAACCTCAACACCATCTCGCTCAGCCACGTGGTCACCACCATGCTCGGCTTCTTCGAGGACCACGAGGACGCCTTCCGGCCCATTCAGTTTCGCGAACCGGCGCCGGCGTTTCTCCGGCTGCTGCTCAAGAGCGGCTTCGACATCCAAAAGGACGGCGGGCGCAGCCGGGAGTGACCTGCGGCTATCTGCTTCGAGCCGCGGTGACGAACGCCTTGGCCTTCTTCGGGTCCACCGGATTGGTGGTCACGCCGCGTTTCTTGAGTGAGGTGCCGGCGATCACGCCGGTTGCCACGCTGAGGAATCGGGTCACCGACGAGGCGGTCACCCCGGATCCCAGGTAGACCGGGGTTTCGGGAACGGCGCTGACCACCTTGCGCAGCAGCGGCAGGGTTGGAGGGCGGCCGGTCGAGGTGCCCGATACGATCACGGCATCGGCCAGGGCCCGGCCCGCCAGTTCTTCGGCTGCTTGTTCGATCGTGATCCCCGGTGGCGGGGCCGCATGCTTGACGAACACATCGGCCATGATCGCCACGTTGGGGGCCATCGCCGCTCGCATCCGAGCGATTTCGGCCGCCCGGCCGATGATCGGGCCCTGATCCGTATACATGACACCGCTGAGCACGTTGACCCGGATGAAGGCGGCGCCCGTAGCTGCCGCAACGGATAGCGCCGCTACGGCGTCGTTACGCAAGACGTTGACCCCGAGCGGCAGGGAGACGGCATCGCCGACTCTTCCGATGGCGGAGGTCATTGCGGCCACCGTTACCTTGGGGACGTCGTCGGCAAAGAACGGCACGTCGCCGAAATTCTCGATCATCAGGCCATCGAAGCCGGCGGACTCGAGCACCTTGGCGTCCGAGACTGCGGCGGCCACCGCCGTGGCGAAGTCACCGGCATACTGCGGAGAGCCGGGTAACGCGGCGAGGTGGATCATGCCAATCAGTCTGGGAAGCATGTGATTCGTGCGCCGTTCGATCAGTAGGCCCTGACCACCCGGAGGGCGGTCTCGGCGTTGTCGCCGATGGCCTTGAGGCCGGTGTCCTCGACGTCCATGCGTTGGACCGCGATGCGGCACCAATCGCCGGCGACGCCCTTGATGACGTCGGGGGCGTCCTCGGGACCGTAGACCCAGCGGGCGTAGCGGGGGCCCATCAACTCGACCCTGATTCCCGTCTCCGGGAATTCCTCGCCCGCCTGCTCGAACGCCCATGGAAGCATGCGGTGCGCCAACCATGCCACGTGGCGGATCCGCGGCGTGTCCGCCGTTGGATCTTCCTCCTCTTCGGAGTAGGTGAGCCTTCCCTCCATGGCGTCCTTGATGTCGAGCCCGTGCGCCCAGGTTTCCATCAGCCGAAGGGTGGCGAGCGCCCTCGCACTCATTGGGGCCACGACCCACGGGATTCGATCCTTGGCGTCCATCCGGGATAGAGCATCGACCACGGCGGCTCGGCCGTGACGCCACCATTCGATGATCTCCTGGTAGCGCTTGCCGGCACCTTGCTCGATGCCTCGTTGGGTCCATTCGTCGATGGATGTGATCTTGGCGGCATCGACGACACCCTGACCATGTTCGATGGCTTCAGCGGCGAAGGTCTCCGTGAACGCCAGATGGCTCACGGTGTCCATGATCGTCCATCCGGGAGCTGAGGTCGGCAGCTTCCAGTCGCGTTCATGGATGCGCTGGAGGAACTGGTCGAGAGCCTGTTCTTCGGCAACGAGGTCAGAGAGAATCTCACGCATGGCAGAGCCATTCTAGAAGCGTGCGCAACTCGGTCGGTCGGCGAAAGCCTCAACCGCCGTCGGAGGCGGCTGCATCAGCGGCCGCCTCATTGAGTTGGTCGACGAGGGCCCGCAGTCTGCCGAGATGGCGACGGTCGAAGTGGAGCCGGACTCGGGGGAGTTCGACGTTGTCGTCGTCGGCCCGTTCGTGGTCCGTTGCCGGAATCTTGTCGATGGTGCCCGACACCAGGATGTCGGAGAACTCTTCGTTGAGCTGAGCCATGAGCTCCTCGCTCGGCTCGTGCTTGAGGCGAAGGATGAGCTTCCCGTTGACGTATCGCTGGGAGTGGTAGTTGTCGTAGAAGCTGGTGATCTCCTCCGCCGCCGCATCGACACTGTTGGTGAAGGTGAAGAGGTTTCGATCGTCGGGCAGGATCATGCCGTTCCCGACCAGCGTGTCAACAAACTCGAGCCAAGCCTCCCAATATCCGGTGCCCTCGGCTTCCATCAGGACGATAGGGTGCATATCGGACTTTCCCGTCTGGATGAGCGTCAGGAGCTCGAACGTTTCGTCCTGGGTGCCAAACCCACCCGGGAACAGTACGAAGGCGTCAGATTCCTTCACGAAGATCAGCTTCCTGGTGAAGAAGTACTTGAAATTGATCAGCCGGCTCTCATGGACGTAGGGGTTCGGATCGGCCTCGAAGGGGAGGCGGATGTTGACGCCGAAGCCGTAGTCGGTCCCGGCTCCCAGGTTGCCGGCTTCCATGATGCCGGGGCCTGCTCCGGTCACCACCATCCAGTTGTGTACATCGGTCATGCGCCGGGCGAATTCGGAGGCAAGTCGATAATTCGGCGCTTCTGGCGGGGTGCGAGCCGATCCGTACATCGTCACCTTCGGGATGTGCCGGTATCGCGAGAACACGAGGAAGGAGTAGCGCAGTTCCTTCAGGGCACTGTTGACGAGCTTGAGGTCGGCGCGGTCGGTGTCGTCGCGCAGCAGCTTGAGGCCCGACACGAGCATTTCGGCCACCAGATCCTCATCGTGGGGGTGGCCCTCGTGGCCTTCGATGGCGTCGTGGATCAGCGCTTCGAGGCGCGCGATCGAGGTCGGGGTCGCCGAGTTGGTACTTGCGCATCAGGACCGGACCATACCTCGGCGGTGACCTCATCGAAACGCCAATCGGGCTACCGTTGACGGGTGATGCGCCACGTGATCTGGGATTGGAACGGGACGCTCTGCGACGACCTCCATATTGTGGTCGATGCCGTCAGCGCGTCGATGGCCCTGTTTGGTGCCGACCCGATCACCCCGGAAATCTATCGCGACCACTACACCCGGCCCGTCCACATCTTCTACGACGAGATGCTCGGCCGGAACGTCACTCCGGACGAGTGGGCCCGCATTGACGAAACCTTCCACGACGTCTACCGAAACTCGATGGACAAAGCGTCGCTCACCGCCGATGCCCGGGCTGCGCTCGATCATGCCGGTGACGCCGGATGCACGCAGTCGATCCTGTCGATGTGGTGGCACGACGAGTTGGTGCCCACGGTTGACGCCATGGGGCTCGCCGACAAGATGGTTCTCGTCGACGGCAACCGGGCAGGGGGAGGGGAGACCAAGACCACCCACCTGGAGCATCATCTCCAGGCACTCGAAGGAAGTCTCGGTTATCTCGATCCCGGTCGAGTGTTGGTCGTCGGCGATTCGCTCGACGATGCACGTGCTGCCCGGGAGGTCGGAGTGCCCTGTGTGCTCTACGACGGAGGCTCCCATCACCGCGAGAAACTCGAGGCGGCTGGAGTCCCGGTGGCCGACACGCTCGTCCAAGCGCTCCAGCTTGGTGGTGTGGCATGAAGCATCGCGGCTATCGGGGTCCCGAGGACGTTGCCCGTTTGCAGCGCTTCAATGCCGAGGCGATCGCGGCGCGAGGGATGGCCGGGCATCTTCACGTCGGCGATATCCCTCACCGGCTCTTCAACGGCCTCCGTTTCGACGGAGTTGGCGATCATCTGCACATCTGGGAGGACGCCGACGGAGAGATCGCCGCCTGGGGTGCGGTCTATCCCCGGATGGCCGCCTTCGACCTCCAGGTTGCTCCGGAATTGCGGGACGCCGAGCCCGAAGCGGAACTGGCGTTGCTGGCATTTCTCGAGGCGGAGACGAGGCAACGGGCCGTTGGGCCGAGGACCAAGATCGAAACGGATGGATTTGGCGATGACGCAGCTCGCATTGCCAGTCTCGAAGCCTTGGGGTGGCAGCGTGGCAACGACCCCTACACGCTGACGCGACGGTCGCTCGATGTCCTGCCCCCGGTTGAGTTGCCCGCAGGGTTCTTGGTTCGGGCCGTAACCGGAACCGAGGACGTCGGTCGCCTCGTGGAGGTCCATTCGGCGTCGTTTGGGTCGCAGTGGACCGAGACGCTGTATCGGAATGTCATGGAGAGCCCCGGCTATTCCCCCGAGCGCGAACTCGTCGTGGTGGCTCCATCCGGCGAGTTTGCAGCCTTTGCGGTCACGTGGTTCGACACGCTCAACGGGAGCGGACTCTTTGAACCAGTGGGTACTCACGAGGACTATCGAAGGATGGGATTGGGGAGGGCAATCCTGGCCGCGGGCATGCAACGGATGCGTCGCGCCGGGTTGCACACCGCGATGGTCATGTACTCCGAAACAAACGAGAGTTCGGGGCCGCTGTACCGCTCTGTCGGCTTCGAACCGACGTGGACGATCCACGACTACAGCAAGCCGATCGATCCCAACGAGTTGAGAGCGCCCCGTTGAGTCTCGGCCTTCGTCCTCTCATCCCCGTCGAGCAGATCGACAAGCGGTTGACAGATTTGGCCGCCCAGATCGACCGGGACTACTCAGACGTTGGCCGGTTGGTGCTGATCGGCGTGCTCAAGGGGTCGTTCATCTTCCTCGCCGACCTCGCTCGCCGGTTGACGATCCCTCACCGGGTCGAGTTCATTGCGGTATCGAGCTACGGCGACCGCGAGAGCGACGTCGCCGAGTCGGTGCGAATGCTGATGGATGTGCGTCACCCGATCGAGGGCGAGCATGTGCTCCTGATCGAGGACATTGTCGACACCGGCCACACCATCGCCTATCTGCGGCGACTGCTTGGGGCCCGTCGTCCGGCATCGCTGAAGCTGTGCACACTGCTCCACAAACCGGATCGGACGGAGGCCGAGGTCGACATCGACTATCTCGGTTTCACCATTCCCGACGTCTGGGTGGTCGGCTATGGACTCGACTTTGCCGAGCAGTACCGCACCCTGCCGTACATCGGCGAGATCGATCCCCAGTAGTTCGCCGCCCATCGGGTTGTGTTCCTTTGTCGGCTTCGGAGGTGCGGTTCCTGGTGCCGAGGGATGCGTGAAAAACGAGCGAACATTCGTTGGTTTTGCCCCACACGCTGGGGGTATGCGTGCCTGCGAATACTTGCATGAGTCCCTGACGACGCGGGACGAACGACTCTGACGGCGACGGAGGCGTGGTGAAACGATGGGCCACGGTTTCGATGGATACGCCAGGACTTGTGGCCCGTACCGCCTGCGGACGGGCCGAGATCAGCACATCACGAGTCGACTTCGCCCGAGGACGCACCACTGCGTTCCTCGAGTCGCGCCCGTGGGTGCCGGGTCCGCAGCCTCGTAGCCCGCAGCGTGGCGTCCAATACGCCACCGCTGTCATTCCTCACGATCTCAGACTCTGAAGGAGGTTGCCTTGGCCCGCGCCCAGCTCCAGATCACACGACGCTCCTTCCTCAGGTCGGGCGCAGTGGCCGGCGGCGCAGCCGCACTCGGAATGCGGGCCAGCGCGGCCACAGCCAGCGGGGTGGCGCGGCTGGCCGCCCCGACGCCTTGGTATCGGCAAGGCGCCATCGAGACGACGTACAACTACTGCGACATGTGCCCGTGGCGCTGCGGGATCGTCGTGCAGACGGTCGACGGGGTCGTCCGAAAGATCGACGGCAACCCGGCCGACCCGAAGAGCCGCGGCATGCTCTGTGCCCGCGGCCAAGGCGGGGTTTCGTTTGCCTACGACCCCGACCGACTCCAGGCTCCGATGATCCGTACCGGCGAGCGGGGCGAGGGGGTCTTTCGCGAAGTCAGCTGGGAAGAGGCGCTCGACTACACGGCCGCCAAGCTCAACGACCTCAAGGACAAGTACGGGCCCGAGACCCTCGCCATCTTCGGCCACACCTCCGGCGAGTTTTGGTTCACCGACTACTTCTCCCAGGCGTGGGGGACACCGAATGCGGGCAAGCCGTCGTCGACGCTGTGTCTGGCGCCACGTGAAGAAGCGGCCACCATCACCTATGGATTACCGGTTGGTGGCCACGAGCCGGTCGATTGGGAGTTTCTCGAGTGTCTGACGTTGATCGGCAGTCACATCGGCGAGGACACCCGCAACACCGTCATGCAGGACTTCTCATCGGCATGGAGCCGTGGCGCCCCCGTCATCGTGGTCGATCCGCGCTTTTCCAGCGTCGCCGCCAAGGCCGACCATTGGCTCCCGATCAAGCCGGGAACCGACACTTCGCTGCTGCTCGCCTGGCTGAACGTGCTGGTCACCGAGAACCTCTACGACGTCGACTACGTGGCGCAATGGACCACGGGCTTCGACCAACTCGCCACCCACGTCGCAGAGTTCACTCCGGAGTGGGCCGCGGCGATCACCGATCTGCCGGCCGACCAGATCCGCACCACCGCCAGGGTCATGGCCGAGCACAAGCCTCGTTCGGTCATCATGCCTGGCCGCCATGTCACCTGGTATGGCAACGACACCCAACGGATGCGGGCGACCTACCTCATCAACGCCTTGCTCGGCGCCTACGGTCAACCGGGAGGGATGTACCTCAACAAGTCGCCGTATCTCGAGGACTATCCGCACCCACCGTTCGCGGTTGCCGGCAGCGCCGGCGGATGCTCGGCCGGACCCGCCGAGGTGAGCGACGAATTGCCACTCGGGCCGACCGGCAAGGCACGAGCCGACGGAGCCCGCGAGACTTTCATGCGGGGCGCCACCGCGCTGCAGGAACTGATCGACCCGATGATCACCGGCGACCCGTACCCGGTGAAGGGCCTCATGGTGTACGGGACGAACCTGCTGAATTCGATTCCCAATGTGCCGCGCACGATCGAGGCTCTCAAGGCGCTCGAGTTTGTTGTCGCCATCGATGTGCTGCCCCAAGAGCACATCGCCTGGGCCGATGTTGTCCTGCCCGAGGCGAGCTACCTGGAGCGGTACGACGACCTGTTCGCTGTTGCCCACAAGACGCCGTACATCGCGATGCGCGAGCCGGCGATCGAGCCGCTGTACGACACCAAGCCGGCGTGGTGGATGGCCCAGGAGTTGGGCAACCGAGTCGGGCTCGAGGCCTTCTTCAAGTGGGATGGCATCGAGGACTACCTCAACACTCGGCTCCGGTCCGTTGGGTCGAGTCTCGAGAAGATGAAGGAAGAGGGCGGCATCATTGTCCAGAACGGCAAGCCCTACCTCGAAGACTACGAGGGAGAGTCACCGTTCCACACCGCATCTGAGAAGATCGAGCTGTATTCCGAGCAACTGGCCGAGGCCGGCCAGGCTCCGATTCCGGTTTACGAGGCGGTGGATGAGCCGCCCGAGGGCTACTTCCGGCTGCTCTACGGTCGCCATCCTGTGCACACGTTCGCCAAGACCCAGAACACTCCGATGCTCAATGAGCTGTACCCGGAGAACGTGGTCTGGGTCAACGAGGCCGCCGCCACCGCGGCAGGGTTCAGTAATGGTGACGAAGTCTGGCTGGAGAACCAGGACGGAGCGACCCAAGGCCCCGTCAAGGTCAAGGCGACACAGCGGATCCGCCCGGACGCCGTATTCATCGTGCACGGCTTCGGACAGGACTCCGCAGGTTTGACCTTGGCCAATGGCGCCGGGGTGAGCGACACGAAGCTCCAAACCAGATACGCCCTCGATCCCATCAGCGGCGGAGCCGGGATGCGGATCAACTTCGTTCGAATCCGGAAGGAGGTGTGACGTGGCCGAGACTGCTTTCCTCCTCGACCTCGGACGTTGCATCGGTTGCCAGGCCTGTGTGGCCGCATGCAAGACCGGCAACGAACTCGCCGCCGGCACCCAATACATCGAGCTGATCGAGCAGACACGCGGGACGTTCCCGGTGCTCGAGGGTGGGTTCAAGAACCATCGCTGCTACCACTGCACCGACGCCGCCTGCGTCTCGGTATGTCCGACCGGGGCACTGTTCAAAGAAGACGGCCTGACCCGCCTCGACCGCGAGGTGTGCAGTGGCTGTGGCTACTGCGTCGAGTCGTGTCCGTACGGCATTCCCACGATGGTCGACGGGCTGTCGAGCAAGTGTGACGGCTGCTCATCCACCGTCAAAGCCGGAGGTGAGCCGTGGTGCGTCACGACCTGTCCCAGCAGGGCGCTCGAATTCGGCGACCGCGCCGACGTGCTCGCAGAAGCCAATCGGCGGGTGGAGGCGTTGAAGGAGCGGTATCCCGACGCTCAGGTGTACGGCGAGACCCAGGCAGGCGGCCTCGGCGTGATCATCGTTGCCCCAGACGACCCTGAGAAGCTCGACCTGCCCATGGAACCTGACCCGCCGCTCGTGGCCGGGGTGTGGACGGGTGTCGTCCAGCCGGTCTCGCTCGGTTTGACCGCGGCGACCGCGGTTGTGGCCGGTGTTGCTGCGGTGATCGCTCGCCGCAACCACCTGCAGGAGCTGCGCCGGATCGAGGCAGGCGAGATCGTGGTTGCCGGGATCACCCCCGGCACTGACGACGAGAGCAAGGAGGGCTGACATGGCCACACACGAACACGAGGTCCTCCGCTACCGGCGCAACCAACGCTTCGTGCACGCCCTGTTGGCGAGTTCGTTCCTGCTGCTGTTGTTGACCGGTTTGGTCCTTCTGTGGGGCCCGCTGTCGTTTCTCGCCGAAGGCGGTAACTCGCGGTGGCTCCACCGAGTTGGGGCAATCGGCTTCATGCTGGTGCCGGTTGCCTATCTCCTGGCGGACCGCCGGGGCGCCAAGGAGCTGCTGGTCGACTCGTTCAGGTACGACCGCGACGACGTCGAGTGGACCAAGCACGTGTATCGCTACACCATGGGTCACGCGGCCGAGATGCCGCCGCAGGGTCGGCTCAATGCGGGTCAGAAGCTGCACCACGCCACCGTGATCGTGGTTTCGGCGTCCATTGTGCTCACCGGGCTCGCCATGTGGTTCTTCAAGCCCGCCCTCGGCGCCACCGGATTGGCCTGGGCGGCCGTCATCCACGACCTCTCCATGCTGGCGCTGACGCTGTTGCTGGTCGGACACCTCTACTTCACGTACGTCTACAAGGCCATCTCCGGCATGACGACCGGCTACGTCGACGAAGACGAAGCCCGACTCGAGCACGCCAAGTGGGTCGACGAGATCGAAGAAGCAGCGGAGGCCGCACCTCTCGGCAAGGAAGAGGAAACGGCTGCCTCCTCATGACCAAAACAGAACTCAGGTCCCGGACTACCGCCGGGCTCATTCACTGTAGGAAAGGAAACTGATGACCATCTTCCGTCGCAATATCGTGATCGGGCTGGTGCTCGTTCTCGCTCTTGTTGCCACCGCGTGTGGCGACGACGATGACGGTTCGAGTGCCACGACCACCGATGCCCCGCTGGGCACGACGACGACGACCGAAGCCGCGACTACGACCGAGGCTCCGGCCACGACTGAGGCACCGACGACCACCGAAGCAACCACCACAACGGTGGCGACCTTCGATCTGACGGCAGCCGTCTATGAGTACACGAGCACGATCCCTGAGGGATACATGGCCGTGGGCGATACGACTGCGTTCAAGGACGCCGTCGAGGCGAGCAATGCCGTGCTGATCGACGTGCGCGAGACCGGCGAGTACGAAGAGGGTCACATCGAGGGAGCGGTCAACATCCCACTGCGGACGTTGGGCGAGAACCTCGACAAGATCCCGGCCGATTCTCAGGTCTTTGTGTACTGCAAGTCGGGTTGGCGGGCAGGTTTGGCGACCTCATCGCTGCGGATGCTCGGCTACGACAACGTACTGGCGTACCCACCGGGTTGGAATGGCTGGACCGAGGCCGGCGAACCTGTGTCGACCGAAGCCGCCACGGGCGAGACCTATGAGATCCCTGAGATCGCTCCCGAGCTCTACACGGCCGTCAACGACTTCCTGACCACGCTCCCCGAGGGCTGGCTTTCGGCTGGAGACACCGAGAAGGTCGCGGCGGCCATCGAAGCCGGCTCGGCTGTGCTCGACGTGCGGACGCCCCCGGAGTACGCAGACGGATTTATCCCGACCGCCGTCAACACGCCACTGCGCGAGATCCCGACGTTCACTGATGTCATCCCCACCGACACGCAGGTCATCGAATACTGCAAGTCCGGCTGGCGGGCATCGCTGGCCGTGCCGATCTACCACGTACTCGGCTTTGACAATGTCCTGGGCTACTCAGGCAGCTACCTGGCGTGGACCGACGCCGGAGAACCCATCGAAACACCGTAAGTTCGCGTCGGTCGAAACGCAGGAGTGGGGGCCGGTTCGCCGGCCCCCACACTATTTGTAGGGCCAAAGCGGCCCCCTCCGCCCTCGTCGCTTCGCTCCTCAAGCACCTCCCCCGCCTGCGACAGGGGAGGGCACTCAGGAACCGCGGGTCGGGTTCGTGCAGGCGTGGTCCATTCTGTGCCCTCCCTCGCCCGAAGGGTGGGGCAGGTGGGCTGCGGCGGAGCCGGCGGTCGGAGGGGGATGCAAACCCCGCAGCGCAAGGACTCCGCGCGTTGCCGCCGGATTCGGGGCTACGCTTCCTTCCCATGCCATCTTTCGACATCGTTTCTCAAGTTGATATGCAAGAAGTGCGCAACGCCGTGGATCAGGCGTCGCGCGAGATCGTCAATCGGTTCGACTTCAAGGGTACGGACACATCCGTAGCGCTGACCGACGACGGAATCACCATCGAGTCATCCGCTGAAGGGCGGCTCGACGCGGCCGTCGACGTCTTGAAGGGCCGGCTCGTCAAACGCAAGGTCTCGCTCAAGTCGATCGGTGGCGGAGATCCGACCCCGGCCGCAGGGGGCCGAGTGAAGGCCGTGTTCACCCTGAATCAAGGCATCCCACAGGACGCCGCCCGGGAGCTCTCGAAGATTATCCGCGACAGCAAGATCAAGGTCCAGGTTCAGATCCAGGGCGACCAGTTGCGGGTGCAGGGCAAGAAGCGTGACGACCTCCAGCAGGTGATCGCGCTGATGCGGGAGCTGGATTTTCGACTGCCGCTCCAGTACGTCAACTTCCGCGACTGACGTCGTCGGCCGGTCGACAGCCGCCTACTTGTAGGCAGGTCCCTCCGGACCCCGTCTCGCCACCGCGGCCCACACCGTTTCGTAGTGGTCCCGATCGAATGGGTCGATGTGGGGGAGCACAAATTCTTCCCACGCGTTGCGCAGCGGATCGGTGGCGTCGGTGTGGATCAGAAGCCCTGCGGGGAGTCGATCGAGCACGGTGCGCAGGCTCATCGGTGTCTCGACCCTGGTTCTCGCATCGACTGAGGTGAACGATGCGTTCACCTCGACGGCCAGCTTGGCAACGAGCTCTCGGAACTCGGCGCCCAGCGTGGGATGGCGACGCTCCAGCATGCTTTCGAGCTGCTCCTCGTCGGGGAAGTCCTTCTCCCAGATGATCCAGCGGTCGGCAAACGCCTTGTTGAGCGTTTGAGTGCCGGCGTAGTCGCGCAGGTCGGTCGGGTTGAGGGTGCCAAAGACCCGGACGTCGTCGCGCAGCCGCACCATTTCGCCGGTTGGCAATTCGAGCGCGCGGTGACGGTCGAGAAGACCGTGAAGAGCGAACAGGGTCTCGGCTCCTGCTGCGTTCAACTCGGAGAGGTTGATGAGGGCCGGGCCGCGCAAGGCCCGGGTGATGTCGCCGTCCTCCCAGCGTGACTCGGTGCCTCCCTTGCCGTCGCCGTGCAGCTTGACGGACCCGATCAGGGTGATGTCACGCACCTCGCCGGTGAGCGGAATCCGGTAGTAGGGGAGTCGCAGTATGGCTGCGAACTGCTCGAGGTCGTGGTCCTTGCCGGTGCCCATGTGGCCTCGCAACGCAAGGTGGAGTGGAGTGTCGGTGAAGTAGCTGCGGCGCACCACCTCGAGTTGGGCCAGCCGGTACAGCATCCCGAGATCCACGTAGTAGGGATCGAGGTCGGGGATGTGCTCCTCGCGCAACTTGCGATCGGGCAGGTTGGCAGCGACCTTGGCGACTTCGAGATCGATGGGCTTGCCGACCCCATTGGGGTCTTCAAAGGTGACAATGTCAGGCATTGGTACTCCTGAGGGTTGAAGGATCGTAGAGGACTTGTTCAGAGTTGTGGGCCCACCAGGTGTTGCCGCCCATCGTCGCGATGGTCTTGTAGAGGGTGGAACGGACGCCATCGACCATGGCCGCAGCGAGTTCCTCGGGCATCTCGACCACCTGGTTGCGGGAGTAGGCGGCCTGGACCGTTTGGTCTCCGATGCCGATGCCGAGCACGATGGCCCCCGATTGCTCGACGGCTTCGACCGAGTCGGCCAGAGCCTGCACCGACCCGCGAGTCATGCCGTCGGCGAGGACTACGAGGATGCGAGTCGAGACGCGACGGGCTCCAAGCCTGCCGGCGGCATAGGCGACGTTAAATTCGTCAACATTGGCGGCCTTGTCGAACATCGAGATCGGCGGCGAAGTCTCGGGCCGACGCCGGGCCTCTCGGGCCGCCTCCTGAGGGGCGGCCGCCATCCAGAACAGGCCTGCCATCACGTCTTCCGCCACCCGCCACCTGGTGTCGAACGGCTTGACCAGATAGTGATTGACGGTGCGGGTGAGGCGTTCGGCGGCGCCACCCTGGCTGCGGCGGAGGGCTCCGGTGGCTCGGTGGCGCCGCTCCGAGAAGGTCTCTTCGGAGTCGTCTCCGGCTGCGGCGAATGACCGGTTGAACAGAGCGACCTCGAACTCGATCTGGAGTTCGTCACACAACCGGGCCAACGTCCACGCCCCCAGCGTGGCGGCGGCCAGCGCCCACGGGGCCTTGCGGCCGTTGCGCAACGGTCGGGGCTGCAGCATGCTCGCCGATCCATCCACCAGAAGGCTGAGACCGTACGAGCGGCGGGTGGGAAGGTCGCGGCGTTCGAACATTCGCTCGAACAGCCCGGCACCGAGCAACAGAGCTGAGTAGGGGGACAGATCTCCGGCGTCGTAGCCGGAGCGCAGGCCGCGGCGCTGATTGGCGAGGAACAGCGGGTAGAGCTCGCCGGAGACGCGCCGTTGCGCCACGTTCCATTTCCGGGCCGCTTCCTCGATCAGGTCGCGGCCTTGCGGTCCGAAGTTTCTGAAGCGGTCGGGGAACGCCGCAACCACCAACTTGCCGGCCTGACCGGTAGGGAGGAACACGGTGGGGGACTCGCTGACCTTCACGATTTGATCGGTGCCGGGGTCTCCGGCTTGGTCGGCGTCGCCGTGGCGGCCGTGCTGCGCCGAGACCGTCTGGGCGGCCTGCCTGGTTTGGTCGTAGCTCTCCGCGTCTTGGAGCGGTGGCGTCACGATGCGGACCGCATCAACGCTCTCGGCGATGGCGGCTTGATCGGACTCGGTCTTGGCCGTCTGCGTCTGCGGCGAATCGGATTCACCAACTTCGTGGAGGAGTCGATGCAGCTTGGCGACCTCGAGCAACTCGAGCGCGGTTGTGCCGACATCCCACGGGTCGGTGGTGGCGGCGGCCACATCCAGGAAGGGCATTGCATCGTCGAGTGCGGCGGCGGCATGGGGAGCCAGTCGTCGCTGCAGCTCATCGCGCTCTGCGTAATCGCCGACGACGAGAAAGCAGGCGAGGGCGAACTGGCCGATCGGGCGCGCCTCGCGCATCGCATCAGGAATGGCCGACCGATAGAGATCGGCGAGTACGGAGCGGGCGCCGCCGTACCCGGCGAAGAACTGCCGTTCCTGGCGGGCGTCCTCGAGGGCCATGAAGAGTGTCTCGGCCGGAGGGCCCCCGGCATGGTCGAGGGCATCGAGCAACCGCATCTCAGGCACCGGCAGCGCCACATCGGGCTCGGGAGTCGGCGGCACCATCTCGGGCTCGTCGTCATCGTCGAAGAGCATCAGCGGCGATGCGAGCGGGGCCGGCTCGGGGGTAGCGGCCGGGGCTGAGGACGCCGGCAGCCATGATTCGGGGAGTGGACGGAGTTCCTCGAAGTCGGTGGCGATGAGGTGAACCGCCTCGTGGAGTGCCGACGCCAGAGCCACCTCGGTCGGCGTTACGGGGGCGCTGCGAGCGTAGGCGGCTTGGAAGACGCCGGGGTCGATGATGATCTCGTTGCCGGCGGCGGCGGCCTGTGACCCGAGCCTGACCTGGAGTTCATCGTTGCCAGCCATTGTCCTCGCAAAGCGGGTCACGGCCGGGGCCACCCGCTGATAGCGGGCGACTACGGCTTCGATCACCCGCTCCTCGGGCGGGAGCACTTCCTGGAGCACGGATTGGCGGCGGTCACGCATAACCGTCCAGTCTCGCACACGTGGCGATGCGGCGAGACGGTCGTAGGCTGAGGTCATGAAGGACCTGCGCGTCAACGACACCATTGTCATTCCCGAGGGTGAGCTCCAATGGAGCTTCAGTCCGTCGGGCGGCCCAGGTGGGCAGCACGCCAACCGGGCTTCCAGTCGCGCCCAATTGCGTTTTGATCTCCGCAGCAGCGAGGCGTTCGATGGCGCAACCCGTGATCGTGTCGTCGAGAAGCTCGGCAACCGTGCGAAAGGCGGCGTCATCATCGTCTCGGTCGACGAGTCGCGATCACAGTGGAGCAATCGGCAGGTGGCCAAGAAGCGACTCGTGGAATTGCTCGGAGACGGGCTGCGGCGCGACCCCCCTCGCCGGAAGACGAAGCCCAGTCGTTCGGCGCGGCGCAGCCGGCTGGAAGCGAAGCGAAAGCGCAGTGAAACGAAGCGATTGCGGGGCCGTCCGGACCCCGAGGCATGAGGGCCGACCCGGCGTCATGGTAATGTCTCCATTGGGCGATTCGCGAGCTTGTGAGCCGACGAATGGGCGCTCTGGACATTTCGAGCCAAGGCATCGGGACCGTTGCGGACGGCAGCGGCCTGCCGAGCTACCGAGTGCTTGGCGTGCCGGTCACCGCAGCAACCGACACCGATCTAGTTGACCTTGTGACGGCGGCGGTCGATACCGGCGAGCAGCGGATCATCCTCAGTCAGAATCTGCATGGCGTCCACACCTACCTGCACGACGCCGAGTTTCGGCGATTGCACGAAAGCCCCGGAATCACCATCCATATCGACGGCACCCCACTCATCTGGGCTGCGCGCCTGCGCAGGCTGCCGATCCGACCTGAACACCGAACCGGTGTGATCGACTGGATCCGTCCGCTCCTGAGCGAAGCGAAGCGGGGGGGCTGGCGGGTCTATCACCTTGGAGGGGACGAAGCCGAACTGTCGGAGGCCCTGGTCATGCTCAGTGCGCAGTATCCGGGTATCCACTCGGCGGGCCATCAAGGCTTCTTCGACACAACTCCCGGTTCGCCCGAAAGTCAGGCCGTTCTGAGCGAGATTCGACGCTTCCAGCCCGATCTGCTGCTGGTCGGCATGGGGATGGGCCGCCAGGAGAAGTGGATCCTCGAGAACTTCGATGTTGTTGACACTCCGGCAATCGTCACGGTCGGTTCCGTCATGAAGCTGCTCACCGGCGAACTGTGGACACCACCACGATGGACTGGACGTCTCGGCGTTGAATGGTTGTTCCGGTTCGCTCAGCAGCCACACGTCACATTCCGGCGATACTTCGTCGAGCCGTGGCAGATTGCGGGGGCCCTCGTGCAGAGACGGTTCAGGTTGCGTCCTTGAGGGTCACCACTACCGCAGACGACTTCGGTTTCTCTCCCGACACGGTCGAGGCGACGATTCAACTGCTCGAGGCCGGCGACGTCCGCAACACGTCGATCATGGCCGTTGTCCCCGAGACGCAGGCGGCGCTCGAGTACGCCGGATCCCACCCCGAGCATTGTTATGGAGTGCACCTGACGTTTACCCGGGATGGCCCGGAGCGGCCGTTGTCGGATCCGGGTCGAATCCCGAGACTTGTCGACGGCGAGGGGCGATTCTTCGAAGGCCGTCCGGCTCAGCTGCGGGCCGCGCTGCGCAGGTTTCCGGTGGACGAAGTCGCCGTCGAAATGGAAGCCCAGTTGGGCCGGGTCGCCGACCATGGGATCAAGATCGACTACGTCGACTCCCACAAACACCTCCACAAGTATCCGCCCGTTTCGGCGGCGCTGGCACAGGTGTTGCCACGCTTTGGGATCAGCCGGGTGCGCCGCCCCCAGAACGTCTATCCGGTTGCTCGCTACAACAGCCCGACTTACTGGCTGGGGAGGGCGATGGGTCGCGGCTGGTTGCAGAACTGGGATACCACCGATGCCTTCTACATGTCGGTCGGACCGGGCGACCTCGACTTCTCTGCCGCGGTTTCCGGGGGCGGGGACGGCACGCTGGAGATCGGTGGGCACCCCGGCACCATCGATGCCTGGAGAGTGGGGGAAACCGGTGCCTTCCATCGGCTCACCTCGACCCTCGAGGAGGCGGGGCACCGGATTGTGTCCTGGCGTGAGATCTAACTCGCGACGGCCTTCGCCGAGCGACATGGTGGCGAACCAAGCAACGAGCTACCCCTATCATCGCGCTCATGCACTACGACCTCACCACGTTGCCCAATGGGCTGCGAGTCATCAGCCAGGACATGCCGTCGGTGCGCTCCGTCTCCATTGGGATGTGGGTCGACACCGGTTCGAGAGACGAGACCGGAGTCGAATCGGGATCGAGCCACTTTCTCGAGCATTTGCTCTTCAAGGGCTCGGAGCGGCTCAGCGCTCGAGCCATTGCCGAAGCGTTTGATGCCGTCGGCGCCCGTCACAATGCGTTCACCTCGAAGGAATACACGTGTTACTGGGCGAAGGTGAGGGACGTCGATCTCCCCCTGGCCACGGACATTCTCTCGGAGATGATTCAGCGTCCGGCCTTCCGGCAGGAGGAGATCGACTCGGAGCGCAATGTCGTGCTCGAAGAGATCAACATGAACGAGGACGACCCCACCGACGTTGCCCACGAGATGTTCGTCCGAGCCTTGTGGGCCGGGCATCCCCTGGCACCGCCGATCCTGGGGACTCGGGATTCCATCACTGAGATGACCCGAGACACGATCGCGGGGTACTGGGGGCGCCGCTATTCGCCGAAATCAACGGTGGTTGCAGTCGCCGGCCGAGTCGATCACGACGACATCGTCGCCCAGATCACGGACAAGATGGGTGACTGGTCTGGTCCGGCTATCGGACGAGAGTTGGTCGCAGCGTCCAGCGAGCCGACCGTCAGCGTCACCGAGCGAGACACCGAGCAGGCCCACCTGGTCTTCGGCAGCCTCGGGTTGAGCCGTGACGACGAACGGCGTTGGGCGGTGACCGTGGCCGATCACGTCCTCGGGGGCGGCATGTCGTCTCGTCTGTTCCACGAGATCAGGGAACAACGCGGCTTGGCCTACGCCGTACACGCCTTCCGGATGCCATTTGCCGATACCGGGTCGACCGCCGTCTACGTCGGTACGACTCCGAACCAGACCGCCGAAGTGCTGAAGCTGGTCAGAGCCGAGATGGACAAGATGATGGAGACGGGCATCACCCCTGAGGAGATGACGCGAGCGAAGGGCAACGTGGCCGGGAGCTTGGCGCTTTCGCTGGAGGATTCCACCACTCGGATGAATCGGCTCGGCCGCAACGAACTGACCGGCATCGAGCACCTCTCGGTCGATCAGATCATGGAGAAGATCGAGGCGGTGACACCCGAGGACATCGTCGCCGTCTCCGATGCGGTCTACTCGGGGCCGTACGTCATCGGCGCTGTCGGCCCGTTCGTTGCCGCAGATCTAGAGGAGCACGTCCAGTGATCAAGGTTGCCGTGTCGGGTGCCGCAGGCCGGATGGGGAGCATGGTCGCCGAGACCGTGCAACAGACCGCAGAACTGGACCTTGTTGCGCTCTACGACCCCGAACACGTTGGCGCCACCGTGGCCGGATTGGCCGTCTCGGGAGATCCCGCAGTGGTGGCGGCCGCCGACGTCGTCGTCGAGTTCACCAACCCGACCGTTGTCCTCGAGAACTTGGCGCAGTGGCGCAGCCTCGGGGTGCATGCAGTGGTCGGGACTTCCGGGTTCGACCAGGCCCGCTTGGCCGAAGTCGAACAGGCATGGGGCGAAGGTCCGCCGAACTGCCTGATTGCCCCTAACTTCTCGATTGGTGCCGTGATGATGATGCGCCTCTCAGAGATTGCGGCCCCGCACTTCGCCGCCGCTGAGATCATCGAGCTTCACCACGACCGGAAGGCCGACGCCCCGTCGGGAACGGCACTGGCGACGGCTCGGCGCATCGCAGCGCAGAAGGAACAGCAGCGCGACGTGGAGTCTGTTGAGATGGTGGCGGGTGCTCGTGGCGCCGATGTCGACACCGTTCCGGTGCATTCGGTCCGGCTGCCGGGCTATGTGGCCCACCAGGAGGTCGTCTTCGGCGGGATGGGCGAGACCCTGTCGATCCGTCACGACACCACCGATCGCCAAGCCTTCATGCCCGGGGTGGTCCTTGCGGTCCGCTCAGTTGCGGACCTCACGTTTCCGCTGACGGTAGGGCTGGAGCCGCTGCTCGGGATCTAGGGGGTTGGAAAGCCTATCCCACGAGGATACGGACGAAGCCTTGCCGGACCCTCGGGGAAGGCCGGTCATCTCAACGCTAACGCGGTTTATATGCGATTGTGATGAGTTGGGGCGGGTTTGTGTCACTAGGTGGTGATAGTGTCGAACGTATGTTCGATATAGACGACACACAGGCGGCTACCGTTTCGGGTGATCCAATGGAACGCCTCGGCACCGCCCTCGCCGCGATGGCGGGGGTGGACCGCACCGGTTGGACCGGCGACGCCCTCTCTCAAGACTTGGTGGGGATGCTCGCACTTCAGGAGCGCCTCGACGCGGTGATCGTCAGGATCATGGCCCTTTGGCGGCGGAAGCGGGCGTGGGAAGCCGACGGGTCCCTGTCGCCGGTGGCGTGGCTCACCCACAAGGCTGCGATCTCAGCGTCGGAGGCGCGGCGTTTGGTCACAACGGCCCGGGTCGTCGACGACGCCCCCCTGTTGGGCGACGCGTTAGCGGGCGGGGAGACCACCACGGCGCATGTGAGGGCGTTGGCGGGAGTGATGTCGGACCGGCGCCGTCCCCTCCTACCTGATCATGAGCAGGTGCTGGCGGAACACGCCGAGTCGCTGTCGGTCAAGGACTTCACGGTGTTGGCACGGCGGTGGGCCGCGATTGCCGATGACTACCTGGCAGGTGACACCCACGACGAGCACCAACCCCGCAACCGGTTGCATGCGTCAGTGACGATGGATGGCCGGGTGGCGGGGAACTTCGACCTCGAACCCGTCGCCGGCGCCGAACTATTGAACGTCCTGGACCATCTGGCACCCCCCGACCCCAAGCACGCCCCCGACGGGGTCCGCTCGTTGTCGCAGCGTCGTGGTGACGCCCTTGCGGACCTTGCGCATTGGTATCACCAGGGTGCCGAACCCGGTGGCAACCCACCAAACCTCGACACCATCATCGACATCGCCACCTTGAACGGTGACACCCCCGAACTCGCCCGGGCCCGCTGCGACCTCGAAGGGATCGGACCGGTCACCCAAACCACCCTGGAACGCATCAGGTGTGGCGCCACCATCCGTCGAGTGGTGATGGCCGGAGAGTCGGTCATGTTGGACATGGGCCGCAAAACCCGCCTCGCCACGCCCGCCCAAGCGAGGGCGGTGCGGATCCGAGACGCCGGGTGCATCTTCCCCTCCTGTGACCGGCCGGCGCAGTGGTGCGACATCCACCACGTCAACGGATGGACCCACCACGGAGAAACCAACGTCGAGAACCTCGTGTGCCTCTGTGCCCGCCACCACACCCTGGTTCACAACTCGCAATGGACCATTGGGATCAACCCCGACGGCACCTTCACCACCACCCACCCCACCCGAGCCCCCTAACGACAGAGGGCCGCTCGACTTCCCTGCTTGTCCGAAGCCGTCGCGAAGCATGTTCCCAGCTACAGTCGCGCCGGTTGTTTCCCTTCGAGGGGGATCAATGGTGCCACTTGAGCGTGCCTTTCTGTTCGGCCGTGTCCGCGGTAGCGAAGCGTGCGAACGCGGGCGCTGCCTAAGGTCGCTCGTCGCGAAGCAGGCCCGGGGCGATTTCTGCGACATACTGCACCAGCCCGTCGGCGTCCTTCACCATCGCCAGCCGTACCACGCGCCGTCGGCCATCAATTGGCTCGAGGACCATCACGGAGTTCGACTTTCCGTCGGCCCGTACGACTACCCGTGAGAGCGAACGCCACGTGAAGCTTCGCTTAGCCACCGGCGAGAACGGCGCCGTGATCCCGTCGAGATCGACGACCACCGGACCTGTTGCCCACACCACCAAGACGTACACGCCCATCAGAACGGCCGTCGCGATCAGGAATGGGCCGAAGCGAGCGGTCAACGTGCCCCAGAGGCCTCCGTCATCCCTCGTTGACGGGCTGGAGTAGGCCAAGGTCAGGATGACCGCACAGCCGAACGTAAACGCGGCTGCGCCGGCCATGAGTGAGTGCTTCAAGGGGAACCTTCTCATGCCGCTCACTGCTGCTTGGCGGGCGTCAGTAGAGGGCGCTGGCGAGTTGGCGGCGATAGGTTGCCGTCAAGGGGTGGTCCTCGCCGAGGACGCCGAAGATGTCGAGCATGGCGAGCCTGGCGTCGTCCTTCTTGGGTCCCTTGGTCCGCACCACGGTCAAGAGGTGGTCGAGTGCCGGCTCGAACTCGCCCCGGGCGGCGAGCGCCTTGGCCAACTCGATCCTGGCGTCTTCGCTGTCCGTGTCGCTATCGAGTTGAGCTTCGAGATCCGCAACGTCGCTGCCTCGTGCTGCCGTCAGCCGAGCCGCCGATTGCAGCCGTTCCACCTCGGGGGTGGGGGCCAGCTTGCCGAGCACGATCAGTGCCTCGTCGGTCTCGTTGCGGGCGATGAGCAGGGCCCCCAGGGACGTGGCTGCGTCGGGGTGATCCGGAGCAGCGGCGAGGACCTCGCGGAAGATGGCCTCGGCCCGCATCTCGTCGCCGGCGAGCACGGCGTCGCGAGCCTCGTCGACCATCTTGTCGAACTCGGTCGGCTTGATGCCCTCGAGCCAAGTCTGCAGCGCAGGCTCGGGCACAGCACCACTGAATCGAGACACTGCAACGCCGTCGCGGAAGGCGATCACCGTCGGGATGCCCTGGACGGCGAACTCACCGGCGAGTTCCTGATTCTGGTCGACGTCGACCTTGACCAACTCGAACTCTCCGTTTGCCTCGGCAGTCACCTTCTCGAGAAGTGGTCCGAGCACCTTGCACGGCCCGCACCATTCGGCCCAGAAGTCGACCACCACCGGAACCTCGTAGCTGCGTTGGAGGACCGCCTGAGGGAAGTCGGCTGTATCGGCGTCGCGGACGAAGGGGTGAGGTTGATCCATGAAGAAGCTGCTCCGGTGGTTGGTGCTCGGTGAACAATAGTGGCGGACTCGGCGCCAAACACCCGCCGGTGTGGCCCACCGAATCGTCCGGTTGCTGCTGGGTTGGTTTGATGCGACGGATGCGGGGGGCTTTGGTGCTAGCGTCGCGGTCATGGATTCACGACCTACCGCACCCTTCGGTGAGGTCCTCACCGCGGTCCTCACCCCGTTCGATGAGTCCGGCGCTGTCGATTACGAGACGTTCTGGCGCCTGCTCAAGCACCTGGCGGACAACGACTCCGATGGAGTTGTCGTCGCCGGCACGACCGGAGAGTCGCCCACGTTGTCGACCCCCGAGAAAGTGGCGCTGTTCAAAGCAGCCGTCGAGGCCGTTGGCGATCGGATGACGATCGTCGCCGGCACCGGCACATACGACACGGCCGCATCGGTTGCCCTCACTCAGAAGGCGGCCGAAATCGGAGTCAACGGCGTCATGGCTGTGACGCCCTACTACTCCAAGCCGCCCCAGGAAGGGCTCTTCCGGCACTTCACGGCCATCGCCGATGCGTCGGATCTGCCCGTGTTGCTCTACAACATCCCGGGTCGCACCGCACGCCTGATCGAGGTCGAGACGCTGCAGCGTCTGGCCGAGCACGAGAGCATCGTGGCGGTCAAGGACGCGGTCGACGACCTCGAATGGACCGAGAACGAGATCCGGGAACTCCCGGATGGGTTTGCCGTCTATTCAGGCTCCGACGCAATGACCCGCGGCATGGTGTCCGCCAATGGCGTCGGCGTGGTCTCGGTGGCGGCGCACTTCGCCGCTCCGCAGATCAAACGCATGGTCAACGCCACCGTCGAAGGCGACGACGCCGAGTCGTGGCGATTGCACGACGGGCTCCGTCCTTTGTTTGATGCGCTCTTTGTGGAACCAAATCCGATGCCGCTCAAGGCAGGGATGAACGCCGTGTGGGGTCGGGTGGGGGAGCCACGTCTCCCGTTGATCCCAGCCAGTGGCGAAACCACCCAACAGATCGAGGCGGCCATGGAGACCGTTCAGTCACTATGAGCGCCTGTCGTACCTGGGTCGGGTGGCGGCCATGAGTGTCAGTGTCACCTTTCTCGGCGGCTTGGGCGAGATCGGCCGCAACTGTGCTGCGATCGAGGTCGACGGGCGGATCGCGCTGATCGACTGCGGAATCATGTTCCCCGAGGAAGACATGCTCGGCGTCGACCTCGTGCTGCCGGACTTCTCGTCCGTTGTGGAGAGAGCCGACGACGTCGAATGCGTCATCCTCACCCACGGACATGAGGACCACGTCGGCTCGCTGGCCTACTTCCTACGCGAGGTCAACGTGCCGGTGTACGGCACGTCGCTCGCCGTTGAGTTGGCCAGATCGCGGATCGAGGAGGTCGGGATCACTCCCGACCTGCGTGCCATCGAACCGCTCGAGTGGGTCGAATCCGGTCCCATCCGTTTCACCATGGTGCGGGTCACCCACAGCGTGCCCCATGCCACCGGCATCGTCTTTGACACTCCCGAAGGCACGATCGTGCACTCCGGAGACTTCAAGCTCGACCCGACGCCCATCGATGGCGTGCCAACGGATCTGGGCACCTTCGCCGGCTTCGGACGTCAAGGGGTGCGGCTACTGCTCAGCGACAGCACCAACGCCGAGGTTCCGGGTTTTGTACCGTCGGAGGCCTCGGTCGGCGGGCCGCTGGCGGAGATTGTCTCCCACGCCGAAGGGCGCGTCATCCTGGCCTGTTTCGCCAGCCACATTCACCGCGTTCAGCAGGCCGTCGACGCCGTAGTTGGGGCCGGTCGCAAACTGGCGTTCCTGGGTCGATCCATGCTGCGCAACACGGAACTGGCCGTGGAACTCGGGATTCTGCAGGTTCCACCAGAGTCCGTGATGTCCATGGACGAGCTGTTGAGACTTCCCCCCGCCGATACGGCGGTCATCTGCACCGGCAGCCAAGGTGAACCGTTTGCCGCGTTGTCGCTGATGGCGTCGGGGAGTCACCGTTCGTTGACGCTGGAGAAGACCGACACGGTCATCCTCTCGGCCACACCGATCCCGGGTAATGAAACCGCAGTGTCACGGGTCATCAACAACCTGGCCCGCCTCGGCATCGAAGTCCATCACGGGCGCAACGCCCACGTTCACGTCTCCGGGCACGCCGCCCAAGACGAGATCCGCACCTTCATGAACGTGATCAAGCCACAAGCCTTCGTACCCGTGCACGGCGAGTTCCGCCATCTGCTCGCCAACGCCGAGTTGGCGAAACAAGTTGGGATACCCGACATCGAGGTGTGCCAGGACGGTGACGTGGTCATCCTCGACGACGGGAACCTCAGGGTCGAGCGGGGAGCGGTCCCCGCCGGCTATGTGTACCTCGACGGCTACGGCATCGGCGACGTTGACAACGTGCTGCGCGACCGGCGCCACTTGGCAGACGATGGGGTGTTGATCGTCACGGTCGGGTTTGACGTTTCTTCCGGCGAAATCGTGTTTGGCCCCGACGTCGACAGTCACGGGGTCAGCGACGACAGCGACGAGATCCACGAGCAGGTTGCCACTTCGGTCAGCGACGCGTTGGGGTCGCTCGAACTGCCGACCGACCTCGACACGGTGCGTCGCAAGATGCGCAGCACCGCCGGGCGCGCCGTCAAACGTGCGGTCAATCGTCGCCCGGTGGTGTTCCCGGTCCTGATCGAGGTTTAGCACTCGACTCGACTTGCGGGGTCAAATCACACCGGTGTAACTCCCACGCGTGGCCACGCGCGGAGGGTCATTGGCGCAGTTCGCGCAGCCGTGTATCGTTCGCCCCCCATGCCAACACGGACAAAACCCCGTGGGGCCAAGGGGCGGACCAGGAAGACCAGGAAAAGCAAGACAACAGCGAAGCAACGCACCGGATTTGTCCCCGCGCTGAGGACCATGAAGGAGCGGCTCCGCAACCGGCTCGGACGTCAAGCCGACGACGTCTGGGGTGTGCTCCTCATTGTGCTGGCGCTGCTCATGGCGCTTGCCTTTGTTGGACTGGCCGGCCCCGTCGGTGGCGGTGGGACCTCCGGTCTCCAATTCCTCTTCGGTTTGTGGGCGTTTGCCCTTCCCGTGGTACTGATTGTCATCGGTATCGCCATGGTCGGCACCATGCCGAAGGCGGACTACGCCCGTCTCACCATCGGCCTCATCACGTTGTTCGTCGGGTCGATGGCGATGTTCCACCTCATGACCGGCGCCATGTCGCTCGCCGATAATGTCGACCAGGTGGTCGACCGTGGTGGCGCAGTCGGTTCACTTGTCGCCTTCCCGCTGCGGCGACTCCTCGGTTTCTGGGGCACCTTCGTGGTGCTCGCCGCCGTGATCGCCCTCGGTGCTCTGCTCGTCACCAAGGCCACCCTGCGCGATGTGTGGCTCACGGTTCGATCCAGCTTCAGCACGGCCCGCCGCACCCTGGTCGCGGCCAGACCTCGCACGGTAGCTCCCGAGGTAGTCGGCCCGATGCCCGCCCCGCAGGGGTCCACGGCTCCGAAGAAGCAGGCCCCCCCGAACCCGGAAGCCGGCAAGAGTGCCCCCCGCCAGCGCAAGCCGAAGAAGCAGGCAACACCCGCCCCGCCCCGGCCCGGTTCCGGCTACCGCCTGCCGCCCCTTGAATTGCTGGGGACCAGCGAAGGCGCCGGTCACAACCGGAGGGTGCTCGAGGCCACCGCGGCGGAACTCGAGCAAGCGCTCCATCAGCACGGCGTCGACGCCAGGCTGACCCGCATCGTCCCCGGCCCAACCGTGACCCGCTACGAAATCGAACTCGCTCCCGGGGTGAAGGTCTCTCGGGTGACCGGCTTGTCCCACGACATCGCCTACGCCCTGGCCTCGCCCGACGTGCGCATCCTGGCCCCGATCCCGGGCAAGAGCGCCATCGGGATCGAGGTGCCCAACCGGCGTCGTGAGCTGGTCACCCTGGGCGACATCCTCGGTAGCGCCGAGGCGCAAGCGGATTCCGATCCGCTCCAGGTCGGGCTGGGCAAGGACATCTCCGGCGCTCCCCGCATGCTCAAGATCGACGAGCTGCCACACGTAATCATCGCCGGCGCCACCGGAGCCGGTAAGTCGTCGTGCATCAACGCCTTGGTCTCCTCCATCCTGATGCGGGCCACCCCCGATCAGGTCAGGTTGATTCTGGTTGATCCGAAGCGGGTCGAGCTCGGTCAGTACAACGGAGTACCCCACTTGCTGACCCGGGTCATCACCAACCCCAAGAAGGCGGCAGACGCCCTCCAATGGGCCGTCGCCGAGATGGACCGCCGCTACGAGCTGCTGGCAGACGCCGGAGTGCGCGACGTGATCTCGTACCGAGAGAAGTGGGAAGCCGGGATGCTCGACGAGGACGGCTTCGACCGCTTCCCGTTCATTGTCATCGTGGTCGACGAATTGAACGACCTGATGATGGTGGCCGGGCGCGCCGTCGAAGAATCCGTGGTACGTATCGCCCAGATGGCTCGTGCAGTCGGCATCCACCTCGTGCTGGCCACCCAACGCCCTTCGGTCAACGTCATCACCGGCGTGATCAAGGCCAACGTGCCATCTCGGCTGGCGTTCTCGGTCACCTCGCAGACCGACTCGAGAGTCATCCTCGACTCGGTCGGCGCCGAGAAGCTCGTCGGGCTCGGCGACATGCTCGTGGTCACCGCCCGCGACCCGAAGCCGGAACGAATCCAGGGTGCCTTCATCTCCGAGAAGGAGATCCACGGCGTGGTGGATTGGGTGCGCGAGCAGGAGAAGGCCCAGTACCGCGACGAAGAAGTCTTCGAGGTTGCGCAACAACAAGCCGCGGTCGACGAGGAGTATGAAGGCGAAGACGCCGAGATCATGCGCCAGGCCATTGAGCTGGTGGTGCGTTCCCAGCTTGGCTCCACGTCGATGCTCCAGCGCAAGCTCCGCATCGGGTTTGCCCGGGCCGGCCGAGTGATGGACATTCTGGAACGCCGCGGCATCGTGGGTCCCTCCGAGGGATCCAAAGCTCGAACCGTTCTCATCACCGAAGAAGAACTCGACAGCGTGCTGGCGAGCCCCACGCCGTAGTCGGCGCAGATTGGGTTGCTGAGCGTCCAGAGATCGCGCCGGGCAACGCCGGAACCGACGGAATGCTCCCAGGCTCTGGCCCACCCACTGGTAACCTGATCGCGCTCCGGGCCCATCACGACGGGTCCAGGGCCTCATCCTATGGACACCACTCAGGACACCCCAGCCCCCGAACCCGTCGAGAGCAATCGTGGTCCTCGCTACGCCTACCTCCGTAGCGACGGCACGCTCGACATCATTCTCGGCAGCCTCGTCGCCGGCATTGGCGCCTACATCTATCAGTTCCTCGGGGGGCGTTCGCTTGGAGCCGAAGCCTTCGCTCCGATCGGTGCCCTACTGACAGCACACTTCCTGGCGTTCGTCATCTTCCTGCTCCCCGTCGAGCAGTTTGTGATCCGCAGACTCACGCTTGGCGACTCGGGATGGGTGGTTCCGGTTCGGGCCATCATCATGGTCGCCACGGTCGGGATAGCGGCGGGGGCGGTGGTATGGACGGTCGCCGACGACTACTTCGACGGCGACGCCAAGTTCATCTTCTTTGTGTTCGCCACGGTCGCGTTTCACTTCTACTTCGCCGTCGGTCGCGGCTACCTGGCCGGCTACCGGCGCTTCCGCGCCTACGGGTTGGTGAGCGGAGCCGCGTCCATGTTCCGTCTTGTCATCGCCATCGGCGTGGTGGTGGTGGCGCCATCCGTCGCCGGTTTCGCCTGGGCGCAAGTCCTCGGACCACTGGTCATCGTGTTCTGGCGTCCCTTCCGCGAGCCGAAGGAACGGCGCGAAGGAAGCCGGGGAGGCCTGGCGGAGCACCACGTCGAGTCCATCGACGACAAGGGGCTCCTGTCTGGTCTCGTGCTCTCCTCGGCGGCGTCGCAAGCTCTGTTGCTGGCTGGACCGCTGGTCGCAGGCGCTCTGGGGGCTACCGATGTCGAGTTCTCGATCCTGTATGCGACGCTTCTGCTGGCCCGCGCCCCGCTGACGTTCGGCTACAACCTGATCGCTCGGGTTTTGCCGCCGTTCACTGAGATGGCAGCGCGAGGCGAGCGACGCGAGTTGCGAGCCTGGGCGCGTGGCATGGCTATTGCGAGTGCATTTCTGGCCTTCATCGGCGCCGGGTTGGGAGCACTATTGGGCCCGGTCCTGGTCAGCGTTGCCTTTGGTAGCGACTTCAGGCCGCCTGTCGAAATCGCCGCATTGGCCGCCGCTGGTGTCGTGCTGGCCGGAGGTGGTCTGTTCATCGGGCAGATCCTCGTAGCCCGGGGACAGCCGCTGCGCCTCGCCATCGTGTGGATGTTCGCGCTGGTCGCCTCCACCGCGGTAGTGATGATGCCGTTTGAAGATCCCATCATGGACGTCACGGTCGCGTTCTTGGTTGGCGAGATCGTGGCGATGATCGCCCTTGTCCTCGGGGCGCTGATGCACGACCGCCAGGAGGTCGAGGTTTCGCATGGTTACATCGTGGTCAAGCGTTCCATGGATATCGGAATTTCGCTGGTGGCGCTCATCCTGTTGTCCCCGGTCCTGGTGATCGCTGCGATTGCGGTACGGCTGGACTCCGAAGGTCCTGCCTTCTTCCGCCAACAGAGGGTCGGGCGCGGCGGGCGCAATTTCTGGATGACCAAGATCCGCACCATGGTCATCCACCACCAGGAGGAGGTGTTCCACGAGCACCTGGAGCGCATCCAAGATGCCGATGCTGACGACGACGTCTACACCATCAAGATCGACGATGATCCTCGCGTCACCAAAGTGGGGGCCGTCCTTCGGCGCTTGTCGATCGATGAGCTTCCCAATCTATGGAACGTGCTGAAGGGCTCGATGACCCTCGTCGGCCCTCGGCCCCTGGTGCGAGCCGAAGCGGAGCTGATCGGACTCGACAATCCGCGGTTCTCGGTCAAGCCCGGGGTGACCGGGTTGGCCCAGGTGAAAGGGAGAGACAACATCTCGATCGAAGCCCGCACCGCCTACGACGAGGAGTATGTCGCCAACCGGTCCGTGCGGCTCGACGTCGACATCCTTTTCTCGACCGTGGGAGCCGTGTTCCGCAATCCCGGGGAGCACTCTGAGGGGTGAGCGCCGAAACGGCCGGATCGCGCAAACGAGACCGCACAGAAGTGATCGAATCGCGTACGCTGAACGACATGGGACCCTGTGCTCGATTCGATGACCTCACCGCTGGAGCGGAGCGCTCCATGGCACTGTCCGACCTCAGGCAGACTGTCGTGGCGCGCAAGCTCGACGAGGTCGTCCCTGCGCTGCTGCGGGTCGAAGAGCTGACGGCCGAGGGCTTGTGGGCCGGTGGTTTTGTGGCCTACGAAGCCGCACCGGCCTTCAACCCGATGTTGAAGGTGGCACAGCCACTTCCCGGTGACCCCTTCAGCGACATGCCGCTGTTGTGGTTCGGGTTGTACGCCACCAGCGAACGGGTCGAGCCATTCACGCCGCGTCACCGGCTGCCTGCCCCCTACAGCGTATCGGCATGGACGGCTGAGATCGATCGGGAAGGCTACGAAGAGGCCCTCGAGCAGGTTCACCAGCGGATCGAAGCCGGCGATACTGAGCAGTTGAACTACTCGTTCCGGCTTCAGGCCGCATTCGCAGGTGAGCCGAGTGAGCTCTACCGCGATCTTTTGCTCGCCCAGCGCGGCGCCCATGGAGCCTGTTTTGAAGCCGACCGATTCCACATCGTGAGCGCCTCGCCTGAGGGGTTCTTCAAGTTGTCGGCCGACCAGATCGAGGTGCGGCCGATGAAGGGGACCCTGGAGCGGGGGCGTTGGGCAGAGGAAGATCGTGAACAAGCGATTCGACTGCTCGGGTCGGACGAAGAGCGCGCTCAGAACCTGCGGGTGGTGCAGGCGATCTCCGAGAGCCTGGGCGGCGTTTCGAACCGCGGTACCGTCCGGATCGAAGAAGTCCTCGAACTGGAAAGGCTCGAGACGGTGTGGCAGCTCACCTCTCGGATCACGGCTGTACCAAAACCTGAAATGTCGGTGGTCGACGCGTTCAAGGCGCTCTTCCCGCTGTGCTCGATCACAGGAATCCCGCAGGCGAGAACGATGCAGATCATCGCCGACCTGGAACCGTCTCCGCGCGGCGTGTACTGCGGTGCCATCGGGTACCTGACGCCACCCGACGCTCGGGGGCCCCGTGCTCACTTCAATGTCGCCATCCGCACTGTGGCCATCGACCGCGAGGAGGGCCTTGCCTCGTATGGCGTCGGCGGCGGGATCTCGAGGGATTCCTTGTCGTCGGCGGAGTACGACGAGGCCCGTTCCAAGGCACGGCTCCTGGCCGAGCGGCGGCCGGACTTCGAACTGTGGGAAACGATGCGGTGGGAGGGGCCGGAAGGGTTTTGGCTGCTCGAGGAACACCTCGAGCGCCTCGAGGCCTCGGCCGACTACTTCGGTTTTGTGTGTGATCGCGAAATGGTGCTGCGTGCTCTCGATGAAGCTGTTGATGGGTGCGCTGGGACGTGTGCCGTTCGGGTGTCCGTCGGGCGCGAAGGTGAGACGAACGCTCACGTCCTCGAGGGTGAGATGGCGGTGAACTGGGAACCCGGTGCTGGGCCTATCGCCCGAGTGGCGATATCGCGTCATGCGATGCCGTCGCACAACATCTTCCTCTTCCATCAAACGAGCCGCCAGGAGGCCTTCGCAGATCGGGCCCGGGCCTCGATCGCGGTGCCCGCGGACGACGTGATCTTGGTCAACGAGCGAGACGAAATCACACAGGCGACTACTTCGAATGTTGCGGTCCTCATCGACAATCGCTGGTGTACGCCTCCGGTTGAGTCGGGATGTCTGGCCGGGGTCTACCGGCAATCGTTGATCGAGAAAGGAATGCTCGAGGTGCGGCCGATCAGTGTGGCTGAGCTAGCGGCCGCCGAGGAGATTGCGTTGTTGTCGTCTGTCCGGGGATGGCAACGCGCTCAGCTGGTCGCGGAGTAACCCGACTCGGCAGGACATCCGTTAGCCTGCCTGCGCGATGTCCCTCGAACCACTCCATATTCTCGGGCCCGACGGCGTGTTGGTCGCCGAGTCGCCCGTGTCGTTGGAGCGGACCCGCGAGCTCTACGCCCAGATGGTGACGGGTCGTGGCTACGACCGCAAGGCGTCGGCCATGCAGCGTCAGGGCCGTCTCGCCACCTATGCCCAGTTCGAGGGTCAGGAAGCGTGCCAGATCGGGGCGGTGGCTCCGCTGCAGCCTGCAGACTGGCTGGTGGCCACCTACCGGGACGCAGCCGCAATGTGGGCGCACGGCTACCCGTGGCTCAATCTGGTGCTCGGCAGGACCGGTGATGAGCGCGGCGGTCAACCCCCTGAGGACGTGAACGTTCTTCCGCCGTCCATCACCGTCGGAGGACACATGATCCACGCCGTGGGCATCGCCTGGGCAGAGCAGATCAAAGGTACCGACGCAGTGGCGCTGACCCTCTTCGGCGACGGGGCGACGAGCGAGGGTGATTTTCACGAAGCGATGAACTTCGCCGGGGTGTATCGAACCCCGACCGTGTTCGTGTGTCAGAACAACGGTTGGGCGATCTCGATGCCCCGGGACCGCCAGACGGCGTCAGACACCATTGCCCAGAAGGCCGACGGCTACGGCATGCCCGGAGTGCTCGTCGACGGCAACGACCTCCTGGCCGTCGTCGCAGCCACCACCGAGGCGGTGGACCGAGCGAGACGGGGCGACGGAGCGACCCTGATTGAGGCGCTCACCTACCGGATGGGACCCCACACCACAACCGACGATGCGCGCCGCTACCGCCATGACGATGACGTGGCCGAGTGGCACCCGCGCGACCCTCTCGAACGGGTGCGCCGCTACCTCGAGGCGGCCGGCGAGTGGAGTGAGGAGTGGCAATCCGAGTTGGAGGAAGCCGCCTCACAAGCCGTCGAAGACGCCGTCGCCACCGCCGAGGCCATCCCACCGTTCACCTCGGACGAGATCTTCACCGCCATGTACAAAACGCCGACGATGGCGCTGGTCGAACAGCAGCGTTTGGCTCGCCGGGATGAGCCGCGATGACCGAACTGAACGTGGCTCAGGCTCTCAACGCGGCCCTCGACGAGGCGCTGACCTCGCCCGATGTCGTGGTTCTTGGTGAGGACGTCGGCCGTACCGGCGGCGTGTTCCGCATCACCGACGGGCTTCAAGAACGACACGGCAGTGATCGTGTGGTCGATACCCCGGTGGCCGAATCCGGCATCATCGGTGCCGCCTTCGGGATGGCCGTGGCCGGACTCCGTCCCATCGCCGAACTCCAGTTCATGGGCTTCTCGTATCCGGCGGTCGATCAGGTGATCAGCCATGTGGGCCGCATTCGGAACCGGTCGCGTCATCGCTTCACGGCACCGATGGTGATCCGGATCCCGTACGGGGCCGGGATCGGAGCGGCCGAACACCACATGGAGTCGGCGGAAGCCATCTATGCCCATACGCCGGGTATCAAGGTCGTGACAGTTTCCAATCCCCGCGACGCCAAGGGCCTGCTCCTTGCGGCGGTCGACGACCCGGATCCCGTGATCTTCCTCGAGCCGATCCGCATCTACCGCGCCGTCAAGGGCGAGGTGCCGGACGAGCCATATCGAGTGCCGCTGGGAGTTGCGGCGATTGAGCGTGAGGGAACCGATGTGACGATGATCGCCTACGGGGCGATGATGCGCGAAGTGAGGGCGGCGGCCGATGAGCTGGCGGCCGAGGGCATCTCTGCCGAGGTCGTCGACCTACGCACCCTCGATCCGATCGACGGTGAGGCGATTGTGGATTCGGTGCGGGCCACGGGTCGTGCCGTCGTCGTCCAAGAGGCGCACCGGACGGCTGGGTTGGCCGCCGAGATCGTCGCCCAGATCCAGGAGAAGGCGCTGTACTCGCTGCTGGCACCAGTTGAGCGGGTCACCGGGTGGGACACGGTGGTTCCGCTGCGGCGGGCCGAACACCACTACGTACCGACCGTGGCGCGGATCACTGCCGCGGCACGACGCACGATGGAGGGCTGAGCGACCGTGGCACACGAGTTTCATCTTCCCGACGTTGGCGAGGGCCTGACCGAGGCCGTCGTCATCAGTTGGTACGTCGAGATTGGCGAAGAGGTCACAATGGATGCCCCGCTGGTCGAGGTGGAGACCGACAAGGCTGTCATCGACATTCCGTCTCCCCACGCCGGCGTTCTGCTGTATCAGGGTGCCGAACCGGGTGAGACGCTTGCGGTAGAAGCGCTCCTGGCCGTGGTCGGCGACAGCGGCGAGGAGTGGTCGCCGCTTTCGATTGCGGACGAAGGAGAGTCGGAGCAGGCCGCGCCCATTGTCGGGCGGCTGGATGACCCGGTTGAGACCGTGCCGGCGGCACCTTCCGGGGCCGGCGAGATGCTGCCGCGGGTCCGCCGCCTGGCCGCCGAACTCGGCGTGGGGACGGCCGGGCTCATCGGCAGCGGCGTGGGCGGACGGATCACGGAAGCCGACGTTCGCGCTGCCGCCGAGACGGCGTCTGGGCCGGTGCGGCGGGTGAAGATGTCGTCGCTGCGCAGAACCATTGCCGATCGCCTCGCCCGTTCCTGGCGTGAGATACCCCACGTGACCACCTACGGCGAAGTGGACGCCGCGCCGTTGCTGGCAGGTCGTGCCGCGGCGGGCAAGCCACCCCTCGAGGCGCTACTCATCGAGCGGATCGTTCCCCTGCTCGCGCAGTTCCCTGCCTTCAATGCCGCGATCGACGGTGACGAGATTATCGAGAAGCTGCACTACGACATCGGCTTTGCGGTCGATACTCCGGAGGGCCTGATGGTTGCCGTCGTCAAGGACGCAGCCACCAAGTCCATCGGCGATTTGGGTGATGAGATCGGCAGGCTGGCAACCGCAGCTCGCGATCGCACCGCCCGACCCGATGAGTTGCGCGGTCAAACGTTCACCATTTCCAACATTGGCGCCGTCGGCGGCCGTTACGGGACGCCGATCGTGCCCTACGGCACGACCGCGATTCTGTCGGTGGGCAGAGCCGATCCGCGGCCCGTGGTGCGTGATGGCGAGATCGTGGTCGGCCGCGAGTTCCCGCTGAGTCTCTCTTACGACCACCGCGCGATCGACGGATCGACCGGCCGGTCCTTCATGTCGGCGTTGATTGCGGCGTTGGGGTCCACGGACTCGTGACGCCGCTCGAAGGTGTGATCCTCGCCCTCGGCGGCGCGGCCGCAGGGTTCATCAACACGCTCGCCGGTGGCGGTTCGGCGATCACCATCCCGATCCTCACCGAAATGGTGGGCATCAACACCGCCAACGGGACAAACCGCATTGCGATCTTGCTCGCCAACCTCAGTGCGTTGGCCGGGTTTCAGCGTGGCAAGGCCGTGCCGTGGCAGCGCGTCGTTCCCCTCATCATTCCGACCGTGATCGGTGCCGCCGGCGGAGCCTGGGTGGCCACCATCACCTCGGGTGATGTGATGAGAAAGGTCTTCGCGGTCGTGCTGTTGCTCGTCGCTGCTTCGGTGCTATTCCGCCCCTCCCGTTGGATCGAAGAGCGTGACGTGGCGCTGCACGAGCCGTGGCGGTCGCTGGCGTTTCTGGCCATTGGCTTTTACGGCGGGTTTGTCCAGGCCGGGGTTGGGTTCTTGCTGCTGGCGGGTTTGGTGCTCGGGGGCGGTCTCAATCTGGTCAACGGCAACGCCGCCAAGGTCGTCCTGATCGCGGCCTACACGCCGGTGGCGCTGCTGTTCTTTGCCCGGGCCGCTCAGGTTGATCTGGCCGTCGGCGCGGTGCTATCGGTTGGGCAGATCACAGGGGCATGGATCGCGGCGCACCTTGCCATTACCAAGGGGGCCGGATGGGTGAGATGGGTGCTGGTGGTTGCCGCGCTCATTGCGGCGGTGCGGCTGGCATTTGGCTGACCGTGCAGGCGGTATTGCAGGGCGGCGAGCGGGTAGCGTGCGAACCCTGAGATTGGCGAGAGAGGAGGCTCCTTGTGAGCGATCTGGACCGCATCACGAAGGAGTTGGCCGCCGTCGATGCCGCCATTTGGACCTGCCCGACGACGCCTTCGCAAACGTTACGAGCTGCTCAAAAGGCGTGACGCATTGCGCGAAGAGGCCGCACACCTTCCCCACGACTGGGATGCGCAGCGCCCTACCGAGGAGCTGGCGAAGGAACTCAAGGCGCAGCAGCACCACCTCGATGCGATCGTCGACGAGCAGATCTAACCCGGCTCGGACGGCGATGGTGGCGACAAGGACACCAGCACCTACGGACTCAATCAGAAGATCGCCGACGCCAACGACGCGGCTGCGATTCGTGTCCGGATCGGTCGGATCAAGGGAATCCTTGCTGAACGCGGTGCCCCGGTCGAGGACTGACGGCTAGGTCTCCGGCGGGCAGGCTACGCTCGCCATGATGGGCGACTACCACGTACACCTCCACCCCCACGGCCCGTACTCAGGCGTGGGTCCGCCACCCGGAGAGTATCCACCGGGTCACCTCGACGCGTACGTCGAGACGGCACTCGGCCGCGGCGCCGACGAGGTCGGATTCACCGAGCACCTGTTCCGATGTGTCGAATCGGCGGAAGCGCTCGGGCCGTTCTGGGAGCTGGAGCCGCGCCCTGATCTCGCCGAGCAGACCGCAGAGTTTGTTGCGAGTGAGCGGAACCTGTCGCTGGAGCGATATGTCGAGGTCGTGACCAACGCCCAGGACCGAGGGTTGCCGGTCAAGCTCGGGCTCGAGGTGGACTTCTTCGAGCATTCCATCGAGGCGGTGCTCGACCTGCTCGAGCCGTATCCGTGGGACTTTCTGATCGGCTCGATCCACTGGGTTGGGGGTTGGTCGATTGATCATTCCGCCGTCGAGTACGAATTCGCCCGACGCGGCGTCGCCCAGGCCTACGAGGACTACTTCGCCTGGGAGACACAACTCGCCGCATCAGGCACGGTTGACGTTCTGGCCCACTCGGATGTGGTGAAGAAATACGGGCATCGTCTGCCGACGGCCCCAATCGAGATGTATCGCAGGGTGGCCAGGGCGGCATCGGCGAGCGGGACCGCCGTCGAAGTGTCGTCGGCCGGGCTCCGCAAGCGGGTTGGCGAGATCTATCCCGCACCGGAGTTCCTCTCGATCTTCCATGAGGAGGGAGTGCCGATCACGCTGGCGAGCGATGCCCACTATCCAGGTGAGTGTGCGGTCGATCGTGACCTGGCGATTGATGCGGCACGCGCCGCCGGCTACACGCATCGGCTACGGTTTCAGCGGCGGGAAGCCGAAGAAGTCCCATTGGTGTAGGGATTCTTGACAGGGGAGGATCGATGCCAGATCAAGGGGACGAGGCCGGTGGTGCCGTTCACGACGAGCACCCATTCATGACGCCGCCGGAACAGCGCGACCCGGTCCGCCAATTCCGGGGACGGCTGGCCGCTCCGGTCACGATCATCACCGCAGGGTCGGGGGAGCGCGCCGCAGGGCTCACCGTGTCGTCGCTCGTTGTGGCTGAGGGAGAACCTCCCTACGTGTATTTCCTGGCGGGCTCGACCACCGACCTGTTCTACAAGCTGGAGCAGACCGGCAAGTTTGTGATCCACGTGTGCGAGGCACGCCACCAAGTCCTCGCCGACGTGTTCGCCGGACTGCGACCCAGCCCGGGCGGGAGATTTGTGGGTCTCGAGGTCGAAGAGTCGGAGTGGGGCCCGGTGCTCACCGACTTCGCGACACGGGCCTACTGCACGATGCTGGACTCGGATGAAGAGACCTACTCGGTGATGGTGGAGGGTTCCATCGACAAGATCGAACTCGGCGATATCGACGATCCCCTGGTCTACTTCCGCGGCCGCTACCGCCCCCTCGGCTGAGCCGGAAGCGACTCCACAGATTCGCTCAGGATCAAATCGGTCCTCGGGGGGAGGCTGAGAGGCAGCCGGCGTGTCGGAGCGGAGCTGACTGATGGCTGCGACACTGTGACCATGGCTCGTGGTTGCGGGAGCGGGCGGGTGTGCGATGATTCTCGACTGGAGGATTTGTGTTGCGTCGAGTGTGGATTGGCCTTTGTTTTGCTCTGGTCCTCGCGGCCTGCGGCGGTGGCGAGATGTCCCTGGCTGAGTACGTCGACCGCCTCAACGTCGCCGTGGAGCAGGCACGGCAGGACTACGGCGTGCTGGTTGCAGGGCCGCAGGGAGCGGTGCTCGTCGCCGATGGGGAGCAACTCGCCAACTTCAGCCCGCAAGATCTGCAGGTGGCCCTCGGGCGAGTGAGGGAGATCGAGGCCGCGGTCGACGCGGCTACCTCTGCCATCGACCCGCCCGAACAGGTCGCCGACCTTCATCACCTGTTCTTTGACTTCGATGGTGATTTCATTTCGGCTCAGGAGGCGCTGGCCGTGCGGGCGGGAACCGCGGCCGATTGGCGGGAACTCTCTGAAAGCGAAGAGATGGCCGCCTACCGAGCAGCCCTCGCCAAGGACAAACAGGACTGTGTTGATTCCCAAGCCGAGGTCAACGCCATCGGCGAGGCACGGGGTGCCTTCGCCGATACGCAGTGGATACCCGGTGAACTGAAGGAGCTGTTCGAGGTTGCGCTCGGTTGTGACGGATACCCCGAGCACCCTGAAGATGTGTACCGCCCGCCACCAACCTCCACTCCCTAGCCGGCTGGGCCGGGCTCCTGGTCTTGTTGCCCACCCGCCGTGCAGATTGAGGCATCGAGCGGTGGGTCGGGGCACGGGGCGTCCGCCGCTACGGGCGGTACTCGAACTCGACGCAGTCGTCCCATTGGCAGATTCGGTACACACCCGCGCCGGCATCGGCCGGCAGACGAGCTTGCATCGGCGGACCGCCATCCAGGTTCGGTCCGACGGCATAGGCCTTGCAGTTGTAGCTGTCGAGAAGGCCGCGAGGTGGCGCCCAGTTCCCGCTGGACGCTTCGGGCAGGCCTCCTGAGCCGATTCTGTCCCACATCACGAGCCGCCACCGGTACACATCCCAGCACTCGCCCGCAACGCTGCCGTCATAGGTCACTACCCCGTCGCCGGAGACGAATTCGACGTCTGGCCGATTCAGCAGCCACGAGCCGAACGCGAGGACGAGCACCACGCCAACGGAGGCTGCCGGCCATGATCCACGGCCACTTCCGCTTCGCCGAGACTTGCTCCATGCACAGTCATTGGTTGGCATCGTCTCACGGGCCGACACGCCTTGACCACACAGGCCGGCGCTCGTGCGTTGGCTCGGGTCCCTCGGTGGTCGGTCCCATCTAAGCTCCGGAGCCATGGATCGTCCCTCCCCGCCCAGTGTGCATTTGGTCACGCTCGGGTGCTCGAAGAACCAAGTCGACTCTGAGAAGGTCACCTCCCTACTCGACAGTGCCGGCTACACCGACGCGCCGGATGCTGAGTCGGCAGATGTCGTGATGGTCAACACGTGTGCCTTCATCGAGGAGGCACGACGCGAGTCCATCGATACGATCCTCGAACTGGCCGATGCCAAGCGTGATGACGCCAAGCTGATCGTGCTTGGCTGTATGGCGCAGCGCTACGAGACGGAACTGGTCGAGTCGCTGCCGGAAGCCGACGCGGTGATCGGCCTCGATCGCTACTCCGAGCTGGTGGACCGGCTCGACGGGATGACCGATTGGCAGCCGATCCGGATTCGCCCGGCTCGCACCTCGCACATGGACATTCTCTATCAGGTCAAGCGGCCCACTCCTTCCACTCCGTTTGCTTACGTCAAGGTGGCAGAAGGGTGTGACAAACCGTGCACCTTCTGTGCCATCCCGTTGTTCCGCGGCAAGCAACGCTCCCGCTCGGCGGTGAACATCCGCGACGAGATCGCCGAGTTGACCGCACAGGGAGTGGGGGAGATCGTCCTCGTCGCCCAAGACCTGGCCTCATACGGCCGAGACATCGACGCTCCGGGTGGTTTGGTCGAGTTGCTGCGCTTCGTATCCGACGTCGAGGGGCTGCGCCGCCTCCGTCTCTACTACCTGTATCCGCGCGAGATCCGACCCGCCCTGATCCACGCCATGGCCGAAACACCGGCGATCGCCGACTACTTCGACCTCTCCCTCCAGCACTCCGCAGAGCACCTGCTGCGGGCGATGAAGCGACCCGGGAGTGGAGAACGGCATCTCGAGATCATCCGGCAGATTCGGGAGGCAGCGCCGCACGCGGCAACTCGGTCGAGCTTCATCGTGGGCTTCCCCGGCGAAACGGAGGACGATGTCGAAGGCCTCGCTGAGTTCCTGGCGGAGGCGCAACTCGACTGGGCCGGCTTCTTCCCGTTCTCGCCCGAGGAGGGCACCCCGGCCGCCGACCTGCCCGAACAGCTCGACGACGATGAGAAGGCCTCCCGCCTCAGGTACCTGAGCGCCATCCAGGACGACATCACCACCACTCGGAACCTCAATCAGCGGGGCCGAACTCTGGAGGTCCTCGTCGATCAGGTCGAGGACGGCCGGGCGGTGGGCCGTTCGTATCGGGAGGCCCCCGAGATCGATGGCGTGGTCCTGCTCGACCGGGGCCGGCCGGGGGAGTGGCTGACTGCGGAAATCACCGGCGGCTACGGCACCGATCTGTCGGCCACTGTGGTGGCCGAATCATGATCGTCGAGGTCCTCGCCGTCGGAACCGAGCTGCTGCTCGGGCAGATCGTCAACACCAATGCCAACCAGCTGGGGATGCGTTTGGCGGATGCCGGGCTCGATCACTATCACCAGAGTGTCGTCGGCGACAACATCGACCGTATCGTCGGCGCCATCCGCCTGGCCATGTCGCGTGCCGACGCCTTGATCATCACCGGGGGCATCGGCCCGACCCAAGATGACCTCACCCGTGAAGCGATCTGCGTCGCCACGGGCACCGAGATGGTGGTCGACGAGGACTACGCACTTGTGCTGCGCCGACGCTGGGAGGACCGGGGTCGGGAGATGCCCGCATCCAACCTGCGTCAGGCGGAGCACCCGGCGGGCGCCGAGCTGATCCCAAACCCCAAGGGCACCGCCCCCGGCCTGAAGCTGCTGGCGGGGGACACCTGGATCTTTGCGGTCCCGGGCGTGCCCGCCGAACTGTTGCCCATGGTCGAGAGCCACATCCTGCCCTTCCTGCAGCGCGAGGCCGGCGGCGACGATGCCGTTGTCGTGAGTCGGCTGCTGCGGTCGTGGGGCGAGTCCGAGTCGAAGGTCGCCGAGATGCTCGGGGATCTCTTCGATGAGCACACCAACCCGACCCTGGCGTTCCTCGCATCGGCGGGTGAGATCAAGGTTCGGTTGACCGCCAAAGCCGCAACCGAGGACGAGGCCCGCGAGTTGATTGCACCGGTCGAGGCTGAGGTGCGTCTCCGTATGGGGTCGCGGGTGTTCGGGGCGGACGAAGACACCATCGAGCGAGTCATCATCACCGAGCTCGAACAACGCGGATGGACCATCGGCACGGCCGAGTCGGCGACCGGGGGCATGATCGCGGCCCGGCTCACCTCGGTGCCGGGGGCATCGTCGGTGTTTCGCGGCGCAGTGGTGGCCTACCACGAGGAGGTCAAGCGAGCCCAGCTCGGCGTGGCGGCCTCGTTGATCGAGGAACACGGCGTGGTCTCCGAGCAGGTGGCGTGCGTGATGGCCGAGCACGTTGCCGACCTGCTGGGAACCCAGGTGGCGGTCGCGGTGACCGGCTCGGCCGGCCCCGATCCCCAAGAACGCCCGGTGGGCACGATGATCATCGCCGTGCGGACCCCCGACGAGACCAGGGCCCGCGTGCTGCGAATGCCGGGTGACCGTGAGCGGGTGCGAACTTACACGACCACCGCAGCACTCCACCTCACCCGACTGGCCCTGGAGGGTGTGTGGTGGGGGAGCGGTGACCGCAACATGTGGGTCGCCCGCAAACCATGAACGAGCCGTCGCGGCGCCGACTGTTCCTCGCCGCCGCGCTCGATGAGCCGACCCGGCGGTTGCTGGCGGCTCACGTCGAGGCGCACAGTGATGGCTCCCTGCCCGGCCGGGCGGTGCGGCCGCAGAACTGGCATCTCACGCTGCGTTTCCTCGGGTGGGCCACCGAGCCACAGCGGGACGGGGTGATGCGGACGCTCGACGAGTCATGTTTGCCCGGGCCTTTTGTGGTCCGCTTTGGGGGATTGGGTGCCTTTCCCAAGGAGCGGCGGGCCACCGTGTTGTGGCTCGGCGTCGACGGGGGCGGCGACGAATTGGGCGCACTCGCTGCGGCGTGTGACGAGGCGGCGCAGACCGTTGGGTACGAAGCGGAGGGTCGGCCGTATCACCCGCACCTGACTCTCAGCCGGATCCGGCCCCAGGAGGACGTAGCCGGACTGGTGGAGGCGTTTCCGCCCTTCGCAGTCAAGATGCCGGTGACGGCGATCACGCTCTACGAGAGCCACCTCCGCAAAGGGGGAGCCGTCTACCAGGCACTGGACGCCATCGAGCTGTGATTGGTGGCAGATCGTTGCCATCGAACACATGTTCGCCTACAGTACCGGGCGTAGCCGATTGCGGTTACACCGATGTAGTTTTGTCACACGCACTGCATACGCTGCCGGTGAGTGAGCAATAGACAACCTCCGAAGGGAGCCTCTGGTGGATCAAGCGGATAGGGACAAGACCCTCGAAATGGCGATGTCGCAGATCGAGCGTCAGTTCGGCAAGGGCGCCATCATGAAGCTCAGTGCCAGCGCCGTGAAGAATGTCGCAGCCATTCCAACCGGTGCGTTGTCCCTCGACCTCGCCCTCGGCATCGGCGGCGTACCGCGCGGCCGCGTCGTTGAGATATTCGGACCGGAGAGCAGCGGCAAATGTCTCGTCGCCGACACCCATCTGTGGACCGACCATGGTCTGGAAACCGTCGCCGAGTTCTTCGAACGCCTCGGTCAGCCCGCCTCATGCACCAGTCGTGTCACCGACGTGAGCGAGTTCGGAGCGCGCGTGGTGAACGAGCGCGGCGAATTAGAGACCGTCACCGCTCTCACCCACAACAACCGACGCCCCGTTGTCGAGATCACTTTGCGTTCCGGGCGCGCGGTCAAGGCGACGATGAATCACCCGTTGCGGGTCCTCAACGAGCGCGGCGCCATCGTGTGGCGCGAGGCGAAGGAGATCGCTGAGGGTGACACACTGGTCTCGGCGACCTTTGGGGCTTTGGAAGCAACCGGCGGAGAGCATCTGAGTGAAGACGAAGCTGTCTTGCTTGGCTACCTCGTGGCCGAGGGATCGCTCTCATCTCCCAAGACCGTCGGTTTCACCAACAAGGACGACGAGGTCGGTACCGAGTTCTCCGACCTCATGGGCCGCGTCTTTGAGGCCAAGGTGAAGCGATATGGCGACCAGGAGTACCGGGTCCACAGCAAGGAGATTCGCACCGAGTTGGCCGACCGCTTCGGCCTTGATTACGTCACGGCTGCCGGGAAGTCGATTCCGAACCGTGTCAGGGTCGGAGGACACAAGGTGCAACGTGCCTTCTTGTCTGCCCTGTTCGAAGGTGACGGGTGGATCGATGCCTCCTCGACGATCGGTCTGGCGTCGGCTTCCCAGTTGTTGGCGCAGCAGGTTCAACTGATGTTGTACGGGTTGGGTGTTCCGTGTTCATTGAGCGCCAAGTTCAACACCGAGTACCAGCGGGACTACTGGACGGTGACCGTCAACCCCGCAGTTGCGCACCGTTTTCTCGAAGAAGTCGGATTCCGGTCTGCCCGGCGCCGCGGTCAGGTAGAGAAGAATTTCCGGCGTTCACCGCGCGATCCCCAACTCGAGAACATTCCACATCTCTCCGGGTTGATCCAGGACCTGCGTGACAGCGTCGGGGGGGATCGCGAGTTTGACCGGATTGCCGGAGACGTGTTCCGCGCCGACATGGACCTCGAGCTCTCGCGAAGCCGACTCGCTCGTATCATCGGATGGGCGCGTCAGCGAGAGCTTCCTGCTTCCGGTCGAGCCATCCTCGGCTATCTCGAGGAGCTGGTAGACCATCGGTACACGTTCGAGCCGGTCGTCTCGGTGGCGGACGCAGGCGAAGAGCCGACGTTCGATATCGTCGTTCCCGGCACCCACTCATTCCTCGCCAACGGCATGCTGTCGCACAACACGACTCTTGCCCTGCACGTCGTAGCCGAGGCGCAGCGCAACGGCGGGGTGGCGGCATTCATCGACGCCGAGCATGCGCTCGATCCGGAGTATGCCAAGGCTCTCGGCGTCGACGTCGACGAGTTGCTGATCTCACAGCCGGACACCGGCGAACAGGCGCTCGAAATCGCCGACATGCTGATTCGATCCGGGGCGCTCGATGTGGTCGTGGTCGACTCCGTGGCCGCACTGGTCCCGAGAGCCGAACTCGAAGGCGATATGGGCGACACCCACGTCGGTCTCCAGGCCCGCCTCATGTCCCAGGCATTGCGGAAACTGGCCGGCACCATCAACCGCTCCGACACGACCGCCATCTTCATCAACCAGCTCCGCGAGAAGATAGGTGTGATGTTTGGATGCTTGAACTGGGACAGTCCCGTGACTCTTGCTGATGGTTCATCGATGCCAATCGGAAAGATTGTCAACCAGAAGCTTGACGTCGAGGTTCTGTCATATGATCCCGATGCGGAAGCCGTTGTGCCGGCTCGCTTGGTCAACTGGTACGACAACGGCAAGACAGAGGAGTTCGTTCGAATCACCGTGCCGCGAACGGTTGGTCGTGGGGCATCGCCTTCTTTCGCAGCAACGTCGAACCACCTCGTTCGAACGCCCGGGGGCTGGAAAGCAGCTGGTGACTTGGGTGTTGGCGACCGGGTCATGCGATTGGCGACGAGACGATTGTCCGGCTTCCAGATGGAAGTCGTCCTTGGAGCGCTGATGGGCGATGGCGCCCTGTCGCCTTCTCAGGGCTCTTTTGGGGCGCGATTCCGGATGGGCCACGGTGCGAAGCAGCAGGAGTACCTCAACTGGAAAGCCTCCTTGTTCGCGAACATCGACTCGAGTAGTCATACCAACGAGGCTGGCGCGCGGTTCTTTGATCTGACTCCATTGCCTGAACTGGTGCGGATCCAAGAGGCGGTCTATTGGCCAAACGGCAAGACCTTGAGCTACGACTATCTCAAGCGACTGACTCCCTTGTCCCTGGCGATCTGGTACCAGGATGACGGCCATCTCGCTATTCGGAGCAAGGATCCGACCAGCCTCGGGGCTAGAGGTCGCGTCGAGATCTGCGCGAAGGCCCTCGAGGAATCGAGTCGAACACGGTTGGTTGAGTATCTACGGGACACCTGGGGCTTGGACGCCAGGCTCACGGAGAAGGGCGCACTCGAGACTCCGACACTCATCTTTGGGAACGAGGCAACGGAGAAGTTCTTGGCATTGATCGCCGAATACGTACACCCGTCGATGGAATACAAGCTGCTCCCGGAACACCGTGGTCAGTTCGGCGTAGAGGCGATGTTTGAGGAGCCCTCATTCGGCCTGGTCGCGCTGCCCATCACAGACACGAGGGTCGTACGGCCGACCCAACGGCGCCATCGATACGACCTTGAGGTAGAGGGGCACCACAACTACTTCGCGGGAGGTGTCATGGTGCACAACTCTCCTGAGACGACGCCGGGGGGCCGGGCCCTGAAGTTCTATGCGAGCGTGCGGATCGATGTGCGTCGGATCGAGGCCATCAAGCAAGGCACCGACAACGTCGGCAACAAGGTGCGAGCCAAGATCGTGAAGAACAAGGTGGCGCCGCCGTTCCGGGTGGCCGAGTTCGACATCATGTTCGGAGAGGGCATTTCGAGAGAGGGAAGCCTCATTGATGTCGCCGTCGAGCAGGGCATCGTTCGCAAGGCGGGCGCCTGGTACACCTTCGACGGCGATCAACTCGGGCAGGGTCGCGAGAAGGCGAAGCAGTTCCTGCGAGAGAACCCGGAACTCGCCATGCAACTCCAAGACCGTGTGTTGCGAGCCGTCGGGGTGATCGAAGACGAGGAGACCGAGGGCGACGATGCCGAGGCGGGCGATGACGCCGAAGTGGTCGAAGAGCTCGAAGGTCGGGAATCCGACGAGGGGTGAATCGGGCAGAAACGCAAACGGGGGCCGGGATGATCCGAGCCCCCGTTGACGTCCCGCAGGTCGATCGAGTCGCGAAACCGGAATGAAGAAGATCGATGGTTCCGCTCGACCATTTCCTGGAGTACCATCGAAGGCAAGACACACACACGAATTACCGAACAACAAACCACCGGAACGACTGAAACGCAGGGACCATGGCTCACGACAGACGACTAGGAGCGTGCTGGAGCGAATAGCTGACGCCGTTTAACGCGTCGTGAGGCTGTGTGTGTGCCGAGCCAAGGGCTCGGCACGTGTGCGTTTTGGGTCCGGGGAGGGAGCCGACATGGACTGGGTAACCATGGCCCTGGTGAGCCTGATTGTCGGACTGATTGGATTTTTTGCCGGGCGAGAGCTCCATCGCCGCCGCACCCGCGAGGCGTCATCGTCGGCGGAGGAAATCCTGGGTCAGTCCCGACTGGAGGCGCAACGGGTCCTCTCCCGAGCCGACGAGGAAGCCCGCGCCATGGCAGAGACGTATCGCGAACGCGAGGACGCCACCCTCGAGCACCGTCGGATCGAAATCACCACACTCGAAGAACGCCTCGCCCAGCGCGAAGCCACCCTCGAGCAGCGTGCCGCCAACTTGGCCCAGCGTGAAGAACTCATGCTCGACAAAGACCGTCAACTTGCCGAGGCTCGAGCGGTTACGGAATCCCTCCAAGAGGAGGCCCGCTCCAACCTCGAACGGCTCGCCGGATTCGACTCGCGAGGCGCCAAACAGGAATTGCTCGAAAAGGTCGAAGACGAAGCGCGGCGCGAGGCCATGGTGCTGGTGCGCGACATCGAGGTCAAAGCCCGCGAGGAAGCCGAACGGCGAGGTCGCCGCATTCTTGCTTCGGCCATCCAGCGGCTTGCCGCCGGAGTTGTGTCCGAGACCACCGTGTCGGTAGTGCCGCTGCCTGCCGACGACATGAAGGGTCGCATCATCGGCAGGGACGGGCGCAACATTCGTACCTTCGAGGCCATCACCGGCGTCAACCTGATTGTTGACGACACCCCGGAGGCCGTTTCCGTGTCCACCTTCGATCCGGTGCGGCGCGAAGTTGCCAGGCTCACGTTGGAGCGTCTCGTCGAAGACGGGCGGATTCACCCGGCCTCCATTGAGGAGGCGTACCAGAAGTCGCGTGATGAAGTGGAACAGACGATCCGTGATGCCGGCGAATGGGCATTGCTGGAGGTCGGGGTTACCCGAATGCACACCGAATTGGTCACGTTGCTCGGGAGGCTCAAGTTCCGCACCTCATATGGACAGAACGTCCTCAACCACCTCGTCGAAGCCGCTCACGTGGCCGGGATGCTCGCCGCTGAGCTGGGCATCGATGCGGCCGAGGCGAAGCGGGCCGCCTTCCTCCACGACATCGGCAAGGCGGTATCCCACGAAGTTGGTGGCTCCCACGCCCTGATCGGTGCCGAGATCGCCCGCCGCTTCGGTGAGGATGCTGCCATCGTTCACGCCATCGAGGCCCACCACAATGAAGTCGAGCCGCGGACCCTGACCGCGATCCTGGTGCAGGCCGCCGATGCGGTATCTGCCGCTCGCCCCGGGGCGAGGCGCGAGGCACTGGAATCCTACGTGCGGCGCCTGGAGCGCCTCGAGGAACTCGCCGGGTCATTCCCCGGCGTCGAACGGGTCTTCGCCATGCAGGCCGGCCGGGAGGTACGGGTCGTGGTCGATCCCGGTCAGCTCGACGATCTGGCCTCATCCGAATTGGCCAGACAGGTCGCTCGTAGGCTCGAGGACGACCTACAGTATCCGGGCCAGATCGAGGTGACGGTCATCCGCGAATACCGCGCCAAGGACTTCGCCCGATAGGCCACGCCACCGCTCGATGAGGGACCTCCATGGGTGAGACGACCATGCTCGGCATGCCCACCGTCAAACAAACGCGCCCGGTGACGCGCCAAGGCCGTTCGTACTTCATCAGGACCTTCGGCTGCCAGATGAACGAGCACGATTCGGAGCGCATCGGCGGGTTGCTCGAGTCGGATGGCATGACTGCAGTCGATCGGCCTGAGGAAGCCGACGTCGTTGTGCTGAACACGTGCACCATCCGTGACAACGCCGACCAGAAGCTCTACGGCTACCTCGGAGCGATGAAACAGATCAAGGGCGAGCGCCCGGGGATGCAGATCATGGTCGGCGGATGCATGGCGCAGAAGGACCGCGAGGTCATCCAACGCCGGGCGGGATGGGTCGACGTCGTCTTCGGCACCCACAACACCCACCGGGTACTCGAACTACTCGACCACGCAGAAGAGTGGGGCCCCGTCACTGAGATCTGGGAAGAGACCGCCTCGGTCGACGACATCCCGTCGGCGCTACCGAGCCACCGCGAAGCCGAGCACTCGGCATGGGTCACGATCACGATCGGGTGCAACAACTCCTGTACGTTCTGCATCGTCCCCCTGGTGAGGGGTCGGGAGCTGAGCCGGCGCCCGGGCGACATCGTCCGCGAAGTGCAACAACTCGCCGCCCAGGGAGTCGTCGAAGTCACACTCCTCGGCCAGAACGTCAACTCCTACGGTCGCGACCTCGAGATGAACGGCCGGCGGCCCATCTTCGCCGACCTACTGCGACGGGTTGGCGAAGTCGAAGGGGTCGCACGGGTGCGGTACACGAGCCCACACCCGAAGGACTTCCAGGAGGACGTGGCCGTCGCCATGGCTGAGACCCCGGCCGTTGTTGAGCAACTCCACCTCCCACTCCAGTCCGGAAGCGACCGCATCCTGGCCGCGATGCATCGTGGCTACACCGCGCCGCGGTTTCTCACCAAGCTCGAGTTGGCTCGGAAGATGATCCCTGATCTCACCGTCTCGACCGACATCATCGTCGGGTTCCCCGGCGAGACCGAAGCCGACTTTCGGGCGACGCTCGACGTGGTCGCTGCAGCTCGATTCGACTCCGCCTTCATGTTCCAGTACTCGCCCCGCGCAGGCACTCCTGCCGCGACCATGGACGGGCACATCGCGCCAGACATCATTCAGGAACGGTTCGAGCGCCTCGTCGAGATGCAGAATCGGATCACCTTCGAGCACAACGTCGCCATGGAAGGCGGGACCTACGAGGTGATGGCCGAGGGTCCCTCTCGCAAGGACCCCCAGATGGCCACAGCACGAACCAGAGGCAACAAGCTGGTCCACCTTCCCGGTAGCTGGCAGCCGGGCACCGTGCTCGACGCCGAGATCGTGCGGGCCGCGCCCCACCACCTCATGGGACGCCCGGTCTGAGCGTCGTTGCCATTCTCGGTCCGACCGCGTCCGGCAAGTCGGACCTGGCACTGGCGATCGCCGAGCGACACTCGGGCGAGATCGTCTCCGTCGACTCGATGCAGGTATATCGGGACATGGACATCGGAACGGCCAAACCGGACGCCGCCACGTGTGCCCGTGTTCCCCATCACCTCATCAACCTGGTCGCACCGGAAGAGCCCTTTGCGGTCGCCGAGTACCAAGCCGCAGGCCGCATCGTGCTCGACGACCTCGCCACCAGCCACAAGGCCGCAGTGATCGCGGGAGGGTCGGGTCTCCACTTCCGAGCCCTGGTAGATCCAATGTCATTTGCGCCGACTGAACCCGGGCTGCGGTCGCAGCTCGAAGCCACGCCTGTGGCCGATCTCGTCACCGAGCTGTTGGGCCACGATCCTGCCGCCGGAGCGTACGTTGACCTGGCCAACCCGCGCCGGGTCTTGCGTGCCGTTGAAACGTTCCGCCTGACGGGAGTCACGCCGTCGCAGCGGGCGGGTACCGCTGAAGCAGAAGCGTTGCGTTCATACACGGCACGGATGCCGCTGGTCGCTCTGGGCGTCGATCCCGGCGACACACTGCCGGCAAGGGTGGCCGATCGCTTCGACGCCATGCTCGAGGCCGGTCTGCTCGATGAGGTGGCGACGCTTGCGCCCCGCCTAGGGCGTACGGCCCGCCAGGCCGTCGGCTATAAGGAACTCCTCCCGGTGGTAAGGGGAGAGGTTTCGATCGAAGATGGCCGGGCCACGGCGATTCGAGCGACGCTCGGTCTGGCGAAGCGGCAACGGACGTTCTTTCGTCGCGATCCACGCATTCGCTGGCTGGCGTGGCACGATGATCCCGAGGAGCGCATTTCCGCAGCACGTCGCGCGCTCGAGGAGGTCGAAACGTGGACTTCGTGAAGATGCAGGGCCTGGGCAACGACTTTCTGGTCGTGACGGGCCCGGTCGAGGTGTCTACCAAGTCCATCGTGGCGTGGTGTGATCGCCGCTTCGGCGTCGGGGCCGACGGCGTCCTCGAAGCAACGCCGTTGGCCGATGATCTGGTGCGGATGCGGTACTGGAACGCGGATGGGGGAGAGGCCGAAATGTGCGGCAACGGGCTGCGATGCGTGGCGCGCCATGCATTCGACCATGGGTGGGTGAACACCAACGAGTTCATGGTGGAAACCGCGATGGGTGACATGCCCGTTCAGGTCCTCGCCGGTGGTCTGGTGCGGGGATTGGTCGGTGAGCCCCAACTTTCCGGTCCACCGATCGAGTTTGGGGATGTCATGCTGCATCCGGTCAGCGTCGGCAACCCGCACGCTGTCATCTTCGTGGACGATCCGGCCACCGCCGCGGTGGGAGTCCTCGGGCCGCAGGTCGAGTCAGACTCTCGATTCCCGGACCGAACCAATGTTGAATTCGTGACCCCGCGAGGTTCGACTGCGATCGAGATGCGCATCTGGGAACGCGGCGTCGGCGAAACGATGGCGTCCGGAACCGGGGCGACCGCCGGCGCCTTCGCCGCCGTCAACTATCGCGATGTCACCGCTCCCGTAACCGTCGGAGTGCCCGGGGGAGAGCTGGTCATCGAGTTCGACGGCGCCAAGGCGTGGATGGTCGGTCCCGCCACCACCGTCTACGCCGGAACCATCGCGCTCTAGTTCGTGCCCTCCCTCAGCCGGAGGCTGGGGGAGGTGGGCCGCTCCGCTCTAGCGCAGCTGCCCCCGCTGCCCTCGTCGCTACGCTCCTCAGACACCTCCCCAGCAAGCTGAGGGAGGGGGCGCAGACGGCGTGGCGCCCGCCTCGAGTGCCCTCCCTCAGCCGGAGGCTGGGGGAGGTGGGCCGGCGCCGCTTTGGGTGCCGGGTCGGAGGGGGCCGCGAGCCCCGCACCGGCCTTAGGTGGACACGTACTTCATTTCGCGTCGGTACTTCTTCCAGTCCGAAGCCGGGCATCGGACCTAGGCGGAGACGTACTTCATTTCGCGTCGGTACTTCTTCCAGTCCGAAGCCTTGGTCGACCAGATGACGTCGGTGAGGATCTGTCCGATGCCGATGATGACCAGTACCCACCAGGACCAGGCAGGAGCCTCCATGCCCCACGCTGCTCCGAGCAGCAGGAATGGGAGGAGCTTGGTCACAATGGCGCCGGATGCGTGCATCCAGGCCCGGGAACGGGCCGGCGTGCGGAGGTAGCTGGCGTAGGCGATCTTGACGCCGGGTTGGGGGCGGCTGATCGTGCCGATGAACCAGTTACTGAACTGCATGCCCTGGATGCGGCCGACGGTCATGTGGGCCAAGCCATGGGTGCTGACGAGGAGGACCAGAGTCCCCAGGACAAGGGCGATACCGTTCCAGGGGTCATCGACGTAGTAGCCGGCCAGGATGATGGCGAGACCGACGATGGTGGCGACGACCATGAGCGTCGTGCCGGTGCCCGAAGGAACGGTGTACAGCGCCCAGCTCTTGAACGCGGCGTGGTCGATGACACCGATGCGATCTGCGTAGCGGTCCACGAGGGAGTCGTCGGCCTTGACGGCGGCGACCGCCTTCCAGAAACGGTGTCCCTTGATGTCGATCGGTCTCCCGGCCGCGAGGTCGGCCTCGCAAGCGGAGATCGATGCTTCGACTTCCTTATCGTTCACGACGCACCTCCACAGTCAAGGGAAGACTAGGAGCGCGAGACGAGCTCGGAATCGCCGGGTTAATCGACTCGCCTCAGGACGGCCACGACGACGCCGAGGATCTCGACACCGTCGGAGAAGACCATGGGCGGATAATCGCGGTTCTCGGCCTTGAGGATGACTCGACCGTCGAGCCGCTGCAGTCGCTTGACCGTTGCCTCTTCGCCGTCGACCAGGGCTGCCACCATCTGTCCATCATTGGCGGTTGGCTGGCGGCGCACGACAACGTAGTCTCCGTCAAAGATGCCGGCGTCGATCATGGAGTCACCACGGACGTTGAGCATGAACACGGGGTCGTTGCCCACGAGCTCGGTCGGCAGCGGGTAGATCTCTTCGATGTCCTGTTCGGCGAGGATGGGCGATCCTGCGGCAATGTTGCCGACGAGGGGGACGTCACGCACCGGAGCTCGGTGGAGGTGGGCATCGGCATGGGTGCCGGGATCGATCACCTCGATCGCCCGGGGCTTGGTGGGATCCCGCCTCAGATACCCGGCTTTGACAAGCGCCGAGAGGTGGCTGTGAACCGTCGACGGTGAGCTCAAGCCCACCGCATCGCCAATCTCTCGGACGGCGGGCGGATAGCCCCGCTCGGCAACCGACTCCAAGATGTAGTCGAGGATCTGCTGCTGGCGGACGGTCAACTCTTTGCGCTCCATGGCTGGCCCCTTCCGGTCGTTGCCGTAGACGCAGGGTACCGCGGATTTCGCGAGAAACCAAACATATGTTCGACTTGACAACCGAACGCATGTTCGCTTATGGTGTCCAAACACGAACACCTGTTCGACGGACGGGGGTCTTGGCGGGGGGACGGTTCCGATGGCGACATCGGGTTTCTGTCACACCCGATCGATACGGTGGTCGTTACTGGGTTGCCAACCCGGGACACGCCAGATCTGGGCCGCCCCGGATCACACACACGGTAGGTAGAAAGCAGGAGGAGGAACCAGGATGCTGCGACAAACGACAGCCTCGTCACGAGTGTTGGTCATCATCTCCACGATCGTCGTGGCCCTGGTCCTTCTCCTGCCTTCCGCCTTTGGAGCGACCCCTGGAGGGTCCACCGAGGACTATGTAGTGCGCAGTGGCGACACCCTGTGGGACATCGCAAAAGAGCGGACGACCGAGGGCCAGGATGTGCGCGGCACGATCACGTCGATTCGGCGATTGAACGATCTCGAGTCGAGCATCATCCAACCCGGCGAGACTCTTGCTGTCCCACCGTTGGCATCATCAAACTGACCAATCTGGTTATTGGAGGATCGGCAGTGGGCGAGTGTCCACCTGCCGTCCGGTGAGCACCATCAGGAGGTCCGTGGCGTGATCCCGCCGCAGCGCCACTTCCGTGAGGAGGGTGAGCGTATCCTGGAGCGGTCCGTCTGGAGGCTGCCAAGGAACCCCGGTGGCTCGGGAGAGATCAACTCCGTGAACCATGACTTCGAGGTTTCTGGTCCGGAGATAGTCCCGGATCCGCATGACTCCCATCGGGCTCGGCAGGCGACGCTCGGCAGGGCAGGTCGGCAGGACGCTGCGGAGTGCAGACGCCGCGGACACAAAGGCGGGTGTTACCTCGGCCGGGGACAGCGCAGCAAGTTCCTCAGACCCGCGGTCGGCCACGGCCCGGTCGAACGCGGCGGGATCGTCCGCCCGTCTCTGCAGATATTTCTCGTAGTAGGCGGCTGCGTCGGGCAGCGGTTTGCCGTGCGGTTCGGGCTCCGCCAGGTAGGTGAGTGGGGTGCGAATCGCCCGCAGCAGGTGCCCGGTCAGACCCAACACGTCCCAAGCGCCGAGCCCTGGCGCGGTGAAGTCGGTGATCTTCGTGACAACCACGGTGACTGAGTCGATCGCGGCGAGATAGCCCGCCTGGGCTTCCGACCACAACATCTAGTACCCTTTCTTGTCCATGCGCTGTGTGATTTGTGGGGCCGACGATACGCGAGTTGTCGATAGCCGTCCTTCCGAGGGCGGACTATCGATTCGACGACGCCGTGAATGCATCGGCTGCGGCCACCGTTTCACCACGTATGAGCGGGCTGCGGTGACTTTGGTGGTTCGCAAGCGTGACGGCAGCCTCGAGACCTACGACCCTCGCAAGATACGGCGCGGAGTCGAGAATGCCCTCGCCGACCGCCCGGTGCCCCAGGGCACTATCGACACGATTCTTGCCCGCATCGAGGCCGGCGGTCATAGCAACGGGCCAGAGGTCAGCGCCGACGAGATCGGGCGAGAGGTCCTGGCTGGGCTCCGCGAGGTCGACGAAGTCGCCTATCTCCGCTTTGCCTCGGTCTACAAGGAGTTCCAAGGCGCCTCCGATTTTGAACGCGAGATGGCTGCGCTGGAGGACATCTAGTCCTCGGAAGAGTCAACGATGCGCAGAGTGATAAGCGCGACACAGATTGTCAACAGGGTGCTGCCTGCGCCACCTATGGGAGTGCCGCAAGTGCGGCCGTTGTGTCGGCGTGGAGGACCACGGTGGCGGCATCAACCTCTTGGCGTATTGTCGCCAAGCTAGGGACGAGCGAACTTGCGAGGATGACCTGAGTCGCCTCGAGTTGGGCGAGTAGTTCTGCCGCCGAAGCCGCATCGCCCGCAGTCAAGGCACCGAGATATTCGGCCGCCCACTCATCAAACCCGGCGACCGCTTCGGTGACAAGAGCCTTGTGCTCGGCGAACGCCGGATCAGACGGCAGTTGGGCCGCCGCAGTGCGACTCGTGGCGTCGATGGCGGCGAGCTCTGTGCCAAGCGCCGCAGTCTCGAAGGCGTCCGCTTCGATCGGGAGTTCGGGCAGCACGAGGATATCTGCGAAAAGCAGCCGATAGGTCGTGGTGTCGTCGATGCGGGCAACGATATCCGTGCCCTCAGCGCCGATCTGAGCGACGGCGTCGCGGCTCGGAACAAGATCGTCGATCGACCCCGAAGGCAGGAGCGGAAGTGGTTCGGGTAGTGGGTCGGATGCGGCGGCCAGGGCAGAATCGGATGCAACGGACAGGGGCTCCAGCTGCGGTGCCACGCCCAGGAGGTCCGCCTGCTGCGAGCTCGGCTCGGTTGCGTCTTGAAGCCCTTCTTGAGCACCGGACAAGCTGTCGCGCACGTCGATCAGCGCGGTTCGGTAGTCGGAAGCTTGCTCGGAGGCTCGACCGTCCACGAGGGTGGGGAGCCACAGGGCGGCGACCACGAGAGCTGCCACCGCGACCAGGACCGTGACGATCAACGGCCAGCGGGACCGGCGGGCCCGCGGCTTTGCATCCCCGAGCGATTCGGCTACCCCGTCGGCAGGGGGAGGCGGTTTGGGCTGCGCCCTCCATGTGTCGGCCAGGGTCGGCGACGGCTGAGCGGGTTGTGCCGCGACCGGGGTCGTCGGTTGGTCAGCTGATGCCGGTGGTTGGGTCGGTTCGAGCACCTCGGTTGGTGCGGCTTCCGAGCGGGATGAGTCGACTGAGTCGGCAACGCCGAGTGTGGCAGCGGCGCCGACGGCGGCTCCAATGGCTTGGGAGTATTCCTCGTCCTCGTCCTCGTCCTCGTCCTCGTGCGGGTCCGCCGTGGTGCTCGTCGATAGGTCGATCGTGGTCGGCGGAGCGAGCGTTGCGGTCGTATCGGGGGTGTCGGCCGGGCGATCGCGCAGCGCGGCGACCGTGGCCAGCGACGGCTTCACATCCTCGGCCGGCTCCTCGGTGGGTTGGGCCGGTTCGGGCGGTGAGGTCTCGGCAGTTCCGGGAACGGCGCCGACAAGCTCGAGAAACCAAAGCCCGTTGTTGCCGGGTAGTGGTTGTTGGCGTCTACGTTTCACGGAGCCCCTTTTGCCGATCTTGCTCGGGCACGACACAATCTGCGTCTATGAAGATACCCGTCCGTCGGCTCGATCCCGAGCTTCCTCTCCCCAGCCACGCCCATCACGGTGATGCCGGCGTCGACCTTTTCGCCCGGACCGGTCATCGGCTCGAGGCGGAGGAGTGGGCGATGGTACCGACCGGCCTCGCCGTTGCCATCCCCGAAGGCCATGTAGGGCTGGTGGCGCCACGGTCCGGTTTGGCGGTTCGCCACGGGATCGGCGTGGTCAATGGGCCGGGCGTGGTCGACGCCGGCTTTCGAGGCGAGGTCCATGTTTTGCTGATCAACCACAGTTCGGCGCCGTTCGAGTTCGAGCGGGGCGAGCGGATCGCGCAATTGGTCGTGGTCCCTGTGGTCGAGCAGGAATTCGAAGAGGTCGATGTGCTGCCGCCTACCCGACGCGGTGACGACGGATTTGGCTCTACCGGCCGGTGAGGTGAGGCGACAACGCCTGTCGTGGTAGAATCCACGATCCTGCGGACGTAGCTCAGCTGGTAGAGCGCAACCTTGCCAAGGTTGAGGTCGCCGGTTCGATCCCGGTCGTCCGCTCGAAGGGCGGCGATTGCCGCCCTTTTTCGGCGACGTGGCCGAGTGGTTAGGCAAGGGTCTGCAAAACCCTGTACCCGGGTTCGATTCCCGGCGTCGCCTCCGGCGGTACAATCGTCGATACGGGCGCTTAGCTCAGTGGGAGAGCGCTTCCTTGACGCGGAAGAGGTCGGCAGTTCAATCCTGCCAGCGCCCACCAAGAAACCCCTGCTCAGGCGGGGGTTTCCGTTCTGTTTGGCAGGGGGTGTACCGAGCCTGGTGCGCGTATGGTGCGCGATTCTGCAGCAATTGCCTGCAGCCAAGCCTCATCGAGTCGATCCGCGACCTCTTGATCCATTCCCGGCATGAGGTGACCGTATACGTCCAAGGTCATCCTGATGGATGAGTGCCCGAGGCGTTCGCTGATGACTTTGGGATGCTCACCCTGGGCGATCAACGTCGATGCGTGACTATGGCGCAGATCGTGAAACCGAAGCGAACCCAGGCCGGCCTCCTCGACTGCCGGCCTCCACACGCGGCGTCGGAAGTTGGTTCGCCGAAGCGGTCCGCCGTTTGGCGCCGAGAAGATCCAGTTGTCGGGGTCGGGGTATTTCCCAATATGCGATCCCAGCTCAGCCGCAAGCGACCTGGCAATCGCGATCGTACGGGACGAATGCTTCGTCTTCGGAGGACCCAACCGTACCTCCCCCTGGACTTCGGTGAGCGTCGATGCCACCGTGACCGACCCGCGGAGGAGGTCGATGTTGGCGACCCGTAATCCGGCGAGTTCCCCCCAACGCATTCCGGTATAGCCAGCAGCAAGCACCATCGCGGAGTACCGCGGATTGATGTTGCCCGCCAGGCGGTGAACCTCAGGTAGCGTCAGCAGCTTCATGTCGCGCCGGACGACTTCGGGAAGGCCAGGTTGGCGCGGGAGTGGCGACTTGACGAGACGCCCGTCATCGACAGCCTGGCCGATCACGCTTCCCAGCAACTGATACGCCTTCCTCACCGTGTTCGGAGCTTTGCCAGCGGAATCCAGAGCGGCGATCCACTCCCTGATCTCAACTGGGCTCAGGCGGTTGAGAGGCCGATCTCCAAGGTGTGGGAGAACCAGGCTGCGGAGCACCGATTCGTCGCGAGCCTGAGTCGATTCCCGCACACGCCGGCCAGCGAGCCACTGCTCCGTCCATCTACACAGCGTGATGTCTCCCCTGCGCGGATCTAGCCATTCACCACGGACATTGTCCACGGTCTGGACCTTTAGCCACGTCTGCGCCTCACGTTTCGTGCCAAAGCTCCGGGAAACGGTTCGACCGCCCTTGGGTTGGAATCGCGCAAGGTAGGGCTTTGGGCGATCGGAACGGTGAACGATCCAACCGCCCATCAGCCGTACAGCTTCCGCTCGCCACGGGCAGCATCTCTATCGGCGCGGTCGTCGAGCGCCCTCCGAGAGCTCTCGGGAGGCTCCGACCACCTGAAGGACATCGGACCCGCCAGTGACGTGATCCCGATCTCGCGCGCTCTTCGCTGCTGTTCAGATTCCAGGCGGGATGCGTCCTCAACGATGAGCACGGTCCTGTCTTGTTGCCATCCACGCAACAGCGTGCATCGGAGTCCGTGGCTCCCCAATGCTCGCGCGACCCTTTCCATGTCGCTGCGTGAGCGCGCGCCTATGGATTCGAAGGTCGCAAACCCATCGGTGTCTGCCAGCCCACGGAGGACGTGACGCACGAGATCTCGGTCCGATCTGCCTGGCATCCAGCCCTTCATCAGCATGCCAGCAATCTTCGCAGCACTCTGCTACGTTTGCCAGAGTTCCCGGTGTCTGAGCGGTTCGTCAGATACGAACCCATACGCCGGCCGGGACACAGATTGAGAGGAGTCTCTCTGTGTCCCTTCCTTCCGACCGTCTAGCGGTCATCGACGAGGTAGCTCACTACCTCAACACCACCAACAGCGCCCTCTACAGCCAGCGACACCGCGGCGAGAACCCCGGCGCCCTCGCCATCCACGTGGGGAGAAGGCTCGTTTGGCGACCTGCCGACATCGAAGCGTGGCTGGAACGGAAGCAGCAGCACAATGGCGGTGCGTCGCAATGATTGTCGTAGCGATTCGTGGCGTCAGGCTTGACAGGGTTGCCACAGTCGCGCGGGGCGCGGTAGTTCGTTGCTGGCCTTGGCCAGAATGCCACAGCCGTTTGTTGTGGTTGCTCTCGTCGCCTTCCCCAGACCCTTCAGCGGATGTTAATCCGCTCCGCGGCGACAATGAGGGTCGGGTGGCCTTGCCGGATCGAGCGTCGGATGCCGAGTGAGAAGGGCCGGGGCCGTGAGAGGTTTGCGATGCTGCCTGAATCGGTGATCACTGGCGAGCTGATTCCTGGCATCACTACTCAGAGACGGTTGATGGCATTCTTGGTCTACTCGTACGTTGACTTGAAGCAGGGCGACGATGGCTGGCCGGTTCGCTCACTGCGACACATCGCCAAGGAGATCGGGGTGCAGGAGCGAACCGTCAAGGAGGCAGTGCGTACCCTCGAGGAGGCTGGCCTGGTCGAGGTAGTCCGATCCGGTCCACCGCACAAGTCCACTGTCGTGGAAATCGTCCACAATCCGGCCAGGGGTCGCCGGAGCCCCAATGCCAAGGTCGGTCCAACGGCAACCCGCTACCGGCACGAGACCCAGACCTACGAGCCGCAAGGAGGTCAGGTGCATAGGTTGCACGGGAACGTGCATGGGTTGCACCCAGGGATGGGTGACCCTGTTGCGCAGGTTGCAGCAGGGTCTAGGTCTATGAGGTCTGGCTCTTCTGGTGAGGAAGCTGCAGTGGCTTCCGGGTCGACGTTGTCTGACGAATCACGTTGCGGAGTCTGTCTTCTTCTCACGGAGCCACCCAAGGGTCGCGGGGCTGAGCCGGAAGAGTTCTGCGGTTGCTCCTTTGGGGCGACGGGAATGCACCGTTGAGAAGCAACGACACGATGACCGAAGCCGAGCTGCAGGACGGCATCGCCACCGCGGCGCAGTACGCCGGGTGGAAAGTGATGCACGTCCGACCGGCCCGCACCGAAACGGGGTGGCGGACCGCGGTGCAGTACGACGGGAAGGGGTGACCCGACCTGTTCATGGCCCACCCGGATCACGGGGTGCTGGCGATCGAGTGCAAAGCGGCTCGGGGTCGGCTCACGCTCGAGCAGTCGGATGGTTGCACACACTCACTGCCGCCGGCACCGTCGAGCACGCCAACGACCGCACCGCAGGCCCTTCGTTGCTCGCCCCTCAATCTGACTGCTCGGATTGCCGCGCCTCAAACAACGCCAGGGCCTGGTCTTGCGTGATCCACGGTTCAGCGAGGACATGCTCCCAGTTGTATGCATCAAGCGACGCCAAGTGGGTTCCGGTGAGGAACTGGTACCACCGTCGAAACACTCGTTCGATCTCACCCATTGCGGCATGAACCTCGGCATATGTGACAGAGGGCGCAGGCTTCACTTCAGGGTCGAGACGATGGGCCAAGGTTCGGGTCGCAAACTGTCGGACGGCGGCAGCCTCTGCGATCAACGAGTCGATGTCCTGCTGGATGTGCTCGGGGTCAACGTGATCGAGGCTCTTGTCGGCGAACACCGCCCACTCTGCCTCGTAGGGTTCAATCCCAAATGAGTCATCGACCACCCGCTCGAAGTACCACTCGCTGTCCAGCGCGCCGGCGTGGGCTTGGACTTCCCTCAGGAAGCGCACAAGAGATCGCGAGTCCTTCGCGGGGTCCGTTTCCCTTCTGATGGCCATCGCCATGAATGCGACATACCCATCCCGAACCCACTGGTGGAAGTGCCCCGCCTTGCGTACGCTCTCGGGGGCCAGGTTGAGGGACTCATTCCAGGACAGGTAGATGTCTCTGTAGAGGTGCATCTTCATCACCCAATCGAACAGCTCCTGTTCCAACCAAGGCTGCAATCGGGCGAGAACCTGCCGGAGCGCGATCACCCGATCGGCCTCTTCGGATGTATCGGGTGGTGACTCATCCGTCAAGGCTGCCTCCGCGTATCTCGTCGTAGACCTTCTGGGCGATGTAGTCCCGGAACAGGACCCGCATGCGGTCGTCGGCGAGCACGAGTTTGAATAGGCCAGGTGTGCGCTGCAACTTTGCACCGCTAGTGGGCAGTAGCTCGGCTCGGCGAACCAACAGATGACTCATACTCGCCAACTCGTCACGAGTTCGGTCGGTCGGGTCCGGGGTGTTGGTCGGGTCTGGGCCAGTAGCGGACTGATTGCAGGTACTCGGTTGCGTCGGGGTGCTCGTTGAACTCGAGCAGGTTGCCGACCTTGTCTGCGAGAACCTGGCGGACTTCGGCTGGGGTGGCGAAGAAGAACTCCTTGCGGCTGTTGACTTGATTGACTGCCCGGTCAGCAAAATGGTGATGTAGGTCGGTCTCCAAGGTGACGGCGTCCTCGGAGAAGAACAAGGCGTGTACGTCGAAACGGAACGGAACGGATGCACCGCCGAGTTCTCTGACCCGGTCGGTGGGTTCGAGTCGCCGAGTGAGTCCTATCTTGACGACGTTGTCGCCGAACGCTCCCCGGTTCGAAATCACATAGACGTACCCGGCCCGGATGTTCGCGATCCGGTAGTCGTTCTGCACGATCGCTTCATCGAGGGCCACGAGTCTCGCTTCGAGTTCCGGGTCATGCCCGCCGGAGACTTGCAGAGTCTCGAGTGCGGTCAGGATATGAGTGCGTTCCTTGTCGAGGCGGGTTCGCTCTTCGGCGAGTTCCCTTTCGACACGGCGTTCCTCGCGAAGCCGGGCCCGCTCCTCACGGGCTGCTTCCTTCTCCTCTTGCTTCTTCATCAACCAGTCGGCAGTGAGTTCGATCTCTTCGAGTCGGAGCGCGTGGAATGCGTCGGAGATCCGCATCTCCATCATCTTCCCGAGCTTCGCAATCGCTGTCCGTGACGCCTCGAGCCGGCGTTTCGCGGTGACGACGTTTCCGACTCGCAACGACCGGATGCTGTTGTCGGCCTCAGCGTTGTAGGCCCGCAGCATGAGCTTCGACAGGTCGCCTGTCATTCTGCGGCCCTTGGCGAGCGAGTTGTCGAAGGTGAACATGTTCGACCTCTCGATTGCAGCGCCCGATTTGACGAGCTGAGCGATGCGAGTAGCGAGGTCGTCGAGCCGATCCTTGTACGCAACTGCGTTCTCAAGAGGATGGTGGTACCGGTAGATACCGACGCTCTGGAGAACACGTTCGTCGTCGAGGATCACGATCTCGTCCGCGTCATCGCCCGCTGCCTCGAGTTGCGCACGCAGCGCGGCGTTCTCTGCTTCGAGCACCGCCAACCGCGCCGCCACGAGTTCACCCGTCAGACCTGCGCCAGTTGTTTCGCGGGGTGGAGGCGCCTCTGGCTGAGTGGCGACAGTTGGTGGAGCCGTGTCTGAGTCGACGCTCGTAGGGATCCAGAGTTGCCAGCCTTCGGGTGGATCTGGCCAGGACGGATCCGGGGTCCAACCGGCTGGCGGTCGCCAACCGTCGGGGGGCTTCGGCCATCCGGGTGGCGGGTTGAACACAAGATCCAGGTCGGTCATGTCCGGCGAATCCCCGATGGGTCGGCTGCGACGAGTCCGTATGGGTTCTTCGATAGTGCAGCTCCGAGGTGGTCGAGCGTCGCCGCTGGCACCACAGCAGATAGGTCGAATTCGATGAACGTGTCTCTATCGGCCGCGACGGCGATGAACGGCACGTAGGTGTTGGTCCCCGTTGCGGGGTCGATCGTCTCTGTCCCGACCTCCAGCGAGATCGTTCTGATCAGACCACGACGATCGGCCTCGAATACCTCATGCATCGATCGCAGCGCGACGTGATGAACAGCGCCGGCGTAGCGGTCCTTGCATGCCTTCTGCGACAGCGCAGTCGTCGTGATTTCGTCGGACGACTTGGTGTATTTGTACGCTTTGATGTCGGGCACTTTGTCGGGGCCGGGGACCAGAGTCTTCAACCGCAGTTCCGCGGTAGCGGGGTCGAAGGCGAATTCGTGCTCGACGGCGAAGTGATCAGGGTAGACCGAATTCGATAGCACGATTGAGATGTACTCCTGGACCGCGTCAACGGTTCCGTACCCGAGGTTCGCGATGAGCGTGTCGATCGTCGCGTTGTGCTCGGCGACTTCGGCTTCTCGGGCTGCACATTCCTCGTCGTATCTGGCTCGCCCACTTTCGAGAGCAGCGACCCGTTCTCCCTCAGCAGCGGCGTGCTCGTCGAGCGCTGCCTGGCGGCGGGTGGGTAGCGATGCCATCTCGGCCTGCCACGCGGCGTGGGCTTCGGCGTGGGCGACCTCGGCCGCTGTATTCGCTTCGGCCAGTTTCTTCTTCTTGCCGAAGAGGCTCTTCGGTGGTTCCGGCGGTGCGAAGACGGGTTCGGCTGGCTCCGGGATCGGCGTGGGCGCCGGGATGGGTGTCTCAAGATCAACCCGGTCGAATGGCGGATGTTCGGCGGTGCGTCGCAATGCGTCCAGGTCGACGTAGTCGTCGACGTCGAGGGTCGCCGCTAGCAGGTCGTCGATCTGGTCGTAGATCTCGGCGAGGCCGGCATTTCGTGCTTCGACCTCAGCTTGCATCGCCGCGACATGCGCGGCTTTCGCTTCCCGTTCAAGGCGCTTCCGCTCCGCCTCAGAGGCCCGTTCCGCCTGAGCCTTCGCACGTTCCTCGGCCTTGCGAGCCTGCTCGGCCTGACGCAACGCCGCATCGTGTTCGCGGACAGCGGCCTTCTGACGTCGTGCCTTCTCCCCTTGCGAAACCCGCGCCTGGTATTGGATCTCTGCAAGCAACCCTCGCCGCGCCATCGGTCCTAGCTCCTTCTCATCGCTTCAATTGCCTTCGCCAGACTGGTATCGACGCCCTGGGCAGGATGTTGACCGCGAAATCCCCTTGCTCTGGTCCGCCCCGGCCTTGCGTCGTCGCATCTGTCGGCTCGGAGCGTCGCCACGGCCTTGCCGGGTGTAGCAAGGCAGAGAACCCGATCCCATCGCCAGGGTGACTCCGACATACCCCATGGCCCAGCGCCTTCACGGCGACACCGAGCACACCAGGATGGTCAACTGCGCGCCGCCCATAGCCAACCTGGCAACGCCTCCAACCTCTCCTCATGTGCCGCGGGGAGTCGTCCTTTGCGTTGCAGCGTCTTCATCCTTCTCGCCCACGCCCCGAGTTTCTCACCTTCGAAGACCTCGGAATCTGGCACCGCCGCGTCCCCAACCAACGCGACCCGCCGCTCCACCACCCGGAACATGTACTCAAAGCTCTCAGGTGGATCGAACGGTTGCTCCCCAGGCAGATGCCCCGCCGGTTCCCCTTGCTCATGAGGCCGAATGTCTTGCGGTAGGTGTCGGCGTCGAGGCCATGAGCAGCGTTCGTGTGGACCCCGAGGTGGAGGTACCACTCGCCACAAGCGTGGCATTGGACCTTCTCGCCGTCGTCGAGGAGGACACCGAGTTCACCGTGAATCGGATTGGATGAGGTAGCCATGCCGGGACTGTACCGAGTGACCACAGGGCGAATGGCCACATCCACAGCTCAGCAGACTGCCAGCACCAGGCCCGACGGCGCGGCTCCTAGGAACCGGCCTGCACCGCCGCAACCAGCCAACACCATGCTGAAGGATGACCCAAGGCGAGGAACAAGCTCCGTGGTACGCTTCTGCAACTTCAGTTTGACCTTGTGGGAGGAGCGGTGCTTCGGCGGTTGTTCGGACGGGCTGATGAGTCCGAGAGCGGCGACCCGTACAACCTCCTTCGTCGGCCGGCTGGACCGGCGAGTCGTCGCGTCGAGTCGATGCTATCGGCGGGCAGACGGCCGCCTATGCACCTGATTGACCGCGCTGCCGACGAGCGCGAGGCACAGGCTGAGAGGTTCTTCGCAGCCGTCGGGGCTGTAGCAGTTGGTCGTGGCTGGTATCGCGGCAGTCAAATGTATGTTGACAGATCAGTTGGTGCTGCCCCTGTGTACATCTACGCAGATCCTTCGAGGGAGTTGCGACAGACCGAGTACTGGCTGTTATCAGGCGGCTCCTTGCTACCGAGGCGTGAGGACTCCCGCAATGGCGGTTACTCCGGTGTCGAGATGCACCATATGATTCTGTCAGGCGACCTTGCCCTGGTGGACGAGATTGAGAGCGACTTGCTGTCCATGAAGTGGGCGCTGGCAGCTGGAGAGACGGTCGAGACCGTCGTGCTTGATCCCGCCGGACTGACAGTCCATGAGAGTCACAACTCCGCCAGTCCCGCTCGCGTCGTGGAGGTCGGAACGGCGGTTCGAATCATTGATTCTGTTGGCGAGTGGGCGTTGGTCGAGGCGTCTGAGGACTCGAAGCAGCTGGGATGGATGCGCCATAGCCTCGCCAACGGTGGCCCTACCGCGTAACGAACCCCCGCCCCTGCCAGGTGTTGAACGACCTTCTCTCTGATACCAGCGGATAGACCCGTCAGCGTACGCCGATGCTGCGTCCGCGTGCCCTGGTGAGAGCAGCCGCCGCCATGAGCCGGTCAGTGATCGCTGCCGGGAGCCGGTACCGCGTCGCGATACGCTCCGACGACTTGACCGCTAGGGCCATTGTCCGCACTCATGCACCCCCACCCGCACCGGAACCCTCCATGACCAAGGGACGGCGGATTACCCCCTACGCACTTGGGGGACGGGCCGGGGGGTCGATGGGTGACTGGGTTCCATGGGTCGGACCATCGACGGACTCCGCCACTGGCATGGGGTAGCAGCCGATCGCTTCCATGCGGTCCTCGGCCGCTTCCATGTACCCGATGGCCCCACGATCCCCGGTGCGATCATGGTTGGCGGCGGCGATATCAAACTCTGCTCGGAGCGTCCCACAGTCAGTGAGGCTGGCAATACGGGCGTACACCGCGGCTTCGCCCCCGTACTCGGCTACCCGGTGGATCGAGGACCCCGACGACCCCGAGCCGCTCCCCGGTGGCAGATTTGGTTGGTCCTCGCGGTCCCGGTGACTCAGCACCGAGACGCGGATAGCGGCGACAGTCAGCGGCACGGCTACGACAACAACCCCCACCACTGCGATGAGCATTGGGAAAATGCCGCCAGCGGGATTGTTGTCGTAACGGTTATCACTCGAAAGAGAGAGAAGTGCGGCACACGATGGGATTTCGATCACGGCAAGCAGGATCAGTTCGATCTTGAGGACCCGCTTTGCCGCCCGTCGACTCCCGACTGCCGCCGCGCCCGTTGCGAAGAGCTGCAACAACACGACGAAGACAATCATGTCCATACCATCAATGTAGGCCCAACGCTCTCAAGTCAGATAGAGCCGAACGGAAGTGCCCCCGCATCGGCGTGGGGCCGATCGGGGGCGTGGCCGTCAGCAACCCACGGGATTAACAGGGTGTGGGCCGCTGCGACAGTCGGGAACCGTAGAACCCGCCCGACGCCGCCGGCAAACCCGTCAGCGTGCGCCCATGCTGCGCCCGTATCAACTTGGTCGCCTAGACCCCGTGACCTGACCCCCGGCCTAGAGGATCACTTCGCAGGTTTCGTAGATCTCACCCCTTGTGCATTCGTCGTCGCCGGCGCCGCCGTCCAGGGTGTCGGTGCCGTCACCACCATCCAACGTGTCGTCACCGCGGTTGCCTTCAATGGTGTCGTCGCCGGTTTCCCCGAAGGCGCGGTCATCGTCGGCTTTACCCTGCAATACGTCGTTGCCGGCGCCGCCCCGGATGCGGTCGGTACCCGCCCCCCCGAACAGGGTGTCGTCACCGCCGCCACCGTACAGGTTGTCAATCCCGCCACCGCCGTTGAGGGTGTCGACACCGCCGAGACCGTACAGCTTGTCGGCTCCTTCCAGGCCCTTCAACCGGTTCCTCGCACCGTTGCCTCGAAGCACGTCACCAAAGAGTGACCCCATGACATGTTCGACACCGGTGATCGTGTCGCTGCCCTGGTCAGCGCTGTAGCCGGTCCCCGCCGCGAGATCAACGGTGACCCCCGCCGACGCGGCGTAGTAGACGGCCATGTCCTTCCCGGCTTCACCGACCAACAAATCGTTGTTGAAGCCACCCTTGAGCCTGTCGTCCCCGTCGCCACCGTACAGCTCGTCGTTGCCGACACCACCCATGAGGTTGTCGTTCCCGTCACCACCGTTGAGCTGATCGTGCCCGGCGCGCCCCTGGAGCGTGTCGTCGCCGCCGCCACCGAACAGGTAGTCATTACCGCTCTCGGCCATCGGCTTGCCTGGCCCGTCGCCGTCCAGAACGTCGTCGCCGGCGCCACCGTAGAGAGAGTCGCTGCCGGCGCCGCCGTCCAGGGAGTCGTTGCCGTCACCGCCGATGAGGTCGTCCTTGCCGTCACCGCCGAACAGGTGATCAGAACCGCTGTCGGTCATCGTGCCTGGCCAGTCGCCGTCCAGAAGGTCGTTCCCGTCGCCCCCGTAGATCCAGTCAGCGTCATCCTCACCATTGATGAGGTCGTCGCCGTTTCCTCCACAGATCACATCCCGGCCCTCCGCACCGTTGATGAAGTCGTTACCGCCCAGACCGTGGATCACGTCATCTTGAGGCGTGCCGTTGATCACGTCGTCACCTGGCGTACCCACAATCGTCGCCGACCTCCCGTGACACAACACCTCCACTGCACCCGCCGGTGCCACCACCACGAGCAACGCTGCCATCAGCGCCAACACCGCCACCAACACAAACCGAGACTTCGACCCTGGCACAACCATCCTCCATCCGGCGTTACGGCACGGCACCGAAACGCAGCCCGCAACCTACGACCCGAACCCCACCCCCACCACTGCCAAAGGACCCCTATCAACCAGGTCCCCGAGTTCATCCCACACCACGAGATCGACCCCCCGATTCCAAGGACTATGGGCACACACCGCCTACTGCCCGCTGCGACAAGCGTGGACCGTAGAACCGGCCCGAGATGACTGCCAAACCGCCGTTCAGCGTACGCCGATGCTGCGTCCGTATGCCCTGGTAAGAGCGGCCGCCGCCATAAGCCGGTCAGTCGACGCCGGACCTTTGGCTCTATGTCCTGACCCATCGCCGCACGTAGCCTGTGGGTGTGGGAGCCGATTGGTTCCCGGTGTGGAGAACCGGTTTCGTGAGGCGCTCGAAGGGGGGCGCCGGGCGGCGTGGTCGGGCCAAATGGAGGAGGAGGAACGATGAAGGTCCTGACACTCGCATTCCTCGCAGTAGCGCTTGTGCTGTCCGCCTGCGGAGACGACGACACCGACGCCGCCGCTTCGGAGTTGCCTGAGGTCGTGCAGCGGTATTACGACGCATTGATGGACGGTGACTCAGGCGCATTGGCTGCGTTGTTCACGGATGACGGTGTCCTCGAAGGAACGGGCGAAGGGGACGTCAGGATGCCGCTTTCCGGGCCGAACACGATCTCATCGATGATGGGAGCCTGGTTCGACTACGTGGACTACACCGACATCGAAGCTACGGATGTAATCACCATACGCAACACAGTCGTTGTCGTATCGAGAGCGAGCGGAGACTCCAGCACTCATGCTCGAGGGCCAAACGGAGACAAGACCCCGTTCTCTGCACCCCTCGTTGACGTTTTCGACCTCCACGGCGATCTCATTGCCAGGTGCGACGGCTACTTCGAATACGACGAGGTCGTCAACTAGTCCATGCGAAGGATTTCATTCGTCAGCGTACGCCGATGCTGCGCCCGTACGCCCTCGTGAGCGCGGCCGCCGCCATAAGCCTCTCGCTAACGGCGAACGGGAGGCGGCTGCTCCCGATATGAGCGACGACGACACACCGCTCCGTCCCGGTTGGTAGCGGCGAATAGGGCACTCCTTCCATGGCGATCGCAAGATCCAAGCTGGAAGATGGAGCTTGGAGGTGTGTGATCAGGCGGTCAGCCACACTGCTCCTACTTGCAGCATGTGTGCTGTTTGTCGCATGTGGGAGCATCGACATGCATGGGAGTGGCTGCGGTGGAAACCTCTTCTGCGGACCGTTCGATATCGAGGACCCATATGACGGTCCTAGATATTTGGTGGAGGTCACCTGGCGGAACGTGTGCGACACCGCGATCGCGATTGAGTGGACGTATGTGGTCACGCGGCGTACCTCACTTGGCGTCGCCACTGACACGTACATCGCGCTAGCAGGGAAAGACCCTGTCGAACCCGGAGACCAGTTCGTCTTGCCCTTCGGCTATCCGCACGACTCCGAGTACAAACCATGGCAGGATCGCCTGCTGATTGAGAGCCATGCCTTGGTCTTCACCATCGATGCCATGGACTTCTCACAAACGGTCGAACTTCACCGCGGCGGATGGGTCGAGGATGGCCCATATCCGCGGGTCCATCTCCAACCGTCAGTCGTGAGTTGCCCCGAATCAGGAGTCGTCAACTCGGCGTCGATCAACTCCTGAAGTGCCTGCTCCAACAAGCGACGGAACAGCTCCTTGGTGCCGTCATCGCCAAGACGCCGCCAGCAAATCGGCATAGATTGATGCATCATCATGGTGGGCCATCGTGTGGTCTCCTCTACGAGCTCGTGCTTGAACTCGCTGAGAGTCACACGGTGGCCCACCATATCGAAGGACCCACCCCCAATTTCCACCACTTCACGGGACGCCTACATACGCATGGGGTCCGGCCTTCAGTCGTTGGCGAGTTCGGCATCGCAGCCCAGCGCCACGCCACGCTCGGGGTCCCAGCGGCGGTACCAGGTGCACGGGTCTGGCGGCCCGTCCAGCGCCATTACCGCCTCGATGAACGGCTCCGGGGGTCGATACCCGTGGACCGCTGCATAGTGAATGATGAGGTTCGGAGCCGCAAACACCGTCCCATCCGCACCCTCAATCCTGACCTCAGCACTTCCCAGACCACCGTGGTCGCCCCACGTCACCGGGTAGTCCCGACACGAGGACCCAGCAGGGTTGAGCGTGCATCCTTGCCACCCCCGGCGTGAGAAGAACGGAAAGGTCGCAAAGCCAACCAAGACGCTCGACGAATCCATCGGGAACCGGTCCAGTCGGGTACTCGCACTCGCCTTCGAGCCACCCGATATTGACCGCGTTTTGGTCTATCTCGTCGCAGCCCGAGTAGGTATAGGGCGACAGGTCGATGAAGTAACTCATGGCGCCCACCTCCTCCTGTTGTCATGCTGCCACCACAGGTTGACGACAACAAGGCCGAACGTTCACGGACCCGTCCACTCCTCCGCATCGGCGGGGACCGATCGGGGAGCGTGGCACCACCGGCAAACCCGTTCAGCGTACGTCTGAAGCGCGCCGCAGCTAGTGAGGATCGAAGAACCAGATAAGGGCGATAAAGGCGATGAAGGCGACGAAGGCGATCACGACGATAACCCCGGTGATGTTGATGAGCGCCTTGGCGGCCGTTGGTAGAGGATCATCTACCGGATTGGCCACCAGTGCGAGAACGAGGATCACGACCACCAGTGCGAGAACGAGGATCGCGACCGTCCATACCATGCGGCACCTCCGCTCCTCGCTCTATCCGAACTGGGCGGTACCCGCCCGAAGTGTTCCGATCCCGGTCACACCTCCACCATCCATCATGATCCCAAGTGAAGCGGTCCGCTATGGGGAAGTACCCCTATTCGGCTGGCACATGCATGGGGTCGGCCATTGCTACTGCGTGATCGACTGGCGGCGTTCAGCGTACGCCGATGCTGCGCCCGTATGCCCTGGTGAGCGCAGCCGCTGCCATGAGCCTGTCCGTGACCGCCGGTGGGAGGCGGTACAGCGAGGCGATGCGGTCCGCTACTTCGGGACTGGGGCACCGTTGGCCACGCTCGATACGTGACAGGTGACCACGGTCGATCCCGAGTGCGTTCGGCGGCTTCCCGTATGCCGTAGCCGGCGGCGCGGCGGTGGATCCGCAGCAGGTGGGCGAAGCCGGCGGGGAGGGTGCGTCTTGGTGGATATTTGCGGTTGTCCATGGGGTAACGGTTGTCCATGGCTTCGAGGCGGGCGATCTCAGCTTCGATCATGTCCATCGTGATGACCTCGACCGGTTTGGGTGGGGTGACGCCGGCACGGTCCAGCACGTCACGGATCGCCACCAGCGCCACCCGGTCGTCCTCGGCGTGTAGGGCGATATCGATGAGGCGAGCTGCTGCCGGGTCGGCGGCCTCGAGGATGCGTTGCCTGGCGGACTGCTTCACCTGGGGCACCGATCCGCCATGGTGGAAGCAGACGGCGCCGCCGGGGATGGCGTGGCCGGCCGCAAGGTTGACCCTGCCGGTTCGTTGCGGTGCATTTCGCTGCGTTGCGGTATCCCATGGTCAACCTTAAGGGTACCCCGGAAGGGTGACCTTTGTCGTACCCTCATGATATGCTTTACAGCATACAGACGTTTGCTGTACGACAGGAAGGGCACGACGATGCGGACGATCGCCTACATGCGAGTCAGTACCGAGGAGCAAGCCCGCTCCGGTTTGGGTCTCGAGGCGCAACAGGACCGCATCACCGACGAGGTGGACCGCCGCGGCTGGGAACTCGCCGCCACCATCACCGACGACGGCATGAGCGGAAGCAACCTCGATCGGCCCGGCATCACTGAAGCGTTGACGATGATCGAAGCCGGCGACGCTGACGCCCTCATGGTCGCCAAACTCGACCGGCTCTCCCGCAGCTTGCTCGACTTCGCCGCCCTGATGGACCGCAGCCGGCGGGAAGGGTGGGCGTTGATCGCCCTCGACCTCGGCGTCGATACCTCAACCCCCAGCGGGGAAATGATGGCCGCGGTGATGGCGGCATTTGCGCAATATGAGCGCCGTTTGATCGGTCAGCGCACTAGGGATGCCCTGGCGGTGAAACGGGCCGCTGGGGTGCGTCTGGGGCGCCCTGTGGGCCTTCCAGACGACGTACGGGACCGCATCGCGGCAGAACGGGCCGCCGGTGACACGCTGACCGCCATTGCTGATCGGCTCACCGCCGAGAACGTGCCTACCGCGCAGGGCGGGGCCCGGTGGTGGCCGTCCACTGTGGCCGCGGTTGTGCGGTCCGTGCAGCTCGATGAGGAGGTGGCGGCATGACCACCGACGACCACACCGGCGAGGTTGATCTCGAGGGTACCCCGCAGGGTGACCATGACGCCGGCGAGGGTACCCCCGAGGGTGATATGAGGGTGTCCTCGGAGGGTGATACGGGGGTGACCTGGGTTACGCTTCGGGACGCATCGAACGCCACTGGCGTGTCGATCTCGACATTGCGGAAATGGCGGAAGAAGGGCGAACTCGAGTCGCAGATGGCGCCGGGCCCGACGGGGGAACGCATCGAAGTCCCGATGACGGCCGTCACCGACCTCGCCGCCGAGCGGGGAGCCGGCACCGTGCCGCCCGCCGCACCCGTCGCCGCGTTGGCCACGCCGGATCCGGAACCCGCGCCGACGACGCTGGAGCCGGAGCCGCCGGCGTGGGCGATGGAGCTACTCGCCCGGTACGACGCCCGCACCGAGGTGCTGATGGAACGCCTCGCCCAAGCGGAACGGGAACGAGCGAACGCCGAGCGGGACGCCGCGATCGAACGTCACCGCCGGGAGAAAGCCGAAACCGAACTTGCACGCCTCCACGGGTTCGTGAACCCGGCTACAGGTGGCGCCGAAAGAGAGGAACCCGCCGAGATACGCCGAGAGCCGCCGCCGGCCTCGACCACGAACATGGGTTGGGCGACGCGGTGGGATCGGCTCCGTCAGTGGCGACCAGGATGGAAGTAGGCGCTACCGACCATAGACTGAGCGCATGGCGCTGATCGCATGTCCGGATTGCGGACGAACGGTGATGCAGGAAGAACCGGGACCCTGCCCCGTGCTTCTCCGGAGCGCCGCTCGACCTCAGCACTCATTCCGCAAGCGCTCTGTCGCGTCCGGTGAAGTAATCCACTCGGCCTGTCGTGCAATGGAAACTTGGACCTGACAGTGGGACCGAATGGCCTCAGCTATCAATACCAAGTTGGGGTCAACCGCGGAGACTGGCTCGACTCTTGTGCTAACCGGTTCATCATCCTCTGGACCAAACGTGGTGTAACCAGCAATCACCGCAAGCGCAGTGAGGGCAATCGCGATGACCCACAGCGCCGCGGCCGACCTTTCTGCGATTCGCTCGCCGCTCGGGTGGTTCATGGACATACAGGATCTCCCGCTCGGTGGGGGTTATTCCACCACACCGTAGCCCAGGGTCCCTTCCGCAAATCCCCCGGTACTTCGGCGCTGGCCAACGTCGCCCGTGTCGTCACTGGATAGGCGAACGAGGCTGAACCGGTGGGCTGGTTGCCATCGGCGCGGTACATGACACCAAACCGGCCGCTCCGTCTGTTTCGGGACTCTTCGTGGCGCAACTGACCCGCGGGATGCAACCGTCGCAGCGGTTGGGGGGACCAAGCGGCATCCGCCATGACCCGTTGCTGGTGGACAACGCTTCTATCCACCAGGACCAGGTTGCCTTGGCGGAGTACCCAAAGCTACTGGAGGTCCGTAGTCATCTGCTCCATGTGGCCGTCGGATGTGGCGAGAGCAACGTGATTGGGCCTTGCCTTCGATGTCGGGGTTCTGGGTGGATCTACCTCCGGTTGATAGGCTCCCCTGAACCGATCAAGGAGCCAGCGGATGCCGGACGGGGAAGCCTGGGAATCGAAGCCGGCGCGTTTGATTCCCGCAACCGGGATCAGGGGGGCCAAGGAGCAAGAGGAGCGGGCGACCGCAGCGTTGCTTGCATCCATGCAGGTGGTTCCGAGCTTCGGCAAGGCCGTGCTGAGGTATGTCGGTGCACCGGCCGGACGGATCACCTGTTTCACCGAGCCGGTCTTCGAGACCGATGGCGGCGGTACGGCTCGCCCCGATGGGTTGATTGTTGTTGAGCGGGGCAAGACGCATTGGGTCTGTCTTGTCGAAGTCAAGACCGGCAAGTCCGTCCTCGACGCCGAGCAAGTGGATCGCTACCTCCAGATCGCCAATCGGGAGGACTTCGATGCGCTCCTAACTGTCTCCAACGAGATCGTGTCTGGTGAGAACGAGTCCCCTGTGAGGGTCGACAAACGCAGGCTGCGGCGAGTCCGGCTAGGTCACGCATCCTGGTTCCGCATCATGACCGACGCCGTGACCGAGAGCGAATATCGCGGCGTTCAGGACTTTGAACAGGCCTTCATCCTCAACGACCTGATCGCCTATCTCGATGATCCAAGGTCGGGCGCTGGAGGCTTTGAGGGTATGGGTGGCGAATGGGTGGGCGTTCGCCGGGCGGCTCGACAGGGCACATTGCGACCTTCGGATGCAGGTGTGCAGGAAGTGGCCGAGGATTGGGAGCAGTTTGTTGAGTACATGGCACTCCACCTCAGGCAACGGCTCGGGCGGGACGTCTCGCCGTCATACGCCAGATCGTCGACACGCAGCTCCAGGCTGAAAGAGTACGCCTCGAGTCTGGGCGACCACGGGACGCTCTCTGCGGCGATCAGGGTGCCGGACGCTGTTAGCTCGATTGAGGTCGAGGCCAATCTGGCGGCGAGGCTCGTCACGACGAGTTCTAGGGTGGGTGCGCCCAAAGAGGGGAGAGCCAAGACCCGCATCAACTGGCTGCTGCGGCAACTGCGCGACGTGCCGTCTGATCTGCGGATCACCGTTCACTTCCCACGGACCCGAGCTACGACTTCCCTCATGATTGACGCTGCCCGAGAGCGTCCACAAGACCTCCTCCTACCTGACGACTCGGGGCGGGAGCCGCAATCATTCGACCTCGCCTTGAGTCGAGATATGGGCGACAAGAGAGGGAAGGGGAGGGGCTCGTTCGTGGCCGAGACGCTGGACGAGGTGGTCGACTTCTATGGTGAGGTGCTGCAGAAGGTACGGAAGTGGACGCCAGCGCCCCCGAAGCTTCATGCAGAAGCCGGCAGAATCCCGAGAGGAGCCACAGGCAACCGAGGGTCTCGATTTGCCGGATGCGGAGCGGCAGTGGGGCGGCAACTAGTGGGTGGGTACCGGTCCAACGACCTAGCGACGCTTGGTGCGCGTTTGGTGCGCGGAATGAGGCCAAATGGCGCAAGTGAGCGCGAAGCAGTGAGCGAAGAAACGCCAGGTGATCGGTCCATTCGTGTCTGTGACCAGGGGAAGCGAAGACGCGTGATCTTCCTTGACGCGGAAGAGGTCGGCAGTTCAATCCTGCCAGCGCCCACCAGGAACCCCTGCTCAGGCGGGGGTGTCTATCGTGTTGCAGCACGCTCGTCAGGTTGAAGAGTGTCGAGGATCTGCGTGGTGAGCGCGAGCGGGGAGAGCGGTGTTGTCCGATGGTGTCGGACGTAGTGCCTAGTGGCGTCGTCCGCCCGGTTCGATCGGATCGAGGGGAAGCTCGCCGACTTGGTGACCGGCAATTGTGCCGTGACCGTCCGGGCCGCGGTTCGGGCTGCGGGCGGCCCATCGGGGCCACAGCGGGGGAGCGGGGCCAGGCCATGGTCGAGTTCCACGCCGAGCTGGGGAGGGTGCGGCACGCCCATCGTGCAGGTGGGTTTGGCGGGGGTGAAAGGAAGTGAAGTTGTCGGCCAGGCCGTGTTCGGCGAGACCGATGTAGGACTTGTTGTCCTTCAAGTGATAGGCGGGATCACAAACCCGCACGTAGCCGAGCAGTTTCGGGTTCTCAACGATGCGGTCCTGTCCTCGGCGTTCGTTGCACTCGGGATGGTTCCGTAGGGAGGATCCGTTTCGGCTCGACCCACTCGTACTGCACTGCACTGTGTCGCTCCTCGGTGTTGATCTTTCGGCAGATGGCCGAGCGAATCGGTCGCGCCGCCGAAAACTCACGCGCCGATCCCGGGCTGAACCATCGAGTATCAGGGTGAGCGCCGGCCGCAAGGTCGAGAAGGACCCACCAACCGGCTGATACCATCATCAACGAGGTGCGGGGAACCCGGAAGCCGGAACTCGGGACCGGGACCGGGACCGGAGCGTTCTATGGGCGAGACCTACCAGGGGGTGAAGATGCAGCGCCGAGTCGCCATGATGACGATCGCGGCGATGGCCGTCGCTGGGCTGCAGATGACCGCACCGGCATCGGCCGGCGCCGCTGGGAGCACCACTCCCGCCGATCCTCTCGCCGGCGGCCCCGCAACGGCGTTGCATCGCAATCTCACCTCCACTCAGCAACCAGGCCTGCTCAACGGGTTCCTCTTTGGACAGCAGCACGCCAATTGGGACTCGAAGCGCTACCGCGCCGTCGACGACGCCGTGATGGATTGGCGGGGGCTGCGAATCCAGATCGGTGGCTTCGACGGGTTCGTCTCCGACATCGAGCTGGCGACCACACTGCTCCCCGGGGTCGATTCGCGGCGCCCGGCGGTGTACGGCTTCAATCTGCGGACGGCGCTGAAGCTGACCGCTGACGACCGCGTGGCGTACGCGGATCGGATCGTCGAGGCGTACAAGTCGGGTGGCGTCGTCACCATCCACTTCCCCGCCGACAATCCGGCGACCGGCGCGGGCCACAAGGACATCACGGCCAATGCCCTGTGCCTGCTCTCGACGGACTGGTCGAACCCACCGACGGAGGCGGCCGGGGCCGTCGCCCAGTGGCAAGGCGAGCTCGCGGAGGCCGCCGAGTTCTTCAGGCTCGTCAACGACCGATGGCGTGATCCAGATGCCGACGGTGTCGACGAGCGCGCCGGTCGCGTCGCCATGGTGTTCCGACCATTCCACGAGATGTTGCGCATCCAGCATTGGTGGAGCGCGGCGTACTACCGCAGCGTGCCGGGCGTATGCGAAGGTTCGGCGGCGTCGGCATTCCGATCGCTGTGGCGTCAGACGTTCGACTACGTGGTCGGTTCGGAGGAGCTCGACGTCCATGGCCTGCTGTTCGCCTGGTCACCGGACCGGCCGACAGCGGCACACGGGTGGGAGGGGTTCTATCCCAACGCCGAGCTCGACGAGGAATCGACTGCGGACTATGTCGACATCATCGCGTTCGACGTCTACGAATCGACACCGGCGGCGTTCTCCCGCCAACTGGTTGCCGATGCCTCTGCAGTGACATCGTTCAACGCCTCGCTGGCCCCCGAGGACCGCGAAGTCGTGGCGATCGGTGAGTTCGGCCCCGCGTCGGGCCTCTCGACGATCTCCGACGGCAACTGGTTCATCGAGGCCGTTGTGCGACCGCTCACCGCGGCCGGGCTCGCCGACGAGATCGCGTACGCAATGACGTGGTCGAACATGGACGAGGACCGCTACTGGGTGCCACTCCCATGCTTCAACGTCGGCGATTGCGAGGCGTTCGACACGAGCGATATGTTCTACGGGAGCAGCGACGGACTGACCGGCGATCCGATCCGGGGGTTCCGGGCGTTTGTCAACCACCCGTCGACGGTGTTCCTCGAAGACCTCCCGGCGTGGTGGCGGCTTCCAGATGCAACGATCCCGTTCCAGGCAGGGGAGAGCCCACGGCTTCTGCTTCGAGTTCCGTGCTGGACCGGATACGACGCGAGTCGGCCGGACCTCTTGCAGCGGCTGGGATCGTGTCCGGTGACCCGGTTCATCGGGCGCCCCAGCGCAGTGTGGCACTAGACCTCAACCGGCCGGCGCTCGCCCTGGTCAGCCTCCGTCGGCGTGCATCTCCAGCACCCCGCCGTCGGTCGTGTAGCTGCCGTCGGCGACGAGCGTTCCGGCATCGATCGGCGCAGGTTCCTCTGTGGTCGTTGCGCTGCAGGCAGATACGAACAGCGCAACGATGACCCCGAGGAGTGCAGCCCTCCGTGTCCATGATGGGTGAGACACTTTCTGGTTTGTGTTGTGAGTGGTGAGGGCGGTGGAAGAGGTGAACCGTTGTGGGAAACAAGCGGGCAGCGATCTATAGGGCCGATACTTGGCATATGGATGATGCTGTTGCCAGTGATGGGAGTGGGAGGCCGTTGAGGAATCCGGTGCGCCGGTCGTTCAGTCCGGAATACAAGTTGTCGATCCTCGCCGAGTACGACAGGGCATCCGAGACCGGCGAGAAGGGCGCCATCTTGCGCAGGGAAGGCCTCTACTCGAGTTTGATCACCGACTGGCGGCGGCAACATCGCCAGGGCCTGTTGAAAGCCGCTCTCGGGCGGAGCGACGGTGGTCGGGGTGGGCCGAGCCGTTCGGAGGTGGCCAAGCTGCGGGCTGAGAACGAGCGACTGAAGACCAAACTGGCCCAGGCCGAGGCGGTGATCACGGTCCAGGGAAAAGTGCACGCGCTCTTGGAGGAGATCTCAAAGAGCGCGGACACCGACGAATCGTGACCGCCATTTTGGACGCCGCAGTCGACGAACTCGCTCCCATCGTTGGGCGTAAACGAGCCTGTGAAGCCCTCGGACGATCTCGTGCCAGCCACTACCGGCAACGGCAGGGACCCCGGTATGGACCTGCGATACCACGACGCTCGCCTCGGGCCCTGACAGCTACCGAAGCTGAAACCGTGATCGAGACCCTGAACGAAGAACGGTTCTGCGACAAGGCACCGGCCCAGATATGGGCCACCCTGTTGGACGAAGGCACCTACCTGGCGTCGGTCTCGACCATGTATCGCCTGCTGCGCCAACGTCACCAGGTCAGGGAACGTCGAGCCCAGGCTCGCCGCCCGGCGCTGATCAAACCCGAACTGGTCGCGGTTGGCCCCAACGAAGTCTGGAGCTGGGACATCACCAAACTCGCCGGCCCCTACAAATGGACCTGGTTCCATCTCTACACGATCCTCGACATCTACTCCCGGTACGTAGTGGGGTGGCTCGTCGCCCCCACAGAATCCGCCAAGCTCGCCGAACAACTCATCGCCGACGCCATCTACACCAACGACATCGACCACGACCAGTTGACACTCCACGCCGATCGAGGCAGCTCGATGACGTCACGCACCGTCAGTCAACTCCTCGCCGACCTCGGCGTGCTCCAAAGCCATTCCAGACCACACCAGTCCAACGACAACCCCTACTCCGAAGCGCAGTTCAAGACCCTGAAATACTCACCCACCTTCCCCAAACGGTTCGCCAACATCGCCGCGGCTCGATCATTCTGCGAAACCTTCTTCGAGTACTACAACAACGAACACCGCCACTCCGGTATCGGCCTCAACACCCCAGCCAACGTCCACTACGGCCTCGACGACATCATCCGCCAGAAACGCCAAGGAGTGCTCAACGCCGCCTACGCCAACCGACCCGACCGCTTCCGAAAACCACCCCAAGCACCCACAGTGCCCCAAGCCACCTGGATCAACCGGCCCGAGAAGGAACCCATCGCCATCTGAGCAACCCCTGTCTCATTCCCCTTGACACGTTCCGCAGGCGACGCGGCTGTCACATGTCTGGCATACGGTGGGAGAACCAGCTTCCCCGCAGAGCTGCCCCCGCGGGAGGACGTTGTGAAAGCCTCTATTGACGAGAAGCGGGAAGCGCGCCAACGTGGGTTCCGGCACAGAAATCGCCCACCTCGCCCCGGGTGCCGGACCGCTGCCGGGTGTTGCGACGCGCTCATGGAAGGGGTGTCGCTGGGCGGTCCGCCAACCCCACACCAACCCCACACAAGGGTGAGAAATGGCGAGAAACGATGAGATGGCGTGAGCATGAAAGGGCCGGGGCAACGGTTCGCTGAGCGACTACTGCCGGGTGGGCGAAGCGGCCAGATCTTCCTTGACGCGCAAGAGGTCGGCAGTTCAATCCTGCCAGCGCCCACCAGACCGGAACCCTCGCTCAGGCGGGGGTTTCTGACGTCTGGCGGAAGGTGAGGCACGTCCCAGCAGCTTGGGGAAGGTCTGCTCATGGCGTGGGCGACATCGCGACGGGCCGGGATGCTTCGAGGCTAGGTCGTGGAGGTCGTTGCGGGGTCCGGGGAGTCGATTGCCTCCACGCTTCTGGGTCCCCCTTGACGGTACGGGTCCTGTGCCCCAGCAGATTACGGGCCTGGATTCGCCGGATGCCGGGTCTGCGCCTGCCGTGAGCGGCTCGGAAGGCCGATCCCTGTAGTTGTTGGAGAAGTATCGCTGAGGCCACAACTAGGCCCGGAACCAACCTCACCCTCCAAGAGGGCCGAGCCGGCACGGGTGTGGGTGACAATCCGACAGGTTGCGTGGATAGCGGTGCTGCGAATCAGGGGTCGGTGCAGTCGGTTTGTCGCAGGGTGGCGGGGGTGCCGGTGAGTAGCTTGAAGGCTTGGTGGAGTTCGGTGCATGACGTGGCGGGGATGCGGTGGGCGAGGGGGTCCTTATGAGGCCCCACATCAGGATTTCGGCGGCTTGCTCGTTCCCGCTGTCTTGCCACACGTCGCCGTTCCACTGGTTGAGGTTGCGCAGGGCGAGGAACGCTTGTCGAGTTGCTTCATCGACGAAGGTGGCGTTCCAGGCGTGGCCGAGTTCATGGAGGATGGTGCGGCGAGCGTCGAGTGGGAAAGCGGTGGTCTCGGTGAACGCCTCGGGCCCGGTGCAGATGTCGATGCTGCACGTATCCGTGCCGCAGAACGTCATGCCCGATACGCCGGGCACACACGGCATTGTTGGGGGGAATGTGACGTGGCTGACAGGAGGGCGGTCGAGTCCAGCAGTATCGAACCGGGCGATCGCCCATTCGACCAAGGCGAGTTGCTCGGCGCTGGCGTTGTAGAGGTCGATGCCGGCAACCGAGCCGCTCGGTACCGTGTCCGAGACCACCCGCTCTACTTCCTCGAAGCCTTCGCCGAGCCATGCGATGCGTTTGGCAAGGTCTCCTTCGAGTTCGATCTCGATGGCAGCGCCCACGTGGGTTCCGCTTAGGTTGAACTCCACAACACAGACATACGTTCCGTTTCCGCTGGAGGCCAATTCGCTGGTGCGGCGAGCGTTCTTGACCAGCCCCCCACGGTCCATGACATAGCTCCGCATGTGTTCCATGGGAACGAGGTTGTCCTCCTCGTCAGGGTCGAACTCGATGTAGAGGGCGTCGTCGGTGAACACGGACAAGACCGCGTCGGGGTCCGAATCGTTCCACCCCTGAGTCCACCTGTCGAGGAGTTCCGCAGCTACGGCGATCCGATCCTCCTCGCCCGGTGGCAACGTCGGCGCCGTCGTGCTGGTGGTGGGAGCTGTCGAAGAGGTCTGCAGTGTCTCTGTCGTGATCGTCGTTGGGGTCGAAGCGGCGGCCGTTGTTGTGGTTGCGGCTGCGTCTATGTCGTCGTCGCTACAGGCGCACAATGCGAGCAGAATCGCAAAGAACGCAACGACCAAGGTCCTAACGCCATCTGTTGACACGCCTCACTACCGATTTTGGGGGTCGGGTGAACGATTGAGTAGGGGAGAACGCCTCCGCAGTGGCAGGGCAGCGGTGACAGCATTGCCGCTACTGGCATGGATCCGGGTACCGGCAGGTATCAACCGTCGCAGTTGGCGAGGCGTTCGTCCGCCCGGTTCCACATCTGCGCGGTGTCACACGGTCGGCAGTCGGGCGCTTCGGGGTGCGGTGTGGTTCGCAATAGGGGGTTCCGCTCCCGGGTGGGGAGCGCGACCATTGCTGGGAGATTGCACGCTATCTGGAGGCGCTTCATGCGAGCCTTGTTGCTGATTGCGGTGGTGGTGCTGGTGGCGGCGGGGTCGGTCCCGGTGGGGGCGGCTGTCGCGCATGAGTGCGACGGGCTGGTAGCGACGATCACCGGCACCGAGGGCGATGACGAGTTGACCGGCACCGACGAGATGGACGTGATCGTCGGGTTGGGTGGCAACGATGTCATCTCGGCAGGTGCCGGTAACGATGTGGTGTGCGGGGGTACCGGCGGCGACGAGATCGTTGGCAACGGTGGCAGTGACCGGCTGTTTGGTGGTGAGGGTGCCGACACCGTCATGGGGAACCATGGCCGGGATTGGCTCGAGGGTGGTCCCGGAGATGACATCCTGAAGGGTGGTTCGGGGGATGATGTCCGCCTTGATGGTGGTGAAGGCGACGATGTTCTCGTGGGTGGGCCCGGCGACGATGAGATCCTTGCTGGCGACGACAACGACGTTGCCTTCGGCGGCGAAGGGCACGACCGGCTGTACGACTTCAGCTACTTGCCGCTCCAGACCGTCAGTGAGGATGACGATGTCTTTCGGGGCGGCCCGGGCGACGACCGGTTCGAGACGGACCGCGGTGACGACAGGTTCTACGGAGGTCCGGGCGCCGACAGGTTCGATCTTCGGCAGTACACCGCCTATTTCCTGGGGAGTTCGGTGATGTTCGGCCAGGACGGGAACGACTTGTTCTTCCTCGGGAGCATCCCTCCCTATCCGTGTTCGCTTCCTGGGGTTACGATCCGGTTGTTTGGCCATGACGGTCGCGACCGTTTCGAGGGCTCGGGCTTGCTAGTGAACCGTTCCTGCGCCGAGATCATCCTCAAGGGCGGTCCAGGTCTTCACGACCGGTTCGATTCAGGCTCGATCGAGGAACCGATGTTGATCGACCTCGAACGCGGCGTCGCCAAGGTGAAGCACTGGCCGTGGTCGGAACGTTTCCGCATCGCGGGTATCGAGGACACCCATGGAGGGAATGGCAACGACCTGATCATCGGGAACGAGGCAGCGAACTGGCTTCGTGCTGGGGACGGAAGGGACGCGGTCTATGGACGCGGCGGAAACGACATGATCTGGGGCCACCCCGGACCCGACCGGCTACACGGCGGTGACGGCGATGACCGTTTGATTGGTGGCGCCGGGAACGACTTCCTCGACGGCGCCGCCGGTACCGATGATCTTGATGGTGCCGACGGCGCCGACACGTGCGTCAACGGCGAAACCCGCGTGTCGTGCGAACTCACGTTGTAGGCGTCTGCCGGACCGGATCAGCTCGGAGGCGCGGAACGGTGATGGCGTTTCCGACTAAGGAAGACAACACCTACTTCCCTTGGCAAGGGTCGGGCCGGCTGGCCTTTGGCGTCACGCCGTGGGGTCGGCTCCGATCCGCCGAATGGCCCAAAACGAAGGGGGCGAGTCAAGGCAGACTCGAATCCGGAGGAAGACGTGGCAGGAGTATTCGTCAGCTATCGGCGCGAGGACTCGGCAGGATGGTCCGGGCGGATCTATGACCGCCTGCGCGACCACTTCGGTGACCAACGAGTCTTCATGGACGTGGACAACATCCCGCTGGGTGAGGACTTCACCGCGGTTATCTCGCGGACACTCGAACAGGTCGACGTCGTCGTCGTTGTGATTGGGCCCAATTGGCTACGTGCGACGGATCCGACCAGCGCCGTCGCCTCGATGGCACCGATCGTGAACGAGAGGTGCTCGGATACGTTGCGCGCGGGCTCCTCCAGAAGCAGATCGCCCGGCAGATGCGGCTCAGCGTCAAGACCGTGCAAGCGCACATCAAACATCTGATGGACAAGCTGGAGATCCACGACCGCGTCGAACTCGCCCGTTTCGCTATCCGAGAAGGATTTGTTGAGCCCTGACTGATGAGCCAAACGCGGTTGGCGCGGTGTAGGGCCGATCCTCAGTAAGGATCGCACCGTCACTTGAGGTCTTCACGATCGGCGAGCCGATAGGCAGCGGAGTGCCCTGCGGGCCCACGGAGTCACGGCGGATGTGGGCGAGCGGATCGCCGTTCCACGACGTGGCGCTCATCTCGCCGGCCACGACGGCGTCGATCGCGTCATCTACCAGGAGCAGGTGGGTTGGATCGAGACCGAATCGGATGTCGGAGTGGTGCAACAGCCATGGGCTCCTGCGAAGCTGAACCAAGGCGCGCGTGAGGCATTTCGAGCAGTCGGAAGTGGCCACCCGTCATCGCTCGCTTGGGGCTGACCCTCACAAGAGAAGGGGCCCCGATCCGTCGGGGCCCCTTCTGCGTTGACTGGTCGGTTCGCTAGTCGACTTGGCCCGGCTGCTCGTACAGCGGGACCCAGCTCTCACCGACGTTGGTGGGATCGAGTCCGACGAAGACTCCCTCGACGTTCTCCAGTTTCTTCTCGTCGACGAAGACGAGCTTGATGGCGGCGTCCACGGTGCCGCTGGGGTCAATGTTGGGTGCTTCGCCGAGGTGGATCCGAATGGTGTCGGGTCCCTGACAGGTGTAGAACTTGGCCTTGGCTACCTTCGTCTTTGCCGCTCCGGCCTCCCAGTCTGCGACCAAGAGTTCGTCTCGACAAGGTGCCACGATGCCGTCGTCCCACTCGCCCTCGAGTCCGATGGAACCGTCGAAGTCGTCGTCAACTCCGACAACGTCGACGCCACGAACCACGATGCGGAAGTGGGCGGTGCGGAAGTTGTTGTTGAGCCTGACGATGACTGAATTCGAGGTATCAACCTGCCGAATGATGACCGCCCCCGGTGCGTCCGGGTTGAAGCCTTCGTCGTCGATTCCGGTTGCTTGGTCGGCCACGGCCGGCATGGCAACAAGGACCAGAGCCGCCACGACGACAAACAGTGGAGCCAATAGCCTGCGTCTAAGAATCAAGATGCCCTCCTAAGTGCGTCTTCGGTTGAGGGCAACGCCAACGTTGCCAGCACAACCCCCGTGCATACAAGCGTACCCCTCTCTTGTGATCAAGGTGGAATCAATCTTGCACCGCCCAAGGGGGCTGGGTTGGGTAGCTCCGGGGCCTTCGCCCCTAGTAGCGTGGCCACCCAGCGGTTACCAATGCAATCAGGACGAGGAGGTCCGATGGACTCCGAGCAGAGCATCATTCTCGACGTGACCCCGAGCGACGCAGGATTTGATACGAGTTTCCTCGAACCCCTCGGCCATCCGGTGTTGGTGTGCCATGGGCCCGATATGGGAGAGGTCTGCCCGATTCTCAAAGATACGTGCTCGATGGTCGAGAACGCCCACGGCATCGTGTTCCAACTCGATCTGGACCGACCCCAGCACCGAGCGATCCTCAAGCGCTACAAGGAGGTTGTCGCGGAGGACGTGCCGATCTGGGCTTCGGTACGGCCGGGTCAGGACGACCAGTACGCCGATCTGCTCGAAGGGATCGACGTTGTCATCGGGGAGCCGGGTCCAGCCGATCTGGATGGCTTTGCGGCACGGGTCGAAGCCACCGACCGCACCCGGTAGCAGCCTGCCGAGGTGTCGCCCGGTCCCGGACCGCCCGACGTCGCCACTGCTACGCTGCCGGCATGGCTAGCAACGACTTCTCTGTCCTTCAACGCGTCCCGATCTTCGCCTGCCTCGACGAGCATGGTCTGACCCAAGTGGCGGCCGTCGCCACCGAGTTCGAGGCGCCCGCCGGGCAGGTCTTGGTCGAGATTGGTCAACCCGGTCTTGGCGTCTTCGTGATCGAAACAGGGACCGTCCGCATCGAACCGCCCGGCGACGAACCGATCGAACGTGGCGCCGGCGACTTCTTCGGCGAGCTTGCAGTCCTTACCGACAGCCCAAGGACGGCCCGCGTCTTGGCCGCCAGTGACGTCCGGGGTCTGGTCATTCGGCGCACCGACATCGCGACCCTTCTCAACCGCGAGCCCACCATCGCGGTTGCCATGCTGCGGGAGGTCGCGCGTCGACTCGTCGACGTCAGCTAGAGGCGGAGCCTTGGGGGACCACCCAACTGACTCATGACGCCGGCTGGGGATGCCCCGGCTTCCTGGACCCGCGTTGGTGGATCAAGAAGGTTCCAATCCCGATCAAGATCTGCGGGAAGAACGTAGCCCCACGCCAAATCAGAGCGGCCGCCATAGCGTCGTTGTTGGGAACCCCAAAGCTCACGAGGATGGCCGTCATTGCCGCGTCCACGGTGCCCAAACCACCCGGCGGAACCGGGATGAAGGTCATCAGCCGGGAGAAGGCAAAAGCGGCTAGGGCCTCGAGCAGGGTGGCCTCGCTGCTCCCGTCGCCGAGGGCGAGGAGGGCGATGTACAGGATGGAGAACTGGGAGAGTTGCTGGGCGACGTTTGCCAACGTGATCATGCCCCAGCGGTCGGCAACCACGCCGATCACAGAATTCCGAAACGTCACGGCGCCATCGGCAAGATCGGGGGTGGCGTCCTTTTTGATCAGAGCTGCGGCCCACTTGATGAAACTGTCGGCGTAGCCGCCGACCTTCCGCGAGAAGTCCTCGCTCTTGAGCATGAGGGCGAAGAGCGCGATTCCGCCGCCGACGGCGAGGAGTCCGATCACGGCAATCAGCGTGGCCGAACCGTTCGTATACCCCTCGAACACAAGGAGCACCGCAGCCACGACTGGAAGGCTCAGTGTCACGAACACGTTCCAGACGCTCGTGATGCCGATCGCCGCCGTTGAGGGAGCCGCCCCGAACCCGTATCCGTTCAGCATGCCGAACTGAACACCGAGGCCGATGGCGCCCCCGGCGGGTATGACGTTGCTGATCATGAAGGACGTTTGGCGGACCATGAAGGCGTCGCCGTAGTTGAGACCGGGAAGCGCGGCTTGGAAGGGGAAGACATAGATGATGACCATGGCAATGGTGGCCACGACGAGTGCCACGATCCACGCCGTGGACATATTCTGAATCGCGGCCCATGCCTGGTCGTAGTCGCCTAGTTGGGGGAAGACCCGAACAAAGACGAAGATCAGGATGACGAGCGTGACGATCGTCGCGATGATCTGTTCCTTGCCAAACCCACTCTTGGAGGGAGTTTCGGCGTCCGGCGGTGAGTCGCTGGAGGCGCCGGCGGGATCGTCGTCTGTTGGTGTCGCCATGGCGTCCTTTCCGCGATGCTCCGTGACGTCTCGGCTCGCCCGGGCGCAATCGTAGTGCCCTTTCAACCGGCCACCTACTGCGCCGGCGCCCGTCCGGCGCAGGGGCTAGTCCTCTCGCACGAAACAAGAAAGCACTGTCGCAAGACCGTTCCCCGCGTATGCTGGTTGCTGACTTGGCGCCTTGAGAACAGGGGACACTGTGAATCGTCGTGTAGGGAAGATCATCGTCGCGCTCTTGGTGGCGACAACCGTCGTTGCGATTCCCGCGGCCGGCGCCGTGGAACTGGAGCCCGAGCCCGTCGAATCCGGGAAGGCCGCCTTCTTTGAGGGCAATGCGGATTTGGCCAAGGTGTCGTCCGATCTGATGGTGGTCAGGGAGGCCCAGGCTGCCGGACTCGACGTCGGAGCGCTCGCAGACGAGCCCATGGCCATGGAGTTCGCCGGGAGCTACCCGCAGCTGGACATTCGCCTCACCGAGCTGACTCCTGAGATCGTCGCTCGAGCCGAAGCGATGGGGTTTCAGACGAGCGGGGCCTATCCCGAGTACGGTCGCTTGAGCGGGACGATTAGCCCGGCGCAATACGATGAACTCGCGTCGATACCCGAGATCACGACCATTCACCCGAACTACGGCGCAAGGACCAACGTTGGTGCGGTAACCAGCCAGGCCGACCTGTCGATCAACGCTGCGTCGGCGCGGTCGACGTTTGGCGTCGACGGTTCGGGGATCAAAGTGGGCGTCATCTCCGACACCTTCCACCGCAATATCGGCGGCTCGCTGAGCGGCAGTGGCTGCAACCAGACGTTGACCGGATCATCTTCCCAGGGGACCGGAGATCTGCCCGCCAATGTCGCCGTTCTCGAGCCGGGTCCGGACGCCGGAATCGACGAGGGCGCAGCCATGGCCGAGCTGGTCTACGACCTTGCTCCCGGGGCCGACATCCTGTTCCACTCGGCCTTCATTTCGATACCAGACTTCGCTGCGGGCATCACCGAGTTGGTGAACTGTGGCGCCGACGTGATCGTCGACGATGTGATCTACTTCAACGAGCCGATGTTTCAAGACGGAATCATTGCCGACGCCGCCCAAGGCGCCGTTGACGCTGGTGTCCCGTACTACTCGTCGGCGGGCAACCACGCCGGTTTCGGTGTGCGTGACTTCTTTGATGATGCGGGTGGCGCCGACGACGACGTGACCTTCCCGGCCACTGGTGTCGATTTCCACACGTGGGAGAACGGGAGTCGCTACGCGCCGATCACGCTCGATCCGTTCGAGGCGGTGAGGATCGTCCTTGGGTGGAACCAACCGTTCAGCGGATCGCAGGGTCCGGGGTCGGCTACCGATCTCGATCTGTACATGTGTACCGCACAGAACGCTGCGTCGTGCGTCGCGTTCTCGGCGAACGTTCAAGGCTGCTCCGCAGGTGCCCGTTCGGGAGATCCTTCGGAACTGCTCGACTTCCAAAACACGAACGCCGCCACCACCACCTTCTACCTTGCTGTTGATCACTTCTGCGGGAACCAGAACGGCGTCGACCTGAGGGTCGCCACGTTCGGTCTAAATGTCAGCACGACCGCTGTGGACTGGGACCCAACGGTCTTTGATGAACAGCAGATATACGGCCATGCGGCCGCTGCGGACGCGATGGCGGTCGCTGCCGTGGACTACCGAGAGATCGACCAGAGCGGCAACTTCACAGCACCCAACGGGCGCCTCGACGTTGAGGCGTTCAGCGCAAAGGGCGGGCAGTTGCCGTTCTACTTCGACGCTCAGGGCAACTCACTGCCGGGGGCGCCGGTCTTTCGATTCAAGCCCGAGATGACGGCTCCTGATGGCACAAACACCACGTTCTTTGGCAGTGACTCTGAACCCGACGGCTGGCCGAACTTCTTCGGCACATCGGCTGCGGCGCCGCATGCCGCCGCGGTAGCGGCACTGATGTTGGACGCTAACGGGAGTCTCGATCCCGCAGCGACCAACGACATTCTGCGCGGGACGGCCATCGACATGGAGAACAACGGTGTCGACGCCCTATCCGGAAGTGGATTGATCGATGCCTTTGACGCCGTTGGAGCGGCGGCAGTCGGTGGTCTGTGCTTCGGCATGGTCCCCACCAATACGGGTTTCACCGACGGCCCCGATGTCATCAACGGAACCGGGGGCGATGACGTCCTCGTCGGCGGTGGCGGCAACGACAAGATCAACGGCGGTGGCGGCAACGACCGGATCTGTGGCGGTGACGGCAACGACAAGCTGACCGGTGGCCCCGGAAACGACAAGATGGACGGCGAGGCCGGGACCGACCAAGTCAAGTACGCCAAGGCGACGACGGGTGTCACGGTCGACCTCGGCGCCAAGACGGCAACCGGCCAGGGCAATGACACGCTGCTGTCGATCGAGAACATCGTCGGCAGCAACTTCGCCGACACGATCGGCGGCACCTCGGGCGCCAACTACATCAAGGGTCTCGACGGTGACGATGAGTTGGACGGCAAGGCGGGCGATGACACGCTCATCGGTAGCGCCGACGACGACATCCTGTTGGGCGGCGGTGGCAACGACGAGCTGAAGGGTGCGGCCAACGACGACGTCATTCTGCCGGGCAGTGGAAGCGACGACGTGTTGGGCGGCAACGGCGCCAATACGGTCAGTTTCGAGAACTCACCGAACCCGGTGACGGTCAATCTGTTCACCAACAGCGCTACCGGATTTGGGAACGACACGCTGAAGGCCGTCAACGACGTGTTGGGAAGTCCCCAGAACGACGACATCACCGGGAACAACAACAAGAACGTGATCCGGGGTCTTGGCGGCGACGACCGCATCGATGGGCTGCTGGGCAACGACACCTTGTATGGGCTGGCCGGTGACGACCTGATGTTTGGACGAGAGGGGAACGACAAACTCTTCGGTGGGTCCGGCAGTAATACGCTCCACGGTGGACCCAACAACGACCGATGTGTCGACTTCGTCACCCAAACCGGCTGCGAAACGCTCAATGCCGTGATCGATGCGGTTGGGCAACTCCCGCGGCTGATGCGGATCGTGCTGTAGCCACAGACAAGACGGGATGGACGGGAGTCGGGCGGTCCGGCTCCCGTTGGTCGTGGAGGGAGCAAGAGTGGAAGATGTCGCACTTCCGGGAGTTGTCGGCGAGGTCGCTCGGCTCGCCGGTTTGTCCGATCCCGAGGCGACCGCCGCCGGCTACCGGCAAGCAGTGCGCGACGCCTACTGGAAGGCCAAGGACCTTGGTGCGGTGACGTCGTACGCCTCCGCCGGCTATGCCCACTGCCTATCCGCAGCCGCTGGGGCCGAGGGGGAGGCTGCCTACCGCCTGCGCTCCGAGGCCAAGGCTCTGATGTACGACCTTGCGTCGTTCACCTGGCCAGGGTGGGGGGAGCCGGGCGTTGAGGTTCTCGGGCGGGACCTGCGCATCGGCCTCGAAGCCGCAACCACAAACCTGCGACTTGCGGGAGAACTCGACAAGGGCGATCTGCCTATCTCGCGCGCACTGTGGATGCTCGGGGCACACTTGTTGGCGGCAGGCCGCTATTCCGAGGCCGGCGAGCGATTCCGCGAGGGTGCGGTACTCGCCGCATCCGCCGAGAACTCTGCCGAGGCCCGCCTCGGCGAGGCGTTTGCCGCACTCGCCTGGCTCCTTGACGGAGGCACAAGGGCTCAGCAGCATTTCGACGACACGATTGCTCGGCTGGCCGAAGAGGATGAGGGAGCGGCCCTGGTCGAACAGGTCGCTACGGCCCGCGAAGTGCTCACGCCATCAGCCCTGCGATGAGCGCGAGAAGAATCGACCCGCTGGCCCGATATGGCGGCCATACTCGGTAGCGACGCAGGGCCGACAACCGGGAGGGATCACTGATGCGCACCATGGCACCGACGCGGGCACCACACCGCGATACGGAACAAGGCAAGGCACGCCGGCGACGTCTCGACGACATCGTGCCGGGCCGGTCGGTGGTTGTCGTCGCCGCCGCTTGGGTGCTCGGGCTCGCATGGGTCATTGCGGTCACGCCGTCGCCCGATCCTGCAGCAACACCCAGCGCGTTGGACGGATTGGTGCAAAGCGTGATGCTCCTTTCCTGGATAGCCGTGATCGTCGGATTGGCGACACGCCAGCGATGGGGACTGGTGGCCGGGACGATCGGTGGGGTGGTGCTCGCCGCCGGCGGGGTGCTCTGCTTGGCGACGGGTCATACCGGATTCTGGATCGCCATCCAGATCGGCGTTGGGGTGGGATTGGCAGCTCTCAGCCACCGTGTCTCGCAGCTGGCGTGAATATCCGATCGATCGGCTTGTTGGTGCGGCGAGGTAGCCCGGGATTGGTCACTTCGGAAGTTTCAGAAAAGATGCGTGACGTACCACCACGCTGCGTAGTATTTTAGTAGCAGACCAGGAAGGCACTTATGAGTGATGTGACGCAGTTTGAGGCGGTGCAGTTCCTGGAGCCCGCACTCGAACCGGGGCAGCGGTACACCGGACCGATCGAGAGCACGCTCGGGGTGTTCGAAGTCGAGGCCGATGCGGTTGCCGTCGGAAGGGCCGCCTGGGTGGCGCATCGTGGGTCAGATACTCGCGATGTTGCTTGGTGGCTGGTGCGGGTCCCAGGGGAGAGTTTGGCACGCTGGATCGCCGACTCGAGAAGTGACGTCGAGCGTGTGCTCGACCTGACCACGAAACAACTCGTCGAGGTACGTCCCTGACCGCGGCTCCCGATTGGGAACGCGAGATTCGGGAGCTTCACGAGTTTTTCGCCGCGTGGTTCCGCGGGGAGATGCCGGACGACGATGACGCATTTGCGCGTTGCCGCGACGTCCTCGACCCCAACTTCTCCATCGTGACGCCACGCGGCGAAGCGCTCTCGTGCGATGACGTCCTCAGCGGAATCCGCAAACGGCACGATGCCGACGCGGGTCGGATCTGGATCGAGGCGCCGACCCTGCTGTTGAAAACGGCAGCAATCGTGACCGCCCGATATCAGGAGTGGCACCAGCAGGGCGGTGATCCGGAGGGGCGGCTATCGACAGTCGTGTTCGCTCGGGACGAGGCAACACCAAATGGGCTGCGGTGGATGACGGTCCACGAGACCTGGCTGGGGGCCTCTGACCGGTTGGTCAGGCGCTGACCGACCAATCAGCGGTCGTGACGAGCGTTGAGGTCTGAGATCGACTCTGCGAGTTGGGGGGACAGGGCGCCGGCCGGGATGCGCCACGTCCAATTGCCACCTGTCGTCCCCGGGGTATTCATGCGGGAGCGATCGTCGAGCCCGAGGAAGTCCTGTAGCGGAGCCACTGCAAACATCGCCCGTGAAGCCCACACCGCCTCCAGGAAACGCGGAGCCGGGTACGAGCCATCCCATTCCAAGTAGCGGATCGCCAGTTCGCGTTCGGCATCGGTGGCGGTGGCCCACCAACCGTTGACCGTCTGATTGTCGTGGGTTCCGGTATACGCCACGCAACGCTCCGGATAGTTGTGGGGCAGGAACGGGTGTGATTCGTCGTCGTCGAACCCGAATTGGAAGATCTTCATGCCGGGAAGTTCGAGGCGATCTCGCAGGGCCGGGACCGCAGGGGAGAGTTCGCCGAGATCCTCGGCGATGATCGGCAGCTGACCGAGTGAGTCCTTCACGGCGTTGAAGAACGCTTCACCTGGGCCGTCGAGCCAGCGGCCCGTTTCGGCGGTGGGAGCGGTAGCGGGGATTTCCCAGTAGTCGGCGAACGCGCGGAAATGGTCGATTCGCACGATGTCGACCATCGCCAGCGTTGCCCGGATTCGCTCGATCCACCAGACGTAGCCCTCAGCGGCCTGTTCGTCCCAGTCGTACAACGGATTGCCCCAGAGTTGGCCCGTTGCCGAGAAATAGTCGGGCGGAACGCCGGCGACGTAGGTTGATCGACCCTCAGAGTCCAGCAGGAAGCGACGTTGGTTGGCCCACACGTCGGCGGAGTCTGAGGCAACGTAGATGGGGATGTCGCCGACGATGGCGACGCCGCTGCGGTTGGCGTGCTGCCGTAGCGACATCCATTGGCGGAAGAAGATGAATTGTCGGAAGGCGTGGCGGTCGATGTCGCCGGCCAAGGTGGTGCGGGCCGCAGCAACCGCCGCGGGCTCGAATACCCGCAGCGGCCGCTCCCATTCGGTCCAGGGCCGTCCCCCGTGGCTGTCTTTCAAGGCCATGAAGAGGCTGAAGTCATCAAGCCAGGAGGTATGTTCGACGCGGAAGATCTCGTATTCGTCACGGAGGTCACCAACTCCCACGGATTGGAAACGAGCGAAGGCGGCGTCGAGGAGTTCCAGCTTGGCGGTGATCAAGGGTCCGAAGTCGACGTAGTCGCTTGGCAACTCTGGATAGGCGTCGATGTCGGCCTGGGTGATGAGGCCGTCGGCGAGCAGCAGGGTGGGGCTGATGAGGTAGGGGTTGCCAGCGAAGGTCGAGAAGCACTGATAGGGCGAGTCGCCGTACCCTGTTGGGCCGAGGGGCAGGATCTGCCAGAGCTTGGTTCCGGTGCCGGCGACGAAGTCGACCCAATCATGCGCCGACGGACCGAGGTCGCCGATTCCGAATTCGCTGCGGAGGCTGGTCGGATGCAGCAGGATCCCGCTGGCGCGTTGGCTGAAGTGGATATGTTCCATGGATGGGCCATTCAAGCCGCGGAACGGCGTGGCATCCAGCCTGAACTCGCACGGCACGGTGGCTACAGTCAAGGACGTTCGCAATCGAGGAGGGAGCGACTGTGCCGGTGGAGACCATTCCCCAGAAGGTATTGGACAACGGATCACGCAAGGCCGACAAGCCTGCCTACTACGTCCGGGGGTCGGGTGGATGGAACCCGGTGTCGTGGGCGACGTATGCCCAAGAAGTGACGGATGCCGCAAAGGCGTTGATGGCGCTGGGTGTCGGGGTGGGAGACAAGGTCACCATCCTCGGCTTCAACCGGCCCGAGTGGGTGATCATGGACGTCGCCGCGATGGCCATTGGGGCCGTTCCTGCGGGCATCTACACGACCAACTCACCTGAAGAGTGCAAGTACATCATCTCCCACGCCGAGGCGGTGGTGTTGCTGGCCGAGGACGAGGGCCAATGGAACAAGATCGACGTGATCCGGGAGCAAGTCCCGAGTCTTCGTCAGGTCGTGATGATGAAGGGCGCCGCGAGTATCGATGATGATCTGGTGCTCGCGTGGGATGAGTTCGTGGCCAAGGGAGCCGACGTCAGTGACGAGGAGTTCGCGGCGAGGGTTGACGCGCTCGAACTGGATCAGCCGGCCACCCTCATCTACACCTCGGGAACCACGGGACCGCCAAAGGCCGTGATGCTCAGCCACGACAATCTTGCCTGGACGGCGTCCCAAGGGGTGGCCGCCTTCGGGCTGTCGTCGAGCGATTCCAATATCTCCTATCTGCCGTTGTCGCACATTGCGGAGCAGATGTTCACCATCCACATTCCCACCTCGGTTGGAAGTGCCGTCTACTACGCGGTGTCGATCGATGACCTCGCCGACAACCTCAAAGAGGTTCAGCCCACGGTGTTTGCCGCAGTGCCCCGGGTGTGGGAGAAGTTCTATGCAGGCGTGACCGCGCAACTGGCACAAACCGAAGGGGCCAAGGCGAAGATCGCCGCATGGGCGATGGACGTAGGGCGCAAGGCGAACGCGCTGCGCAACAAAGGCAGCAAGCCGTCTGGGGTCCTGGCGGCGCAGGAGGCAGTGGCCGATCGGTTGGTGCTCGGCAAGGTCCGTGAGGCGATCGGCCTCAAGAACGGGCGAGTCCTGGTGACGGCGGCAGCTCCGCTGTCGATCGACATCAAGGAGTTCTTCAGCGTGTTTGTGGTGATCAACGAGGTCTACGGTCAATCCGAGGACACCGGTCCCACTGCCATGACCGTACCCGGCCGCACCAAGTTTGCGTCCGTGGGTCCGGCCTATCCGGGCGTAGAAGTCAAGATCGCCGACGACGGTGAGATCCTGGTCAGGGGCCGCAACGTCTTCATGGGGTACTACAAGGACGAGGCGGCAACGGCGGAAACACTGATCGACGGCTGGCTGCACTCGGGAGACCTCGGCGAATTTGATGATGACGGGTACCTGTACATCACAGGTCGCAAGAAGGACATCATCATCACGGCAGGCGGCAAGAACGTCGCCCCGATCCCGATGGAGTCCGCCCTGAAGAACCTGGACCTTGTGTCGGAAGCCGTCGTGATCGGTGATCGGCGCAAGTTCCTCTCGGTGCTCGTATCGCTCGATCCAGAGGCCGCGGACAAGTACCTGGCCGACCGTGGGCTCGACGAGGATCCCCACGAGTCTCCTGAGATTCGGGCGGAGATCCAGCAGGCAATCGATGCGATGAACGCCAACTACGCCAGGGTGGAGCAGATCAAGAAGTTCACGGTGCTGCCCCGAGAGCTGTCCATCGAGGGAGGCGAACTGACGCCGACCTTGAAGGTGAAGCGCAACAAGGTCACCGAGCACTTCTCGACCGAGATCGAGTCGATGTACGCGGACTGACACCCTGCTGCAAGGCCAGAGAATCGAACGCGCTAGTGGCGAAGGTGCCGGTAGCATCTCGTTCATATGACTACTGCTACTGACCACGTCATCTCTATCAGCGACACCGCCCTCGAGCAGATCGTTGCCTTGCGCGAGCAAGAGGCGATCCCAGACCTGCATCTGGGTTTGCGGATCGCCGGCGTTGGGCCGCAGGGCTTTGTGTACGAAACGGCCTTCCTGCGCGACGCTGACGTCGACGAATCCGACCACATCGAGCACCACGGCGATCTGCCCGTTGCGATCGCGGAAGCGAGCGTGGACAACCTGCGCGGTTCGGTCCTCGACATCTCGAGCGATCCCGAAGCGCCCGGCCTCGTCCTGCGCAATCCGAACCCGGCAACACCGAGCATGGACGGCGAGGACATGCCCGAACTCGAACTGACCGGCTCCGTCGAGGAACGGGTCCGTCAGCTTCTCGACGAACAGATCAACCCGGCGATTGCGATGCACGGGGGCTATGCGGCCCTGGCAGGCATCGACGGTGGGACGGCGCACCTCGAACTGGGTGGCGGCTGCCAAGGCTGCGGACTGGCGGCCATGACACTGCGCCAGGGGATCGAGACCGCAATCTTGCATCACATCCCTGAGGTGACCGAAGTCGTCGACGTGACCGATCACGCGTCGGGTACGGATCCGTTCTACGCCTGAGGTTCAAAGCGACAGTTCAGAATGCACGATGGCCCCCTCCGAGGAGGGGGCCATCGCTATTACGACGAGTGCGGGGCGGTCGTGCAGCCGTGCGCGTGCGGGCCGTTTTCGAGGGCACCCGCTCTCGTCGAACTTAGGCGGTCTGCATCGCGAGATCTCCGGAGTTGTCCGGTTCCCCTTCGGAGTCCAAATCGGACTCCTCCCGGGCTCGGGCTCGCATTGCACTTACCGCCGCAAGCGCACCGCTGGCGGCGTCGGCTCCGATACGAGGGAGTCGGGCCGAGCGCCGTGAGTAGAACGAACCGCGAGGAGCCCGGGCCGCATCGGCCTCGAGATCCGCTCGGTCAACGTCCGCCTCACTCATGGGTGCGGCAGCTTGCTCTTCAGGCTCAACCTGGGCCTCAGCCCTCTCGTGCCCCTCGTCGTCTGCATCAACGATCACCTGGACGGTGGTCTCCTCAGCAGTTGGCACGTTGACCTCAACCGTTGCCGGTGCCGCAACATCGGCCACGACGACGGATGGTTCCATCTCCTCCGTGGCGATGGGCGCTGCGGCTTGTTCGGTCGAATGAGCCTCCGACTGGTGGATCACCTGTTCCAGCCGGGGATCTTCAGTGAATTCATGTTGGAGAGTGGCGTTGATGGCAGCGGCTTCGTCGAACGCTCCTGAGGCCAGGAGACGGAGGCGCTCTTCGAGGTCGGCCGCCACCGTCTTGAGATGCTGGAGGCGTTCAGTCGTCATCGAGGCCTCGCTGTCGGCGGCGGCCCGGATGCGCTCGAGCTCCCGATCGCGCTCGGCAACCATTCGCTCGGACTCTTCCTTGATCTCCGCGAGCATGGAAAGCGCTTCGCTTCTGGCGTTGGCGAGCGTCGTTTCCGCCTCATTGCGCGCCTCGGCGAGGATGCGGTCGGCGTCCCGCTGGGCGTGTGCCGTGATCTCCTCGGCTTCGCCCCGGGCGTTCTCGTTGAGCGATCCAGTCTCGTTGCGGATTTGTTCCACCTCGGCCCTGGCTTCTTCGATCGCTCGCTCGGCGTCCTGGGTGGATTGGGTGACCATTTGGAACGCCTCGCGCTTGGCGTCTGCCAGGATCTTGGTTGCCTGCTCTTGAGCCTCGACCTTGGCATCCTCGAGTTGGCGCTTTGCCGACTCGAGCAGTTCCTCTTTGGTCTTGGTGGCGGCGACAAGGGTCAGGTGAACGGCTTCCTCGCGCGACTTGGCCTCGGCGAGTTGAGCCTCGATCTTGTCGATGTACTCGGCGGTGCCGGTGAGCTTGCTCTCCCACTCGAGGTCGCGTTCCGCGATGTAGGCCTTGACTTGTTCGGGGTCGTAACCGCGCCGAACAACGGAGAAGTCATTTCTTTGGTCGGCACTCATAGACTGCACACCTCTGACGTTGCCCTCGTGTGCCTTTCCTACCTTGTGCCCACCGAGAGTGTATAACAGATTACGTTACGTAGTCAACTAGTTACATCGTGCCATTCGCAACTAGTCACTCAAGTTCGAGCACTCCGGCGTCGGTAGCGGCGTCGGTGGCTGCCAGTGTGTCGAGACGGCGGACCAGGGTTCGCAGTTCCCCGGCGAAGGCCAGTCGGCGCTGGACCATGTCGGGGCTCGAGACGCACAGGCCTCGGTTGACGGCGAGTTTGACGGCAGACTCGAACACCACCGATGAGACCGACTCGAGGCTGGTCAGCTTGCCCTGGAGCAGGTACTGCTTGCCGAGCGCCAGCGCCTCGCTCTCGAGTTCGTCGACGTCGATCGTCGATTGGTAGGCGTCACGTTCGACGATGTCCCCAACGACCCGATAGGCCTCGAGGAACGGCGCCAGCACGGCTGGAGCCTCGAATGGTCGTGTCGCCACCAACACCGCCCGTGCGTCGCCATCAGCGAGGCGCTGTTTCCAGGCCGGTTCGATCAGTGCCAGTTCTGATCGGATCTGGCGCTCGAACTCATCGCGCTCGGCGAAGAAGAACTCGAACTTGAGAAGGTCGCGCAGGTTGAAGGCCTCCTCGATCACCACCCGGACCAGGTCGGCCACGTTCGACTCTTCGGCCTTGAGTAAGGCCATTTCAACGATGGCGGAGTTGACGAAGAAATGGATGATCGTGTTGCGGTAGTACGCCGCAGCGAGATGTTGTTTTGGTCCGATCTCGTACAGCGTGTCGGTGGCGGCCTCATGGATGACGACAACGCCGTGTTCGCTGAGCTCGTGGAGAGCACGCTCCACCATTTCACGGTCGTCGACGGAGAACTTGGCCGTGACCGGAAGGCTGCGGACGGTGACGTAGTCGATGAACGGCTCCAGCGTCTGCATGACTTCGTCGAGGGTGTGGGCTCGATCACCCGCGGCCAGGAGTGCGAGCGTGACCAGCGAGATCGGCGTGATGGGCGTCGCCTCATTGATGCGCGTTGCGATCTCGAAGGCGAGCTTGGGGATGGCCGGCCGGCGTGTGTCCGCCAGGTCGGCAGGTGTGACGTCGTTCTCCGCGAGGAAAGTCCGGAGCGAGATCGGGGCTCCGAAGCGGACGTGGGCGGTGCCGTACCCGATGCGCAGGCTCTTGATCACCTTGATCATCCAGCTGAGGCTCTCCCGCTCTTTCGCCCCGCCGGTTTGCTCGGCGGCGTAGCTGCCGACCTCTTGAATCTGGTCGTAGGCGAGCGACACGGGTAGCAGGATGACGTCTTCGGCTGAACCACGTTGGAAGGACTCGACGACGTAGGCGAGCATGCCGTAGCGGGGTGGGCGCATCTTGCCGGAGCGGGAACGACCTCCCTCGATGAACCACTCGAGGGGGAACCGTCGCTCCAGGAGATAGTCGATGTAGCTGCGCAAGACGAACTTGTACGGCTCGTTGTCGCGGAACTCGCGTCGGATGAAGAACACTCCGCTGCGGCGCAGGAAGGGCCCAACGGGGAAGAAGTTCATGTTGATGCCGCCTGCGGTGTGGTTGGGGGGCAGGCCGTTCTGGTGGAGAACGTACATGAGGACCAGGTGGTCGAAGTTGGTCTTGTGGGAGGGGAGGAAGACGAGCGGGTAGCGCTCGCTCATGGTGTAGAGGGCGTCGAGCTCCACCTTGTCGTAGTGGAGTGCGACGTAGGCCTGATCGAAGAGGTAGCGCACGCCGCCGACCACCAGGTCGATGACATAGGGGCTGTGGGTCGCGGCGATCTCGTTGACGTAGCGGCGCATCCGCCACGCCATCCGCTCGTAGCTGGTGTTCTCCTCCCTGGCGTACTTCGCTACGCCGCGGGCAAAGGCACGGCTCTCGTACAGACTCTCCCGCGGGAAGGCGGGGACCTTGTAGCGGCTGCCGCGGATTGAGCGCTCCTGTTCCTCGAGCAGCATCAAGGAGGCCTGGGCGGCGAACTCGCCGAGGCTGAGTCCATCTTGGGCGGCTCGCCCGTCGGGATCGGCCCAGGCGTCACGAACCTCGCGGGCCCGGTGGGGATCTGCGGCAATGATGGCGCAACGCTGAGGGGACTTGCGATAGATGACGTGCTGACGGATGGGGTCGGGGTCGCGCGGATCGCCGGGTTGGATGAGATCCTGCCACCCGACCACGTGCTCACCATCCCGCTCCCGAGGAAACCAGATCACCCGCAGCGGGATGACAAGGGGGTCGTCGGCGGTGGTGAGGAACGCCTCGAGTCGGGGGTCGTTGCGCCACCGGCTGCGGCGGGAGCGCCGGGTCTGGGGGAGGAGTGCAATCTGAACGTCGCCGTCGGGTACGTCGGCCGGTCTGTTGGCTTCGATCCACTTCTTGAGGAGTTGCCGCTCAAAGGGGCCGGTGGCTTCGAGCAGGAAGAGATACGGCCCCGGTTCGGTGGGCCATTCAGGTTGTGCCTTCAGCGGCAATGCTCCCGGCGCTCTCTCCACGACCCGGATTCTAGGAAATCGATCCGGAGCGTGTCGCACCAGTCCCAAAATGACCCCGGGCTGAACCCGGGTCGTGCAACATTCCGACTCGTCAGGAGCCGGGGCGCACCAAGGTGCGGTTGCGGGAGCGGGGGCGATCCATCGCGAAGATCTGCACGGGATCGGGGAAGGGGCCGTCGATTCCGAGGAGCTCGGCGATGGAAACCCCACGACCGAGGTCGTGATTGCATTGCTGTTCGCACCGGCGATACGGATCGTGGTTGGTGTCTGATCGTGCCCTACGCATACCTCAGGTTATCGGCTTTTCGCGGGCTAGATATGAGGAATTCCGCGTGGGTCGCTAGTCCCATCCGAGTTGGTGGAGGCGAGCGTCGTCGATCCCGAGATGGTGGCCCATTTCGTGCAACACGGTGCGGCGCACCTCGGCGCGCAGTTCATCGGGTGGGAGGCCCATGGCGAGGTGGGGGCCCATGAAGACGGTGATGGTGTCGGGCATGGCGCCGAAGTAGTCAACCCCGCGTTCGAGCAGCGAGATGCCGTTGTAGAGGCCGAGCAACCCGGTGCCGTCGGGATCATCCGCCTCGCTCGGCCAGTCCTCGACGACCACCTGGAGGTTGTCGATCTGCGACACAACCCAGTCGGGGAGCTCGGCGAGGGTTTCGTCGACCCAACGCTCGAAGGTGTCCCGCCCGATCCGAGCCGGCCGCCGCGTGTGGCGCCGAGGCGGGCGTCCCGGTGGTCCGATACTCGAGTCCATGCGGCGCCAGCCTAGGGTCGAGGCGTGGTTGATTGAGGCTACGAACGGCGTGGTCTTGTGACGTCGTGCTCTATCGAGTCGGTAGCCCACAAGCCGAGAATCGTCGCGAGTCACACGATGATCATTGCCAAACGACTCGTTCCTCTGGCTGTGTGCATCGCTCTAGTGGTGTGCGGATGTGGCGGTGGCGAGATATCGCTAACCGAGTATGTCGAACGCATCAACGCGATTGAACAACGTGCCTCAGAGCGTGCGGAGGAACTAGTCGCCCAGGCCGAAGAGATCACCGATCTCACTCCGCAGGCGGTCCAGGTGGGTCTCGAACAGGCTCAGGAGATCCGGATCGAGGTCGAGCAAGCTGCTGACGAGATTGATCCCCCCGAACAGGTTGCCGAACTCCATTCCCTCATCTTCGACTGGCATTCGACGTTCATTGCAGTCGAGGCTGACCTTGCAGCCCTGATGGGATCGGCAGAAGACTCGGAGGCGGACTGGGTGAGACTCTCCAACAGTGTGGAGATGGCCGCCTACCGTGATGCCATCGCGGAAGGCAAGCAAGTCTGTGTCGAATTCCAGGAGGAACTCGACGCCACCGCCGAGCGTGGTGTCTTCGCGGACAATGCATGGATACCGGGCGAAATGAAAGAGGTCGTCGAGGCGGTGCTCGGCTGTGCGTGGTTCCCAGAGAAACCCGAGGATGTGTACCGCTACCCGACGACAACGTCGGCTCCCTAGGGTCTAGGCGGTTTCGGGTAGGCTTGGCGACGCGACGGATCAGCTATTCTCTGCGTCCCGGCCCGCCGCGGAGGCGGGCAACCCGAGGGACCGGGGCGCTTAGCTCAGCGGAAGAGCGCTGCCTTCACACGGCAGAGGTCGGCGGTTCGAACCCGCCAGCGCCCACGCATGGGATCCCTGGTGGCACAAGGGATCCCGAGGAGCGCCGTGAGCGTGGTTGTGGGCGCTGAAGGTTCCCAGGACGCGCATAGGACGCGTTTTGGTCGCGATTCATGCCCATCGGAATCCCGGAGCTTTGCAGAGGGACGTCTGAGCCTGTCTGCTGTTGGTCTGAACATCGCCGAGGGTGCCGACATCTCCTGTGAACTGTGCCTCAACACCTGCTCAGGAGTCCGAGAGGTCATGTGGGACAACCACGACATGCGACTGTGAACTTGCTCAGTGGTCCACGGAGCGACGTCCACTCTCACGCCTATGTGACGACCACCGCAACGTCGTGAGGTCGCGTCAGAACAGCTCGGTTCAGCGTCCGAGCTCCTGCACGGGACCCACGGCTCTCGTCCGCCGGGATAGCGATTCGATCTGCTCGTTGAGTCGTTCGGCGGCGGCTTTGTCTGTGCCTTCGTAGAGGTGGCCGTAGACGTCAAGGACGGTTCGCACTGACGTGTGGCCGAGGCGGTCGGCGATGACTTTGGGGTGTTCGCCTTGGGCGATGAGGAGCGCGACTTGGGAGCGGCGGAGTGTGTGGGTACCTAGGTTCTGGTCGAGGCCGGCTGCTTCGAGTGCGGGCTTCCATACGCGTCGCATCCACGCGGTTCGGCGGATTGGTCCGCCTTGTGGTGCGGGGAAGAGCCATGCCTCAGGGTTCGTGTTCTCGAGTTGGGTGATGTGTTCGACGATCTGGTTGGTGATGGTTCGGGGTAGAGACACGGTTCGGATGCTCTTGGTTGTTTTGGGTGGTCCGACGATCACTTGGCCTTGAACGTCGGATGCTGTTCTGCGGACTCGGATCTGGCTGCGGAGCGGTTCGACGTCGCCGAGTTGGAGGCCGGCGAGTTCTCCAATGCGGAGTCCGCCGAAGGCGCCGACGAGGACGAGTGCTCGGTAGCGGGGGTCGATTGCGTCGGCGAGTGCCATGACCTCGTCGACGGTGAGGGCGTCCGGTTCGGAGTGCTCGATCCTTGGGAGTTGGACTTCTCTGGCGGGGGAGAGGGCAATGAGCCGATCACGCACGGCGAGGCGGAACACGCCGGATGTGATCTGGTATGCCTTCTGGATCGTTGCGGGCGCTTTGTCGGCTGCGGCGAGGTCGGCGACCCAGGCCTCGAGATCGGACGGCTGGACGCTACCGATGGGTTTGTCGCCGAGGTGGGGGAGGATCAGGGAGTCGAGGTAGGACCGGTCGCGTGCCCGGGTAGTTGCTCGCAGTGCCGCCCGGCTGGCCATCCACTGCTCCGCCACCGGCCCGAACAACGCTTGACCGGCCCTGGGGTCGACCCACTCTCCTCGATCGAGTTTGACGAGTTCGTTGTTGAGCCACCGTTGGGCGTCGATTCGCCGGTCGAACGTCTTCGAGCGCCATCTTCGGTCGGGGGCCTGGTACCGGGCGCGGTATCGCCCGTTGTCTCTCCGGTCGATCGCCGTGCGGGCCATCGGGTTCTCCCTCCTCTGTCCTCGTCCCTCAGTTGTCGACGCTGCGTGGAGTCAGCGACACGAAGCACGGGTGCTCAGGTGTCGATTCGCTGTTGGATCCAGCGTTGAATGTCGGTGCGTCGGTAGCGGAGATGCCGACCGACGCGAAACGCCGGCGGCCCTTCCCTGCGGTATCGCCACGCGTACAGCGTCTTCACCGGCACATCCAGGTAATCAGCGAGCTGTTGAACATCGATCAACGGTTCGAGATGTTGCATGCACCGATCATGCGACCCAACCCTGTCAGCAGAGTGTTATGGCGTTGCCATTCACCCTGTTCTCGCCGGTCAGGGCATGTTTCTGGAACTCCTCCAACCGGCTGGTGCCAGCGGCGCAGATCCGTTGTGACAGGGCTGCTGACACTCTGGTGAGAGGGTTGGGCCGTCTCACCTCGGGGCGTGGATCGACCACCGACGCTGTGTTGGCTCCCGGAGAGATCCCGGCGCTTGCTGCACACGGGGCCGCCGTGCGGCGCTAGGCGTGTACTCGTGCGGGGTGAGCAGGATCCGCACGACACTTCCACCTTGCAGCGGTGGGGAAAGCGGGACAGGCGCCCACAAACTCGCAGTCAGGCGTCCTCGACGCCCACCAGCAGCCTGAGGTCCCAATTGCGGATGACGCCGACCTAGCGCACTCCGATGAACGAGCCATCCGGCGAACTCGAGCGACCCGGATCCGGAAATGGTCACGAAATGACAGGGTCCTCCTCGATGATGAGCGACATGAGCCAGATGCGAAGGAGGAACCCGATGACAGCGCACCACCGTCACGACCGAACCACCGCCGACACGCAAAATCGCCGATGCCAGGCGTCAAGCGCGACTCGCGCCCAACCCTGTCAAATCACACACGCACGTGCAACAAGTTGCCCGATGTCTACATGTAGACATGTGAGGCGGTGATGGATCTCGAACGTGGTGTGTTGGCCAGGATCGACCGCAAGCTGCTCGCCAGCTTCGGACAAGACGAGACGTACCGGATGGTCCGAGTGCCGGTGACGCCGGCGACATGGTCGACGTGGAGGCGGTACTGCGAGTCCGCCGGGGTCTCGATGGGTCGCGCCATCGTGGCGCTGATCGACCGGGAAGTGGTCAGCGTCTTCGGTGAACACACCGGCGATTACTCGCCGGTGTTGGCGGAGCCGGCCGAGGAGGAGCTGACCGGACGCCAGGAGCAGGTTGCGGGCCGAGAGGAGAAGGCTGCGGGAGTCGAGGAACGGCTTCGGGGGTGGAACGAGCACCTCCGCAGGTGGGAGGGTGAGCTCGAGACCCGAGAACGGCGTGTCGAGTTCGCAGCGAAGATTTCTGGTCACCCTGGAGAGGCGTCGACCATAGAGGTCGGCCGGTGTCGGTGTCGGGGTCGGTGACCGTGTATGTCTACTCTCCTTTGACTTGCCGCTCGCCGACGTCTCGGGCGATGTCGGCGATCACCGGCCCGTAGCGGGCGAGTTCGCCGGGTTCGTCTTTCAGTGACAGGAGCGTCTCGAGATCGACGGCGATGTTCACGGAGCCTTCGGGCTGCGAGCCGAGCAGTTGAGGCGCTTCATCAGCGCCGACGCGCGATCGGGCGGCAGATCCTGTGCGTAGAGGTTCGCGGTGCCGGATTGGGTCGACTCGATCGCTACCCGGCGCTGGTCCAGAGCGAAGTCGTAGCGCTCTTTCGTCGCCCCCGGCTCGACCTCCATGCGGAGCCGATCGAGGCGGGCTCCGAGTTGGCCGGTGGTGAGGTTCGGTGCGTCTGGCAGAACCAGGCCGACGATCGTTCGGGCCGTCGCGATCTGAAGGTCGATGGTGCAGCGGTCGAAGACCTTCGCTCGGCGGACGTCGATGTGCCCGTCCTCGAGCGATCGGAAGACCCGCGGGAGGCGGCGCTGCAGATCCAGGGCGAAGGAGAGTTAGGCATCGGCCGATCGTCGGGTGAGGCGGAGAGCAGCGCGGATCTCAGCGGCAGCGAACTCGTCCGCTGACTGCAGGTCGACACCGTCCTCGATGACGAATGAGGCGCTCACCGAGGCCATGTCGCGGTACACCTGCGCTGCATAGTGAGAGGCGAGCCGCTGATGCGCTTGAAGCACCACGATGCGGTCGTAGCCGGACAAGTGATCCACATCGACGACCGCCAGACGGGCGGCCAACTCGAACCCTGGTTCGACGTTCTCGAGCCAGTGAGCGGTCGATTCAGAGAGCGCGGTTGCTGCAGTGGACATACCCACACCGTACGACCCGGGTGCGACAGAAAACGCTTGTCAGCCGAGGATTTGTCGTCCCGCGGTGTGGGGCGCCGAACCATTGCGAACGGGACTCACCGGACCAACCGGCGAGCCCCGAAGTCGACGGTGTCTAGTTCCCCTGGCGCTCCGCGACCGCTTTCATAACCCCGGCAAGGAGTTCAGACGGGCTGAAGCCCGGCGGAGCCTGACGGGGCGGGAAGTCCTCGAAGCTCTTCACATGCTGCTGCAGGATGTAGGCCGAGGGCAGGATCGTCCACAGCTTCTCGCCGACGCACCACGGGTAGTACGGCGAGTCCATGTGCTGCTCGAACGGATCGTTCCGCAGGTTGACCGGCTGCGGCATCGTCGGCGTCTTCGCCTGACCCCCAAACCAGTCGTCCTTGGTCTGGAAGTGGACCTTCCAGTTGTTGTAGCGGATCGCGTACAACTCCCGTTCGCCGTAGTAGGAGAACTCAAGCCGCGGTGACTCGTCGACCTCTCCGGTGAGATACGGCAACTGGTTGTAGCCGTCCAGGTGAACCTTGAAGTGCTTGTCGTCGGCCTGGCATCCGTCGACCAGTTGCTCCTTGATGTCTGGCACACCCGCGGCTGCCATGATCGTTGGAACCACGTCCTCAAGCGAGAAGATGCCGTTGAGCACCTGGCCGGGAGGAATGACACCTGGCCACCGGATGCCGAACGGAACTCGGAAGCCGCCTTCCCAACCGAGGCCCTTCTCGCCACGGAACGGCGATGTTCCTCCGTCGGGCCACGTGAACTTCTCGGCGCCGTTGTCGGTGGCGAATACGACGATGGTGTCGTCGGCGATCCCGAGGTCGTCCAGCTTGTCGAGGAGGTGACCGACAACCCAGTCCAATTCCTGCATGCCGTCGGCGTAGACCCCGAACTTGGTCGATTCATCCCACTTCTGGGACAAACGTGTCCATACGTGCATGCGGGTCGTGTTGTGCCAGAGGAGGAACGGCTCCCCAGCGGCGTGCGCTCGGTCGATGAAGTCGAGCGAGTGATTGAGGAGGTCGTCTTCGACCGTTTCCATGCGTTCCCGCGTGAGAGGACCGGTGTCCTCGATCGTCTGCTTGCCGACCCGGCCGAAACGGGGATCCTCGGTTGGATCATCCACGTCGGTCGCCTTGCAGTCGAGGACGCCTCGCGGCCCAAACATCTCTGAGACCCACGACAGGTGGTGTGGGTAGTCGGCCTGCTCGGGTTCTTCCTCGGTATTGAGGTGGTAAAGGTTGCCGTAGAACTCGTCGAATCCGTGCACGGTCGGCAGGTACTCGTTGCGGTCACCAAGGTGGTTCTTGCCGATCTGGGCGGTCGTGTAGCCCTCTGGCTTGAGCAGTTCGGCAAGCGTGGGATCCTCCGCCTGGAGACCGAGCGGCGCTCCTGGCATGCCGACGGTTGTCATGCCGGTGCGAATCGGGATCTGTCCGGTGATGAACGCCGCACGACCGGCCGTGCAACTCGCCTGGGCGTATGCATCGGTGAAGATGGCGCCGTCGTCACAGATACGGTCGATGTTGGGTGTCTTGCCACCCATGATTCCGCGGTTTGTATGCCCCGACATCGAACCAACCGATGTCGTCGGCCATGATCAGAAGAACATTCGGCTTACCGTCTGGCATTGCGCCTCCCTGTGCTTGCTACGCGGACGTTTACCGCGGTGTCATGATCGTATGTCGCCGTTCCCCGGATGGCATCTGGCGGACCTGTGGGTTGTGTGCCTGGTTGATCGACTAGGCCCATGCCAATCGGTCATGACACGGGGCCGGTCTCCGAAGCCTGGTCAGGCTCAGGATCGTCGCTGGCCTCAGTGCCGACCTCTGCCACCTCGAAGAGTTCGCTCTGGACGCTGACGTCGTCGATGTCGACGACGACTCGCTCGGTCGGAAGACCGAACCATCCAAGACCGGCGGTCAGCGTGTAGGCGGTGAGGACGGCGATACCGGCGGGAACGGTGTCGACCGCTCCGATACCGATCGTGAGCGAGGCAAGGAAGATCATCGTGAACGGCGTGCCTAGCGAAACACCCGGCACCGCTATCAGCATTGCCGAGACCGCTAAGGCGATCGGGATGTCGGGGAACATCACATGAACCGCGAGACCAGCCGTGCCGCCGATGAACAGGGTCGGCATGACGGGTCCGCCGATGAAGCCGGAGGTGAGGCTGATCCCGACCGCAATGATCTTTGCGAGTACAACCAGGATGAGCAGAGCGGCTCCGAGGGTCTCGACTTCGGCGATCGCCGTGCTCAGTTGCGACTTGCCGGAGAAGATCGTCAGGGGAACTGCCACAGCAATGAGTCCGAGGGCGAGTCCGCCCACGGTCGATCGGAGCACGATGTGGTTGGTCAGAGGAACGACCCAGCGGCGGAGGACGAACACCGTAAGGCCGAGCAGCCACGACAAGGTTGCTGCAACGAAGCCGAGTACGACCGCGAGCGGGAAGTGCCATAGTTCGATGTCGTAGCTCGGGAGGGCAAAGACGCCGAGGAAAGTGTCGCCCACGATCGCGAAGTTCACCATGAAGCCGAACACGGCAGCCGTGAAGCCGGGGATCAACGCCCGGAAATACTGCGTTCGGTCTGGCCATCGGAATTCGATGACCATCAGCGTCGCGAGGAACGGGGCCGTCAACAAGCCACCGAGTGACCCGTTGATGCCGCTAACGACGCTGCTCTCCCGCTGGTCCTGCGGTACGTTCCGGATACTGGCATACCAGTCACCGACCATCGCTCCTGATCGAATGCCGCCATCAAACGGGCCGAGGCTTGCACCGCCAATCAGCGACACGACCGAGATCCCGATGGCCTGGAGGGCGTGGTCCCGATCGATCGAGCCGTTCTGGACGATCGTGAGGGAGCCCTCGAGATCGTCCGGAACCTTGAGGGAGGTTCGGAGGAGGCCAACCAGAAGACCGGTGCCGGTGAGGATCGCGATCCACCACCATTTGCCGCCCATGATCGAGTAGTCGAGGTCGGTCCCCCAGATGAACTCGGTGCCGTAGCGAACGATCTGGACGAATGCGAGCGTGGCGGCGCCGGCCAGGGTCCCGATGATGACGGCGCGCCCGAGAATGAGCCAGAAGTCTTTGTCTCGTGCGAACTGGTCGGTCATACCTTCCTCAAATGGACTCGGCGCCCGTCGCTGACGCTACTCGGCTGGCTCCGGGCTGCTCGTGGACGGGAGCGCAAACGGGTCAGGGAGTTCGCCCTGGGTGATCTGCCGCTTCCACAGTCCGACGCTGACCCAGCCGATCGGTATCGGCAAGAACCACTGAGCGAGGCGGAAGAGCACGATGCCCGCTGCGATCACGTCGGAGTACTGCTCTCCTGCGATCTGCGTGAAGAGGCCGATGTAGGCGAGTGCTGCGATCCCGATGCCGCCGGGTGTGATCGGGATCGACGTGATCAGGAGCACGATCACCCACACGATGAAGATCTGCCCGAGTGAGAGGATGTCCGAATCGAGGCCGACGATGCGGAGAGCGAGGGTCAGCATGACGAATGCCCAGAGCTTGCCGGTCGCCGAGAACAGGAGCGCCTGAATCCCGCTCTCCCTGACGATATCGACAGCGAGATCGCGGAACCCGACAACGCGGCCTGAGAGGCCCTCGACCGGGTCGCGTTTGATCTTGCCGAGGCCCCAGTTCGCAACGGACTCTGCCTTTTCGGCGAGCCATTGGGTGAACGCCTCGGACCGAACCATGCCGATGACAACGATGGCCATGACGATGAGAACAGCGAGGGCGATGATTGCGATCCAGACGAAGTCGCCGAGGTCGCCTACACCGAGAACGAGGAACAGGATCACGGCAATCGAGGGCAGGCTGAACTTGACGATGTTGTCGAAGAGGCCGCTCAGGACGATTCCGAGCATTGTGCGCTCCACGCCGAATCCCCAGGATCGGTACATGCCGTAGCGCACGACGAGGTCGGCACCGGGAATCGTCGTGCTGACCGCCGTTGAGCCGACCCAGGCCGACATGCCACGTCGCAACCCCATGCCAGGCATCAGCGAGCCGTACAAGGCGCCCTCCGGCACGTAGAGGAACAGACCGGCAGCGATCATGATCAGGTAGTCGGCTGGCTCCAACTCCCGCAGGACCGTGAACACGGTCTCGTAGTCGATCACCTGCGGGAGCAGGAATCCGAAGATGAAGATGACGATGAGCAACCCGACGCCAGCGGCGATCAGGGAGTTGCGGCGATCCTTGGATGTGCGCTGCGGGGGTGCGGGCGGCGTGAAATCGTCCCCGGGAGTCTGTGGGTCGGTCATGAGGTGGTGCGCTCCTTGTCGGTGGCCGGTCGGCCCGGGTGTTTCGTTCGAGGGGATTCGTGGTGGTAGCTCACCGTGGCCTCAGATCCCGGTCACTTCGATGATCACGGCAAGCCCGATCGTGTAGATGCCGTAGAGGAGCACGATGCCGAGCCCCATCCACTTCGCGAGTTCCTTGCGACCGATGCCGGCGGCGAGACCGATGAGCACGGTGACGGTGACGCCTGGGAAGATCGGTCCGATGAGACCGAGGCCTTCCGTTCCGTACTTGCCGAGCATCTTCGTGCCGCCTTCGAGTTTCTCCTCCGAGATGTTGAGCTTGTCGACGATCCATCCGCGGAGGCCTGAGCCCACGAAAACGAAGACGATCATCCCGAGCAATGCCCCGACTGCGGCAGCGAGATAGGTTTCGAGGGCCGGCAGGTCGAGGAGGAATCCGACGGGGATGGCGAAGCCACCGCTGATGATTGCCACGATCGCGACGATGAGATGGTCGGTCATGCGCTACCCCGTCTTCCTATTCGCGGCGTCCTCTGAGTCCTGTCCTTCCGACCGCAGCGCTTTGTCCGCCGGGCGGAGCCACAGAAAGAGGATCACGAAGGATCCCGCCCCGGCGATGGCGGCCATCCAGTTCACCGAGTTGTAGCCGACCTCTTTCGCCAGGTAACCGCCGAGCAGTGCACCGATGAAGCTGCCGAAGGCGCTTGCAGCGATGACCCATCCGTTCGCCTGGCCCGCGGGGAACGAGGCAAATCGAACGGCGAGACCAGCCTGAGGGAGTCGCACGAACGGCGCAGCGTTGTACATCAACTGCATGAACGCGGCGCCGAGCAGCACCTTGTTGTCGGTCATGAGGCCGACGGCACCCATGCCGAGGCCGGCGAACATGCGGGCCGCGATGCCGGTCATGAACGGCGGGAAGCCGCCCTTGCCCGCCATCCACCGCCCGGCCGGGAAGTACAACACGATGTTGAGGAGTCCGGCGAGGGAGATCAGGGCCGACGTTGTCTTCGCATCGATGCCGTAGACCTCCGGCATGATGTTCGCGATCTGGGCGTTGACCCCGTTGTTGGCCACCGACGTCAGCACGAGAACTGCGAAGTAGATCCCGAACGTCGAAAGCAGGACCTGCTTCAGACCGATCTTCTGCTGGGGCGGCCTGTCCTCGGAGTCCGCATCGGGGGTCGTCGCCTGCTTGAGGCGCTCGCTCACCCCGCCGGAACTGAACCAGACGACCACGAACGACAGCGCCACAACCGCAGCACCGAGCCAGAACCGATTCGAGAAGGACCATGCGGCAGCGGCCGCGAGGAGGAGACCGCCGACAAGTTGACCCGCCGGCATCATCAACTGGAGCGTCGTCATCTGCTTGGCCTCGGTGGCCTGATCGAGCTTGGATCCGACGATGAACACCGGGGCCGTGGCGCTCACGGCGGCCACGGAGATGCCCATGAGGATCGCGTCGAGAGCGTAGAGCGCGGCGTTGTCGGCCGACAGGGCGTAGGCAGCGAACGACAGAGCCATGCCTGCGATGCCTCCCACCATCACGAGTCGATGCGCCGAGTACCGGTCGGCGAACGATCCGATGGGTGGCCCGCCGAGCGCGCCGAGGGCGATGATCCCCATCACGATGCCCGCCGTCGCGGCATCACCCCCGGTCTCAGTGACGTAGGGAGGGATGAGCAGTGAGACGAAGGCGCTGTAGGAGATCCCGATGGTGAACATCGAGAGCATCCACCACTCGAAGGTCTTCGGCTTCGGTGTGCTCCCGGCAGTCATGCTGCTTCTCCTAGGCATCTGATGATCCGTCTGCTTTGTTGGCCTCCACCATTCTTGCGGCGCCAGCCGATGAGCGGCGGGATGGCCGATGAGGATCGGGAGCAGCCACGTGAAGATCCGATGGACGAAGGCACCCGCGGTGACCGCGTTGGCGAGGTCCGGGTTCGAAGCAGCGTCGCCTCCAACGATGATGCCGACGTAGGCGAGTTCGACCACCCCGAGTCCGCCGGGGAAGATCGGGATCATGCTGAGCAGCAACCCGACGGCATAGGCATCGAAGATGACCCCGACCGAGGCTTGATCGCCGGTGACTCCCATGAAGCGCATCGACAGGACGAGCACGAGCGAAGAAGATCGCCTGGGCGGTGAGCGTTACCACCAACGCCGGGAACCAGCGTGCCTTGAGGGTGCCCTGCACCTGACCTCGGAACTCTGCCAGCTTGTACCCGAGGCCCTCCGGCTTCGGGGAACTTCCACCGACCGCCGACCATCCCGTTGTACCACCGCTGCCCGATCTCGCCGATCCGAACCGCAATCGACTCGCGGTACAGGACCAGGCCGTCAATCCGGCACCTCCGATGATCGCCGCCAGGCCAATGATCGCGATCGTGACGAACAGGTCGTCGTCGATGCCCTCAGCGATGAGCACCCATGCGAGAGCGATGATCGGGACCACCAGCTTGTACCCGGTGGCGAAGAACCAACTCAGGATGAGGCCGGCACCGGCAGACTCTCCGTTGATCCCGGCCGTGCGGTACATGCCGAACCGGATGGCCACGTCGGCCCCGGGGGGAGCAAGGAATGCGACTGAGTTGGAGGCTGCCCACGCCTTCCAGCCCTCCCACCAGTTGAGGCCCGGGATCAGCGTGTTGTACACGCCGGCGCTGAACCAGGTGAACATCACGCCGAAGACCGACAGCAGCAGGATCTCCTGGATCGACAGCTTCAGCATGGAGTCGATGACCTGGCCGTAGTCGATGAACTGCGGCAGGAAGACGACAAAGATCAAGAACAACACGACACCGACGAGAATCAACTCGCGTACCGCCTTCTTCTTGTTCTCCTTGGCGTCTTCTTCCGGGAGTGTCCTTTGGGCCCGGAAGGAGGGCTTCGTCGCTGGCCTCGCTCATCCTTGCCTCCAAGTCGTGTCTTCACGTTCGGTGCGTTGCATCATCGGATTCCGTTCTTGAGTTCGAGGTCGGGGAGGATGGCGGTGAGGTGGTCGGTGTCCCTGAGGAGTTCCGTCCTGTCGAACTCGTTTGCCAGACTCGAAGCGTCGTCCCCGCCGATGATCAGAACCCGTCGTGGCGTTGGCACGGTCTCGAGGTCGCCGAGGACCTCGCGTAGCGACCGGCCTGGCAGTCCGGTTTCAACGATGGCGACGTCCGGGAGGAAGGCACTGCAATAGCTGACCAACTCGGCGGTCGATGCCGCTGTGGCGACGACCGTGACATCGACCGCGGCGTTGAGAGCGAGATACAGCGCCGTCTTCACCTCTCGGGTGTGGGCGGCGAGAACGATGTTCATGAACCAGACCGTATCGGCGGTGCCTTCCGGTGGCTACGGCACACCCTGTGGGTTTCGCGACCTAGTGGAACTACCAGGTCGGTGGTCGGCACGCTCCCTCAAACGTCGATCAGGCCTTCCCTGGACGCGATGACGACCGCCTCGGTTCTGGTCTTCGCTCCCAGTTTGTCAAGCACGTTGTGGACGTGGAAGTTGACCGTGGAGATGCTGATCATCAGTTTGCCCGCGATCTGGCGATTGGTGAGTCCGCGGGCAAGGAGTTCGAGCGTGGCCTCCTCACGGTCGGTGAGGCTGGCCGCGTAGTCCGGGTCCTCGTTGACGGAGCGCGCAACAAGGGCCCGCATGGCTGCCGGCGCAACGACACCGCGCCCTTGATGGGCGAAGCGAATCGCGGCCATCAAGTCATCCTCCTCGACGTCCTTGAACAGGTACCCGATCGCACCGGCTTCGAGCGCCCGTTGGGCGTACCCATCGTCGTCGAAACTGGTTAACGCGACGATCTGCACCTCGGGGAAGCCCTCGCGAATGCGCTCGATGGCGGTCGGGCCGTCCATCACCGGCATCTTCATATCCATGAGGATGACGTCGGGCCCGAGGGCGGCGCATTGTTCGATGGCTTCCTCTCCGTTCCCGGCTTCGCCGACCAGTTCGAGGTCATCGTGGACGGAGATGAACGTGCGGAGGCCCATTGCGGACCACTTTGTGGTCGTCGACTGCCAGGATTCGGATCGGCGCATCTTCGGTCATGAAGGCTCTCTACTCGGTTCGGCAGTGCCACACGACGTCGACTCTGGTGCCGATGTCCGGTTGGCTCGCGACGACCAGCTCGGCTCCGATGTCGTCGGCGCGCTCCTGCATGATATCGAGGCCCATGGCCCCCGCCGGGATGTCCGTTCGATCGAATCCGTATCCGTCGTCGACGACGGAGAGGTCGACCCGGGAATCGGTGCCGACGAGCGTCACCGTGAGGCTGCTGGCGTTTGCATGCTTGGCAATGTTGGACATTGCCTCCTGAGCGATGCGATAGATGGCCACGTGAACGTCCGGCGGAAGGCTGCCGACTGTTTCGACGTGGACCTCCGCCGGAATGTCGTGTCGGGCTGCAAGGCCATCGCTGAGGTGCGTGACGAGCATGCGCCAGATCGGTCTCAGCGATTGTCTGAGGCCGCAACTCCCGCAGCAAGGTCCGCATCTCGGCGAGTGCGCCACGCGTCAGACGCTGCAGTTCGGCGGTGCTGCGCCTGGCCATATCCGGGTCGCGTTCCCAGAGTTGCGGCAGGCTGCCAGCTACGAGGTTGATGGAGAAGAGAAGCTGGGTTACGACGTCGTGGAGTTCGCGGGCCAGCCGGCTCCGCTCCGCGGTGGTGGCCTGCTCCTCGGCCTGGCTGAGAAGTTGTGCCTGCGCCTCTTCGAGTTGCATCGAGCGCTCGTTGACCATCGACTCGAGGTTGCTGCGGTAGTTGACCAGCTCCGTCTCTGTCTCGATCGCGTTGTTGACCATCTGCAGGCTCATGGCGACCACGAAGCCGAGGAAGCCGAAGTCAGAGAGAACCACGAAGTCGAGTGCGGTGAGCTGGACGGCGAGTTCTTCCAGGACCGTGAAGAAGAACCATCCGATCCCGATCGCAAGAGCGAGCGCCGCGTTGCGTTCTCCGCTCCGGAACTGCTTCACATCGGCAACGACGACGTAGCCGATCGTCGCGATCACGGCCACGCTGAGGAGGGGGAGCAGCGCAGAGTCCTGATTCGGGAGCATCAGCAAGGTCTCATTCCACGGCAAGGTCACGGACTCAACGCCCTGCGTGATGTTGACGACGAGGTCGGGAGCGATGATCCCGGCCAGTCCGTAGATCGCGAACGCGGCAGTGGCGGCCCACAGGAAGGAGCGGGGGCGCACCCCGGTGTACGCAGCCACGAACCAGAGGAAGGCAATGAAGCCCAACGCAGCGAAGACCCCGCTGATGCGATTCGCTGAGGCGAACTCGTCGAGTGTGTCGGCCATGAATGACGACCGGGCCGTCATGATCGCCCCGGCGTAGAACAGAGCGAAGAGGGCGAAGTGGAGGTTGAGCGTTCGATCCGATGGCCGGCGTGCGCCGATGAACAGGTACAGGATGCCGAAGGCGAGACAGAGTCCGGCGACTACCGCGATCGATGTGGTGAAGTAGGGCAACGTCTCGTCTCCCGTCAAGTACCGGCTGGCATCAGGAATTCAGGCTAGCTACGGCGCATACCCGAGGCCCGACGCCGCGTCACTCCCTCACAATTCAATCAGGTTGGAAACCGACAGGGCTGCCCGTGGATACCCAGGGCACGAAGCAGTACGCTCGCCGAGAGGGATCCGAGCAGCGAATCGCAGGAGGCAGACCGTGGAGACCATCTTCCGTACGCGCTATTTGAGCGTTGTGGCGGTGGTCTTCGCCGCGATCGGATCCATCCTCATGTTCGTGATCGGAGCCGTGACCACGATCGATGGGATCGTCACCTACTTCGGTGGACACGATGACAAGGCCTTCTCCAGCGACGCAGCACTCGCAGCGACCGTGGACATTGTCACGTCGCTCGATCAATTCTTGCTCGGCCTCGTGCTCCTGGTCTTCGCCTACGGCGTCTACAGCCTGTGGATTGTCGGCGACGCGGACGAGTGGGAGAAGGGGCGTTCGAAGGTCCATGCTCCCGACTGGATCAAGATCACGAGCGTGACCGATCTCAAAGTGACGCTCATCGAGGTCGTCGCGGTTCTCCTTGCCGTGCTCTTCCTCAAGGGAGTGCTCCTCAACCCGCAGACGACGTGGCCCGATCTGGTCGTCCCGATTGCCGTAGCCCTGCTGGCGGTGACCGTGTGGCTGATCCGCAAGGCGGGGCATTGACGCTGGAAGCCGCCACCGACACGCTCACATCTCGGCAGATAGGCTCGATCCGATGACCACCAATACCGATCTCCCATGGCCTGCCGTCAAGTACGGTGGAGATGCGGCCGGACTTCTGGAGCGCGCCTGGTCTCCTGAAGCGTTCCACGTGCTGGCGAAGCCGACCGGCGCGATCTGCAACCTCGGCTGTTCGTACTGCTTCTTCTCTGGACAAAGAGGAGTTGTACGAAGGCAGTCGTTTCCACATGTCGGACGAGGTGCTCGAGCGCTACATCCGGCAACTGATCGACGCACACTCCACGCCGATGGTGACCGTGGCGTGGCAGGGCGGCGAGCCGACACTGATGGGTCTTGATTTCTTCCGCAAAGCGATCGAGATCCAGGAGCGGTACCGCAAGCCGGGGATGACGTTCGAGAACACCATTCAGACGAACGGCACGTTGCTCACGGACGAGTGGTGCGAGTTCCTGAAGGAACACAACTACCTCGTTGGCATCAGCATCGATGGGCCGCAACCGCTTCATGATGTCAATCGGGTCAACAAGCGGGGTGAGGGCACGTTCGACAAGGTCATGCGGGGCCTCCGCCTCCTCCAGAAGCACGACGTGGAGTACAACGTGCTGACGACCGTGAACTCCGAGAACGGGGCGTTCCCGCTCGAGGTGTATCGCTTCCTACGCGATGACGTCGGCACGGACTGGATGCAGTTCATCCCTGTGGTCGAACGTGTCGACGAGGACGAAAATCCAGCGTTTCTCGACGGTATGCACGCGTCGGAACGCTCGGTCGGAGCGGAGCAGTTCGGCCGATTCCTCAGCGTGATCTTCGATGAGTGGGTGCGCAACGACGTCGGGTCGGTCTACGTCCAGACCTTCGAGGCGACGGTTCGCAACTGGATGGGCCTCCCCTCGTCCGGCATGTGTGTGTTCAACGAGACGTGCGGTCTCGGCGTCGCCCTTGAGCACAACGGCGACCTCTACTCATGTGACCACTTCGTCGAGCCCGAGTACCTGATCGGGAACATCGGCGATGCCGATATGGGCGACCTCGTTGCGTCGAAACGACAGCACGAGTTCGGCATGGACAAGCGGGACCTGTTCCCGCAGTACTGCATGGACTGTGACGTCCGGTTCGCCTGCCACGGCGAGTGCCCGAAGAACCGATTCATTGAGACACCGGATGGCGAACCCGGACTCAACTACCTGTGCGCAGGATTCAAGGACTTCTTCCGCCATGTCGACGAACCGATGCAGGTCATGGTCAAGGCGATCCGCGCCGGGCAGACGGCGTCGCCGGTGATGGCGTACATGGCGCAACGCGACGCTGCGTTCGCGGCCGCGGTCGCCAAAGCAGGCCGGAACGACCCCTGTCCGTGCGGGAGCGGTGTCAAGACGAAGCGATGCCACGGTGCCGGCCAACCCGAGTCTGCGGAGCGTCCTCAGATGCCGAGCGGGCCGGGACGCCCGCGAGCAAGAGTGGGAACGAGAAGCGAAGAGCGAGGAGGCTCGTCATGACCAAACGCCCGAACATCCTCATCCTGTGGGGTGACGACATCGGTTGGTTCAACATCAGCCACAACAATCGCGGGATGATGGGCTACGAAACGCCCAACATCGACCGTGTTGCCCGCGAAGGGATCGAGTTCACCGACTACTACGCCCAACAATCCTGCACGGCTGGTCGTGCGGCCTTCATCACCGGCCAGAACCCGGTGCGGACCGGACTCACCAAGGTAGGCGTTCCGGGAGCGGAGACCGGGCTACAGGCGGAGGATCCGACCATTGCCGAACTCCTCAAACCCCTCGGCTATCGAACCGGCCAGTTTGGCAAGAACCACCTCGGGGACAAGGACGAGTTCCTTCCCACGAATCACGGATTCGACGAGTTCTACGGCAATCTCTACCACCTGAACGCCGAGGACGAACCCGAGCATCCGGACTACCCGAAGAACCCGGAGTTTCGCGAGCGCTTCGGACCCCGTGGTGTGATTCACTCGTTTGCAGACGGTCGGATCGAAGACACGGGTCCGCTCACGAAGAAGCGCATGGAGACTATCGACGAGGAGATGACCGACCGAGCCGTGGAGTTCATTCGCGAGGCCCACGACGCCGACGAGCCGTTCTTCGTCTGGTGGAACGCAACACGCATGCACTTCCGGACGCGTCTGAAAGAAGAGTCGCTTGGACTCTCCGGCCAGGGGTTCTACAACGATGCGATGGTCGAGCACGACGGATTGGTGGGCCAGATGCTCGACATCGTCGACGAATTGGGTATCGCCGAAGACACCATCGTCGTGTACTCGACGGACAACGGACCCCACTTCAACACCTGGCCCGACGCGGCGATCACGCCGTGGCGGAGCGAGAAGAACTCGAACTGGGAAGGTGCCTACCGGGTCCCGTGTTTCGCTCGCTGGCCGGGGAAATTCCCGGAGGGCGTCACACTCAATGGAATCGTGTCCCACCAGGAATGGCTTCCAACCCTTCTTGCCGCGGCAGGCGAACCCGACGTGGTCGAGAAGTTGGAGTCGGGATACCGGGTCGGTGACAAGGACTTCAAGGTGAAGATCGATGGCTACAACTGCCTGGACTACTTCGCCGGAGCGACGGACGAATCGCCCAGAGATTGGTTCTTCTACACGAGCGACGATGGCCTGATCACCGCGATCCGCTACGGCGATTGGAAGGCCGTGTTCTTCGAGCAGCGCGCCAAGACGATGCAGATGTGGGCCGAGCCGTTCGTGGCGCTTCGTATGCCGAAGATCTTCAATCTCCGAAGGGATCCGTTCGAACGCGCTGACGAGAACGCCAACGTCTATTGGGACTGGATGCTCGACCACGTGTTCGTCATGTATCCGATGCAAGCCCTCGCTGCCGAGCAACTCCAGTCGTTCCGTGAGTTCCCACCGCGACAGAAGCCGGCTGCGTTCAACCTGGACTCCATACTGGCCTCCATGGACGACGCGAGTGGAGGTGGCCTCCACTAGGAGCGCGCCGTCGGGTTGGGGCGGTATCCGTACGACGCTCCCAACCCGACGGGCACCTTTACGAACTGGGCGGCTCGAGCTTGACGCAGTTCGTGGGCAGATCGTTGCCGCTGACCTTGAAATCGTCACACGTCAGCAACACGTCGTTGCGTGCCCCGATCCCGTATCCGGCAGCGAACGCAACCACGACCACCGCTCCCACCACGATCTTGTAGTTGCGGGCGAGGTCGCGGAAATCCGGATTGATCGTCGAAACGAGGATCCAGGCAGCGAACGGGAGTGCGATGACGGTGATCGCCAGGGTGAGCCACAGCAGGGCGCTCTCACCGGCATCCTCCGTTCTCGGGATTGTCGACCCAGCCGACCAGGATCCACACGGTCGGGAGCAAGCAGCACCAGTCGCGGCGGCCACGTATTCGGGGGAAGCCGGGTGAAGATCGAGCCGAGGAGGACGAGCGTTGAGGCGATCCAGACCGTGAAGATCTGATCGAAGAAGACCTCTCCGTAGGCGCCGAGGTTGAAAGCCAGCATGAAGGCCACGCTCGCGCTCGCCACCGATATGAGCAGCGTGGCGCGCTCGGCGGGTGTTCCGTAGCGGTCTGCGCTGTCGTCGATGGGTTCTGGGTCGATCATGGCCACCTCCGGCACGAGGGGGCCATGGTGGCACGAAGGCGGCCGGTGCCCTGTGCTTTTCGTGGCGCTCTGCATCGGCTGATCCGGTCCGAGACGGATAGGATCCTCTGGTGAACTCAGCCAATCAAGAGACGCCGCGTCCCGCGGAGCCAGATCATCGACGGCGTTGGCATGGCCATCGGCGGAGTGCTCGTCCTCCTCGGCTCGGCCATCACCGACTGGTTCCCTCAACTCGTCGGATCGGGACTTCTCGTTCTCGCGATCGTCGATTTCCGTCGCGTGCGGCGGACGCACGGTCCAGCGCCATCGTGGGTCCGGCCGATCGCGTACGCAGCAGCCGGCATCGCCCTTTTCCTGGTCGACCCCGAAGGAGTTCGGGCATCTGGCGCCGTGATTGGCATGGTGCTGATCGTTGTCGGCCTGGTCTGGCTGTGGCGAGCGTTGCGGTCATCGGAGGCGCGAGGGGAACGCCTTGTTGGCGCGTCCGTTGCGTTCGCACTGGCGGCTCTCGTCCTCCTGTTCCCCCAGACGTCGTTCAGGGCGGTGACTGCCTCGCTCGGATTCGTGTTCCTCGCCGTCGGGTTCGCTCTTGTTGTCATGACGCTGAGCGGACGCATCGGCGACGCGGCACAACCGTGGCAGGCATTTGTCGTTTGGGTTCGTGAGAAGCAGTACTCACCCGACGAGCGGCGCGAACTTGTCGATCGTCTCTACTTCGTCGGTGACGACGCAGGCGCGCGCCTCACCCGGTTCGTCACCCTGCTCCTTCTTGCTGCGATCATCGCGACCCTTGGCGTCGCCGCCGACAACGTCGCGGTCGTCGTCGGGGCGATGCTGATCTCTCCGATCACCGCTCCGCTCATGGGCATCGCAGCCGGCATCCTGCTGGGGTCTTAGTCGACGCACGCTGTGGTCGCTCGTGACCCTGGTTGGTGCTGCCCTTGGTGTGGTTGCCCTCGGCGCCCTGATCGGTGTTGTGTTGCCGTCGTTCTTCCTCGAGCGCAACAACCTCGTCTCGACATTCGCCACACCGACGTTCATCGATCTTGTCGTCGCTCTCGCTGCCGGTGCGGCCGGCGGGTTCGCGACGGCCAGGAAGGACGTCTCGAACTCACTCCCTGGCGTTGCCGTCTCGCTTGACACTGGTGCCGGCGCTCGCCACGGCGGGCCTGTTGTTCGAGGCCGGTGCCTTCTCGTTCGGATTTGGGGCGCTGCTCACGTTCCTGACGAACGCCGTGGCGATCGTGCTCGCTGCTGCCGCTGCCTTCGTGCTGACCGGGTTTGCGCCGCTTCGCCGGATTGAGGAGAGCGGCCAGTCGGTGCGGTTCGGACTCGGCATCGTGGTCCTCTTCGTTGTGCTCGTGACGATTCCCCTGGCGTGGACGGTCGAGGAGATCATCGATCGCAATGATCTTGTGTCCGGCGTCGAGGTCGCGACGCGCGAGTGGCTCGGAGAGAACTCGGGATACGAAGTGCTGGAAGCGACGCTCCTCAAGGAAGCGGTCGAGGTCAGGATCGCCGGCACGGGCGATCTCCCCTCCGTCGACGTCCTCAGCGCCAAGGTCAACGAGACCGCAGACCGTGAGGTCGAACTCGTCGTGAAGGTGATGGAGCAGAAGACGCTGGTCCCCGGTTCGCCTGCAGGGAGCGGCGGGTAGCTAGTGCATCCGGTGACCGCAAGGTTGTGGTTTTCCGGACACTCCGGCAGATGCCGATCCAAGGGAGATCAGCAACCGTCCTACTCTCAGTCGATGGGCCCGACCAAGCGGAGCAGCCACGGCAGATCACGAGCTACCGCCGTGGCGGTCGGACGTCCAACCCCGTTCCACAACGCAGTCGACCATACGACGCCGACCCTGCGGCGCCAGCGGCGGCCGCGATGACCGATCCACAAGACCAGCCGCACCTTCGGTTGGGAACCGGTCCCGCCACTTGCGCACCGTCTTGGCATCCACCTGGAACCGGGCAGCTGTCGCTTCGATAGCCGAGGATAGAGAGCAACCCGACAAGCAGAACCGAACCCGACGAATGGCCCCATACTCTCGTCACGTGATAGGGACCGCGACCACCCATGTCGACGCTCATACGGCAATCGTGTCAAGGACTTTCGGTTCGTGTGACCGATCGGTGGTCTTCGGCGGCTCGTCGATTCCAGCGGGTCGAGGATTGTCTGGGATACCGGTGCGTGGTGTCATGCTGTGTGACGCGTGGTAGCATACAGGTATGAAGCAGAGAGCATTCACCGTCCGTCTCGATACTGACCAGGCATCGGACCTAGAAGCGGTCGCCGCCGCGGATGGCGTGTCGATCGCTGAAGTGATTCGCGAGGCGGTTGCGGATCGGATCGAGACTCGCCGCAAGGACCCGGCGTTCCGGGCACGGATACGGTCCATTGTTGAAGAGAACCAACGGGTACTCGAGCGGCTTGCTGAGTGAGCGTCGACTACCTCGACCTCGCCGACTTCCTGGCGATCTGCGAGATCGTTCTCGGGGAGCCTGCAGAGGACATCGCCTTTGTCTCACGCCTCGAGTTGGCGGAATCGGCGTTGCATGCTCCAGCCGCGTCATTCGGTGGTGTCGAGTTCTACCCCGACCTGGCTACGAAGGTCGCGGTTCTGTGCACGCGGATCGTCAAGAATCACCCACTCCCGGACGGCAACAAGCGCGTCGGGTTCGTGTGCATGGTCGAGTTCTGTCTCCGTAACGGACTCACCTGGACCCCACCGCCGGGTGACGAAGACGGAGAAGCGAGCGCTCACGTCATCCTCGAGTTGGCGGCAGGGTTAGGGAGATGGGGACGCGGTTGCCACGCTCAGCGAGTGGATTCGGGAACGGACGGCATCGTGAGGCCGGCGTCGATTCTCTGACCACGAGGCAGTGTTTCGCGTCCCAAGAAGGATCATCGATCTGCTCAAGAGTCCGCGGAGAGTCCGCGAGAGAACGGAAAGCGCCGCGAAACGACGAAAGCTCTTGAGCAACAGAACCCCCGGTCAGAGGGTGTTTCCGTGCATTTCCGCCTGTCGCAGACACCCCCTGTTTCCGCCTGGGGGTCAAGAGGTCGCCGGTTCAAATCCGGCCAGCCCAACGATTGGGAATCGCAACTAGCGTCCTGGCACACGTTCGGGAGGATGAACATGTTCGTTGTAAGACGCGTTTGGGAGACGAAGCCGGGAGAGGCTCGAGCAGCAGCTTCGCTGGTGGCGGCGATGGGCGAAGAGTACGAATCGGCCACAAACGGTCGCCGTCGCGGGTGTACTTCAACACCAGTACGCTTCCGGGCGAGCGCAATCGGGTGTACATGGAGTGGACCGAAGATGCCATAGCCAGCACCTATCGGGCCGAGAGCGTTGCGAGCCCGCCCCGGGCTCAGGAGCTGTACAAGAAGCTCGATGAGCTGACGTTGGGTAGCTGGATCGAGCTTTACGAGCTTATGACGCCCGAAAAGATGACCGACGTCGGCTAGCGGTCGAGAGTGTGGATCGCCGCCTGAATGGCCGGCGTGATCTCCTTAGGGGCGGCGATGGTCTCGACCTCGTCGAGTGCCGAGCTCACGAGCGCTCCTGCTGACCCGGCCATGGTCGCCGACGACGTGCAATCGAAGAAGATCGGGCACAGCCGGCTCATATCGACGACCGGGACCCGCAAGAGCCGGGACTCACTTCCAAGTACGGTCCCGTCCCAGGACGCGCATAGGACGCGTTTTGCTGAGAAACGACGCAAACTGATCAACGTCAATAGGTAGCGAACGGCCAGGTCAGCGGCCGTTTTTCGTCGTTCGCCCAGGTCACGGACACCCCCTGATATGCCTTCACACGGCAGAGGTCGGCGGTTCGATCCCGCCAGCGCCCACCAGGAGAAACCCCCGCTCAGCGGGGTGTTCTTCACGTTGGGCCTCCTTCTGTGTTTCTCCCTTCTAGGTCTGCGTGCACATCTTGTGCACATCAGATTCGCTCCAAGGTGGCTCCAGCCTTTCAGCGGCGTCCCGGTCGAGGCCTTCGGAGGGGTGGCCGTAGACGTCGAGGACGGTCTTGACTGAGACGTGTCCGAGGCGGGCGGCGATGACTGCCGGGTGGGCGCCTTGTTTGATCAGCAGCGCAACATGGCTGTGGCGAAAACACCGCGATCGCGCCGCTAGTGGCAACAACGAGTTGGCGGGAAGAGCCGAACAACGCGTACATCACCAACGCCAGAGGCGCCGCATAGAAGGCTGCCTCGGGTTTGACCCCGGCCACCTGGGCATAGGCCATCCCTTCGGGAATCACGATTCCGGCCACCGTCAAACCGGCGATGACATCGGTGCGAACCCACGAAGGCTGGTAGTCCGGTATCCACGCCGGAACGATGTTGGTCTTCATGATCCGTCTCTTCGTCGTGGATTCCCCGCGATCTCGGTCCACTCGGAGACGTCGCGGGCGATCTCCCAGTTGCCAATCGCCACGCCGAGCACCTCGTCTCCTCTCCAGCTGCCGACCGCTCTGTCCACGCTCGGGTGACGCCGGCGTCGGGAGTGGTCGGTGGTGAGCAGTACGTCGACGCGAGGTGAACGCCCGGCGTCGCCCGGGGGGCGCGCATCGTTGGGTTCTTCACCGCCTCGATGCGTATCATGATCCTCGATCTACTCGAAGTGGCTGTCACCACGACACCCACATCAACAGGAGGACCCGCCATCAGCCGTCGATTGCCGTCATGGAACGATGGAGACACCCGTTCGACCGTTCTGGAGTTCATCGATCAGGCCGACCAGATCCCACCCGAGGGCCGGGTGGCGGTGTTCGACAACGACGGCACCATGTGGTGTGAGAAGCCGAACTACCCCCAGATCGAGTTCTTCCTGCTGGAGCTCAGACAAGCAATCGCCGCCGATGCTTCGGTCGCCGAGCGACCCGAGTTCCGGGCCCTGATCGACCACGACACCGCAGCGCAGCAAGAGATCGGACTCGAAGCACTGGTGACCTCGTTGCTCGACCTCGTGGCCGGCATCAGCCCGGAGGACTTCGATCGCAAGGTCGCAACGTTCTTTGCCGAGCAACGTCATCCCGACCGAGGCGTGCCGTACCGGCAGCAGCGCTACCAGCCGATGCTGGAGCTGATGGACGAGCTGCGTTCGAATGGCTTCGACTTCTACATCGTCAGCGGCGGCGGGGCCGAGTTTGTGCGGGTCATCGGCCAGGATTTCTACGGGGTCTCGCCAGAAGGTGTCGTCGGCTCCCAGATCGACTACGAGTTCACTCGGGGCGACGAGGGCCGACCGCGGCTGTTGCGCACGAGCCACCTGGTGGGTAGCGGGCCGAACGAGGGCGTGACCAAAGTGGCCAACATCCACCGCATCCTCGGCCGGCGGCCGGTCGTGGCCGGCGGCAACTCGGCGGGCGATACGGAGATGCTCGAATACGCGATGAGCTACGACGGGCCATCGCTGGCCGTCCTCGTGAATCACGACGACGCCAAACGCGAGTATGCCTACGAGAGCAAGGCGGGCACGTTCGATACCGGCGAGAACATCCTCGAGACCGCAGCGCGACTCGACTGGACGGTCGTGAGCATGCGCGACGACTGGGCCACGATCTTCGCCGCGTCGTGACGGGGCACTGCGGTCCTTGACCATGGCGAACGACGAGGTGCTCGCGGCGTTCTACGATCGGCACCCGTACCCGCCACCCGTCACTCGCCTCGACGACGTCGCCGTCGGCTGGGACGACGGGGCGCGGCGGCGAGTCGAGCATCACCTGATCTGGCCGTCTCGACCCTTCCGCGCCGACATTGCGATTCTCGTCGCCGGATGCGGCACGTCGCAGGCGGCGAGATATGCGATTCGTCACCCCAACGCTCGGGTCGTCGGGATCGATGTCAGCCGCACCAGCATCGAGCACACGCGATCGCTGGCGGAACGACACCGACTCGACAACCTCACGGTGCACCGGTTGCCCATCACCGAAGTGAGCAACCTGAACACGTCGTTCGACCACATCGTCAGCACCGGGGTGCTCCACCACCTCGCCTCTCCCGACGAAGGACTGCGTGCCCTCTCCGACGTCCTGGTGCCGCACGGAGCGATGACCCTGATGCTCTACGCGCCTTACGGGCGGACCGGCGTGTACTTGATCCAGGAGTACTGCCGTCGGCTGGGGGTCGGCACGTCGCCTGAGGAGATCGCCGACCTCGTCACCACATTGCGCGAACTCCCGCTCGGACACCCGCTGAGTCACCGGTTGCGCAACACCCCCGACTTCCAGGACGCCGATGCCATCGCCGATGCGTTGCTCCACCCGCGCGATCGGTCGTACTCGGTGCCCGAGGTGTTCGAGTTCCTCCGGAGGGGTGGACTCGAGCTCGATCGCTGGCTCCGACAAGCGCCGTACCTGCCCCGTTGCGGCTCGCTGTCAGCGGTCCCCCACGGTGCCCGAATCCGCGAGCTTCCGATCGAGGAGCAATACGCCGCCGTCGAGCTGTTCCGCGGCACGATGGTGCGCCACACGTTTGTCGCTTCGCAAGCCGGGCGGCGGGCCGGAGCGGCGGTTCGTTTCGATGGTGACGAGTGGCCGGGCTACGTCCCGCTCGTACCACACACCGTGACCTCCGTGCGCGAGCGGTTGCCGGAGGGCGCGGCCGCAGCGCTCCTCAACCAGGCGCACGAGTTCACCGATCTGGTCATGTTCGTCGACGAGCGTGAGCTGGCGATGTTCGAGGCGATCGACGGCCGGCGACCGATCGGTGCCATCGCCGGCGCAGAGCCGGCGTTCTTCGAGCGGTTGTGGGAGCACGATCTCGTGGTCGTCGACGCCAGCGCGAAGCCACAGACCATTCGATGAGCCGACCCGGCCGCGACCTGCGTCGTGCCGAACCGGGTCCCGTCGCCATCAGGCGCTGGTGATGCCGGCCTGGAGCTTCTCGAGGACTTTGTCGATGCTGAAGCTCGCGGGTTCCTGGCGGGGTGGGAACTCTACGAGGGTTTGGATGTGTTCGGCGACGAAGGCTTGTGCCGGTACGAAGAGGAACGCGTGGTCGAGGACCCAGTCGAAGTACGTGTTCGAGGTGATGTCGGCGCGTTCGAACGGGTCGGTGCGCAGGTTGAACAGTTTCGGCATGCGCAGCTCGACCATCGGTTCCATCCAGATCTGCATCGTGCCGCGGGCGCGTTGCTCGAGGAACACGAACTTGAAGTTCTGGTATCGGAGCGCAGCGAGGTCGCCGTCGTCGGTCACGTAGAAGAAGTAGAACCGCGGGCTCTCGTCGACCTCGCCGGTCAGGTAGTCCAGCTGGTTGAAACCGTCGAGATGCACCTTGTACGAGTGTCCGTCGAGTTCGTGACCGGCTTTGAGCTTGTCGGCGACGTCCGGGTCCCCCGCCGCAGCGAGGAAAGTAACGAACCAGTCGGCGTGGCTGATCATGCCGTTCAGCACCTGTCCCTCTTCGATGTGGCCGGGCCACCGGACCATCGCTGGGACCCGGTAGGCGCCCTCCCACATCGAGTTCTTCTCGCTGCGGAACGGGGTCATGCCACCGTCGGGCCAGCTGTTCATGTGCACACCGTTGTCGGTGCTGTACACGACGATCGTGTCCTCGGCGATCCCAAGTTCGTCGAGGTGGTCCAGCATCTCGCCGATCCGACGGTCGTGCTCGATCATCCCGTCGTGGTATTCCGACTGCCAGCGTCCGGCCTGGCCCCACTTGTCGGGCGCGACGTGGGTCCGGAAGTGCATCCCGGTCGTGTTGAACCACACGAAGAACGGGGTGTCGTCGTCGACCGCGTCCTTGATGAAGCGCTGCGCCTCGGGGACGATCTCGTCGTCGATCGTCTCCATCCGCTTCTTCGTCAGCGGCCCGGTGTCCTCGATCCGACCGTCCGCCCAACTGTGGATCACACCACGCGGGCCGAAGTTCTCCCGGAAGTGCGGGAAGTCCTCCTCACTCGGATAATCTCGCAGCTCCGGCTCCTCTTCGGCGTTGAGGTGATACAGGTTGCCGAAGAACTCGTCGAACCCATGATTGGTCGGCAAGAACTCATCACGGTCACCCAAATGATTCTTGCCGAACTGACCGGTCGCATACCCCTGCTCCTTGAGCGCACGGGCGATCGTCGGATCCTCGCTGCGCATCCCGATGTCAGCACCCGGCATCCCCACCTTCGTGAGACCGGTCCGGGTCGGGTTCTGCCCGGTGATGAAAGCTGCTCGCCCGGCCGTGCACGACTGCTCACCGTAGTAGTCCGTGAACCGGACGCCCTCCTCCGCAATCCGATCAATGTTCGGCGTGCGATACCCCATGACCCCATCGGAATACGCGCTGACGTTCGTGATCCCGATGTCGTCACCCCACAAGACGAGGATGTTCGGCTTACCGTTCGGCATGAACAGACTCCTTCAAGTTCTCATGTGAAACCTAGACCGAGCGGGTTCCGTCGACAACCGGCAATCGTGCGAGGTGCGCAGCCTGATCGATCGATCAGGTGAGGAGGCCCACAGAGCTGACAGTATGCAGAGCCCCCAGCCGTCGTACGCTAGCGGTGATCGTCAGCAGTCTCTGCCGCAAGGCGTCGAACGTAGATCGACGCGGCTCGAAGCTGAGGACGAGAGCAACTCGGTTTGCCGATGCGGCAACCATACTTAGGGAGAGAAGCACAATGGCTCGATGAGTAGGCGTCATCTCGTTGATTGTTGGCGTTGTTGGCATCCTCTTCGCTGTTGTCGGGGCCTGGGGTAGTTGGCAGGCGGTGGACACCGTAGTCCAGACGACAGATTCGGTGGACGCTGCGTTTGGCGACACCCTGGACTTCGTGGCGGAGAGCCTGGACGCTGTCAACACCGAGGAGACGCAAGTTGGGCTAGAGGGCCGAGTGGTCGAGATCAAAGCTCAGATCAGCGAGACAGTCGTCAGCGGGAACAACACGCTTCGACTGGGACGAGCCGGCCTACTCCTGCTCTTCCTCTGGCTTGGTCTGGCTCAAGTGGTGCCGCTCTACATCGGCGCCGATCTCCTTGCCGATGGTCGACTCGGCAGCAGGCTCTTGTCGAAGTCTGAGTAGCTGCGAAGCACCATCCGTTGGCATGAGGCGCTGGCAGCCGGCGCTGTCGGGTCCGCCGTCGATGCTCCTGCGACGGGCTACGCTGACCCTCCCCGACAGAAGTCGGGGAGGGTGTCGTCTGCAACGCAGCATGCCGGGGTCTCGCGCGATACTGCTCGCGGAGAGCTGCTACCACCAGTGACAACCGAGACGGGATCATCAACCAGTATCGGGATCTCGAGAAGCCCCCAGGCAATGGTCGTTGCTGCGCTCTCAACCCCACGGTCCTCCCACTCGACGTCCGGATCAGCCAACGTGGTCAGTCCGGTGTAGTCCAGGTACGCCTGCCGCGTTGCGTCGCTCATCGTGTGGTATTCCCAGGCGTGGGCCAATTTATGTAGAAGCGTGTAGCCGACCTGGGTGCAGAGAGAGCCGGTGGTTCAGGATGCAACGCCGGACACGCACGCGACAGAGACGTTCCTGGGTGCCCCCGGGCCCTACGTGCACAAGACGATGAGAAATGACGCAAGACAGCGAGAAATGGCGAGCAGTAAGAAGTGGCTCTGAGCGGGGCGTTCTCACGTAATTGTCGATTCAACAGGGCGCGCTGAAACAGCCTCAGGAGCCTTCTCACGGCAGAGGTCGGCGGTTCGAACCCGCCAGCGCCCACCAAACGAAACCCCTGGTCAGGCGGCGGCTCTACCCTCGGCCGGGCCCCGATTCCGTCCGGGTCAAACCGACCGCGTCGGCTGCTCCTCGATGGTGTCGCCGAGGAGTTGACCGCGGAACTCACCCGCATTGCGGACGAACAACACGGTCGACAGGCCGTCCATCAGGGTTTGCATCCGTCGGGCATAGGCGATCTCCTCGCCGGGCGAGTTCCCGCGAAGCCCGAGCAGCACCACATCCGCCTCCGCCGAGCGTTCGTGGATGATTTCTCGAATCGTCACCTCGTCCGGCTTGAGCACGACGTTGATCTCGGCATCGATGCGAGCGGCCGTCGTCAATTGCACGAGGAGTTTTCGGTTGCGCTCGTACGTCATCTCGTTGGTGGCGACGTTGTTGATCACGACCCTGGCGTTTCGCCATGCCGGGTTGAGTGACAACAGGTGGGCGAACAGGACCAGCATGTCGCCGTTCTGCTTCAAGCCGCCCCACCACACGTGAATGGAGCGGCGCTGGTCGTTCCACTTTCGCGGCACGATGCGACCGATCACCGCCGACTTCTCGAGCTTGGCGAGCTGCTCGATGATCCTCAGCATGGCGGCCTGTCGCTCCGGCTTGTTGCTCCAACCGAACATCACCGTGTTGGAGTCGATGCCGGCGATACCGTTCGACTGGGCAATCGATACCGCACCCGATTCGAAGTCGGACACGATATCGACCTCGGGGAACCCGATGACCCCGAGCTCGTCGAGGCTGGCGGCGAGTTGCTCCATCTCACGGTCCCGATCGCCGATCAAGTCGTCGATGGATCCGGCCAGGACCTTGGCAACGGTGAGGATGCCCCGATCCTGGATCAACCACGCAGCGAACCGTGCCAGGTCGGCCCTGCGCTCCACATCGCCGGCGAACAGGAGTATGTTCGGCCGCCAGTTGCGGGGGTCGGCCGGCATCGATTGCAGCCGGATCACCGTTGAGCGGACGAGCGACATCAAGGCCCCACGGCGTAGATCCCCCCAGGGTGCCGTCATCGCCCTCCTGCGCATGACGACATAGACGACGGCTTCGAAGACGACGGCGATGACCAGTGCGACTGGGTTGATCAGGAACATCACCACGAAGCATCCCAATGCCGCAGCGATCGAGATCCACCATGGAACCTGGAGAGTCGGCCGATAGGAAGGGTCGTTGCTGAGCCGCTCAAGTCCGGCCACCAGATTCACCATGCCGTAGGTCGTGAGGAAGAACACCGTCAGGAGCGGCGCAATGGCGTCGAGATCGCCGAGGGCGACCGCAACCAGCGCCAGCCCGCTGCTGACGAGCAGGGGGACGCCCGGGCCGTTGACGAAAGCGATCGGTCGCCGCAGGAGCGTCGGCAACACGCGATCGTCGACCATCGCCTCGAGGGTGCGGGGGGCGGCGAGGATGCTCCCAGCCGCGGACGCGAAGATCGCTCCCCACAACCCCCAGAGGACGAGTGGAGCGAGAGGCCCGGCGATGTCGAACCAGATGAGATTGTTCGACAGCAATTCCTCCGACGTTGCGGTGGCGGCAAGGACGACCGGCACCGCGAGGTACACGGCGAATCCCGTGAGCACGGCGGCGATAGAGCCGAGTGGGATAGCTCGACTCGGGTTCTCCAGGTCGCCGGAGAGGCTGACACCGGCCATGATCCCCGTCACCGCGGGGAAGAACACGGCGAAGACCGTCCAGAACTCTGTGTTCGCCTCGCCGCCACTCACCAGCGACACACTCTCGCTTCCGCTCGCGATTGCGCCGATCACCAGAGCGATCAACGAGGCCACGATGCCGACCAAGATCGGCAGCTGGAGGCGCAGTGCGATTCCGGCCCCCCGCGCCGCGAGGAAGGAGACGACGAGGACGGTGACCGCTGCGATCGGGCGTTCGGGCGCCTCGGGCCACACGAAGGCGATGCTCTCGGCGAGACCGAAGGCGTACAAGGTCACCGAGAAGGTCATCGCCAGGTACAGGGGAATCCCGATCGCGGTACCGACTTCGATGCCGAGGCTGCGCGAGATGATGTAGTACGCACCCCCCTTCCCGACGCGCATGTTGGTGGCGACGGCAGAGATCGACAGCGCCGAGGCGATGGTCACGGCATGGGCGATGATGACGATGCCGAGCGTGGGGAGCAACCCGACGTTGCCGACCACCCAGCCGGTCCGCAGGTAGAGGATGACGCCAAGGATCGTCAGGATCGACGGCGTGAACACACCGATGAAGGTTCCAAGTTTGCGCCGATTGCCGCCGCCGATGCTCCGTTGCATTGACGACCACAGTGACGAGAGTTCCGGCACGATCGATCCCTACCGATCCGGTCGCTTCGAGGCTGCGGGTCACACGTTACCGGCGGATCCACTGTGACCGGGCGCGGGTGTTGCCTGCTGAGCGGCCGAGGTGGTCGGCGCTACGTTGTAGGACCAGACAGGCGATCAGCCCCCGCCACGCGAGTCGTTGCTGTCCGCGATGACGGCGAGGGGTCTCGGGCCAGAGGCAACTGATCCGCGACGTCAGCTGGAGCGGCTTCCGGCTCGGTTTCTTGTCCGTCGGACACGAAGGAGCGCTGCAGCACGCGGGCAACGAGCGAAAGAGGCGCAGCGTCTTCGGCAATTCCCGTGAGATGGCTGCGATAATGCCGGCCAATGGAAGTCCCTCTGCTCCTCGCGGCATTCGTGCTCGGCTTCGCCGCACGAGCCGCGAAGCTGCCCCCGTTGGTCGGATACCTGATCGCTGGGTTCGTGCTTCACGGGCTCGGCGTCGAATCCTCCGAGGCCATCGAGTGGATAGCGGACATCGGCGTGCTGCTCCTGCTGTTTGGCGTGGGCCTCAAGCTCAACGTCGCCAGCCTGGCCCGCCCTCGCGTGTGGGTGACCACGACGGCCTTCAGCTTCGGCGCGACGATCGCATACGGAGGCGCCCTTCTCCTCGTCGGATTCCTCGGTGTTCCTCTCGCCTCTGATCTGGATCTCCGCTCGGCAGCGGTCGTCGGATTTGCGCTGTCGTTCGCCTCCACCGTGTTCGCCGTCCAGGCCCTCGAGCGGACCAACGAGTCCTCGTCCCTCGCCGGCCGCCTGTCGATTGGCGTGCTTGTACTCCAGGACCTCTTTGCCGTCGCCTTCCTCGTAGCAACGGGAGATGGCTGGCCGTCGCCATGGGCGCTGCTCGTCATCCCCGGCTTCCTCGTTCTTCGTCCGGTCGTCTGGTGGCTCCTCGATCGTGCCGGCCACGGCGAGATCCTCATCCTGCTCGGCATCACGCTGGCGGTGGCGGTCGGTGCGGCCGTCTTCGATGCACTCGGCCTCAAGCCGGACCTCGGGGCGCTCGTAGCCGGTCTCGTGCTGTCGGGCCATCCGCGGGCTGGCGAGCTCTCGACGACCCTGCTCGGTTTCAAGGACTTGTTCCTCGTCGGGTTCTTCCTGTCGATCGGCCTCGCGGGGAGCCCGCCCGTCGAGGCGTGGTTCATCGGCGCGGCATTGCTCGTGATCGTGCCGCTGAGGACGGTGTCGTTCCTGTGGCTCTTCACCCGTTTCCGGATTCGGGCACGGACCAGCCTGCATGCGGGACTCACCCTGTCGACGTACTCGGAGTTCGGCCTGATCGTTGGATCGGCCGCCGTTGCCGTGAACTATCTGACGCAAGAGTGGGTTTCGACCGTGGCGGTGGCGGTGGCCGCGTCGTTCATCGCCGCGTCGTGGGCCAATACGGCCCGCTACCGCATCTATGAGATGTTCTCGCGCCCGCTCGCCGGTCTCGAGCGTCGGCCGATCGTGAAGGAGGACGCGGTCGTGGACTGCGGCTGGGCCCGCGTACTGATCTTCGGGATGGGCCGCATCGGCGAAGGTGCCTACGATGAGATCGCTCGGGACGGCCGCCACGGCGTCGTCGGTGTCGATCGGAGCCCGGCAGTGGTCGATGCGCAGCGTGAAGACGGCCGATCTGTTGTGCGCGGCGATGCCCTCGACTTCGACTTCTGGGAACGTTTCCGTTTCCATCCGGAGGTTGAACTGGTTTTCGCCGCCATGAACAGCCAGGAAGCGAATCTCGAGTGTGTTGGTCGCGTTCGCGAGTTCTTGCCGAACGCTCGGATCGCTGCAATCGCGCGGTACCGGGATCAGGTCACCGCGCTCCAAGAAGCCGGTGTCAATGTTGCTCGGAACCTGTACGAGGAGGCCGGCCAGGCCCTTGCCGCCGATGCTGTGACCGAGGTGTGGAGATCCGACGACGACTGAGAGCCGTCTCGAGGTCGCACGCGGCACCCGAGCCTGCACCACGACCAGCTGAGGTTCCGTGGTGCCTGAGAGGGGCCTCGGAAGGCCCTCTCAATGCCTATACCGTGCGCCGGTCTAGCGCAGTTCGCCACACTCAAGCACCGCAGGGCGCGAATACGACGCGATTTGGTCAGAAACGATGCAAACTGACGAGAGCCAACCCGCGTCGAATCCTCAGCTCAGTCCACGCGCTTGACCGGCGGAGCGCCCCAGGTGCCGTCGAGGGCAGCCGGCTCGGGCCAGTACAGACGAAGCGCGAGGTAGAAGCGCCCATCGGGCGTCGGGAGCCAATTCGCCCTCTCCACCGGGTCGTCGGGTTCGTTGCGCTGCATCGTGATCGTCAGGGCACCATCGGCGTCGCGTACAAGGCCCTCGGTGAGTTCGTTGATGAGATACCGGTCGATCGAGTTCTCGACGAGGTAGCCGGCAGTGCCGTCGTAGGTCGTGTCGTACATCGTCACCGACCAGAACGCCCTGACGGGCGGATCGGTCTCGAGCCGCAGCTGATACTTGGCGTTACCGTCGAACGGGTTGCCGTCACCATCGACGCGTGCCATCGGGTAGTAGGCCTCGATCGCATCGTTGCCACCCCAACCCAGCATCGACTCTGCCGCTCGCCTGAGGTAGTCGCCGCCGTAGGCTTGGCGGTTGCCGAACGCTTTCATCGACATCCAGCCGTTGATGTTCGTCCCTAGACCCTCCGACACCGTGGAGAGTTCGTCGCGGGCGCTCGCCACACCGTCGGCTAGGGCGGTCCGGACCTCGGTCGGGAGCACGTCGAGGTCCACCGGTAAACCCGGCCCGATCCCGATCCGGGCGAACCGAGCGAGCATCTCGGCCTCGTCGGGATGAGGAGGTTGGCAAAGCGGCAGGAGTCCGTTGAGGTACTGGACGAAGCGTTCGTCGCGCGACGCCTCGTCGTCCCACTGCGGCCAGTCGAACGGTGCCAACTCCGGGCCTTCGCCGCCAACGTACACCGCATGGGGCTCGATGCGGTACTCCGCCATGATCTCGGCGAGTGTCGGGGCGTCGTCGGGGCCGAGCAACTGGGAGCGTCCGATGAGGAACACCAGATCGGTCTCGAATCTGTGCGATCCGCTGAACCCACCGGGGACGTCGCCGTCCCAGCCGGGCCCGGCAAGGAAGTAGGAGCCCGCGCCCGACCCCGTCGCCCGGCTCCCCACATAGAGGTCGTTTTGGCCGTAGAGATCCTCGAACTGCATCACGTAGTAACGATCCGTGACAGCCGGGAACGATACGACGAGGGGCCCGCCCCGGAAGTCGAGCAACGCGAAAGAGTACGGCGTGTCCGCATTGGGGGTAATCACGTCGCGGAACGTGTGGTCGAGTGTGACCGCTTCACCGTACGGACCTGCGTTGGCGGGACCCCGGTACGCAGGCGACGTCGGCTGGAGGTACGTGGCATATCCGAACCGATACCCCATCATCATCGGGAAGGAGTAGATGTACGCCTCCTTCGCGATCGATGCGATCTCCTCCGTGTTCAGCTCTGGATCGAACTTCATGACGCCTCCATCTCGTTCTGGCCGGTTCATCCTCGAAAATCAAAAGACTCTGCCCGATCCAGAGTAGGTGGAACCCACACAGATCACCCCGCTTTGTGCGACATCGCACCAACCCCGAAGCCGCTCCAAACGGCTGTGACTCCAGGGGGTCATTTGGCCGGTTGTGGGCGGTGTTGTTGACGTTGCCGGCGGGTGCGCCGCGTCAGGAGGCCAGCGACGGCGAGGATCACAAGCCCGATCGCGGCGAACACGAGTGGGGCGTTGAGTCCGAGCCCGTTGGGTATGAGTACGACGTTGGCGAGTCCGCTGGTGGGGTATGGGCGGATGGCTTCGGCGACGGCTGGGCTGTTGAGGCTGTAGGTGTCTTGGTTTGCGTCGGTGAACACGAAAGTCGTGACGCCGTTCGGGGCGAGGAAGATTGTGATGCCCCCTGCCCCGGACATGAACGGGACCTGGAAGTAGGTACCGGTGTCGGTTTGATGGGCGATGCTCCAGAACGATGCGTGGTATGCCTGATCGCCGTCGGAGAAGGTCTTCCCGGTCGGGAGGCCCGCGAGTTGGCCGGATCGGTAGAGGGCGTCGTCTGTTCGTGTCGGGTGGAGGAGTTGTTCGCCGTTGTGAGTTCCGCCGTTCTGCAGAAGGGTGGTGATCTTGGCGACGTCGTCGATGGTGAGCCTCAGACCGGACGCCATGTATGGGACACCACCCTCGCCGTCGCCTGTAGGGATGGCCAGCATGGTCATGTGGTGGATGCCGATGGGACGGAAGACCTCTTCGGATAGCCGTTCCCATAGGTCGGCGTCTGGCCCTTCGCTGGTCTTGAGGAAGGCGTCCATGGCTGCGGCGAGGACGAAGGTCTGCGATGACGTGTATCTCACGATCTCGTTCGGTCCCCACGAGTAGTTGTCGGCGGCGAACGCGGCATCGAGTTTGCCGGTCACGGTCTCAGCGAGGTAGAACTTGCGGTTGTTCGGGCCGGCTTCGTTCGCGTAGATGTCATATGGCATTCGGTCGGGCGAGTTGTCGCCGACACCGGTCGCCATGTTCAGGACGTCGCCGAATGTCACGTCGGCCCAGCCGTCGTGGTCGGCGGTGACGTTGAGGTAGTCGGCGATGCGCAGATCGAAGACGCCCTCGCCGTACTTCTCGGCGAGCCACAGCATCGCGACACCGGCGCCAATCGACTTGCTCACCGACGCGGCGCCGTGCTGCATGTAGCGGGGGTAGGGGTAGTCGCCTGAACGGGTCCGGCTTGGCTGCAGATAGACGACGTCGTCGACAACGATTCCGGCTGCACTGATCTCATCCGGTTCCAGGCCGGCGGTGAACGAGTCGAGGACATCAGCGTCGACCTGCGCCTCGAGATCAGACCAATCGGCCACCGAAACCTGATCGGCCACCTCCTGGGCGAAGCTGCTCGCTATGTCTCCGGTGTCGTCGATGACTCCTGGTTGGTACTCCATGGGCACCTGGCCCCACATGTCGTAGATGTTGCCGTCGGGAGCCGTCTCCTGCGTGATCTGGAACCGGAACGAGGACACGCTGGTGTCGTCGAACAGGAACGCGGCGACCCCGTTGTGGGTTTCACCGGCACCGTATTGCCGGTCGGGTGGACTTCCGAGGGTGAAGGGGAATGAAGCTCGCGAGCGTCCGTTGTCTCCCGGCTCGGACCAGACCCTGCCCGGCGACAGGATCAGCGACCAGTTGTCGGGTTTGAGGATGATCGAACGTTCTGACGGGACGAGATGGTCGTCAACTGCGACGAATCCGACCGAGAAGCCAGGGAAGAACCGCTCGGTCGCGTAGGCGTAGGAACTTCGCTGCATCTCAATGCGCGGCACCGTCAACGTCCCCTCGAATCGATGAAGAGCCGGACCCGACTCCCCGACCGGGAGGAACCACGAATAGTCGACAATCTCCACCGCCCCGACGTCGGGCGACGTCAGTTCAGGTTCCGTGAGCGCGCCGCGCACCTCGTCCGCTCCAAGACGGGGACTCCCTGCAAACACCATCAGGCCCGACGCAGCGAGAATCCCGACCACCAGAAGCGAGAAACGCCGCCGCACAGGATTGTCAACGGCCGCAACAAACGGTGCGACCCGGCGTCGCCGAGGATTGGTCGATGAGTCTCTCACAGACATCCGCTTTCGATCGTATCCACCACCCCCAACGTTGACAGGGCCAACCGACCCAACCACCACCACACGCACCTCAGATCGCCCCGCGCCAATTCGCGCATCGAGATAGTGCGCAGGTGACCTTCGACCCATAGCCCGGTCGTGCGACAATGACACTCGCAGATGGAGGTCGACATGAGGATGCCCGACCAGGATTCCCCAACGTCCGTGATGGTGTTCGCCGTCGGAATGGTCACTGGAGTGGTGATCGGATTCGTGGTGTGGATCGCTACCGACACCTTTGCGTTGTTCCCGGCCTTCATCGGCGTGGGTCTCGTCCTCGGAATAGTCCTCCAATCCGCCGCCGACCGCCCAAACGACAACTAGCCCGGCCACACAGCCAACTGGAGGCGATTGCGCTTGGACGCTGGGTATGCGGTAGCTCGCCGGGTGGAACTGTGAGACGATGACCCGAGAGTTGAGCGTGCCATTGAGCACGGCCATACGGTCGGAGGAGAAGGCGGGCCGGCGTTCCCAGCCGGGTTGCCACTTTTGGGCCCTTTGCCCCTCATCCTGCAGGCGGCAGGCACGTACGGTGTCCGTTGGTGGTCATTGCGAGAACGGGAGAGGGGATGGGCGTGAGTTCTCTTTGGGTGTGGTCCATCCAGCCGTCGCGCCTGTGATGGCCGGCCACCAACCGGAGGGGACGGAGGGGAGTACATCATGCGATCACGCAGCAGCGTGTTCGTGTTCGTCAGCGTCGCCTTGGTGGCGTCGATTCTGGTCCTCGCTCCGGTGGCGAGCGCTGGGGACACGACGATCGAGTGCGACAACCACTATGTGAAGGTCCACCACAAGCGCATCACCGTCCTGCCGACGGGCGTGGATGATACGGAGAACCTGCAATGCGCACTGGACCTTGCAACCTCGATGCCGTGGGCTCACGTCCGCCTGGTCGAGGGCGACTACTACACATCCTTCCTCGTGGCGGATGGCTTCGTGGGGTGGTTCAGAGGCGCCGGAAAGGACAAAACGACGATTCTGACGCTGCCCGGCGGGCTCGACTGCGTAGCCCGGTTCGCCGAGATCAACACCTACCCGCACCTGCTGACTTTTGTCGCCAGCAAGGTGGCCCTGCGCGACCTGACGTTTGCCATCGGGGGCGATGCACCGTGCGCCGCACCTTGGGAGAGCTTCGTGGACGACGAGGGGTTTGGTTTCGAGGAGTGGTCCATTGGTGGGGTCTACGCGACGACAAGCGTTGGTCCTTTCACGGGCGAATGCCCCGGGATTGTCGACCATCGATTTCGTGCGCACCGGATTGGGTTCGAAAGCGAGTTCCCGGACCTCTCCGCGGATGTGGTTGTTTGGCAGAATCTTGGTGGAGGCGTTTCTGTCGACATGACGGAACCCTCAGACGTGTGCACCGACACCCGGCTGCGGGGCCAGGTGACGGTCCAGGGCTCGTCCTTCAGCGGGCACGGGCAGGCCGTCACGGTTATCGCCGTTGAGGACTCCAGGGTCACGGTTGGGGGCAAGCAGCCCTGGCAAGCCAACCGTTTCGATGACATTGGCCTAGGCGTACTGTTCGCCGGCGCGGGGGATTCGCGGGCAGTGGTCATGGGCAACCACATCAATGACGTGCATTGGTGGGGGATTCTCGGCGTTGCCGACGAGTACAGCACGGAGAGCTCGATGGTCGCCGCGAAGAACGAGATCCGGGCGATCGACGTTGCCGACGGAATCGGCGTGCTCGACTTTGGGCCGGAGACCTCCGGCGAGTCGCTGCTCAAGGCCACGATCTGGGCCAACACCATCGAGCTGGTCGACACCCCGTTCAACGGGATATTCCTGCAAGGTAGCGACGACGGCAGGGTGCTCGGCAACCGGATCTCCGGAACCGGAGAGACCGGGATCTGGCTGGAGGGACTCCAGGGCGAAAACGAGGACACCGGTGAAGAGGAAATCGTCCACTACAGCTCCGGTTGGTACATCGCCAACAACAAGCTGGCAGGACTCGATCCCTACTTCGTCGACATCTTCCTGAATGCGTCGACCACCGAGAACACGGTCAGGTGCAAGTGCCTGATGCACGAGGTGCTCGACGAAGGAATCGACAACACAATCATCGGTTGCACGCCATTCGAAGAGCCGTCTGTTCCGGCGCTGACGATGGGTGAACATCGGATCGCACGCGAGAAGATGTTCGGTCATCCCTACGCCTTGGTGCAGACCTGGCGCTAGACGCCATCGTTTGACGTTGGAGGGCGGGCCTTCGGATCCGCCCTCCAACCGACAGTGCTGTACGTGGCCTTTGCCGGAAGGGCGCGAAACCCATGTCAGAGGTGCCGAGCGCGAAACGGGCCCCGGCCGCTACGGTTAGTATTCAAGACGCGGAGTAGTTGAGCGGCACAAGGGGGCAGATGCCGACCAACGAGTGCTTCGTACCTGGAATTGCCTTTCCAGGCACAATCGAGAGAGGGGATTGTTCGACATGTCGCGAAGACTGTTGATTCTGGCCGCGCTTCTGGCTCTCGTGATAGGTGCGCTCTCACCTGTCGCTGCCAGCGCAGCGCAAGACGATTTGTTCACGCCCGTTCCGCCCGACGAAGTGGTGGCCGAGAGCACGACGGGGAGTTACATCGTCGTGATGGAAGCTCAGCCACTGATCGTCGAGTTCGACGCTGAGGACCTCAATACAGCTCCGGCCGTAGCCCAAGCGGCAGAATTGGTCGAGAGCCACGAGAAAGTGCTCGAAGCCGTTGGCGCTGACGCCGACGACAAGGTGCACGACTTCACCAACGCGCTCAATGGCTTCTCCGCCATCATCAGCCATGATGAGGCCGTCGCCTTGGCCGCCAACAAGAGCGTCAGGCTCGTCATGCCCGACGAGCTCCGTCAGCTCGATACCGACGCGAGCGGCAAGTTCCTCGGCCTCACCGGACGCAGAGGAGCCTGGGCCAGCGGCGTCACCGGTGAAGGTGTTGTTGTCGGCGTTATCGACAGCGGCATCTGGCCGGAGCATCCGAGCTTCGCCGATGACGGCAGCTACGCGCCTCCGCCGATTGCACCGCTTGACGAGACCACCTATCCCGCGTGCGACTTCGGCAACACGGCGCACAACGAAAACGATGCACCGTTCACCTGTAACAACAAGCTGATAGGTGCCCGGCAGATTCTGTTGACGTACCGAGAACTGATCGGGGCCGAGGCGGACGAGTTCGACTCGGCTCGTGACGACGACGGCCACGGCACGCACACGGCGTCGACTGCAGCCGGCAATGCCGGCGTGGCGGCCAATGTGTACGGGATGCCGCTCGGCACGATCTCCGGGGTCGCTCCCCGGGCCCACGTCATCGCCTACAAGGGCCTCGGCAACCTCGGCGGCTTCGGTTCCGACCTTGCCGCTGCGATCGACCAAGCGGTCGCAGACGGCGTCGACGTGATCAACTACTCGGTCGGTGGGGGTCCAAGCCTCGCCGGGGCCGACGACATTGCCTTCCTGTTCGCAGCCGACGCGGGCGTCTTTGTGGCAACCTCGGCCGGCAACAGCGGGCCGGATGAAGGCACCATTGGCGGGCCGGCATCAGTTCCGTGGCTCACCTCGGTGGGAGCCAGCACGCAGCGGCGCTTCTTCCAAGGCGAATTGAGATTCGGTCATTGGAAGTGGAGCAAGACGGTCAAGGGTGCTTCGATCACGCCGGGCACGGTGGGCAGGGTGCCGTTGGTGGACGCCGAGTTCGCCGGTGGCGATCTGTGCGTCCCGGGCGAGCTCGATCCAGACTTGGTGTCCGGCAAGATCGTGCTGTGTCGCCGCGGTGCGATCGCTCGGGTTGACAAGAGCCTGGCAGTGTACGAGGCCGGCGGCGCCGGGATGATCTTGTACGAGAACTCCGACGACAACACCCTGTTCACGGACACCCACTGGGTGCCCACGGTGCACATCGACAACACGCCGGGTCTGAAGGTCAAGGAGTACATCGCCAAGGCTGCGAAACCAAAGGGCGTCATCAAGACCGGTAAGGTCACAAGATGGCCGAACGCTCCCACCATGGCGTACTTCTCGTCGCGTGGGGCCGATCCGGTTGCCGAAGACCTCATCAAGCCCGATGTCACGGCCCCGGGCGTACAGATCCTGGCGGGCAATTCGCCGTTCCCCGATGCGGGATCCGTTCCGGGCGAGCTGTTCCAGGCGATCGCCGGTACGTCGATGTCGAGCCCGCATGTGGCCGGTCTGTTTGCCTTGCTCAAGCAGGTCCACCCCGATTGGTCTCCGGCCATGGCCAAGTCGGCGTTGATGACGACGTCGTACCAGAGGGTTCTTGACAATGACCGCGCCACACTGGCCGATCCATTCGACATGGGTGCCGGCCACGTCAAGCCCGGCAAGGTCCATCGCACGGGTTCGTCGTTCAACCCGGGTATCGTCTACGACGCCGGCCTCTTCGAGTACGCCGCATTCACCTGTGGCGCCAATCTCGGAGTGTTCACGCCCGGATCGTGCGACTTCCTGGAGGCCGAGGGGATCCCGAGTGATGCCAGCGACCTGAACCTGGCCTCGATCGGCGTTGCCGAACTTGCCGGATCACAGACTGTGACTCGTACGGTCACCAGCGTGGCCGACGAGACGGTCAAGTGGTTCGTCAAGGTCGACGCGCCCGACGGCTACGACGTTGAGGTGAGTCCCAGCCGGATGACGCTGGCACCGGGTGAGGTGGCGTCCTACGAAGTGACGATCACCAACAACGGTGGCGGCGCGGTTGGCTCCTGGAGCTTCGGCTCACTCGACTGGAAGGCCAGCGGGTACAAGGCTCACACCCCGATTGCGGTGCGGGGTGCACTGTTCGACGCTCCGCCTTCCGTTACCGGGAGTGGAACCGAAGGTTCCGGGAGCTTCGACGTGCTCTTCGGGTACAGCGGCGACTACACGGCAGCTCCACATGGGCTGTCCGCCGACGCGCCGGTGAGTGGCGACATCAGCCAGGATCCGGACCAGACCTACCCGAGCGGTGACGACGACGCCGGCGGCGTTGACAGGATCGACTATCCGGTCAGTGGCTCGGCCTTCGTGAGATGGTCGTTGGTGATCCCGGGGGACGATGACATCGATCTGTTCCTCGAGGACTCCGGCGGCAACATCATTGCCTCGAGCACCAACGGGGGAACCGACGAGCTGATCGAGCTTCTCCTACCGGCGGACGACACCTACACCATGGTCGTTCACGGTTGGTCGGTACCGAATGAACCGTTGCCGTACACGCTCCACTTCTGGGACGTGCCGGCGGCGCCGGGTGGCGGGAGCCTGTCGATCGACGGCGCCCCGGCCTCGGCGACGCTAGGCGATACCGGAACGGTCGACTTCAGCTGGACCGGCCTGACCGCCGGCGTTGGCTACCTGGGTGCCGTGTCGCACAGCGATGCCGATGGGATCATCGGCCTCACCCTCGTGGGGGTGGATGGTTGATCCGAGCGGCAGTTTGATCGGCAAGTGGGGCGTCCCTTCGGGGGCGCCCCACTTCCAATGACGGGTCGTGAGTCGATACCGCGGCGAAGTCGTGGGTCGCCCGACCAGGGCCGGCTCTACTTGTCCGGCGGATTGGGGCCCTCGGTGGGAGGACCGGTCTCTTTGACCGGGTTCGGTACAAAGATGATGTCGCCATCTTCCGTCAACTCGAACATCCCGGCTCTCGACTGGTCCTTGTCGGGTGCCTGCACGCACAACGCCGGATCTGACGAATCACCGCTGCGGTAGTCGTAGAGAACCCCGTCCGCCTCTAGGACAAAGCGAAGACCGTCGGTGATGACCTGGGCATAGGACATGCCCGGCTGTGGGCAGCCGAGGCTTCGATCGCTCCATGCGACCTCTTCGACCAGTACCACGGTGATGGCCGACTCATCGATGGCGAGCCTGTCCGCCAGATCGGCTACGGCGAGACCGACGATGCCGGTCAGTTCGGTTGGGTAGGTGTCATCGAGGTACGAGCGGCCGACAGTTCCACCGACGTTGGACCCGGCGGGGTCGAGCGTTTCGCTCACTGGCACTTCTCCCGTCTCGACGTTCGCAGGCAGCGTGGTGGAGGTTGGCGCGGCATTCGACGTGGGCACCGCTCCCGGCGGGAGGGTGGTCGAATCGTCGGCGGCATCGTTGCCACCACACGCTGACAGGGCAACAGCGGCAACAACCACCGTCAGTTTGACCATCTTGCTGATTGCCATCGTCGCATCACCTCCCTACGGCTATGACGCACGCGGACAACGGCAGGTTCCCACCGATCACGGCGTGCTGCAACCGCCGTTCGGCTCTACCAGATCGCCGCTTCATTGGATCTGGCAACGACTGCGCAACAAATCGGGAGGCTGAGTCGGACTCCGCCACGACGCGGAGAGTCATGGCTGGTAGCTGCAACCGGTCCGGGACCTCTTCCGGCTTGGCACAGCCGACACGCTCTTGCGCTCCCGATGCCGCGTTGTCAGCTCCGAGTAGCCAGGAGACTGTTGGACAACGCCAGCTTGCGCTTGCCGCGACGTCCAGGACCAGGCGTTTGCTCGCCGGCGCAACCCCGCACGGCGTTTGTTCAACACCCTCCTAGAACGGCTCGGACGTCGTGGTCTTCGATGAAGCCGGCATTGCGGGCAATGCGGTGTCGCTGGGCAGCGACGATGAGGTCGCCTTCGTCGACGTCTTCGGGTATCGGTGTGATCCAGGTCAACAGTTCGATTACGGCTCCGTTGGGATCGCGGAAGTAGATCGAACGCTCGTACCCGCGGTCGATGGGTCCTTTGTAGCGCACGCCGTGGGCGTCGAGCGTCGCCATGGCTTCCTCGATCGGCACGTCGAGATTGAGTGCCAAGTGCAGCAAGGCTCCCAGTTGACGGCGTTGTGGCGTGTCGGGCAGTGAGCCTTGCTTGGGCACGAAGTAGGCGATGAATTGTCCGGGGCCAGCTTCGAAGAAGAGGTGGACCTGGCCATCGTCGTCCAGATTTGGCTGCTCGAGGACGAGTCGCATCCCAAGTACGTCGCGGTAGAACGAGAGCGTCTCGTCGTAGTTGCGGCCGACGAGCGCTGGGTGGTTGATGCCGGTGGTGCGGATTGTCATCGTGGCTACTCAGCGTCGGAGTCGACGGGGATGCGACCAAGTCGACCGGCGGTGAAATCTTCGTAGGCCTGCATCAGCTCGGCGCGGGTGTTCATCACGAAGGGCCCCGACCAGGCGACTGGTTCGCGAATTGGCAAGCCACCAATGATCAGGACGTCGACATCGGGACTGCGGGACTCTTGCCGCTCTGCGGCCGCGATGGTGATCACGTCGCCTGCGCCGAGCACGCCGAGTTGACCCATCTGAAAGGGGCGGCGCTCAACCCCAAAGGAACCGAGTCCATTGAGCACATACACAAGAGCGTTGAAATCTGGCCGCCACGGCAGTCTCAATTCGGCTCCGGCTTTGAGAGTTGCATGGATCATCGTGATCGGAGTGTGGGTCTGGCCGGGTCCCTCGTGGCCCGCGACATCACCGGCGATCAGCCGTAGGAGCGCACCACCGTCATGGGAGGTGAGCAGCTTCACTTGGTCGGCGCTCAAGTCCTGGTAGCCCGGCGCCAGGAACTTGTCATCAGCCGGGAGGTTGACCCACAGCTGGAAACCGTGAAACAGTCCGCCGGACATGACGAGATGCTCGGGCGGAGTCTCGATGTGAAGAAGCCCGGAGCCTGCCGTCATCCATTGGGTGTCGCCGTTGGTGATGACCCCGCCGCCACCTTCGGAGTCTTGGTGTTCGAGAATGCCGTCGATCATGTAGGTGACCGTCTCAAAGCCACGGTGAGGGTGCCAGGGCGTGCCCTTGGGTTCACCGGGGGCGTACTCGACCTCACCCATCTGGTCGAGGTGGATGAAGGGGTCGAGGTCGGCGAGGTCAACCCCGGCAAAGGCGCGTCGCACCGGAAAGCCTTCCCCTTCGTAGCCCTGGGGTGCCGTAGTGACGGACGTCACCGGTCGGTCGAACGCGGTGAGCTCCGGGGAGGCGACTTGGGGGAGGGTGAGGGTGTCGGCAACGGTTACGGCGGGCATGGCATCTCCTTGTTGAGAGTAGGCAGAAGCGTAGATCGGTAGTGGTTACAACTGTAACTATTTCTGGTATATTCCCGACATGCGAACCCCAAGCGAGACGATCGAGGCGTGGCGCCTGATGCTGGAGGTCCACCAACGACTCACGACGCAGATGGATCTTGAACTGCGAGAGCAACACGATCTTCGACTGGACTGGTACGACGTGCTCTATCAGCTCACCTCTGCCGGTGGCCGGATGCGAATGCATGAGTTGGCCGAGGCCACTCTCTTTTCGCGAGCGGACTGCACACGAATCGTCGATCGAATGGAGTTTGCCGGACTGGTGCAACGGGAACGAGCAGCCGAAGACGGCCGCGGGGTCTATGCCGTCATGACGTCGGATGGAAGTGCATTGTTCCGCAAGGCCGCCCGGACGCATCTCGACGATATCCAACGCCTGTTTGGCGCCCACGTGACGTCCGAGGAGGTAGAAGCCATGACGACGGCACTGGAGCGGACCCTCGATGCGACGGTTGACTAGCAGACCGGGCAGGGGTTCGCCCGCCTCGATGTGCGGCCACGGTCGGGGGTAGCCTCAGCCGCCATGGAAAGTCGACTCACCACGTGGGCCAACACAATCGCGGAGCGGGGTGCACCGGACTCCGTCGTGAGGGCGGGGATACGGCGTGCGATCGGGGCGCGCCTCACCGCCGAGACCGGGCGCGATGCCTCCGAGCGGGCCGCCATGCTGGCGCGTTGGCACGGTGGACCCATTGCCCTGGTCCCCGACCTCGCCAATGAGCAGCACTACGAGGTTCCCCCGGAGTTCTTCGAACTGATTCTTGGACCCCGGATGAAGTACTCGTCGTGCCTGTGGCGTTCGGGCACGAACACCTTGCGTGAGGCCGAAGAGGCCATGCTCAGGTTGAGCGTTGAGCGTGCGAGCTTGGAGGACGGGATGCGAGTTCTCGACCTTGGAAGCGGCTGGGGATCGATGTCTCTGTGGATTGCCGAGCAATTCCCGGAGTCAGAGGTGGTAGCCGTCTCGAACTCGGCGCCGCAAGGTGCCTTCATTCGCCGCCGAGCCCAGCAACGCGGTCTCAACAACGTCCAGCACATCGTCAGCGACGTCAACGCCTTGGATCTGGAAGGTCGGTTCGATGTCGCGATCTCGGTGGAGATGTTCGAGCATGTCCGCAACCATCCCGCCCTGCTCGAGCAGGTGGCTGCTGCGCTGCGGCCGAACGCAACGGTGTTTGTTCACGTGTTTGCGCATCGCGATCTGTTCTGGGAGTTTGAGGACCGTGGGCCGGCCGACTGGATGGCACGTACGTTCTTCTCAGGGGGAATCATGCCGTCGCACACGGACTTTCATCGCCTGGTTGCTCCGTTTGCTGTCGAACAGTCGTGGTGGGAAAACGGTCTCCACTATCAGAAGACCCTTGAAGCTTGGCTCGGGCTTCTCGACGCTCATCGCACCGAGGTGGCTCGGACCATCGCACCGGTCTACGGGGACCAGACGGACCGATGGGTGCAGCGATGGAGGATCTTCCTGATGGCGTGCGCCGAGTTCTTCGGCTACTCGGCTGGTGATCTGCTCGGTGTGAGCCATCACCGGCTGCGCTTGACTTGACCAGTCGTCGCGTCTGGAGTCCGAGTCGTCACTGGAGTCGATCCGGAGGCCTACCGGCGTGGGGGTCGGGGGATCAGCACGGGAGTGTCGGCCGTGTATGTCTGGAACGTCTCGTCGTCTCCCCAACGTTTCTCGGCACGAGCCTCGAGCATCGGGATGCCACTGACGCGGGTGAGCAGCAAAGTGACGAATACGGGTGAGATCAGCATTACCCACCGCCAGCCCGACAATACGGGGATGGCCATGAGAGCAATGCCGATCCACAAGGTGATCTCGCCGAAGTAGTTGGGATGCCGAGACCAAGCCCAAAGGCCTGAGGTGATGAATCGACCCTTGTTCGCCGGGTCCTGCTTGAACACCGACTTCTGTCGGTCGGCGACAACCTCGATACCAAAGCCGATGACCCAAACAGCGATACCCACAATGGCGAGCCAACCGAGGGAGCGGCGCTCGCTGCTCGTGATGATCGCCAATGCGCAGGCGATCGTGAGGAGTACCCACAGCCCCTGCAACGTCCACGTCATGAAGAAACGCAGCGGATTGACCTTGATCTCGTCGAAGCGGCCGTCCCGGCCATCGCGTCGCACCCGGCGGAATAGAAACAGGCCAAGGCGAAGCGCCCAGACCGCGACCATCGCACCTGCGATTGCGGCCCGTGCGTCGAGGTTGTCGCTGAGTAGGAGCGCAACCGCAGTGACCGTGAGGTAGGTGGCGCTTCCGGTCAAGTCGAAGTAGTGCTCGGTCTTCGCCCGGTTCGATGGCACGAACACGATCCAATTGATGACGTAGGCCAGCAGCGCGCCCAGAGCGAACACCGGGACCGCTCCGACCTTGGTGCTCCCATAGCTGCCGGCCGCGGCGACGAAGGCCCCGATCAGCACGCTGACAATGATTCCAATGACTGACCTGCGGGTTTGATCGCTCATTGTCCACACGATAGGCCCGGGAGCTGCGACCCACGAACGGATTGGCCGACCCCGGAACGGGACGGAGCGGTCCGAGGAATCATGAATAGGCGATGGTGCTGGCGCTCCCCGTATTGCGTGGTGATCCAGGCGGAGGGGCGTGCGACGCACTGCGAGCATTTCTCCTCTAGCCATCCGCACGCACAATCTGGACTACTGAAGGCGAGCGGCGAGATGGAGGGTTTCGTCATGGGGGCGGAGCTGCTCCCGCTCAGATGAGTAGAGGCAGGTGTATCGAATGGCAGACGTGCACGTAGAACGCCCCGATTCGCATCCCCGTAGAAGGAGGGCGCTCGTCGCCTTTGTTGCGATGGCGACAGGGATCGGTATGGCCCTTGTTCCCGCCCTGCGGGTGAACGCAGTTCCGGCTGCGCCGCCCACGGTGGAAGTGTCGGCAGGTTTCGTGGTCGGCTCGGTTGTCGGACAGGATTGGGACCCGGGGATTCCGTGGGGTGTGGGGTACGCCCAGGGCTATCTCGAAGTTGCAGTTGACGACCTCGAAGAAGGAACCGCGCAGGCCTGGGGCGTCCAAAGGGACTACGCGGGCGCGCCGCCCGAGATCTTGGTGTCGGGAACCACGAGTTCCGCCACGCTGACGCTGCCCATCTCGGCTACCGACTACGAGGATGACTTCGGCGGGGGCTCGTTCCAGATCACCGACTGGACGGTGAAAGCGAGCAACGGCGGAGGCGAGACGGTCCTCTCCGTGCCGGCCGGGATGGACATCACCCAGGAAGACGGAACGAATGCTCGTGGTATCTCCGCAATCGGCACGGTCACGACAAAGGGCAAATGGCGTACCGCGGACTGCAACTGCTACTTGGCGGGAAGCACGCTGCGGAACGCCAAACTGAAGAACTGGATGGAGTTCACGGCAACGGTCGTCGACGGGCAGCGGATCGCGGTTGTGATGCCGATGTTCGCCAAGTCCGGGGTCGCCAGGTTCAAGCTCGACGGGGTGATGCAGGCCGACGTCGACACCTACGCAGCCGTCAGGGAGAACCGGGTCATCGTGTGGCAGACACCGGTGCTCACGGCCGGGACCCACACCATTCGCATCGTGAACATGGCGACGACGGGCCGTTCGAGAATCGACGTCGACGCGTTCCTGATCACCACGCCCTGACCTAGCAACCGAAGCGGTGGCGCCGGTTCCGGTGGACCGGCGCTACTTCGCGACGGATGGCCGCCGCAGCCTTCGGTAGTGCCGGTTTGCTCAAGAGGCATCGGTCGATGCCGACGACATCCCTACCGTGCGAATACTTGTCTTTGTGGCCGTCTTAGCCTTGATTGTCGTTTCCTGTGGTGACGCGTCCCCGGCCATGCCGGATGCGTCGGCCACCGGCGCCTGGAACCCACTGGCCACCACTGAAGGCGGCCTCTCCCGGTTTGCGTGGACCGACGGCGACCAGTTGCTGATCAACACCGGAGCAGGCACTCGGGACTTTGTTGCCGGGGTCAACCTCGGGCCGACGATTCCGGGGCGCCAGCCGGGCGAACAGGCGATCGGTCGAGAAGACTTCCGGCGCTGGTTTCCCCAGATCGGGGACATGGGCTTCCGGGCGCTGAGGGTGTACACGATCATGCCGCCTCACTTCTATCAAGAACTGGAGGCGTTCAACCTGGCGAACCCCGAGGCTCCTTTGCTGCTGATCCATGGCGTGTGGATCCCAGAAGACCGGTTCTACGAGACCTTTGATCTATTCGATGCCGCGACTCGTGGCCGAATTCAAGGCCGAGATCGAACGGGCCGTTGCCGTCGTCCACGGCGACATCACCCTTCCGGAGCAGCGCGGCCACGCCGGTGGCACCTATGACGACCGACGTCTCGCCGTGGCTGATGTCGTGGGTGATAGGGGTCGAATGGGACCCGTTCGCCACCAACGAGTCCGATCTGGCGAATGCCGGCACGGCGACCTATCACGGTGAATTCTTCGAGAACACCGCCGACGCCTCGCCCACGGAGGTTTGGCTCGCCGAGATGCTCGACCTCCTGGCAGAGCTCGAGGCTGCCCACGGAGTCACCATGCCGGTGAGCTTTGTCAACTGGCCGACCACCGATCCGCTCGTACACCCCGACGAGCCGCTCGAGCGTGAGGACCTGGTTGGTGTCGACCACAATCACGTGCAACCAACCGCGGCGTGGCCGGGTGGCTACTACGCCAGCTATCACGCCTATCCGTATTACCCCGACTTTCAGCGGTACGAAGACGGCATTGCCGGATTCGAGCTGGACGGAGTGGAAGACAACTTTGCCGGCTACCTCACCAAGTTCCGCGACCACCACGCCGGCATCCCGGTGGTGATCACCGAGTTTGGCGTCCCCTCAGCCATGGCTTCGGCCCACTTTGGACCGCAGGGCCGGAACCAGGGCGCTCACAACGAACGAACCCAAATGGAGATCAACGCCGACCTGCTGAGAACGATCGAGGCGGTTGGGCTGGCGGGGGGGTTCGTCTTCGAGTGGGCCGATGAGTGGTTCAAGTTCACCTGGAACACGATCGACTACGAACTCCCACCCGATCGAAGAAGCCTGTGGAGCAATCCATGGACCAACGAGGCCAACTTCGGGGTCTTGGCCATGGACCCAGGACCATCTCAGGCGGTCGTGCTCGACGGCGATGAGAAGGAGTGGACCGACAACGGCTCTCAAGTGATCCTCGAGTCCGACGGGGCGATCCGTGAGGTGCGGGCCCTCAAGGACGAGGGCTACCTCTACCTGCGGATCCGCACCGACGGCAAGGACCTGTGGCGAGAGACACCGGTCGTAGTCGGGTTCGACGTCCTCGCCGGCGATAGCGGCGGGCTGCCCGGCACGAATGGCGTCTATCCGGAGGCCGACTACGCAGTCGTACTCGACGGGGACGACGGGCGAATGCTGGTGCGGGCCTCGAATGATCCCTACGGCATCCAGTATGCCTGGCTGCGCGAGTACGAGTCGGTCGACCCTGCCGACTTCCAGGAGGGCAGCGGAGTATGGAATGTCCAACGGCTCGTCGTCAATCGCCCGCTCGTGATTCCCAGCACGGGCGAAGCTCTGGCCGCCGAGGTGATCACCCCGGGTGAGATGGTTTTCGGAACCAGCAACGTCGACGATGAGGATTTCGATTCGCGCTCAACGTGGTCGGCCCGAGACAAGGTGATCGAGCTCCGGCTGCCGCATCAGGCGATCGGCTTCTCCGACGCTTCATCGCTGCAGGCGTACCGGATTGGCCAAGATGGAAGTGTCAGCACCGACACCGTCGCCAGGGTTGGGATCACCATTGTCGTTGGCGACGAGGTGTATGAGACGGCGGGCTATGCGTGGGAGCCGTGGCAGATCCCGGCCTGGCACGAGCGGATCAAGGACGGCGGCGAGGTGTTCGCCGAAGCTGTGATCACCGCAAACAGCCCGGCACCGAGCTGAGAGAGTGACCAAAAGGAGGACGACATGGTCGAGTATTCAGAAAGCGATGGCTGCTTTGGGGTCGTGATGATCGGCCTCGTGGCGGTCGTCCTCGGAGCGCTCACACTCCGCAAGTAGTGGCGACCGGCTACCCCCTATGGGTAGACGGTCGCCAATCCCTTGACACCGATCACGGATCGGGCGTCGCCCACCACGGGCACGAGATCGTGGACATCGGCCCCGGCGGGGTCTGTGGCAAAGAGCACGCCGACGTCGCCCGCGCAGCCCTGCCACCCGTGGAGTGTCAGTTGCCCGTCGACGATATCGACCATGGCGACCCCGTCGGCGACGATCGAAGTGGGCACGGAGATCGGTAGAGGCGCCCCCGACCCGTCCGGCTGCAGCACATGGACCGCGGCCGCGCCACAGTCGCCCGACCATTGCAGGTAGGTGTCCGACCCCGATGGCCACGCGTCGCGATAGCCGAAGTCGACGACGAACACAGGATCGGCCGGGTACGCAGTCAGGGCGAAACCGGCAGTGCCGTCCGTCTCGAGCAGCCACAGCTGTCCGTAGTAGGTGTGGGGATTGCCAAACTCGTCGGGAGGGGCTGAGGCCGGGCCTTGGCCGTAGCAGGCTGCCAGGAACGTGTCGGAATCCCACCAGCGCACCGGTTCGCAACGGCGATCCGGCGGCACCCACAGCTCAGCAAGGAGGCCACCTGCATTGGAAACCACGGCCACACCACCGTGGTGAGCGACCAGCAGGGAAGTGCCGTCGTATCCATACATCCACAGCAGCGATGACTGCTCATCGGTGAATGGCTGGGTGTACACGGTGGCGAGCAGGTCGCCGGCGGGGGAGCGGCGCTCCAGCCATTCATCGACGCCGTCCGAGAGGTGGACCACTGCGTTGGCGCCGGTCGGTCGGGTCAACGCAACGGCCGGGCCGGCACTGTAGGTGTACTCCGGGAACCCAGCGGCATGGATCGCCGTGGTGGTTCCCGTCGTCATGTCGATCATCTGCCACTGCTGCTCATCCACGCCGGGTGTGTTGCCGGAGACGAGTGCGGACGTTCCCTGGGCATCGGAGAGTTGCCAGGGCCGGTAGCCGCCGCCCGGCCAGGCGGCTACCTCGTAACGGTTGCCGCCACCGTCAACCAGATACATCACCACCGGACCGTCGCGGACCTCGCTCTCATCCGCCGGGTCCGCCTTCGATGAATCGAACAGCACGGCGTACCAGCCTTCGCCAACGTCTCCCCACGGCACCTCGGTGCGCGGCAGCGCCGACGGCAAGTAGGTGTCGACAGTCACCCCGGCGGCCACTGTGGTGCTGCTGGCTGCCGTGGTGCTGCTGGCTGGCGCAACTGTGGTAGTTGCCGCAGGCGCAATGGTGGATGTCGCGGCGGGTGCTGCACCTTCTGATGTCGATGTGAGCGCGCTGGTGGTCGAACTCTCCCCAGAACTCGGAGTCGCTGGTGCTCCGTCGCCCGAATCGCAGGCTGCCACCACAAGAACCAGGGCTACCAGCACGATTCTCGTCCGCACGGTGTGCTCCACTTCTGTCGCTTCGCAACACCTTGGGACGGCGCGCAAAACCCGACCAGGGCCGGAAGCCTTGATCGTGGATAGGGTCCTACGCATCCTCGGCGTCAATGCGCCGGGGACGGCTCAGCGCTACGTTGTCTTCCGTCCGGCCCTTTGCGGGCCGTCGGATTGGCTGTACCCGTCGCAGGTACAACCTGGGACTGTGCACTCAGCCGGATCGCGGTGCTCTTTGCGGGGGTGGCCGCATCCATTGCACCGCTGCCTGCCCCCATCAATGATGCGGGGGGCGTTTGACTTCAGCGGGATCTTTCCTTTGCCACGTTGACCGTGAGGTCGCGGCCATCAACATTGGTGCCGTTGAGCTCCTCGATGGCCGCCTTGGCCTCGTCGTCTGATGCCATCTCAACGAATCCAAAACCGCGAGACCTGCCGGTGTCGCGATCGGTGATGACCTGGGCACGCTCTACCTGACCATGAGCGGCGAACAGCCTCTCGAGATCGTCGGAGGTGGTATTGAAGGTGAGATTCCCCACATAGATATTGCTGGACATTGACGTGCTCCTTCTGAAGCGATTGACCGTCGGGGGCAGGCGCCCCGCTGGATCTGCTTTCGGACGTCGCCGCCGGTGGCGACGACAGGAGAATGCAATGCCCTGCGGTCACTCCGCCAGACGGAAAGGCGGCGGAGTCGGCGATGTACGCATTCGGCGTACGCTGTTGGCATCCACATTAGCGTCCCTTCGCTAGCTCCGGGGCAGCGGGCCCACCCGAATGGCGAAGCACGGCTTCGGCGTCGAAGCCGTCGTCCTGGTACGGGAGACTGCAGCCCATACCGAGCCTCGCGGCGAGGGATAGGGGCGGTACGCCTATCGGCGACTGAATACCCACTGTTCGACGTTGATGCGGCCGATGCGGAAGCCGGCCTCACAGAGTGTCAGGTACAGATCCCACATGCGGCGGAATCGCTCATCGAGGTCGTGGTCGTATTCGAGCTCCGGCCAAGCTGCGACGAAGCGGTCGCGCCACGTCGCAAGTGTGCGGGCGTAGTCGAGGCCGAAGGTCTCGATCTGCTCGACCTCCAGTTCTTGGCCGGCTGCCAAGCTCCGAAGCACCTTGGGGGCGGGTAGTTGCCCACCGGGGAAGATGTACTGCTGAATGAAGTCGGCGCGGCTTCGGTAGCGATTCCAGGCGGCATCGTCGATGGTGATGACCTGCATTGCAGCCTTGGCGCCTGGTCGCAGGCGATTCCGAATCGCTGCGAATAGCGGCGTCCAATGCGTCTCGTCGACCGATTCGATCATCTCGATCGAGACAATGGCGTCGAACTCGCCGGTGACGTCGCGGAAGTCCTGGATCCTGATCTCCACCTGACCGGTGAGACCGGCCCCCGCCATGCGCTTCTCGGCATAGCGGGCGTGTTCCTCGGCCAATGTGATGCCGACGACCGTACAGCCACGTTCGCGGGCGGCGTATTCGGCGAAACCGCCCCACCCGCAGCCGATTTCGAGCACCCGCATTCCGGGCTCGAGTCCAACGTGGTCTGCCAGCGTTCGGTATTTGTTGCGCTGGGCATCGGCCAGACGCTGCCCGGGGTGGGCGAAACGAGCCGACGAGTAGGTCATCGTCTCATCCAGCCAGGACTCGTAGAAATCGTTGCTCAGGTTGTAGTGGTCGTTCATTGTCGCCACTCGCGGATGGCGACGTTCGGGCCGTATCCGCTGCCAGATACGACGAAGCGGATCGGTGAGCGTTGCCAGGGGATGGCGGAACCACGACCGCTGATTGGCGGTCCCCCACAGCAACAGCTCTCGCAAGTCGCTGGTGTCGACTCGTTCATTCATGTACGCCTCCGAGAACCCAAGGAGACCCTTGCGCACGACGTCGACGACGGCGCCACGATCGTTGAGGGTGATATCGGCGCGTGGCGAACCGGATCCGACCACGTAGGTGGCGGTGGGTGTCGTGACGTGAAGCTCGCCGACATGGGCAAGTCGGCGGAGGACCCAAATCCCGATGCGTTCCTTCATCATGATGACATCAGCGTACGTGGCTTGACCACCGTGGTGTCAAGGCGGGCGGGCGTCGGACGGCGGTGGAACTTGGCTCCTTTGAGCCACAGACGCAATGCCTGCCAGTGGATGGCGCCGACCACCTTGAGCGTCACCAGGGGGTGCGCTACGAACAGGCGAGCCAGGTTGCGATCGCTCATTTCGAGCCTGCTGAGGCTCAAGCCGGCGCGGAACAGGACACCTTCGACGTCGGACTCTGCGATGCCAACCGCGACACGTTCCCCGGGCGAGTTCATGGTGAAGGCATACGACTGGTCCATGGGATTAAAGGGTGAGACATGCATTTGCTTGTCGAAGTCATGTTTCAGATCCGCGTCGGAATGGATCGGAACTACGTAGAGGTGGCGGTCCCCGAAGGTGTTGCGAACCTCGTGAACGACGGCGCGGAGACGATCAGAGCGGTCGTAGCCGTACCAGACGCTGATTGGATTGAAGACGTATCCAAGGATGCGGGGAAGGGCGAGAAGCTGGATGCGTCCGCCCCCGAGCTCGATCCCGGCGTCGGCGAGGACGCCTTCGATCCAGGGTCGAATGGGTCCGCCATCGTCTGGCCCGTGGTCGGCGGGGTCAAAGCCGAAGAGGTTAAATCGTCCGTGTGAGAAGAGGCGGAGTTCTTGGTCGAGTCGGTCCAGTTCGTCGATATCGAACATCCCGAAGAAGATGCTGTACGAAAAATCATGTTGGACGGGACGGAGCCTCGTATGTCGGACTTTGCCGCGATAGAGGACTGATCGGAAGCGGCTCATCTTGCGGGGGAGAGGGAAATTGGCGGGAGGGCTGAACTCTTCGGAGTGACTTTGTCGTACCACTCCGGTGGACTCCCGAGCGCGGCGGCGACGTTGAAACCGGACTGGAGGCCGTCCTCATGGAACCCGTAGCCAAGGTAGGCGCCGGCAAACCAGGTGTTGTTGTGGCCCTGGATGGCGGCGATCTCTTGCTGGGCGTCAACCGCGGCAAGATCAAACTGGGGGTGAGCGTATTCGATGCGACGGTGAACCAGACCCGGATTCGGCTCGCGACCCGGATTCAGCGAGACGAATAGCGGAGTGCGTGAATCGAGGTTCTGGAGCCGGTTCATCCAGTAGGTCACCGAGGCGACGCGACCCGCTCCGCCCTCAGACCAGGCCATCGAATTCCAGCTCGACCACGCCGAACGGCGACGGGGCATGAGGTCCATGTCACTGTGGAGGTAGGCCACGTTCGGTTCGTAGGGAATCGCTTCGAGCAGGGTCCTTTCGGGTTCGGAAGCGTCAGATCCGAGGATGCGAAGAGCTTGATCCGAGTGCGTGGCGAGGATGACGTCGTCGAAGGTGTCGGCGCCGGCCGGCGTCTCGACCACCACATCGGCTCCGGTCCTGACCACGCGTTGCACGGGCGAGTTGAGTCGGATGCGATCGGCGAAAGGCTCGGATAGCTTGGCAACGTAGCTGCGGCTGCCTCCCGAGACGGTGCGCCAGCGAGGCCGCCCCACGATCTCGACAAGTCCATGATTGGTGAGGAACTGCAGGATCGATCGAGCGGGGAAGGCCCCGATCTCGTTGTGGTGGGTGGACCAGATGGCCCCCGTCATCGGCAGCAGGTAGTCCTCGAGGAAGCCGGTTGAGAAGCCGTTGCGCCGCAGAAGGGACTCGATGGTCTCACCGTCGAAAGGTTCGAGCTGCGCTCCGATTTGGCGGAAGCGATTGATGTCGAACAGCATGCGGCGGAAACGCGGCTGCAACAGGTTCCTCGGCCCACCGAGGACCCCGCCGAGACTCGCCCCGTACTCGAACGTCCGGTCTCGCGAGAAGGAGAACGACATGTCGCTCGCTTCAGTGGCGACGCCGAGGGTATCGAAGAGTGTGGTGAGGTGGGGGTAGGTGACTTCGTTGTACACGATGAACCCCGTGTCGACTGCAATGCTGCCATGTGGCGTGTCGACGTCGACAGTGTTGGAGTGACCCCCAACCCGCCCAGATGACTCGAATACTGTGATCTCATGGTTGCGATGGAGCGCCCAGGCTGCTCCGAGCCCTGAGATTCCGGTTCCGATGATGGCGATGCGTTTGTTCATGCCGCTTGTTCGGAGCCGGTAACGGTCGCGGATGGCCCAACCCATGCGGACCGCGGTCCGTTCGGACGAAGCGACGGGAAACCCCCGTCGTAGCTATCGCACGGTTGCTAGCTTCGTCAGAGACCCGTTGGATCGAAGGAGATACCGATGCCCGCACCGCGATTGACCGATGAAGAGAAGGCCGAGTTCCTGTCCGCCCCGCACATTGCCAAGGTGGCCACTCACAATGAGGACGGAACGATCCGCATAGTTCCACTGTGGTTCCGCCCCCTGGAGGACGGCAGCCTGGAGTTCAGCACGTGGCCGTGGACTCGTTGCGCCCAGAATATTGTCCGAGACCCGAACATCACCGTGATGGTCGACACCGTCGACATGCCGTACAAGGGCGTGCATATGGTGGGTACTGCGAGATTGGGGCCTGAGAGTACGGAACCCGAGGTGTTCGGAGCTTGGTTTGGGGACTACACCGGCAGTGAGGAATCGGGCCTCGAGTATGCAGGGCAGTTGATCGAGCAGGGTGGGCCCCGGGTTCCGCTCATTTTCACGCCTGATCGTGAGTACACCTGGGACTTCTCCAAGAGCTGAAACGGGGGATGATCCCGCACCGGGAGAACCCAAGAGAAGTCGCAGTGGTGCGTCGCGACCGGGTCTGAACGCGGTCCTCCCGCATCGGCCTGGTACGGTACCCGCTTGCCGGCGGCCATCGCGAGAGATCCGAGACCATGTTGAAGTCGATTCGCTCACTGTTCAGCAGGGAGACGATTGGCAAGGATTCTGTGGCGGGCCTCGTCCTCGGCGTAGAGAGTGTCCCCGACGGTCTCGCCGGTGGACTCCTCGCCGGAGTGAACCCAATCTACGGGCTCTACGGCTATCTCTTCGGCATGGTTGGTGGCGCGGTAGCCACCAGCTCGGTGTTCATGACCGTGCAAGCCACCGGGGCTATGGCCATTGTCGTCGCCGACGTCGGCCTCAGTAGCTACGGCGACGACGCGCCGAAGGCGCTGTTCACGCTCGCCGTCCTCACCGGAATCGTGATGCTGGCCGCCGGGCTACTCAAGCTCGGTTTTGTCCTTCGCTTTGTTTCCAACGCCGTGATGGTCGGGTTCATCAGTGCTGTCGGCATCAACATCATCTTGGGCCAGCTCGACAACTTCACCGGTTACGAAGCTGAGGGAGGGAACCGAGTCGCTCGTACCCTTGATCTGATCCTCCACCCAACCTCTGCCGACCTGACAACGGTTCTCATCGGTGTGCTGACCATCTTCCTCATCGTGGTGCTGGAGAAGTCGCCGATGGGTCCGCTGGGCATGGTGGTGGCTGTCATCGTTGGATCTGGGATTGTGCCGCTCTTCGACCTCGATGTTGCCCAACTGCGGGACATCACCGAGATCCCATCGGGGCTGCCCACTCCAACGATGCCGCTGTTCAGCGCCATTCCCGCCCTGCTCATCCCCGCCCTATCGCTGGCCTTCGTCGGGTTGGTACAGGGGGCCGGGATCACCGCCGGCTTCCCGAACCCCGATGGCGAGTACCCGGACGCCTCGCGGGACTTCATGGGCCAGGGCGTCGGCAACCTCGTGTCGGGGATCTTCCAGGGGATGCCGGTTGGAGGCTCGATGTCGGCAACGTCGCTGGTCAGGACGGCGGGCTCCAGGACCCGCATGGCGCAGTTCATCGCCGGAGCCGTCATGGCGATCATCATCCTGCTCTTCGGGGGTCTGGTTGGCTACATCGCAATGCCGGCGCTCGCCGGGCTCCTGATGCTGGTCGGATTCCGCACCATCAAGCCCAACGAGATACTCGCCGTGTGGAAGACCGGCAAGCTCAACGCAGTGGTGATGACGACCACGCTGGTACTCACGATCATCATCCCGCTGCAATATGCCGTCCTGGTGGGGGTGGGGATCGCCATGATTCTCTACGTGGTCCGCCAATCGAACGACCTTGTCGTCAAGCAGTTCATCTTCGAGGACGATCACCGCCGCGAGGTCGACCCGCCGGACGTGGTTCCGGCCGACGACGTGATCGTGCTCCAGCCCTACGGAAGTCTGTTCTTTGCTTCCGCCGCCGTCTTCGAGGACCAACTGCCGGACGTCACGGCAGAGTCAACGAACTCTGTCGTGATCGTTCGGCTGCGCGGTCGCAACGACTTGGGGTCAACGCTGACCGACGTACTCGGCCGCTATGGACAAGCCCTCATCGACGTCGGCAGCAAGCTGGTGTTGATCACCGACAGCAACAAGGTGATCCATCAACTGGCAGCGACCGGGGTGACCCACATCGTCGGACCCGATGGCATCTACACCTCGGACGAGTGGGTTGGCAAGACGCTGCGTCGCGCCTACGGCGAAGCCGAGGAATGGGTCGCCGACAATCAGGCGACGGCGTCCGGCGGCGACGCCGACGCCTGAGGTCTCGGACGACTATTTCCCTCGGTACACCACCAGACTGAAGCCTTGGGTTTGTCTGCGATTGTCGTAACCGATCAAACGCACAAAATGTCCCGGGTTGGCGTGATGGCATGCGCTCAGCTCCGCCAACACGACCTCCGGGTCGGCCACTCCGAACAAGGGGAGCTTCCACATGTACCAGTAGGTCAGCGTTGCCCGCTCCGGTTCGACGTGTTCGACAGCAGGAATCAACCCCCGACCGACGAGGTAGTTGACCTGAGCAGCGAGTTGGTCGGCGTCGAGCGGCGGTAGATAGGAGAAGGTCTCGGTCTGCTGCTCGGACGGGCCGACCGCCTCAACCCCGATGTCACTCATCAGCCGCCTCCTCCATCTCGATGTCGAGTTTGTCGACCGTGTCGAAATCGAACGTGATCTCCTTCCACGTTTCCATGGCCGCCGCAAGCGCCGGGCTGTGAGCGGCTGCCGCCCGCAGCACCTCGGCGCCCTGACGCTCGAGGTCCTTGCCGGCGTTGCGGGCCTCGGTGCAGGCCTCGAGGGCGACTCGATTCGCGGTTGCACCCGCCGCATTTCCCCAGGGATGGCCGAGGGTGCCGCCGCCGAACTGGAACACGGCATCGTCACCGAAGATCGAGACGAGGGCCGGGATGTGCCATACGTGGATGCCCCCGGATGCCACCGGGAACATGCCCGGCATCGAACCCCAGTCCTGATCGAAGAAGATGCCACGCGACCGGATCTCCGGTACGTAGGCGTCCCGCATCAAGTCGATCCAGCCGAGCGTGGCGTCGCGATCGCCCTCGAGCTTGCCGACCACGGTGCCCGAGTGCATGTGGTCGCCTCCGGAGAGACGCAGGCACTTGGCCAGAACGCGGAAGTGGATGCCGTGGCGCGGGCTGCGGTCGACAACCGCGTGCATCGCCCGGTGGATGTGCAGCAGCATGCCATTGTCGCGGCACCAATTCGCCAGCGATGTGTTGGCAGTGAACCCCGCAGTGAAGAAGTCATGCATGATGATTCGCATGTCGAGCGATCGTGCATGCTCGGCGCGCTTGTACATCTCCTCGACGGTGCCGGCGGTGACGTTGAGGTAGTGACCCTTGCGCTCGCCCGTCTCCGCTTCAGCTTGATGCACGGCCTCGGCGACGTAGTCGAAGCGGTCTCTCCACCGCATGAACGGCTGGCTGTTGATGTTCTCGTCGTCTTTGGTGAAGTCGAGCCCGCCGCGCAACGCCTCGTACACGGCCCGGCCGTAGTTCTTCGCCGAAAGGCCGAGCTTTGGCTTGATGGTGCAGCCGAGCAGGGCCCTTCCGTACTTGTTCAGTTTGTCCCGTTCGACCACGATCCCATTGGGTGGTCCTCCGCAGGTCATCACGTAGTGCAGGGGGAACCTTATGTCCTCGAGGCGCAGCGAGCGCAACGCCTTGAACCCGAACACGTTCCCGACGAGCGAGGTCAGAACGTTGACGACCGAGCCCTCTTCGAAGAGGTCGAGCGGGTAGGCCACGTACGCGTAGAAGGCTTCGGGGTCACCCGGCACGTCTTCGATTCGGTAGGCCCGACCGCGGTAGTGGTCGAGATCGGTCAGTAGGTCGGTCCAGACCGTCGTCCAGGTTCCGGTCGATGACTCGGCGGCAACTGCCGCGGCCACTTCCTCACGGGGTACGCCCGACTGGGGGACTGCCTTGAATACCGCCAACAGGTCGGTGTCCTTCGGGCGGTAGTCCGGTTCCCAGTAGGTGGCGCGGTACTCCTTCACGCCGGCTTCGTACTGGCTGGTCATAGGGTTTCCTTCCTCATACGGCATGCACCCCGAGCGCGGCTTTCACCATGTGGTATGTGATCAGTAGCTGGGTGAGGGCCAGTGGATGGCTGAGGGCAACCTGGTTGTCGAGATCGGTAAAGGCACCAACGTTGTCCCGCAGATAGCTTGCTTCGGGGATCTGCTCCCAGAGGTAGTCCTCGAGCTTGGTCGCTCGAGCGTCGGTGATTCTGCCGATCGTGAGTCGGTCGACGGGCTTGCCGTCAGGGCCGCGGATGAGATCGAGGGTGATGCCCCCTTCGCGGTCGACGATGTCGGCAAGATCGGGGTGGGGGAGCGTCGGCCGCAGGTAGTGCCGCACGTGAAGGTGCTCGCCCGTTTCCTCGGTGTTGTCGGGTGGGGGGAAGAAGCTGACCACCATGTCGGCGTAGGTTCGTTGCGGATGGATGAACGCCAGGCTATCGGCCTTGCGTTTCTCCAGCGACGCGAGCACCTCTGCCTCCGTATAGCCCCGCTTCGTGGTATCGCGCTGGATCTTCCAGCGGATCCTGAGTTCCTCTACGGGTTCGAGATACACCTTGACATCAAAACATTGCCGCATCGCTCGGGTGGTGTAGCCGAGGAGTCCCTCGATGATGACATAGGGCTTGGGGTCGATGTGCTCGGGGGCATCGAGCGTGCCGCCGTGATGGTTGTAGATGGGCTTGAGGATCGGCTGGCCGCGGCGGAGCAGTTCGAATTGCTGCTCCATGATGTCGACGTAGTTGCCCCGCGGATCGAGAGCGGAGATGCCGACGTCGGCTCGTTCGGCCCGCGAGTAACGGTGGTAGTCGTCGCTGCAGATCACCGTCACCCGGTCGGGACCGAGAATCTCCGCAATCCCACGTGACAATGTGGTCTTGCCCGCGGCCGAGTCGCCCACGATCCCAAGGATGACTTGGTCCTTGACGCGTTGTCTCGGCACGGTTCCTCCAGTACGGGGGCCAGCGTTGATCGTGCCGAAGAAACGGCGGGTACAACAGGGCAGGAGGTCCCTGTATGCAATCCGGGTGATCAGCTCTGGCGGCCCCGATAGACCCGGACGTCTGCCCTCTCGATCGTCACCAAACCCTCGGTCACCATCCCGTCGAGGATCGGCAGTACGGCCTCGATCTTGGAGGCCGTGTCGACGCACTCGATCAGGACCGGAAGGTCCTGGGACAGGCGAAGGATCTTCGAGGTGTGGACGACCGACGACGCTCCAAAGCCGGCCGTTCCGTGGAAGACGCTGGCGCCGGCAAGCCCTTCGCGGCGCAGCATCAGCAGGATCGCCTCGTAGAGGGGTTGACCCTCATGGGTGTCGTCCTCGCCAATGATGATGCGCAGCAACCGCCCGTCCTTGAGCTCTTCCACCGTGGCTCTTCCTTCCACTGGGTTCTCGGCTGGCTGAGGGCTCATCGAGCTATCTCGGTTTGCCGCCTGCGGCGACCCTGCTGACCGGGCAACTGGTTGGCCGAAGGAGCCCTCCGCTGGGACGGCGCAGGCCGCGCCACCCTGCGACGCCGGGCGTTCAACAGCGTTCTACACCAGAGTACCTAGTGCGTAGCCGACTGTCGCCAGGACAAGACCCGCAATCATCGGCAGGGCAAGATTCGTGACGGCGGCGCGCCGTCCGGTCCCGCCGCCTTCTGCGCCAAGCGAAAGGGTCTCCACCATCCAGGTGGAGAAGGTGGTGTAGCCGCCGAGGAATCCGATGGTCACGGGGGAGAGGTCGGCATCGAGGTGACCGCTGCCGGCCAGATAGCCGGCGAATACGCCGAGCACAAAGGTGCCGCTCAGGTTGACGACGGCAGTGCCCCAGGGGCGCAACGATCCGGTGCGGCGCTGCACCCAACCGCCAATCGCATACCGGCAGAGAGCACCTAGGCCTCCGCCAACGGCGACAAAGGCCGTGATCATCGGCTCACCCTGGCCACGCCAATACCCACCGCAGCGGCACCGAGACCGGCGACGAGCGAAGCCAGGCCGTATCCGATCCCCCCGAGCACCAAACCGTTGCGAGCCGCTTCGACGATGTCCACCATCAACGCCGCAAACGTCGTGAAGGATCCGAAGACGCCGATGGCGAAGAAGGGCACGACCAGTTCGTTGCGCCGTGTGGTCGCCGAGACCCGGGTTGCGAACCATCCGAGGAGGAATGCGCCCAGGACGTTCGCCAGGAAGGTCGGCCAATGCAATGCTCCCGCCGGGTCTGGTAGGGCTTCGATGAGCAGGGCGCGGCCTGCGGTGCCGACGACGCCTCCGGCAAACACCGCCGCGAGACGGCGCCGTGCATGGGATCGGAGGGATTCAGCAGGAGACACCGGGGGCGAGGTTACCGGGTGTGTTGCGGGCGCCGGGACTGGCCGTCGGGACGGTTCGGTTCGACGGCAAAACCAGTCGACGTAGAATCCACAGATGGGAGTCATCATCGCTGTCGCCAATCAGAAGGGCGGGGTCGCCAAGACCACCACCGTTCACACTCTGGCTGAGGCTCTCGGCGAGCTGGGGCGGCGAGTGCTCATGGTTGATCTCGATCCACAGGCATGCCTCACCTACGCGGCGGGCCAAGATCCCGACTCCCTCCCGATCTCGATGCACGACGTGTTCCTCGGCCGAGTCGACGCCCAGGAGGTCATGGTTGACCTCGACACCGTGAAACTGCTCCCGTCGTCCATTGACCTGGCGGGAGCCGAGATTCACCTACTCACGAAGACGGGGCGTGAGTTTGCGCTGGCCCGTGCCCTCAAGCCGCTTCGCAACGAGTTCGACTACATCCTCATCGACTGCGGGCCGTCGCTCGGAATCCTCACCATCAATGCGCTGACGGCGGCGGACTACGTCGCGATCCCGTTCCAATGTGAAACGCTCTCAGACCGCGGAGTCGGCCAACTTCTCGAGACTGTCGGCGACGTTCGCGGCTACACCAACGAGGACCTTCAGGTTCTTGGTGGGATCGCCACCATCTATGACGGAAGGACCAGACTGGCCCGTCAAGTGCTCGCGGACATCGAGGAGGTCCACGGACTCACGGTCCTGTCTCCGCCGATTCCCAAGTCGGTTCGGGTTGCCGAGGCACCGGGGCGGGGCCGCTCCGTGCTCGCCCATGCCAAGAGCTCCAAGAGTGCCGAGGCCTATCGGGAACTCGCCAAGACCATCGAGGAGCGCCTGTGACCGACAGGCAAGACCCATTCGGGAAGAAGGCCCTCTTCGAAGCGCCCCACGTGCCGGAGCCGAGCGTCGAGGACGAGGACCCGATCCTGCGCAATGACCCGCCTGCGGAGGGAAAGGCCGCCCTCTTCTCCATCGGCCAGCATCGCCCCGGAACGGTGGTGCTCGACTGCTCCGAATGCGAGGTTCGCACCCGCATGTCGATGCTCGAAGTAGGGCTGCGGATCATGCTCATCTCGATGTGGATTCCGGGGAAGGAATACAGCCGCTGGATGCACTGTCCGGAATGCCAGCGGCGAACCTGGTGCCGGGTCCACTGGCTCGGGTAACTCCGGCCCGGCAGCCCCAGGGGCACCGGCGCAACGCTAGGGTTTTGCCAGTCTGAGGAGGAGACACCATGGATCCTGTCTGGGTGATACTCGTGGCGCTCCCACTCCTGTTCCTGTTGATCGTGGGCGCCGTCGACGTGCTCAGGCGACGCGACATGTCGGCGTTTGTCAAGACGTTCTGGATCCTCGCAATCCTGGTCGTGCCGATCCTCGGCCTGCTCGTCTACTTCTTTGCCAGGCCGCACGACGCATCGGTGCACCTCAACGATGAGGCGGCCGGGCAGGAGGGTTCGCGGTCTGTCGCGTCCGAACTCGAAGCACTTGAAGCCAAGCGTGAGAGCGGCGCGATCTCCGAAGAGGACTTCCAGGCAGAGAAGTACCGGGTGCTCGGTTTCGACCGCAGTTGAGTCAGTCTGCGTCCCTGTGGCTATCGGTGTCGTTGGTGCGCTCCCGGTCTGAGCGAGGGGCTCGCTCCATCCCAAGGGTTCCGACCAGTCGTGCGACAAGGACGACCAGGAAGATCGATCCGAGCAGTACTTCAACGATCACGAGTCCTTTGCCGACGGCGAGCGCTGGGGTGAAGTCGCCGTAGCCGAGTGAGGTCATCGTGACAAAGCTGAAGTAGGCGTAGTCGAACAGGGCCGGGTCGGCGACCTGGTTGAAGAACGGTTCGGCGGAGAAGCTGTCGACGGCGCTGTAGACGAACGTGAAGAAGAATCCCAGTTCGATATAGGCATCCAACGCGCCGACAACGTCGCCGATTGTCACCCGGGGCCGGGTGTAGACGTGGCGCAGGATGACGATTGGCCCCGACCCGATCATCGCGGCGAGCGCCAGGTTGACCAGCCCGCGCACGGTGTCGCTCGAGGAGAACACTGCTGCGACCAGTAGGGCTCCCAGGACGACTGCGCCGACGGTGACCCACCTGACGACCCCGGCGTCGGATTGTGATGCCCGGTAGGAGATGATGACGGCGGCCACGAAGAGGGCGATCTTTGCCCCCCAGATCAGCGGACGGTCGCCGGAGACAGGTATCAATACCAGAGCGCCGACCAGGACGCCGAGAAGGGTCAGATAGCTGTCCCAGAACGACGACGGGCGGCTCAACGGTGCAAGTACCGACGGGCTTCGCATCTGCCGCCTTTCTCTCGCGATCACGGCTCGGGGATACTATCGTCGGCATCGGGTCCGGCCGCGGTACGCGGGTGGGGATCACTGGGGGACTAGTCAGCATGGATGGCCCAGAATGCTGTGGTCTTACCAGCCATCGGGCCGTAAGCTGGAGCGAAGGCATATAGGGGGAGGTGTTCTGTGCGCGGCAGGACGTATCGGGCCGGGTTGGCCCTTGGGGTTGTAACGCTGATCACGATGTCGATCGTGGTCTTTGCATCGATGGCTGTGGCCATCTCGCCGCCACGGAACCCGGACTCGACTTGGCAGACCGTCGGGCAGTTCGTTGGGACGAAGAACCCAACCGGACGGGTCAATGCCATCGTCTACGGCAAGGGCGCCAGCGCAGGAGTGGTCTTTGTCGGCGGCAACTTCATCGAAGCCAAACCGCCGGCCGACGAGGGTGGCGCCAGGGTGACGCGACGCGGATTGATGGCGATCGATGCGGCCACGGGCGATCTGATTGGCTCCTTTTCACCGGACTTCACCCAGGACGGCGCGCGCGCCGAAGTTCGCTCTCTGGAGATCTCCCCCGATGGCTCGAAGCTCTACGTTGGTGGAAAGTTCACCCACGTTGACGGGCTGAGCCGACCTCGCCTTGCCCAACTGAATGCGGTGACGGGAGCGGTCAATGGCTGGCGTCCCCAGCCGTACGCTCCGGTCAACGCTCTCGAGATCACCGACGACGGGTCCGTGCTGTATGCCGGCGGTTTGTTCAAGAAGGTAGGGCCGGCCACACGCAACATGCTGGCCGCCTTCGATATGGACAACAACGGCTCCCTGATGAGTTGGTCCCCGCAGGTGACCCAGGTGACACCGATCTACTGTCCCGGCCGCTGCTGGCCCAACGTCCTTGGACTCGACCTGTCGCCCGATGAGTCGACCCTCTACTTCTCCGGTTCCTTCGCCCACGTGAACGGGATCTCGCGTAACAACGTTGCGGCGGTTGACGCCATCACCGGCACAGTGCGGCCGTTCGATCCCAATGTGCTCACGCTGGGGAACAAGCCGTCGACGAACATCGTCTCCGAAATCGTCGCCACCAACAATCGGGTCTATTTCTGTGGAGACTTCTGGGCGCTCGGGGTCGGCGCCAACCGTCACTCGTCGCCGAACCTGGCGGGGGTGAATCCGACCACCGGCCGATACGACACCAATTGGATCGCAACCACCGATGGCGGAACCAACGACTGTGCGGTGGTCGGGGACGCTCTCGTCGTCGGAGGTCACTTTGACTACGCCGGCGGCGAACACGCCGGTCCCGACCCCGAGGACACAGGGGTCTATCGCAAACACGTCGCTGCCATCAGTCTCTCGAATGGTTCAGTGCAGTCATGGAACCCGAGCGCCAACAGCACGCCCGGGCTCTATGCCATTGCGGCCTCTCCAACAAAACTGGGAATCGGCGGCGACTTCCTCACCATCAATGGCGACGAGCAGGCGGGGTTTGCCCAGTTCTCGCTGAGCGCGGACACCACGGCGCCCACCGTTCCCGGCAAACCAAGCGGTGTCTCGAACTCGGATTCGACCATTGACCTGACCTGGTCGGCATCAACGGACAATCAGGCCACCACGCTCACCTATCAGATATACCGCGACGGCGGCGGATCACCGGTCGGCTCTGTGGCGAGCGCGTCGACCACCACCGTCACCTACACCGACACGGACCTTGCTGCCGGGAGCACCCATACCTACCGGGTGAGGGCATCGGATGGCCAGAACACCAGCAACCTGAGCCCGGTTTCCAATCCAATCACCGTTCAGAGCGGGGGAGCGCCCAAGCAGGTGTGTGGCACCTCGGACGGCGTGAGCCTGTGTCTCAGGGCTCCATCCGCCACCTTGACGGGTGACCAACTGATCACCGTGACGGTCAATGGCGATCCTGGGTTCATCTACGCCATGGACTTCTCGTGGGGCGGCACCGCAGGCACGACAAAGGACCTCCTCACCGACTTCGAGGCGCCGTGGGAGTTTGTCTGGCGGACCGACCAATACTTCGACGCCACCAAGTGGATCAACGTTCGAGTTGAGCGGCCGGCAGGCACTTATGGTCAGCCGGTTTCGATGCGGCTCACGCTGGAGAATGGCAACGATGGACAGGTCCCGCAGAATCCGAATGACTGGGCGTCCCTGTTCGAACCGCGGGCCCGCGGTGGGGGCGATCCCGAGGTGGTTGCGATTGGCGACTCTGCGGATGGCGGTAGTCGCAGCAATGATCTGGCCGCCTCAGTTGAGGCTTCCGGGGCCGAGGTGCTGTTGTATCTCGGGGACATGTATGAGCGCGGCACTAAGGCCGAGTGGGACTACAACTACGGTCGGGCTTCCTTCGATGGACCCGGGGGCGGCTGGAAGTGGGGCGCTCTCGCCGAGTGGACTCAGCCAACCCTGGGGAACCATGAGGCGCACCGCCCCGCAGCCTACAAGAACTACTGGCACGGCAGACCCGATTGGGACACCTTCGTCTACGGAGGGGTCCGCTATATCAACCTGAACAGCCAGTGCAGCCAGGTGGGAGGCTGCGACGTCGGTTCGCCGCAGTACCAGTTCGTCCAGCAGACCCTTGCCGCCAACAATCTCGCCTGCGTGGTGACCTTCTGGCACCGGCCGGTGGTGAGCTCAGTCACCAACAACTACCCGATGCGGCCGATCTGGAAGCTACTGGCCAACAACGGCGGGGATCTCGTCCTCAACGGGCACACCCATGCCATGGAGGTCTACGGCCCGCTCGACGGCAACCTGAACGCCAACCAGGCGGACTCGACCATGTGGGAGATCATCTCGGGGTCGGGCGGCCATGCCATGACCTCGGCCGTGGCGACTGATCCACGCAACGTCTGGCAGAAGACCAAGACGCCGGGCGCGCTCTACATGACCAACGTTGGCGGGGCCGGAGGCAATGCAACTGCCATCAACTTCGCTTTCCGGAATGTAGCCGGCAACGTCATCTCGAGTGGTGGCGTGCCCGGTACGGGGACGATCGACTGTGGCGACGGCGGCGGCGGTCCGGGCATCTTCAGCGACGACTTCGCCGCTGGACTCGGCAAGTGGAACCAGGTAGTCGGGGTCACGATTGACTCGACGCGGGGCGACCACAGCGGTCCGCCGAGCGCCCGCGCCCAGGCAACCGGCAACAAGCGCTACCTCCGGACCAACCTCGGCGGCACGTACGGATCCGCCTGCGCCACGGCAAGTGTGCGGGTGGCTTCGGGTACGGGCAGCATCTCGTTGATCAGGTTCAAGACGGCGGCCAACGTCGGCATCGGGCGGGTGTATGTCAACATGGCCACAAACGAGCTCTGGCTGAGATCCGATGTGTCGGGCACGATCAAACGATCAAACACGACGATGAGTCGCAGCCAGTGGCACGACCTGGAGTTGTGTACAACGTCGGGTGTGAGCGGCACCTATGACCTGAGCCTCGACGGGGCGCCGATCCTGTCGTGGAATGCCAACAACGGCACCAACCCGATCGGGATGGTGCAGCTCGGTGACAGCAGCAACCAGACCTACACGGCGAACTTCGACGACGTCGAAGTCGTCGAGCCGTAGGGGAGCGGCATTGTGCCGGTGAGGGGAGCGCGTCCGCGCCGCGCTCCCCTCACGTATTCCGGCATCGCTTCGACCAGCAACCTAGACTCTCGCCACCTGTGAAAGCCGTGCGACAAGTCCCCCGAGTTCTCGCCGTTGTGATGCTGTTCCTCATCCTGGCGCCGCTCACGGCTGCCGTGGCCCAGGACGAGGGCAGCGCCATCAAGGGCAGGCTTGAAGCCATCGATGGGGAAGAACGCGTAGCGGTAGCCGGAGTGACCATTGTGGTTGCCCAAGACGGCACGGACATCGGCTCGGCCGTGAGCGACGAGGCAGGGGAGTGGCTCGTTGCCGTCCCCGGTGCCGGGGTCTACCAGGTGACACTCGACGAAAGCACGTTACCCGACGGGGTTGCGCCGACAGACCCCGACGCCACGACGCTTCCCGAAGTAGCCGTGCGCGAGGGTCAGCAGAAGACGGTCCTCTTCCAACTGGGCCCGGGCTCGGTGTCAACGGTGTCCTCGCTCGAGCGCTTCGTCGACCTCTTGGTCCTCGGCCTCAAGCTGGGTGCCATCATCGCGATATCTGCCATCGGGCTGTCGCTCATCTACGGCGTTACCGGCTTGGTCAACTTTGCTCACGGCGAGATGGTGGCATTGGGAGCCGTGATTGCGTTCTTCTTCCACGTGTCCGTCGCAGGACCGGAATGGCCGTTGTGGATCGCGGCGATACCGGCGATTCTGCTTGGTGCCGGGATCGGTGGTGGTCAGGAGGTGCTCTTGTGGCGGCCGTTGCGGCGCCGCGGCACCGGGCTGATTGCCATGATGGTGATTTCTATCGGTCTGTCGTTTGCGCTGCGGAATCTCATCTTGATCCTGTTCAAAGGAGAGCCGCGATCGTTTGTCGACTACGCGGTGCAGCGTGAGGTCGAGTTCTTTGGCATCTCCACCGTCCCCAAGAACATCGTGATTATTCTGGCCTCGGTAGTGATTCTGATCCTGGTTGGCCTCTTCCTGGAGCGCACCAAGACGGGCACTGCGATGCGGGCGGTTGCCGACAACAAGGACTTGGCCGAGTCGTCCGGCATTGATGTCAACCGCGTCATACTCACCACCTGGGTGGTTGGAGGGGGTCTGGCCGCGATTGGCGGCATCTTCCTGGGCGTGTCGGAGCAACTCCAGTTCGACATGGGCTTCAAACTCCTGCTTCTCATCTTCGCCGCCGTTGTGCTTGGTGGCCTCGGCAGCGCCTACGGGGCGATGGTTGGCGGCTTCATCGTGGGCACCGTCGTCGAGGTCAGCACGTTCTGGGTCGACGTCGAATTCAAGACGGCGGTCGGGCTTGGGGTGCTGATCGTGATGCTTCTGCTGCGGCCCCAGGGCATTCTCGGATCGAGAGAGAGGATCGGCTGATGGACATCGGCGGCATCCTGATCGACGCGCTGCGGGCCTCGATAGGACCAGTTGCCGCGGCATATGCCGTGTCGGCGATCGGCCTGAACCTCCAATTCGGCTACACCGGGCTGCTCAACTTCGGACACGTTGGCTTCATGTTGGTCGGCGCCTACGGCATGGCGATCACCGTCGACCTCGGTGGATCGCTGTGGTTGGGGATCCTTGTCGGGATTCTGGCCTCGGTTGTGCTCGGACTGATCCTCGGCGTGCCGACGCTGCGACTTCGGGCCGATTACCTCGCCATCGTCACCATCTCGGCCGCCGAGATGCTCCGACTGATCGTTCGTTCCAGCTGGGCAGACCCGTTCACCAGCAGTGTCTTCGGAATTCAGCAATTCGCAGGAGCATTCTTTGATCTCAACCCGTTCGATCCCGGATCGCCTTACGGCTTCGGGGATTTTGCGTTCCGCGGCCGCCAACTCTGGGTGATGGTGGTCGCTTGGTTGGTAGTCGGACTGGCCGTGCTATTCACCGCGCTGCTGATCAAGAGCCCGTGGGGGCGGATCATCCGGGCGATTCGTGAAGACGAGGACGCGGTTCGCAGCCTCGGCAAAAACGTCTTCGCGTACAAGCTCCAGTCGCTGATGATCGGTGGTGCCCTCGGCGGCATCGGCGGCATGATGCTGGCAATCGAGCAACAGAATGTGTTCCCAAACGCCTTCCTCCCGCGAGTGACCTTCTTTCTGTACGTCATGGTGATCCTCGGTGGCGCCGGAACGATCCTCGGACCGGTACTCGGTGCGGTCGTCTTCCAGTTTCTCTTCTTCTTCTTCGATGGCGTCATGGTGCAGGCCCAGGCCGCCGGCTGGTTTGGGGATGCGATCGATGCCACAGACGCGGCGCAGGTGAAGCTGATGCTCGTCGGCATCGGATTGATGGTGCTCATGGCTTTTCGACCACAGGGCATGTTGGGTAATCGCGAGGAGATGCTGGTCGGTGACTGACAATCGCACTATCCGTTCGGTCGCGCCGGAACCCGGGGTCGCCAAGCCCGATCCGGTGCTCGTGGTCGACCATGTCAAACGGTCGTTTGGCGGCCTGCAGGCGGTGGATGTGGACCACCTCGAGGTACAGCGGCATACCGTCACTTCTCTCATTGGTCCCAACGGCGCCGGCAAGACCACGCTGTTCAACCTGCTGACCGGCTTCGACAAACCCGACTCAGGCACGTGGTACCTGGACGGCGGGCCGCTCGTGGGGGTACCTGCCTTCCGTGTGGCGCGGCGGGGAATGGTCCGGACGTTTCAGCTGACTCGGTCGCTCTCCCGACTGACAGTTTTGGAAAATCTGTTGCTGGCGGCGAAGGGGAATCCAGGGGAGAGCTTCGTTGGAGCCCTGACCCGTTGGCGGTGGCAGGGACCAGAGATGGCGAACAAGGAGCGCGCCTCCGTCTTGCTACAACGCTATGGACTTCGGGACATGGCCAACGAATATGCAGGAAGCCTCTCCGGTGGTCAGCGCAAGCTGCTCGAGATGGCGCGCGCCTTGATGGTCGAACCGGAGTTGATCATGCTCGACGAGCCCATGGCGGGAGTGAACCCGGCGCTGACCCAGTCGCTACTGAAGCACATCACGGGTTTGCGTGATCGCGGCAAGACGGTGGTGTTCATCGAGCACGACATGGATGTGATCCAGGAAATCAGTGACTGGGTCGTGGTCATGAGCGAGGGTCGGGTGATCGCTGAGGGACCACCGAGCCACATCGCCGCCAACCAGGTCGTGATCGACGCCTACCTCGGTGCGCACCATGGAGAGGTGCCGTGAGCGAGACCGCAAGCCCGCTACTCGTTGCCACTGATGTCGTGGCCGGCTATCTGCCCGGAGTCGACATCCTGACCGGGGTTGACCTCACGCTCGACGACGGCGAACTCGTTGGGATCATCGGGCCCAACGGGGCGGGCAAGTCGACCTTCATCAAGGCGCTGTTTGGACTGGTGGATGTGCGCAGCGGCGAGGTGACCTTGCGGGGTGCCGATATCTCCAATCTCCCCGCCCACACCCTGGTCGCCATGGGCGTTGGGTACGTGCCGCAGCGATCCAACGTGTTCGAGAACTTGACCGTGGAGGAGAACCTTCGCATGGGCCTGTATCTGCGTCCCAAGGCGTGGGATGAGCGCTTTGCCGCAGTGGTCGACCTGTTCCCGTTGCTTTCCGACCGAGAAGACCAGAAGGCTGGGCTGCTGTCCGGCGGGGAGCGACAGATGGTCGCCATGGGAAGAGCGCTGATGATGGCACCGTCCGTCCTGCTGCTCGATGAGCCCTCGGCAGGGCTTTCTCCCGCAAACCAGGACCATGTGTTCGAACGGGTACGACAGATCTGCGACAGCGGCGTGTCCATCATCATGGTCGAGCAGAACGCCAGGCGTTGCCTCCAGATCTGCGATCGCGGCTATGTGCTCGACCAAGGGCGGAACGCCTATACCGGTGCCGGTCTCGAACTGCTGCAGGATCCGAAGGTCATCGAGCTCTACCTGGGGACACTGGGTCGAGCCGAGTAGGGACGGCACCTGCGCCCGACAGTCAGCCTGGACGTAAAGAAGGGGGCCCGATAGCCGGGCCCCCTTCTTCATTCGCTCTGTCAGATTGCCCTAGATCACGAGCTGATCAAATGTGATCGGGTTGCCCTCGGCGTCATATTCGTAGACATCGTAGGCTCCGACGCCGGGTTCGCCGACGTCGGTGAACTCGAGCGGACCAGAGGCGCCGTCGTAGTCGATGTCTTCACCGGCGGCAATGAGCGCGCTGCACTCCTCGTAGCGGCTGCACTTCGTGCCGCCCGTTGTTACGCCGATGATTTCGGGCACAAAGACGGTCGGATCGCTGCTTCCGGCGACCTCACTCGCGAGCTTCATCACGATCAGGCAGTCGTACTTCTGGGCGGAGAAGATCGTCGGTGTACCCGGGGCAAACGCCTCGAGGCGGTCGATGAAGCCCGGTTCACCATTCGGCGGCGAGGCCGACGGCGCCGTGCCAACGACTCCTTCGAGTACTGCGGGGTTGTTGGGATCTACCGACTCAGCGCTGACGGTGTCCTTGAAGCCGTCGGCAACATAGATCGGGAGATCGCTGGGCCCGATGCCTGCCTCGATCATGGATTGCATGAGGGCGGAACCTTCGCCAAAGGTGATGATCGCTACGGAGTCGACTCCGGCAGCTGCCACCTCCGCAGCCTCGGCATCAAATGACGTCGCGGTGGGGTCGTAGCCGACCTGGACCGCGACGGCGACGCCGTTGGCCGTGAGAGCCTCGGCGAGCAGGTCATTGAACCCTGCTCCGTAGTCGTCGTTTCGGTAGATGATGCCGACTGTGGCGGCACCACCGTCGGTGATCACGTCGGCAAGGGTTGGGGCCTGGATCACGTCGGACGGCGCCGTCCGGAAATAGAAGCCGCCGTCGTCGTAGTTGGTGAACGCACCGTCAGTGTTCGATCCCGAGCACTGCGCGACGTTGGATCCCGTGATCTTGTCGATGATCGAAAGCGACACGCTCGAGCCGGCTGCACCAATGATCACATCGACGTCATCTGCGAGCAGCTGATCAGTCGTGGCAGAGGCCACGTTCGGATCGGTGCCGCTGTCGCCCGGAATCAGCGTAACTTGACCGCCGGCCGCGTTGATCTCCTCGACGCCCATCTCGAGCGGCTTCACGAGCGCATCGATGATGGCGGACAGCGAACCGGTCTGGGGCAGCACGTAGCCGACCACGAGCTCGCCCGGGTCGGCGGGCGGCGTCGCCCCTGCTGTGGTGGTTGTCTCTGCGGCTGTGGTGGTTGTCTCTGCGGCTGTGGTGGTTGTCTCTGCTCCCGTGGTCGTAGTGGTATCTGTTGTACCTGCTGTTGTGGTGGTGCTCGCGCCGTCGTCGTCGCTGCACGCAGCAACAACAAGGGCAAAAGCGAACACGACCAACAGAAGTTTCTTGGTCATTCGGAAGTCTCCTCCTCCATTAACTAAGCGAGGCGACATGGGCCTCGCTGCACCGCAAGTTAGCGCGATTGCACCAAAATCACACTCGTTTTCTTGCCGGAGACACTCGGCCGCGGCCAAACCACGATCCTTCGACGGAAGCGCCGTGGTTGACTGCCTACCCGGGAGGCTGCCCCAGCGGGACGGGAGGAATGATTGAATCCTCCAGCTGGGGGCGCGAGCCGACCCTGCTCAACAGGCGGCTAGAGACCAGACGTAACGGGGAAGACGTTGGAGAGCGTCTCCTTGCCGACGGCAGTGACCGCGATGATCACGACTGCGGCGATGAGACTGACCAGGATCGCGTACTCAACGAGGTTGGCGCCCTCGTTGCTGCGGAGCCTTGCTCCGATCCAGGCCATGAGATTGTGGGCAAGCATCATGTCGGTACCCCTACCGGCTGGTCTTGTGTGGTCTCGACAGAGAATCTGAATCTTCAACCACTCTGCGTGTCAGCGTACCGAGACTCCAAGTGGCCGTCTACGGGTCGGGCGACCTATTTGACTCATTCCGGGTCGGGCGACCCATTGACCACGTTAGGGCCGATTTCGTACACTCCGTGGCAGTCCTCCGTGTGGTGCGTTGGTCGTCATACACCGGAGACTGAGGAAGAAGTCAGCGTCGAAGGGGCCTGTCGTGGAGTTGTCTCCAGCGGACATCAGAAGCCACACTTTTCGCGCTGTTATCCGTGGGTATGACCCACAACAAGTCCAAGCCGTCCTGGATGCTGCCGCGGTGGCCCTCGAGTCAGCCCTCGCCGAAGTTGCGGCCGCTGCGCGCGCCAAGGTTCCGACCGACGAGGCCATCAAGCTGACCATGATGTCGGCCGTTCGGGCCAAAGAAGACATGATGTCGTCTGCCGGCCTCGAAGTTGAGGCGGTGCGGCGGGCCGCGCAAGATGAGGCAGAAGGCGTGATCGCCGCCGCGCAGCGCGACGCCGAAGCCATCATGAGCACGACGAAGCGTTCGGCCGACCAGATGGTGACGCGGGCTCGTGATGAAGTCGCCGCTCTCGAGATGCGAATCGAGCAACTCAAAGCGGTTGTCCGGCGCACCGAGAACCTGATGAAGGGTATGGCAAGCGGTGCGCTTGGCGATCTTGCGCACGCCTCGGCGATGCTGGCCGAAGACGAAGGGGAGGACGAAAGCGATTCGGCATGGGCCGAGCCGCAACTCCAGGTAGTGGTGTCGGACGCCGACGCGACGGCCGCCGGCGACGGCAACGGCTCACGGACTCGTGAAGAGATGCTGCCCGAGGCCGTCGACCGCCTCCTCAATCAACTGCGCGAGATCACCTGATCCGCCGCTGAGCGACCGCTACGTCCCGACGGAACGCCTCGGCCTCACGAGATGTCTCTCCAACATTCGCCACGTCTCGGGATGGCTCAATTCGTCTTTCAACGACCGCAGCGTGCGCAGGAACGTTGGGACCGCAGCACTTGCCGACATCGGATTGGGGCGGGTGATGGCAAGCACGCGATCATCGGGCCGCAAGACGACAATTTCGGTGTGCGGCCATTCCTCGCGGATGCGGCGCAGCTCAGCGGAAAGCGCGGCTCGTCCCACCCGATCGAACAGGTCCTCGTAGAACCTGGCTCCAGGACGGGACTCGGACGCCGCCAACGGCGCGACCACGATGAGGAAGTCAAGCGGTTCTGGATTGGCGAGCACCAGATCGGCGCTCGTTCCGCTTACCACGCCGCCGTCTGCGTACCAGCGACCTTCGATCTTGACGGGTTCAAAAACAAACGGAACCGCCACCGAGGCCGCAACGGCATGCTTGATGGCAACGTCGGGAGTGGCCTCCGTGCCGAAGGGCGCTCGTTCTCTGGCATCGAGGTCGTATGCAACGATCACCGTCGAGGCTTCGGGCCAGTCGTCGGCCGCGGGCCCCAGTGAGTCCTCGACCCACTCGACGATACCGTCCGTGTGGTACATGCCCGGGCTGCCCAACACCAGGTTCAGGTCGGGGCGAGTGAGGCCGGGCAGGATCCCTCTCCGCACCCACCTGACCATTCCGCGCGGGCGTCGAGAACGCCGAAAGATCAGGCGACGCATGCGTTCGGTGACGTCTTCGCGGGTGAGTGATTCCCCGACGAGCGTGCCAACATCGAGTCGGCCGCCGCGCACCATCGCCGCGGTGAATGCGCCGGCCGATGTCCCAATGATGACCTCGGCATCGTTCGGGTCCCACCCGGTGGCCATTCTGAGGGACATCAGGACGCCAAAGTGGTACGACGCGCCCGTCACGCCGCCGCCACCGAGGATGAGGCCAACTCTGCTCACGAGCCGACAGCATACGGCCCATCGGCGGGAGGAGCGTGGTCATGGACGGATCCGAGTGGTTGTTGGTTCGGCGCCCGGCGCCGAGCACGACTGCCGGGCGTTCGTTCGGTGAGGCGAGCACTGCGAGAGCATCCGAGGCGTGCCCCCCCGGCCACTCCAATTGATCCCAACCTCCTAGTGTGGCGCTGTGATGAAGCTTGGGTCCCCGACAGAGGCCGATGACCTCGACGCGTTCTTTGGCGTCATTGAGGCGGCCGACGGCATAGCGGCCTTGACCGAGTACAAGATGATGCGTCGCGGGCGCCACGATGACGCCGCCGCCGTAGCGGCCACGATCGACGGCGTAACCATCGGCTACGCCCAGGTCGCCCGTCACCCCGGAGACGGCGTCGACTCATCTGCCCATTGGGCAATCGAGATAGCGGTCGATCCGACACAACGCACGCCGGCCACCTACGACGCCTTGATCGCAGCTGCCGCGAAGTTGGTTCCCACCGACGAACGACATGTGGTGTGGGCGTGGCATGGCGAGCTGGAAACGGCCCTCATGCGGGCGGGTTACTCGCCGACGCGGCTGCTGCATCGGCTCGAGTGTCCCCTTCCCATCGCAGCGACGGTTACGGACGCCCCGGGCACCAACGTCAAGGCATTCGAGGTAGGTCATGACGAAGCGGCCTGGCTCACGGTCAACAACGCCGCATTCGCCGGTCACCCCGAAAACGGCGCTCTGACAATGACTGATCTCGAGGAGCGGCTCGGCAGACCGTGGTTCAACCCTGCGGACCTGCTGATGGCGTGGCAGGGATCGGACCTCCTCGGTTCGTGTTGGACCAAGCACCACGCAGATGGGGTGGGGGAGATCTACATCATTGGAGTCTCACCGCATGCCCAGGGTCGAGGTTTGGGTAGGGACTTGGTGATCCGTGGGCTGGACCATCTCTTCCGCACCGGATCACGCACCGGAATGCTCTACGTCGATGGGGCCAACGAAGCCGCAATGTGGCTGTACGAAGACCTTGGATTCAGGTCGGTGTGGACGAACCGCCAATACGAGCTGGTCGAAGGCGGGCGGTCGGCTTGAGGACCTTGTTTGCGGACTGAACGATGCGGCGGGATTCTCGCCGACCGCTGCGGGGTCGCTGCCCCGCAGGGCCTTCGCTGCATCGCCTTGGCTGGCCAGGCCAACGGCAAGGAGCCCGGTTACCCGCAACGGAGCGAACTCGGCCAGCCTGGCTCAAACAGCGAACACCCCGTCAGCCGGAGACTCAAACCGCAGGCTTCGGCCGTCCACTGACGGCGCGCTACAACCCATCGAACCTAGATGTTGAAGATGTCCGGCCTCGCGCTTGGAACACCCTCGGGGCCTTCGCTGCATCGCCTTGGCTGGCCAGGCCAACGGCAAGGAGCCCGGTTACCCGCAACGGAGCGAACTCGGCCAGCCTGGCTCAAACAGCGAACACCCCGTCAGCCAAACCTTTGCCCGCAGCTGGGGCATCTGGGGTCGTCTTCGCGGGTTTGGGCGTTGCACCAGGGGCAGGGGAGGTCGGCTTGGTAGTCGGCGTCGATGAATGTGTGCGGGGAATGGTGCCCGGAGACCAAAGAACCGTCGGTGTTCCGACGGGCGACGACGGCGACTCCTCCGGCAACGAGCGCTCCTGCTACGAGAACCTCTACCACGGCATACTCCCGTATCGACAACGCCATGGAGCGTAGATGCATTAAGGCAGTTTTTCGCGGATTTCCGAGCCGGGAACGACCGGGCGGCCTTGGCAGGAGAGGGTCAGGCGTCGGCCGGCGCGGGGCCGCGGGCTCCGGTGATGGCGCGTTGCAGTTCGGCGACGAGGTACTCGAAGCCGCCGCTGCCGGAGCGGAGGGTGTTCTCCGCTTCGAAAACGAGCATCATCCCTGCGTGGTACACGGTCCAACGATCCAGTTGGATTGGTTCCAGGGCACGCCCGTAGCCCTCCATGAGAGAGCGGGATGCCGACGGCCCCGACTTGATGCCGATCAGCCATGCGGCCTTGGAGAGGTCCCACTCCGGCGGTGCCAGCGTCGCCCACTCCCAATTGATCAACGTGACGTTGCCGAGATCGTCGACGATCAGGTTCTCGGGTTCAGGGTTGGTGTGCGACGAACGAGGTTCGGAGGCAAATGGCGGCCTGATTTGGCGGGCCTGCTCGATGAGGTCGGCAGAGATTCCAATCTTGCGCCGGTAGCGCTCGAGACGGCGAAAGGTCGAAACAAAGTCGACCGCCACCCAATCTTGATCAATGCCGCGCGAGAGGTTGGACATCAGCCCGGCTGAGGAATCGTGCACGCCGCGAAGGATCTCACCGGCCTTGCGAGACAGACCGGGGTTCTCGGGCAAGGTACCGATGCTCCACTTGCCGGCGTCGGCGAATAGGGCCCAATGCAACTCGCCGTCGGCGCCTCGATCGACGACGGTGGGGAGGCCCTCAGCGTCGGAGAGGGCGTCGAGGGCGTGGCGCTCGCGACGCTCCCGCGCTTGGGTTCCGTAGATCTTGAGAACACGGGACCCGTTGTCGCTGAACAGGCGATAGACCCGGTTCATCCCGAGTGCTTTGCCCCCCGAGCTGAGTTCGTGGATGCGGCCGCCGCGGGCCAACCGATCCGCGACTTCAAGTGGTTGCACCATGGAAACTGCCTCGACTCATCTTGCTGAACGTCATTGTCTCATCTATCGGTCGGCGGTGGGGTAATTCCCAAGTACTCTTTCGGCCCTGAACCGCGAGAGGAAAACATCGTGTCCGTACACCTGACCTTCCCCGATGGCTCCGTCCGGGAGTACCCCGACGACGTCACCGGCGCCGAGGTTGCCGCCAGCATCGGCCCCCGCCTTGCCAAGGCAGCGGTTGCCGCCAAGCTGGACGGCGAGTTCGTCGACCTGGACCGTCCGATCTCGTCCAACGGAGCGTTTGCAGTGGTCACCGACACGACCGAAGAGGGTCGCCACGTGCTCCGTCACTCGGCTGCCCACGTGATGGCGCAAGCGGTTCTTGACCTCTATCCGGGCGCCAAGTTCGCAATCGGGCCCCCCATCACCGATGGCTTCTACTACGACTTCGATATCGGACGTCCGTTCGATCCCGACGATCTCGACGCCATCGAAGTTCGTATGGCTGAAATCATCGCCGAGAACCAGCCCTTCCAGCGCGAGGTGCTGACGGTGCCTGAGGCGCTCGAGGTCTTTGCCGATCAGCCGTTCAAGGCTGAGATCATCCAGGGGGTTGAGGAGGCTGAGGGGGCCGGGGGGTCCGAGGTGACGGTGTATCGCAACCTGGGCTTTGTCGACTTGTGCCGTGGGCCGCATGTCGGTTCAACGGGGAAGCTCAAGGCTGTCAAGCTCATGCGTACCAGTGGTGCCTATTGGCGCGGTGACGAACACAAACCCCAACTCCAGCGGATCTACGGGACGGCTTGGGAATCATCCAAGGAGCTCGACGCCTACCTGTTCCGGCTCGAGGAGGCGGAGCGGCGGGACCACCGCAGGCTCGGGCAGGAACTCGAGCTGTTCTCATTCCCACCCGAGCTGGGCAGCGGGCTTGCCGTGTGGCACCCGAAAGGCGGGTTGCTGCGCACCGTGATCGAGGACTACAGCCGAAGGACCCACCTGGCGCACGGCTATGAGATCGTGGCATCACCGCATGTCGCCAAGGCGGACCTCTGGCAGACATCGGGGCATCTCGACTTCTACGCCGAGGGCATGTATCCCGGGATGGTCCTCGACGAGAGCACTGAATACCGGCTGAAGCCGATGAACTGCCCGTTTCATATCCTCATCTTCGGCAGTCGAGGGCGCAGCTATCGCGAGCTGCCACTGCGGTTGTTCGAACTGGGGACTGTTTACCGCTACGAGCGGTCCGGTGTGGTTCATGGCCTGCTGCGAGCCCGAGGCTTCACGCAAGACGATTCTCACATCTTTGCGATGGAGTCCCAGATCGGCGAGGAGCTCCAGGGTCTCCTCGACTTCACGCTGATGGTGCTGCGGGACTTTGGTTTTGAGGAGTTCGAGGCGGACCTTTCGACCCGTCCTGACAAGTACGTCGGCGATCCGGACCTGTGGCTCAAAGCCGAGGCGGCTCTCGCCAAGGCCCTCGACGTTGCCGGCTTGCCCTACGAGATCGCTGAGGGCGAAGGAGCGTTCTACGGTCCCAAGATCGACGTTCATGTGCGCGACGCCATCGGGCGTCGCTGGCAGCTTTCGACATTGCAGGTCGACTTTGCCCAACCGGTCAACTTCGATCTCGTGTACGCAAGCGACGAGAACACCCGGGAACGACCGGTGATGATCCACCGGGCGCTGATGGGATCAATTGAGAGGTTTGTCGGCATCCTGGTCGAGCACCATGCGGGGGCCTTCCCCGGATGGCTGGCGCCGGTGCAGGCCACGATCGTGCCCGTTGCCGATCGCCACAACGAGTACGCCTGGTTGCTGCAGGAAGAAATGGTGGCCGCCGGACTGAGGGTCGCGGTCGACGACCATGATGACACTGTCGGTGAGAAGATCAGGCGCGCGATCACGCAGAAGAACCCGGCTGTGATGGTGGTCGGCGACAACGACATCGAGTCGAGGACACTGGGCCTGCGGCTCCGCGGTGAGGATCACGAGCGGCGCGGTGTTCCCGTGGCCGAAGCGATCGACGAACTCACGGAGCTCTGCCGACCGCCACGCTGAGGTGTCGCGGCGGCTCACGGGATCGAACCGGGGAATTGACTTGATTGGTACCGTGAGCTGCGTAGGCTCTGTGCCGCCGTTCCCTCGGCTTCCGCTACTCAGAATCTCCGCGCAAAGGGGCTCCCAACTGTGAAATGGTTCGTTCAGCAACTCGCCGCCCTCGTCCGGCGGTCCCCGTGGGGCGTACTGGCCGGCGCGCTGCTCGTCACCCTTGTCCTGGGGTATTTTGTCCCTCAGCAGGAGCAAGCCAGCGGCAACGAAGGTTTCTCTCCCGATTCGCCTGAGTTCTTGGCGCAGGAGGTCATTGCCGACTACTTCTCGGACAACTCCGAAGAAGCCGTGCAAGTCCTGATGACGGCCAAGGTTGACGACATACTGACGGCGGACGGGCTGCGGGACTACGTCAAGGTCCAGGCGGCCATCTTGTCGAGTGAGGCCAGCACCCTGATGGTCGGCAGACCCGGTGGCGACATTGTCGGCTACTTCGACCCGCTGTTGCAGGGCCTCCAGATGCAGGCCGAGGAAATGGGCGTGCCGCTCGAAACGATTCTGGCCAACGTCACCGACGAAGACGTAAAGGGTGGCTTCCTCCAGAGCCTCGAGCAGGTGCCGCCGGAGTTCCGTGACTTGTTCTCCGGGCTGCTCGGCGAGAGCTCCGACCTGACCGTACCCCAGGCCAAAACAGGCCTGATGGTGGTGTTCCTCAACGTTGCCGATCTTGACGATCCCGACCTGACCCTCCTCCAGGGGATCGAAATCGACATGCGCGACAGCATCGATGCGGTCGCCACCGTCGCCGTCGACGCGACGCCATTCTCGTTTGCGCTGCTGTTCTCGAACACCGACCAGTTCCAGTCCGAGATCGGCCGGCTCTTCGGTCTCGCCTTCCTCATCATCGTGCTGATTCTGATGTTCGTGTACTGGGTCCATCCCAGGGGCAGGATGACGAGGTGGATGTCGATACGTCGATCGGCCGCCGACATGGCGCTGACGATGGTGGTGATCATTCTGTCGATCACCTGGATGCAGGGGATGGGTGTCCTTCTTGGACCGAAGTATCTGGGGATCATTGGCAACTTCAGCGAGATCCTCCAGATCATCCCCATTCTCCTGATCGGGCTCGGTGTCGACTATGCCATCCACATGACCAGTCGCTATCGGGAGGAGCTGGGGGCCGGGCAGCCGGTCAGGAAGGCCGCTTCGCGGGCCACTCTCACCGTGGGAATCGCACTGGTGCTCGCCACCGTCACAACGTCGGTGGGCTTTCTCACCAATGTCATCAACCCGGTCACTGCGCTGCGTGACTTCGGCATCCTGGCCGCGGTCGGTATCACGTCGGCCTTCATCCTCATGCTGACCGTCTTGCCGTCCGTACGGGTCCTGCTCGATCGTCGTGGCGAAGCCAAGGGCCACATCGCCACTGAGGCGTTTGGTCACCAGAGCGAGCGGGTACTGCCGAAGCTGATGGGGAACGCCTCGGTGCTCGCCGAGAAGTATGCGGTGTGGACATTGCTGGTATCGCTCGTCCTCGGAATCGTCGGGTTCGTCGGCCTCACCAGGCTGAGTACCGAATTCAGCTTCACCGATTTTCTGCCGGAAGGTGAGCCCCTGCTCGGGGCTTTCGACGTCATCACCGAAGAGTTCGGTGGTGGGTTTGGTGAGGAGACCGAGGTCATCATCGAGGATGTCGACGTCGCCACGCCGGCCATGCACAATGCGTTGCTTGCCTCCTGGCAGAACCTCGACGGGGTCGAGAACGTAATCGCGTTCGGCGGCGTCGCCGCAGCCGAATCACCGGTCTCAGTGATCGCCGGCTTGGTGGTGCCGCCCGATCAAGGCGGAGACGCCGAGACGTTCGATCCGGATTTCGCGGTCGTTGCGGTCGACTTCGGTCTGCAACTGCCCGACCTCTCCGTTGGGCCGGATGCCGACGTGGACGGGCTCTATCGGGCCGCCTTGGACGCCGACTTCGACACGATGCGTCGAACCATCGCCGAAGTGGACGGTACGTTCCGATACATCGACGTTGGCGTCTCGACCCAGGCCGGCGAGGCCGGCGCCCAACAGTTGGCCGACGACTTGACCGTCGCCTTCGAGCCGGTCACCGATACCGGGGCCGCGGCTGTTGCGACGAACCAGAACATCATCAGCGCCGGCGTCGTCACCGCATTGTCGGACAGTCAGGCGACTTCACTGCTGTTCACGATCCTGGCGGCCATGTTGCTGCTAGTGATTACGTTCTGGATCGAGGCGAAGCGTCCCTTCCTCGGTGTCATCACGATTCTGCCGGTGGCGTTGATCGTGCTTTGGGTGTTCGGAGTGATGGCGGCTCGCGGCATCTCCTTCAACCCGGTCACTGCGATGATCGCCAACCTTGCCATCGGCATCGGTGTGCCGTACACAATCCACATCACGCACCGGTTCCAAGAAGACCAGATGCGCTGTGACAACATCGATGAGGCAATTCGCTCAACGACGACCCACACCGGGGGCGCCCTCGCCGGTTCGGCGTTCACCACAGCGGCCGGATTTGGTGTGCTGATGACGTCGAGCCTCAAACCATTCCAGCAGCTCGGTGAAGTGACGTTCTGGGCGATTGTCTTTGCCCTCGTCGCCAGCGTTCTGGTATTGCCGTCGATGCTGGTGCTCTGGGCCCGGTGGCACGAGCGGCGTGGCGAAGCGGCAATTGATCCCGACGCCCTCAAGGGTGTGCTGGGGATGCCGGACGATCTGGGCGACGGAGTCACCTCGGTGTGACGGATCATCGGCCGGATCGGCCCGAACTGCCCCGCATCGAGGTCCCCACGGATGTCGCCGAAGCGGCCCAGATGCCCGAGGACCTCGACGCGAATGTGTTCGGCCCGTACGCGGTTCCGGACACGTCACGTCGGCGCCGAGCTGGACTCGTCTACGTTGGTGCCGCCGTCGTCACCGCGGTCGGCATCGCCCTGGGCTTGCCCACCGGGATGTGGGTGATCGTTGCTGGGTTCCTGGTTATCGCTGGATACCACCTCGTGGCCGGCCGGCATCTCGCGGTTCGCGAGAGCCAGGCACTCGAAACCGCCAACCGAGAGACGGCGTTCCCGGTCGGACACGCCTCGGCGGCGGTTGGCTTCGTGGGCTGGCGTGCCAGGCCCGTGTGGAACGTGCTGGTCTTCTCCGCCGACGAACCGCCGAGCGAGCGGGGCCTGGTGCGCGTCGACGGAATCGACGGCGCAGTCGTTGGACAGTACGTCGAGCCGATACCTCCCGAGGAGCTCTAGAGCTCGAGGGGCGCTGATGCGCCTCTACAGAGCCTCGCGGTCCTCGATGGGGACAAACGGGCGAGCCGGCTGACCCAAGTACAGCTGCCGGGGCCGAGCGATGCGGGTCATCGGGTCGTCGGTCATCTCTTTCCAGTTGGCGATCCAGCCGGGGAGTCGGCCGATGGCAAACACCACGGTGAACATCCGCGGCGGGAAGCCGAGCGCCCGGAAGAGGATGCCCGAATAGAAGTCGACGTTGGGATAGAGGTTGCGGCTGACGAAGTAGTCGTCCTCGAGCGCCAGTGTCTCGAGCCCCTGGGCGATCTCGAGCAGCGGGTCGCTGCCGGCCTTGGCGAGGACGTCGTCCGCGAAACCTTTCAACAGCCGCGCCCGTGGGTCGTAGTTCTTGTAGACCCGGTGCCCGAAACCCATCAGCCGGAAGGGATCATCCTTGTCCTTGGCGCGTGCCATGATCGAGGCAGGAGTGGCGTCCTCATCATCGTGGATGGTTTGGAGCATCTCGATGACGGCCTGATTGGCTCCACCGTGAAGCGGGCCCCAGAGGGCCCCCATGCCGGCGGCAACAGATGCGAAGAGATTCGCCTGGCTGGAGCCGACAAAACGGACGGTGGCCGTCGAGCAGTTCTGACCGTGATCGGCGTGGAGGATCAGCAGCACATTGAGGGCTTTGACGATGACAGGATCGAGGATCAAGTCTTCGGCGGGCGTCTCGAACATCATGTTGAGGAAGTTCTCGGAGTAGTTCAGGTCGTTGCGCGGATAGACGTATGGCTGGCCGATTGACTTCTTGTAGGCCCAGGCCGCCACCGTCGGCATCTTGGCCAACAAGCGCATGGCAGATGCGACGAAGGATTGATCTTCGCTCTGGCTGTCGTCGACCGCGTCATAGAACGTCGCAATTGCGTTGGCCGCCGACGAGAGAATCGCCATGGGGTGTGCGCTGACCGGGAACGCATTGAAGAAGGCCTTCATCTCTTCGCGGATGAGCGAGTGGTGGAGAACCGAGGTGGTCCACCACTCCAACTGATCGGCAGTGGGGAGTTCTCCGAAGAGAAGGAGGTAGCAGACCTCGAGGAAGGAGCAATTGGCGGCCAGGTCCTCGATCGCGTAACCGCGGTGTCGCAAAGTGCCCTGGGAGCCGTCGACGTACGTAATCGTGCTGGTCGTTCCGGCCGTGTTGGCAAAACCCGGATCGAACGTGACGGCTCCGGACGCACCGCGCAAACTCCGGATGTCGATGCCTTGATTGCCGATCGTTACCGGCAGCACATCGAAGTCGTACTGGTCACCGTGGTAATTGAGGGTCGCCTTGTCGGTCATTGGAATACCAGTTCCTCCCGCGTTTTCGTGGTTGAATCAGCCCGTCGGCTGACCGCCGAGTGTAGCCAGCGTGCTTTGGCTCGGCTTCCGTCGGCTATCTTCCTGCCCCGGAAGGAGAAACGTGCTCGATCTCAGAGGCCGGAGCCGCATCGCTCCATTCCTCGACCCTATTGCGGCGGGAATGGCAAAGCTGAGGCTCACCCCCACCGCAGTCACCCTCATGGGCCTTGGCGCGACGTTCGTGGGTGCCGGCTTCATCGCCAATGACATGTACAAGACCGGTGCAATCATCGCCGGCATCGGTGCCATCCTCGATGCGCTCGACGGACCGCTGGCCAGGCTTCAGGGAACCGCCTCGATTCGTGGCGCGTTCATCGACACGATGTCGGATCGCCTCGGCGAGGTGGCGATCTGGGCCAGCCTGGCGTTTTCTGTGCGTGACGATGCAATGGCGCTCATGCTCTGTCTCTTCTGTCTGGCGTTCTCGCTGTTGACCCCCTATGTGCGGGCCAAGGCGGAGAGCTGGGGCGCCGAAGGTCGTGGTGGTTGGATGGGTCGAGCCGAGCGGATGATCCTCGTTTTGACCGGGGTGCTGCTCGAAGGCTTCGGTCTCCCCGTCCTGCTGCCGATGCTGTGGATCTTCGCCATCTTGTCCGGGTTCACGGTGGCACAGCGGATCCGCCGCACGTGGCAGCAACTCGAGGCGTGAAGAAGCTCGGCGGGTATTGGCTATTTCGGGTCCTGTCGGGGCTCTTTGGGCTTCTTCCCGAACCAGCAATGCGCTGGACCGGTGAACGGCTCGGATGGGCCATCTCGTTCATCGCCCGAGACCGCATGGCACTTCTCGAGCGCCATCTCGGTCGCGTCTTGACCGGATCGGACGAAGACTTGACTCGCCGCGCCCGCGGGATGTTCACCAGCTACGGCCGGTACTGGGCCGAGGTGTTCTGGATCCAGCCGCGGCGCAAAGCTGAGTTCGTTGCCACGGCCCGAGTCGACGGCCTCGACAACATCTTGGCGGCCAAGGCATCAGGCCGCGGCATCGTGCTCGCCCTTCCTCACCTCGGCAATTGGGAAGCGGCAGGGGCAAAAGCGGAAGACCTCGGCATTCCGGTCCTTGCGGTAGCTGAGAGCCTGCCCAACCCGCTCATCACCGAGTGGTTCATCGACGTGCGGAACCAGATGGGGATCGACGTGGTCCTGACCGGAAAGGGCCGTCCGCGGACCACCCCGGCTTTGGTCGAACGGATTCGAGCCGGTGGAACCGTCGCACTACTGGCGGACCGGGATCTATCGGGCCGCGGCATCGAGGTGGAATTCTTCGGGGAACGAACCACCATCCCGGCCGGCCCGGTGACCTTGGCAGATCGGACCGGGGCGGTACTGCTTCCGGTCGGTTGCTACTTCCTCCCCGGTCCGGGTCATCTGTTTGTCGTGCATCCGCCCCTCGAACTCCCTGAGGGGGGAACCACCGAAGAACGAGTTGCCGAAGGTGCCCAGCGTCTTGCCGGCGTCCTCGAAGACATCATCCGCGAGGCGCCCGAGCAATGGCACCTATTCCAGCCAAACTGGCCGAGCGATCGAGAGGCGTCAACATGAGGGTGGCCATCGTCAGCCCGTACGACCTCGGTCGCTTCGGCGGTGTCCAGGACCAGGCCCTTTCGCTGGCCGCCTGGCTGCGAGATGCGGGACACGAGGCGTTTGTGGTTGGACCGGGGGATGGACCGGCCGGAAGCGTATCGGTAGGCAGATCGGTACCGGTGCCCGCCAACGGTTCGGTCGCGCCCGTATCACTGCGACCCCGACAGTTGAAGCGCCTCGTTGCCGCGACCGAAGGCGTCGACGTCGTTCACATCCATGAGCCGTTGATGCCTACCGTCTCGCTGGCAGCCACCCGGCTGCCCGATGTGCCCAAGGTAGGCACCTTCCACGCCGATCCGTCTCGTACCTTGCGGCGCCTCTACCGATCTGCGGGACCGCTGGCACGCCGGATCGTCGGCCGACTCGATGCCGTGACCGCGGTCAGTCCGGTTGCGGCCTCCGTCGTCGACGAATTGGCGCCGGTACGCCTGGTTCCGAACGGGATAGACGTCGGTGCGTATCATCCCTCTCCCGGCAGCGTCGGGCGTGTGGCCTTCCTCGGCCGCGACGACCCGCGCAAGGGTCTCGATGTGCTGCTGAAAGCCTGGCCGCAGGTTCTCGCTGCCATCCCAGAAGCTGAACTCGTCGTGGCGGCAGGGGGCCGAAGCGAGGAGGTGGATGGAGTTCGGTTTGTGACCGTTCCCGAGGGTGAGAAGCGGGAGTATCTCCAGGACGCCTCGATCTACTGCGCTCCCAACCTCGGGGGCGAGAGCTTCGGGATCGTCCTCGTCGAGGGGATGGCGGCAGGTTGCGCCGTTGTTGCCTCGGCGCTGCCCGCCTTTACTCACGTTCTCGGTGACGCCGGTGTGTTGACCAAGCCCGGGGACCCCGACGGCCTGGCCGGCGCTCTGATTCGAGTGCTCGGCGACGCGACCCTCCGTCGCGAGCTTCAAGACCGCGCCCTCGAGCGGGTCGCCCGGTTTGATCGCACGGCGGTCCTCGACGGATACCTCGCCGCCTACCAAGCGGCGATGGCGCGGCGGGGCTGAGACCATCGCCCGGGGGCCGGTCGACACCACTCGGTACACTTCGTCGGATCGCTGCCGTCCCGGAGCCACCCATGACCTACGTGTATGTCGAGACCACCTCCGAGCCACCAATAGGCCGGCTCATCCTGAATCGTCCTGAGCGCCGCAACGCTTTGAGCCTCTCCGCCATGGAGGACATCACCCGGGGGCTCGAGGACTTGGCCGCGACACCGGGGATACAGGTAATCATCGTCGAAGGCCGAGGGCCTGCCTTTTCCGCCGGACACGACATTGCGGAGATGCGGGAAAGGGAACCGGCTTTCTACCGGGACCTGTTCGCCCAATGCACCGTGATGATGCAGACGATTCATCGTGTCTCCCAGCCGGTGATCGCCAAGGTGCAGGGGGTTGCGACGGCGGCGGGTTGTCAGCTGGTGGCGTCATGCGACCTGGTGGTCGCCGCCGAAGGGTCAACGTTTGCGACTCCAGGAGTCAAGATCGGGTTGTTCTGCACGACGCCGATGGTCCCGATCTCGCGGACGGTGGGGCAGAAGCGTGCGATGGAGATGCTCCTGACGGGCGAACCGATCTCGGTGGAAACGGCGCAAGACTGGGGCTTGGTCAATCGCATCGCCCCGCCAGAGCTATTGGACGCCGCGGTCGGCGAACTGGTCGGGCAGATCACCCGCTGGAGTCCGACGGTGATCGGTATCGGCAAGGACGCCTTCTATCGGCAGGTCGGGCTCGACGAGGATGCCGCCTATGAGATGACTGAGCCGATCATGGCCGCCAATGCGGGGACTCCGGACGCCCAGGAGGGTTTTGCGGCCTTCCTCGAGAAACGCCCCGCCGTGTGGCCAAGACGGGCCGACGCTTGACGGCAGCCGGCGAGATGCTGCTCAGGCGGGCGCTGTGGTGAGCGTCCTCGCCTAAGGAGAGTCCGCTATGCCTCGAACCATGCGACCACAGGGTCGGCTTCAGATTGGGGAACCCCGCCTGCCTCTTCCTGCGTGATCACGAGGCCCTCGAGGCCCTCCGGGTCGAGGTGAAACGGTACGACCTCAGGCTCGTTGCCGAGCACCCCGGCGGAGATGACCTTGCCGTCCACCACGGCCCACAACTGGTATGTGGCGTCGGCGGGCAGCGGATCGAGTGAGTTTTGGACGACGTATCCCGTGCCATCGGGGAGCAGAACGACCAGCATGGCGTCCAACGATGTGTCTGCCGTCAGGCTCACGACCTGAGCAGCGGGGTCGGAAAGGGCGGCGTTGACCGCCTGATCGAGAGGCTCGGCCTGCAAGGTTGCGGCCAGGCTTGCGACCTGTTGCTCCCGAGCCGCCAACTCGGCTTCGGCGCCGCTGAGTCGGGTCGACTGTACGGCAAGGCCGGCTCCGAGCAGCAGGACTAGGGCTGCGGCAACGCCCGCCATCCACACCGCGGTTTGAGAGGCCCTGGTGGTTTGCGACCTCTCCCGTATTTGCGGCCCCTCAGGTTTCGGCGAGATCGGAACGACCGAGGCCAGTTTCAACGGGGGTGCCTCGGCAGTGAGTTCGGTGACGATCTGGTCCCAGACCCGACGCTTGCTTCGGGCCGAGTCAGGGGCCCCGTGGGCGTCCCCGGCCAGCATGGCGGCAACTTCGCGATGTCCTTCGACCTCGCTTCGACAGCGCGGGCACACCGAGATGTGTTGGTCGACGATGCGGCGCTCGTCATCGTCGACCGCATCGAGCGCGTATACGCCGAGCAGTTCCTCAAGGCTGATGTGGGTCAGGTTCGGTTTCATGCGTGACTGACCCCCATTGACGCCATAGACGCTTGGAGACGCTTCAGACCGGACCGGATTCGGCTCTTGATTGTTCCCTCCGGTTCACCGAGCATTTCGGCGACCTCGCGGTAGCTGTGGCCGCCGAAGTAGGCGAGTTCGATGGCGCGGCGCTCTCCCTCTTTGAGGTCGTCCAGGGCCTCTTTGACGTGGTCGGCGAGCGCCATCTGCCAGACTTCTTCCTCGATGCTCTGGCCCGCACTGGCCGTCAGTCTGGCGTCTTTGTCCTCCCTGGCACGGCGCGAGGATTCGGAGCGGATGACGTCGACGCTGCGGCCGTGGGTGTGAGCGAGGAGAAACGAGCGCAGCGAGCCCCTGTTGGCGTCAAACTTCTCGGGGTGATCCCACAAGCGCAGGAACACCTCCTGGGTGATTTCCTCCGCGAGCGTCTCGTCGCGCAGAATGCGGCGAGCCAACCCGAACACGGCCCCGGAATGGCGACGGTAAGCCTCGGCAAGAGCCTCTTCGGAGAACCGACCGATGGAGGTGACCAGGGAGGCGTCGCTGAGGGTCGAGAGATCTTCGGCAGACATGAACGATCGTCCGATGCTCGTCGAGTACGATTCCGGGAGGATATTAGCACTAATTGTTGCTACCACGAGAACCTCGGGTGGATCAGGGGCCAAACGTCAAAGCCCGGCCATGCTGGAATAGCTGGTGGCCGTGGTCAGGATTCTCTTGTTGGTTGGCGTTCGGCCAAAGCGGTGCCCAGGCCGGCGACGGCCTTGCTGCCAACCTCGTCCAGTTTGCTTCCCATAAAGGGCGTGAAGAACCTGGCGATGCCTTTGAACGTGAGGTCGGCGGTGTAGGTGATCTCAGTTCCTTCGGGCTTGGCGGCGAACTCGATGGTGTCGACAGCCGTCAGAGTGGAACCTTCACCAACCAAGACGACGCGGTGGGGCGGATCGTATTCGGTGATCGTATAGACCATCGGAATGCGGCGGCTGCCAAAGGCGACGAGTACATCGAATGCAGTACCGACGCCGACGGGCCCGGAGCCGATCTGCGATGACTCGGCGACGCCGGGGTCCCAGTCCTCGATATTGCCGAAGTCGGCGGTGTAGGCGAAGGCATCATCGAGCTGCGATTGGCTGATAGTGGTTTCTCGAAGGCGGGTGGTCATGGCTTCTTCCTCGTTTCCGATGTGTGGTGGTTCTACGGACCCGGCTTCAGATCGGATGACAGGGAGTCTCCGAACGCCTCAAACAGAAGTTGCTTCACCGGTACAATGGATCAGAGATCAACAACGCACTGGAGCACGACATGTCCGAGCCAAACGCGGAGCGCGGCACTGACCTCGTCAAGCGAGGACTGGCCGAGATGCTGAAGGGTGGCGTCATCATGGACGTCGTCAACGCCGACCAAGCCCGAATCGCCGAAGAAGCCGGAGCGGTTGCGGTCATGGCGCTCGAGCGGGTGCCCGCCGACATCCGCGCCCATGGCGGGGTTGCCCGGATGGCCGATCCAGCGAAGGTCGAGGAGATCGTCGCGGCCGTCTCGATTCCGGTCATGGCGAAGTCTCGGATCGGGCACTTCGTCGAGGCGCAGGTCCTCGAGTCGCTCGGCGTCGATTACATCGACGAGTCTGAGGTTCTCACCCCCGTAGACACCAACCACATCGACAAGTCCGCGTTCACCGTCCCGTTTGTTTGTGGCGCCAAGGACCTAGGCGAAGCGCTGCGCCGCATCGGTGAGGGTGCCGCCATGATCAGGACGAAGGGCGAGCCGGGCACGGGCAACGTGGTTGAGGCGGTTCGCCACATGCGGATCATGAACCGCGAGATCCGCGAGCTGACTCTGACCGATCCCAATGAGTTGATGGGTGCGGCCAAGGAGCTTCGGGCACCGTACGAGTTGGTCAAAGAGGTGGCGGCAACCGGCAGACTCCCGGTCGTCAACTTTGCGGCGGGCGGAATCGCCACGCCGGCCGACGCCGCCTTGATGATGCAGCTCGGGTGCGACGGCGTGTTCGTCGGTTCTGGAGTGTTCAAGTCTGGCGACCCCGCGGTACGGGCTCGCTCCATTGTCGAGGCGACGACGTTCTACAACGACCCCGCCAAGATCGCCAAGGTCTCGGCCGGCCTCGGTGAGGCCATGGTCGGGATCAATATCGACACGCTCGCTCCTGAGGAGCGAATGCAGGATCGCGGGCTCTGAGCTCGATGACGGGCCCGATCGGCGTTCTTGCCCTCCAGGGCGACTTCCGCGAACACGCTGCCATGGTCCGCTCGCTTGGGGTGGATGCGGTTGAGGTGCGCACGCCGGAGGAACTCGACTCCGTATCTGCCCTCATCATCCCCGGCGGCGAGTCGACGACGATAGGGCGACTGGCGACGATCTACGGGCTGATCGACCCGCTCAGGGCGCGCATCGAAGCGGGTATGCCGGTGCTGGGAACCTGCGCCGGGATGATCTTCCTGGCGGCGGCCAGCACCGGCCCCGATCAGCCCCAGCTCGGCGTGCTCGACGTCGTCGTTGAACGCAACGCCTTCGGGCGACAGGTCGACTCTTTCGAGTCCGACCTCGACATCAAAGGCCTGGACGCGCCGATGCGTGCGGTGTTCATCCGGGCTCCCTGGATCAACAAGGTGGGCGGCGATGTCGAGGTGCTCACCACCGTGGTCGACCCGGAAACGGGGGAACCACGACCCGTTGTCGTACGCCAAGGGCGTATTCTGGCGACGTCGTTCCATCCGGAACTGACCGACGACACCAGGGTGCACGAGATGCTGCTTGCAATGGCGGAGGAGAACTGATGGCCGGACACTCAAAATGGGCAAACATCAAGCACCGCAAGGGTCGACAGGACGCCAAACGGGGCAAGCTCTTTGCCAAACTCACTCGTGCCATCGAGGCGGCCGCCCGCGCCGGCGGCGGAGACATCGAGGGGAATGCGACGCTGGCCACCGCCATCCAGAAGGCCAAGGATGCCTCCGTTCCCAAGGACAACATCGAACGGGCGGTTGCCCGCGGTGCCGGCGGGCTCGAAGGCGTCGAGTACGAGGAGTTCTACTACGAGGGCTACGCCCCGGGCGGGGTTGCCCTGCTGATCCACGTCTTGACCGACAACCGCAACCGTGCCGCGTCGGACGTCAGGGCCGTCCTCAGCCGCAGCGGGGGAAGCCTGGGGGAACCGGGGTCGGTCGGCTATCTGTTCGAACAGCGTGGCTTCATCTTGGCCGACGGCGACGAGGACACCGTCATGATGGCCGCACTCGAAGGTGGCGCCGACGACATCACGGAGTCGGGTGACCAGTGGGAGATCGTGAGCGCCCCCGGAGACCTTGCCGCGATCCGAGCCGAACTTGAAGCTGCCGACATTGCCATCGACCAAGCCGAAGTCACGCAGATGCCGACCACGTCGGTCCCTGTCGACGCCGCCACTGCCCCGAAAGTGCTGCGAATCGTGGATGCTCTCGAGGACCTCGACGACGTCCAGGACGTCTATGCCAACTTCGACATCGCGGACGAGGTCCTCTCAGAGGTGACTTGAGGCGGCGCCGGACCCGCAACCCTCGGCGGGTGGCACCGAATCCTTGGACTTGTCACAGCGGCTCCCTACCATCACCAAACATATGTTCGTACTCGGTATAGATCCGGGATTGTCCACGACGGGATACGCCATCGTGGAATCCCGCGGCAACGCAACACAGGCCATCGCCGTCGGCGTGATCAGAACGGATCGGGCCAGGCCGATGGCCGAACGTCTCTTCGAGCTGTATCGCGACCTTGCCGAGATTGTCGCCGAATACCAGCCAGATGAGGCCGCCATCGAACAGGTTTTTGTCAACCGCAACCTGCAGACGGCAACCTCGGTGGGGCGCGCCTCGGGCGTTGTGCTGCTGTCGCTGGCCCAGGCGGCAATTCCGATCGAGGAGTACACACCTTCGGCGGTGAAGATGGCCCTTTGCGGCTACGGCAACGCCGACAAGACTCAGGTGGGCAAGGTGGTGCAGATGCGGCTCGGGCTTCCCGGCGTGCCCGGTCCGGCGGACGCTGCGGACGCGTTGGCCATAGCGCTGTGCCATGTGCAGGCCGTGCCGATGCGACGAGCCGTGGAGCGTGCGACGTGATTGGTCGACTCCGGGGGGTCATTGCGTCCAAACAGGGAGAGCGGGTCCTGATCGACGTCGCCGGTGTCGGCTACGAGGTGATGGTCACTCCCCAGACATTGGTTGATCTCCCCACTGTGGGTGCCGAAGCCGTTCTCCACACCCATCTCCACGTGCGCGAGGACCAGATGGCGTTGTTCGGGTTCGTCACCGAAGACCAAAGGGATCTGTTTCGGATTCTGCTTGGAGTATCCGGCGTGGGGCCGAGGGTTGCGTTGGCGATTCTGGGGACGCTGTCGACCGACGAATTGCGACGCGCCGTCGTAGCCGAGGACGCTGCGGCGCTCACGGTGGTTCCCGGAATCGGGAAACGCAGCGCCCAGAAGCTGATGCTGGAGTTGCGACCGAAGCTCGAACTGCCGGACGCTGAGGTACTTCCCGGAGGAGGTTCGGTCGTTGAAGTGCGCCAGGCACTCGACGGGCTGGGCTATCAGGCGGCCGAGATCCGGGAGGCGATGCGGGAGCTGCCGCCTGATCTGCCGGTTGAAGAACTGCTGAGGTTGTCGCTCCAGGAGCTCGGCAAGCAGGGAAGGGCGTAGGGTGACCCGATGAGAGAAGAGGGCGTGCTCGCCACCGAAGCCTTGCCGGGTGATGACGCCTTCGACGTGGGGTTGCGCCCCCGTCAGATGGACGAGTTCATCGGCCAAGCCGAACTGAAGGACCGGCTCTCCATCCTGATCGATGCGGCCAAGGGTCGGCAAGAGCCGGTAGACCACATCCTGTTCTCCGGTCCGCCCGGACTCGGCAAGACGTCGCTGGCAGGGATCCTTGCCAATGCAATGGGAGCCAGCTTCAGGGCCACCTCCGGCCCGGCGCTCGAACGGCCCGGCGATCTGGCCGCGGTTCTGACGAATCTCGACGGTGGCGACGTGCTGTTCATCGACGAAGTCCATCGTCTTCCGAGACAGGTCGAGGAGGTGCTGTATCCGGCGATGGAGGACTTCCAGCTGGACATCATCGTCGGCAAGGGGCCGGCGGCGAGGTCTATCCGCTTGGACTTGCCCCACTTCACGCTCATCGGTGCGACCACTCGGGTGGGACGGGTGGCGCCGCCGCTGCGAGATCGATTCGGCTATGTCGCTCGCCTCGACTACTACGAACCCGCCGACTTGGCGCAGATCATCACCCGGTCGGCCGGGATCCTCGAGGTCGATGTTACCTCTGATGGAGCTGGGGGTATTGCGGTGCGCAGCCGGGGAACGCCCCGTATTGCGAACCGGCTGCTGCGGCGGGTTCGTGACTACGCCACAGTGCGCGCCGACGGAACCGTCGACCTCGAAACGGCGATTGTGGCCTTGGCGAAGTTCGAGGTCGACGACGCCGGGCTCGACAAGGTCGACCGCTTCATCCTCGGCGCCATCATCGACAAGTTCGGCGGCGGCCCGGTTGGGCTGTCCACGCTTGCGATCGCCGTCGGTGAAGAACCCGAGACGGTCGAAGACGCCTACGAGCCGTACCTACTGCAGCAGGGATTCCTGCAACGGACCCCGCGGGGCCGAATCGCCACCCAGCGAGCCTACGACCACCTTGGGCTGGAAATGCCCCACGGCGACGTGTCGAATCAGGGCAGGCTCATCGACTAGGCCGGCCAACAGGCCTGTAGCTGCCGGGTGGACCGGCGGCCTATGGGTAGTAGTGAGTGTCGAAACGGAAGGTGCTGCTTGCGTCAGCCGACGCGTAGGTTCTGCGATCCGTTCTTCTTCCGGGATCCGAGTCGAACCGCTGAACGCCTCCGCTGCTGCGATGAACACCACCGATCGGGAAGCCGATGTACAGGCCGTTCGATTGGCCCACTCCAGGGGCTCCGCTGGTGGTAGCGAACGGGTCCCGGATGTCCAATCGCCAGGCGTCGACGATGATCAAGTCGTGGCCTCCGCCTGCGGCTACTGCCTCGGCAGTCCCGTCTGCTCCGGAGCCGAACCGGTCGCTGAAGTCGACGACGGTGGTCGGCCGATTGGGATAGAGCTCTTCGGCGAGCGCCACTCGCCATCGTTCATAGAGACGTCGAGCAAGCGTGGTGTTCGTTCCCCGCCCGTCGATTTCGTAGGCGGCTACTTGGATCTCCAATCGAGTGAGCGGGTGCGCCCCGTCGTCTTCGTCGACGGTGACCTCGATCGGTTCATCGAACCATTGGTCTTCGCCGGAGTCGACGCCGACGTTGAGACGGGTCTCGAAGCGGCGGAACTCGTCATACTGCTGGTTGTTGTTGATGCCGAACGCGGCAAAGCAGAAGACAATCTCGTTTGACCCGGCCTCGTATCTGCCCGTCTCGTCTATGCAGTGGAATCCCTCCACTTTCACAGTTGCCATTCACACCTCCATGTTGTTGGGCTTCGGCAGCCGTAAAACGACGTCGTCAGCCAGCGCCGCGAGACCCGCAGACTCTGAGAAGGGGCAATCATTGCGTCGAAGGCACGCTGAGTGCCTCGAGGGAACTGGGGTGGCCCACTCCCGGCGACAGTCCTGATGACCCCGAATCGGTCATCGACCGGCTCGCCTTCGATTCGACCCTACCCCGCAGATGTGCGATATGGCTGACGGAGGCTCGCCGCCGGCCACATGCTCCACGCTCTACACGCTGAGAACCGAAGAATCCGCCGACGTGCTGCCCAACGACGATTGCCGCCTGGCCAGGCGGCAAGTCCGATCGAGGAGTCCACACCTTCGGCGGTCAAGATGGCCCTTTGCGGTCATGGCAACGCCGACGAGACTCAGGTGGGCAGGGTGGTGCAGAAGCGGCTTGGGCTCCCCGGCGTGCCTGGTCCCGCGGACGCTGCGCACACGTTGGCAACTAGACAAGGGCGATCCGAAATGCCGGGCGGCATTCTGTGGCCGCAGCCACGTGTTCGGCCCAACGAAGACCAAAGATGCCGCCATCGACAAGTGACTGCGGGTACCGCTACGCAATCGAGACGAGTCCTCCTAGCCTTCCGGCGGTGAGGACCGAAGAATTCGACTACGACCTACCCGACGACGCCATTGCCCAGGCGGCCATCGAGCCCCGGGACGCGGCGCGCCTGCTGGTGACTTCGTCTATGGACGACCGGACGTTCCGCGACCTCCCGGAGATCATGAACGCGGGCGACCTGATCGTCGTCAACCGCACCCGAGTCAGGGCGGCTCGCCTCACCGGCCACAAGCCGGCGACAGGCGGGGCGGTGGAACTGCTGCTGCTACGCCGGCTTGACACCGAACGCTGGGAAGCGTTGATTCGGCCGGCGCGTCGCATTCGGCCGGGCGTGGTCCTTGACTTCGATGGCGTTACCGGCGAGGTGCTCAGCCCGCCCGCCGATGGCATGGTGATCGTTTGGCTCACGACACCGATGGGAGATGTTGAGGACCTGCTGCCCACCGCCGGCGAGGTTCCGCTCCCGCCCTACTTCCACGGCCGGCTCGATGATTCGGAGCGATATCAGACTGTCTTCGCCAAAACGGTTGGCTCAGCCGCCGCACCAACTGCCGGGCTGCATTTCACCCCCGAGGTGATCGCCGAGCTCGGAAGGTGTGGCGTCGACATTGCAGCGGTTGATCTGGAGGTGGGGCTCGACACCTTTCGCCCGATATCGGTCGAAAGGATCGAGGAGCACCATATCCACCGCGAGCGGTATGACATTCCTGAAGCGGCCGCGGCCGCGGTGGCCGCCACCCGCCGTCGCGGCGGACGGGTGGTCGCCATCGGCACCACCGTGATCCGAACCCTGGAGACGGCCGCCTGCGGTGATGGACTTGTCCGGGCGGGTGGCGGCGAGTCGAGCCTCTTCATCAAACCGGGATACCGCATGGCCGTGGTCGACGCGGCTGTTACGAACTTCCATGCGCCCCGGACGACGCTGATCGCCCTGGTGGCGGCCATGCTGGGGCCTGTGTGGCGAGAGGTCTACGCCACCGCCCTGGACCGGGGGTACCGGTTCCTATCGTTTGGTGACGCCATGGTGATCGATCGACCGGTGAACCGTTGATGGCGGCCGGGCCCGTCTACTGGCGGCCAAAGGTCAACGACGGTGCGGCGCGTTCGGGACGGCTGACGACTCCGCACGGCGTGGTCGAGACGCCGGCCTTCATGCCGGTTGGTACCCGGGGCACGGTCAAGGCGATCGATACCGAGGACCTTGCGTCGATCGGAGCCCAGATGGTCCTCGCCAACACCTATCACCTGATGTTGCGTCCGGGGCCCGAGACGGTGGGGGCTCTGGGCGAGCTGCACGGGTTCATGGCCTGGGACGGCCCAATCTTGACGGACTCGGGTGGCTTCCAGGTCTTCTCGCTCCGGCCTCGGATTACCGAATCGGGCGTTATGTTTCGCTCCAGCTACGACGGATCGTTGGTCGAACTCACCCCGGAAACCTCAATCGCCATCCAAGAACAACTCGGTTCCGATATCGCCATGGTCCTCGACGTGCTCGTCGGCCTGCCCGCCCCGCGGGAGGAGCTCGCTGCGGCGGTAGAGCAGACGCTGCGGTGGTCGGAGCGGGCTCTTGCTGCCAAACAGCGCGACGACCGAGCTCTCTTCGGGATCGTCCAGGGGGGCACCGACCCTCAGCTGCGGGCAGAGTCCGCCAAACGGACGGCGGCGCTCGGATTCCCCGGCTTTGGCATTGGTGGGCTGTCGGTGGGGGAATCAGCGGTCGATCGCAACAGCGCGCTCGACGCGGCCCTTCCAGAGCTACCGGCAGACAAGGTGCGCTATGTCATGGGCCTCGGCGACACCGAAGGAATCCTCGATGCTGTTGCTCGCGGCGTCGACCTGTTCGATTGTGTGCTCCCGACGCGCCTGGCTCGGCACGGCAAGGTGCTCCACCGCCGCGGTGACTTTTCGATCAAGCGCAGCGAGTGGGCCGCCGCCGAGGCTCCGCTTGATCCGGACTGTGGCTGTGTCGCCTGCCGGCGGTACAGCCGGGGGTACCTTCGGCACCTCTTCAACACCAAGGAACTACTCGGCCAGCGTCTGCTCACCCTGCACAACCTGCACTACACCGCCGACTTGATGGACAAGATTCGGAACTCCATCAGTGCCGGTACCTTTGCCGACGACAGCGACGCCATCGTCGCCGCCCGGGCATCTCAACCTCGCTAGAGGTCACATTCGCGCATTTTGCCGGCACGGCACTAACCTACGGCGTCGCCCAACCTCATCAGGTCGGACCCGTTCACGGAGGAATCCCTTGAGTCATCTCGTCATAGCGACTGGTGCCCTGCTTGCCCAGGGTGTCGAGATCCTGGCGCAGGACGCAGACGCCGAGTCCAGCGGTTCGATCTTTGCGTTGCTCTTGCCACTCCTGATCGTCGGTGGGCTGTTCTACTTCATCCTCATCATGCCCCAGCGCCGGAGGGTCAAGCAGATGCAAAGTCTGCGCGACTCGATCGAGGTTGGCGATGAGGTGCGCACCGTTGGAGGCATCTTCGGTGTTGTCCGCAGCCTCGATGACGGCGAAGCGGTTATCGATGTTGGAGGCGGCACGGAGCTTCGAGTCGTTCGCCGCGCTATCGCGGAGAAGCTCGGAGGCGAGGAGGAGTGAACCGACGCCGCCTCATCGTGACGCTGCTGCTGACGCTCGCCATTGCGTGGGGGTCGCTTGCGATCGTTCTTGCAGCAGGGCTCGAGCCGAAACTCGGCCTTGACCTGCAGGGCGGTTTCTCGGTGACTCTCACCGCCCCGGAGGGGACCGACCCCGAGGTCCTCGACAAGGCGGTTGACATCATGCGGCGCCGGATTGAGAATCTCGGCCAGGTCCAGGAGCCGGAGATCTCCGTCCAGGGCGACCGCCGCATCGTGGTCCAGCTACCGGGTGTTCAAGACCGCGAACGTGCCCTCGCTGCGGTCGGTACGACGGGCCAGCTTTCCTTCCGGCCGGTGCTCGAGGCGAACGTCCTCAGCCCCGCCTTCCTCAACGGCACTCTGCCACTTCCGGAGGAACTGCAGGAGACGACGACCACCGAGGCCGGGGCGACGACGACGACCACCGTCGCTCCCGTGATACCGCCCAACCTCGACCCGGACACCGGTCTCACCATCGTGGTGAATGTTGACGAAGAGGCGTACATCAGGAGCGAGGAGGGGCTCATCTACCACGTCGGCCCTGCCTTCCTGACCGGCGCCGACATCGTCGAGGCGAGAGCCGTGTTCACCGGCGCTTCGCCCACGCAGAGTGCCTGGGTGGTCGAACCGAGCTTCACCTCAGAAGGCGCGCAGAAGTTCGAGGATGCCACCGCAACGTTGTCCGTCTACCCGGCAGGCGACCCACGTCGCCAGTTGGCCATCGTGGTCGACGACGTCGTGTTCTCGGCGCCGCAGGTGTCGCCCGACGTACCGGCGGGTGAGGGCCTCGACGCCGGCAACGTCATCATCACCGTGGGCGGGGGCGAGGACCAGCAGTCGGAGGCCGAAGACCTCGGCACCATCCTGCGCTACGGTGCCCTCCCGACCACCTTCGAACGCGAACGTGAGGTGTCGGTCTCGGCGACACTCGGTGAAGACTCGTTGCGGGCGGGCTTGCTCGCTGGTCTCGGCGGGCTGATCTTGGTCGCCATCGCCATGGTGCTCTACTACCGGGCGCTCGGCCTTGTCGCCGTGGTCGGTCTCACCGTGTTTGGCTCCTTGCTGCTGACCACCATCATCCTTCTTGGTGAATTCCAGGGAACCACACTGACGTTGGCGGGCGTCACCGGAATCATTGTGTCGATTGGTATCACCGCGGACTCGTACATCGTGTTCTTCGAACGCATCAAGGAAGAACACCGCAAAGGGCGCCAACTACGCCCCGCCGTCGACGTCGCCTTCAAACGCGCTTTTCACACGATCGTGACTGCCGACACCGTGACCTTCGCTGCGTCCCTGCTGCTGTGGGCACTGGCGATCGGTCCGGTGAAGGGCTTCGCCATCACGTTGGGCCTGGCAACCGTGATCGACGTGCTCGTCGCCTACTTCTACACCCGTCCAGCCGTCATGCTGCTGGCCCGCGGCCGCTTCGGCGAAGGCGGTGCCATGACGATTGAGGGCGCCATGGGGCACTCCGAGGAGATGCCGGCGGTGACCTCATGAGCCTGGCCGGCAGCCTCTACCGGGGAGACACGAACTTCGACTTCATGAAGTACCGGAAGCGGTGGTTCATCCTGTCGGGGGTGCTCATCGCGATCTCCCTCCTGTCGCTTGGAATCCGCGGGCTCGACCTGAGCGTGGACTTCACCGGCGGAACCATCGTCGAGGCCGAGAATGTCAATGACGCCAGCCTTGGTGACGTCCGCAGCGCCCTGGCCGTCGTTGGCCAGGACGGGGCACGGGTCCAGATCACCAGCGGTGGGTTCATCAGAGTGCAAACCGAGTCGCTTGGACCTGCCGAACTGGATGAATTGGTGGTCGTGGTCGGCGACGTCGCTGGGGTCAGCTTCGACAACACAAATGTCGACGCGGTCGGTCCGACGTTTGGGGCGGAGATCACGCGAGCCGCCATCGAAGCCCTCGTAGTGTTCCTGCTCGTCGTGATGGCCTTCATCACCTGGCGTTTCGAGTGGAAGATGGCCATCGCAGCGATTGCCGCCCTCTTCCACGATCTGATCATCACCGCTGGGCTCTATTCGATCATCGGGTTCGAGGTGACGCCAGCCACCGTGATCGCCATCCTCACGATCCTCGGTTACTCGCTCTATGACACCGTCGTGGTCTTCGACAAGATCCTCGAGAACGAACACGAATTCGGCAACGAGTTCACGTACACCGAAATCGCCAACCTCTCGATGAATCAGGTCCTGATGCGGTCGATCAATACCTCGGCAACATCTCTGTTGCCGATCGGGAGCTTGCTCTTCATCGGCTCCTACCTCCTCGGAGCTGCGACGCTGCGTGAGTTTGCCCTGGCACTGTTCATCGGTGTCAGCATCGGCACCTATTCGTCGATCTTCGTGGCGACTCCGCTGCTCGTCCTGTGGAAGGAAAACGAGCCGCATTGGCAGCGCATGCAACGCCGGGTTGCCCGCCGCACCGGCGACACCAAAGCGCCCGACACGGTCGGGGCCGTGCTCGAAGCTGTTCCCGAGTTGCGTGAGAGTGGCGCCACCCCGCAGGCGCCCAAGAAGCGCCGCAAGCGGCGGTAGAGTGGCGCGATGACCGAGGACCAGTTCAAATCGCTCATACGAGAGATACCGGACTGGCCGGAGCCCGGCGTCAGCTTCAAGGACATCACCCCCTTGTTGGCCGATCCCGATGCCCTGGCCGCCGCGGTCGCCGCCATGGCGGAACCGTTTGTCGACGAAGACATCACCAAGGTGGTTGGGATCGAGGCTCGCGGATTCATCTTCGCTTCCGTGATCGCCTATTCGCTCGACGCGGGATTCATTCCCATCCGCAAGGCGGGCAAGCTTCCCCACGACATCCACCACCAGGAATATGACCTCGAGTACGGCACCGACCGCATCGAAGTCCACTCCGATGCCGTTGGTCCCGGCGATCGGATCCTCATCGTTGACGACGTGCTGGCGACCGGCGGTACCGGGAAGGCAGCAATCGACCTGATCGAGCGAATGGGGGCCGAGCTGCGCGGATTCACCGTGCTCGCCGAACTCGAGTTTCTCGGGGGTCGAGAGCGGTTGGGCGAGACTGAGGTGCACACGGTGGTGCACTATGGCCCTGCCTGAAACGGAACTACGCAGCACCGATCCCGACCAGTTGTTCGACACCCTGGTCGACACCTACCTGAGCCACCACCCCGATGGCGACGTCGCCCTGTTGAGCCGAGCCTACGAGGCCGCGGCGCAGGCCCACGAAGGGCAGATGCGCCAAACCGGTGATCCCTATATCACTCACCCCCTGATCGTCACTGACGTGCTCGCCGAGTACGGGATGGACGCCTCCACCTTGGTCGCCGCCATCCTCCACGACGTCGTCGAGGACACCGCCGTGACGCTGGACGACATCAGGGACGACTTCGGCGACGAGGTAGCAGCGCTCATCGACGGGGTCACGAAGCTCGACCGGATCAAGTTCTCCAGCCGGGAGGAACAGCAGGCGGCGACGATCCGAAAAATGGCGATCGCAATGGCCCGAGACATCAGGGTGCTGCTGATCAAGCTGGCGGACCGCCTCCACAACATTCGGACCCTTGGGCCGCTGCCGCTGCCAAAGCAGGAGCGCATCGCCGAAGAGACGATCGAGATCTACGCACCGCTGGCTCACCGCCTCGGTGTGCAGGAAATCAAGCACGAGATGGAAGAGCGTTGCTTCCAGATTCTCTACCCGAAGCGGAAACGGGAACTCGAGGAGCTGGTCAAACGGCGCGCCCCCCAGCGGGAATCGAACCTCGCAAACACGATGGATGAGGTGCGGGCCGCCATGGCGGAGGCCGGCATCGATGCGGAGGTCACCGGCCGCCCGAAGCACCTCTACTCGATCTACCGCAAGATGATGGATTCCGGTCTGGCCTTCGAAGAGATCTACGACCTGATCGGGATCAGGATCATCGTGCCCGAGGTGCGGGACTGCTACGCCGCATTGGGACTCATCCACACGATGTGGGCGCCGATCCACGGTCGGTTCAAGGACTACATCGCAATGCCCAAGTTCAACCTCTACCAGAGCCTGCACACCACCGTCGTCGGCACCGACGGTAAGGCGCTCGAAGTGCAGATCCGCACCGAGGAGATGCACGGCCGGGCCGAGTCGGGGATTGCCGCACACTGGCGCTACAAGGAAGGGGCAGGCCACCCCGCCGAGGTTCCGTTCGCCGAGGACCTGCGGTTCCTCGATGAGGAGTCGACGGATCCTGCGGACTTCCTGGCGAATCTGAAGCTGGACCTGTATCAGGACGAGGTCTTTGCGCTCACCCCACGCGGCGACGTGATGACCCTGCCACGGGGCTCGACACCGGTCGACTTCGCCTACCTGATCCACACCGACGTCGGTCACCGCTGCGTGGGGGCCAAGGTCAACAGCAGATTGGTGCCACTGTCGAGCGAACTCGAGTCGGGTGACATCGTCGAGATCATCACCTCGAAGGCGCAGGACGCCCGGCCGAGCCGAGATTGGCTGGAGTTCGTCAAGTCGAGCCGCGCCGCCGCCAAGATCCGTCAGTGGTTCACGAAGGAGCGGCGCGAGGCCGCGCTCCAGGATGGGCGGGACTTCGTGGCCAAGGCCATCCGGCGCGAAGGACTCGGCTTGACCGGGCCGGGACGGGAGAAACTGCTCGAATCGGTGGCCAACGACCTCGGCTATCACGACCTCGAGGCACTCTACGTTGCCGTCGGTGACAACCGGCTCAGCCCGCAGACCGTTTCGAATCGGTTGGCTCGGGTCGTTCACCCAGAGGTTGAGGAAGATGAAGACCTGCTGGAGCCGCCCCTTCCGCGCCGACGGGCGCCGCGGCCTTCGCTGGGCATCGTTGTCGAGGGGATGGATGATCTTCTTGTGCGCATCGCACGGTGTTGCGCCCCGGTGCCCGGGGATGACATCGTTGGGTTCGTCACCGTCGGGCGGGGAGTGTCGGTCCATCGTGCCGACTGCGCCAACGTCGGAGCACTCGAGGAGCGGGCCGAGCGCATCATCGAGGTGTCGTGGGCACCCGAACAGACCGGATCGTTCTTCGTGTGGATCCAGGTCGAGGCGCTCGACCGGCCCAAGCTGCTGCGCGACGTGACGTCGGCTCTCTCGGATCTGGGCGCCAACATCCATGCCTCGTCATCTGCGACGGGCCGCGACCGAGTGGCCGTGTTGCGCTATGAAGTCGAACTCTCCGATGCTCGGCTCCTCGAACGGGCCATCGCCGACCTGCGTTCCGTCGACGGCGTCTTCGACGCCTACCGGCTCGTGCCGCAGACTGGCTGAGCCCATGGCCGCTTCGCTGCTCATCGACTTTCAGTCCCTCTGGGTGGCAGAAACCAATTGCTACGTCGTGGCTCCTGAGTCCGGCGGTCCCGCGGTGGTGATCGATGCCCCTCCCGACCCGGACGGAATCGGCGCCATCTTGGCAAAACACGACCTGACCCCGGTTGCGCTACTGGTCACCCACGGTCACATCGATCACGCTGGGGGCGCCGGGGGAGTGGTCCGAGCCACCGGGGTGCCCGCCTACGTGCATCCGGACGACGACTTTCTCTCGCTGCACCCCGCCAACCAACTACGGATGCTCTTTGGGGTTGCCGTGGATGAGGACCAGGCGGCGCCATTTGCGCCCCCGGATCACTACGAACCGCTGGCGGACGGCCAGCGTCTCGATGTCGCAGGTCTGGACTTCGAGGTCGTGCACACACCGGGTCACACGCCGGGGCACTGTTGCTTCCTACTTCGCGACGAGGGCGTGTTGTTTTCAGGCGACCAACTCTTTGCCGGCTCGATCGGCCGCACCGACCTTCCCGGCGGTGACTACGACACCTTGATGCAGTCGATGGCGTCGCGGGTGTTGCCACTGCCCGAAGCCACCGAGGTGCTTCCCGGCCACGGACCGGCGACTACTCTGGCCCGCGAGCGGCTCAGCAACCCTTTCCTTCAAGAGTTGTTGAGGCCGTAGGTCCGTCGACGGCCAGCTTCGGCAGGCGACGATCCACCAATCAACCGCACGAGAGTCGAGGAGCACGCCCCATGGGCATCCAGCCGCTGAGAACCGTTCATGCCGGAGAGCTTCGGCCCGGCGACGCAGATCGCAAGGTCCACGTGGCCGGTTGGGCCGAGCGTATCCGCGATCAGGGCGGCGTTACCTTTGTGACATTGCGAGACGCGTCCGGGGTGGTTCAGGTCGTGTTCCGCCCTGACGTTGCTGCCGGTGCCATGGATGAGGCCGGCAGTCTCAAGCGCGAATACTGCATTGCGGTGCGCGGCACCGTCAAACCGCGCCCGGCGGGTAGCGACAACCCCGATCTGCCGACTGGTGGCGTGGAAATCGAGGCCGAGGAACTGGAGGTGCTCAGCACCGCAGAGACGCTGCCTTTCCAGCTCGACGGCAGGGTGGACGTCACAGAGGAGAGGCGTCTCCAATACCGCTATCTCGATCTGCGGACCCCACGAATGGCGGCGAACCTGCGCAACCGTGCGACCACGATCCGTGCGATGCGTCGAGTGCTCGACGACAAGGGATTCCTCGAGATCGAAACCCCAACGCTGATCGCTTCGACCCCGGAAGGTGCCCGCGACATGCTGGTGCCGAGCCGGCTGCGCAAGGGCCAGTTCTATGCGCTTCCCCAGTCGCCCCAGCTCTTCAAGCAGTTGTTGATGATCGGCGGCGTCGAGCGCTACTACCAGGTTGCCAGGTGTTATCGCGACGAAGACTTTCGTGCCGACCGCCAGGTCGAGTTCACCCAGTTGGATCTCGAGGGTTCCTTCTGGGGCCAGGACGACGTGCTCGCAACGCTCGAGGACATCGCAGTTGCCGTCGTCAGCGATGTGCGCGGCGCCGATCTGCCGCGCCCGTTCCCGCGGATGACCTACGCCGAAGCGATGGCTCGGTACGGAACAGACAAGCCGGATACTCGGTTCGGCATGGAGATCAAGGACCTCTCCGCGGTCTTCGCCACGACCGAGTTCCGCGCCTTTGCCGGCGTTCTCGCCGATGGTGGCGTCGTGCGCGGCATCAACATCGGGACCCGCGACATGGCGCGTTCCGCTTTTGATGCTGCTTCGGAACGGGCCAAGGACCTCGGAGCCGCCGGTCTGGTTTGGATGGTGGTGGAGCCCGACGGGTCGCTGCGATCCCCGGTCGCCAAGTTCCTCGGCGACGTTGAACTCGATGGTCTCAAAGAGGGACTCGAGGCGGAGCCGGGCAACGTGCTGCTCATCGTGGCCGACCAGGCGGCGGTCGTGGGGCGCACGCTGGGCCAGCTCAGGCTCGACTACGGCCAACCCGATGGCCACGACGACCTTGCATTCCTCTTCATTGTCGACTTCCCCGTCTTCGAGGTCGGGGAAGACGGCTCAATGGTTCCCGCCCACCACGCGTTTACCGCGCCCGTCTCGGTCGAGGAGATGCGCAACTCACCCGAGACAGCGATTTCGAAGTCCTACGACATGGTTCTCAACGGCAGCGAGCTCGGGTCGGGCAGCGTCAGGATTCATGATCCGCAGGTGCAGGCCCAGGTATTCGAGATCTTGGGCATCTCGGCCGAGGATGCCGAGCGTCGGTTCGGGTGGTTCCTCGAGGCGTTGCGTTACGGGACGCCGCCCCACGCCGGATTCGCCATCGGGGTCGACCGGATGATCTCCATTCTTCAGGGCGAGCCAAACATTCGGGAGGTCATCCCGTTCCCGAAGACGCAGACGGGTTCCGATCCTCTGACCGGATCTCCCAGCAGGGTCGAAGCCGCCCAGTTGGGCGAACTCGGCATCGATGTACTGCCGGAAGTCCGCGCCACGTGGGAGGCGTCGGAATAGAGCTATACCGGGCCGAGTCCCATCTGGTGGGCTGCCGATTTGTCATGGTTCATAGGTACGGTGATGGCTGATGTCCGATCAAGACGACCTTTTTGCGGAGGAACGAGCCACCAAGCGCAGCTCAGTTGCGCCGTTGCCGGCGCGGATGCGGCCCGCCACTCTCGATGAGGTTGTGGGTCAGCCCCATCTGACCGCTGCGGGAGCGGCGTTTCGATCGATCGTCGAGTCCGGCCAACCGGTCTCCATGATCCTGTGGGGCCCTCCGGGCACCGGCAAGACGACACTGGCCCGCCTTGTGGCCGGCAAGAGTGGAGCCCGCTTCGAGCAGCTGTCTGCCACCTCAGCCGGAGTCAAGGACGTTAGGGAGATCCTGGCGGCGGCGACCAGGCGGATCGAAGAAGACCGGGGCCGGACGCTGCTCTTTCTCGACGAAATCCATCGGTTCACCAAGTCGCAGCAAGATGCGCTGCTTCCCGGCGTTGAAGACGGGACCGTCATCTTGGTGGGAGCGACTACCGAGAACCCGTTCTTCGAGGTGAATTCGCCGCTCGTCAGTCGATCGACGATGTTTCGCACCGAACCGCTTGGCCCCGAAGATGTCGCCGAACTGCTGACGCGAGCAGTCGACGACCCGATGCGAGGCGTGGGTGGAGACGTATCGGTGGAAACCGATGCCCTCGATGCGTTGGCGGAGCGGGTCGGCGGCGATGCCCGACTGGCGCTCAACTCTCTCGAAGTGGCAGCCCGCATCGCCGGTGGCAGGGGACGTGCCAGGATCACGCTCGACGATGTGACCGAGGCACTGCAGCGCCGAGTAATCCGGTACGACAAAGCAGCCGACCGCCACTACGACATCATTTCGGCATTCATCAAGAGCATGCGGGGATCAGACGTTGACGCCGCCCTCTACTGGTTGCACACCATGCTCGCCGCGGGTGAAGACCCCAAGTTCATCGCCCGTCGCATGATCATCCTCGCCTCCGAGGACATCGGGCTGGCAGACAACCGGGCGCTTGCCATCGCGGTCGACGCTTTCCGGGCGCTCGAGGTCATCGGCTTGCCGGAGGGCGCCTACGCGTTGACTCACGCCGTCATCTACCTCGCCACCGCTCCCAAGTCCAACAGCGTCACAGAAGCCATCGGCCGCACCCGTCGACTGGTCGACGAGAGCCCGGCTGCACGCGTCCCTCCCCACCTTCGGTCGGCTTCCCACGCCGGACAGAAAGCGCTGGGAGATGGCGTCGGCTACGCCTATCCCCACGATCATGATGGGGCGATTACCCCCCAGCAGTACCTCCCCGACGAAGCCATCCGTGCACTCGCCTTTCGACCCAAGCGGCTCGGCGAAGAGGCCCGTTTGGCCGACCGGTTGCGAGACATCGACGAGGCGCTTGGCAAGAGCGGGCGTAGCTGAACCTTCGCGTCGGTGCTCGGCGAGGTGGTCGGTTTTGCGCCGGTCTCGCTAATCTCCGCCGCATGCTGAAGCGAATCCGTTGGTTCTTCCTGGGGGCAGCCTCGATGTTTGGGGCGCTTGCCTACCTGAGTACCCAGGTCCGCCGGGCCCGCGGCCAGTTGACTCCCGAGACCATGGCAAGGACCGGCGTCCGCAGCGTGGCGGAGGCCCTCAACGCAGCGGCGACTCGCATCAAACCGCCGGCCGAAGCGGCGGCGTCACCTCAAGCTGAAGCCGACACCGCACCCCATTCCGGCTGACGTATCGGCTCGGGTCCACACCGGCCGCTACCTTGTCGTCTGCCATCCATCGAACCAGGACACCAGCAATGACGGACCGTGACCGCATCAAACCCCGCACGCTCAAGGGCTTTCGCGATTTCCTGCCCGAGGCGATGCTGCGCCGCGAATGGCTGATCGACACCGCCAAGGCGGTCTATCGATCGTACGGGTTTGCCCCGATCGACACTCCTGCACTGGAGTACTCGGAGATCCTCCTAGGCAAGGGCGGCGACGAGAGCGACAAGCAGCTCTATCGATTCGAGGATCGAGGGGGGCGTGACATCGCGATGCGATTTGATTTGACGGTTCCCCTCGCCCGCTTCATCGCCCAGCACGTCGGCGTGGTAGGGACTCCGTTCAAGCGCTACCACGTCGGCCCGGTGTGGCGGGCAGAGAACCCGCAGCGCGGACGGTATCGCGAGTTCATGCAATGCGACTTCGACACCATCGGCACGGAGAGCACCTACGCAGACGTCGAGACGATTCTGGTGATACACGATCTGTTTGTCGCGTTCGGGTTTGAACGGTTCACGGTTCGGATCAACAACCGCAAGGTGCTCAACGGCATGTTGGAAACGCTCGGAATCGCCGACCGCAGTGCCGCGGTATTGCGCGCCGTCGACAAGTTGCCCAAGGTCGGGGTCGATGGTGTGGTCGCTGAGCTCGAGGGCTCGGCCGGCATCGACCGGGAGGAGTCATTGCAGATCCTCGACTTCGCGCAGGTTTCGGGCACCAACGCCGAGGTGCTCGACGCGCTCGATGCCGCGGTCGGCGCCTCGGGCACCGGCCGCAGCGGCGTTGCCGACCTGCGGGCCGTGGTGGCGGGAACGCAGGCTGCGGGTATGCCGGAAGACCGGCTCGTGGTCGACGTGAGCATCGCCCGCGGGCTCGACTACTACACGGGCACCGTCGTGGAGACATTCCTGACCGATTTGCCGGAGATCGGGAGCTGTTGCTCGGGAGGCCGGTACGACGACCTCGCCTCGGTCTACACCAACCAGCGGTTGCCCGGGATTGGAGCCTCCCTCGGTGTCGACCGCCTGCTCGCCGCGATGGACGAACTCGAGGCAGGTGCGCCGAGGGCTGGGGCCGCCGAGATCCTGGTTGCCTTCTTCGATGCCGACCGCGGCGACGACTACGTCGCCCTCGGAGGGGAGTTGCGCAGGGCCGAATTCAGCGTCGAGGTGTATCCGGAGGCGAAGAAGTTGCGCAACCAGTTCAAGTACGCGGAGCGCCGCGGTCATCGGCTGATGGTCATCGTTGGTCCGGACGAGTGGGCGGCGGGCACGGCGCAGATCCGCGATCTCGCCACCGGGGAGAGCCGCGAGGTCGAACGAGAGCGACTCGTTGCAGCGTGCCGGGAACGGTTGCCCTTCGAGTGATGTGACGCCCCGGCACCCGCAACGCCGCTCCCGGCTAACCTCGCGAATCTCATGGAAACGAATCAAATCCGCCGCACATTTCTCGACTTCTTCGCCGCGCGCGAGCACACGCTTGTTCCCAGCGCCTCGCTGATTCCGATCGACCCCACCCTCCTGCTGACGAACGCAGGCATGGTGCCGTTCAAGCCCTACATGCTTGGCGAGGAAACTCCTCCGTACCTGAGAGCCGCCAGCGTCCAGAAGTGTGCCCGCACCGGCGACATCGACATCGTCGGCACCACCGCACGTCACCTGACGTTCTTCGAGATGCTGGGCAACTTCAGCTTCGGGGATTACTTCAAGGAGAAGGCGATCCCTTGGGCCTTCGACCTGGTAACCGAAGGGCTCGGACTCGACCCTGAGCTGCTGTGGTTCACCGTGCACGAAACCGACGACGAGGCCGCCGAGATCTGGCTCGACGCAGTCGGCGTCGACCCCCGCCGCCTCCAACGACGCGGCCGGGACAACTTCTGGCAGATGGGCGTGCCGGGGCCGTGCGGACCATCGTCGGAGATCTTCTATGACAAAGGCCCCGCCTACGGGCCCGACGGCGGCCCGATCGTCGACGAGGAGCGCTTCGTCGAGATCTGGAACCTCGTCTTCATGCAGCACATCCAGGATGAGCCGTATCACGTCATCGGTGACCTCCCCGCCCGCAACATCGACACCGGGGCTGGTCTGGAGCGCATCGCAACGGTCCTCCAGGGGGTCGATTCGGTCTTCGAGACCGATAGCATTCGTGAGGTGGTCGCCGCCGCCGAGAACGTGACCGGCAGCACCTTCGGCGTCCAAGAACGCACCGACACAAGCCTTCGCATCATGGCCGACCACGCCAGAGCCGTAACGTTCCTGATCTCCGACAAGGTGGTCCCGTCCAACGAGGGCCGCGGGTACGTCTTGCGCCGCCTGCTGCGCCGCGCCGTCCGCCACGCCTTCCTGCTCGATGCCCACCACTTGGTCATGCCGCGGCTCATCGCCGCCACGGTGGTGACCATGGGTGATGCGTATCCGGAACTCGTGGACAAGCAAGACGCCATCACCGAGATGGCCGAGCGCGAAGAGGTTGGGTTCCGCCGGACGCTGGAGTCTGGGCATCAGCTGCTCGATCAGGAGTTGGATGCCATGGGCCCGGGTGAGGTGTTTCCCGGTGCCACCGCGTTCAAGCTCCACGACACGTTCGGCTTTCCGCGGGAACTCACCGAAGAGATCCTCACGGAACGGGGGATCATGTTGGACCTCGATGAGTTCCACCGGATGATGGAGGAGCAGCGCGATCGTGCCCGGCGCTCCTACAAGGGCGGCGACGCCGCCGCCAAAGCCGACGCCTACCGCAGCCTGCTGAGCGGGGTCGAGGGCTCTGAGTTTGTCGGGTACGAGATCGAAGACACCACCGCCGTCGTCCTCTCGATCGTGCGCGAAGGCGAGACCGTTGAGCGGGCGGACGAAGGCCAGGAGGTCGAGGTCTTCCTGAACCGCACCCCGTTCTACGCCGAGTCCGGTGGCCAGGTGGGTGACTCCGGAGTCGTCGTCAGCGCGACGGGAAAGGTGCGGGTCGGTGATACCCAGTTCGCGCTTCCGGGCCTACACGGCCACCTCGGCAAGGTGGTCACTGGGCACATTCAGGTCGGCCAAGAGGTCCAAACCGAGGTCGATCACTCTCGACGCGAGAGGATCCGCAAGAACCATACGGGGACGCACCTCTTGCACTGGGCGCTGCGCCAAGTGGTCGGTGAACATGCCCACCAGGCCGGTTCGCTGGTCGCCCCAGACCGCCTCAGGTTTGACTTCTCGCACTATGCGGCGCTCGACGGCGAGCAGATCCTCGAAGTCGAACGTCAAGTGAACGAACGCGTCATCGAGAACGCCAGGGTCGCCACCCTAGAAACGTCAAAGGATGACGCCGAGGAGATGGGGGCGCTGGCCTTCTTTGGCGACAAGTACGGGGATCGGGTTCGGGTGGTCAAGGCGGGGGACTACTCAACGGAGTTCTGTGGCGGAACCCACGTGCCGTCAACCGGCCAGATTGGGCCGCTGATCATCGTGTCGGAAGGTTCCGTCGCTGCCAACACCCGGCGGGTCGACGCATTGACCGGGGTGGCCGCCTTCGAGCATCTGATCGGTCTACGAAGTGAGCTCGAGTCCCTGGCGGGAACGCTGCGGACCCAGCCTGCCCAGTTGCGACAAGCTGCCGATGGTCTCATGGTTCGCCTCCATGATCAGGAAGAGCGGATCGAGCGCTACGAGGCCCAGGCCCGGTCTGAGATCGCCTCAACCCTCTTCGATCAGCTCGAGTCCCACGGCGAGCATGGGCTCCTCATCGGTGCCGTCGATGGCTTTGGCGGCGATGAGCTGCGCGCCCTGGCCCACCAGGTGAGGGAACAAATGGGTTCCGGCATCGGGGTATTGGGGTCGAGTCTCGACGGCAAGGGCGTGTTGGTCGGGTTCGTCACGCCGGATCTGGTGGCGGCCGGCGTTTCCGCGGGAACGATCATCGAGCCTGCCGCCCGGGTCCTCGGTGGCGGCGGCAGCCGTGATCCCCAACTAGCCCAAGCGGGCGGACCACGCGGCGACGACATCGGTGCTGCCCTCGAAGCGGCCGCATCAGGCGCTCGGGAGGCGTTGGCCGGGCTGTGAGCGAGTCGCGGGTGCTCGGTCTCGACCCGGGAGAGCGACGGATAGGCGTCGCGTTGTCCGACCCCTCCGGTATCATCGCCTCGCCGTTCACGGTCATCGACCGGCGTACCGAGAACCTGGCGAAACGGCTCCGGGCGTTGTGCGCGGAGTACGACGTGGGAACCATCGTGGTCGGTCTACCCGTTTCACTGTCGGGTACCGAGGGAGCGGCCGCCGACAAGGCACGCCGTTTTGGCGATGAGGTGCGAGCCATCACCGGCCACGACGTGGTGTTTGCGGATGAACGCTTCACCTCAGTGCAGGCGGAGCGTCTTCTCGTCGACGATGGAATGCGCCGCAGCAAGCGACGGGGTACAACGGACAAGGTGGCCGCGGCGCTCATGCTCCAGGGGTACCTAGACCGGGCCCGCAGAGAGGAAACATGACGACAACACCGGTGATCGAGGACCAGGTAGATAGTCCTGAGCCCGGCGGGGAGGTCCCCGGCTGGGTATGGGCCATCGTCAAGGTTCTCGGCGTCGTCGCGGTGGTGGCACTGGTCGCGGTCGTGGGATACAACGGGGCGTTGCGGCTCGCCGATGCGGTCAGCCCCGACCCTGTCGTCGCGATCTCCCCTGGTGTTGAGGTCACGGTTGTCGTCCCCGCAGGTTCTTCGGCCCGCGCCATCAGTAACCAACTCGAGCAGCAAGCCGTCATTGCCGACGGGAACGACTTCCTCGCGGAGGTCGAGCGACGTGGCGCTACCGATCGGCTCAAGGCCGGTACCTACGTGCTGGTGTCCGGGGCCGAATACGACGTTTTGATCGGAGAACTCGTAGCCGGCGCACCGACCGAGTCGGTGCGGATCAGGGTGATCGAAGGCTTGCGGATCGAAGAGATGTTGGAGTCGATAGCCGCCCAAACACCCCACAGCGTCGAAGAACTGACCGCCGTCCTGCTCGACGGCACGGTGGAGTCGGCGTTTCTGCCCGAGACGACACCGCGCGGAATGCCGGAGCTGACACGTTGGGAAGGCTTGCTTTCGCCGGACACCTACGAGTTCAACGTCGGCGCATCGCCCGAGACCATCCTCCAGCGCCTCGCCGACACCCTTGCCTCTCGCATGGATACGATCGATTGGTCACTGCTCGAGGAGATGGGCCTCACGCCTTACGACGGGCTGATCATCGCATCGTTGATCGAGAAGGAGGCGAAGCTCGAGGAGGAGCGCCCTCTCATTTCGAGTGTCATCCACAATAGGTTGGACCGGGGTCAAGCGCTCCAGATCGACGCCACGATCATCTACGCGCTCAACAACGACGCCCGTGAGGTCACGTTCGCCGACCTCGAGATTGACTCCCCCTACAACACCTACCAGCGGTTCGGACTTCCCCCAACGCCGATCAGCGGGGTCCGGGTCGCCTCCCTGCAAGCGGCTGCCAATCCGGCCGAGACGGTCTACCTCTACTACGTGCTGATCGACAAGGACGGCACCCACGGCTTCAGCGAAACCCTCGAAGAGCACGAGGCACTCAAGGAACAGGCGAAGGAAGACGGAGTTCTCACCCCGTGAGGCTCATTGTGCTCGGCGACCCCGTTGCCCATTCGTTGTCACCCACCATTCAGCAAGCTGCACTCGACGCCGTCGGTATCCCCGGCACCTACGAAGCAAGGCAAGCTGATGTCGAGGCCATGTCTGCGGCGGTGGCCGAAGTGCGCAACGGCGCGCTCGACGGCGCCAATGTGACGATGCCCCACAAAGCCGTGGCCGCCCGGCTGGCAGATCGCCTCGACGCTGCGGCCCGACGCTCCGGAGCCGCCAACACGTGGGTGCGGGTCGATCGGGACGTTGTGGGCCACAACACCGACGTGGGAGGCGTCCTCACCGTCTGGAACTGGGCCGGACTCCCCGTTGCGGATCCGGTCATGGTGCTCGGAGCTGGTGGAGCTGCGGCTGCGGCGCTACTGGCACTGGAAGGCCGTCGGGTCCACGTTTCCACGCGCCGCGCTGAGGCGGGCGCCGAGCTGCTCAGCCGCCTTGGTATCGACGCCGCGGTCGTCCCCTGGGGCTCCGGCGTTCCCGGTGCGGTTGTGGTCAACGGAACGCCGCTGGGCATGGCCGGTGAAGCCCTGCCCGACGGGGTACTCGAAGGTGCCACCGGTCTGCTCGAGATGGCGTACGGGTCGGGTCCGACTCCGGCGGCACTCACGATGAGCGCAGCGGGTCTGCCGGTCGCGACAGGCCCAGAGATGCTGTTGGCCCAGGGTGCGGCGTCCTTCGAACTATGGACGGGACGCAGAGCTCCGGTGGACGCGATGCGCTCGGCGATGAAGGCGGAGATGGCGCGCCGCGTTCTCGCCGGCGAAGCGTAATTGGGATGAAGCCCGGGAAAACGGCTCAATCCCGATCCTGCAGTCGGCCGATAGCGACAGGAAGGGCATTGCCTATGCCCGCTAGTGCGGAGTGCGCGTGAGCCAAGTCGTCGTGATCATCGTGAGCGTTGTCGTCGGTCTTGCGATTGGCCCACTTCTGGCGCAGATGGCGTCGCGGGTTTTCTTCGACGATCCCGTTGCCTTGATCGGACCCGGGGGCCCGGTCGGCGCGTGGCGGTCGGAAGTAGTCGAGGCCGATGCCACGGCCAGGCGCCGCGCCCTACTGATCACCCTTGTTACTGCCGTCTTGCTGGGAGCGACTAGTGCCGTCATTGGTGGGGAGTGGGTGTTGCCTGCCTACCTGTGGTTCACAGCCACCACGCTGCTGCTCACGCTCACGGACCTCGACCGCAAGCTCATCCCAAACCGGATCCTGTACCCGGCCACCGTTGTCGGTGGGGTGCTCCTCGTCTCCGGCGGCCTGCTCGACGGCGAGGCCGGAGCTTTGGGGCGCGCCGCGATCGGCGCCTTGGCCTATTTCGGCGTCCTGTTCGTGCTTGCGATGATCGCCGGCGGTGGCTTTGGCTTTGGCGACGTCAAGCTCGGGTTCTTCCTCGGTATGTACCTGGCATATCAGAGCTGGGGCGCCTTGATTGTTGGCAGCGTGGGTGCGTTTCTGTTGGGGGGCCTGGTCGGGCTCCTGTTGATGCTGTTGCGCATCAAGAGTCGAAAGGACAAGATTCCTTTCGGCCCTTACCTCGTCGCAGGTGCCTACGTGGCCCTCGCTTTTGGCCCTGAGATCGTCGACTGGTACCTGTCCTGATCCGCACTGGGGCGAATGAACTTCCCGCGCCGGGCCCGGTTGGGGCTACTCTCCCGGCATGCTTCGATTCCTCACGGCGGGCGAATCCCATGGTCCCGGCCTCGTTACCGTGGTCGAGGGTATGCCCGCGGGGCTTGCCGTCAGCCTGGAGGCGCTCAGCGCTGAATTGGCAAGACGACGGGCCGGCCACGGGCGTGGACGTCGGATGCGTCTCGAGAAGGACGAACTGGAGTTCCTGGGTGGTGTCCGCTTCGGCGAGACGTTGGGGAGCCCGGTCGCCGTTGTCATCCGCAACACAGAATGGCCCAAGTGGCAGAAGGAAATGTCCCCGGAGCCGGGGGAGTCGCGACGTCCATTGACGACACCCCGGCCGGGGCACGCCGACCTGGCCGGCATGCAGAAATACGACACCCACGACGCTCGGAACATCCTCGAACGCTCGTCCGCCCGCGAGACGGCAGCGCGTACCGTCGTTGGGTACCTCGCCAAGGCGCTACTGAGCGCGCTCGGGATCACCGTACTCAGCCACGTGGTAGAGATCGGTTCCGTACGGGCTCCCGACGGCACGCTGCCAGAACCCGGCGATCTGGACGCCATCGATGCCTCGCCCGTTCGTGCCTTCGACCCAACTGCCGCCGCGGCGATGGTCGATGAGATCGACGCCGCCAAAGCAGAGCGCGACACGCTCGGGGGAGTGGTCGAAGTCCTCGCCTACGGCCTGCCTCCCGGCGTCGGAAGTCATGTGCATTGGGATCGCAAGCTCGATGGGCGACTGGCGCAAGCCTTGATGTCCATTCAGGCGATCAAGGGGGTGGAAGTCGGTGATGGCTTCCACGTCGCCGCGCATCAGGGGATCGGCCGCCCAGGATGAGATCTACTTCGAGGATGGGGAGTTCACCCGCCAAACCAATCGCTCTGGAGGTACCGAGGGCGGCATGACCAGCGGAGGCCCCCTGCGGGTCCGCGCCGCCATGAAGCCGATATCGACCGTCATGCGGCCGCTCGACACTGTTGACGTCGGGACCAAGCAGCCCGAAAAGGCCTTCCGGGAACGTAGCGACGTGTGCGCGGTTCCGGCGGCCGGTGTTGTCGCCGAGCAGATGGTTGCCATCGTGCTCGCCCAGGAACTACAGCGTCAGTTCGGGGGGGACACCGTGGGCGACATGCAGAACGCCCTGACTGCCTACCGAGCCCGCTTGAGTGAGTTCTAGGACGTGGACCGCCATCTCTGGCTGATCGGGATGATGGGGAGTGGCAAGAGTGTTGTCGGCCCCTTGGTGGCCTACCGTCTCTCCGGGACGTTTGTAGATACCGATGCCGTCGTTGTGTCGAATACCGGCGTCGCAATCGACGAGTTGTGGGAGCGCGATGGGGAGGCAGCGTTCCGCAGGCTCGAGACGGCCGCAGTCGCCGACGTCGCCGACGGCGCTTCTGCCGTGGTTGCGACCGGTGGCGGTGCCGTCGTCGACCCCGTGAACGTGACGGCCATGGCCGCTTCGGGGGCCGTGGTCTGGCTGCGGGCTACGCCCGAAACGCTAAGCCGACGAGTCGGCGATGGCAGCGGGCGTCCCCTGCTCTCCGGCAATGCTCCCGTCGAGCGGCTGCGTTCCATCCTCGATGAGCGGGCGGCTGCCTATGAAGCTGCGGCCGACCTCATCATTGATACCGACGACCTCGCTGCGGAGGACATTGCCGAGGAAATCGAGGCATGGTGGAACGAGTCCTGATCACTGCAGGCGACGTGGTCGCATCTGAGATCCTGATCGATCCCGGCGCCACGGCGGCACCCGAGCTATCGACCTTTCTTCCGGAGTCAAACCGGCGCCGTCGTGTCGCCATCTTGACCCAGCCGACGGTCGCCGAACGCGCCGCCGCCATCGCGCGGGCGATCGGCGAGGGATACGAGACCGGAGTCCACGTGGTTCCCGACCGTGAAGCCGCCAAGACGCTCACCGTGGCCGAGGACGCTGTGGCGTGGATGAACGGCCTGGGCCTGACTCGGCACGACACGGTGATCGGGATCGGTGGGGGAGCCGTCACCGACCTCGCCGGTTTTGTGGCCGCCACCTACCTACGGGGGGTTGAGGCCGTGCTGGTGCCGACGACCCTGCTCGGCGCAGTCGACGCAGCTATCGGGGGCAAGACCGCCGTCAACGTCAATGGCAAGAACCTGGTCGGGGTGTTTCGGCATCCGGCGCGGGTGGTGGTTGATACCGACGTCTTGGGATCACTCCCGCCCAGCATCTTGCGCGAGGGTGCCGCCGAGGCGCTCAAAGCCGGCCTGATCGCCGATGTGGGTCTCGTCGAGATCTACGAACGTGATGGGCTCGATGCCCCTCTTGACGAAGTCGTTACCCGGGCGATACGGGTGAAGGCAGACGTTGTGTCAGAAGACTTCGAGGAGCACGCCAGACGCGCCATCCTCAACTACGGCCACACCATCGGCCATGGGGTCGAGACGGTCGGGGGACTTCCCCACGGTCACGCGGTCGCGATTGGGATGGTCGCCGCCGGTGAGGTGTCGGCTCAGCTGTGCGGCTTCGCCGAGAACGCTCGACAACGCGCTGTGATCGAACAGCTCGGGCTGCCGACGTCTGCGGCGGGCCTGGATGCAGGTGCTGTCATGCAGGCCGTCGCGCTGGACAAGAAGCGAGACGAACGCGGGCTGCGCATGGTGCTTCTCAACCAAATCGGCGACCCAATCGTCGTCCCGGTCGACCAGGCGTCAATTGCAGTGGGTCTCGCCGCCATTGGTCTCGGCTGACGGCCTTGATTGCACGAGATCGTCAGCCGTCCCACCGACGAACAGACTCCCGGCCATCTCCCGGTCGGAGGCGGCGGGGGCTGCGATCACCGAGAGCGTCCCACAGCTTGGACGTCAGCCACACGGCAGGCCGTATCGGCTCTGTGGCAGAAGCCGCTACCGTGTGCGCCGCACCTGCGACGGACCGTCATGCACCCCGTCCGTTTCGTGCTGCAGCCGTCGAATACACGAGGAACCATGAATCACGCCAGTCGCGTCAGCCGACTCCAAGGAGAGATCCAGCAACCGCTGCTGATCACCAATCTCATCAACATCCGCTACCTAACCGGGTTCACCGGCAGTAGCGCCTTCCTCTACCTCACCCCCGAGGGAGGAACCTTCATGACTGATGGTCGCTACGGCGAGGTTGCGGGCGGAATCGTCTCCGGGCTGCCCGGGATCGAACTCGACGTCTACTCCAGCGGTTTGCTCGACCATCTGGCCACGGCCATCGGCTCGGCGTCACAGGTCGGCCTCGAAGCAACAAACGTAACCTGGGACTTCGTTCATAGGCTGCGAGACAAGACCACAGCAAAACTGACCGCCACCACGGGCATCGTTGCAGCCCACCGCCGGGTCAAGGACGCCGGCGAGGTCGAAGCGCTGCGCAGGGCAGCGGCGGCTGGGGATCTGGCCTTCACCGAGTTGGACGGACTGTTCTTGGCTTCGCTCACCGAGGGAGAGCTCGGCGACGGTCTCGTCGCCACAATGAAGGCCGCCGGCGCTGAGCAGGCCGGCTGGCCACCGATTGTTGCCGTCGGCCCGAATGCGGCACGACCCCATCACCGCTCCGGTGACGGTGCGCTGGCCGGTGCGGCGCTGTTGCTCCTCGACTATGGATGCGTCGTCGACGGCTACCACTCAGATATGTCACGCACCACGCTCGTCGGCGATGCTGATGATCCCGAGATCGACAAGGTCTACGCCGCCGTGCTGGAGGCCAACGAGGCGGGCATCGCTGCCGTCGGCCCCGGAGTGACTGCGGGCGCCGTCGACGCGGTGTGCCGTGAGATCCTGGCTCGGCACGGCTACGAGGACTACTTCGTGCACTCCACCGGCCATGGGGTCGGGCTGGAGATCCACGAAGGGCCTTGGGTTCGCAAGGGCTCAGAGGACGTGCTGGAACCGGGCAACGTGGTCACCGTCGAGCCGGGCGTCTACCTACCGGGCCGATTTGGGGTGCGGATCGAAGACATGGTGCATGTCACCGAGAATGGCCATGAGGTATTGACCCTGTCGAGTAAGGAGCTGCGGCCAGAATGATTTCCACGAACGATGTCAAGCCGGGAATGGCGCTGAATCTGCCGGGAGGCTTGTTCTACGTCGTCGACTACCAGCATGTAAAGCCGGGCAAAGGCAAGGCCTTTGTCCGTATGAAGCTGAAGAACGTCGAAACCGGCGCCGTTTTGGACCAGACGTTTCGTGCCGGGGAAAACGTGCCGCGCGCCATGATCAACCGGCAGGACTTCCAGTACCTGTACCGGGACGACATGGGCTTCAACTGCATGAACACGGAAACCTACGAACAGATGGTTGTCCCCAGCGACCTCGTCGGCGATGCCGCCGGCTACATGGTCGAGGGGACGACAGTGCAGATCAACATGTACGAGGGGAACCCCATCGGTGTTGAGCTATCCGCCTCCGTCGAGCTGGAGGTCACCCACGCCGAGCCGGCTGTGAAGGGCGATCGGGTCTCGGGGGCCACCAAACCTGTGACGCTGGCAACCGGGCTGGTTCTTCAGGTGCCGTTGTTCGTCGACATCGGCGACACCATCAAGGTCGACACGCGTACCGGCGACTACATCACCCGAGTCAGCTGACCTTGGCCAAGCGAGACGCCCGAGTGGTTGCACTCGAGGCCCTCTACGCAGCTGATGCTCGCGGCGAGGCCCCCGACCCGGCGGACCTGCCGGCGCGCTCGGCGCGCCTGGTTGCCGGGGTCGGCGACCACCTGAACTCGCTCGATGCCGAGATTGGGGGGGCGGCCTCCGGCTGGCGCATCGAGCGCATGCCGGCGGTCGACCGCAACATCCTCCGACTCGGGCTCTATGAGTTGCGGTACACCGACACCCCGGTCGGCGTAGTGATCTCCGAAGCCGTCGAAATCGCCAAGACCTACTCCACGGAGCGCTCCGGTTCGTTCGTCAACGGCATTCTCGGCGCCCTCGCTGAGGAACCACCCGGCCCTTCGCAGTAGGCGGCGCGGGCCCACCCGAGATCTTGGTGTCGATACCGTGGGTTTTCGCGACCGGGTCGCGGGCGAGGGCCGTGGTAACTTCGCGGCGACCGGCCACAGCTGGGGCCGGCACGGCGGAGCTCAACGGGGTGACGGTGCGAATGATGACGGTGCTGCTGAACACCCGCAACGGTATGCCCGATGGGTGACTACGTGATCGCCGGGGGTCTGGTGCTCGGCTCCGACGGCCCACTGGCTGCCGACGTCCTCGTCAGCAACGGAATCATCGTCGCTGTGGGCAACGACCTGGATGCCCCCGGCGCAGCGCTCCTCGACGCTTCAGGTTGTTGGGTCGGGCCCGGCTTCGTCGACCTCCACGTTCACTTTCGCGAGCCCGGCCAGACACACAAGGAAGACATCGCAACAGGGTCGGCAGCGGCCGCCGCCGGCGGATACACGGCAGTGGTCGCCATGCCCAACACCGATCCGGCCATCGACCGGGTTGAGGTGGTCCGCTACGTCGAGGGGCGCGGCCGCGAGGTCGGACTGCTCGACGTGCACGCAGCGGGATGTCTCACGATCGGCCGGGCCGGGCGAGAACTGGCACCACTCCACGCGCTGTGGGGAGCCGGAGTGCGGGTCTTCTCCGACGACGGAGACACGGTCGAAGCCGCCGCGTTGATGCGCCGTGCCATGGAGGTCCTCGCGCCCCTTGGTGCCGTGGTTTCGCAACACGCCATCGACCCCGGACTCGCCCAGGGAGGGCACATTCACGATGGGGCCGTAGCGGCACGGCTCGGCATCGGCGGTATCCCGGCCGAAGCCGAGGTGCGAGTGGTGGCGAGGGACATCGATCTTGTTCGGGAAACCGGAGCCCGCTATCACCTCCAGCACGCCAGCACGGCAGAAGCGGTTGAGTTGGTGGCAGCGGCCAAGGCCGAAGGGTTGCCGGTGACCGCTGAGGCGACGCCGCACCATCTCGCTTTCACCGAGGACGACCTCGAGTCGCTCGACCCGTCGTTCAAGATGATGCCGCCGTTGCGCACCGCAGACGACGCAGCCGCATTGCGTGCTGGAGTGCGCGATGGGGTGATCGATGTTGTCGCCACCGATCACGCCCCACACACTCCGGAAGACAAGTCGGGACCATTCACCGAAACTCCCAACGGGGTCATCGGCTCGGAATGGGCGGCGGCCGTAGTCAACACCGTGGTTTCGCTCGACATGGCGGCCTTCTTCGACCGGATGTCGATTGCGCCGGCCCGAATCGGGCAGATCGCCGGGCAGGGGCAGCCGATGGCCCCGGGCTACCAAGCCAATCTGGTGGTCTTCGATCCGGACGCCACGATCCGACCGACGACGACGCGATCACGCTCGCGTAACGCCCCATACCTCGGCCGCACCTGGCGGGGGATGGTGCGCCACACCATCTACGCCGGCGGACTGTCGTACGCCGCAGCGGGGACGGTGCCATGAACGGAGCCCTGGTACTTGCCGACGGGTCAGTCTTTCGCGGCACCGCCGTGGGTGCCGAGGGAGTGGCCACCGGCGAGGTGGTGTTCAACACCGCCATGACCGGCTACCAGGAGATCGCAACCGATCCTTCGTACGCTGGACAGATCGTCACCATGACGGCGCCCCATATCGGCAACTACGGCACCAACGCCCAGGACGAACAGGCGGATCGTCCCTACTGCACCGGGTTTGTCACGCGTTCGATGGCGCGGCGCGACTCCTCATGGAGGTCCCAGTCATCCTTTGTGGACTGGTTGCGTTCGACGGGGACGGTCGCCCTGACGGACGTTGACACCCGGCGCCTCACCCGCCATCTGCGGGCCAATGGAGCGATGCCGGGAGCCATCGGCGCCGGCGTGAAGGCGACCGAACTGGCCGATGCCGCCGGGTCCGCGCCATGCATGGAAGGCCGGGACCTTACCCAAGGCGTCACCACCAGCCTGCCGTACGTCGTTGTCCCTCCGAGCGAAATCCGAACGCGGGTGGTGGCGATCGATTTTGGAATGAAGCGGGACATCGTCACTGCGCTCACCGACCGCAGCTGCGAGGTCCACGTGGTTCCTGCGGGGACCTCAACCGAGACGATGCTCGCCCTCGAGCCTTCGGGCGTGTTCCTCAGCAACGGGCCCGGCGACCCCGAGCCGGTCACCCACGGGGTTGCCACCGTCCGCTCGTTGCTGGGGAAGACACCGGTGATGGGCATCTGCCTCGGACACCAGATTCTCGGGCTGGCGCTCGGAGCACGGACCTACAAGCTGCCCTTCGGCCATCACGGTGGCAACCACCCGGTGCGCCGGTTGGCCGACGGCCACGTCGCCATCACGGCTCAGAATCATGGCTTTGCGGTAGATCTGTGGTCGCTCACCGACGCCTCCCAGCCCGAGCCCGGCGCTGAATTGCCGGGCTCCGACCTGCTCCCCGGCGAGGTCGAAACCCGCTTTGGCTCGGTCGTCGCCACCCATCAGAATCTCAACGACGGCACCACCGAGGGACTGGAGTGCCGGGACGTCAGTGTGTTCTCGGTGCAGTTCCATCCGCAAGCCGCTCCGCGGTCTGGCCGCCCAGCGCCGGCAGTAGTGCCACCACTATCCAGGGTGGCATGGCAATCGCCCGCAGCCTCCAAGCCGGGGGAGGGGCGGTGACTGTCGTTCGCTCGCTCCAGTCCCACCATCAGGCGGCCCGCAGTGACTGACCTCTCGACCCGGCTCGGCCCGCTCGCGTTACGTACGCCGCTGGTTGCTGCATGCGGGACGGTCGGCTCTGTCGTTGATTTTGCCGCCGTCGGAGCCCTCGAGGCCTATGGGGCTGCGGTCGCAAAATCGGTGAGCGACGTCCCGTGGCGGGGGCGGCCCGCTCCCCGGATGGCCCCAACGGAAGTCGGCATGCTCAACGGAATCGGCATCCAGAACCCCGGGGTCACCGCCTGGGTCGCCGACGTCGGGCCAAAGCTCTCCCAGGTCGGGGTGCCCGTCTGGGGCTCAGCTGTCGGCCACTCCGTAGAAGCCTTTGCCACGGTGGCGGCGGCGCTGGCCGAGGCTGCCGTGACCGCTATCGAGGTGAATCTGTCGTGCCCGAATCTCGAAGGGGGCGGCATGTTCGCCCTCGACGCCGAGGCATCGGCCGGAGTCGTCGGTGCGGTTCGCGTCGCAACGAACCTGCCCATCGGCGCCAAGCTATCGCCCAACTCGGAAGATATCGTCGCTGTCGCTCGCGCCGTGCAAGAGGCGGGGGCCGATTGGGTTGTCCTCACCAACACGGTGTGGGGAGCCGGAATCGACGTCGAAACCCGCCGTCCGCAACTCTCGGGAGTGGTCGGTGGCTATTCGGGAAAGGCAATCAAGCCAATCGCGATGCGCTGCGTGTGGGAGGTGGCTTCAGCCCTGCCGGATCTCCCGATCGTGGGTTGCGGCGGGGTGACCAACGGCAATGACGTAGCCGAGTACCTGCTCGCGGGGGCGAGTGCGGTGGCGATGGGCACGGTCCATTTCGCAGAGCCACGTGCCGGTCGACGGGTATTGGCCGAACTCGACGAGTACTGCGAGCGACACGAGGTAGCGACGATCCACGAACTCATCGGAGGAGCCAGACCATGGCAATGACCTCGCCGCCGGTATTGGTGGCTCTTGACGTCGCTACCGCCGAAGACGCAATTCGAATGGCGAAGCAGGTCGCCCCCCACGTCGGCGGCTTCAAGATCGGTCTCGGGCTGCTCCACGGGCCCGGCCCGGCCACGATCGCTGCCTTGGCAGAGCTGGGCAAACCGGTGTTTGCCGACGCAAAGCTTCACGACATCCCAACCCAGGTTGGAGCGGCGGCGGCCCGGTTGGGGCGCTGGGGTGCCCGTTGGGTGACCGCCCACGTGTCCGGCGGTGAAGCGATGCTGCGGGCCGCGGTCGAAGGTCTCCTCATCGGATCAGACGGCACGGCCGGCGTGTTGGGTGTCACTGTGCTCACCTCGCTCGACCCCGTTGCGCTGAGCGCCGTCGGCATTCCCACCAGCCCCGGCAAGCTGGTGTCGAGGATGGCCCGGGTCGCGGAACGAGCGGGCTGCGAGGGTCTGGTGTGCTCGCCGCAAGAACTAGGAGTTGTGGCCGAGGTGGCCCCTGAGCTGACAACCGTGATCCCCGGCATTCGACCTGCAGGCGCCGCTGATGACGACCAGAGCCGCGTTGCCACGCCGGCGGATGCGATCGCGCGTGGTGCCGATTGGCTGGTGATCGGCCGCCCGATCACTCGAGCGCCTGATCCCGCGGCTGCTGCGGAAGCGATCGCAGCGACGATCCAGTCCTGAGTCACCCGGCCCTCAGTCGGAAAGTTGCCCCCACGCTGGCGATTCTGATTGATAGAGTGCGATTGGAGAGATCAGGGAGGGACATGCCACCACCACAGCTGACCGACGAACAGCGCCGGGCTGCACTCGAAAAGGCAGCCGAAGCGCGCCGAGTCCGCGCCGAGGTCAAGGAGCTTCTCAAGACGGGTAGTTTGTCGCTCGACGACGTCTTTGTGCGTGCCGAGACCGATGAACTGGTGGCAGGGACCAAAACCTATGCCATCTTGGTTTCCATGCCGGGCGTCGGGAAGGTCAAGGCCAAACGCATCATGGAGGAGTATGGAATCGCCGAAAGTCGTCGGATCCGAGGTCTCGGAACCCGGCAACGAGCCGTCCTCCTCGAACTCTTCCCCTGAGCCTCCGCCAACGGGACTACTCCTCGTCGTTTCCGGACCGTCCGGCGCCGGCAAATCGAGTGTCGTCCATGGGGTGGCCGAGCGGGTGCCGTTCCATTTCTCCGTCTCGGCCACAACGCGCGCCCCGCGGCCCGGTGAAGTCGACGGCGAGGATTACTTCTTCGTGTCGCGCCAGGACTTCGAGGACCTGATCGCGGCAGGGGATCTACTCGAATGGGCCGAGTACAGCGGCTACCTCTACGGGACCCCGCGTCGCCCGGTCCTCGAGCATCTCGAACGGGGCGAGCATGTCGTGCTCGACATCGAGAACGACGGTGCCGGACAGGTCAAGCGTTCCTACCGCAACGCCGTGCTCATCTTCATCCTGCCGCCATCGATCGAAACCCTGGAGCAGCGCCTCCGCGACCGTGGAGATACATCGCCGCAGGATGTGGCGCGTCGCCTCGGCGTTGCCCGAGAGCAGATCGCCGATGCCGAAGCCAATTTTGACTTCTTGGTGACAAACGCCGACCTCAGCACCGCCATCTCCGAAGTGGTCTCTATACTGAAGGACCCGGAACTCGCTCGTACGCGCGCGTCCCGGGCCATCCCGGCCCCAGGAGACCACACCAGATGATGATCGAACCGCCCATTGGGCAACTGCTCAGCAAGACCGACTCGCGCTTCGGACTCGTTGTCCTCGCGGCGCGGCGCGCCCGTCAGATCAATGCCTACTTCAACCAGTTGGGCGAAGGCCTGGGCAGCTACGTGCCACCGCAGGTACACAGCCTTTCTCGCAAGCCGCTGTCGATCTCGCTTGAAGAGATCGACACCGACAAGGTCGTCATCCAGGTCGAAGACGAGTAGGGCGCCGCAAAGCGGTAGCCCCGAACGGGGAGCGTTGACCTCATGCTGACCGGCCGTCGTATCGTGCTGGGAGTGTCGGGAGGTGTTGCTGCCTACAAGTCCGCCTATCTGGCCCGCCGCCTGGTCGAGCGTGGTGCTGAGGTCAGGGCGGTGATGACGCCGTCTGCGGTCGAGTTCCTCGGCCCGCAAACCCTTGCCGCCATCTGCGGCGTTGATCCGTTGCTCGACTTGTTCGGGCAGTCGGATGTCAGTCCGCATACGACCCTGGGTCGCTGGGCCGATGCCATTGTGATCGCCCCGGCGACTGCCGCGACGCTGGCGCGCCTTGCCAACGGACTGTCCGACGGTGCCCTGGCGGCAACCGTTCTCGCAACGGACGCCCCATTGCTGGTAGCGCCTGCGATGCACACCGAGATGTGGGACCACCCTGCCACCCAGCGCAGTGTGGCCACGCTTGCTGGAGACGGCTGTGCCTTTGTCGGACCGGTGAGCGGCGCCCTTGCCGGCGGTGATATCGGGCTGGGCAGAATGGCCGAACCCGACGACATCGTGGCCGCGCTCGACGCATTGCTGGCGGGAGACCTCGAAGGCTGGAGGGTTCTGGTCACGGCCGGAGGCACCCGCGAACCGATCGACCCAGTCCGGTACATCGGCAACCGCTCATCCGGAAAGATGGGCAACGCCATTGCGGTTGCCGCCGCCAGGCGGGGAGCCCAGGTCACGCTCGTGACCAGTGCCACTCCTCCCGAAGGTCCCGGGGTCGATGCCATCGTCGTCGAGACGGCAGAGGAGATGGCGAACGCCGTGTGGTCTGCCGCCGCACGAGTCGATGTCGCCGTCCTCGCGGCAGCAGTTGCGGACTTCAGACCGGCCGGGCCGGCGCCGGGCAAGCTGAAGCGAGCCGACGGGCCGCCCCAGATCGTGCTGGAACCGACTCCTGACATCCTCGCCGGTGTGGTTGGCATGGAACCACGGCCTTTTGTTGTTGGATTCGCAGCAGAAGCCGGGTCACTCGAAGGAGCCATTGACAAGGCGCGCCGCAAGGGCGTCGACTTGCTGGTTGGCAACGACGTGACTCGGACCGGTTCGGGATTTGGAACCGCCACCAACGAGGTCACCGTCATCACCCCCGACGGCGCTACCGATGCCTGGCCGCTGCTCACCAAAGACGCGGTGGCCGACCGCCTATGGGATCGGGTGCGAGAGATGCGCACAGAGTCGGGAGCGGCTCGCTGATCCAAGTCGCCCAGGTAGTCCCGGAACTTCCGACCTTTGCGGTCGACGATGGGTTCGCGTACCGCATCCCCGATACGTTGGGTGAGATATCGGTGGGGTCGATCGTGCGGGTCCCGCTCGGCGGTCGCAGGGTGCGCGGGTACGTCGTCGATCTGAGGGAGATCGAACCCGGGGGGCGCCCGCTCAAGGACATCATGGCCATCTCGGGGGACTATCCCGTCTTTGATCAACGGCTTCTCCAGACGCTGCGGTGGTGTGCCGTTCACTACGTTGCACCGCTCGGCGCAGTGCTCGGCAGAGCCGCCCCGCCCAACTTGCCACGCCGCAGGGTTGGCAAGGACGTTCCACCCATCAACGCAGCCAGTAGTCCGTTGCCTGCGGTGGCCGCTGCCCTCGGACGCGGAGCTCGGATCCGACCTCAATACCTGATCGGGAGCGGCCCGTGGGAGGATACGGTCGTCGCCCTGGTGGCGTCTGCCGGCGCCGCCGACCGGTCCAGCATGGTGATCCTGCCGACGGTCGCCGAGGCGGAAGCCACCGCAGCTGTGCTGACCGCGGCATACGGCGAGCGGGTCGCCTATGCCACGTCGTCATTGGCGCACCGAGATGTCACCAACGCATGGATCAAAGGCCGCAACCGCCCGGGCACCATTTTGGTGGGAACCCGCGAGATCGGGTTGTGGCCCGTGGCCTCATTTGGGCTGGGGATCATCGTGGAGGAGGGGCGCCGCGCCATGAAGGCGGCGGCAAGCCCGACCATCCACGTACGCGAGGTGATGCGGCGACGATCCACCGTGGAGCGCTTCACCCTGGTGTTCGCCGGCCCGGTGCCTACCACCGAGCTCATCGCCGCCGGCACCGAGACTCACGAACCGGGCGGCCGGGCGTGGCCGCTTGTCGAGGTTGTCGACCGCTCGGAGGATCCGCCCGGGTCGAATCTGGTCGGCGAGCGGGTGCGGCGCGCCTTGCAGGGTCTCGTCGGTCGGGGCGGAACCAGCTTCGTTCTCGTTCACCGCAGGGGATATGCCCCTGCGTTCCGCTGCGTACAGTGCCGTGAGATCCGGCGGTGTCCCGAGTGTGGTGCAGCCGCCGACCGAGCAGACACCTGCCGCCGCTGTGGGTCACACATGGCCCGGTGTGTCGCCTGCGGCGGCGAACGATTTGAGCCACTCGGGGCCGGCGTCGGGCGCATCGTCGACGAGTTGGCGCGGAGCATCGGCGACGCCGTCGGTCCGCCGGGCAGCAAAATGCCGGTGGTCGTAGGGACGGAACGCGACCTGCCCGACCAGGGCCCGGTCGATCTTGCCATTGCCGTTGATGCCGACGCCCTGTTGTTGGCGCCCAACTACCGCGCCGAGGAAGAGGCGTTGCGGCTGCTGGCCAGACTGGCGGGCCTGGTACGACGCGGCAGTGGGAATCGGTGCATTGTTCAAACCAGTGAGCCAACCCACCCCGCCATCGTGGCGCTGCGTCACGGTCACCCGAGTGGGTTCCTCGCCGACGTGGTCGTTACCCGCAATGAGCAACAGTTCCCGCCGATGGGAGAACTCATCGCCCTCGACGTGCGGGACGCGCCCGACGGCTTTGGCGATGAACTGATGGCGGCCGCCGGCGACGCCGCCGTCCTCGGCCCGGCTCCGACCCCTCACGGGGAACGCTGGCTGGTTCAGGGCTCCGATCTGCGTCAACTAAGGATCAGGCTTCGGCCCCAGGTCCAGGCCTGGCGGGACGCCGGTGCGCGGCTGAGGGTCGACGCAGATCCCATTGACCTCTGAACCGGTCGCCTTCGCACGGAGTGGATGGGGCGGCCCGGCTCGGTTGGGTCGCGCTAATCTCTCGCACCGAGAGGAGCTCGCGTGCCCGTCTTCCCCATTCGTACCTTTGGCGACCCGGTGTTGCGTACCGTCGCGGCGCCGATCGATGGTTTCTCCAGTGAACTCGAGCGCCTGGTCGATGACATGCTCGAGACCATGTACGAAGCGCCGGGGGTCGGGCTTGCGGCGCCACAGATTGGCATCTCGAAGGCGATCTTCGTGGCCGACATCGGTGACGGTCCTTTCGTCATGGCGAACCCAACGATTGTGGATATCGATGGGTCATGGACCTTCGACGAAGGCTGCCTCTCCGTCCCCGGGCGATTCTGGCCGATCAAGCGCCCCGGATTCGCCAAGGCAACCGGGTTCGGCCTGGACGGCGGGCCGGTCGAATTCGAGGGTGACGAGCTGATGGGGCGGGTGCTGCAGCATGAGATCGACCACCTCAACGGCATGCTGCTCATCGAGCGGCTGAATCGGAGAACCAAAAAGCAGGTCATGCGCGAGCTCCGCGATGAGGTGCTCGGCCTGACTGCGGACATCTGATGCGAGCCGCCTTCCTCGGTACTCCGACTGCGGCCGTACCCACTCTGGCCGCACTCGTTGACGTCGCGGATGTCGCCGTCGTCGTTACCCGGCCGGATGCGGCGCGAGGGCGCTCGGGCACCAAGCTGGCGCCCCCGATCAAGACCGCGGCCCACGAGTGGGGCATTCCCGTCGCCCAACCGGCCACCCAAAGCGAATTGCGAGACGTCATCGCCCAGCACGCAGTCGACCTCGGCGTGGTCGTTGCCTACGGTCGCATCCTGCGGCCCGAGGTGCTGGCCATTCCGCGCTACGGGTTTCTCAACGTCCATTTCTCGCTGCTGCCTCGCTGGCGTGGTGCCGCTCCGGTGGAGCGAGCCATCATGGCCGGCGACGCCGTCACCGGAGTGAGTCTGATGGCTCTCGACGAGGGCATGGACACCGGGCCGGTTGTTGCCGTGCGCGAAACGCCGATTGCCGAAGACGAGACCGGAGGGACCCTGACGGCACGCCTTTCGTACCTTGGGGCGGAGTTGCTCGACGATACGTTCCCCGGCTTCGTCGCGGGGGCAAGGGTGCCGGCGCCACAGATCGAGGCCGCCGCCACTCATGCCACACCGCTTTCGGTCGCAGAGGCAAGGATCGACCTGCAGCAGGATGCCGCTGCGGCGCGGCGGGTTGTGATGGCGTTCAACCCGCGCCCGGGTGCCTGGAGCGTGGTTGAGGGCGAGCGGCTCAAGATCTGGCGGGCTTCGGGGAGTGAGGAAGATGTCGCTGCCGGGCACATCGCGGTTCATGATGGCCGGCCGGTGCTCGGCTTCTGGGATGGGGCGCTGGTGCTCGACGAGGTGCAGCCGGCGGGGAAACGCCCGATGGCGGGGACCGACTGGGTGCGCGGCCGCCAGGGTGCCGGGGCCGTCATCGATCCGGTCCAAACGTGAAGGCTGGAGTCGGAGTCCGGATCGCCGCAGCGGATACCGTCAAGCGGATCACCGACGAGGGGGCCTATTCGAACGTGATCATACGGGCGGGCGGCGATACCTTCGATGCCCGTGACCGCAAGTCGTTCGAACACCTGGTGCGGACCACGATTCGTTATCTGCTGCCGATCGACCGTGCCCTCGACGCCGCCTTGAACCGACCGCTCGATGACCTCGACCCCGGGGTACGGGCCATTCTCCGGGTGGGCGGCGCCGAGTTGATCGTTGACCGGAGAGAGCCGTATGCCGTGGTTGACAGCGCGGTTGAAGCGGCCAAGGCGGCGGGTGCCGGCCGAGCTTCGGGGTTCATCAACGGAGTGCTGCGTACGGTGGCTCGCCATCTGGAGCGGGCGGGGGAGGGCCAAGGCTTCGATCCGGATCGCGACTTCGGTATTCCACGCTGGATGTACCGACAGGTGGCCGAGGCACTGCCGGGCGAAGCAGGCGCCGGGTTCTTCTTGGCCTCCAATACTGCGGCCGGAATTGGTGTCCGGTATCGCAACGAACTGACGGCACGGGACTCGCTCGGAATCGGCGGCGCGGCGTACCTGGATGCCGACGTCGCAATGGAGCTGAAACGAAACGGAACCGTCGACCTCATCGATCCGGCATCCACCGCAGTCGGCCTGGCACTCGCCCCCCAACCCGGTCAGCGCGTCCTTGATATGGCGGCCGCCCCTGGAGGCAAGACCGCTCACCTTTGGGACCTCATGGGCGGTGATGGCCTGCTGATCGCCGCCGATCGCAACGAGCGGCGCCTCGCCAGCGCCCGGCGCCGTCTCGACGCCATGGGGGTCGAGGCCCACTTCATCGTGATGGACGGTCGTGCCCCGGCGGTGCGTCCGGCCTCGTTCGATCGTGTCCTCTTGGACGCTCCATGCACCGGCCTGGGTACGCTGCGGCGCCGACCTGAGATCCGCCAGCGGCTCACCCCCGAGAGCCCGCACCGCCTGGCGCCCGTCCAGCGCAACCTCCTCGACGAGGCACTCGCCCTGGTCGCACCGGGCGGGCGACTGGTCTACTCAGTGTGCACCGTGTTCCCGGAGGAAACGATCGAAGTCGTTGCCGACCGGAACGCTCATCCTCCCGACGGTTTGCCCGGCGAGCCGTGGGGCAGGGGCTGGCTGCTGGCGCCGCACACCAGCGACACCGATGGAATGTTCATTGCGGTCATCGACGTCTGAGGGCCCGGCCGCGGGTAATCCCTATTCGATCACGATGTCCGTGAGGCCCTCTTCCGCCTTCGGGTAGCTCATGTTGAGGCCTCGCAAGGTCTTGACCAGCGTCTCGGCCATCACCACGTTGCGGAACCACTTGCGGTCGGCCGGCACGATGTACCACGGGGCCCAATCCGTGCTCGTCCGTTCGAGGGCGACCTCGAACGCCTTCATGTAGTCGCCCCACAAGGCGCGGTGTTCGAGATCGCCGGCGCTGAACTTCCAATTCTTCGCCGGGTCGTCGAGTCGGGCCTGCAACCGCTCCTTCTGCTCCTCCTTCGAGATGTGGAGGTAGAACTTGACGATCGTGGTGCCCTCATCGGCGAGCAGCTCCTCGAACGCGTTGATGTGGCCGTAGCGGCGTATCCAGCGTTCCTCGGGCGCCAGGCCGAGCACGCGCACGACGAGGACATCCTCGTAGTGGCTGCGATTGAAGACTGCGATCTCGCCGTTGCCCGGAGTGTTGCTGTGGATTCGCCACAGGTAGTCGTGAGCGAGTTCCTCCGAAGTAGGGGCCTTGAAGTTGGCGACCCGGACACCCTGGGGATTGAGGGGGCCGAACACGTTGCGGATCGCGCCATCCTTCCCTCCAGTATCCATGGCCTGGATGACCACCAGCAGCTTGTGGCGGTCCTCTGCCCACAGCAACCCCTGGAGTTCGGTCAGCTCGGCAACCAGCCCCTTCAGGTACTCCTTGCCTTCGGCCTTTCCGCCGGGGAAGTCCGCCGTATCCCGCGGATCCCACTGGTCGAGGTCAACCTCAACTCCCGGGGCGACTCGATACCGTTCAATGTCCATTCCCAACCTCCGCGATGCGTCCACCATCGTGTCGACGGTCTGCGGATTGGCACGGTAGTCGGGTCACCACCGGCCTATCCTCCTCGGATGATCAAGCAGCCTCGTATCGCCCCATCGATTCTTGCGGCGGACTTTGCTCGCCTCGGCGATGATGTGGCAGCGATTGCCAACCACGTCGACATGCTTCACATCGACGTGATGGACGGGCACTTCGTTCCCAACATCTCCCTGGGGATCCCCGTCATCGAGTCGTTGCGGCGGGTGACCGACCTTCCCTTCGACTGCCATCTCATGATGACCAACCCGGACGCCTATTTTGAACCGCTCAAGGCGGCAGGCGCAGACATCGCCACCGTGCACCTCGAAGTATTCCCCGACCCAACCAGTGTGGCGCAACGCGCCCGGGAGGCTGGACTGAGGTTTGGTCTCGCGATCAACCCGCCGACCCCGTTTGCCGCCGTCGAGCCCTACGTGGATCTGTGTGACATGGTTCTGGTGATGTCGGTCAACCCAGGTTTTGGGGGCCAGAGTTTCATCGACGGCGTTTTGGACAAGATCGAGGCCGCGAGAAAGCTGGTTGACTCGCGGGGTTTACCGACCGATGTACAGATCGATGGTGGCATCGGACCGGACAACATCGGTCTGGCCAGGCGAGCCGGTGCCGATGTCTTCGTGGCTGGAAGTTCCATCTTCCGGGCCGAAGATCCCGTAGCGGCCATCCGGGAAATGCGAACGAACATGAACACGCAGGAGCACGATGCAGGAGCGAGTCCTCGTCGTTGATGACGATCCGGACATTCTCCATTTTGTCAGGGTGAATCTCGAACTCGAAGGGTTCGAGACCGAAACCGCGGCCAACGGCCGGATCGCACTCGACAGCGCAAAAGAGAAGCCGCCGGATCTGGTGTTGCTCGATGTGATGATGCCGGAGATGGACGGCCTCACCGTGTTGCGCCGTTTGCGCAGCTCCCCGGCCACCTCGAACGTCCCCGTCATCCTTCTGACCGCCAAGGCTCTTGCCGAGGACCGTGTCAAGGGCCTGAACCTCGGCGCAGATGACTACATCACAAAGCCGTTTGACGTTGAGGAGCTGATGGCCCGGGTCCGCACTGTGTTGCGCCGCGCCCAGCACATGCGGGACCTGTCGCCGCTGACCGGGCTGCCGGGCAATTTCCGTATCACCCGCACGCTCGAAGAGAAGGTTCGCGACGGCGGCAGATTCGCCGTCGTCCACGCCGATCTCGACAACTTCAAGTCGTTCAACGACCACTACGGATTTATGCGGGGTGACTCGGTGATCAAGTTCTGTGCCGATGTGCTGCTCCGGGCAGCAGAAGACTCAGGTGACTCCGAAGCGTTTGTCGGGCACGTCGGCGGCGACGACTTCGTTGCCGTCATCGACCCGAACTACGTTGAGGAGTTCTGCAAGGCGTCGATCAGGTACTACGACGATGGGATCCTGGACTTCTACGACACGGCCGACGCGCTCCAGGGCTACATCGAGGTCATGGATCGCCGCGGCGAGCGCCATGCCTTTCCGATCTCGTCACTGTCGCTCGGCGTGGCCACCAATGTGCGGCGCAGAATCAACTCGGAGTGGGAGGCGTCAGCCATCGCCTCCGAGATGAAGGAATACGCCAAACGGCAGGCAGGCTCCGTCTACGAGATCGACCGCCGGACCTAACCTCCTCAGCGGCCGTACACTCGTTGCCTCAGCTGCCGTGCCGCACCTGACCGGCCGGGAAGCAGCGTTCCGATCCCCAGGAAGGTGATCGTAGGTGTCGTCGCCTCATCAGACCCACACCGCAGAGTCAACACCACCGGTGCATTGGGCGATGGAGCGCGCCCTGGTGCTGGCGGCGGCCACCTTTCCACACCCCAATCCGCGCGTCGGCGCAGTGGTTGTTGCCCCCGACGGCACTGCGATTGCAGAGGATGTGCATGCCGGACCCGGGACTCCCCATGCGGAAGCAGCCGCCGTTGCCGCGGCGGGCAGCGCGGCGCGCGGCGCAACCGTCTACGTCACGCTTGAACCCTGCGCCCATCAGGGGCAGACACCGCCATGCACCGAAGTACTGATCGCGGCCGGGGTGGGAAGGGTCGTCGTTGGGGCACAAGATCCCGATCCCAGGGTGAACGGTCGCGGCATCGCCATGCTCCGTGAAGCCGGCGTCGAAGTCACCATCAGTGGCGCTGCGGTAGCCGAGCGGATCGATCCGGGCTACTTCCACCATCGGCGCACCGGCCGGCCGCTTGTGACGCTGAAGATCGCCGCAACCATCGATGGTCAAGTCGCGGCGTCCGACGGCACCAGCCAGTGGATCACCTCACCGGCCGCCAGGGAGGACGGACATCGGCTACGGGCTGCCGCCGACGCAGTATTGGTTGGCGCCGGTACGCTGCGCGAGGACGACCCCGAGCTGACGGTGCGCCTCAAAGATTTCACCGGCCGTCAACCGCGGGCCGTTGTTGTCGCCGGTACTCAGCCGCTCCCCGCCGAGCGGAAGCTCTATGACCGCGACCCACTCATCTATGTGCCCGGTCTCCTCAGCGACCCGCCCGCGGGAGCGACGAGAGCAAGCGCCGACGGATCGGCCACCGTTGATCTGGGGATGATGCTCGACGACCTTGGCTCGCGCGGTGTTGTTGATTTGCTGGTCGAGGGCGGACCGACGCTGGCCGCCGCACTCCTGGCCGCCGGTTGCGTCAACCGACTCGTCGTCTACCTCGGAGCAAAACTCGCCGGGGGACGAGGCCACGGCATGTTCCGGGCCGGCTTTCCGACTCTGTCGGCTGCCCGTCAAGCCGTGATCGCCGACGTCCGTAGGCTGGGGCCGGACCTCCGCATGGATATCGAGCTAGGAGCCATCGAGTGAACCGACCTACAGAGATCACCGTCGCACGAGAGGCCGTGGCCCGCCTCCCGACGGCTCACGGAGAGTTCATCGCCCACGGCTACCGCTCCGCACCGAGCGAGGCCGAGCATGTTGCCCTGGTGATGGGCATCGTGCGCGGCGAGCACGGCGTGCTGGCTCGAGTCCATTCAGAGTGCCTCACCGGTGACGTGTTCGGCAGCGAGCGATGCGACTGCGGCATGCAACTGAGTGAGGCCCTACGGCTCATCGCTGCCGAAGGGCGGGGCATCGTTGTCTACAACCGGAACCATGAAGGGCGCGGCATCGGCCTGCTGGCGAAGCTGGCCGCCTACGGCCTGCAGGACGAGGGACTCGACACCGTCGAGGCCAACGTCTCGCTTGGCCATCCGGCTGATGGACGCGACTACGGCGTTGCGGCACAGATACTCCACGACCTCGGTGTAGGCAGCGTTCGCCTGCTCACCAACAACCCGGAGAAGATCCGCCAACTCGGGGTCTGGGGGATCACCATCAGCGGTCGAGTTCCCCACGAAGTCGGCCTGACGCGGCACAATGACGCCTATCTAGCCACCAAAGCCGAGAAGCTCGGCCACCTCATCACGGGCAACGGCACCGACTCTTCCGACTGATCAGCCGACCGTTGCCACCGGCGTGGGGTGGACAGTGCGCCCAGGACTCGTATACTCCAGGCCACAATTGAGTAAAGCGGAGGCGCTGCCTCCCACCCGGCCACGGACTTGCGTGCGTCGCGGTCAACGACCTAGGGCAGCACTTCGCGTCGTGCTGCCCTTTCTTGTTGGGCAGACGGCGAGCAAGAGAACGACGACCAAGGAGGGTCTTCTTATCTCCAAGGAACCGAGGGTCAACGAGAAGATCCGGGCTCGCGAAGTCCGGCTTGTCGACCCAGACGGCGGGCAGATTGGTATCAAAGGGATCGATGAAGCCAGGTGGCTGGCAGACCAGCTCGGGCTCGATCTCGTTGAAGTAGCTGCCGACTCCAGACCACCCGTGGTCCGCATGATGGACTACGGCAAGTTCAAGTATGAAGCGTCCGTGCGGGCGCGTGAGGCCCGCAAGAAGCAAACGCGAACCGTGATCAAAGAGGTCCAATTCCGCCCCAAGATCGGGCAGAGCGACTTCGACGTGAAGCGGAAGCGAGTCCTGCGGTTCCTCGGTGAGGGCGACAAAGTCAAGGTAACGATGAGGTTTCGTGGCCGAGAGGTCACGCACCCAGAGATTGGTCGAGACATCCTGCGCCGTCTCACCGAGAGCGTCGACGGCTTGGGGGTGGTGGAGACGCCACCCCGTCTTGACGGCCGCCAGATGACCTTGGTGTTGGCGCCGGTCTCCCGGTCGGAACGAAAGAAGTACCTAGCAAGCCAAGCGGAATCAGAGGCCGAGGAAGTCGAGACGACCGAAGAGGCCGACGAGGATCTCGAAGCCCTCGAGGAGCACGAAGTAGCGGTCCCCAGCGAGGTCGCCGTTGCCGCAGCCATAGATGCCGAAGAGGTCATCGAGGCCATCGAGGCCAGCGAAGAGGTTGAGACCGCTGAGGCCGCCGATGCGGTCGAAGTGGTGGAGGCGTTGGAGGAGATCGAGGCCGTCGAGGCGATCGAGGCGATCGAGGCGATCGAAGCTGTAGAGGCCGTCGAGGCCGTAGAGACCATTGAGGCCGGCGACCAGGGCCAGGAACCGGCGACCACATAGGAGCGTGAAAGCGTGCCGAAGCAGAAGACACACAAGGGCGCTGCCAAGCGGATGAAAGTCACCGGCAGCGGCAAGATTCGCCATCGCAATGCGTGGCGTGTCCACAACCGTCACAAGCGCAACGCCCGCCGTTGGCGACGCGCCAAGGGCATGAGCACGCTCACCGGCGGCGACGCCAAGCGGGCCGGGCGCCTGCTCGGTAGGTAGGAGGAGAGACATGGCAAGGGTCAAACGCGCAGTTAATGCACGCAAGAAGCGCCGTAAGGTCATGGAACGCGCCTCGGGTTACACCGGGGCACGGAGCCGCCGCTATCGCACGGCGCGCGAGCAAACGCTCAACTCGATGCAGTACGCCTACCGCGACCGTCGAGCCCGCAAGGGAGACTTCCGCCGTCTGTGGATCATGCGGATCAACGCCGCGGCCCGGCTCAACGGGTCGACCTATTCGCAGATGATCGCCGGCCTCAAGGCCGCCGAAGTGGATGTGGATCGCAAGATGCTGGCCGACATGGCGGTCAACGATCCCGATGCGTTCTCCAAGCTTGTTGCGGTGGCAACTGCAGCAGCGGAGTGAAGTCAACGAAGCGCAACGGCGGCCGGACCACACCCGGCCGCCGTTTGTATTGTGCGCTCCAGTCGGGACGTTGAGGAGGTGGAGCGCACCGTGATGATCACTTCTCCTCAGAACCCCCAGATTGTGGCTGTAGCCAAACTGCACCGGTCGCGGCGCCGGTCTGAAACCGGCTCCACGCTGCTCGAAGGTCCGCACCTCGTTGCCGAGGCCCTGGCCTCCGGCGCGGAAGTGACCGTCATCTACACGACCGATGCCGACCACGCCGCCCCATGGCACGAAGTCGTGGGGGACACGGAGGTTGTCGAGGTGACGACTCAGATCCTCGCCAAGCTCGCAGACACCGAACATCCGAGAGGTCCCGTCGCCGTTCTACAGATCCCGACGGCGCCCATCCCGGCACGTCTTGACACCGTGGCCCTGGTTGGACTGGCCGATCCGGGCAACGCCGGCACGATTATCCGCTCCGCCGCTGCGTTTGACTTCCAGATTGGCGTCGGCCCGAACACCGTCGACGCTTGGTCACCAAGGGTTCTCCGCTCGGGCGCCGGGGGGCACTTCCGGGTGCCTCTGGTCGAGTTGGGTGACGACCCGGTTGGCGCCCTCGAGGGCGCCGGATGCCGGATCGCGGCGCTCACCGTGGCAGACGGCGTGCCCATCGAAACCCTCCCGCCGGACGAACCCATTGCCTTTCTCGTTGGGAACGAGCCCCGAGGACTCCCGGCCGCCGTTGTCGCCCGTGCGGAATTCGCCGTCACGCTCCCGATGCCCGGGGGAGCGGAGAGCCTCAACGCTGCGGTTGCGGCGTCCATCGCCATGTACGAGCGCAGACGTCTTGTGCCGCGGCCGCCGCTGCGATAGGGTCGAAAGGTGAGCACTTCGCATCTCAGCCGCTTCGCGTTTATCGAGCCCTCGGCTCGGGCGAATCGTGCTGGCAGCGTTTGATTCCACCGCACCACCACATCCGCCCGGAGCCGAAGCTCCGGGCCTTTTGCCGTCTGGAGCGGCTCGCCGTCAACAGGACATTGGAGCCATGGAACCCACGACTAACCTGACTCGCCGCATGGGTCTTGCAGAAAACCTCGAAGCATCACAGCTGGCCGCGCTCGACTCTGTCGCCGCCGCCGCCTCACTTGACGACCTCGCTCAGGCGGAGTCCGACGCGATCGGACGCGATTCTGCGATTGCCGGGGCCCGTCGTTCGCTGGGTTCACTCCCGGCCGAAGAACGCCGCGACGCCGGACGGATGATCAACGACGTGTTCCAGACCGTGCAAACCGCGATTGTCCAGCGGCGCGAGGAACTGCAGGCCGAAGCTCAGGCTGGCCGTCTCGTGGCCGAGGCGATCGACGTCACCGTCGACCATCAAGTGCTCCCGGCAGGCGGGCTCCATCTCATCCAGCAGGTGATGGACGAGGTTTGCGACATCTTCATCGGGCTCGGCTACCACGTCGCCGAGGGCCCAGAAGCAGAACTGGCCTGGTACAACTTCGACGCCCTGAACACGCCGCCGGACCACCCCGGCCGGCTCGAATCCGACACTATGTACGTGGACTACGGTGACCCCAGCGACGAACTGCTTCTGCGAGCGCACACCTCACCCGTCCAGGCGCGCTACATGGAGACCCATGAACCACCGGTCTACATCGTGGCGCCGGGCCGGGCGTACCGCAACGACACCATCGACGCGACGCACCTGCCGGCATTTCACCAGATCGAGGGTCTGGCGGTCGACACCTCGATCACGTTCGCAGATCTAAAGGGGACCCTCGCCGAGTTCGCCAGGCGGTTCTTCGGCGAAACGACGCAAGTGCGGCTACGACCCCACTACTTCCCGTTCACCGAGCCATCCGCCGAACTCGACGTGTCCTGCTTCAACTGCGATGGCGGCGAGACCGGCTGCCGGGTGTGCAAAGGGGTCGGCTGGCTCGAGATGCTCGGATGCGGAATGGTCGATCCTCATGTGTTCGAGGCCGTCGGGTATGACCCCACCGAAGTGACCGGCTTTGCCTTTGGAATGGGCGTCGAGCGCCTGGCCATGGTCCGCCACGGCATCGATTCAATCAGGCACTTCATCGACAACGACCTCCGCTTCCTCCGACAGTTCCCGGGATAGACAATGCGCGTATCACTGCGATGGCTTCAGGACTACATCGACCTTCCGACCACAGATCAGGGCGAGCTGAGCCGTGCCTTCGACATGCTGGGCCATGCCGTCGAAGACGTCGTGGAGTTCACCGCCGGGTGGACTGGCGTCGTGGTCGGTCGGGTCGTGCGGATCGAGGCGCACCCCAACGCCGATGCCGTCAGGGTCACTCATGTCGACCTCGACGATGGCGACCTACAGCAGATCATCTGCGGCGCCTGGAACTTCGACGAAGGCGCCGTGGTTCCGGTCGCGGTGCCCGGCGCCGTCCTCCCCGGAGACTTCGAGATCGGGACGCGCACCATTCGCGGGGTGGAGTCACACGGGATGATCTGCTCCGAACGTGAACTCGGTCTCGGAGAATTGCACGAGGGCATCATGGTGCTCGACCCGGCCACCCCACTCGGCGTTCCATTCGAAACGACCCTCGAACTACCCGACGTGGTGTACGAACTCGAGATCACCAACAACCGCCCCGACGTGATGGGCATGGTCGGCGTGGCTCGCGAGCTGGCTGCCTGGTTCGACGTCGCATATCGCCCCCCCGACCTCTCGTTGGTGACGGTGCCCGGCAAGCCGGCGACGGCGGTGACGATCTCCGCTCCCGACGGCTGCAACCGGTTCGTCGCTCGGGAACTGGTCGATGTCGAAGTCGGTCCGGCACCGTTGTGGATGAGGGAGCGACTCCGCAAGGCCGGAGTCCGCGCCATTTCCAATGTCGTCGACGTCTCGAACTACGTGATGCTGGAGATGGGTCATCCCCTCCACGCCTTCGACGCAGCTCAGATCATCGGTGACACCCTCGAGGTTCGCTGGGCTACGGACGGTGAGACCCTGGTCACACTCGACGATGTCGAGCGAAAGCTCATCGCTCAAGACTTGGTGATCGTCGACGCCGGAGGGCCAACCTCGCTCGCCGCCGTGATGGGAGGAGCTCGTTCCGAGGTGAGCGAGACGACCACGAGGGTGCTCATGGAGGCCGCCTCGTGGAACCCGGCGACGGTCATGTACACCTCGCGGCGCCATGATCTGCGCTCGGAGGCGTCGGCTCGCTTTGAGCGTGGCGTCGATCCGAACCTCGCACCGGACGCCGACGATCGCGCCTGCAAGCTGCTCGCCGAGATCAGCGGTGCGTCGATCCTTGACGGACTGATCGACGTGATCGTGAACCAGGCGGAACCATGGACGGTCGTGCTCCCCATCTCGGATGCGCAACGGATCCTCGACGATCGGTTCACCCCGGAATGGTCCGCAGCGTTGTTGCGGCGACTTGACCTCGACGTGATTGCCGACGGAGACGATTTGGTTGTCACCGTGCCGACGTACCGGCGGGACCTCACCCGGCCGGCCGACCTCATCGAGGAGCTGGCCAGGCTGGCCGACTACGACACCTTTGCGGCGACTCTTCCGACCGGCCCCGCCGGGGGTCTGACCCCAGAACAGACCAGGGTGCGCAGGGTGCATGATCTGCTCCGCGGCCAAGGGCTCTCCCAAGCCATGAACCTCCCGTTCGTTGGTACAGACGACCTCGTTGCGTTTGGCGTCATTGACGCCGCCGGCGACCCGGAGGGCGTCGTCACCGTTAGGAATCCGCTGCGTGACGACCTCGCCATGTTGCGCCAAAGCCTGTTGCCGGGCTTGCTCAAGAACCTGCGGGACAATCAGAACCGAGGAAGTGAGCAGGTCGGTCTGTTCGAAACGGCCCGGGTCTTCTTCGCCAGCCCGTGGCCGGAGGACCACCGAGTGCCCGATCAACCGCTCCGACTCGGCATCGCGATCACGGGACCGTTCGGCATTCTGCACCTGGGGAGCCGCCCGGAGGCGGCCGATGCCAGCACCGCCTTCGCCGTGGTGTCCACCCTGGCCGCTGCCCTGGGGATCCCCGTCGAGCGCCGTCCGGCATCACCACGGGGCTTCCACCCAACCCGCAGTGCGGAACTCGTGATCGACGGCAACGTCGTTGGCATCGCCGGCGAGCTTCATCCTGCGATCGCAGATCAGTACGAACTGAATGGCCGCGCCGCCATCGTTGAACTCGACCTGGCCCGTCTCGTCGCGCCGCAGCCCAGCGCGCAGATGACTCCGGTATCGACCTTCCCTCACGTCGACTTCGACCTCTCGTTCGAGGTTGCCGCGGACCTGGCGGCGGCAGACCTGATCAGCAGCACCACTGCGGTCTCTCCGCTGATCGAGAGGGCGCGGGTCTTCGACGACTACCGCGATCCGGACACCGGGCTGCGAGCTGTCGCCATCCGCTATCGCCTGCGGGCGCAAGACCGCACCCTGAGCGGTGACGAAGTGGCCGCCGAACGAGGAAAGATGATCGAGAAGGCTGCAGAGCTCGGCGCCACGTTGCGCGGCGGCAGCTAGCAATGCGTTTATAGCTTGCTCAACAACAAGGAGGCACGATGGGCAACGACTACCTGATGGTGACCGACCTCGGCACCGACGGCTTGGCAGAGGTGCTGCGACTAGCGGCCGATGCAAAAACCAACCCCGGGCGATATGCCGGGCGGCTCGCCGGTGGCAAAGTCGGCCTGTTCTTCGAGAAGCCTTCGACCCGGACCCGGGTCTCATGCGAGGTCGCAACGGTTGACCTGGGCGCCCACCCCGTGGTCCTCAAGCAAGATGAGGTCGGGCTCGGCAAACGCGAAGCCGTCGAAGACGTCGGCCGAGTCCTCGATCGCTACCTCGACGTCCTCGCCTTCCGAGTCTTCGAACACGCCAACCTGGTCGGTGTCGCCGCGAGCTCCGAGGCGCCCGTGATCAATCTGCTGTCAGACCTCAGCCACCCATGCCAGGCCCTGGCGGATCTCCAAACCGTCGCCGAGCACCGGCCGCTGGCGGGAACCGTCCTCACCTATGTCGGCGACGGCAACAACGTGTGCCACTCGCTGATGCTCGGTGGAGCCATGTCGGGAATGCACATCAGGGTGGCGGCTCCAACCGGCTACGAGCCCTTGGACCTCATCACTGCGGAAGCCACCGAGATCGCCGCGGCTCATGGCGGCAGCATCACCGTGACCAACGATCCGATTGCTGGAGTCTCCGGCGCCGACGTCGTCTACACGGACGTCTGGACGTCGATGGGTCAGGAAGCCGAGGCCGCGGCTCGTCTCGCCCTGTTCCAGCCCTTCCAGGTGAACGAGGCGCTCTTTGGCGAAGCAGCCGCCGACGCCATCTTCCTTCACTGCTTGCCGGCCCATCGTGACGAAGAGCTGACCCACGGGGTGATCGAGCACGAGCGTTCCTTTGTATTCGATCAGGCCGAGAATCGCATGCACGCCTTCAAGGCGCTCCTGCTGTATCTGACCGGAACCGGAGACTGATCCTTGGCGAGCGACTCAGTCGACCAACTCCTGTCCGGTTCGGTATTCGATGTGGCGCACCGACTGCTCGGGTGCCGGGTCCGGACGGAGTTCGGCGGCGCCGCGACCGAAGTGGCGATCACCGAGGTTGAGGCGTACGCCGGTGCCGATGATCCGGCGAGCCACGCATTCCGGGGCCGAACGGCTCGCAACGGCGCCATGTTCGGCCCACCCGGGACGCTGTACGTCTATCGATCGTATGGGCTGCACTGGTGCATGAACGTCGTCGTTGGGGAGGTCGACGTCCCTCACGCCGTGCTGCTTCGAGGGGGAGCCGTCACTGAGGGCCTCGGCACGATCGAGCACCGCCGCGGCCGGATCGACCACCTGACCGACGGACCCGGGAAGCTCTGCGAAGCGCTCGGGGTCACCGCCGACCATGACGGAACGTCGGTGCTCGATGGGCCGGTTCGGCTGCTGCCCGGGAGCCTGGCCGAGCGCCACACCGTGCTGGCCACCCCGCGGATCGGAATCTCCAAGGCCATCGAGGAGCCGTGGCGCTTTGTCGTTGCCCGGTAGGCGCCTCGTGGGGCCCTGAGGCCGAATGCAAGAGCCGCCCGGGTATCCTCGGTCCGTAATGACCACCATGACTCCACAACAACAGCACGCGTACCTGACCGATGGCATCGACACGCTGGTGCCTGAGGGAGAACTCCTGGCTCGGCTCGAGGAAGGGCGCCCCTTACGGGTGAAGCTGGGGGTGGATCCTACGGCGCCCGATGTCACGCTTGGCTGGGCCGTTGTGTTTCGCCTGCTGCGCAAGTTCCAGGAATGCGGGCACATCGCCGTGTTGATCGTCGGGGACTTCACCGCCCAGGTCGGGGACCCGTCGGGCAAGAGCGAGACCCGGCGCCGGCTCGACGCTGTCGAGGTTGGCTCCAATGTGAGCGGCGTGCTCGATACGATCAAGGAGCTGCTCCTTCCCGAGCGGCTCGAGATTCGGCCGAATAGTGAATGGCTGGCGACCATGAACATGCACGACGTGTTGGAGCTGACGTCGACATTCACCGTGTCGCGCGATCATGGATCGCGACGACTTCACGAACCGTTGGGAAGCACACCAGCCGATTTCGCTCATCGAGTTCATGTATCCATTGCTGCAGGCGTCCGATTCGGTGGCCGTCGAAGCCGACATCGAGCTTGGCGGTAGCGACCAACTATTCAACAACCTGGTCGGCCGTGACCTCCAAGAGCGGCGCGGCCAGCGCGGTCAAATGGTGATGACCGTCCCCCTGCTGGTTGGCGTCGACGGCAAGAAGAAGATGTCACAATCGCTGGGCAACTACATCTCGGTCAAGGACGACCCCGCCGAGATGTTCGGCAAGACGATGAGCATTCCGGACGAGGCGATGGGGGAGTGGTTCCTGCTCGCTGCTGGGCTGCCGGCCGCCGCGGTCGCAGAGATCGAGGAAGAGCTGGCTTCGGGCGCCATCCACCCCGGTGACACCAAGCGGCGACTGGGACGAGAGATCGTCAGCATCTACCACGGGGCCGCAGCGGCGATCGAGGCCGAGGCGGCCTTTGATCGGCTTTTCCGGCAGCACGATGTTCCCGAAGATATCGCCGACCACACCCTCCCGGGAGAAGACCCGGTCCGCATCCCGCTGCTCATGAACTCAGCAGGCCTGGTCTCTTCAAATAGCGAGGGGCGCCGCATGCTCTCACAAGGTGCCGTGAAACTGAACGGCGAGCGTGTGACGGCCGAGGAACTTCCCGCCGCCGACCTGGCCGGGGGAGTGCTCCAGGTCGGGAAGCGGCGTTTCGTGCGGCTGGTGACCTGATGGCAGGCAGAACCCGAAACTTCATCGCAGACGTCATCGTCGGTTTGGTGATCCTGGTGGTGGCGTGGTGGCTGCTCAACTCGGTGATCGGATCGGTCCTCTGGCTGGTACGCCTCGGGGTTGTGGTGGCCCTGATCGTGGGGGCGCTCTATCTGGCGAGCCGGATACGAGGCAAGTGACCGGCCGACCGGTCGCGATGACTTGCACTACTCACCTGGTCGTGCCACAATGCCGCTCCCGCCGCCGGGATCACTCGGTGGCGTATCACTGCCGCTCTGGTGGTGGTATACTTTGAGGCCCCTGCGGGCTTTCCGCGCGCAGGATACCGGGCTCCTTGACAACTGAACAGCGTGTCAAAAGCCAGCATGCGCTCGAGCTGGCGGCCACTTCGGTGCGCCGCTCAGGGAGAGCGTCATGTAAACAATTCGCTGCGTGACGCCGGCTTGTCCGGTTGACGAGGGCCTAGCCCTCGCGGGAACCCCGTTCCCGACGCAGCATCCTTTGGGGTCACACCATCCTTCGTGGATGGGGTGAACTCCACAACATTAAGTTGCCACACCCCTCGTGGGTGAGGTGACTCGATCGAACTTTCGATGGAGAGTTTGATCCTGGCTCAGGACGAACGTTGGCGGCGCGCTTAATGCATGCAAGTCGAACGAGAACCAGTGAGTTCGTAAGAACTCGCTGGGGACAGTGGCGAACGGGTGCGTAACACGTGAGAAACCTGCCCTGGAGACCGGGATAGCGCGGGGAAACCCGCATTAATACCGGATACCTTCACCGGACCGCATGGTCTGATGAAGAAATGGTCCGCCGCTCCAGGATGGTCTCGCGGCCTATCAGCTTGTTGGCGAGGTAACGGCTCACCAAGGCATCGACGGGTAGCTGGTCTGAGAGGACGATCAGCCACACTGGGACTGAGACACGGCCCAGACTCCTACGGGAGGCAGCAGCAGGGAATATTGCACAATGGGCGAAAGCCTGATGCAGCGACGCCGCGTGCGGGATGAAGGCCTTCGGGTTGTAAACCGCTTTCAGGAGGGAAGAAAATGACGGTACCTCCAGAAGAAGGCCCGGCCAACTACGTGCCAGCAGCCGCGGTAATACGTAGGGGCCAAACGTTGTCCGGATTTATTGGGCGTAAAGAGCTCGTAGGCGGCTTGACAAGTCGGACGTGAAAACCCGGGGCTCAACCCCGGGACGCCGTTCGAAACTGTCATAGCTAGGGTCCGGTAGAGGTGAGTGGAATTCTAGGTGTAGCGGTGAAATGCGCAGATATCTAGAGGAACACCAGTAGCGAAGGCGGCTCACTGGGCCGGTACCGACGCTGAGGAGCGAAAGCATGGGGAGCAAACAGGATTAGATACCCTGGTAGTCCATGCCGTAAACGTTGAACACTAGGTGTGGCGGACTTATCCACGTCTGCTGTGCCGCAGCTAACGCATTAAGTGTTCCGCCTGGGGAGTACGGCCGCAAGGCTAAAACTCAAAGGAATTGACGGGGCCCCGCACAAGCGGCGGAGCATGCGGCTTAATTCGATGCAACCCGAAGAACCTTACCTGGACTTGACATCATGGGTCTACCTGTAGAGATACGGGGTGCTTTTGCGCCCATGACAGGTGGTGCATGGCTGTCGTCAGCTCGTGTCGTGAGATGTTGGGTTAAGTCCCGCAACGAGCGCAACCCCTGTCCTATGTTGCCAGCGGATAATGCCGGGGACTCATAGGAGACTGCCGGGGACAACTCGGAGGAAGGCGGGGATGACGTCAAGTCATCATGCCCCTTATGTCCAGGGCTGCACGCATGCTACAATGGGCGGTACAACGGGCAGCGATCGCGCGAGCGTGAGCGAATCCCTTAAAACCGTCCTCAGTTCGGATTGGAGTCTGCAACTCGACTCCATGAAGCCGGAGTCGCTAGTAATCGCGGATCAGCAAAGCCGCGGTGAATACGTTCTCGGGGCTTGTACACACCGCCCGTCACATCACGGAAGTCGGTAACACCCGAAGTCAGTGGCCTAACCCTTGTGGAGGGAGCTGCCTAAGGTGGGATCGGTGACTGGGATGAAGTCGTAACAAGGTAGCCGTACGGGAACGTGCGGCTGGATCACCTCCTTTCTAAGGAGCGCTCGGGGTCTTCACGAGATCCCACGGCTACGACACACCAATCCGGAAGGCGTTACGGCGCTTGAAGGAGAAGGGGTGTTGTGCCAGAGCTTCTAGTGGATATGTTGGCTATTCGGTCTTCTCGCCCGTTGTAGAGATGAGAAGGCTGGGCCGGTCACTTCGGTGGCCGGCAGAAAGCGCACTGGTCGAAGTACCAGGCGTGAGGACCGGACACGCTGTTTAGTCGTGAGGGAGTCCGGGGCTGATCGAAAGATCGGCCCTGACTTTCTTGGAGTTCCAATGGAGCTCCAACGAACCGATTTCGATCGGATCGTGCACTTTGAGAACTGCATAGCGAGCACGAAAGTCAAAGTATTCGATTCAATCCAAGCTACTACGGGTTGACGGTGGATGCCTTGGCGCTAGGAGCCGATGAAGGACGTGGCAGGCTGCGATAAGCCTCGGTGAGCTGTCAAGCAAGCACTGACCCGGGGATGTCCGAATTGGGAAACCAGGCAGGGGTAATGCCCTGTCACTCTGGTCTGAACACATAGGGCCAGTAGAGGTAACCGGGGGAATTGAAACATCTCAGTACCCCGAGGAGAGGAAAGCAACAGCGACTCCCTGAGTAGCGGCGAGCGAAACGGGAAGAGCCTAAACCGATGTGGTGTGATAGCCCGGTGGCGTTGCCACATCGGTGTCGTGGGACGTGTCAGCTGGTTCACCGGAACCGGCAGAGAGTTACAAAACCTGGAGATAGTCGAAGCTGTCTGGAAAGCAGCGCCATAGGGGGTAAGAGCCCCGTAGACGAAATCTCTCAGGACTCTCGACGATGTTCCCAAGTAGCACGGGGCCCGTGAAATCCCGTGTGAATCTGCGAGGACCACCTCGTAAGGCTAAGTACTCCCTAGCGACCGATAGCGGACTAGTACCGTGAGGGAAAGGTGAAAAGTACCCCGGTGAGGGGAGTGAAATAGTACCTGAAACCGTCAACTTACAAGCAGTGGGAGGAAGTCTTCGGACTTCTGACCGCCTGCCTTTTGAAGAATGAGCCGACGAGTTATCGATACGTGGCAAGGTTAAGCCGAGAGGTGTAGCCGCAGCGAAAGCGAGTCTGAATAGGGCGTCAAGTCGCGTGTCATAGACCCGAAGCCGAGTGATCTATCCATGGGCAGGGTGAAGCGAGGGTAAGACCTCGTGGAGGCCCGAACCCACCTAGGTTGAAAACTGGGGGGATGACCTGTGGATAGGGGTGAAAGGCCAAACAAACTCGGCGATAGCTGGTTCTCCTCGAAATAGCTTTAGGGCTAGCGTCGTGCGTTCCGCGATGGGGGTAGAGCACTGATTGGGCACGGGGGCCAACAAGCTTACTAACCCCAGTCAAACTCCGAATCCCATCGCGCCAAGCACGGCAGTCAGACCATGGGGGATAAGCTTCATGGTCGAAAGGGAAACAGCCCAGATCGCCAGCTAAGGTTCCCAAGTCAGTACTAAGTGGGGAACGATGTGGAGTCGCCCAAACAGCCAGGAGGTTGGCTTAGAAGCAGCCATTCCTTTAAAGAGTGCGTAACAGCTCACTGGTCGAGTGATTCCGCGCGGATAATGTAACGGAGCTCAAGTACTGCACCGAAGCTGCGGGATTCTGTCGTAACCCCGGCGCACCTGCTTGCAGGAGGCGTCCAGGGGACAGGATCGGTAGAGGAGCGTCGAGCGGCCAGCGAAGCGGCGGCGGAAGCCAGTCGTGGAGGCCGTTCGAGCGAGAATGTCGGCATGAGTAGCGAATGAAGAGTGAGAATCTCTTCCGCCGGATGTCCAAGGGTTCCTGGGGAAGGCTCGTCCGCCCAGGGTTAGTCGGGACCTAAGGTGAGGCCGTAAGGCGTAATCGATGGACAACGGGTTGATATTCCCGTACCACCATACGCGCGTCCAGGCTAAATCCAGTTTGCTAAGGAAAGCCCTTCGGGGCCTACCGACCCAGCTGGTAGTAGGCCAGCAATGGAGTGACGCGGAAGGGTAAGTGGACCCAGGCGTTGGTTGACCTGGGGCAAGCACGTAGGGCGAGGTCTAGGCAAATCCGGACCTCACGAAGCCTGAGATGCGATACCGAGCCGCATAAGGCGAAGCCACTGAACGCCCAAGCCGCCAAGAAAAGCTTCTAGCTAGTTCGTATGGTGCCCGTACCCCAAACCGACACAGGTGGACAAGTAGAGAATACTAAGGCGAGCGAGAAAACTCTGGTTAAGGAATTCGGCAAAATGGTTCCGTAACTTCGGGAGAAGGAACGCCCCGGTAGGGTGATGGACTTCGCGTCCGGAGCCCGATGGGGTCACAGATACCAGGCCCAAGCGACTGTTTACTAAAAACACAGGAGCGTGCTAAGTCGCAAGACGACGTATACGCTCTGACGCCTGCCCGGTGCTGGAAGGTCAAGAGGATGGGTTAGCTTCGGCGAAGCTCTGAATCCAAGCCCCAGTAAACGGCGGCGGTAACTATAACCGTTAGACAGACACCTGAATGGCGGTTGTAAAACTTGGCCATATGCTGGAACATCCGAGTATCCGACGGTACTCGTTCATGTCACTCACCGTTCGTACGGTGGAGGATGAACAGTGAAAATCTGATCGGTGCGGACAATCAGCAGGAAACCAAAGCCACGACGACAACGCTCGATCCGTACTGGATCGTCGGGTTTGTGGACGGTGAGGGATGCTTCTCTGTAAGCGTTCATCACAATCCACGCAACGCCCGACGCACCGGAGGCTGGCAACTCACGCCAGTGTTCCAGGTGTACCAGCACGAGAAGGAGCGAGTGCTTCTCGAGAGCTTCCGCGACCACTTCGGTTGCGGCCGGCTCTACCACAAGGGACCCAACAGCACGGTCATGACCTATTCGGTCGGCCGACTGGCGGATCTGGAGGAACGGATCATTCCGTTCTTCGAGGAGCACCGTCTTGAAGTGAAGGATGCCGATTTTGGCGCATTCGCAGCGATCGTTCGATCTATGCGGAAGCGGCAGCATTGGCACCCGGATGGCTTCAATCAACTGGTACGACTTGCGTACACCATGAACCTTCATGGCAAACAGCGAGCACGACCGATCGAAGACATCCTGCAGGGATCCTCAGAGACTGTACGCCAGGCGCCGCAGTGAGTTGCGGTGATGATACAGTCCGATCCTCATGGCGACATGGGGAGTCAGGCAGAAATGACCTGACCCGCTTGTGCGTAAGAATTCCGCGCACGAAGCGAAGTAACAAGAATGCCTAAGGTAGCGAAATTCCTTGTCGGGTAAGTTCCGACCTGCACGAATGGCGTAACGACTCGGGCACTGTCTCAACCAGAGACTCGGCGAAATTGCAATGTGAGTAAAGATGCTCACTACTCGCGACAGGACGGAAAGACCCCGGGACCTTTACTGCAGCTTGACATTGGGGTTTGTTATGTGATGTGTAGGATAGGTGGGAGGCTGTGAAACAGCGGCGCTAGCCGTTGCGGAGCCATCGTTGAAATACCACCCTTCTCATAATAGGCCTCTAACCTCGGTCCGTTATCCGGATCAGGAACAGTGTCTGGTGGGCAGTTTCACTGGGGTGGTGGCCTCCTAAAATGTAACGGAGGCGCCCAAAGGTTCCCTCAGTCTGGTTGGCAATCAGACGTCGAGTGCAAGGGCACAAGGGAGCTTGACTGCGACACAGACAAGTGGAGCAGGTACGAAAGTAGGGCCTAGTGATCCCTCGGCGGCATGTGGATGCGCCGAGGCCAACGGCTAAAAGGTACCCCGGGGATAACAGGCTCATCCCGCCCAAGAGTCCATATCGACGGCGGGGGTTGGCACCTCGATGTCGGCTCGTCTCATCCTGGGGCTGAAGCAGGTCCCAAGGGTCGGGCTGTTCGCCCGTTAAAGAGGCACGCGAGCTGGGTTTAGAACGTCGTGAGACAGTTCGGTCCCTATCCGTCGCGAGCGCAGGAGATTTGAGGAGATCTGTCCCTAGTACGAGAGGACCGGGATGGACGGACCTCTGGTGTGCCAGTTGTTCTGCCAAGAGCACGGCTGGTTTGCTACGTCCGGAACGGATAAGCGCTGAAAGCATCTAAGCGCGAAGCCGCCTCCAAGATGAGATCTCCCACCGGTTTACCGGGTAAGACCCCTGGTCAGAACACCAGGTTGATAGGCCAGAAGTGGAAGCGCAGCAATGTGTGAAGCTGACTGGTACTAATCGGTCGAGGGCTTGGATTCGAATATCGCGATGATCGTGCTCGCTATGGAGGGCTCAAAGAGCACCTCAACAGGTTTCGGTGGCCATAGCGGCAGGGATCCACCCGTTCCCATTCCGAACACGGAAGTTAAGCCTGCCAGCGCCGATGGTACTTGGGCCGCAGGGCCCCGGGAGAGTAGGTCGCCGCCGAACACTATTAGATTGAGGCCGTCCTTCTAGGGCGGCCTCAATCGCGTTCGGGGCCGGGCCGCAGGACCACACGCCGCCGAGCATCAACGAGAGAGTCCGAGCAACCCAGCATGGCCGATTCAGACAAAGGGCGTTCGCGTCGCCAGACCCCAAGCAAGGGCGGCAAGCCGGCGCGCGCCTCGTCCGGCCAGGGTTCGTATGGCTCCGGGAAGAGAACCTCAGGCAAGAAGACCTCAGGCAACAAGACGGGCGGCTCCGGGAGTCGGGGCACAACCGGACGCAGCCGGAGCACCTCACAAGGCGGCTACAAGGGATCCAAGGCCGGCGCCGGCAAGGGCCGAAGCTCGACCGGTGAACCCGCCGCCGTCGATCTCAAGCGCGCCTATGACTCGACCAAGCAGCAGCCCAAGCGCCGGGACCTGCGCGGGGCAGCCGTCGATCTTCCCCGCTGGGTAGTCGACGAGCTCACTCGGGTCACGGCCAAGGAGCGGGTTTCCGGCGCTCTCGAGGACCTCGGCGAAGCGGCTGCCGCATTCACCGACGGGCGCTACCACCAGGCGGTGCGTCGCGCCGAGCGGGCCAAGCAGTCCGCACCGCGCGATGCCACCGTTCGCGAGATTCTCGGGCTCGCCGCCTACCGGGTTGGCGATTGGCAGACCGCGCTGCGTGAACTGCGCACCTATCGACGCTTCACTGGAGAGACCACGCACCTTCCGGTCGAAATGGACGTCCTGCGGGCTCTGAACCGCGACGAGGACGTCGATAGTGCTTGGCAGCAGCTCCAGGACCTTGGGGCGCGGCCGGCCGTCACCAAAGAGGGGATCGTCGTGTACGGCTCCTATCTGGCCGACCAGGGCCGCCTCGAGGAGGCCGCCAAGCTCGTCATGCCGCGTCGCATCAAGGACGATCCATTCGAGGAGGACCTTCGGGTTTGGTACGTGGCCTCCCGGGTCGCCGCCATGCAGGGCAATAGATCCCGGGCTATGGAGTTGCGCAACGCTATCCTCGCCTCCGATCCGGCGTTTCCCGGCATCGACGAATTGGAGTCGATGATCGCGGACGTCGGGTAGTTGCCCGCGACGGAGAACTTGATGACTGCCCTCATCTCAATTCTGTTGGCCCTAACCGTCTCATTGGCGGCGAGCCCCCCAGCCGCCGAAAAGAGCGGCGCCGAAATTGGTACCGACGCGCCCGATATGCCGGCTCCGCCGGAGCGCCCGGCGGAGATGTCCTACGACCACAGCGGGATCTGGGCCGCGACGCTCAACCAACGGCTCACTGAGGCCGGGTTTCACACCGATGACGGAAATACGTTCGGTCGGCGCACCCGTCACGCCGTCTATGCGTTCCAGAAGCATCACGGTCTCGAAGTGACGGGCGTCTTCACGAAAGAGATGTGGGATTTGCTGGAGGTGGAGCCGGAAATGACGTGGCGGCGTGAGGCCGACCGCGTTGAGGTCGATCTCGACAAGCAGGTGCTGTACTTGATCGAGGACCGTGAGGTCGAGCTGATCATTCCCATCTCGTCGGGAAACGGCGGTACCTACCTCAACAAGGCGGGCAACCCGACCCGAGCGCGGACTCCGGAGGGCAAGTTTGAATTCCAGTGGGAGGCCAATGGAATCCGGGTGTCCTACCTGGGCGAGCTATACCGGCCGTTCTACTTCAGTGGCGGTTACGCCATCCACGGATCACCCAGCGTCCCCAATCATCCGGCGTCCCACGGGTGCGTTCGGGTGACCAACTGGGACATGGATCTGCTGCGGGAGCACTTCGAGCTCGGCCAAGCGGTCTACGTGTACGGCAAGTACACCGAACCTCCGCCTCGCGAGGTGGTCGAATACCCGGCCCCCGAGTATCTCTGAACCTGTCACACCTGTTGCGTATCGTCGGAGACCCGCGCTTCCCGGACACCTCAGAAGGGAAACGCCGTGGACTACAACGTTGCTGTGATCGCTGGGACTCTTGCTGCGCCGCCAGAGATCCGAGAATTCGATTCCGGCTCTCGCCTCATCCGGTTCCTCATCACCACCAGGGTTGAGGAACCTCGCCATCGCGTGGATGTCGTTCCCGTGACATTGTGGGAACCCGACGATGCGCTGGTTGCCGCAGACCTCCCACCCGGTCAGCGAATGTGGGCGGCGGGGGCTCTGCAACGCCGCTACTGGTCTGGGGCCCACGGGAGACAGAATCGTCTCGAGTTCGTTGCCCACGCCATTCAGCTGCGAGATGACGAGACCGAGGACGCCGATAGCCGGCCTGTGACCTCCGAGCACTAGATTCCTCGTCATGCGCAGAGTCAGTATCGCTTCAGGGTCCCAATTGTCGGCCGACGCCGGTGCCGCCGTCGCCGATGAGGGCGGCAACGCCGTCGACGCAGCGGTCGCCGGAGTCATCGTCTCGATGTGCACGGATCCCGGGATCATCGCGCCCGGTGCTGGCGGCTTCATCACCGTGTGGCCCGAGGGCGAGGACCCGGTCGTCATCGATGCGTACGCAGAGATGCCGGGTCGAGGTCTCTCCTCAGAGCGTTTTGGTCAGGGAGGCCGGGAAGTCTGGCTCGAGTACGGCGGCGGGATGCACACCATCATCGGCCACGGCTCCGTCGCTGTCCCCGGCGCCTTCGCTGGCTTTGGACGGGCCATCGAACGCTACGGCAGATTGCCTTGGTCCAAGGTCGTTCAGCCCGCAATTGATGCCGTGGAGGCCGGCTTCCCGCTATCGGGCGCCGCCGCGCACTACATGGCCTACGCCCACGAGGTGATCTTCGGGTGGGATCCCGAGAGCCGCCGCGTCGTCCACGACGAGGACGGTCACCCACTCGGAGCCGGTGACCTCGTACACATTCCCAATCTGGCCGACACGCTGAGGCTCATCGCCGAAGCGGGACCCGACGTGATGTACAGGGGCGAACTCGGAGCCCAGATCGCGGATGCTGTCCAAGAAGGCGGCGGGGTTCTCACCCGTGAGGACCTTGCGGCGTATGAGCCGGTGACTCGCAGCCCGATCAGGATTGATCTCGACGAGTGGGCCGTTGTCACCAACCCGCCACCAGCGGTCGGGGGAGCTTGCCTAGCCGCGATGTTGCTGCTGATCGACGACCACCCCTTCGAGGCATGGAGCTCCGCCGAGGTGGAGACATTGGCCCGAGTGCAGCGCGCCGTTCTGCAGTATCGGAGCCGCCGTCTCGACCCCGACAGCTCCGATCGGGCTACGGAAGCGCAGCGTCTGCTCGAACTGGCTCGACTCGGAGATCTCGAATCTCTCATGTCGGCACCGTCAACCGTGCACACCTCGGCCGTCGACAGTGCGGCGCTGGCGTGCTCGATCACTGTCTCGGCTGGATACGGCTCCGGAATGATCGTCCCGGGTACCGGATTCTGGTTGAACAACTCGTTGGGCGAGATCGAGCTCCACCCCGAGGGGTATCACCACCATCCGCCCGGCGCTCGGCTGGTATCCAACATGGCGCCCACCGTTGCCCGCAGCGCCAGTGGCTCGGTGCTCGCCATCGGGTCACCCGGCGCCGATCGGATCACGACCGCAATCAGTTCTGTCCTGCTGAACTTCATCCACCTCGGCATGTCACTCAGCGACGCGGTGGCCTACCCCCGTCTCCACACTGAGGTCTTTGGCGGCGTCCCCACTATCGCGTTCGAACCCGGCTTGCCCGTCCACAGTTTCGATGGCCTCACTGCGCGCCGATTCCCGGATCTCTCGATGTACTTCGGTGGCGTCCAGGCTGCTCTCTCAGATCCCGTCGCAGGCCTTTACGAGGCGGCGGATCCTCGCCGCACCGGTGGAGTGGCCCGCGGCGGTATCGAATAGGGGGCTGAAGAACCATCGGTCCGGCGGGTAACAGGCCCGGACTCAGTACAGCGGCCAAGGCAGCGGAGGTCGATCGTCTGGTGGATGCGGATGAACGCCGGCTTCAAGTAAACCATTGAGCCGGCGTTCGAGGGCCACCAAGCTCGGGTTTCCGAGTGCACTCCCGATTCGCTCCCCAAGACCGTCTGATATGGCTGCAGCCAATCGTTCCAGCGCACTTACAACCGCGCCAGGCAGCGGTGACCCGGCGAACACCCACAACACGGTGCGCAGTTTGTCTTCAGGATGGAACGTCAGGCCGTGGTCGATACCGACCAGGCCGGGCGATACCTCCAGGATGTGCCCCAGCTTGCGATCTGCGTTGTTCACCACGACATCAAAAGCCGCCATCGGCCAGAGTCGATCCGATCCCTTGCGCACGAGCGGCACCGGATCAAAGTTGAGATCATGATCCACGAATCGCTGGATCGACCCCGTCCCGTACGGGCCGTCGCCGAGAACCGTTTCGGGCACGAGACCAAAACCCAATGCCTCGCTGACCTCATACGCCAGCACCTCCCGAACGGCTAGGGACTCGGGCGGAAAGTCCCAAAGGGGTCGTTCCCCGGCCGCCGGCTTGTAGACGACCCGCACGCCATCCGTCGTCTGACCGAGGAGTGTCGCATTCGAAGCGTCGACGAAACGGCCCTCGATCATCTCGATATCTGGCTGCCATTGGCTCAGCGGTTCCATCGGAGCCTCATCACGGTCGATGGTGGCGCAAATCCCCGTTCGAGGTGGGGCAGATGTGGCCGTCGGAGTCCATGGCGAGTCCACACTTCGGGCAGGCCGGCCGGCCCGCAGCTACGGCGATGCTGCCCAACTCGACCACTGCCTCGAGTTGACTGGGAGTGATGGCGAACTCGTGCTGTTCATCGCTCTCACCGCCCGCCACCAGAAGGGTCACCATGCCGCTGGTTTCGCTGTACCCGAGGTGCATTTCCGTGACTCGGAACTCGATCTCGTCGGGTGGTTCGAGTTGTCCTGCGGATTCCGCACCGGCGCCGCCTTCGAAGTCGATCGTGGCGAGAAGGCCTTGGGCTTCGATCGCCAACGCCGCTACCTGACCCTTCTCCAGGACGTACCAACGGCTGCGACCATCGGCTACAACCTGGATCATGAAGATGCGGTTGCCTGGTTCGCCGATGGCACCGACAACAACCCTTCCAGCCGCTCCAAAGTCCATCAGTCTTCCCTTCCTGCACTCACCGGGTAGTTGATCGTGGGCACCGCTACCACCCCCGACGTGTAGAGATCAACAATCGAGGTCGACGCCGGCCCGACGGCAAGGCGGTGAACAAGATCGAGCGGCATCCCGAGGTAGTGCGCCAGGATGACTCGGATGACGTCGGCGTGCGACACTGCCGTCACCGTGTCGTCGCCATGACGCTGCGCCAATGCCTCCACGGTCGCTACGGCGCGACGCTGAACCTCCTCGAGAGTCTCGCCCTCGGGAAACCGAAACCGCGACGCCGACTGCATCAGACGTTGCCACGATTTCAGCCGGTAGAGCGATTTGAGGGACCGTCCCGTCCAAGTGCCGTAGTCGGCCTCAACCAGCCCGCGATCGATCCTCGGCGTCAGGTCCCACGCCGCGCCGAGGGTGCGCGCCGTTTGGCGGCAGCGCAGAATCGGGGATGTGTAGACGGCTCGCACCGGCATATCGGCGAGTTGGGCAGCGGCGCGTTCCGCCATCGTGATCCCGGCCGGCGACAGCGGAATCCCAGCCTGGCGGCCGGATAGGGTGACTCCGGTCTCGGCCGTGACGGCGTGGCGGATCAGGTAGAGGCGCATGGTTGCAGCCTACTTCCACGCATCGATGTACCGGGGGCCGGGTAGCATCGCCTCATGCTCGACGCCCGCGCCTACCTGAGTATCACGCTCGACCCTATCCGCTTGGCCGTCTTGGGACATGCCGCCATCGGCCCGGTGAAGCTCGAGGAACTGAGTGAGAGACTCGATGAGCAGCCGCGCCGCGTGGCCGAAGCAATCGGAACTCTCCGGGCGGCTGGCCTGCTGACAGAAGAGCTCTGTCTCGATCGTGACCAACTCAGAGCGCTCGCCACCAGCCTGCCGCGAGAAGCTGCGCCCGATCCCGGAATCGTCTCGAAGACACTCTGGGACGCAGAGGAACGCGACATCCTGAACCGCTTCATCTCGGGTGACAGGCTGCGGGAGATACCGGCAAACCGTCGCAAGCGCCGGGTGGTGCTGGAGCGACTGGCCATGGAATTCGAACCGGGGATCCGCTACGAAGAGACCGAGGTCAACTTCGCCCTTCAACTATGGAACCCGGACTACGCGGCATTGCGCCGCTATCTCGTGGATGAAGGGTTCTTGACGCGGGCGTCCGGCGTCTACTGGCGCACTGGAGGTCGATACGAACCGGGCGACGAGTCCGCAGCGGCCGCAAACTGGCCTGTCGACACCGAAGCCGTGCGGGAGCCGTGAGCGACGGCTCCTCCTACGCGTTCGCTCGTCGCCCGTGGTGGATTGCCGGCCACACTGTTGCCGTCGTGGGCATCGTCGTCTTTGTCTTTCTCGGACTTTGGCAGTTGCGTCGTCACGATGAGCGCCGCGAGTTCAACGAGCGCCTCGAGTCCCGTCTCGAGGCGCCGGCTCAATCTCTCGGGGGTCTCGTTGCGGAGTACGGTGAGGATGGTGAGGTTCTCGACCTCCGTAGGGTCGAGGTAGCGGGTACCTATGCCGTGGCCGAGGAGGTGATCCTGCGGAACCGAACCCAGTCGGGTCGGTCCGGTCACGATGTACTCACCCCCCTCGAAACCGGTGACGGTCGGGCCGTCGTCGTCAACCGCGGCTGGGTTCCGATCGACGTCGAGGGACCACCTGTGATCGGAGCCGAACCGCCCCCGGGAGAGGTCGTGGTGAGCGGGATCGTTCGCGCCACACAGGAGCGAGGCAGCTTTGGCCCAGTCGATCCCGCAACCGGCCGGCTGGATCGCATCTCCCGCATCGACGTGGACCGACTGCAACAACAGACCCCCCAGGACCTCTATCCGTTCTCCATCCAGCTCGACAAGCAGAACCCAAGCCAGTCTCAGAACTTCCCCATCCCACAAGCTGTGCCCAGCCCAGAATCCGGTCCCCACTTGAGCTATGCGATTCAGTGGTTCGTCTTCGCTCTCGTCGTGGCGATCGGCTATCCAATCCTCATATGGCGGACGGCGAAACGGCCACGCCGCGGCGACATCGTGGGTGTCGCGTAAGGGTTCGGTCTTGCTTCGTTCGGCGCCGAACGTCGGCTATGGGAGTACCGTGGCCCTACGCTTCGCGATCACGAGGAGGGCGCTTGACCGAGAAAATCTACTCAACCAACGCCTACGCCCGCAGCATGGATGCGACCGTCCTCGACACCGATCGTGACGACCGGCGCGTCCTTGTCGACCGGACCGTCTTCTATCCGGGCGGCGGCGGGCAGCCTCCCGACACAGGTGCGCTCTGGATCGGTGATGACAAGCTGGACGTTGTTCGAGTCACCCAGGATGGTCGAGGCGTCTGGCACTGGCTGGAGGGAGCCTTGCCGTCCACCGGCACTTTGGTGCGCGGCGAGGTCGATTGGAGCCGGCGCTACCAACTGATGCGAACCCACACCGCCATGCACGCGTTGTGCGGGGTCGTATGGGCGAAGTACCAAAGCCCTGTCACCGGCGGCAACATGAACCCAGGCGAGGGGAGACTGGACTTCGAACTGCCGAACTGGGATCCCGAAGACAAGGCCCCATTGGAGGAGGAACTCAACCGCCAACTGACCCGCGACCTGCCGATCGAGGTGAGTTTCCTGCCGCGGGCTGAAGCCGACGCAGACCCCAGCCTGATCCGCACCAAGATCAGCTTGCTTCCCCCTTCCCTCACTGAGGTACGAGTTATCGACATCGTGGGACTCGACCGCCAAGCCGACGGCGGTACGCATGTCGACTCCACATCCGAGGTGGGCAACGTCAGGGTCATCAAGATCGAGTCGAAGGGGAAGGGCTTCCGACGGATCAGGCTTGGGATCGGCCAGGATTGAGACGATCGAGGACCCCTGCATGACCCAACCGGAATCGAATAGCCCGGGCGTGGGGACAGAGCCGCGTCCGCGCGATCACCTCATGCTCACGCAGCACCGTATTGCGTTTGGCTTCGCTGTGGTGTTCGCATTGGCTGCGGTCTTCTTCATGGTTGTGATGGCCGTTGACCAGTGGCGTGATGCGGCTCAGGTCATCGATGACGCGGTGCGGGACTTCGCTCTCTCCATCCGATGGGGCCCACTCACGGTCGTGGCCCTCATACTCAGCTTTGTCGGCAGCGGGTGGGTTACCTGGCCATTGCGAATCGCAGTGGCGGTGTGGCTCGGCATGCGACATCGTTGGGAGGTCTTCTGGGTCTGGGTCGTTGCCATCGCCATCTACGAGCCCCTCATCGGTCTGCTCAAGCTCGGATACGCTCGGGAGCGACCGCCCGACCCACTGGTTGCCACCTACACCTATTCGTTCCCAAGCGGCCACGCCACGGTGGGGGCGGCAATCGCCATCGGTCTGGTTATCGTGCTCGTCGCCGCCGGTCCACGGCGCCGAACTCTTGAAGTCGTCGCCGCGGCGTTCGCCTTTGTGATGGCCTTCAGCCGCGTCTATCTCGATGCCCACTGGTTCTCGGATGTGGTGACCGGCACCGCCATCGGTGCTGCCGTCATGATCGGCGTCGCCGCCGCAGTTCACGAGTTGGGCGATCGTGCTCACCGACGCCGTATCAAGAAGGACGCGGCGCCTCGATCGCAACCATGATCTCGCTCAATGGCTTGCGGACCAGATCGGGGACGACACAGTCGTCCGCCGGGTAGCCCACTGGAAACAGGATGAAGGGTCGTTCGTTAGCCGGCCGCCCAAGCACGTCAGTCAAGAACGCCATAGGGCTTGGCGTGTGGGTGAGAGTGGCGAGGCCCAGCCGATGCAGGGTGGCGACGAAGATCCCACAAGCCAGGCCGACGCTCTCCTTCACGTAGAAGTTGTGGCGCCGTGAGCCGTCGGCGTTGACGCCGTAACGCTGCTCGAATACCACGACAAGCCATGGCGCCGTCTCGAGGAACGGCTTGCGCCAATCGGTGCCGAGAGGTTCGAGCGCCTCTCGCCAGTGGGGAGGGAGTCGACCGCCCTCGTAGTTCTCGTATTCCTCAGCTTCGGCAGCCTCTCGGATACACCGTTTGGTGGCAGGGTCACCGACCAGAACGAATGTCCAGGGCTGGCGATGCGCACCCGAGGGTGCGGTTGAGGCAGCCCGGATGGCGTAATCGACGACGGTGCGGTCGACGGGCTCATCGCTGAACTCACGCACGGAGCGCCGGGTGTCCATCTCCTCGTAGAT
>CAWGCJ010000001.1:0-137862 GCA_963821095.1 uncultured Acidimicrobiia bacterium | reverse complement strand
GATCTGATCGAAGAGCCGATGTCTTCGGACGATGCCGCCGGTGTGTTGCTGCGGTTCGCCAACGGCGCTCGCGGCGTGCTCACCATCTCCCAGGTGTCGGCCGGCCGCAAGAACTCGGTGACGATCGAGGTCGACGGGAGCGAGTCGGCGTTGTCGTGGTTCTCCGAGAACCCGGATCATCTGTGGATCGGCCACCGCGGTCGCCCCAACGAGATTCTTCAGCGTGACCCATCACTGGCCAGTCCGGAGGCGGCCCGAGTTATCGGCTACCCCGGCGGTCACGTCGAGGGCTACCCGGACACCTTCCGGGCCCTGTTTGCCGAGGTCTACGCAGATGTACTCGCCGGCGGGCCGTCGGCCGAGCCCACCTATCCAACCTTTGCCGATGGACACGATGCACTGCTGGTCACCGAAGCCGTGGCCCGCAGCTCGACCGAACAACGCTGGACACGAGTCGAACGATGATGAGGAGACGCGCATGAAACTCGGATTGCTGACCGCACCGTTCCCCGAGACCGAGTTGGAAGAAGTCGCAGACTGGACGGCGGCCAACGGTTTCACCACGATCGAGATCGCCTGCTGGCCGGCGGCGAGTGGCGACACCCGCCGCTACGCCGGGACCAGCCACATCGATGTCGATGGCATATCGGACACACAGGCCTCCGAGATCGTCGCCAGCATGAACAGCAAAGGACTCGAGATCTCCGGGCTCGGGTTCTACCCCAATCCCCTCCATCCCGACGCGGAGCACGCCCGGACGGTCATCGACCATCTGAAGAAGGTCATCGTCGCCGCCGGCAAGATGGATGTCGGGATCGTCAACACCTTCATCGGGGCGGATCGCGCCCTGACCCAGGACGAGAACTGGGAGAAGGCAACCCGGGTCTGGCCCGAGATCATCGCCTGCGCGCAGGACAACGGCGTGAGGATCGCCATCGAGAACTGCCCGATGATCTTCTCAAAGGACGAGTGGCCCTCCGGTCACAACGTGGCATACAACCCCAGGATCTGGCGGCTCATGCTCGAGGAGTTTGGGGAGACGATCGGGCTCAACTTCGATCCATCGCACCTCGTCTGGCTGATGATCGACATGGAGCGAGCCATCATGGAGTTCGGTGAGCGCATCTATCACTTCCAAGCGAAGGACGTGATGATCGACTACAACGGGCTCTACGAGAACGGGTCGCTCTCTGGCGGCATCGGTTGGCAGGTCCCCCGGCTTCCCGGGCTCGGCCATGTCGACTGGGGCGTTGTCTTCTCGGCCCTGTACCGAGTCGGGTACGACGGCCCCATCATCATCGAGCATGAGGACCGGGGTTTTGAGGCGACCGACGAGCTGGTCAAGCGTGGGTTCCTCCTGGCACGCGATGTGCTGGCACCGTACGTCCACTAGGAGGGTGTTGAGCAAACGCCGTGCGGGATTGCACCACCGACCAAACGCCCGGTCCTGGGCTTCGCGGCAAGCCCAAGCTGGCGTTGGTCAACAGTCTCCTCAGGAGCCGAGCCGACCCTGATGAGCCCCACCACGTACGGACCATTTGACGTCGTTGTCGTCGGCTCGGGGGCTGCCGGGTCGTCGGCGGCGATTGCCGCGGCGCGCAATGGGGCCAGCACGCTGCTCATCGAGAAGCTGCCGTTCCTCGGCGGCAACTCGACGGCAGTGCTCGACACGTTCTACGGCTTCTACACGCCGGGCGATCGAGCCCGCAAGGTCGTTGCCGGAATCGGTGACGACGTCGTCGCCGGCCTACGCGCCATCGGCGAGGTCGTCGAGCGACCGAACACCTACGGCGCAGGCACCGGTATCACGTATCTGGCGGAACACCTCAAGGTGGTATGGGAGCAACTCGTGGTCGACGCCGGTGCTCAGATCATGCTCCACTCCTTCCTGCAGGATGTGGTCGTGCGCGACGGCCGGATCGAATCGCTGCTCGTCGCCACCAAGGCCGGGCACATCACGGTTGCCCCAAGAGTGGTGATCGATGCCTCGGGCGATGCAGACGTGTGCCACCACGCCGGCTTCGGATACGAGCTGGCCGGAACCCGGTCTCCGGCGCAGACGCTCACCACCACGTTTCGCATGGCGAACGTCGACATGGAGAAGACGTCGTGAGGTCGGCAAAGAGCAACTCCACGCCATGATGAGGGAGGCGGCCGGGTCCGGCGAGTACAACCTGCCGCGGCTCGAAGGCAGTGATCATGTCACCCCGGTCGATGGCATGACGGCCACCGTGATGACCCGAATCGACCAAGTGCGGCCGTCACCCGCCGGAGAGTTTCCGCAACGCCACCGACCCTGAGGTGCTGACCGCCGCCGAAATCGAAGGCCGCCGCCAAGCCCTCGAGTACGTCCGGTTCCTCATCGACAAGGTGCCGGGATACGAGCGGGCGTCCTTGATCGCGCTGTCCAGCCAGGTCGGGCTGCGGGAGACTCGCCGCGTCTACGGCGACTACCGACTCACCCGCGACGACGTGCTGGCGGCCCGCCACTTCGATGATCAGATCGGGCTGTGTGGGGCACCGATCGAAGACCACCACGGTGGTGCGGGTTCGGGGACCACGTGGGAGTACCTGCCCGACGGCAAGGTGGTAGGTATCCCGCTGCGGACCCTGATCCCGCGTGACGGAGTCAATGTCCTCGCCGCGGGCCGCTGCTTTTCCGCCGAGCACGACGCCCAGGCATCGGTGCGCTCGATGGCCCAATGCATGGCGATGGGCCAGGCCGCCGGCGTCGTGGCGGCGCTGGCAGCGGACGTTGGCGGTGAGGTACGGTCGATCGATCCGCAGTTGATTCGGGAACGCCTCCGAAGCGACGGAGCGCTTGGTGGCGATCGAGGATGTGCGATGACGGGTGTGGTGCGTACCGTGCTGGGAGACATTCCGGCCGACCAACTCGGTGTGACCTACGCCCATGAACACGTGATCCTCGATTGCCCGTTGGTGGAGGACCGCTTCCCCGACATCCTGCTCAACGATGCTGCCGCGGCGGCGGCCGAACTGAGCGAATGCGCTACCGCCGGGGTTGGCTGTGTTGTCGATGCGATGCCATCTGGAATCGGGCGCGACCCGATCCGGCTTGCCGAGGCGAGTCGGCGGTCCGGCGTCGACATCATCGCCACCACGGGGCTGCACACCCGCAAGTGGTACCCGGGGTTGTCGTGGGCGAACGAAGCCGACCCCGACATCTTGGCTGGGCTGTTCATCGCCGATCTCGAGGACGGCATCGACCGCTACGACTATCGCGGTCCGGTGATCGAACGCACTCAGCATCGCGCCGGCCTGATCAAGGTGGGAACCTTGCAGGAGAAGTTCAACGCCCGCGACCGGCGAGTGTTTGCCGCGGCGGCGGCAGCCCATGCTGCGACGGGGGCACCGATCCTCACCCACTGCGAAGAGGGACGCGGCGGGATCGAGCAGGTGGAAGTCCTCGCCGAGTTCGAGGTTGAGCCTGACCGCGTGGTCTTGTCGCACACCGACAAGGTCGATGACATCGGCTACCACCTCGACCTCGTGGCGACCGGTGTCAACCTCGAGTACGACCAGTCGCTGCGGCACCCCATCGACGAGGAGAACCACACCGTGCGCCTGATTGCTGAGGCGGCGGCAGCCGGCTACGCCGGACAGGTGATGGTTGGCACCGATGGGGCCCGCCGCTCGATGTGGACCGCCTACGGAGGTGCGCCCGGCCTGGCGGCGTTGGCGGTCGATGTTGTTGCGGTCCTGGCTCGGCTCGGTGTCGACGACCACACTATCGACCAGATCCTGCGCGTGAACCCGGCCCGGTTCTTCAGCCTCTCGGAGATGGCGGCATGACCCTCGTCCCAGAAACAACCCCTGCGGTTGGCAAGCTGGCTGCCGGCCCGGGAAGCCTTGGGATGCGGACGCAGCCGGTGCGACCGCCGGGTCCCGGCGAAGTGCTCATCGAAGTCCTGGCCACGGGGATCTGTGGCACCGACCTTCACATCGCCGACGATGAGTTTCCCTCGGAGCCTCCGGTAACGATGGGGCACGAGGTCACCGGCGAAGTTGCCGTGGTCGGCGAGGGGGTCGACGCGGGCTGGCTCGGGGCACGGGTGGCGTGCGAGACCTACTACTCGTACTGCGAGGTGTGCGACTTCTGTCGCGACGGCAAGCCGAACCTCTGCGCCGACCGGCGCTCAATTGGCTCGAGAGAAGACGGTGGCTTTGCCCGCTGGCTGACCGTGCCGGGGCGCAGCCTGTGGCGCCTACCCGACCATCTAGGGATCCACGCCGGCGCTCTGGTCGAGCCGCTGGCCTGTGTGACCCGGTGCCTGTTTGACCCGCCGGTCATCAACGCCGGTGACACGGTGCTGGTTGTCGGCCCGGGAACGATGGGAGTGCTCACCGCCCAGGCCGCGCGGGCCGCGGGAGGTGTGGTGACGCTTGGTCGGCCTCGAGCAGGACCGCGATCGGCTCGGGCTGGCGGCGTCGCTCGGGTTTACGGTTGCCGTACTCAGATGATGATCGAGCCGACCTCGGGGAGTTCGACGTGGTGGCCGAGGCCTCGGGTCACGGGAGCGGGGCGCGACTGCGTTTACGGCCGTTCGCAGGGATGGCCGCTACATCCAGGTCGGCATCTTCGGCAAGCCGGTCACGGTTCCGCTCGACGTCGTTCTCTATCGCGAACTCGACATGACCTCGGGCAACGCCAGCACACCACGCTCGTGGCATCGAGCTCTCCAACTGCTCGAGGCGGGATTGGTCGACCTTGATCCGCTCATCACGGACGTCGTTCCCCTTGATGAGTGGGAACGGGCCTTTGCAGCCACCCGGGCAGGTGAAGGAATGAAGATCGTGCTCGACCCGCGGATCGACGCCGCTGGAGAAAGGACTGAAGGATGACGGCCAGCAACAAGAAGACGGCTGTCGACCGCACCGCACTCGTCGGGCCGAGTGCGGTGGTGACGGGGGTGTCGAATGGCATCGGCCGCGCCGTCGCCGTTGCCTTGGCCGAGTCAGGAGCCAACGTGGTGGGGTGCTACCGATCCGACCACGATGGCGCAGCTCGGGTCCGAACCCAGATCGAAGCGACCGGGCGCGAGGCGGTGATCCTCCAGGCCGACATGGGCGACCCTGCCACGGCGGTGCGTTTGGCCGCGGAGGCAACCTCGCGGTGGGGAACTCTGGACATCTGGGTCAACAATGCGGCGCGGCTGATGGTCAAGCCACTCGTTGAAACCAGCGACGACGATTGGCACGGGCTGCTGGCTGCGAACCTCCACGGCTATTTCTACGGGAGCCGGGCGGCAGCCGAGATCATGTACGGCCAGGGGCGAGGCAGGATCATCAACATCACCTCGGCTGCCGACATCCTCGTGGTGGCGAATCTGGGCGCCTACATCACCGCCAAGGGCGGCGTCGTCGGACTGACCAAGACCCTGGCGCTCGAAGCGGCAGCTCACGGCGTCACCGTCAACGCGGTGTCTCCGGGGGCCACCGACACGCCGCTCAACGTCAAGGCCTACACACCGGAGGTGCGGCGCACCTACGAACAGCGGATACCCCTGGGCCGGATCGGATCCGAGGAGGAGGTCGCAGACGTTGTGGTCTTCGTGGCGTCTGAGGCGTCCCGCTACATGACCGGCCAGGAGATCGTGGTCGACGGCGGTCTCGTCATCAACGGCACGGTCGGTCATGCGATCGACGACTGAAGGAGCCACTGATATGGGCCGCTCCCGATCGGTTCGGTAAGGTCTCCCGATGCCACACGATCCCATCCTCACCTCCGTTATCGGTAGCTATCCATTCCCCGGATGGCTCGAGTACGCCGCCGAGCACCTCGATGAGTTCGGCGCCGCCGACATTGTGGAGATGCAGGCGGACGCCACCACGGCGGCGATCATGGATCAGGTCAGAGCGGGCATCGACGTCATTACCGACGGCGAGCAGAGCCGCTTCGACTTCAACCTCTCCTTCTACGGGTTCATCTCAGGGATCGTCGCCGACTATTCGTCGGTACGACGCTTTGGGCCCCCCGCTCATGACCAGCGAGGCAAGCACACGATTGTCGGCGAACTGGCCGCACCCGACGGACTTGGGGTCGTCGCCGAGTACGAGCGCCTGGTCGAGTTGGCTCCGTGGGGGCCCGGCCTCAAGGCCAGCGTTCCCGGGCCGTACACACTGTCGGGGCGGCTGTTGCCCAACGCCGACTATCCGGACCGGTATGCCGTCACCGAAGCGCTGGTGCCGATCGTGCAGCGGGAGTTGGAGGCGCTCGTTGCCGCGGGCTGCGAGATCATCACCGTCGATGAACCCTCGATGAGTTGCTACGCCCATCGCGAGGACCCGGAGCGACTGGTCGACATCTACAACCGCACCGTGGCACCCGTGGTCGGCGGCTGCTATCTGGGTGCCCACCTTTGCTTTGGGAACTACAAGGGACGCTCCGTGGCGCCGCGCCGGTATGCGCCGATGTTCCCAGCGTTCCTCGAACTTGCCGCCGACGAGATCCACTTCGAGATGGCAAGCCGGGAGTTCGCCGAACTCGACCGCCTTGCCGAGGTCGCCGACGTGAAGGACGTTGCCGTCGGCGTCATCGACGTGAAGAGCTACTACATCGAGACGCCTGAGGATGTGGCAGCCCGGATCGCCGAGTGCCTGCGCTACGTGCCTGCCGACCGGCTCAGCGTGTCGCCCGACTGCGGTCTGTCACAGACCGCGCGGTGGGCGAGTCGGGTGAAGCTCGAGCACATGGTGGCCGGCGCCAACCTGGCCCGGGCAAGTCTGTAGAAGAGTTGCCCGGCCCCACTGATGCGGATGTGGTGGTCCGACATCCTCAGCCCTTGGGCGCCGTGTCCCGTCTGGCGGCAGCCAAACCCTGACCGGCCCATAATGGTCAGATGAGCTGCCGGCCCGGTGGCCCGCCGCACGTCGAGGAGTCCACCATGGCGCCGAAAACCCCGTCGGTCATCACCGACCGGCTGATCGGTCAGATACGGGAACGGATCTCAGCCAACCAGCCGGTTCGGCGTACGTTGCCCGACGCCGGGCGAATCCACATCGACCGGCAGTTGCCGTTCCTCGTTGTCTATCGACCGCCGCTCGAGGCGGCCGATGCCGGAACCGCTCGCTTCGCTCGAAGCGAAGCTTCGTACCTCATTGCTCCGAGAGCGGCCAAACACCGCAGCCGTGTCGCCGCCTTGGTCTCATCGGTTGCCGACGAGGCCCTCAACGCGTTCGGGGGTTTCCTGATCGTCGAAGTCTGGAGCGCGGCCGAGACTGATTCGGAGCCTGTTGTCTCGGGTGAGCTGCCCCGGTTGGGCTTTCGGGTGATTGTTCCCAGGAGAGATGCTGAAGCCCCGAGCGTGAGCCGACTGGTGACGAGCCTCGGCAAGATCCGAGTGCTGGGGCAAACCGCCGACGTGACTCTGGCGCCGGGAGCGCGACTCTCCCCGCCGGGGATGCCCCGCTTGGTGCGTTCGTTCGGAACCGGCGATTCGCCGGTTCGCATGATCGGAATCGAGGTTCAGCCCATCTACCGCGACCCGACGACGGGAGAACTACTGCCGGAAGTCATGCGTGGAATCCATCGGCAGCTATCGCGTGCACTCCAGCAGTGTGCGTACGAGTTCGCCCTCAACCAGACCACTCATCATCCCCGTCACTATCAAGCGCTCGGTCGCCGTGCCATCGTCCGAGCCGTATCGCTCGTTGATGGGCAATTGGCCTCCGTTGCCTCGGGGTTCGATCTGTTGCTCTCGGTGACTCCGGTGAACACCGAGCAGGCCTATCGATCGTTCCGCAGGAACAAGGCACAGAAGTCTCCGATCTTCCGGTATCGGCCACTGGACATTGATCCGAGCCGAGTGAAGCGCGCGCTCTACCAAATCCCAATCGAGCGGGTCGAGGACCCAACGCTGGCGGCCATTTTCCGGGAGAAGCAGCGCGAGCTCTCACTCAAGCTCGACCTGCTCAGCGATCGCGGTACCAGGCGGTTCCTCCACACCGGTGTCGCCCTTTATGGCGACGTCGAGCCGTTGATGGTGGCCGAAGCCACCGAGATCCTCGATCGACTACCGGCATCGACTCGTCGCACCACGGGCCAAAAGGTCGGCGCGGCGGCGCTTGCGGCATCCGCCCAGATCGAGATCGACCGCTATCGCGAGCGGTATCCGGAACTCGAGGCGACCGTTCAGTTGCGTGAGGACGTGACTTCCCTGATGGTCTCGTCCGGCAGCCTCCTCGTCGGATCCGGAATGCATTTTATGACTCGACGGGTCAACCCGCTGATTCAGCATGAGGTCGGCACCCATATTGTCACGTACTGGAACGGCGCAGCGCAGCGGCTCAAGCTGTTGGCTACCGGTCTTGCGGGCCACGACGAACTCCAGGAGGGCCTTGCGGTGCTGGCCGAGTACCTGGTTGACGGCCTCACGCCTGCCCGGTTGCGCACGCTTGCCGGCCGAGTGATTGCCGCCCGTTCGGTACGCGATGGGGCGGAATTCATCGATACCTATCGCCTGATGGTCGACCAACACGGCTTTGGCCCCCGGGCTGCCTTTCAAATGGCGATGCGGGTCCATCGCGGTGGCGGGTTCGTCAAGGATGCGGTCTATTTCCGCGGGCTGCAGCGTGTTGTCGAATACCTGGCCGACGGTGGGAGACTCGATACGCTGCTGGTGGGCAAGATTGCACTCAATCACGTGGCCGTCATCGAGGAACTCCAGCGGCGTGGTGTCCTCGTAACCCGCCGTTGCGGCCGGCGTACCTCGATGACCCCGATACCTACTACCGGCTCGAGCGGCTCCGCGAGGGTCTCGCCCTCGCAGAACTCGCCAACTAGCGGCGAGGACGAGTCAGGCCGAGAGATGCTCGCGGACGGCGGCAGCAGCGGCGGCGAGTGCTTCGCCCACGCTGACGATGACGGCCTCGTCACCCTGGCCGGTCCACTCGTCCATGTAGATCTTCTTCATCTCGATGGCGATCGAGCAGCCCCGGCCCGCATAGCGCTCGTTGATCCAGCGGCTCATGTGGCCCCCTCTGAACTTCACGTTCTCCCGCACGTCGAGGTGCCCCCATCGAAGGGGTAGCTCAGCGAGGGTCTCAGGAAGGCTCGCACAACGTCGCCCCAGGCTCGGATCGACGCTGCCGGTGCCCAGGTTGATCTCCGGATTGCAGCTCGGGGTGTCGACGGGGGCGTCTGGTCCGCTGCCGCCGATGGTTGTAGGAGTGGATATCGAGGACCACGAACGCGGCCATGAACTGCCGCAACTCGTCACACGATCGCGCCAGCTCCGCGTAGAAGTGGTCGTAGATCTCGAGCGATCCTTGGATCGACGTCTGGAGGTAGCGGCTGATGTCCACAACTCGAGTCCCCAGGCGTCGCTCGGTGCCACGATAGACCGCCCGATCACGGGGCGGTTCAGATCGACCTCGAACCGAGATCGTCGACGACGATGAGTTCGTGTCGCCACACCACCACTGTCGGTGAAGGGGTCTTCCTCTCGCAGCCGATCTTCCTCGGAGAGCGCCATCAGTTCCGCGACCTCGGGCCGCAGCTCGTGGCCGGCATGGATTGCAGTTGCAATGATCGGGTCATCGCCCGCCTGCGATCACCCAGCGTCGTGGTGCTCACAGGGTTGCCATTTCGTCGTTGCCGAAGTTGCGTCGGTAGTACGCCATGTAGTCGACCTTGCGCTCGAGAGCTGTCGATGACGGCCTCGTGAAGTTCACACCTTCGAGCTTCTGGGCCGAACCGAGCCCGCCGGGGCTGAACACGTTGATCTCCATCAGCTTGTCGCCGACGATGTCGATCCCGACGAGGAACATGCCGTCCTGGACCAGCTTGGGCCGAACGATTTCGGCCAGCGCAGGGCCTCCTCGGTCGAGCGTCGCCTTGGCCAGCGTGCCGCCGGCGTGCAGGTTCGAGCGCATGTCGCCGCCGGTCGCACCCGCCGGAACGCGGCGTAGCGGCCCTTGTGGCGGAGAGGTTGCCCGTTCATGAGGAACAGCCGGGTGTCGCCGTCCTCGGCCTTTTCCAGGTACTCCTGGGCGATGATGTAGCCGTCGCGGCTGACCGCGTCGATCATCTGATTCAGGTTGGCGGCGTCGTCGGCGCGGACGAGGAAAACGCTCTCGCCGCCGGATCCGCTGAGCGGCTTGATGACTGCCCGCCCTTCGTCGTTGACGAAGTCACTGATTCGTTGCGATCTCGAGTGATGAGGGTCCCTGGTCGGACCTCTTCAGGAAACAGCTGGAAGTACATCTTGTTCTGCGGCCTTGGCCAAACCATTCGGGTCGTTGAGGACGATCACGCCATGGCGCATCGCCACTCGACCGAAGTCGATGGCCGCGGTCTTGGCCCACTCGCGTCCGCCCTTTTCGTCGGAGGGCACGTTGCGGAGAAACGAGCACGTCCAGGTCGTCGACGGTGATCCGCTCCGCGATCGCCTCTTTCCCTGCAGGTCCCGCAGGTAGGCGACGCCGTCCTTGTAGCGGGTCTTCGGACGCGCGTGGCCCTGGCCCGGACGAGTTCGTCGGGGTCGTAGGCGAGGTCGCCGACGCTGATGGTCCACGCCTCGTGTCCGCGGTTGATGGCGGCGACGCCGAGCCGGGTCGTGGTGTAGCCGGCCTCTTCGGTCTCGATGTCGTTGACGACAAATGCGATTCTCAATTCGAACCTCCCAGGGTCACCGTAGTGGTTTGGCGAGCGGCCCCGATGACTACCTCTCCTGGACAGGTTCGGCCGACGCAGGTGGGGACTCTTCCTCCGGTCCGTTGTCGGCCAGTTTGGGCGGGCGTGCGCCCCGGTCACCCGTGTCACGGCGTTAGCGGTTGAGTCCTTTGCGGATGTATAGGTGGTGCCGGCCTTCACACGGGCTTCCTTCGACTTGGCCAGAACGGCGGCGCCTGCGCCCCCGACGGCCGCCATGAGGGCGGCAACTCCAAACCACTTCTTGATGGCCAAGAGGTTTCCTTCCAATAGGGCAACTGCTTGTTATAAGGATACTTAATAGAAAGGAAGGTGTCAAGTAGTTAGGGGGCAAGGTAGAAAGGTTGGCTGGTCGACCTTGGGAGCACATCGTTGCCCAGGGAAATGCAACGGGCCCGATCCGAGGTTGGCCGATGCCGACGTCGATCACGGAGATCAATCAGCGGTCCACGGCCGAGATGGTGGCGGCAATGGGGGGACGACATCCGACGGTCATTGGTCGGAAGCCATTGGACGGCAATGATGATCAGATGGAAACGAGGATCATCCGCGTTGCCGAAGACGGCACCACCACCGTCGAGTCTGAATGGCGCACCGGTGATCCTGATGATGGATGGGAGTGGGCGGATGTGATCGTGCGTGGCGGCGACGTCGAGGAGTTGACGGACCTCATTGGCGCTCTTCGCTTTGATGCTCTCTCCGTCCGCGACGCGGTGGCGGACCGTGACCTCCCCAAAGTCGACGACTTCGGCCATCACCTCCTTGTCGTCCTTCACGGGCTGCGGGACGATCTGGTTGAGACGTATGAAGTCGACTGCTTCGTGACCGCCCGCCACGTCGTGACGGTGCGACGTTTCCCATCACCGGCGCTTGATGCCCTATGGGATAGGATGCAGGAGAGCCCCCAGTTAGCCACCGGCGGCGTCGACACCCTGGTTGCCCGACTGGCCGACGTCCTCACCCGCCGCCTCCTGTCGGTGCTCAATGAGTTTGACGCTCGGGTCGATGACCTCATCGGCCAAGCCCTCGCTGCGGATCCGCGACTCCTTTCGGAGTTGACTGCGGTACGCACCGATCTGGCGGCAGTTCGCCGAGTGGTGCACCCGCAACGCGAGGCCTTGGATCTCCTTCGGCACAGCACCTCGCCGTTGATCAGTGCCGCCGGGCGCCGCCGGTTCTCCGACGTGTTCGACGTTGCCGCTCGCACCGCGCAGGGCCTTGACGCCGCCCGGGCTTCGCTTGCCGAGATCCTCGATGCCTATCGGGGTGCCGAGGCTCGGATGGCAACCGACGTCACCAAGGTACTCACCGTCTACGCCACGATCATGCTGCCGCTCTCTCTCGTTGCCGGGTTCTACGGAATGAACTTTCAGAACCTCCCCGGCATCGGTAGCGACTGGGGATGGGTGGTCGTCGCCCTTGTGATGGTCGCGATGACGTTTTCGCTGGGGCTGTTTGTTGCGGTGGGCTGGATTGGGCCTCAGTCTGGTCGCCGAGCGGCCAAGACCATCGGTCGCGGCCTCATCCAGGCAACGCGAGCCCCTGCGCAAGTTGTCGGCGCCGTCTTTGAATTGACGGCGATGCCGCTTCGGGGCACCACCAACCGCAGGACGAGCCCACCCCCCGACAGCCACCCGACGATGACTGATGCTCGCAGCCGGTACGTAGGATCCCCGCGGTGTGGCGGTCAGCGGTTGCGGCCAAATTCGTTGATGTCCAGATGGAAAGCTCCGCCGTCGGTGACGACAAGCCGCCCTTCCTGGTCCTCGTAGCGCACTTCCTCGATGCTGGTTTCGGGGGGAGCGAGGTTGATGATGAGACCGTTGCCGATCAGCGAAATCACCCTGGTGCGCTGCTCGGCGCTCCGGATGTATCCGGTCGTGCCCGAGTCGTACAAGAAGGCGTAGCCTCGCACTCGCATCACGTTCCAGTTCGACTCGTTCGGCGACCCCGAAGAAGTGGCGCCGGAGGTCCGTGTCGAATCTCCGTCGTTCGACGACATGGACCATCTCTCCAACGTCAACCAGCACGGCGGTCTCCCTTCTGATGGCGACGGACACTGACGTCCACCACATTCTGTCGCCGTCAGCGTAACCGTGAGGTCGACGGGTCGGAAGGGTCCGGGCGGGGTTGCCCGGCCGGTGACACGGGCCGGCTCGAGCCGTGCGGTGGATGGGACGGTCAGGACCGGGTTGCGGTTCAGGGGCGTTGGGTTTGGCCACCGAGGTCCGGCCAAGCGACCCGCAGGCCGCCGCCGTCGGCCACCACGGCGATATCAGCCAAACGGCCAGCCAGACCGTTGGCTCCGTCGAGCTGCTCGGGAGGATGCGTGGTGGTCACTGCGAGGACGAAGGCTCCGGCTGCTGCCGCGGCTTTGATCCCGGCGGGAGCGTCCTCGACGACGAGGCACTGTTGCGGGGGACACCCAAGCCGCGGGCCGCCAAGAGATACGGGTCGGGTTCCGGCTTGCCCCGGGCTACGTCATCCGCGGTCACCAGGACGCCCGGGTGGGGGAGGGCGAGGTGCCCGAGTCGCGCCAGTGCAACCGGCTGCGGCGCGCTGGTCGCTATTGCCCAGCGTTCAGGGACAGCGAGCCGAGAAGTTTGGCAACGCCGGGGAAAGCAACGACGCCGCTGAGGTCGGTGTCCGCAGCAGGCTTTGGTTGTACGCGGCCGCCTCCCGCGGCGGATCGAGGTGAGGAGCGACGATCTCGACGGTCTGGGCCGCCGGACGTCCATGGTGCACGGCAAGGATATCCTCGATGGGACCCGTGCGCGCGGCCCACGTCTGCCAGTGGCGTTCATAGACCGAGTTGGCGTCGATCAGCACGCCGTGAGATCTAAGATGATGGCATCCCCGCGCCATTAAGCCATCGCTCCTCCTATCCGAAGGCCGCCGCGGCGGCTTGATCCGCCAGCACTGTGGTGTCGGGGTGATTCTGCAGGTAGGAAGCCGGCACGTCGGGGCCAACCGGGCCGGTCAGTGCCCGGTGGAGGATCTCGGCCTTTGCGCCCCGGTGACCAGCAGCCAGATCTCTCGGGACGCCAGCAGCGGCTCCATACCGAGGGTCACCCCCCACAGTGGTGCTGCCCCTCGCCGTAGACGGCGGCGTTGCGAACGTGGTGGTGTGCAGGTCGACAATCCGGGTCGGACTGTCGGGGGTAGAGCCCGGCTCGTTGAGACCGAGGTGCCCGTTGGCGCCGAGCCCGAGCAGGGTGAGGTCGAGACCGCCGTTGGCAACCACGTCGTCGTATCGCGCACATGCCACGGATACGTCATCTGCGGCCACATCGATGGAGTGCAGGACCGCCGGTGCCGTGGTAGCCGATCGAGTAGTGATCGCTGCAGCATCTGGTCGCAGCGGGCCGGATGGCCGGCCGGCAACCCGAACTCGTCGAGCAGGAACACCTCGGTCTGGTCGAGGCGTCCGCCCATTCGGCGAACGCCGGTAGGCGGGGACGGGGGTGCTCCCCGTGGGGAGACAGAGCCGGAGTCCGGCTGAGCTGCGACCCGCCGGCGAGCAGGGCACCGACGCGGCGCCCACTCGTCTCGGGCAGGACTCGATGGTGGGCTTCGTGGTCGGGCCTCAACCGTCGGTGACGATGTCGAACACCGCTCCGGTGTCCTTGTCGCTCAGCATGAGCTTGCGGCGGCCGTCGGGGAGCACCTCTTCCTTGACGATGGCGTGGCCGTCGTGGTGGGAGATGTCCTTGGCGATCCGCTCGGTCTCCCGCCCCGCCACTCGACGTCGACCGGCTCCCACTGGCGGGTCTCGGCCGAGCGGTAGGCGGCATCCATGATGGCGTTGACGACGTAGCCGTCGTAGAAGGTCTCCATGGGTCGGTGCCCTCTCGATCGCGTTGAACATGTCGGTGAACATGTCCACGTAGCCCAGCTCGCTGACCTCGTCGCCGACCGGGAACAGCCAGCCCTCGGTGGACTCGAGCTTCTCGGCCACGTAACCGTCGCCCCCGCCGGTGGAGTACATCTCGTAGCCGGTGCGCAGGAAGTGGTTCAGCCAGATGGTGCCCTCGGTGCCGGCCACCTCGTCGCGCAGGTCCATGCCGCCGCGGAAGGTCCAGCTGACCTCGAACTGGCCGATGGCGCCCGACTCGAAGCGGATCAGCGCCGACGGCGTTGTCCTCGGCCTTGATCGGGTGAACCAGCGTGTCGGCCCACGCCATCACCTCGAGCGGCCGGTTGCCCTTGCCGACGAAGTTGCGGATGATCTCGATGCAGTGGCAGCCCAGGTCGACGATGGCGCCGCCGCCCGCCTTGTCCTTGTCCCAGAACCAGGCGCTGTGCGGCCCGGGGTGGGTCTCGCGCGACCGTACCCAGGTGACGTCGCCGATGGCGCCGCCCTTGCACCGCCTCGATCGCCTTCAGGGTCTTGGGGGTGTAGCAGAGGTCCTCGAGGTAGCCGGCGAAGATCCCCGCCGCCTCCACCCTGTCGAGGATCCGCTTGGCCTCCTCGCCGGAGCGGGCCAGCGGCTTGGTGCAGAGGACCGCCTTGCCGGCGTCGGCGACCATTGCGATCGACTCCTTCGTGCAGGAAGTTGGGGAGGGCGACCACCACCACGTCGGTGCTCGGGTCGTTGATGGCCTCCTCCATGCTGGTGGTGCTGCGGGGGATGCCCCAGCGTTCGGCGAACGCCCCGCCGCGTTCGCTGCATCGGGAGTAGACGACGCCGACCCGGTCCCGGCCCCGCTGGCCGTGCAGCGTCATGGTGTAGAAGTCCCCGATCAGCCCCGTGCCGAGCATGGAAATCGAGCGGCCTTCCATTGCCATCCTCCTCGTGAGATTTGTATAGACAACCTAGTCGATTGGGTTTTGGCGGACATATGCGCACCATGAGGATCAGCATCGAGAAGACGAACCCGGTGAAGGCGATCATCCCGGCGGCGATCGCAGAGAGGAGCTCCTGGGCGGAGTCGACTCCGTAGACAAATGGTGGGTCGGCCTCGATCCGCTTGTCGAACTCAGGGAGGAGCTGGGCAGCCACGATGGCAGCGGCAACGCACGCCCGCCGGGATCAATCACGTGATGGCGCGGGCCCACTCGGAGAACCGAAACCGTTGTGACCAGGTGAGCACACCGCCTCCATCAGCAACGCGACGAATACCGGGGGAGACCGTAGCCGCGACTTGACTCTGGACCGAGCATCACTCCGGCGCGATAGGTGTCCTGATGATTGGAGGGGCCGGCGACTGTCGCTCGCGCGCGCCACATGTGTCGCTCCGGGCCGTAAAGACGCTATGGCGTGAGACCGCGCCATACGCCTGCCGCCTCGTCGACCACGGTGGGAAAGCTGAGACCCATCAGGATCACGCCGGCGCAACCGGCGTCGCGAGCTGCGTTGGCAGTTTCGAGAGCAAGATCCCAAGCCAGATGGCGCTGCGCCTCCGCCGGGGTTTCGGCGAAACGCTGTTTGAGGCCGGGTGGTTGCCACGGCGCCGATGTCTTCCATCCGACCGATCCAGTCGAGGCTGAACGGCGGGATCAGCATGAGGTAGAGCGGTGGATCGGACGGATCCCGCTCGAGCCGAGCGACGTTGGGGGCCACTGGGCGGGATCCAGCACGGGGCCGGCCACGAAGAACTGGGCACCGAGTTCGACCCTGCGTTCGTACTGCCAGCGACGGAACCGTGTCGGCATCCCGACCTCGAACTCGGGCATGCGGTCCTGGAGGTAGCGGAGGTGCTCGACGATTTCGTAGTGATGGGCCATGTGCTCGACGGCGGGCATCGTGTCGCCGACGACGACGAGGAAGGAGTCGACCCCGTTGCCCAACGCGCCGCGCACCTCGCTCTCGATGGCGAGGATATTACGGTCTCGGGTCGACACCACCACGGTGGGGTGCACCGAGGGGACGTCGTGCGTGATCCGGGCGGCGTAGGCGTAGGGCGACACCCGGATCTTGCCGAAGACGTTGTCGGTGATCAGGACGTTGGCCCAGGCGCGGTCGAGGAGCAGATGGCTGCTGTCGGGCAAATCAGGCGGGTTCACCTCAGCGATGAGTTGCCAGTCGGCTTTGGACTTCAGCATCAGGCACGCTCCCTTTGTCGGGCGATGAAGTACTTGGCCCTGGGGTGGTGGGCGATCAGCGCCGAAGTCGTTTGCTCGGGCTGGAATTGGAACCCGGTTTCCTTGCCGACGACGAGGCCGAGCCGGTCGGCACCGAGCAGTTCGGCAACCTTGGCGTTGTCCTCGAGGTCGGGGCAAGCGGGATAGCCCCACGAGTAGCGCCCGCCGCGGTACTGCTGGCGGAAAAGCCCGTGCAGGCTCGGTCCGTCCTGATCGCCGAACCCCCATTCGATCCGTATCCGGCGGTGCCAATACTCGGCGAGAGCCTCCGCCATCTCGACACCGAGGCCGTGGAGGTGGAGGTAGTCCTGGTAGGCGTCGGCGGCGAACAGTTCGGCGGTGCGCTCCGACACCCTCTCCCCCATCGTGACGATGTGGAACGCGGCGTAGTCGGCCTCTCCCGAGTCGATGGGTCGGAAGAAGTCGGCGATGCACAGCCAGGGATCCTCGAGTTGGCGGGGGAACGAGAAGCGCATGAGTTCGGCGTCGCGCCGGTCGTCCTTCCAGACAACGAGGTCGTCGCCCTCACCGTTGGCGGGGAAGTAGCCGTAGACGACTTGGGGAGTGAGGAGATCTTCTTCCCGTGCCGTCAGGAGCTCCCGCTTCAGAATCGGCTGCGAGTTCGGACTTGAAGGTGGCGTCATCTTGATCCGCGGTCGGCCGGTACTGCCATTGGTTGCGGAACAGCGCGGTGAGGTTGAGGTAGGCGGCGATGTCGTCGAGCGGCAGGCCCTTGACGATCCGGCTGCCGAGGAACGGCGGGGCGAACACCGGGTTGTCGGAAGCAACCTCGGGTGAGCGAGTCGGTGTGGTCCCGGCGGGCACGGGCTTGGGTTCGCGGGTAGGCAACTGCCTGCCGGTAGCGATTCGGCCGAAGTCGGGATCCGGTGCCGTACCCGGGGGGCGCGTCGCGATCTGCTGCATGATGTCGAGGCCGGCGAAGGCATCCTTGCCATAGAACAATGGGCCCGGGTAACGGTCGCGTAGATCGCGCTCGACGTAGCTCCTGGTGAGAGCGGCTCCACCGAGGAGGACCGGCGTCTCGGCCAGACCGCGGCGGGCCAACTCGTCGAGGTTGTCCCGCATCACGAGGGTGGATTTCACCAGGAGTCCGCTCATCCCGATGGCGTCGGCATCGACCTCGGTGGCCTTGTCGATCATCTCGGCGATACCGACCTTGATGCCGAGATTGTGCACCTGGAAGCCGTTGTTGGTGAGGATGATGTCGACCAGGTTCTTGCCGATGTCGTGAACGTCGCCCTTTACGGTCGCCAGCACGATCGAGCCCCGCTCGGCGCGGTCCACCTTGTCCATCAGGGGTTCGAGGTAGCGCACCGCGGCCTTCATCGTCTCCGCCGAACGCAGCACAAATGGCAGCTGCATGTCGCCGGAGGCGAACAAGTCGCCGACCACCTTCATCCCGTCGAGCAGGATGTCGTTGATGATGTCGAGCGGCTGGTGGGCGCCGAGCGCCGTATCGAGGTCGGCTTCGAGCCCGGCTCCATCACCGTCGATGATCCTCTGACTCAGGCGCTGCTCGATCGGCCAGTCGGAGCGGTCCTCCACCACACGGCTCGTTGACCGAGGCGTCCTCGAACGCCGTGATGAGTGCCTCGAGTGGGTCGTACCCGTCGCGGCGCCGGTCGTAGATGAGATCGAGGCAGATCTCCTGATGGGCGGCGTCGACCCGGCTGAGCGGGATGATGCGCCCGGCGTGAACGATGGCGGCGTCGAGCCCGGCGTTGACGCACTCGTGGAGGAACACGGAGTTGAGCACGTGACGGGCGGCCGGCTTGAGGCCAAACGAAACGTTGGAAACGCCCAGCACGGTGAACACCCCGGGGAGATCTTGCTTGATCCGCCTGATCGCCTCGATCGTCTCGATGGCGTCGCCCCGCAAGGCGTCATCGCCGGTCGACAGCGGGAAGGTGAGCGGATCGAAGAGCAGGTCACCCGGCTCGAGCCCGTACCGCTCGGTCGCCAGGTCGTAGAGGCGGCGAGCCACCCGCAGCTTCCACTCGACGTCGCGCGCCTGGCCATCTTCATCGATGAGGAGGCAGATCACCGCAGCCCCGTACTCCTTGGCGAGCCGGAACACCCGATCCACCCGGGAATCTGGGCCGTCGCCGTCCTCGAGGTTCGCCGAGTTGAGCACGGCCCGGCCCCCGATGCGTTGCAGCGCGGCTTCCATCACCTCGGGCTCGGTTGAGTCGATCACCAACGGGATCGGCACCTGGGTGGCGAAGCGGAGAGCGAGTTCGTCGATGTCGGCGGTGCCGTCGCGGCCCACGTAGTCGACGCACAGGTCGAGGAGGTGGGCGGACTCGGCGACCTGGTCACGGGCGACCGACAGGCAGGCCTCCCAGTCCTCGGCGAGCATCGCCTCGCGGAATCGCTTTGAGCCGTTGGCGTTGGTGCGCTCTCCGATGATGAGGAACGACGTGTCCTGGCGGAATGGCGTGAAGCTGTAGAGCGATGCCGCCCCGGGCTCCGGCTCAGGCCGTACCGTCGCAGGAGTGAGACCGGCGCAGCGGTCGACAATGGCTGCGATGTGCTCTTCGGTCGTGCCGCAACAGCCGCCGACGACCCGAACTCCGTACTCGGTGATGAAGCGGGCGTGATGGTCGGCCAGTTCGTCGGGGGTGAGGTCGTAGTACATCTCGCCATCGCGCAGTTCGGGCAGCCCGGCGTTGGGGATGACCGAGATGGGGGTGCTGGCGTGCCTGGCGAGGTAGCGGATGCTCTCGTCCATCTCCTGCGGGCCGGTGGCGCAGTTGAGTCCGATGACGTCCGGGCCGAGCGGTTCGATCGCAGCGAGGGCCGCCCCGATTTCGGTTCCCGGCAGCATGCGGCCGGTGGTCTCGATCGTGATCTGGACCTGGAGCGGCACCCGCCTTCCGCCGGCTTGCATCGCCCGCCGGCAGGCCGCCACCGCAGCCTTCAGCGTCAGCAGGTCGTACATGGTTTCGATGACGAAGAGGTCGACGCCGCCGTCGAGCAAACCACGGGCGAGTGGCTCGTACGCCTCTCTCAGCTCGGCGTATCGGATCTGCCCGAGTGAGGCGAGCTTGGTTCCCGGGCCGATCGACCCTGCCACGTAGCGGCGCCGGTCGGCGTCGAGTAGTCGGCGGCGACGCCGGCTGCGATCGATCCGGCGGCGTGAGCCAGCTCGTAGGCGCGGTCGGCAATGCCGTACTCGGCGAGCGGAACGGCGAACGCCCCGAAGGTGTTCGTTTCGGCGACGTCGGCGCCAACCTCGAAGTAGCCGGCATGGAGTTGGGCGATCACGTCGGGGCGGGTGACGTTGAGGATCTCGTTGCAGCCTGCGAGGTCGGGTCCTCCGAAGTCGTCCTCGCTGAGATTGGCCCGTTGCAGCGCGGTGCCGGTTGCACCGTCGTACACGATGACGCGTTCGCTGATGGCTTCGAGGAACTCCATCAGATTTCCCTGCCGCCGGGGTCGATCTTCATCGCATTGACCTCTTCGTCTGTCACAGCCACGCGCTCGCAGAGCGCCGCGGGCGGAGGTCCGCTGCGGGCAGCTCATCGATCAGGCATTGGCACCGGGCTGACCGGTTGCCGCGGCTTCGTAGGGCCTGTCCCTCCACCGCTCTTGATGAACGCGTTGTATCAACAGAGTCTGCAGCCCACATCGCCCGATGTCAACGCCGGACCCAGAGGGTTCTGGCGGATATTCACGCAGCATGATGGAGATGTCCGCCAAAACCCTCTCAGCCTCGGGTTACCGTGGGGATGACATGAAGTCGGACCCCGCTGCCGTTGCCGCCGAGTACTTTGGCATCGCGGCCTCGACTCATGCCTTGCCGGGAGAGATTGACGAGAACGTACGGTTGGATGCCCCCGATGGCTCGACCTACGTGCTGCGGCTCAGTCCGCCGCGGACCGACCGGGATGTTCTCGAACTCCAGTCCGAGATTCTGAGCGTCTTGGGTCGGCTCGACACAGTGGCAACACCCCGTCCGGTCCTGAGCCTGGATGGCGCCGAAGCCGTTGTTCTGCCCGACGGCCGAATCGCCCGTGTGTTCACCTGGGTCGAAGGTATGTCGTTCGGCATGATTGGGCGGCCGGCGAGCGCCGCAGAGTCCGTGGGGCGCACCGCGGGCCGGATCGCGGCTCTCCTCGCAACCAGCGAACACCCCGCCCCCGAACGGGCGATCGAGTGGGATCTGCGTTTCGCCTCCCAGACCATCAGACGTCACGAAGCGGCGATCGAGGATGTGGGCCGCCGCCGGATGGTGCTCGCCGTCGCCGACCGTGTCGACTCGATTGGATTCGGCGACCTCCCTTTGCAGCTCGTTCACAACGATCTGAATGACGACAACGTCCTCCTCGAGGGCGAGCAGGTGGTTGGGGTCATCGATGTCGGCGACGCCATGTGGTCGATACGAGCCGGCGAGGCCGCCATCGCGGCCACCTACGTGATGCTCGATCAGGACGATCCGGTCATGGTCGGGGGCGATGTCATCCGCGGCTTTGTTGCGGAGGCAACGCTGAATGAAGCCGAGGCCGAAGCGTTACTCGATCTGATCCTGGCTCGACTGGCAACCTCACTGGTGATGTCGGCCCAGCGGGGGAGCACCAACCCCCACCACACCGCCTCCGAGCCGCTGGCGTGGGATCTGCTCGAGCGCCTCACGGCCGCCGACCACGACCTGATGGCCGACGAACTCGCCACCGCTGCGGGACACAGCCGCCGCAGGGACGACGAGGCGTTGCCGCTCGAGGCGAGGCGGACCACCAGGCTGGGCCCATCGCTGTCGCTGAGCTACACACGCCCGCTCCACATCGTGCGCGGTGCCGGCGCCTACTTGTTCGACGAGCGGGGGCGTCGCTACCTCGACGCCGTCAACAACGTTTCCCACGTTGGTCACGGCCATCCCACGGTTGTCGCTGCCGCGACCCGCCAAATGGCCCTGCTCAACACCAACACTCGGTACCTCCATGAAGAGGTGGTTCGCTACGCCGACCGGCTGTCGGCGACCTTGCCTGCACCGCTTGAAGTGGTGTTTCTCGTCAACTCCGGCAGTGAGGCCAACGAACTGGCGATTCGTCTGGTCCGGGCTGCGACTGGTGCCTTCGATCTCGTCTGCCTCGAGCACGGCTATCACGGCAACACTTCGACACTGGTCGACGTCAGCCCCTACAAGTTCAAAGGGCCGGGTGGGTCGGGGCAACGCAGGTGGGTTGGGGTGCTGCCGTCACCGGACCCCTATCGGGCGGCGGACTTTCGCGGGGCTGGCGCCGGCGAGCGCTATGGGGAGGTGGCCGGAGCCGTCCTGGCTGGGCGAGACCGTTCGCCCGCCGGGCTCATTGCTGAGGCGCTCCCCGGCTGCGCAGGTCAGGTCGTGCCCGCCCCGGGGGTCATGGCCGCCGCCTACCGAGCGGTCCGCGACGCCGGCGGATTGGTGATCGCCGATGAGGTCCAGACCGGATTTGGTCGTGTCGGCGAAGCGTTCTGGGCGTTCGAGCTCCACGACGTCGTGCCCGATGTGGTGACGATGGGCAAGCCCATCGGCAACGGCCACCCCATGGGAGCAGTGGTCACCACACGGGCCATCGCAGCTGCATTCGACAACGGCATGGAGTACTTCAACACCTTCGGCGGCAACCCGGTGTCGGCTGCGGTTGGGAACGCAGTGCTCGATGTCATCGAGGGTGACGATCTCCAAGCCAATGCCTCCCGGGTCGGCGAAGTCCTTATGGACGGGCTGCGGGCGCTCGCCGTCGAGGACGGCGCCATCGGTGACGTGCGCGGCGCCGGCCTGTTCATCGGGGTCGAACTTGTGACCGACCGGACCACGCAACAGCCCGACCCCATCCTGGCGACCCAAATCGTTGAGGGGGCAAAGGATGCGGGGGTTCTACTCAGTATCGACGGGCCGCACCACAACGTGATCAAGATCAAGCCGCCCCTTGTGTTCACCGAGAAGGATGCCCGCCGGGTGGTTTCGATGGTGGCAGCGGCCCTGGAGGCCCCTAGGTAACGCCGGTGTTCGTGATTGGGTCCCATTGGTGGGAGAATCAATCACCGCCCGAGGAAGAGGCCGCATGCACGGCAATGCAACATTCAGTCACACCGACGCCGCCATTGTGTCCGTGGCCGCCACCGAAGCCCCCGACGTGATCACGTCCGCGGAGTTCGACGCGCGACTCGCCGGAACCTACGAGCGACTCGGCACCCAGTCCGGCCTACTCGAGAGCCTGGCCGGGATCAAGGAACGCCGCTGGTGGCCCGAGGGGTTCACCTTCGCTGAAGCAGCCGCTTCGGCAGGCGAGAAGGCGCTCGTAGCGTCCGGCATCGACCGGAGTCGGGTCGGGCTTCTGATCGACAGCTCGGTCTGTCGTGACCAACTCGAGCCCTCAGCCGCCGTGACCGTGCATCACCTGCTGGATCTGCCCAGCTCATGCCTCAACTTCGACCTTGCCAACGCCTGTCTCGGATTCATGAATGCCATGCAACTGGCGGGGATGATGATCGACAGTGGCCAGATCGACTACGCCCTGATCGTCGATGGCGAGGGCAGTAGGCGCCCCCAGGAGGCCACGCTCGACCGTCTGGCAGAGCCCGATTCGACCATCGGTGACCTGTTCGCCGAGTTCGCCACGCTGACGCTTGGCTCAGGTGCCGCCGCCATGGTGATCGGTCGCCACTCTGAGAACCCGGGGAGCCACCGAATCATCGGCGGCATCAGCCAGGCCGATACGAGCCACCACAAGATCTGTATCGGGACGCTCGACCAGATGCGCACCGACACCAAGGCGCTGCTCGACGCCGGTCTGCACCTCGCCAAACAGGCATGGGCCGACGTCGACGAGGACCGCGGTTGGCGGGAAGCGGACTGCTACATCATCCACCAGGTCTCACAGGTGCACACCTCGATGATGTGCGACGTACTCGGCATCGACCCGACCAAGGCGCCGCTGACATTCCCAACGTTGGGCAACGTCGGTCCCGCCTCGGTCGCGATCACCCTCGCTGAGGAGGCCGACTCGCTGCAACCGGGCGACCGAGTGTTGATGCTGGGTATTGGGTCCGGGATCAACGCGATGGCGACCGAAGTCATCTGGTGACCACCGACACCGCGCCGGCCACTCTGCCTCCGCCCGGCCTGGCCGGTCTCGATCCTGCTTGGTCGCGCCTCGTCACGGTTCCCGGTCTCGACGGCAGCGGCCGGACGTTTCACCTGCTCGACAACGGTGTCGCCGATCCCGAGATCACCTTGCTGTGTGTTCACGGGAACCCTTCGTGGTCGTACCTGTGGCGCGATGTGCTTGCCACCGCTCCGCCCGGGGTGCGGGTCATTGCCATCGACCACCTCGACATGGGGTTCTCGGAGCGCACCGGAACAACGCGGCGACTCCAGGACCGGATCGATGATCTCTGCGCGCTGACCGATGAACTCGATGTGCGGGGGCCGGTGGTCACCGTCGCACACGATTGGGGTGGGCCGATCTCGCTCGGATGGGCTGAGCGGCATCTCGATCAATTGGCCGGCATCGTGCTCGCCAACACGGCAGTCCACCAGCCCGCAGGGTCGCCGGCGCCCCGACTGATCCGCACCGCCCGGTTGCCCGGGGTGCTCGAACAGGTGACGGTCAAGACTTCTGCGTTCATCCGGGGTGCGCTCGAGATGTCGAACCCGCGCCCGAGTGCTGAGGTCCGTGCCGCCTACCACGCTCCCTACCGAACCGCCGAGCGGCGGGTGGCGATCGGAACGTTCGTCGCGGACATTCCGCTCGATCCCGATCACCCCAGCTATGAGGCGTTGGAGCGGGTGGCCGCCGGACTCGACGATCTCGAAGATGTGCCGGTTCTGCTGCTGTGGGGCCCATCCGACCCGGTCTTCTCCGACATCTACCTGCACGACTTCGAGGCCCGGCTTCCCCACGCCGACGTGCATCGGTTCATCGGTGCCCGCCACTACACACCGGAGGACGCCGACGTCGCCGGCGCCGTTCACACCTGGGTTGGTGAACTCGGTGCCGCAGAGCCTGAGCCGGCCCCGACAGAGTGGCGTGAGCCGCTGTGGGCCGCGCTGGAGCGGCGGCGCAACGACATCGAGGTTGCCGTCTTGGAGATGGACGGATCGGACGTTGGCCGGGCGGTCACGTTCGCCGAGTTGGCCGCCGACGTTGGGATGGTGGCGACGGGCCTCAGCGAGGCCGGGGTCCGGCGGGGCGACCGGGTTGCCCTACTGATCCCGCCCGGGATCGAACTGACGGCGTGTCTGTATGCCTGCTGGCGGATGGGAGCCGTTGTCGTGATCGCCGATGCCGGCCTCGGGGTACGCGGCATGGGCCGGGCCCTGTCGAGCGCCGATCCGGCCTATCTCATTGGGATCCCGCGAGCGCTGGCGGCGGCGCGGGCGTTCCGCTGGCCGGGCGTGAGGATCGCCGCCGCCCCGCTGTCTGATACCGCCCGCCGCTCGCTGGGAGCGTGGGCGACGCTCGACGAGATCCGCAGACTCGGCTCGGTTGGGGCTCTTCCAGTGGCGCCTGCCAACGACGATGTGGCTGCGGTGGTCTTCACTTCGGGGGCGACCGGCGCCGCCAAGGGTGTGGTGTATCGCCACCACCAAGCGCAGGCGCAACGTGACGCCCTGATGGACATCTATGACATCGCGCCGGATGATCGGCTGGTAGCTGCGTTCGGCCCATTTGCACTCTATGGGCCGGCGATGGGGATTCCATCGGCGGTGCCCGACATGGAGGTCACCTCGCCGGGAACCCTCACCGCCGCGGCGCTCGGCGACGCCATCGACGCAATTGACGCAACGCTGGTGTTTGCATCGCCGGCCGCCCTCACCAAAGTGAGCGCGACCGCGTTCGGTCTGACGCCCGCCCATCGTGATGCCCTGGCCGGTGTTCGTCTACTGATGTCGGCCGGTGCCCCGGTGTCGCCCGCCGTGCTGCGTCGAGCCTGCGAGGTGATGCCGAACGCCGAGGCTCACACCCCCTATGGGATGACGGAGGTGTTACCGGTCGCCGACATCACTCTCGCTGGGATCGAAGCCGCCGCGGCAGGCGACGGCGTCTGCGTCGGCGTTCCCGTCTCCGGGGTCGAGGTGGCCATCGATCCGCTGGACGAACTCGGTCGGCCACAGCACGCGCCGATCGTGACGCCAGATGTGTCCGGGGAAGTCTGCATTCGGGGTCCCCACGTGAAAGACCGCTACGACCGGCTTTGGGTGACCCAGCACGCCTCGGCCCAGCCGCCGGGTTGGCATCGCAGTGGTGACGTTGGGCACCTCGATGCGCAGGGACGACTGTGGATCGAGGGGCGACTGTTCCACGTCATCGTCACCGCGGCCGGCCCGGTCACTCCCGTCGGTATCGAGCACGCGGTCGAGTCCCTCGAATCGGTAGCGCTTGCTGCCGCGGTCGGAGTCGGCCCGGTCGGAACTCAGCAGGTGGTGGTGGTCGTGGTCCCGGTTGATCCGCCGCGTCGGCCCCAGCTTGCGCCCGATGCTCTCTCCGACGAGGTCCGGGCGGTCCTCGATGTCGACGTAGCTGCGGTGCTACTCGTGCCAGCATTGCCGGTCGACAAGCGGCACAACTCGAAGATCGACCGGACCAGGGTCGCCCGCTGGGCGGAACGGGTACTGGCGGGCGGCAGGTTCGGCCGGCTGTGAAGGTGCTCGTGACCGGTGGGACGAGTCTCCTCGGCCGCGGCGTGGCCGAGTGGTTGCGTGATCGTGGCGACGAGGTCACCGTCTTCCAACGCCATACGAGTGGACTCGATCTTCCGGAGCGGCTTGGTGACGTCGGCGACCGCACCGCGGTGGCGGCTGCCGTCGCCGGATCCGACGCTGTGGTGCACCTCGCCGCCCGGGTTGGGGTGACGGGCCCTTGGTCTGCTTTCGAGAGCACCAACATCGACGGAACTCGCAACCTCATCGAGGAGTCGCTCGCGGCGGGGGTGGGCCGGTTTGTCTTTGTCTCGTCGCCTTCGGTGGCGCATGCCGGTTCCTCGCTGGTCGGCGCCGGTGCCGGTCGAGCGGATCCGAGGGCAACCCGCGGCCACTATGCCACGAGCAAAGCCGAGGCAGAACTCATCGCCTTGGGAGCTGCAACCGATGGGTTCGCCGTGACGGCGATCCGACCGCACCTGGTTTGGGGCCCCGGAGATACCCAGCTGGTGGGGCGAATCGTTGATCGGGCACGACAGGGACGGTTGGCGATCGTCGGCACAGGGGCGGCCCTGATCGACACGACCTACATCGACAACGCGGTTGCCGCCATTGGCGCTGCCGTCGATCGTGCTCCGCTGCTGTCGGGCCGAGCCCTGGTGGTCTCCAACGGCCAGCCGCGGCCGGTGCGGGAGTTGTTGTCGCGGATCGTCACCGCTGCAGGGCTCCCCTCGCCTCGGTTCCGGGTGCCCGCCGGGGCGGCCAGAGCCGGGGGTCGGGTGGTCGAGGAAGTCTGGGACCGGCGTGGTCTCGAAGCCGATCCTCCGATGACGAGTTTCCTCGCCGAGCAGTTGGCAACCGCCCACTGGTTCGACCAGCGAGAGACCCGCCGCGCCCTCGAATGGACCCCGGCCGTATCCCTCGAGGAAGGCTTAACCCGCCTCGCCGCCTGGTTCGCGGCCTAGAGAGGGTTATGGCGGACTCTGAGCGACATAGGTGTCGCTCAGATCCGCCAAAACCCAAGGGGGTTCCATCGCGTCGGTCGGCTTGGCACTCTGCTGCCATGGGCAATCGAGAGCGCCGGTTGGCAACCTTGGCTGAAAGCCAGCACGGGGTCTTCACCTGTGCTCAGGCAGCCGCGTGCGGGTTCAGTGAGCGGATGGTCGAGCGTCGTGCGGTGCTGGGTAGCTACGTGCGCCTGCATCCCAGCGGTGTACGCGATCGGCGGCGCGCCTCGGACTTGGATCTTGGAAGTGTCGGCTGCGGTTCTCTCGGTGAATGATCACGCGGCGGCGTCGCATCAAACGGCGGCGGTGTTGTGGGGCATGACGGACCGTCGACCAGATCGCATCGATGTCGTGACGAGGCGCTGGGATCGCGTGCGGCGTCCGGGGATAGCCGTCCATGAATCCCGGGATCTACTTCCCCAGGACCGCGCGGTGCTCGATGGAATCGCGCTGACCTCGCCCGTCAGGACGATCGTCGACCTAGGGGCTGAGGCGCGGCCGTGGCTGGTGGAGTCATGCCTCGATGCCGCCCTGCGAGCCGAGCTATTCGATCTCCAGGACGTAAGGCGCCTGATCGCGCGGGTGGGCCGACGTGGCCGACGCGGGGTCGGCACGATTCGTCCGCTTGTTGAGGAACGTCTGAAATGGAGGGGGCTCACCGAGAGCGAACTCGAGGACAAGTTTCGCCGCTTGATCGAGCTCTCTGGGTTGCCGCAGCCGATCCCCCAATTTCAGGTGCGCGACAGCAGGGGCCGGTTTGTCTGTCGAGCCGACTTTGCGTACCCGGCCCTGCGGCTCCTCATCGAACTGGATAGCGAGGCCTTCCACATGGATCGCAGCACGTTCCAGCGTGACCGCGCCAAGCAGAATCGGGCGCTAACCCTGGGATGGACGACCGTTCGGTTCACCTGGGAAGATGTGACCAAGCACCCCGACCAGATCATCACGCTTCTGGCGGACATGAGCGTCACATGTGTCGCTGAGGTCCGCCAAAACCCTCTTTAGGTGTCCTCGTAGTGGCGGAAGCGGGCGGCGAGGTCGGCGAAGCGGTCGCCGTGGGATTCGAGGGAGCGGGCGATGTCGCCGGCCTCGGTGGCGGTGACCCGCACCGTCGTCCAGGTTGGCGGCTCGGGGGCCGGCGCAGCGGGCTCATCGTCGTCATGACGGTCGGCAACCTTGCGCACCCACCGATACAGCCGGGTCTGGGGCGGCAGCCAGCGGTGGGGACGGAACGGCTCCGGGAAGGGCAGGGGCAGTTCGATGACGATGAGGCCGTCGCGGAATCGGCTGGCGGCACCCCGTGAGGTGAAGAACTCGATGGCCTGGGCATTGTCGGGGAGAATCCAACCGCGGAACCAGCGAACCCCCCTCCGATAGGCGAGCTGGCTGAGTTCGTCGAACACCGCTGAGCCGACGCCCTGGCTCTGGTAGTCGTCATCCACGGTAACGGCGACTTCGGCGACTTCGGGCTCGTCCTCGAGTCGCACGTAGCGGGCGAGAGCGATGCCGCGGAGCCCGTCTGGGCTATCGACTCCGGCTGCCAAGGCCTCGTGCTGATCGTGGTCGATGTCGGTGAGATAGTGCAGCTGCGCCTCGGTGAGTTCGGGCTTCACCGTGTGGAATCGGGCTCGCTTGCTTGCTTCAGAGAGGTGGTCGAAAGCGGCACGCAGCTCATCGGCGTCGCTTGGCTCCACCGGACGCACCTCGATCTTCAGACCGGACCGGGTGCGGAGCGCCTTCGGATAGCCCGGGGCCCAGTCGTCAGACAGGGCGTCGTGCGGGTCGAGCGGTTGGTCAGCGGTTTTGCTGGTCATTGGGCAGTACCTCCGAGGGCACCAGCCTACGCCCGCTGGAAAGGGCCGCAATCACCGAGCCGGCCGCGAGGGCTGGTGGGGAGAGATACGGTTGCGAATCCGCCGATATCCGTCTCGGATGAGTTGAACACCGCTGACGGTGATCAACAGAGCTGCGGTGATCTTGATGAGCGGCTGGATGGCCGTGCTGAACCCCTCGCCGGCGCCGAGGACGTCGCGGGTAGCCGCCCAATCCGTGCGCGCCACCCAACCGAGGGCGAGGGCGACCACGATCGCAAAGATGAGCACGGTGAGCGTGCGATTGAGCAGCTTCATCGTCCCTCCCCGGTTCGCAGGTGTGATCGCACCGACGCCAGAGGCTTCATCACGTAGCGACGGACCGTCGTTGTGATCCACTTCCAGTTGAGGGCGACGTGCAGTGCGGTGAGCCACAGCACAGCGCTCACCGCTGCCAGGTGCAGCCACACCCAGAAGCTCGCCGGGTTGGTTGTAATCCCGAGCCAGGGCAGCGCCACTTCGGAGATGATGAGACCGGAGGCAATAACGGCCACGAACGCCAGGAACAGCGCGCCCATCATCAGGTAGTTCAATCGATTGCGCCACGAGGTGGCGGAGAAGATGCGATGAGTTGTGGTCACGATCCAGTTGGTGTGCTGGACAAGGTGGACAACCAGGCCGATGGCGATGGCGATGCCCAGCCACTCGTGCACGCCAAGTCCGGTGAGGGGCACATCCATGACGAGGACAAAGATGGCGAAGATGGCGAGGTCGACGAGGAACAGTCGGAGAACATGGTGTGATCCCCGCCGAGCCGGCCGCACCGGCCGTGCGGGAGCAGGGGTCCCGATCTCAGGTGGCCGAACCAGCGTCTGCATTCTCGTGCTTCCGATAGGCGTGATCACCATGCAATGACATATACGTGAAAGCGATCTGGATCCAGGGTAAGAACCTGATGAGAGATATGCCTCGATCGCCGTTGATCTTCTCACGGTCCTCCTAGATTCGTCTCACGCAGAGTTGAGTCGGAGCTGGGACCATGATCGGACGATGAAACGAACTCTCAGTCTCTTGGGCCTGTTCTTCATAGGAATCGGACTGCTGTTCAACCCCCTCACCGGGGTGGTTGGTACGTCCGAGTCTGAACCGCTGGCGATCACATCGAGTGTCCCGGCCGTCACTACCGGTGAACCCCCGCCAGAACCCGAAACGGGGACAACCGCAACCCCCGGTCCCGCAACGACCACAACAACTGAACCGCCGATAGCGAGTACAAACCCACCTGCGACGACGACAACGACGACTTCAAGCGGAGCTTTGGTGACGGTGACGGGACCGGCCGTCGAGACCGAGTGGGGGTTCTTCCAGGTCGAGATCGTGGTGGAGGATGGGGTGCTCGTCTCCGTCGCCGCGGTGCAGGAACCGGGCGATCGGCGCTCCCGCCGGATCAACGCCCAGGCGCTCCCCGTTTACGAGGAGCTGGCCATCGAAGCGCAGAGCGCTGATATCGACGTGATTTCCGGCGCCACGGTGACGTGGCAGGGATACACCGGCTCGCTGCAGGCCGCTCTCGACGAGGCGGGTCTCGGATGACGGTGGCCACCGCAGGGTTGCGCCACGTGGAGCGGGTCATGGGCACCGCAGTCAGCTTCGATGTACGGTCGTCTACTAGTGCGGCCTCCGTCGGCGGTGCGGTCGATTTCCTCCACTGGGTTGATGAGACGTTCTCCGTCTATCGAGCCAACAGTCAGATCAGCAGGATCGGTCGCGGCGAGTTGGGAACCGACGACGCGTGTCCCGAGGTGCGCGAGGTCTTGGTCCGGTGCGAAGAACTGCGCGAGGCGACCGATGGTTGGTTCGACCACGAAGGCGGACGCCGCCGCGGTCGGCCGCTCGACCCTTCCGGCTATGTCAAGGGCTGGAGCGTCGATCGAGCCGCCGAGCTGCTGCGGTTCGACGGGACTGACCGGTTCTGCATCAACGCAGGTGGCGACGTCGTTGCGATTGGGTCGTCCCGACGGTGAGAACCCGTGGCGGGTCGGCATCCGCAAGCCCGGTAGCGCAGCCGAGATCGCAACCGTCGTCGGCGTCGTCGACGCCGCGGTGGCCACCTCCGGCACCTCCGAGCGCGGCGAGCACATCTGGTCGTCGCAGCCACATTGCGCCGGCCAACCCCTCAGCGTCACCGTCATGGGGCCGGAACTCGGGGTGGCCGATGCACTGGCGACGGCGGTGTTTGCCGCCGGCGGCGGCACACCCGATTGGCTGCATCGTTTTCCCGAGTACCGTCTGCTGGTGCTGGAGTGACTCGCTGGACTGCGGTTGGATGCCGGGGCGGGGGAACCCTGTGCCTCAGCCGGTGCGAGGCAGAGGGTTGACGTGACCACCCAGTGTGCCGTCGCCCGTCAGCATTGCGGTATCGATATCCAGCTCTTCGGACGTCACAACCGCACCGGCGACGTTCCCGTTCTCGTCGAAGAACGGGGCGCAATAGGTGCGGGTGGTGATTTTGGTGCCGTCGGCTCGCCGCAGCACCAGCAGGAATGGTCCCATCGAACGGCCGGTTCGGATCGCCGCTGTCACCGGAGCGTTGTCGACCGTGAGCGGAGTGCCGTCGGCGAACCGGACCTCATACCGTTGCTGACTGGCGCCGAGATCGTCCGGCCGCTCCCCGTCAACATTGATTCCCAGCATCCTGCGTTCTCGCCGATTCCAGTCGACGACGCGGGGAGGGTCACCTGCAAAGACGGAGATGGCGATGGGGAGCGACTCCATGACGCTGGAACGCAATCCGCGCTCAAAGGCGATGTCGTTCTCGAGGCCGGCGCGTTGGATCGCAAATGCGGCGATCTGGCCGAGGGCCTGGGCGACGGCCATCGCTTGGGGCTCGGGCATGGCCGCAGCGGAGTCCCAGGAGACGGCAAGCACTCCGACGGGTTCACCCAGGTCGAGCACCGGCAGGAGCACAACAGCGTCGCCACCAATCGTGGTGCGCCAGCCTTCGGTTGAGCGATCATTGGATGTGTCAATGGTGAGCGGTTCGGCGGTGCGAATCACCTGGGAAAGGTGGGGATCCCGCAGTGGCGCCGCGCAATGATTCGCCCCAACCGGCTCAAAGGTGTCCGGCCCGGTCGGGACGAACAGCATGGCGCCACTGGCACCGAGCAGTGAGGTGTAGAGCTTCTGGAGTCCGGCGACGGTCCGGTCGAGCGACCGCTCCGATAGCGCCGCCGCCATGTCGACGAGGAGGCGAGCCCGTGGTGTCAACGCCGGCGTCGTCACGTGAGGGGCCGGGAGCCGTTCGGGCGCTTCGTGGGCATGGGGCATCAGCAGAGTGAAGGTGGCGCCGCGGCGTCGGGCGGTATCCACGACAAGATCGCCGCCCATGGCGCGAGCCAGGTCGCGGCTCAAACCCAATCCGAGCCCGAGACCGCTGCCCGTTGGGGCCGCTCCGTCGAATAGGTCTTCGGCGTGCTCGGGCAGTCCGGGGCCGTCGTCCGAGATCGAGGTGGCCACCAGATCCCCGCGCGGTTCGACGTGGATCTCAACCTCGCCGTCTGGCGCATACCGCCCAACATTCTGCAGCAGGTTGGTGAGGATCTGCCGGGTGAGTTCGGCGTCACCCCAAACCGGGACCACCTCGGCGGCGATTGGATGGGTGCGCCGTGCGATGTCTGGGAATCGAGCCAATGAGACTCGGGCGATCTCTGCCGGGTCGATTGCCCGGCGGTCTGGGCGCAGGACCTCTCGGGCGATGCGGGATGCAGAGTGCAGGTTTCCGAGGATGTGCAGCATGTGCATCGCGTCGTCGTGCGCCATGCCGAGTAGTTCCTGAGATTCTCCTGGTTCGAGGTTGGTGTCGGAGTCAACCATGAGGTCGAGGATCCCCATCATGCTGGTGAGCGGAGTCCTCAGCTCGTGGGAAGCGTGGGCGATGAGCCTCTGATCTGAGATCGGACCGATCGTTCCCAGCATCGAGAGCCCAACGCTGCCCACCGCGGCAGCGACAACGGCAACCGCAGTCGCCGGCTCGGGTGATCCGCTCGCCAACAACACGACGGCGGCCCCGGCGAGCAAGATGGCAACACCGGAAAGGATTCTGCGGTAACGGATTGCGCGACCCATGGTCCCCTTCGTCGCCTTCGGACTTCCGTATCAATCGGCATTTGGTTGCTGAGAGTTGAGTCCGACCGCCCGATTGGTCGGAGTCGGCGAGCTATCGGATGAGGTGGGGCAGGGTCAGCGGCGGGCAGTCTCCGACAATGGGGGTCCAGGCCTCAGGCCTCGAAGTCGACCGTGGAGCGGCGGGAAGTTCCCAGCTGAGCAACGTGCCACACTCCGGGCACCACTCGAAGCCTTCGGAGCGGCATTCGTCGTGGTGGCGATCTCGTTCCTTCGACAGCATTGTTGCGTCGTTGGCGCTCATCTCCATGTTGTCGGCATCGAGAAGGCAAGAATGAAGGGGCATCGGACAGATCCGGCTAGCTTCTGTCGCCATGGACATTGCTCGCTCACTTGCCCCCGAGGTCGACCGCCTTGTGATCTCGGTCTACCTGACGACTCGAGAACGACACGGCTTGGATGTCTGGGACCGTGCCCAGGCCATCGGCCTCGACTCGATCTTCCTCCTCAACGACGTCGCGGAGTTCCTCCTGGACGGCCGCCTTACCGAAGAGTGGGCGATTCGTCGCTTCCGCTACATGGACGTGGCAGACGTGATGGGGGGTCTGGATTCGCTTCGCAGCAGTGGGCAGATTGTTCTCGCCGATGACGGATACCGAGCCGTCCCCAAACTCGCCGGGTTCCTCGAGTGGCTCCTCGCCGGGCGGGCCGAGGCTGCCGCCCATCAGTGGTCGGGGGTCACATCGGATGTTGCGGAACTCGAGGGCCTGATGGCGCCGGTGCTTGCGTCTCTGGAGCCTGATGAGTTCCCGCTTGGGGCCCACCACAGGCTGCTGCCCGATCCGACGGAGCCCGAGCTGCGACTCCACCAGCATCTCACCACGCTTCGTTTTGTTCGGGCCGACGCACACGGCGATGCTTGGGCCGCAGCCGGACTGACCGCCGCGGACGCGTCTGGCGCTGAACGCGCTGTGGAAGGGCGGTGCTCTCCCCCCAAACGCGTCTGCTGCCGGCCTCCCCGGCGGCGGATGGGCGACCCCCGACCCGTGGCAGATCACCGCAGCCGGAGTGGCCCTGCGCGACGGAATCGAAGTCGAAACGGATCGGCGCAACAACGTGGCTTTCGAGTCGCTCGACGAGGCACAGGCGGCGCGGCTGGTCGAGCTGCTTCAGGGCCTCCCCGGTCACGACCCGGCGGTGAATGCCTGAGAGGGATGACCCGGCCTGCTCGAGGGCGAGCCGGCTGAGTCTGGGCGGCTGCCGGCTCAAGCCGGGGCGACGTCGAAGTCGAGGCGCCCGAGTCGCGATCCGTTGACCTGAACCTCAACGGCGTGCGGTCCCGGGTAGATGGTCCGGGTCGAGAGGTGCGTAAAGGCGAGCTTCCTCGAGAGTTCGATCGTCTCGGCCGGGGCGAGTTCGGCCGTCTTGAGCTTGAAGACCTTCGGCAAGAGTTGCCCCTTCGCCTTCTGGAAGTGAACGACGAGGTCAACCATGAGCCGCTGCGGTTTGTGTCCCGTCGAGCTGATGGCGAAGTGGAGTCGCGTCGACCCGCCGATGGCAACGTCGGCGGGATCGAGGTGGAGATCGTGGACGCGGACGTCGGGATCGGATCGGTATCCGAGCAGGGCCAGCGCGTCGGGGTCGCCCCGCTTCAGGAGCGTTCGCAACCCATGGCGGGTTATGCCATCGACTTCGGGTGAACCGTCCTGCCATTCGGTCAGGACGGTGATGACGACGTTGGGATGGTCCTTGGCGATGTCGTTGAGATGGTTGGCAACGCTGCGCCTGACGTCCTCGGATGGGTCGTGCCGCAGCGCAGCAAGAATCGGCAGCACTGGTGACGGATCAGCTTTGAGGGGCGGCAGTGCCATGGCCCACGGCAGCCGGGGGCGGCTCCCCTCACTGGCGAGGCGTCGCACCGCAGGGTCTGGGCTGTGCGCCCACTCCAAGAGCTGGGGGTACATGCGATCCGGGTAGCGGAGGATGAACGGGCGGACGGCGAACTCGGCCGACATGACAGTGGTGAACTCCCCGAGCGCGGGTATCGAGGTGTCGTAGTCGTCGATCCCAAACGCCTCGACGAAGTCTGAGCACACCAGGGCGGCCAGCCCGGCGGCAGCGAAGTGATGATTCGCCGACCTCAGAATCGCAACGGCAGCAGGGTATGGAGCGGGAAGGTGAGCGGCCAACGTCACGGTGACATGACGGAGGCGCTCCTTGAACTCGCGGTCCTGCCATTGGGCGTCGAAGACGCCCGCCAAGAAGCCGGCCCGATCAAATGGCGGATACTCGGCCGCGGCACCGTCGGCGAGCACACCGACGGTGGTCGGGTCGAAGAAGTTCTTGACGAGAAAGGGTTCGTCGCCCATGGCCATAGAGCCTACGCTTGCCTGCATGTCGGTAGTTGTGCGAGCGTTGGAGCCTCAAGAGGTGGATTCCGCTCGGGCGCTTCGGGTGCTCCCAATCCAGGAACGGTTGGTCGCCTCAGTGATGGACTCGCTCGCAGACGCTGAGCGATACCCAGGGGCCGTTCCGCTCGGTGTCTTTGCCTCCGGGACTCTGGTTGGGTTCATGATGGGGCAGCTGATCCCTAGCGGCTCCTGGGCCGGCGACTACCTGGTGTGGGACTACCTCATCGATGTGAACCACCAGGGTCGGGGTCTTGGCCGCGCCGGCATGGTCGGGGCGATAGAGGTCGCGACTGCCGCCGGGGCGCACGGGATGCGCGTCGCTTGCCATCCGAACAACTCCATCGCCCGCAGTCTCTACGAGTCCCTCGGCTTTGTCGATCAGGGCACCATCAACGATGACGGTGAACACGAACTGCGATTGAACCTGTCGTGACTCGGGAGAGGTCCGAGGTTCCCGAAGCCAAGGGCAGCAAGAACCGATTCCATCTTGATTTGCTGGTCGGTGGTGCCCGCGCCGTTCCGCGGGAGGAACCCAAGGCGCGGGTCATCGCGACCGCCGCCCGCCTGGTCGCTGCCGGAGCCGTCGCCGCGCAACACGACGGAAGCGCCCGACTTCGATCACTTCTTCATCGCCATGACCGATCCCGAAGGCAACGAGTTCGACGTCGTCTGAGAGCCAATTGAGCCAGGAGGCTGTTGAACAGTCGGCGTGAGTGATCGCTCAACCGATCAAACGCCCGGTCAGTGCGTTCGCGCCGAGCGCCGAATCGATATTGCTCAACGGACGGCCAGGGCTCCGAGGGCGGTGGCGAGCACGATGGTCAAGCCAAAGACCACTTCCTGGGCGCCGAGCACCTGGGTAGCCGGGGGCGGGCGGCGCGACAGCCAGGTCTGGACGGCGGCGAGGCCGGCAATGGCCATGAGACCCGACGTCGGCACCGCATCGAACGACCAGCCGATCGCCGCGGCGCCGACCGCCACGATCTGGGCGATGTCGCTGGTACGCACATGGTGCGGCTGATCCTTGGACCGGCGCAGCTGGAGTCGAACGAAGGGAATGGTGGCGACGGCTCGGGCGGCGGCCACACACCAGAGTCCGACGGCGAGGGAAGTCGTCGCTCCCCCCGCCAGAGGGATGGCGGCCGCCATCGAGGCTACGCCGATGGTGCCGGCGAGTTCAGGGATGAGCCGCCTGCTGAGGCTGCGCACGTCGAACCACATCTCGATTGCGATGAGTGGGGCGGCGATCAGCAGAGGTATCCAGAAGCGGAGCGATCCGGTGACGGTTGCCACGAACAGAAGTGCGGCGAAGAGGGTGAGTTCGATGGCGCCCACCCGACCGGCCAGCTGGGTGCGGGGTAGGTGACGACCGCGGTAGCGATCGACGAAGTAGGTCTTGAGCGGGGTGCGCGACAGGAAACCGAGCAGGGCCACTCCACCGAGGGCGGCGCCGGCGAGTGAGGGAGTCACCAGCAGTCCTAGCACCACGGGCTCGAGGGTGAGACTCCATCCTCCATGCTCGGCCGGCAACGCGACGGAGCGAAGGCTGGCGGTATCGGGGGTGGTCACGGCACACCAGCTTACGATGTCCTCGGGGGCGGCCCTTCGACAACGACGTGCCACTAGGATCGAAAGATATGAAACGTCTCTTCGCCACCATCGGCACAGCACTTGCAGGTACGACCGCCGGCTACGTCCTTCACCAGACGATGGCCATGAGAAGGGCGCAGTCGACCGACCAGCAGCCGCAGGCGCTGATCATTGGCGCACCGCTCGCCACCGCAGGCTTGGCGGCCGTCGCCGGCCTCATCTTCGGCAAGCGGTCGCGAATCGTGGCGTTTGTAGCCGGTTTCCTGGCTGCGGCGACGCTCGGCGACAAGATCGACGACATGATTCCGGGGTGGCCCGGCTCGAAGCAACAGGTGCTCGATCGTTTTGTGAAGACCGATCCTCCGGCGGAAGCGGCTGGGGTTGCTCCGGTGGCCGCCGTTCCGTCATCGTCTGCCGACGATGCGGAGGACGATGGCGACGAAACTACCTCAGACGAGGGCTAGCCGGCCGAGTGCAACCGGTGCACACCGGTCGGGGTTCTCCCTGGTGACGCACCTCCGACGGCGACGGGACTCTCATGAGCGGCCGTATCCTCTCCACATCGGCCGGCACCAACCAGGAGGCGTTCACTCCTGCAGATTGGCTGCTGTTCTGGTCGATCGGGATCATTTGGGGTTCGTCGTTCCTGTTCATCGCGATTGGCCTCGACGCCTTCGAACCAGGCCTGATCACCTGGCTGCGGGTGGCGCTCGGCGCCGCGGTACTCATCCTTTTCCCGGCGGCGCGCACGCCGGTAGACCGCTACGACTGGCCCCGGCTGATCGTGCTCAGCTTCTTGTGGGTGGCGATCCCCTTCACGCTGTTTCCCATCGCCCAGCAGTGGATCAACTCGGCGGTTGCCGGGATGCTCAACGGCGCAATGCCGATCTTTGCCGCCACGATTGCCGCAGTTCTGCTGAGACGGTTGCCGCGGGGCGCCCAACTTCTCGGCCTTCTTGTGGGCTTTGCCGGCGTCGTTGCCATCAGCCTGCCTTCGATCGGCGAAGGTGAAACGGAAGCGCTCGGCGTCGTCCTGGTCTTGATTGCGACGCTGTGTTACGGGATTTCCGTGAATCTTGCCGCGCCGATTCAGCAGCGCTACGGCTCGCTTCCGGTGATGGCCCGGATGCTGGCGCTTGCCACGATCTGGACGGCTCCCTTCGGTCTGGCTGGGATCCCCGCATCGACCTTCGCCTGGGATTCTTTTCTGGCGGTGGCCGCGGCGGGCGTGTTGGGCACGGGCCTTGCCTTCGTGATCATGGGCGGCCTGGTCGGCCGGGTGGGGTCAACGCGCTCGTCCTTCATCACCTATGTGATTCCGGTGGTAGCTCTCGTGCTGGGCGTCGTCTTCCGCGACGACCAAGTCACGGCGATCGCCTTGGTCGGGGTCGGCCTGGTGATACTCGGGGCGCTGTTGGCGTCGCGGCGGGAAGGCTGAGATCCCGTCAGTGGCTGCCGATGTCGACGTCGTAGGCCTCCCACACGAAGTCGGAGCCGCGCTGGCGATGACGCGATAGGGCACCGATCAGTTCGAGGATGATCTCGTGAATCGCCTCGACGTCCTCATCGCTGGGCGATGAGTCCACAGCCCGCACGGCGTCGATGGCGACGGCAACCTGGCCGCGTAGTGGTTCGTGGTCGTTGGAAAGGCGTTGACCGGCCGCATCGAGGCGAGGGGCGTCTGCGGTGACTCGATCGATGATGCCACCTGGGGCGTCCACTGTGGCGATGTGTTCCTCGAGGGCAACAGAGAGATCATCGAGGGCGGCGAACAACATGGCTCGCCAGATCTGCGACTTGGCCGGAGCTTGTGCAGCATTCTCCACTTCGACCATCGCGGTGTGCAAGGCAGTGCGTTTGGTTCTGGCCGCATCCAAGGCATCGTTGTTCGCCATGCCGGGTGTCTCCTCGTCCGGGGTACCCCGATTATCGCGGATTCGCGATCGCCTTGGGCCGTTGTGGCGTCACGGGGTCGTGAGGCAGCCGCCGATCGCCCAGGCAACCGTGTCATCAAAGAGTTTCCAACCGGTGGCGTTGTAGGCGCTCGGCGTGGTGTGGAACGACGGGTAGGCGATGCGGCAGCCCGGCGCCGGCTGCCCATCGGAAAGCGGGGCGCCGGGAGGGAAGGCGAACAGCGAGGGCTTGCCGGCGGCCCGTGCGATCACTGTGGCGCCCGGCGCCGGCGTGCCGACTGCGACCTTGCTCGGGATCCCAACGATCGTGATCTCCCCGGTGAACTCGGCGGCCATGGGATGGTTGCCGGCTACCACGTCGAGCGCCGACACGGTGCGGTTCGAACCGTTGGAGTTCGACATCTTCATGGCGTCGTACAGCCAGGGTTTCCAGATGATGACCGGCTCCGACACACTGGCGAGCTTTGTGCCGACGGTGGCCTCCCCAACGTTCGACGAGATGAGCACCAGATCTTTCCCGACCGCATCGCCGCCGGTCACCGCAGCCGCCGACCGTGGCACCACCGCGAACCCGAGCGATTGGAGCCGAGTCCTGATCGCGCCGTCGGCTTCCGTGAGGTTGTTCTGGTTTGGCACCACGAACAGTGCCCGCGGTGCCGTCACCGAAATGGGGCAGCCATCTGCCGCCCAGACAACGGCGTTCTCGAAGAGCGCCCAGCCGGCGGCGGTGTAGTTCGTGGCGGCAGCGTGGAACGCGGGGAAGGCGACGCGGCATCCCTGAGCGGTTTCACCGTTGGCCAATTGGTCGCCGGCCGCGTAGGCGAACAGCGAAGGCCGTTGAGCCGCGGAAGCCACAACGGACGCGCTCGGCGCCGGGGTGCCTACAGCGACGAGAGTTCTTGGAGCAAGGATTGCGACGGTGTTGTCGAACCCAGCTGCCAGCGGGTGGTTTGGATCGTTGAGGGTGATCGTCGTGACCTGCCGGGTCGATCCGTGAGCGGCCGTCAGTCCCAGGACGTCGAACAACCACGGCTTCCAGACGATGACCGGCTCCGGGATCTGAGTGAACTTGGAGCCGATCGCGGAGAGTTGCACGCTTGACGACACCAGGATTGCTGCCTTCCCCGTGGCATCCCCCGTCGTTGCAGCAGCCGCGGTCCTGGTCGTGACCGAAAAGTCGAGGTTGGCCAGCTGCGCCTGCATTGCCGCTTCGGCCGCGGTCGGTGCGACGGCGTCGGAGACCACGAAGAGGATCTCACCGGATGCCCCGGCATCAACGGAAACCTCGGCGGTGCCATCTGCAGCAATCCGGTTCCCGTTGGACCAACCAGAAGCGGCAACGGTGGTGGCGACGACGGCGCCGAGGTCACCCGCCACCAATTTGGTGAAGGTGCAGGTGTACGACGAAGCGGGGAGGATTGTCTTTGGTAGCGAACACGATCCGGCGTTGGCAACATCACCAAGGCCCACGGCTTCGAGTGCGTCGATCCATGCGTTGTGGCGCGACGAAAGATTCGACATCGTGACGGTGAAGTCAACGTCATCTCCCGGGCCGACCACGTGGTCGGGTTCGGCCGTCAACACGACGGTGATGCCGGTGGTGTCGGGTTCCTGGGCGGCTTGGTAGAAGGGATCTGCCCCCATGGCAGAGAAGGCGTTGAGCGATTGTGGCGTGGTATCCACTTGCCAGGTGCAGTTGCCGACCCAGGGTGAGTTGAAATAGGCGATGCCGACAAACTGGGAGTACCGGGGTTCTTTGAACAGCTCACGGGCGTCGGCGAACCATGCCGCCTTTGCCGACGGGTTGGTCGCGTGCTCGACGGTGCCCCACTCGGCGAGCATGAGCGGTTTGTCTGGATGGGTTGCCCCCCACTGGCGGAAGGGTTCGATCACCTGCTCGAGGCTTCGCCAGTTGCCGTTGTCGGGATCGAGGCAGTTGCCCCAGTTGTAGGCATCGGCCGCGATGAAGTCGACGTAGCCGTCGCCGGGGTACCACTTTGGTACGTACCGTCGATTGGCGGGATCAACGTGATAGTTCCATGCGGTGGTGATGAAGGTGTACCGGGCGTTGTCCACTCCCTCGGCGCGAAAGATGTCGACCACTTTGCGCCAAGCCGCCTGGTATTGCAGGTTGGTTCCGTACGGGTCGTTCTCGCTGATCTCCGGTTCGTGGTGGAACGTGAAGTAGAAGGGGACGTCGTAGTCGCGGAGCTTGTGGGCCCAGGCCACGATCTCGCTGTAGATGGCCGAACCCGGGGTTGCGTTGGCGATGGTCGACCACTGGATTCTGGTTCCGTTCAAACGCTTCGTCTTGAGCGAGATGATCGGGACCCGACCGCTGTCGGCCAGCCAGTCGTGGTAGCTCGTCGGAAAACTCTCGTTCCACACCAGATACTCGCGCACGGTGTCCAATTGACGGCCGGTGGCGGTCTCGAGGTCCTCGACCGCTTGTCGTTCGGTTCTGCCGTTGAGCGGCTTTGTGTAGGCGCCAAAGAACAGGGGACCGTCGTCGACGGCGGCGGCGGGCGACGGTGCGGTGAGGCCGACGCTGGAGACGACGAGCAGCATCGCCAGCGCGGCGATCAACTGCGTACGCGTCCGCATTCCGTCCCCCCGCTACCCCAACTTCGTCCAATACCACTCTATGTGGTCGATCCGAATGCCCGCCCGGGTGATTTGTGACGATGCGAGTGGACTAGTTCGCGCAGCGTGGGCGTGGGGTCAACCGGCAAGACCCGCGGGTCAACCGGCAAGACTCGCGGGTCAACCGGCAAGACCCGCGGGTCAACCGGCAAGACCCGCGGGTCAACCGGCAAGACCCGCGATGACAGCTTTGAAGGAGGCGAGCCCCGCCTGGAGGGATTCGGCAAGAAGAGCGAGCTCCGTACCGGCCACGTCGACCGAGAGTGGGACGCTGAGCACCACCGGGATCTCCGTGGTTATCGGGATCTGCTCGTTGATCGGGATATCGACGTCGAGGACGATGGGAACGTCGACCGCGACGGGGATCGTGATGTCGAGCGGGATGTCGATTCCGAACGGGCCTGCCACCGTCACCGTTGTGTCGATGGTCTCCTCCAGGGGGATGGTCTCGTTGATGGGAACCGAGAGCGTGCGATTGAGGTCGATCGTCGTGTTGATCGGGATGGTTTCGTTGATGTCGACGGTGAAATCGATTGTCGAGGTGGCGAACGCTTCGAGCCCGGCGATTGCCTCGTCGAGACCGGCGCTCACGGTGGGGGCGAGGTCGGCGAGCTGGCTCTGGAGACCGGTTACCTGTGAGGCGAAGATGGCGGCTCCACCCTCGACCCTTTCGATATCGGCGGCATTCTGAGCAACGTCACTCGACACGTTCGAGGCGCGCGCCAGCAACACGACATTGAGGAGCAGCGAGAGGACCACCAACCCGCCGAGGGTGCCGAGCACGGCGACGATGTTGCGGTTGATGAAGTCCTTCATCGAGTCTCCTTGTTGTACGGATTGTTGCGCGGGCAACTCCAGGGTTGTGGTGTCGCCCGCGGTGGTCGGCGTCTCGGCTGGGGGAGCGAGATCGGGTGTGGCCGGCGGTTTGCTGCGCATCATCAGGGCCACAGCGAAGGCGATGGCGATCACCACCGCAGCGGCGAGGAAGGTCTCCGCCAGCGCCGAAGTGGTCACCTCGGCCTGTGCCGCGCTGAGGGCTTCGGTGTAGCCGGGGTCGCCGAGCGGTGGCAGGTCGACGTTCTGGCGGAACTGGTTGAATCGGAATAGTCCCCATGCGGTCAGCCCGGAGAGGCCGACGCTGAGTCCGATCAGGCGGACAACAACGACGAGGCTCGCCGCGGTCCCGCGTCGGTCGGCCGGAGCGCCATCGACGACGGCGGCGCTGGTGGGGGCGATCACAAAACCGAACCCGGCGCCGAGCAGCGCCAGTTGCCACGCCATCGTCCAGTACGCGGTGTCGACCGTCCATCCGGCTCCCATCAGCAGGAAACCGGCCGCGGCGGCGCCGAGACCAATCAAGACAGGGGGCCGGTACCAGGTGCGCTCCGTGATGCGGCCTCCGAGGTAGGACGTCACCGCCATGGCGGCGGTCAGCGCGCTCAGTACCCAGCCGGCGATGACCGCGGAACGCTCCACGTTGACTTCGACCATGTTGACGAAGAGGGGCACATCGACCATCGCAATGACGAGCGCGGCGCCGACCAGGAAATTGATGATCACGGCGGCGGTGAGGTTTCGGCCGCGGAACAAACTGAAGTCGATCAAGGGATCGTCGGCACGACGTTCGATCACGACAAAGGCCACGGCGGCGATTGCGGCAACGATGTAGAGCCAGCGCAACCAGTCGCCGCCACTGCCGGTCAACTCCTCGAGGCCGGTGACGCTTTGGATCTCGGCGCTGCCGAGCAGCGCAAGGTTGACGGCGACGAGGGCGATGGTGAGGGTCGTCGCACCCGCCCAGTCGATCTTGCTGCGCCGCACCGGCTTGTCGAATGCTGCCAGCGCCCACCACGCCGCCGCGATACCGATGACGGCCAGAGGGATGTTGGTGTAGAACTGCCACTTCCACGAGAGGAAGCGCACCAGCATGGCTCCGTAGAGGGGGCCCCACACCCATCCGAGCGTATCGATAGCGCCGAGCGTTCCCAGGGCGCGGGCGCGGCGTTTTTCTGCGAAGACGTCACCGACGACCGCCATTCCAACCGGGACGAGGGCACCACCGCCGATGGCCGTGAGGACCCTGCCGAACAGGAACGGTCCCATGGATGTCGTGAAGGGGATCATGATCGACCCGATCAAGAAGAGGGTGAGCGCCCCGATGTAAACCTTGCGGCGCCCCACGATGTCGCTGAGGCGACCCATGAACGGCATCACCGACACGTACGCAATGAGGTAGGCGTTGACGATCCACGCCGCGTCGTCCAATCCATCAGGTAGGACGATGCCGAGATCGCCGATGATCGGACGCAACATGGTGGAGACAACGGTGAGGTCGTCTGCCGCGATGAACACACCAAAACCGACGACCGCGAGGATCGCCGTGGGTGAGGCGGTGCGCTTCATTGGACTCAGCTTTCGCCGCCTAGATCGGGGATATTGATCTCGATCGGCTCGCCGAACTCGGAGAAGGTGAGCCGCCATGTGGTGTCTTCGCCCCGGTAGATGGTGACGAACTCGGCCTCCCGCACATAGCCCGTACTCGGATCGATCCAGATGTCGAGGACGACGTCCTGGTCGTCGACCAGGCCGGCGGTGATGATCCCGATGCGTTCTCGATCACCGGTGCCGCGCACGTGGTACAACTCGCCCGCCTCACGATCCTCGAGGCCGATCAGTTCGACGTTGGTCAGGCCCCCGGCGAGCAGTGGGCGCCAACCCTGGTCCGGGTCAAATAGGGTCGCAGGGTCGAGGTTGTATCCGACCGGAGCTGGCTCGAACGTGCCGGTGATGGGGTTCGACAGCCAGGTGTCACCGTCGATCGCAACCGCGCCGATCCGAGTGGTGAGGCTCGAGACTTTGACCTCCACGACTGCATCCGCCGAGCTCGGCCCGGCAAAGCGACCCTCGGCGTTTTCGAAGGCGAGGGCGTCGGCAGGGTCGATGTAGATGGGGGCGCCGCCCCGTTCGATGGTGAACTTCACGTAGTCGATGTCCCCCATCACCTCGGCGGACGCCGTCAGGATCGTGTCCACGTCGGGAGCCAGCGTTGTCCCGGTCGTTCCTTCGGAACAGGCCGTGCCAAAGAGCAGCAGCGCCAAGGTGGCGACGACGAGTCGCGGCGTTGCGGCAGTCAATGGTCCTCCTGGGTGTCGATCGTTGCCCGGTGGGGTGAGGGTACCGGCGTGGTGGGTAGGTCGTGCTCCGTAGTAGGTACCAGGTCACACATAAAGGGACCATAAGCGGGGTCGGAGACTTCTAGGGGAACCGCCTTTCGAGCAGCTTGGTGTCCCAGTACTTGCCGTACATCCTGCCGACCTCATTCTGGATACCGAGGGAGCGGTAGCCCAGCCGGTGATGAAGCGCGATCGAGGCATCATTGGGGAGCGCGATAACCGCGTAGGCGCGGTGCACGTCCTCGGCGGCCAGTTCGTCGAGGAGGGCGGCCAGCAGCCGCTTGCCGAGCCCACGACCGATCGCCGCAGGGTCGAGCACGATGGTGGTCTCGACCGACGTGTCGTACGCCGCCTTGGGGCGAAACGGGCTGCTCCAAGCGGCGCCAACCACCCCATCGGCGGTTTCGACCACGAGGACGCGATGGCGGCCGGTCGGCGCGTACTTGGCAAACCACTCCCGCCGCCGCTCAATCGTCCAGGGGTCGACGTCGAACGAGACATGGGAGCCGTCGATGTAGTGGTTGTAGATGGCGGTGAGGCGGGGCAGATCTCCAGCCATCGCCGCTCTGATCGTCACATCCACGCCAGAACCCTACCGGTTCGATTCCGTGCGAAATGAAAATGACTAGTGCATTCGCCCCGGCCAGGACCGTCCTCCTGGAATGTGCCCGTTGGGCCGATTCCATAGGAGAGACATACCCCGAACCCCCCCAAACCTCTGAGAAGGGAATGCTCATGTGGAATGAAACCGGTGCCATGGATGCCGACCACGAGTTGTCGTCGATCGACCAACAGATGGAGAGGATCGTCGCCGAGGCTGAGGCGGCTGCTGCGACCGTGCGCGCCAACCTCGAAGATGCCAAGCGCACTCGCGAAGAGATGCTGAGCGCGGCTCACAGTGAATGTGACGAGCTCCGTCTCCAGGCTGAAGCCTTTGCGGCCGAGACTCGCGAGGAGGCCGAGCGCCACCGTATCAAGACCGAGGCTACGGCTGAGGATCAACTCCAAGAGGCCCGACTCGAGGCGGAGGAGATACGGGCTCAGGCGGTGGCCGACGCAGCAGAGACCAGGACCAGGGCTGAGGCCATTCAGGCCCTGCTCGACAGGCAACTGCCTGCCCTCAATGAGTTGCAGACCGAGCTCGAGCCGCTGTTGAAGGACGCCGCGATGCCCGTCACCCCGCCCTCGTGGGAGACACTGGTTGAGCCGGCACCGCTGACACCACCGATTCCTCAGTCCGAGCGGTTCCTTCACCCGTCGGCCGACCATTCCATCGAGGTCCCGGCGCCACCTCCCGTTCTCCATGTCGTTGAGCCCGTTGCGCTGACCGAACCGATCGCAGTGACCGAATCGGTTGGCCTCGAGGAAGCCGCCGGCGACCTCGAATACGGAATCGACCTCGCATGATTCCCGCTGCCGGCCCGTCACTCGACCTCGAAGACGCCGAGGAGCACGAGTCCCAGGATGCAGAACGCGCCGTGGTCGTCATAGCTGCTGCAACCGACGTCGCGCTTGGGGCGGTGCGAGACGCCAAGCGGCAGGTTGATGTGCTGCGCATCCGGCGTGATGCGATCCTTGATCAACAGAGCACCGGCTATCGACGGCGTTCTGCGCACCTGCCGCGTCTCGGGGAGAGCGTGCGGTCGGTGGCCGCCGAGATGGCGGCGCTGCGCTCCTCGCGTTCGAACTGACGCTCCTGCCGCGGTCAAAGTTCGCAGGCGGTCAACGATTCACCGGTGAAGCACTGGTCATCACCAAACCCTCCGTCGAGAGCGTCGGTGCCCGGTCCGCCGTGCAGGGCGTCGTTGCCCCCTTCACCCCAGAGCCCGTCGGCACCGTCTCCTCCCCAGAGTGCGTCGGGTCCCTTGCCGCCGTAGATGGCGTCGGCTTGGTCTCCACCCCGGATGGTGTCGGTGCCGCCGTTGCCCCGCAGGTGGTCGGCTCCCTTGTTGCCGGCGACGTGGTCATCGCCGTCACCACCACAGATGAGGTCATCGCCCCCGAACCCTCGGATCTCGTCGTGTCCGCCGAGGCCTGCGATCACATCCGGTCGCCACGAGCCCACCAGCGTGTCGCCGGCCCTGGTACCGACGATGGACGCCTTGTGGCCTCGACACATGGGGGTCTCGTAGGCGCCGATGTCGTTGGCGGCTCCAGTGGGGCGGGCGACATCATCGTGATCATGAGCCAACGCCACGGTCGTGCCGGCATCCTCCGCCGGGCCGTCGGCGAGATGGCGGTAGGAGCCGGTGGCAAAGACTGCATTGATTCCGGCTACCCGGGAGTGGGTGTCCTGTCCGGTTGCCTTTCGCCACTGCGCAATTGAGATGGTGGTGTCGCCGTCGTCGGTGCTGAAGCGATCGGCGACGAGGTTGTAGTCGCTGTGAAGGCCGGGGACGGATAGGTCGGGCAGTTCGATCGCTCCGCGCCAGGGGTGCCGGGTCAGCAGCACATTGTTGAGAATGGTCAGATCCCGGCAACCGCCGGTGCCAACCGTCACCGCCCAGCGGCCGTCGGCGGCCTGGACGATGGTGTTGTTGGCGATGGTGATTTGCCTGCTGCACACCGCGCCGTCCTGCTGGAAGACGGCGATTCCAGTGGCGTGGTTCTCGACGATCACGTTGTTGCTGATCGTGGTGTCGGTGACGCCATCGAGGTTGATCCCAGAACACCCTTCAGCGCCGTTCGCCTCGATCCGATTGGCGTCGATCTGGCCGGCAGAGATGACACCGTCACCACCCTGCGAGAGGTCCCCGTTGATGTGGAGGCCACACCGTTCGTTGTGGTGCAGCCTGTTGCGTTGGATGGTGAAGTGGTCTCCGCTGTTGGATAAGTAGATGCCGTGTTCGCCGTTGTGGTGGCTGTTGGCACCGGTGACGGTGGCGTAGTCGACAAATGCGAAGAAGATCCCCGTTTTGGTGGTGGCGACCCCGTTGTGGTGAACCTTGACATTGCGGATGGTGATGTGGTGCGAATGATTGGAGGCGGTGCCGCGCACATCGATGCCGGCATTGGGGGCGCCGCGTACCTCGATGTTCTTGACTACCCAGTGGTGGACGGTTCCGTCTCCGTCCCAGGTCTCGATTTCGAGATTTGAATCGTGGACGTTGCTGGGTCCTGGTCGATCGATCACCACCGTCCCGCGAACGGCTGCGGTGAGGGTGATCAGGGCTCCCGGTTCGCCGGAATGCTCGATGCGCATCCCGGCGTAGGTGCCTGGGTTGACAACGATGGTGTCACCGGCCGCGACGTTGTCGACGGCGTGTTGCAGGGTCTCCCAGGGGGCCGCCTTCGTTCCCGGGGCATCGTTGGATCCGGCCGGATCGACGTAGTGAGTTGTGCCCGCGGCGGTGACCGGACCGGCGGCCGTGACGATGACGGCACTGATCAGGGCGACGGCGAAGAGAATTCGAGCGGGCTTTTCGAGTCGGGTTTTCACGGCGCCGAGGGTATCCGAGGTGCTGGAGAAGGGAGCCCCGGCTACTCGTTGGCCACGTAGCGGTCGATGTGCTCGTGCACCCAGTGCATCACCTCGACCTCGAGAGCCCGCAACGCCCGGGCGATGGCGAGGCTGTCGGCGACATCGTCGTTGGCGCGGCGCGAGGGAGCGTGGGCAGTGGTTTCGATGGTCTTCTTCTCGAGAACCATGACCGCAGTCGCTTCGATGCCGGAATCGGACTTGGCGAGGTTGATCGTGACCGGGATCGTCGTCATCGTTTCTCCTCAATTGGCGCGTACCCTGCCCATCCTTCCCGATCGATGGGGATCAGACCCAGAGCCGAAGGTCATCTGAGCCAGGGCCGGGAACCCGGGTTTTGCGGGATCGGGCGTTCCCGAGGCCTCATATTGCTCTCATTACGTTCGGTTTCGCGAGGTGACGCTCTGTGACGCAGGCGAGATCGTGAGTGACTACGCTTTGGGGAGATGGGGAAACGTCTCCGGTGACGGAGATGGGCGTTGGGGTTCACTTCGTGTTCCCGCCCGAGTCACCGGGTGCGGCTTTGTTAGACAGACGATGGTCACCGTGCCATCCAAGCCGAGGAACGAAGGGGTTCCGGAATGTCGACTTCTGTGACACGTAAACGCTCTCTGCGCGCCCTCATGGTGCTTGCGCTTCTTGCCTCGGTTCTGGTGGTGATGCCCATCGGCTCGGCGAGTGCGGTGGACGGCGCTGCCTCCACAGTGTTCATCAATGAGATTCACTACGACAACGCCAGTACCGACGCGGGTGAGGCGATCGAGGTTGCCGGCCCGGCAGGGACCGATCTGACCGGGTGGAGCCTGGTGCTCTACAACGGCAACGGTGGGGCGGTCTACGACACAACGGTGTTGTCGGGTTCACTTGCCGACCTCGGCGATGGTTATGGCGTTTCGGTCACGAACTACCCCGAGAATGGCATTCAGAACGGCGCGCCAGATGGCATGGCGTTGGTCGACGATCTTGGAGCCGTTGTTCAGTTCTTGAGTTATGAGGGGTCGTTCACTGCGGTGGGTGGCCCGGCCGATGGGATGACGTCGACCGATATTGGTGTTGCCGAATCCAGCGGGACGCCGGCCGGTTCTTCCTTGCAGGTCATGGGCACGGGTTCGGTGGCAGGCGACTTCGCTTGGGCCGCTGAATCACCGAACACGTTTGGCGCGACCAACACAGGCCAGATCTTTGTGGGGGGTACCACGGTCTACCCCGATCTCTTCATCAATGAGTTGCATTACGACAACGATGGAACGGATGTTGGTGAGGGTGTTGAGGTGGCTGGTGCGGCTGGGTCGGATCTGACCGATTGGTCGGTTGTGTTCTACAACGGCAATGGTGGGGCGCCGTATGCCACGTTGAATCTGTCTGGGGTGATCCCGGATCAGGATGGCGGCTATGGAACGTTGGAGTTCCCGCAGGCGGGGATTCAGAATGGTTCTCCCGATGGGTTTGCGTTGGTGGATCCTGCGGGGGATGTTGTTGAGTTCTTGAGTTATGAGGGGACGTTTACTGCGGTGGGCGGCCCTGCGGATGGGATGACGTCGACCGATATTGGGGTGTCCCAGGGGAGCGGTACGCCGGTTGCGTCCTCGTTGCAGTTGACCGGTGTGGGGACCACCTCGGCCGACTTCACGTGGGCGCCTGAGATGCCGGAGACGTTTGGTGCGGTCAACACCGACCAGAGCTTCGGCGCCCCGGTCCTCGCGCCACCGTGGGTCAATGAGTTGCATTACGACAATGCCGGGACCGACACTGGTGAGGGTGTTGAGGTTGCGGGTCCGGCTGGGTCGGATCTCGCTGGTTGGTCGGTAGTGTTCTACAACGGCAATGGTGGGGCGCCGTATGCCACGTTGAATCTGTCTGGGGTGATCCCGGATCAGGATGGCGGCTACGGGACGTTGGAGTTCCCGCAGGCGGGGATTCAGAATGGTTCTCCCGATGGGTTTGCGTTGGTGGATCCTGCGGGGGATGTTGTTGAGTTCTTGAGTTATGAGGGGACGTTTGTTGCGGTGGGCGGCCCTGCGGATGGGATGACGTCGACCGATATTGGGGTGTCCCAGGGGAGCGGTACGCCGGTTGCGTCCTCGTTGCAGTTGACCGGTGTGGGGACCACCTCGGCCGACTTCACGTGGGCGCCTGAGATGCCGGAGACGTTTGGTGCGGTCAACACCGACCAGAGCTTCGGCGGCGTCATCGATCTGCCGGTCGAGGCTTTCTGCAACGGACCCCTTCTGCTACTCGCCGGCGACGCCGGCTCGGTCGCCGTGACGGCCACTGATCCCGACGAAACGGTGGTTGAGATCTCTGGCGTGGTCAACGGTGACCCGGCTCCGGGCACGATCGAGGTCGGCCCGACGACACCGGCAAGTGGTCCGGGCGAGACTGCCACAGCGACTGTGGCAGTCAGTGACACCGTCGCCGCCGGCTCCTACACCGTGGACATCACGGCAGCCAACGACGCCGATCCACTGGGACCCGGTGACACCGACACCTGCACGCTGGACATCTCGGTGGTTGACGTTGAGGGAATCACGCCGATCCACGACGTTCAAGGCTCCGGATTGGTTTCGCCACTCGAAGACGCTGGACGTTGTCATCTCTGGGATCGTGGTTGCCGACTTCCAGGGCGATGCCGCCCTCAACGGCTTCTTCGTCCAAGAGGAGGATGCGGACGCCGATAGCGATCCGGCAACGTCTGAGGGCATCTTCGTGAATGACTTCTTCGACGTGCCCGAGGTTGATGTCAACGTCGGCGACCTCGTGCTCGTTCAGGGGACGGTCCAGGAGTTCTTCGAGAGGACCCAACTCTCATTTGTCACGGTGGGCAAGTTGGGCAGCGGGAATCCGCTCCCGACTCCGGCAACGGTCATGCTCCCGGTGACCACCATCGACGACTTCGAGCCCTTCGAAGGCATGTCGATGGTGATGCCGCAGGACCTCACCATCTCGGAGTACTTCAACTTCGATCGTTTTGGTGAGATCGTGCTGACGACCGATCGACACAACCAGCCGACGGCAATCTTCGAGCCGGGCTCAGTGGAGGCGGCGGAGCTTGCCGCGGCCAATGCGCTCGACCGGCTGACGCTGGACGATGGGCGCACCAGTTCGAACCCGGATCCGGCGATCCATCCGAATGGACTCGAGTTCACCCTCGACAATCTGTTCCGCGGTGGTGATCTCGTCTCGAACGTGACCGGAGTGATGGACTACGGCTTCAGTCTGTACAGGGTGCAGCCGACGGGCGGCGCCGACTACGTGGCGACAAATGAGCGGCCGACGACACCCGACGATGTGGGCGGCACGATGAAGGTGGCAGCCTTCAATGTGTTGAACTACTTCTCGACCCTCGATGACAGTGGCTCCATCTGTGGGCCACTCGCCGATCAGGACTGTCGCGGTGCGGATGATGCCAACGAATTCACCCGGCAACGAGACAAGATCTTCGAAGCGCTGGCCGACATCAACGCCGATGTGGTTGGCCTCATCGAAATTGAGAATCATGCGACGGACGAGGCGTTGATCGACCTTGTCGACGGCCTGAACGCGGTCGTCGGAGCCGGCACGTACGACTACGTGGCAACCGGTCCGGCAGGACCCGATGCCATCAAGGTGGCGTTGATCTACAAGCCGGCGACGGTAGCCCTGGTCGGGGCACCCGCGGTGCTCGACGACCCGGCCTTCCTCAACCCGTTGGACTATGTCACCCCGAAGAACCGGGCCGCGGTTGCCCAGACGTTCGAGCAGATCGGCAGTGGCGATCCGGTGACGGTGGTGGTCAATCACCTGAAGTCGAAGGGCTCTTCCTGCGGCGCCGGTGACGACGATCCCGAGTCCGGAAGCTGCAACCTAACCCGCACCCTGGCGGCGGAGGAGTTGGCCGATTGGCTGGCATCCGACCCGACGTCCAGCGGTGACGGCGACGTCCTGATCATCGGTGACCTCAACTCGTACGACAAGGAAGACCCGATCGACGCGTTGGCCCGGGGGGCGGACGACGTTCTCGGCACCGCGGATGACTACACCGATCTTGTGTTGCGCGACCTGGGCGAAGAGGCATACTCCTACGTCTTCAGCGGTCAGTGGGGCTACCTCGACTATGCGATGGCGATCACTGAGACCGCAGCCAAGGTCAATGACACCACGGTGTGGCACATCAACGCCGACGAGCCCGACATCCTCGACTACGACACGTCGTTCAAGAAGCCGGCGCAGCAGGCGCTCTACGAGAAGAACGCGTTCCGGTCTTCCGACCACGACCCAGTCATCGTCGGTCTGGCAATGGCGAAGACGCCCATCTACGAGATACAGGGTGATGGTTTTGTGTCACCGTTCGAAGGTGAGCTCGTCAAGACCTCAGGTGTTGTGACCGGGGACTTCCAGGGCGATGGCGCCTTGCGTGGCTTCTACGCCCAGGACGTCGACGGCGACGAGGACCCGGCCACATCGGACGGTATCTTCGTCTTCGACCGGTTCTCGTCAGATGTTGACGTCGACGTCGGCGATCTGGTCGAGATCATTGGTGAGGTCGACGAGTTCTTCGGTGAGACCCAGCTGACGGACGTCACGGTCACCATCGTCGGCACCAACGCAGTGCCGCCGACGGCGATCGCCATGCCGGTCACGGATCAGGCCGACTTCGAGGCGTTCGAAGGCATGTTGGTGACCTTCCCCGAGGCGCTGTCCGCAACCGATCACTTCAACCTGCACCGCTTTGGTGAGGTTGAGCTGGCCTCAGGGGGACGGCAGTTCCAGCCGACGAACATCGTTTCGCCGGTGTTCCCGTTCGACGACAACGGCATCCCTTCGGTAGCCGATGTGCTCGAGCCGTACCGCATCCTGCTCGATGACGGCAACCGGAACCAGTTCCCGGATGAGGTGCCGTATCTCAACGCGGACGGAACCTTGCGCTTGGGCGACACCGTGACCGGTTTGACCGGCAACATGGCGTACTCGTTCAGCCGATATCGGATCAATCCGACCGAAGATGTGGCTTTTACGCCCATCAACGTTCGGCCGAGTGAGGAAGCTCCGGATGTCGGTGGCGACCTGCGGGTGGCCAGCTACAACCTGCTGAACTACTGGACGACGATTGACGACGGATCGATCCCGTTCCCGGACAGCCCGCGCGGCGCCGACTCGGATGCCGAGTTCGAGCGGCAGCGGGCCAAGACGGTGAAGGCGATTCTGGGGATGGACGCCCAGATCATTGGACTCCAGGAGTTGGAGAACAATGGTCCCGACGCCATCGGTGATCTGGTGGATGCGTTGAACGACGCCACTGCACCGGGGACGTGGGCGGCGGTGCCCGATCCGGCCTACCCGGGTGGTATCGAGAGCACCAACGCCATCAAGGTTGGGATGATCTATCAGCCCGAAGCGGTGGCACCGCTCGGACTGCCGGTGGCGGACCCCGCTCCGGTGTTCGCCGAGGATCGCCCCCCGATTGCGCAGACGTTTGTGGCCGACGGCGAGGTGTTCACCGTGATGGTGAACCACTTCAAGTCGAAGGGCTGCACGGACGCCACCGGTGGTGACGAGGACCAGAACGATGGTCAGGCTTGCTACAACGAGCGACGGACCAACCAGGCCGCCGCGGTGCTCGACTTCGTGGCCGAGTTGCAAGCGGCGACGGGTGACGATGACGTACTCGTCATCGGTGACCTGAACTCTTATCTGGCCGAGGATCCGGTCACCGAGTTGGAGACGGGGCTGGACAACCTGGTCGATGCCTACATCGATCCGGCGGACCAGTACTCGTTTGTGTTCTTCGGGATGGCCGGAATGCTCGACTACGCGTTCTCCACCGAGGCGCTGACGTCGAAGGTGACGGGAACCGCGGTGTGGCACATCAATGTCGACGAGCCGCGGGTGCTCGACTACAACGACGACATCGTCGATGCGGGCGAGCGCGACTCCGAGTTCATGCAGGAACTGTTCGATCCGACCAACGTCTATCGCTCGTCGGACCACGATCCGGTGATCGTCGGCCTCGAGTTGGGTGGAACGACGGCTCGGGACTTGAAGGAGGAGGCGTTCGACGAGGTTGTCGATCTGCTTCCGACCGGGGATCGCAAGGTCGACAAGGACCTACGTTTCGCCAAGTCCCGCATCTGGCAGAGCCTGCGCGGCTGGTACTGGCAGAACGCCAACAAGCTGCGCAACAACGGTGCAGCCGTGTTCACCCACGAGTACAACGCAGCTCGCAAGCTCGACCCGGTCGCGGCCGGCGACGGTCCGGTTGCGGTGGGAGCCGGGGCTGCGGAGTCCAAGCTGGTTGCCGCTGACTACCTGTTGGCTCGCTACGAGCTCGAGCGGGCTATCGCCCATGGCGGCAAGCGCTGGAAGATCAGGCAGGCTGCGGCTGCATTCGCCCGGGGCGAAGCGGCTATGGCGGCAGGTGACTACCTCCAGGCCATCAAGGAATACAAGTCGTCGTGGAAGCGAGCTCGCCAAGCGACGTAGTGGGACGAGACGCAACGGGGAGAGGGGCGGGCACCTTGCCCGCCCCTCTGTTGTAGTCGGAGGTGTTCTCAGCGGACGGCGAAGGCGAGCTTCACGGTGGCCCGGTACTGGGAGACTCGGCCGTCGGCGACCCGGGCGTTGAGGCGCTTGACCTCAACGCCGGTGATCCCCCTGATGCTCTCGGCGGCTTTGGCCACGGCCTGCTGCACGGCGTCTTCGAACCCGACTTCGGAGATGCCGATCACCTCGATGACCTTGACCGCCCCAGCCTCGATGAACTCGCCCACGATTCCTCCTGAAGTGTTTGCCGTTTCTGGCGATGCTATCAAGACATTCACTCCTTCTCCCGAGTTAGCCTGAGACCGTGGCCCAGGATCTGATCTATTCCCAGAGGGGGGGATTACGACGGCCGGCCGGCGGTGCCGCCGCATTGGTGCTGCCAACCGTGTTGGTTGTTGTCGCGCTCGGAGTGGGGTTCGGCCAGGGCGGCGACATGTCCGACGTTGCATCGTCCATCCTTGCCTCGTTGGTCTTCGTGCTCGCTGCGCCGACGGCGTGGGTGTTCGCCATCGACTTCATCGAGGCCGAGCGTTTCACAGTGGTCTTTGTGTCGATCCTCACCAGCTTCCCGGTGTGGTACCTCCTCGGCTCGGCAATGGCCGGCCTCTCCGACACGTGGTCGGAGTGGCTCCGTCGCTACCTGACGTTCACCACGATCTGGATCACCGGGAACGTGATCCTGATCATGTTGATCGCCCAACTCCTGGGCTGAGCGGCTGCCGGCCCAGTACCCTCAGATCATGGAACTCAACGAAGCTTTGTACACGACCCGGGCGATGCGCCGGGTCAAGCCGGACCCGGTCCCCGAGGACGTCGTTGCCGCCATGATGGACGCGGCCGTGCGCGCTCCTTCGGGGGGCAATACCCAGAACTGGCGGTGGTTGACGGTGACCGATCGGGAGACAATGCACCATCTGGGTGACCTGTACCGCACCGCATGGGATGAACTGACATCGACGTTCTATGCCGGGCGTCTCGAGCAAGCCGAAGCCAGGGGTGACGAACAGACGATCCGTGTGATGAAGTCGTCGCAGTGGCTTGCGGACAACTTCGATCAGGTGCCGCTGGTCGTGCTGCCGTTCCACCGCAATGATCCGACCGGGGCGTCGATCTATCCGGCAATCTGGAGTCTCATGCTGGAGGCTCGACAACACGGCGTGGGCACCACGCTGACCACGGTGCTCGGCCTGTTCCAGGGGACGGCGCTCTTCGAGCTGTTGGGGGTTCCGACGGACAAGGGTTGGTCGAACGCTGCCGCAGTGACGTGCGGCTATCCGCTGGGTCGATGGGGCGTGGCAGCCCGGGCACCCGCCCACCAGGTCGTTTACAGCGAACGCTGGGGCACCGCACCCACCTGGGTGATCGACCAGCCGCTCTGGCCGACCGTTCTTGCGTAGATTCCGGCCAGTATTGGCCGGAATCTACGCAAGAACGGGAAGATTCCGGTCAGAAGAGCCGGGGGCGGAATAGCTCGTCGTGGGTGCGGATGGCGAAACGGTCGGTCATCCCGGCCACGTAGTCGATGACCTGCGTGAGGGTGTCGGCGTCATCGTGGCGGTAGCTCTCGGGGATCTCGCCGGGATGGGCGACGAAGTAGTCGACCAGGTCGTGCACGATCCCGATGACCTTGCGGCGCTGGTCTTCGGTTTCGGGACGTAGGTAGACCCGTTCGAACATGAAGCTGCGCAGCTCGTTCATGACGTTGAGCATGTCGGGCTCCATGGTCACCGCTCCGGTGCGCAGCGACTCGTCGACCACCGCGGAGATCATCGTGGCGATCCACTGCCCGCCGGGTTCACCAAAGGTCGCAATCGAAGCTGAGGGGAGTTCTGTGTAGCTGATGACGTCGGCCCGCATCGCGTCCTCGACGTCGGCCGCCAGGTAGGCGATGCGATCGGCGAATCGGCAGATCCAACCCTCCGGGGTGGCAGGCAACTCGGGGATCTTCCACGAGTGCGCCCGGATACCGTCGAGCACCTCCCAGGTGAGGTTGACCGGTTCGAGCACCTCGAAGATGCGGACGCCCTGGGCGGAATGGAGCCATTCGCCTGCGACGTAGGTGCTCAAAGCATCCTCACCGGTGTGGCCGAACGGCGAGTGGCCCACGTCGTGGGCCAGGCAGATGGCCTCGGTCAGATCCTCGTTGAGGCCGAGGGCGCGGGCGATCACCCGGCCGATCTGATTGACCTGCAGCGTGTGGGTCAGCCGGGTGACGAAGTGATCACCCTCCGGGTTCATGAAGACTTGCGTCTTGTGCTTCAGGCGTCGAAAGGCCTTGGTGTGCAGCACTCGATCGCGATCGCGGGCAAAGGCGGTGCGATAGGGGTCGGGAGCCTCGGGCACGGCACGACCCACCGTGTCGACCGCCAACGTGGCGGCCGGCGCCAGGGTCTCGGCTTCGAGCCGCTCCACGTCCTGGCGGGTGCGGCGGACGAAGTCATTCATCCGGATGTCCTGTCTCTCGCCGAGCTACACCATCCGCTCACGCAAGCGCGAGCTGACGTAGTCCATGGTTGCCACCACGATGGCAATGGCAAGCATCTGCGCGGCGGCCGCCCGGTACTGCAACAACTGGATGTTCTGCTGAAGCAGGAAGCCGATACCGCCACCACCGGCAAAACCGATGATGGTGGACATGCGCACGTTGATGTCCCAGCGATACATCGTGAAGGAGATGTAGGGCGGCACGATCTGCGGCACCACCGCATACACCACGGTCTGTAACCGGGTCGCCCCAGTGGCTCTGACGGCTTCGAGCGGGCCGACCTGGATGCTCTCGACTTGCTCGGAGTAGAGCTTGGCGAGCGCCGCCGCGGTGTGAAGCGACAAGGCGAGCATTCCGGCGAATGGACCAAAGCCGACCCACACGACGAAGACGATGACCATGACCAGCGGCTCGATCGACCGCAGCGTGTTGAAGATCGTCCTGGCGATGTAGTAGATGATCAACCCGATCCTGACCGTGTCCGAGGTCCGTTTGCGGATGGCCAGATAGATGCCGGTGAGCGCACCAACGATGAACCCGGCAATCGCGAAGGTTCCAGCAGATAGTCCTGGAATCACGTCGTACAGGGTGACTTCGTAGAGCCAATCGATCGCTCGACCGATCAACACTCCGATGCTGCCGCCGGCCAATGCCGCTAGGGGGAGATTGACCAGAAGGATCGCCGACCGGGACAGATGCGACCTCAGGAAGTATCCAAGTCGCGACCCGAGGACCATGAAGATTCCGATCCCGAACAGAGCCGCGATTGCAGGGAGCGTCAGTTCGAGGATCTCGCCCATGATGGCGACGAAGTTGCCGAGGAAGGCGAACACTCCCAGGTGGGGGGCAATCGCCCGGCCGACGTGGATCGACAAGATCGCGAACACGTTCAGCCAGATCAGGAAGACGAACAGCGACGCAACGATCACGAGATTGCGCTGGGTCTTCACGCTTCGTGGGGGCGGCTCTTCCTCGCTCACGGGTAGCGCCCACCGCAGTGCATAGAACATTCCGATGGGAAGAAGGGCAAAGAGGGCAAGGCGCGCCCAATCGTTGATGCTGAGCGTCTCGGAGACGCTCCTCATCCACTCCGAAGTCATGATGCCGACCACGGCACCGATCGGGATGGCCAGCAGGTTCAACGAGAGGTTGGTCACCGTGGTGGAAACGTCCCGCATCAGGTTGCGCGACGCCAGGAACGAAAGGGGGAGGGCGATCGCGGTACCGAGCGTTGTGGCTAGGAATGCCATCAGCACGGTCTCCATTATCTTCTCGAGCGTGAGGGTGAGGTTCTCAGATGGCCGAGGCGACCACAGTTTCTCGCCTTCGTCTTCGATGCCGTTGTTGTTGGCGTCGGTCCACACCTGCACCGGAGCGAGGTACGAACCCACGTTGACGCGGGTCAGGGCCTGGATCTGCTGAGGATTCTCCGACTCTCGCTCCGGTAGTTCGATGTCGACCGAGAACGTGCCGTCTTCGCCGACTTCGAAGGGTTCCATCAGCGGCAGGCTGACGGCAAACTCAGAGTCGGGGATGAACAAGAGCCCGGTTCGGGAGCGGGGCTCGAAGCCGACCCCCTCAATGGTGAGAGTGTCCTCGGGCGAGCCACACGAGGGGGTCACGATCAGATATGGGGTCTCGCTGGTATCCGTCTCCGGTCCGTTGCCGTCGGGGGGACAGGGAACCAGTACATCGGCAAGGACGATGACTTCCTCTTTGTCGAATGTCACCAAGTCGGGTCTGACCAACGCCCGCAGGATGCGGATGAGCTGTTCGCGACGGACTGGGCTGCGCACCTGACCGAGGTCCACCTCGGTTTCTTGCACGGCGAAGGAGTAGAGCAGGATCGCGACGATCCCGAATACGAGGAACCCAATAGTGCGTTTGAATCGCTTCTTGTCGCGAGCCTGCTTGTCGGCTTTTTCCTTCTCGGTCTGGTCCCCATCGGTGGGTACGTTCGGGTCAGCCAACTCGCTCAGCCTCCTGCCCGTAGATCTCCTCGAACCGAGCGTCATCGATCTCGGCTGCAGTGCCCGAGAACACCAACTTCCCCTCGTTGAGTGCGATCACCCGTTCCGAATACCGCTGGACGAGGTCGAGGAAGTGGAGGCTGCAGAGCACGGTGACTCCATCCTCCTGGTTGATCTGCTCGAGGTACTGCATGATTGAGTGAGCCAGCACCGGGTCGAGGCTGGCGACCGGCTCGTCGGCGAGGATCATTTCTGGATTCTGAATCATGGCACGAGCGATGCCGACCCGTTGCTGCTGGCCACCGGAGAGGGCATCGGCCCGGTAGTTGGTGCGTTCTTCGAGGCCAAATCGGTCGAGTTGGTGCGCCGCCGACGCGAGGTCCTGTTTGGAGAAGCGATTGATCAACGAGAGGGCGGGATTGGTGTAACCGAGTCGGCCCGAGAGCACGTTGGTGAGCACCTTCGAGCGGTGCACCAGATTGAAGTGCTGAAAGACCATTCCGATGCGACGTCGAATCCGTCGCAGGTCTTCCTGAGATGCTGCGGTGATGTCGACGTCGTTCCAGAGGATCCGGCCCTCGGTCGGCTCGATCAGTCGATTGATACATCGCAGCAGGGTCGACTTGCCGGAGCCGCTGAGGCCGATCACGGCCAAGAACTCTCCCGGAGGGACATCAAAACTGACATCCTCCAACGCAACGGTCCCGCCCTCGTAGACCTTGGTCAGATGCTCGACCCTCAGCACGTGCTGCTCCTCACTTCCTCGTCATCTACCCATGACGGCTCGCCATCTCAGAATGCAGCGTGGGCGGGGATGTGCTCCCCGCCCACGTGTCAAACGTCCACTCGGTGTGGGCTTCTAGAAGTCTTCGAGCGTGAAGCCGAGTGCCTGCAACAGGGCACGAATCGAGTCGAACTCTGCATCGTTCGTTAGGGCAACTCCGCTCCAGCTGTAGGCGTCGAAGGCGGTTTCGAAGCCCTCCGGATCGTTGGCGGCGAAGTCGACCATCGCCGCAACGATTTGATCGGCGGTCGCCTCAGGGAATGCCGGAGAGAAAGCCATGCCGTCGTTCGGGATCGGGTCGGACACCGCCAGGATGCGGACCTTCTGGATCACGTCCGGAGCCTCTTCCCGAATGTCGCGGCGAGCGTCGCGGGGGAAGAAGTCGTCGCCACAGAGGATCTGTCCGTCGGCGTCAAGACCGCACGTCGGAATCAGGTCCGCCGGGACGTCGGGATCACTCGTGGGGGCGCCATCCCACAGGCTGTTGCGCTCGGAGTCGACCGGCGGGCTGTAGAACGTCGTCCCGAAGTCGGCTTCGTTGTTGTACACGGCGCGGGCCACTGCGGAGTGGCCGCCGGCCTCGAACGTGTTGTCGGCATCGATCTCGATGCCCAAGCTGGTGAATAGCCCGGATGGCACGAGGAAGCCGGAGGTCGAAGCGGCATCTGGGTAGGCCCACTTCTTGCCGGCGAGTTCCTCGATGGTCGTGATCTCGGAGTCTCTCGGAACGATGAACTGGGTCCAGTAGACGTCGTAACCGAAGCGAATGGACTTCAGTGCGATCTCAACACCGCACAGGTCGTTGGCGAGCACGTAGCCCTGAGCCGGGATGAAGCCGATGCTGCTTTCCGGTGCAGCACACATCGCCTCGATGGTCGCTGCGTACGACGTCCCAACGCTGACCTCGAACTCGAGGCCGGTCGCCTCGGTCAGCGTGGCGTCGAGGAGCTCGCCACCGGCGATGATCTCCTCTGCGCTCACCGACGGCACGAAGAACACCTGAATCGGTAGCTCAGCCGAGCCGACCTCTGGTGCGGCGGCTGCGGTCGTCGTTGTCTCCGGCGCCGCTGTCGTGGTGGTGGTCGGTGCTGCGGTGGTCGTAGTCTCCGCGGCAGCCGTCGTCGTCGTTTCGCTGCTGCTGTCATCATCACCGCATGCGGCAACGATGAGAGCAAACGCAGCAAGAACGACAAGCAACTTACGAATTGTCATGCTGATTTGCACTCCCATGATCGGCACGCGTGGAGCGCGCACCTGTGTCCGTGACAAAGGCTAGAGCCTCGAAGGCCTACCGACCAGCCACAGTGGACCAAGCTCTAGGGCCAAATGGCCCAAGACGGGTAGATCGTGCTGGTCAGGCGGAGAGTGGAGTGCCGATCGATAGGTCGGTGCGATTGCCGACAAACCGGGTGAATGCCGGCCAACCGTCGATGTCTCGCACGCCGGGGATTGGTGCGTTCCAGGGTCGGACGAACCGGCACACCTCGGCTTCGGGCCGGAACCGCGCCAGTTCGGCGAGCTGATCGGGGGAATCATCGAGGTAGATGTCGCACGGTACGAGCCACTTGTTGTCGGTGACGTGGACCTCTCGGGTGGGGAGTCGGCGCTCGGCGATCCAGGCGTAGGTGTCGTGGATGGCCCAGTCGGGCTTGCCGGTGAGGATGACGAGTTCGTGGACTCTGCCGAGGTCCTCGAGCGCATCGGCGGCGCCGTCAAACAAGTCGAGGTGACGGAAGAACGATGGCGTACCCCGGTGCTCGGCCCACCGCCAGAAGGCGTTCATGTCGGCGAAGTGGGTGAGGTCGGGGATGCCGTCCCAGACGCGAGCCGCTTCGGGTGTCAGGGCAACGCCGAAGTCGGCGCCGTAGTGGCGCATCCATCCTGAATTGAAGTCGGCGACGACGCCATCGAGGTCGATGCCAAGCCGCATGATGTGCCCCTGTCGTAGTTTGCCTGTTAGGGGTACATCGGCCGACAGCGCCACCAACCTTGAGTTCGGGATCCGATCGGCGGGATCAGTCGCTGATGACTTCGCCGCCGAGCAAATCGGCGATGAGGTCTTCCGGAGCCTCGGCAGCGGCCTCGTCGCCCTCGAGCAACTCGTCCTTCTTTGGGGCTCGGGTCTCCGATTCGGTCGTTGGTTCGGCGCTGATCGCCGCAGCCGAGCCGCCGGCGGATTGATACTCCAGTGTGATGGAGCCGCCGAGGATCTCGGCAGCCAGCGACGCGATGACGGCGTTGAGTTCGGCGTCGGCGCGTAGCTGCTCCAGATGAAACGGCAGATGGCCGGGGACCTCGCAGATCACACGGCCGGATTCGACCGCGACGGGCTCGGCCTCTTTGAGGAGAGCGTGGCGGCGTGGCCCGGCACGGTCGCGCACCTGGGCAACGATGGCCGGCCACGCCGCCTCGAAGGTGGCGAGATCGAGATCGACCAGCGCTACGACGGGAGGGGGCGGAGTTGCCTCGGTCAACGCAAGCGACGGGGGCTCCTCGGCGACATCCACAATCGGATCAGTGGGGTCGGGCTGGTGAGGGGTCGGAGGCTCCGGCTGGGCCGGGGCGGAGGCCGGCGCGGTTGATTCTGCCGCCGCCTCAGCTGCCGGCACGGCCCCTGGGGAGGAAACGGGGGCGGCTGCGTCGCCGAGGGTGCGGACCCGGCCCTCGAGGCGCCCAATCCTGGCATCGAGTGAGGCGGCATCCAGCGCCGTCTCTGGCCGGGTCAGGCGGAGGAGGGCCAGCTCGACGACAAGGCGCTCCTCGCGACCCTGACGGAGATGAAGCAGCGCCTCGCCGAGAAGGTCGATGGCCCGCAGGACATCACCGGTGGCGAGCACCGGTGCGTACCGTCGCCACTCTTCCATGGTCTCGAGTGACTCGTCGGCGACTTCCTCGAGATTGGGGGCGTACTGCGCCAGGAAGATTCCGCGAAAGAACCCGAGAGCGTCGGCGACAAACCTGCGCAGGTCGGAGCCACTAGCCGAAAGGCGAGACACCAGCCCGAGCGCGGCTGGCGCATCCTGGTCGGCAACGGCAGAGGCGAGTTGCCCGAAAGCGTCCCTATCCGCCAAACCCAAGGCGCGGGCCACCGATTCGGCCTCAACTCGGCCACCGCCGAGGGCGGCAACCTGTTCGAGCAGACTCATGGCATCACGCACCGAGCCGGCGGCGTGGGTGGCGACCATGGCCAGCCCGCCCGGCTCCGGGTCGAAGTCCTCCCGCTGCGAGATGTCGGCGAGGTGGTCGAGCAGCACCTCAACGGGGACAGGGTGGAAGTCGAAACGCTGGCTGCGGCTGCGGATCGTGTCGAGCAGCTTGTACGGCTCGGTCGTGGCCAGCACGAAGATGACGTGCTCCGGTGGCTCCTCGAGGGTCTTGAGCAGGGCATTGCCGGCCGCTCGCGACAGCATGTGGGCCTCGTCCAGGATGTAGATGCGGTGGGCGCCGCCGGCGGCTGCCACAGTGCCGACGTTGACCCGGATCTCGCGGATGTCCTCAACCTTGTTGTGCGAGGCGGCGTCGAGTTCGATCACGTCGAGTGAGGTGCCTTCGGTGATCCCGATGCACGAGGCGCACTCGTTGCACGGTTCGCCGTCGTCGCCCCGGTTGGTGCAGTTGAGGGCCTTGGCGAGGAGCCGGGCGCTGGTGGTCTTGCCGGTGCCGCGCGGTCCGGCGAACAGGTAGGCGTGGGCCACCTTGTCCTCGACGATCTCGTGCGCCAGGGTGCGCACGACGTGGTCCTGGCCGACGACCTCGTCGAATCGTTGCGGTCGGTATTTGTTGTAGAGGGCCCGGTACTCCATGGACGGCGATGGTACTCGCCGTCTGGGACGTGCCACACGGAACGTGGCGGGTGCGCCGTCGATTTGCCCATTGACTGGTACGCTCCGCCCATGTCACGAATGCCAAAAGATATGCGTCAGCTCATGCAGCAGGCGCAGCAGATGCAGGCCGAGATGGCCAAAGCCCAGGAAGAACTCGCCACGAAGACCTACGTCGGCAGCGCCGGCGGCGGTGTGGTCAAGGCGACGGTGAGAGGCTCGGGCGAACTCATTGCGGTTGAGTTCGATCCTTCCGTCCTCGACCCGGACGATCCTGAGATGGCAGGCGACTTGGTCGTTGCCGCCGTCAACCAAGCCATGCAACAGGCGAATGACGATGCGGGGAACGCCATGGGCGGTCTCGCCGGCGGCATGGACCTGGGTGGTCTCCTCGGCTGATGTTCGAGGCGCCGGTCCAGCGGCTCATCGATGAGCTGGCCCGGCTGCCCGGGATCGGTCGGAAGAGCGCGCAGCGGCTTGCCTTCCATCTCCTCCACATCGAGGAGGCGGATGCGGTCCGGCTCGGCACCACGATTATCGAACTCCGCCAACAGGTGCGGCTGTGTTCACGTTGCTTCAACGTCACCGCCGACGAGGAGTGTTCGATCTGTCGCGACGTTCGGCGGGACCCGACCATGATCTGTGTGGTCGAGCGGGCCCAGGACATCTCCGTCCTGGAGAAGACCCAGGAGTTCAACGGTCGCTACCACGTGCTCGGCGGGGCTATCTCACCCATCGAGGGGATTGGGCCCGAGCAACTCAACATGCGGGAGCTTGTCGCCAGAGTGGATGCCGAGAATGTGTCAGAGGTCATTGCCGCCACCAACCCGACGATCGAGGGTGACACAACGGCGCTGTACCTGGCTCGGCTCCTAAAGCCGATTGGGGTCACCGTTAGCCGACTGGCTTCGGGCCTGCCGGTCGGCGGCGACCTCGACTACGCCGACGAAATCACCCTGGGCCGGGCCCTCTCCGGCCGCCGCGAGCTGTGAGATTGGGTTATGGCGGACCTGAGCGCAGCATGATGCGCGTTGATTTGCCAAAACGGTTGAGGATTGCGCTGGTCGAGCCATACTTTGATGGGTCGCATCGGGCGTGGGCCGAGGGGTTGGCAGCGGTCTCGGACCACGAGATCGAGATCTTGTCGCTGCCCGCGGCGTTCTGGAAGTGGCGGATGCAAGGGGGCTACGTCATGCTGGCGGACGCCTACCGCGATGCGGTGGCCGCCGCAGAGCCGTTCGATCTCATCCTCGCCACCAGCATGCTGAATCTCGCCGGGTTCCTCGGCTCGATCCGTCGGGAGGCGCCCGATACGCCGACCGTGCTCTACATGCATGAGAACCAACTCACCTACCCGATATCGCCCCGGGATCGGGAGGACCTGACCTACCCATTCATCAACTGGACGTCGATGACGGTTGCCGACGAGGTCTGGTTCAACTCGAAGTTCCACTACGACCTGTGGTTCGAGCGGGTGCCCGGCATGCTGCGGCGCTTCCCGGACACTCGACACGACCATCTCCTCGCCGGGGTGCGGAGTCGATCCCAGGTCGTCCCGCTTGGTGTTGATCTCCACCGATTGGATACCGAGCCGTCCCAGCGCACCACCCCGCCGCTCATTCTGTGGAACCAACGATGGGACCACGACAAAGGGCCGGACGAGTTGGCAGCCGCCATCCAAGCGCTCGACGATTCCGGTGTGATGTTTCGGCTGGCGATCTGCGGGGAGACGTTCGCCACGCGGCCGCCGCCATTCGAGGGGCTCAAGGCCCGGCTCGGGCCGCGCCTCGTGCACTATGGCTTTGCCCCCGAGGCCGACTACCGAAGGTTGCTGCGTTCCGCCGCCATCGTCCTCTCGACGTCGCGCCAGGAGTTTTTTGGGATCGCGGTGACCGAGGCGGTCTACGCCGGTGCCTTCCCGGTGCTGCCTCGCACCTTGGTGTACCCCGAGCGAATCCCGCTCGAGTTCCACGACCGCTGCCTCTACGGTGACGACGCCGAATTGCTCGATCTCCTCACTTGGGCGGTGGATCACCCTGGGGAGGCCGGCTCCATCGCCGCCGAGCTCGGTCCGACAATGGCGGCCCACGATTGGAGCGTGCTCGGGCCGAGGTACGACCGGGAGTTGTCCCGGGTCGCAGCAACCGTATCCGAGGCCGAAGTCCCTCAGTAGTCGATGGCGCTGATCTTGCCGAGTTCGTCCATGCGGTGGGTGGCTTCGACAAACCTCACGGTGCCGGTCTTGGATCGCATCACTACAGAGTGAGTCTCGATCCGGTTGCCGCTGCGGAACTCAACTCCTTTGAGAAGATCGCCCGTGGATACTCCGGTGGCGGCAAAGAACGTGTTGTCGCTGTCCACCAGGTCGCGAGTGGTGATCACCTGGTTGAGGTCGAGGCCCTCGTCCCTGGCGAACTGGCGCTCGCTGTCGTCGCGCGGCCACAGCTTGCACTGGATCTCGCCTCGCACCGCCGCCATTGCGCAGGCCGCGGTGACGGCCTCGGGAGACCCGCCGATACCAAAGAGGACATCGATGCCGCTGTCGCCTTTTGCCGTCGACAGGGCTCCAGAAATGTCGCCGTCGCCGATCAGCGAGATCCTGGCGCCGGCCTCGCGAACCTTGCGGATGCAGTCCTCGTTGCGGGGCCGGTCGAGGATGACGGCCGTCACGTCCGAAATGGACTTGCCGAGGGCCTTGGCGACTTGCTGCAGGTTGTGGGCGACCGGCGCTTCGATATCGACCATTCCGGCTGCGGCTTCGCCGACTGCGATCTTGTCCATGTACACCAGGCTGCCCGGGGCGTACATCGACCCTCGTTCTGCAAAGGCGATCACCGCAAGGGCGCCCGGCATACCAAGGGCGGTCAGGCGGGTGCCATCGACGGGGTCGACGGCGACGTCGACCAGCGGAGGGCTGCCGTTGCCGACCCGCTCGCCGTTGAACAGCATCGGGGCTTCGTCCTTTTCGCCCTCGCCGATGACGACGATCCCGTCCATGTCGACGGTCGACAGCACGTTGCGCATTGCGTCGACCGCGGCCTGATCAACCTGATTCTTGTCGCCGCGCCCCTGCCATCGGGCGGCGGCCATGGCGGCGGCCTCGGTGACACGTACCAGTTCGAGGGCGAGGTTTCTGTCCGGCTGCTCACTCATGTTCTGTTCCACTCCTGACTCGTCGAATGATCTGGGCTCCGGTTTAGAAGACTTTGACGATGAGGGCATCACCCTGGCCGCCGCCGCCACATAGGGCGGCACCCCCGACGCCACCGCCGCGGCGGCGGAGTTCGTTGATGAGGGTCACGGTGATGCGGGCGCCGGTCGCGCCGAGTGGGTGCCCGAGGGCAACGGCGCCACCGTTGACGTTCACCTTGGAATGGTCGATCTCGAGCATTCGTGCCGACCACAACGCCACGGAGGCAAAGGCTTCGTTGAACTCGACGAGATCGAGGTCGGCGACCTCCAAGCCGGCTCGCTTGAGGGCGATCAGTAGCGCCTCGGCCGGCCGCTCATGCAGCGTGGCATCGGGCCCCGCGGTCTGCCCGTAGGCGAGCACCTCGGCGAGGATGGGTAATCCTGCCGCCTCAGCGGCGGCACGGTCGGCGACCAGCACGGCGGCCGCTCCATCGGAGATCTGAGAAGCGTTCCCTGCCGTCACCGTGCCGTCGGCACTGAAGGCGGGGCGGAGCTTGGTCAGGCTGGCCACATCGGTGCCGGGCCGGATCCCCTCGTCCCTGGTGACGATGAGTGGGTCGGATCGGCGTTGTGGCACGGTGACCGGAACGATCTCATCCTCGAACGCCCCGGCTGCGGCGGCTGCCGCCGCTCTTGCTTGGCTTGCCGCCGCCCATTCGTCCTGTTCCTCACGATTGATGCCAAGCAGGGTGTTCTTGTTGTCGGAGGACTCACCCATGATGCAGTGATCGAAGGCGCACCACAGCCCGTCCTTGTTGAGCGAATCGACCAGAACGCCGTCGCCCATCCGAAGCCCGAGGCGGGCCTTGGGCACCAGGTAGGGAGCGTTGGTCATCGACTCCATCCCGCCGGCGATCACAAACGTGGCTTCTCCCAGACGGATGTGGCGCGAGGCCTCGGCAATCGCCGTCATGCCGGAAAGGCACACCTTGTTGATGACCGTGGCGGGAACCGTCATCGGAACACCGGCTTTGCGGGCGGCTTGGCGGGCCGTGATCTGGCCCTGCCCGGCCTGAATGACGTGGCCGAAGATCACCTCGTCGAGTTGCTGGGGCGACAACCCGGCGCGGTCAAGTGCAGCCCCGATGACGACGCCGCCGAGGTCCATGGCGGTGAGCGGGGTGAAGGCCCCGGAGAATCGACCGATCGGAGTGCGGGCGATGGAACAGATCACAGGGTTCATTGATGTCCTTTCGGAGCCGTCGTCACGATCCTAATGATGCCCGAGCTGCCCAGAACGGGGCTTCAGGCTCTTGTCCATCCGAGACCCGCAGCTAGCCGTTCAGCCCGCCGATGGCCGCGGGGTCAACCAGGTTGTGCAAGCGGACCCTGCCACGGGCCAACAGCACCCCATCGGCGTCGCGGGTCACATCGACTTGCCATACTTGCTGAGTCCGGCCGCGGTGGATGGGGGTTGCGGTGGCCCGGATCGGACCCTCGCGGTGGGAGCGGAGAAAGTCGGTGGAGTTGGAGAGGCCGACCGCTCCCGGGATACCCCGTTCCATCGCGTACAGCGCTGCCGCGGTGGATGCCGCCGTCTCAGCCAGCGCGCAGTAGACGCCGCCATGTACGAGGCCGTACGGCTGACGATGGCGGTCGTCGACCTCGAGGGTGAGGACACATCCATCGGGACCCGCCAGCTCGTATTCGAGGCCGAGGTGCCCGTTGAAGCCGCCGTGTGGATCAAAGTCCATTTCCATGGGATCGTCGCTCCAAGCTCGCCTGCAGGACCTACGGTACCGGCGTGCGATCCCCCGGCCGCCACACCGCAATCGGGTGGACTACCGTTCTGCCATGTTTGCGTACAACCTCGATCACGTCGCTATTGCGGTCGCCGATCTCGACGTCGCCGTAGCTGAGTATCACCGGCTCTATGGGGCCGAACCGCTGTATCGCGAGGTCGTGACCGAACAGGGCGTCGAGGAAGCGATGATCGCAGTGGGTGGATCGTTCATCCAGCTCCTGCAACCACTCAGCGCCGAGACGCCCGTCGGGGTGTTCCTCGCCAAGCGGGGCGAGGGGCTCCACCACATTGCGCTGGCGGTCGACGACATCGACGCTGCGCTCGGGCACTTGAAAGCCTCGGGGGCTCGCTTGGTCGACGAGGAGCCTCGGCTCGGCGGCAGGGGAGCGCGGATTGCCTTCGTCCACCCGAAGGAGTTCGCCGGCACGCTGATTGAACTGGTCGAGGTGGACCAATGACGCCGTCGTTTGAGATCAGAGGGGGAGCCGAGCCGGAGACGGCTGCTGCCATCATGGCGGCGGTGACCCACCTCATTGCCCGGGAGGAGGAACTGCGAGCCCATCCTCCCCGGCCTCCCCGCCAGCCGGCGTGGGTGCTGGCGTGGCGGCCGCGCGATATCCCGGCACTGCTTCCGTCGCACAACTACGACACCGCGGAGTGGGGTGTTGTCGCCGGCAACGGCGCCGACGGAGATCCGGCTCCGTAGCAGGCTGTTGAACAACGCCGGCTTGGGCTTGCCGCGAAGTCCAGGACCAGGCGTGTGCGCGCCGGGGCAGCCCTGCACGGCGGTTGTTCAACACCCTCCTGGCAACGCTACGGGGCCCTCACCATCAGCACGGCGTATCCGGAGCGGGCGGCCTCGGTCCATCTCGGGTCGGCCTGCAACGCTGCAGTGATCGGCCGATCGAGATCAGCGAGCACACAATCGACAGCCGGCGGATCGAGGACGGAGGCGTCAGTCGAGAGCGTCCACACCTCCTGGATTTTGATGCGGGCCCGGCCGTACATGTCGTTGCGGCCATCCTGTGAAACCAGGACGTCCGGCCACCTCTGGTCGATCACAAACCCGCCGAGGTCGTATTCGTTGAATAGCCGGCACCCGGCAGGCACCGCAGCCACCAACTCCGGAGAGAAGCGAGGATCGATCGTGCCGGCATTGCTCAGGTTGTTCACCTGTTGACCGGCCAGGAGAAGGCCGGCGACCACGAACCCGATGATCAGCGGCTGGCGCCGCGGGGCCGCCCAGGCGCGAGTTGGGGGACCGCGAGGGCAGAGAGAGCGGCGGCAACTACCGGAGCGGAGGCCAGGACGAAGAACCCCCCCGTCCTCACCACACCGATCGTGCCTGCAGCCAGGAACACGATGGGAAGCGAGGTCGAATAGGTCCTCCAGGCTCTCAGGCTGGTGAGGGCCCACGCCACGGCGACCATGAACCCGAGCAGGAGGAGGCCGCGCCCGTCGGCGACGGAGAGCGGCTGCCACTCGTCGATGTTGACCGAAGCGTCGCGGATCGTCAGCGCATGGGTGTAGGCGGAGACGAAGTAGGGATTTACCAGGGCGCCCGCGGCCACGGCGGCTCCAAGGAGCACGGGACGGCGCCAGGTCCGGTCTTCGAACACCCATCCGAGGGCGTACAAGCCGACCACGCCGACTCCGGTGAGGAAACTCCCATGCAGATTGGCCCACAAGACCATGACCGCCGCCGCGCCGGCCAGGGCCCATCTTGATCCGGCCCGGTAGTTCTGTGCCAGGGCAAGCAGCACCGGGAACAGTAGGAAACCCACGAGCAAAGGCCGCTCCGAGATGAACGGGTTAATGAGCAGGGTGGCGGCGACCCCGACCGATACCGAGGCCCACGGCCCGGCCCCGCGGCGCCGGGCGCTCCAGAAGACCAAGAGAGCGATGGCGACGACGGCGGCACCGCGCAGGAGCGAGATCGCCGTGAGTCCGAAGCCGCTGCGCAACCCCGCCCACACGACGTCGCTGAGCCAGGCGTTTGGCTGCCAGGGCTCGCCCTGGGCGGTCCAGGAGAACAAGTCTGCCGTCGGAATACCCGATTCGAGGATGAGGTCGCCGGTGCGGAGGTGCCAGAAGACGTCACCGGACTCCAACGCCCCAGCCTGGCTGAAGGCCTGCCACAGCACCAGGATGACGAGCACCACAATGGGAGCGGCCGCGGTGAGGCGCGATGGCGATGGTTGGGTCATCCGGTCGGTCATCGTATTGGGTCGCGCCTGAGTTGCGGGGGATCCCGCCGGTGTCCTCACCATTCAGGCCACGGGGTTTGGCTCGACGTCGTCGATGGCTGCGGCGTCGGTCGGCGCAGTGATCTGGGCGAGCTGGATCGTGAAACAGAACTGCGAGCCGATCGGGAACCGAGGTTCGTACCAGAGATCGCCGCCCATGGCCCTGGCCAGAGTGCGGGCGATCGGCAGGCCGAGGCCAACGCCCTGATCCGACCGAGCGTCGCCTTTGGTCACCTGTTCGAAGTGCTCGAAGATGCGCTGATGATCGGCCTCCGGGACCCCGGGGCCGTTGTCGCTGACGACGACTCGGTGAAGGTCGCCGCGGGTCACTCCTTCGACCAACACCTGGTCGCCCCCGTACTTGCGAGCGTTCTCCAGGAGGTTGCGCAGCACTTGCTCGAGCCTGACCTGGTCGGCGTGAACAACAACTCCGCCGGGGATGGCGACTGCGAACTCTCGGTCGGTGTCCTGGAAGACGAGTTGACCGGTGCGAAAGACTTCCGTGCGAAGGTCGAGATCGGTGGCGTCGAGGCGGAGGTGACCGGCCTCGAGGCGTGGGATCACGAGGATGTCCTCGACGAGGTTGCCGAGATGTGCCGCCTCGCGGCGCATGATCACCAGGAACTCGTCGATCTCCTCCCGACTCAGTTTCGGCCACGACTCCCGGAGCGTTTCGGTGAACCCGGCGATGCTGGTCAGCGGAGTCCGCAGTTCGTGGCTCACCATCGAAACGAACTCGTCCTTGAGTTGGCCGGCGCGTCGCTCCGACTCGAGCGCCGCGCGCTGGCGTTCGATGGCGGCGTGCAGCGACTCGCCGGCGGAGAAGAGGAGCTGGGCGATGATTCCGATGAAGACCAGCGTTGCGAGAATCTCGGACGCAACGGCGGTGAGCTCGCTGCCGAGCTCACCGCCAGCCAGCGGACTGAAGGTGGCCACCAGTCCTGCCCAGATCATGGTGTAGGCGAGCACAATGAGCACCCGCCTCAGCGGCAAGAGCAGCAGGCCCGCGGTCACCAGGTAGATGAAGGCAGCGGCCGCCACAGCCGGGGTTGGGCCGCGGGCGATCAGGGTCACGCCGATGGCGGTTGAGTCCAGCAGGAGCAGCGGTAGGGCGCTGTCACCGTGGGTGCGCCGGTAGATGCCGTCGATCGCAATGGCGAGACTCGCGGCGAGAACCCAGGGTGCCGGGGTGTGCCCTGCGGCGAGTGCAAAGACGGACCCGAGCGCGATGACAGACGCACCGAGCGCCCGCGAGGTGTTGAAAACCCTGCGAACATCGCGGTACTGAATCGGGGCATCGAACCGATCGGTCGGATCGACGGTGTCCTTCAGGCTCGCCGCTGTCACGTCCGTTCTATCGGTCGGCGCCGTCGCGGTCTTAACGAGCCTGTAACGGCGGACGATGGCGCTCTTCGACGAGCCGATCCACCGTTTCGTCCGGAACCCGCAGGTCGCCGCGGCCGGTGCCAACGGAGAGGTTGGGTTTGTAGCGGCCGTGATAGTCCGATCCGCCGGTGGCAACGATGCCGAGATCGTTGCAGAGTTCGGCGAGATGGCTGCGCAGCTCCGGGCTGTACTCGCCGTAGTAGGCCTCGATGCCACCAAGACCCGCCGCGATGAGCTCCTCGAAGGCATCCCGGTACCCTCCTTCGGGAATGCCCAGTGTGTGGGGATGGGCGATCACCGGTACGGCGCCGGAGGCACGAGCCAGCGCGATGGCCTCAATAGCCTCGAGGCGCAGGCGCGGGCGATAGGCGGGGCGGCCCGTGGCCAGCAGGCGATCGAATGCTTGTTGGATGTCGGCGACGACGCCCTTGGCGACCAGGACGGCAGCGATGTGGGGCCTGCCGATGCCGGATCCCAATGCCTCCGCACTCACCTCGTCGTAGCTGATGTCAACGCCGAGCTCTTGTAGCGCGGCGACGATCTCGTGATTGCGGGAGGTGCGGCCTTCACGAACCGCGCTCGAGGCGATCCTGGAGTGGTCCGGGCTCGGGCTCCAAGAAGTAGACGAGCATGTGCATGGCACCGCCCTCCCAACCCACGGAGAGTTCGGTGCCGGGGATGAATCCAAGTCCGGCGGAACCGGCCGCGGCGCGTGCCGCGGTGACGCCGTCGAGATTGTCGTGATCAGTGAGGGCGATGGCGCTCAGTCCGGCAGAAACCGCGGCGCCAACCACCTCCTCGGGTGTGCTGGTGCCGTCTGATTTGGTGCTGTGAAGGTGAAGGTCGACCGGCACAGATCAGGGCCCGAGCAAGGCGCCGAGCGACCCGACGGTCGTTGTGGTGGCGCCGGCGTCATCGCCACCGCCCCAGATCAACGCGGCCGCTGCGAACACGGCGGCGATGATCAGCGCCCAGATGAGACCCCGGCGAGCCAGGTCGAGCGTCTTGCGGCGGCGCTGTTCCTTCGTCTGTTCTTGCTGCTTGGCGGACCTATTGGCCCGCTGCCGCTCACGTTTGTCGGTTGCCATTGCGGGCCAAATGATAGAACAGCTGAACGACGCCGGTTCAGCTGGGAAGATCCACCGTCACCTTGACGAGATACACCGACTCGAGTGGGGAGCTCGGCTCACCCGAGGAGTTGAATCCGAGCGGCACCGCCGCAATCGCGTCGAGGACCTCGAGCCCCTCCACAACTTGCCCAAAGACGGAGTATGCGGGGGGCAGACCGGCGTCGTCGAGCATGATGAAGAACTGTGATCCACCCGTGTCGGGCCCACGGTTGGCCATGGCAAGGGTGCCTCTGGTGTAGGGGGTGTCACCGGTTGGCAGTTCGTCGGGAACGGAGTAGCCGGGTCCGCCTCGGCCGGTGGCGGTCGGATCGCCGGCTTGCAGCAGGTAACCGGGAGCGATGCGGTGGGAGGCTCCGCCGTCGAAGTAGCCCTGGTCGGCGAGGAACACGAAGGAGTTCACTGTCTTGGGGGCAACCGACGGGTCCAGTTCGACCACGATGTCACCACACGACGTACTGATCGTGACCGTGACTGGGGTCGACGGATCGACACCCATGTCTTCGGGCTCATCAAAGGTCATGAGCTCGATGGGTTCGGGGACGTCGGCTCCACAGGCCGTCGGCTGGGCGCGGAAGCCGGCGTAGTCGACCGGCCCGAACTGGGGAGCCTCGGTGGCCATCGTCGTGGTGAACTCGGACAGCGGCACCGCCGTTGTGGTGCTTGCCGGAGCGTCGGTACCCGCCGCTTCGGACGAATCGTCGTCGCCGCAGGCCGTGACCAGCAACGCCAACGCAAGGGCAAGCGGGATGAGGGTTCTGGTGGTGAGCTTCATATCGGCGATGGATGCTAGATGCCGACCCGGCATAACGCTGAAGATCTTGGGCGATCGGTACACTGCGCGGCTCTATGGCACTGATAGTCCAAAAGTTTGGTGGCACATCCGTGGCGGATGCCGAGCGCATTCGCCGCGTTGCCGAGCGCGTCGCGACGACCCACGATGCCGGCAACGACGTCGTCGTTGTTGTCTCCGCCATGGGGAAGTCGACCGATGAACTGATCGACCTCGCCGGGCAGGTGACGGACGGCGCCTATGCCCGAGAGATGGACATGCTGCTCACAGCCGGTGAACGGATTTCGATGGCGCTGTGTGCGATGGCGATTCAGGACCGGGGTTGTCCGGCGATGAGCCTCACGGGTTCGCAGGCCGGGATTCTGACTACCGACGTCCACGGCTCCGCCGAGATCGTCGATATCAGAGCGCACCGGGTACGCGAGGGTCTCGATGAGGGCAAGGTGGTCATTGTTGCCGGCTTCCAGGGGGTGGACCCGATCGCCAAAGAGATCACGACCTTGGGGCGGGGTGGATCGGACGCAACAGCCGTGGCCCTCGCAGCTGCGCTCCAAGCCGATGCGTGTGAGATCTACACCGATGTCGATGGAGTGTTCACGGCCGACCCGCGACTCGTGCCGCATGCAACCAAGCTTGCCGAGATTTCGTTTGAGGAGATGCTGGAGTTGGCGAGTTCGGGGGCTCGCGTGCTGATGGCTCGCTCCGTTGAATTTGGCCGCCGCTACAACATCCCGATCCACGTCCGCTCGTCATTCCACGACGGACCGGGGACGTGGGTGAAGGAGGAGACGATGGAAGAGGCAATCATCCGGGGCGTCGCCCACGATGCCAGCGAGGCGAAGGTCACGGTGCACGGCGTGCCGGACCAGCCCGGCGTTGCGGCCACGATGTTCGAGCCGCTCGCCGCGGCTGGAGTGAATGTCGACATGATCGTTCAGAACATCTCGATCGAGGGCGTCACGGACATCTCGTTCACCGTCTCCAAAGATCACGTTCCGACGGCCCGCAGGGTCGCCGACGAGATCAGCGCTGAGATCGGAGCCGTGGGAGTCCACGTCGACGACAATATCGCCAAGGTGTCGCTGGTCGGCGCCGGGATGAAGTCCGAGTTGGGGATCGCCGCTCGAATGTTCCGGATCCTCTCGGAACACGGCATCAACATCGAGATGATTTCCACCTCTCCCATCCGCATCTCGTGTGTGGTGCGAGGAGACGACGTCGCCGCAGCCGTGGCCGCTCTCCACGACGGCTTCGAGTTGGGTGACCATGCTGAGGAGGTATCCGCATGATGGGCATCAAGAACCCGCGAGTGGCCGTGGTCGGTGCCACCGGAGCCGTGGGAACCACGATGGTTTCCATTCTCGAAGAGCGAGACTTTCCGGTTGCCGACCTGCGCCTGATGGCGTCATCGCGTTCGGCGGGAAGGACGATTGGCACCAAGTGGGGCGACATCGTCGTTGAGGATCTCGAGACGGCCGACCCTGCTGGGATCGACATCGCCCTCTTCTCCGCCGGTGGCGCCCGGTCGCGAGATTTTGCTCCGCGGTTTGCCGCAGTGGGTGGCACCGTGGTGGACAACTCGTCGGCGTTCCGGATGGACCCCGCAGTGCCGCTGGTTGTCGCCGAGGTCAACGACGCCGCCATCGCAACAAATCAGGGGATCGTTGCAAACCCCAATTGCACGACGATGGTGCTGATGATGGCGGCGGGCCCGCTGCATCAGGCCGCCACCATCGACCGGATGACGGCAACCTCGTACCAATCGGTTTCCGGCTCGGGTCAGACTGGGATGGATGTGCTGGCTCACGAAACCGACATCCTCGGCAAGGATCGCGACGCCCTCGTCGATGGCGATTGGTCCGACCCGGGTAGCGACCTCTATGCCCGCCCGATCGGTTTCAACGTGCTCCCCCAGGCGGGATCGTTCACTGAGGAGGGCTACACCGACGAGGAGTGGAAGCTGGTCCATGAGACTCGCAAGATCCTCGAGGCGCCCGACATTCGGGTTGAGCCGATGTGTGTTCGGGTACCGGTCATGGTCGGCCACGGCATTGCGTCGACGATGTTCTTCAAGCGACCCCTCACCCTCGAAGAGGCGCAGCAGATCCTGGCGACGGCGCCCGGAGCGCAACTGTGGGACGACATCAAGGTGCCGACCCCCCTTGATTCGGCAGGGATCGACGACGTCCTGATCGGGCGAGTACGGGCCACGGTTGGTGACACGGGCGGCATCAGCCTGTGGAGCGTTGGCGACAACCTTCGCAAGGGAGCCGCCCTCAACGCCGTCCAACTTGCCGAACTGCTGCTTTCCTGAGGAGCGTGCTGAACAATCGGCGTGCGGCGCTCGCCGTCGCATCTCACCGCCCTGCCACGGGACTGCGGCGAGAGCAAACTGCCGATGTTCCGTGGGTTCCTGACCTATTGTTCCGGCGAGGAAGAATAAATTCGTCAACCGATGTGCTCCCTGTCCGAATCAAGAGGTACCGTAAGGGGGCACGACGAAGGTGAGAGCCGCCGATGAATGTATCCGCATCAGTCATCATCGATTGCCCACAGTCTGACGTCTTCGCTTTTGTTTCCGACGTTGCCAACATGCCGGCGTGGGTCTCGGGCGTGACCAGCGCCAGGATGCTGTCGGACGAGATGCACGAGGGCGCCTTGTTCACCTGTGAGTACACCCGCAACTGGCGTGGCGCCGACATCGAGTTGCGAGTCTTCACATTCGATCCACCGAACGTCCTTGGTACCGAGATGGCGCGCGGTCCCTTCAGCTTCGAGGGCCGGCTCGAACTCGAGTCGGTCGACGGTGGCACTCGGGTGACCAACTACATCGTTGCCGATCCCGACAGCCTCTCCACCCGGTTTGCCGCCGTCGTATTTGGCCCCTTCACCCGCAGCAGCATGCGGAAGCGCCTGAGCCGCGAACTAGAAGCCCTTGCCGCCGCCGTCAAAGGCGACGCCACCAAAGGCGCCGACGCCTGAGCGGATCCAACGGGGTTCGCGAAGCGATCCCGGGCAACGCGTTTCGCGGGAGCTGCCCTCTCCGACCCGGCGCCCATGGGGCGCCGGCCCACCTCCCTCGCCGAAGGCGGGGGGAGGGCACAAAAGAGGCTGGCGGTTGCCCGCCAGCCTCTTTCATATGGTCGGGACGGCCGGATTTGAACCGGCGACCTCATCGTCCCGAACGATGCGCGCTACCAAGCTGCGCTACGTCCCGATAGAGAGATTGTACCCCCTCAGGTGATGGTCTCAACCCGAATTCGGTCGACACGGTTGCGGTCCATCTGAAGGACGGTGAACTTCAGGCCATTGCTGTGGACTACGTCACCCTCTTTGGGGATGCGTCCGGCGATGGTCATGAGCAGGCCGCCTGCGGTGGCGTACGGCCCGTCGGGCAGGTCACACGCCAATTCTGCTTCGAGGTCTTCGATCGGAATCCGACCGTCGGCCAGCCACTCTCCGGGGGCGACTCGGACCACGCTGGGCACCCCTGGGTCATATTCGTCCTGGAGTTCACCGACAAGTTCGCTGACAAGATCCTTGATGGTGACGAGGCCGTCGACCCCGCCGTGCTCGTCGAGGACCACGGCGTAGGCGGATCGTCCCGTCCGCAGGGTATGCAGCACTCGCAAGACCGACATGGACTCGGGAACGTATGTGGGAACCCGCAGCAGCCGGGCAAGCTGTTCGGGCGGTGCGCTGTCGGGAAGCTGGAGGAGGTCCTTTACGTAGAGCACCCCGCTCAACGCGTCGAGGTCTCCTGCGGAGACGAGATAGCGGGAGTGCCCGGTGGCGGCCACCGCCTTGCGTACCTGGTGGAGGGAGACCGGCTCGGTCAGCGTCACGATGTCGACCCGGGGCGTCATCACCTCCCTCACCGGCCGATCGGCCAAGGTGAAGAGGGCGTCGATGATCTCACGCTCCACTGCCTCGATCTCACCTTCGACAAAGCTGAGTTCGGCCAGCGCCCTGATGTCATCCTCGGTAACCGCGCTCACCGAGGGGGTGACGGGGATGCGGAACAGACGGAAGAGGCCCCGGGTGATTCCGGTGAACAGACGGGCGACCGGGCCGAGGACGCGGGATAGTTGGTAGATGGTCGGGGCGACCGCCAGAGAGAATCGCTCCGGGTAGCGGGCGGCCAGGCTCTTTGGCGTGATCTCACCGACGATGAGGATCACCGTCGTGACGACCGCGGTTGAAACCCATGGGCCCCACGTTTGGCCGAGAAGTGAGACGAACAACACGGTCGCCACCGATGCGCCGAGGATGTTGACCAGGTTGTTGGCGACGAGCACCGTGCTGAGCAGGCGATCGGGGTCGGAAACGAGCTGGACGACCCGCCTGCCCCGCCTGCCCGAGTTGGCGAGCTGGTGCACCCTCTCCTTGCCGATGCCGATGAGGGCGGTTTCCGAGCCGGAGAAGAAGCCCGATCCGACCGCGCACAATCCGAGGATCACGACGTAGGCGATGTTGGTGGATGACACGGCGGCGCTGGCCCGTTCAGGCCGAGGTACTGGTTGAGAGGTGGCTACTCATGGGAGGCGATGGGGGCGACGTTGGGGACATCATCATGCGGCACCACCCCAATGGCGCCAACCAGAGCGGTTTCGATCTCGTGGGTCGTGAACGGCTTGGTGACCCATCCGGCGGCGCCGGCGCGCTTGGCCAGAAAGGTGTCGGCGCTGCGGTCGAGCAGGATCACGGCAGGGATGTCGTTGACGCCGGGACGGATCGAAGCGTCTCTCAATGCCCGGGTCACGGCCATTCCGCCCATGGCCCCCACCTGCATGTCGACCACGACCGCGTCGACGTTCTCATCGGCGGCGCGGGCCGCGGCGGTGGCCGGATCATCGTGATCGACCAGGGTGAAGTCTGGTTCGGTGAGCGCGGCGTGCACTTCGTTGCGAACCCACGAGACATCGGCGACGACGAGGATCTTTGGCATCGAGCGGAGGATAGTGACCTCGGTTGCCACCCGGTGCCGACTGCCGGGACTACGTAGTGGCCACCATCCGGCCTACCATCGACGCCTCCATGGTTCGACGCCTTGCTCTACTCGTGTTCTTCGCCGCCCCGTTGATGGGCATGCTTGCTGATGGAGCCCCTTCCGCGGCCCTGTCCGACGCCCCCGGGCCCGTGGTGGTGGCCGATGTGCGCGGCCCCCTGGATCAGCGGGCCTTGGACTTCCTAGTCGACACGGTGCGCACCGCGGACGCCCAGATCGTGGTCCTCAAGATCGACAACCCGGGCATCGCATCCGGCGACCCGAGCGAGCTGTTTGCTGCGGTTGCCGACGCAGCCGTCCCGGTGGTCGCCTGGGTTGGACCGTCGGGTGCCGAGGCATACGGTGGCGTCGCCGAACTCTTGCTCAGGGTTGATGTCGCCGGTGCTGCGCCGGGAGCCGCGGTCGGCTATCTGACGCCAACGGTTGCAGGTGGCGAGGGTGTCGACGTCGTAGCCGGAGCGGATCTGACCCTCCCGCTGTTCGACGATGCGGTGACGATCACGCCGGACGGTCCAAATCCGGAGTTCATTGAGATCGTCAGTCCGACAATCGGCCAGTTCATCGTGGCTTTGGACGGGGCCCTGATCCGTGGCATCGAGGTCGAAACCGGCGAGACGGTCACCGACGGCGGCGTCGAGGTAGTCACGTCGTCGGTCAACGTTCGGTTCGTGAAGCCGGATCTGTTCACCCGGTTCCTACGGCTCTCCATTCGCCCCGAGGCTACGTTCTTCTTCCTGGTCGCGGGGCTGGCACTGGCAGCGTTCGAGTTCTACGCGGCCGGCGCCGGTGTGGCGGCCGCAGTCGGCGCCCTCTCGCTGTTCCTGGCCGGGTACGGGATGGCGACGCTGCCCATCAATTGGCTTGCCGTCGCGGCGACCGTGGCCGGGTTGATTCTCTACACGTGGGACTTCCAACGTAACGAGTTGGGGCTGCGCAGCATCGTCGGCACCGGGCTGCTGCTCTACGGCGGGTTTGCCATCACGAATGCGGCGCCGCAGTTCAGTCCGCGTTGGTGGGCGGTGCTGCTGGTCGTGGCCGGCGTGGCGTTGTTCTACCTGTTTGCGATGACCAGTGTGGTGCGATCGCGGTTCTCGACCCCGACCATCGGCCGGGAGTACCTCGTGGGTCGCTCCGGGGTCGCCGAGACCGGGTTTGATCCCGAAGGCATCGTCACCGTCGACGGTGCCCGTTGGCGAGCTCGATCGCACCGGGCGGCGGGCCTTGGACCGGGGGATGCCGTCGAGGTGATCGAGGTGAAGGGCATCGTTCTCGAGGTTGGTCCACCTGCCCCAGACTTGGGTGTTCGCGACTAGCTAGCGCGGTTTGCCAAGAATTTCCTGGTCTGTGGACAAGTCTATGGTTAGGTTCCTTGGGCTGTGTGTGAGGACGTGTCGGCTACATACTCTGGGAGGATCCCCCTGTGACTCCACTTGATCGGTCATGGCAACCTGTTGCTTTGTGTCGTGGGAACCACTCCCACCTGTTTTTTCCCCCCAGTACGACCGAACGCAAGGAGGAACGGGAGCGACGCGAGATCAGGGCGAAGTCCATCTGTGACGTATGCCCGGTGCAAGGCAGCTGTCTCAACTACGCCATGGAGATCCGCGAGCCGTACGGCATCTGGGGAGGGCTCACCGAATCGGAGCGTCGTCAGGTGTTTGCCCGTTCAGGCGCTTTCTGACCCGACGGATATCGCCAGAACGCGCCGTCCACCCTCTGGCATCCAGCCACTCGAGTAGTGGCACGGCCTGACGGCGTGATACCCCAAGTGCATCCCGGAAGTCGCCGACGCTGAAACCATCGGGGAGCCCCGATAGGCGTTCGACAATCACGTCGATCTGCTCGGGGAGATACACCAGATCAGTCTCGATCCTCACCAGGCGCTCATCGCGTAGCAGCGAGTGGAACGTCTCCGTCCCAAGACCGAGCTGTGAGGCGCGAGGAACGGCAAGGCCGGAGTCGGCCAGGAGTTGACGTGCTGCGCCCCACTCCGCTTCCTGTGCCGGTCCCCATCCGCCTTTGAAGTCGACGGTGCGAATCGTCGCGCCGTCATCGACGAGGTCGTCTGCTCGGGCGGCCAGGGCGTCGAGCACCGCCCCGGTGACTGCGATCGACCCGATCAATTCTGCCTTGGGGGCACCCGGCCGCAGCGAGTTGTCTCGCTGGTAGTTCCTGACGGACTGGTGAAGATCGGCGAGCAGCGAGGCGACCTTCCAGTCTGCGATGCCAAGGCCTCCGGCCACGAAGCCGCCGACCGTGCCCCCACCGGTGTCGGCCGCCAGGTGAGTGAGGGTCTCCTGACCGCGCAGCTCTACCAGGATCTGAGCCTGCTCGTCCGGTGTTGCCTTCAGGCTGTGGCGCAGGTGGGGAAGCGCCTCGGGATCGACCTTGCGGGGTGGGTGCGGATCGAGGATCCGTCCCCCGCCGACGACGGCGCGGCGACCCGTTTCGCGCAAGATGAAGCGATCACCTATGACCAGGGGAATCGCTTCAGGGAAGTCGACGAGGATGGCGCCACTACCGGTGATGGAGACGGCTTCCACGGTGCGGACCTCGACGGGCCACGACCCGCTTCCCACATGGAGGTGGTAGGCGCCTCTTGCCGTCAGCGGCGCTTCGAGTGATCGCACCGTGCGCAGATCGGCCAGGACCCGGCGGGTGGTGCGGAACCGGCCGGCGCGGCCCAGCATTGATCCTCGAACGATGCTGTCGATCGCAGCGCCCGTCACATTGACCGCCGCTCTGGTGCCGGGTCCGATGGTGTCAACATCATGCTCGTGGACTTGCAGGTTTCGAATCCGCAAGGGATTGTCGCCGGGGAACAGCGTCACCTCCTCACCGCGAGTCAAGGTTCCCCCGGTCATGGTCCCGGTGACGACGGCGCCGGCTCCGGGAATCGTGAACGAGCGGTCGACCCAGAGCCGGGGTCTGCCGGTATCCGCCGAAGGCCCGGCGGAACTCACGGCCGCGGCAAGAGCCGCGGTGAGATCACCGAGCCCATCTCCGGTGATGGCGCTGACCGGAACCACCGGCCAGTCTTCCATCACCGTGCCCGCCACCTCTTCGGTGATCTCGAGCTCGGCGAACAGTTGAGTCTCCTCATCGACCAAGTCGACTCTCGTCAAAGCGATCACGCCGTGCTGCACCTCGAGAAGGTCGAGCACGGCGAGGTGTTCCTCAGACTGCGGCATCCACCCGGCGTCGGCGGCAACGACGAACATGGCCACGTCGAGCGCCCCGACGCCTGCCAGCATGTTCTTGATGAAGCGTTCGTGACCGGGCACGTCGACGAATCCAACGGTCAGGCCGGGTGCAAGCTCCGTCCAAGCGAAGCCGAGGTCGATCGTGAGGCCGCGTTCCTTCTCCTCGGCCCAACGGTCGGGATCTCGTCCTGTCAGCGCGGCGACGAGCGTCGACTTCCCGTGATCCACATGCCCGGCGGTACCGACGATTGACATGGGTCAGGCAAGCCCGCGCAATGCCGCGATCACGATGGCATCGTCGCCGGGTGCGACGCTGCGCAGGTCGATCTGCAGGGTGTCGTCGCGCCGCCGGCCGATGACGGGAGGCGAGCCGGCAGCAAGTTGCTGCCATGCCCCCTCGGGCGCAAACTCGAGGGCGATGGCCGGCGAGGGGATGAGCTCGCCGGGTACCGAACCTGCGCCGGGAACCGAGGCAGCCGCGATGACGGCTCCGGCCACACCTGAGGCCCGCAGGACATCCTCGTGCCGTGCCGCCAGTTCCTCGTATGACAGCGAAACTCGCTGCCAGAAGGGGACTTCATTGCCGCGACCGGCGGCGTAGAGCTCGAGGGTGAGAGCCAGCGCCGCCAGGGTGACGCCGTCGACTCGCACGGCCCGGGCGATCGGGTGGTTGGCCATCTTCGCGATGAGGTCGTGGTCTCCCACCGCAATGCCCGCCTGGGGTCCGCCAAGCAGCTTGTCGCCGCTGAAGAGTACGAGCCCGGCTCCGGACTCGATGGTCTGGCGGACGGCCGGTTCGCCCGCCAACCACGCCGGGGGTGTCCCACCGAGCCACGGGGTTCTCGAGTCGATCAGCCCGCTGCCGAGATCGGCAACGAACGGCACGCTGTGGTGCTCGGCGAGGGTGGCCAGGTCGCGATAGGTCACCTCCTCAGAGAATCCTTCGATGCGGTAGTTGGAGGGATGGACCTTGAGCACCACGGCCGCCTTCGAGATCGCCCCCTCGTAGTCGGCGAGTCGGGTGCGGTTGGTCGTGCCGACCTCGGTGAGGTCGACCCCGGAGGCGGCCATCAAGGCGGGGAGGCGGAATGACCCGCCGATCTCGATCAGTTCGCCCCGAGAGACCAGGACTTTTCCGGTCCCGGCAAGGGCGGCGAGGGCGAGGAAGAGCGCACCGGCGTTGTTGTTGACGACGAGGGCGCCGGCAGCGCCGGTGAGGCTGGTGAGGAGTTCCGTGACGTACGCACCACGACCGCCGCGGGCCGCGGTGGTCAGGTCGAACTCCAAATTGCCGTAGCCGACGGCCTGCTCGACCGCCGCAGCGGCGGCATCTGCCGAGAGCGGAGCTCGGCCGAGGTTGGTGTGGAGGAGTATCCCGGTGGCGTTGATCACCTGGGTGGGGCGCAACGGGGCGAGGCGAACCAGCCTGTGGCGGGCCATGTCGAGTGGGCTGCTGGGCCGGCCCGCCAGCAGGTCGGCACGGGCTTCCTCGATGGCGTCGCGCGCCAGGGTCTGCAGAATGGGACGAGGCAGACCTGATGCAGCTTCGTCTTCGAGGAGACGTGAGGTGAGTGCATCCACGGACGGCAGGTCCCGCAATTCCATGTGGCGCAGCCTACCGGGACCGGTATGCTCGGTCCCCGTGAGCCGTTTTGTGCCCGCACTCACCGTTCTCTTTGTGATCATCCCGCTTGTGGAGATCGCTCTGTTTGTCGCGGTCGGTCAGCAAATCGGGTTCTGGCCGATGGTGCTCATCGTCATCGTGACTGCTGTCGCCGGTTCGATGCTGGTCTCCCGCCAAGGCCGCAATGCCTATGCGCAGGTGCGCTTGGAGTTTGCTTCGGGCCAATTCCCCGGCAGGTCGCTGGCGCACGGTGCGATGATCCTGGTTGCCGGTGCGCTGCTGATCACGCCGGGCTTCCTGACCGACATCATTGGGTTCCTGCTCTTGGTGCCTGCAGTCCGCGAGACACTGCGCCGTTGGGCGGTGCGCCGCTACACGCCGGGACGCACAATCACGCTATGAGCCTGCGTCCGGCGTCGACCATCTGCGTGTTCCGTGGTGGTTCGGCGGGTTCCGAAGTGTTGATGGCCAAGCGGGGAAGCGGTGCCCGGTTCATGGCCGGAGCGTGGGTCTTCCCGGGTGGAGTCGTCGATGAGGTCGATGGTGGTGAGCAGGCCGTTGCCGCCATGGGAGGCTCGGTCGGAGACGAGGCGCGGCCCTGGGTCGCCGCCGCGATGCGTGAATTGGTGGAGGAGGCGCAAGTGTGGGTCACTGCCGAACCGCTGATACTCGACCAACCCGAAGAGTGGCTACGCGACGAAGCAGTATTCGCAGCGGCCATCGAACGTGGCCTGCACTTCGACGCCGACCGCGTTGTGTACTTCGCCAACTGGATCACTCCAACGATGGTCCCGGTCCGTTTCGACACCAGATTCTTCGCCGTCGAGGTGGCACCAGGTACCCGGGCATTCCCGGAACCAGGGGAACTCGACGCAGTCGCCTGGGTGGCTCCGCGCGACGCGTTGGCCAGGGGTCGCTCGGGAGAATGGGTGGTGCCCTTTCCGACGATGAAGACGCTCGAGTTTCTCGTCGGATTTGATGCCGTTTCGGATCTGATCGCCCATGCCAGAAGTCTCCCTGCGGTGCCGGCGATCCAGCCCCGGATGCGGGTGGGCACCGACGGCGCCCTCGAGGTGGTGCTGCCCGGCGAGTCCGGGTTTGACGAACTCGAGGACGTCCCGCCCGACCCGGCTGCGCTGGCGCGAGCGGCTCAGGCGGCGGCAGCCAAGGGAGCGGCGGTGCCTGAAGTGGGCGGCGATGAAGGTTGAACGGGTGCTGGCACCCAACCCGAGCCTGTTTACCGGTCCCGGGACCAATACGTATGTGATCTCATCGGCCGGTGATGCGATCGTGCTCGACCCCGGCCCCATCATCGACCGGCACCTCGCTTCGATCGAGACCACCCTTGCCGCCTTCACCCCGACCGCGGTGATCGTCACGCACACCCACCCCGATCATGCGCCGGCCGCCAACGTGTTGGGTACCCGGCTCGGCGTGCCCGTGCTCGGTCACAGCCCCGGTCCCGAGTTCGAGCCCTCTGCGATCCTGGCAGATGGAGACGTGGTGACGGTGGGCGAGATCGGGCTGCACGCCATCCACACCCCCGGCCACACCGAGGATCACCTCTGCTATCGAATCGCCGACGCCATCTTCACCGGGGACCACATCATGGGAGGTTCGACGGTCATCGTCGAAGACGCTGCCGCCTACATGGCTTCGCTGCGCCGACTCAAAGGACTTCACCCGGTTCACCTCTATCCGGGCCACGGACCCGAGATGCCGGATGCTGGCGCGGTCATCACCGAGTACATCGAACATCGCATCGAGCGGGAGCGCCAGATCGTCGCGGCCATCGCCGCCGGTGCCACAACGGTCGACGACATCGTGCGGGTGGTGTACGCCGACGTCGACGAGTCACTTCATCTTGCTGCCGCATTTCAGGTCAGAACCCAGCTCGCGAAGTTGCAGTCTGAGAGTCGTGTATCCTTGAATCCGGGCAAGGCAGATGATACGGCCGCTGTTCGACTCGTTGAGGAGCCGACAGAGTGAAAAAACTCGCCTTGCTCGTTCTCTTGCTGCTGACACTCTCCGTGCCGGCGTACGCACAGAGTTCGGGCGAGATCACACCAGAAGACGTCGAGGCAGCCGATGCATATCGGCGGGCCGTTTCGGCGCGCCTGCGTGATGCCACCGACCTCTACGACGCCAACGCCACCCGCGCCGAGGCGTTGCACGACGACCTCGAGCGCCTTTCCAGTGAGCTGAGCGTACGGGAACGCGACTTGGTCGCCACGATGGAAGAGGCCAAAGACGTTGCCATCGAGCTCTACATGTCGGCCGGGTCGGGGAGTGTGGCGCTGCTCGATGCAGGTTCCATCGCCGAAATCCCGGTGCGGGAGGGGTACCTCGAACTCATCTCCGTCAATGACCGTGCCGTGCTCAACCGCCTGCTCGCTTTGGAGGCCAGCTACCTCGATCAGCAAGGCCGCCTCGACATGGCCTCGGAGGAACAAGACTCTGTGGCGGCCGAGATGGAGGTCCAGGCCGCCGCGATCATGGCCGAGCTCGAAAAGGCCGACACGCAATACCGTTCGATCGTCTCGGACTACCAGAAGCAAGAAGAGGAACGGCGCCGCCGCGAAGAAGAAGCCCGCAGACGCGCCGAAGAGGCAGCCCGAGTGGCCGCTTCGAGTCCGGGCAACGACAGCGGCGACAGCGGTGGCGGTGGCGGCGGTGGTGACGACAACAGTGGTGGCGGCTCGCCTCCGGCGACCACGCCTCCACCCAGCAACCCGCCCACGGTTGATGCCAGCGGCCGCACCTGCCCGATCGATGGCCCAACCGGTTTCAGCGACTCGTGGGGCGCTCCGCGCTCCGGCGGTCGTCGCCATCAAGGTGTGGACATGATGTCGCCCCGCGGCACCCCCCTGGTGGCCATCGAGGCCGGATACGTGCAACGCATGGGCAACTACGGACTCGGCGGCGTCACGGTCTGGCTCAAGGGCAACAGCGGGGATGAGTACTACTACGCCCACCTCGATGGTTGGGCCTCTGGGCTGCGGACCGGGCAGCGATTGGCCGCCGGCGAGTTGCTCGGGTACGTCGGCAATACCGGCAACGCCCGCTATACGGCGCCCCACCTCCACTTCGAGCACCACCCCGGTGGCGGCTCGGCTGTGAACCCCTACCCGCTCGTCAGGGCCCTCTGCGGCTAGCTATGTTCTCCCTCACGGAAGGGGGAGCTGGCCGGGGAGTCTTTGTACGGTTGCTGCGCCGCGAGGTCGGAGCAGGCAACTCCCGCGAGTCGCTCCGCTACGCCTGGGCCATTCGTTCCAGTTGTTCGGCGAGCACGGCGATCCGCGACGTGCAGCTTTCGTCTTCGGCCGGGGGGACCAGAGTGACGATCTGTCGCGCCGCAGCGGCGATGGCGCGGGCCGCCGGTGAGTTGGGGTGCTCTCGAATCGCCGGGGTTCCGGCGTCGCCGCCCTCGACGATGAAAGGGTCGAGCGGGACCTGCCCGATGAGTGGTACCCCGAGATCGTCGGCCAGTTCTTTCCCGCCACCGCTCCCGAACAGTGCGTAGTGCTTGCCATCCTCGGTGGTGAAGCCCGACATGTTTTCGATCACACCGACGACCGGCATGAAGGAACGCCGTGCCATATCGGCGACCCGAGCTGCCACCTTCTGGGCGGCCTGCTGCGGCGTGGTCACGACGACCATCTCCGCTTGCGGCAGCAATCTGGCGAGCGCCATTTGGATGTCACCGGTTCCCGGCGGCATATCGATGACGAGGTAGTCCATGTCCTGAGGCCAGGCGACATCGCGCAGGAACTGCTCGAGAGCCTTCGACAGCATCAGGCCACGCCACATGAGCGCGGTGTCTTCGTCTTCAACGATGAGGCCGGTCGACACCACGTCGATGCCTTGGGCACGAACGGGGACGATCCTGCGGTCCTCGCCGGCGCTGAGGTGAAGATCGGTGGCGCCGAGCATGCGGGGCACGGAGAATCCCCAGATATCGGCGTCGATGAGTCCGACCCGATGACCGACGTCGGCAATGGCGAGGGCGAGGTTCACGCTCAGTGATGACTTGCCGACACCGCCCTTCCCGCTGGATACCGCGATCACTCTGGTCAGCGGGCTGATGTTGGTCGGTGGCGCGGTGTCGCGAGCGTGGCGGCGGGCCCGACTCATCAAGGCGCTGCGCTCGTCCTGGGTCATGGCAGAGATCTGCACGCTGACCTCATCGACGCCGGGGAGCGCCGCAACCTTGCGGACCGCATCGGACTCGATCTGATCGCGCATCGGGCAGGCAGCAATGGTGAGGGCGATCTGAAGGGTCACGGAGGAGCCCTCGATGGTGATGCCCTTGACCATGCCAAGGTCGACGATGTCGGTCCCCAATTCCGGGTCGATGACACCGCGCAGTGCGTTCTCGATTGTTGTGGCGTCGGCCATGGCGGCATCGTAGGCACCCGGCGTCGCCAATATCACTATGTCCATAGTGGGAAATGGCCCGTATACTGCCCACACACCGGAGCAGAGCAGCTTCCCGAGGAGGCCGAGAACCTTGATCACGAACGAGCCAGAAGTCCAGGGCCAGCCCGCCACCCTTACCGCCAGCGCCGCTGCCAAGGTGCGCGAATTGATCGAGGCGGAAGGTGAACCGGATATGGCGCTACGCCTTGCCGTTCGGCCGGGGGGATGCTCGGGGTTCTCGTACGAGATGTTCTTTGATGCTCAGGTCGACGAGACCGATCTGGTGACGGAGACCGACGGGGTTCGCCTGCTGGTCGACGCCGAGAGCGCGGCGATGTTGTCCGGCGCCAGTGTCGACTACAAGGAGGCCGGCCTCCAAGGCTCCGGCTTTGCGATCAACAACCCCAACCAGCAGCGCAGCTGCGGCTGCGGCCAGAGCTTCTGCTGAGGTAGGCACCAACCAAGAAATGGGACCGGTCGTTTGCCGGTCCCATTTTTCGTTCGTGTGTGACTGAGGCGCGAAAAATCGCGCCCGAGCCACGCAGGAACCAGATAGCGTGGCTGGGACGACCCAACAAGGAGATCGATCCAGTGCCGAAGCAGATCCATGACATCAGCGGTGCGCCTGCACCGGTTGGGCCCTATTCCGTCGCCACCGAGGCAAACGGGTTCGTTTTCCTCTCCGGCCAGGTCGGAATCGACCCCGCCGCCGGTATCGTGGTCGACGGGGGAGTGGCGGCCGAGACCCGCCAGGTGATGGAGAACATCGGTGCCATTCTCGGGGAGCTCGGTCTGGGCTACACCGACATCGTCAAGGCGACCATCTTCCTCACCGACATGGGCGAGTTCGCGATTGTCAATGCGGCCTACGGCGAGTACGTCGGTGATGCCAAGCCGGCCCGATCGACGGTGGAGGTCGGCGCCCTCCCGCTCGGCGTCCACGTCGAGATCGAGGTCATCGCGTCCCGGCCGTAGGCCGGGACGTTGCCCGCTAGCGATCCGGCCCGGCGACGAACTGGCCCGGAGCTGGCTGTGGCGGCGCCGTGGTCCTGCGGCGGACTCGGTAGCCTGTGATAGCACTTCGACGTGAGCCCTGATGGAGGTTCGACTGTGACCCGCGACCAGATCTTTGCTGCCCTTGGACTCGACGACGTCAACCCCGGCGCCTACGCCGGCGGCTGGATCGAACCGTCCGGTGACGAGATCACCAGTATCAACCCGACGACCGGTGAACCGATCGCAGCGGTCAAGCAGGCATCGCTCGACGACTACGAACGGGTCGTGACCAACGCCGAGGAGACCTTCCAGGAGTGGCGGATGCTGCCCGCCCCGAAGCGAGGCGAATACGTCCGGCTGCTCGCCAACGCGCTGCGCGACCACAAGGAGCCACTCGGGGCTCTGGTTGCCCTCGAGATGGGCAAGATCCACGCCGAGGGTGAGGGCGAAGTCCAGGAGATGATCGATGTCGCCGACTTCGCCGTCGGTCTGTCCCGCCAGCTGTATGGGCTCACGATCCAGTCCGAGCGGCCTCGGCACCGGATGTACGAGCAGTGGCATCCGCTGGGTCCGATCGGGGTCATCACGTCGTTCAACTTCCCGGTTGCGGTGTGGAGTTGGAACACCTTCATCTCAGCCGTCTGCGGCGACACCAACGTCTGGAAGCCGTCCAGCCAGACCCCGTTGACGGCCGTGGCGGTCACCAACATCGCCCACGAGGTGATGGCAGGCAGCGGCTTCGAGGGTGTCTTCAACCTCGCCGCCGGGAGCGGCCGCACCGTCGGCGATACCCTGATCAACGATCGGCGCCTCCCGCTGATCTCGGCCACCGGGTCGTGCAACATGGGAGAGAAGGTCGGCACCGCGGTGGCCAAGCGGCTGGGACGGTCCCTGCTCGAACTCGGCGGCAACAACGCCATGATCGTGATGGACGATGCCGACCTCGACCTGGCCACCCGGGCTGCGCTGTTCGCCGCGGTCGGCACGGCCGGCCAGCGCTGCACCTCGCTGCGGCGGGTCATCGCCCAAAGCGGCATGGTCGACGAGATGGGCAAACGTCTCGTCGAGTCGTACGCCCAGGTGAGGGTCGGCGATCCGCTCGATCCAGCGACGTTGATGGGTCCGCTCGTCAACCAGTCGGCAGTCGACACGTTTGCCGCAGCGGTCGGGATCGCCAAGAGCAGGGTGGCGAGGTGCTCACCGGGGGCAACGTGATCGACCGGCCGGGCTATTTCGTCGAACCGACCGTGATTCGGATGCCGGCCGATGCCGAGATCCTCGGAGTCGAGACGTTTGCTCCGCTCCTCTACTTGATCGAAGTCGAATCCTTGGCTGAGGCGGTTGCCGTCAAGAACGGGGTCACCCAAGGTCTGTCGTCGGCGATCTTCACTGAGTCGATGCGGGCCGCGGAGCGGTTCCTATCCCACGAGGGATCCGACTGTGGCATCGCCAACGTCAACATCGGCACCTCGGGCGCCGAGATCGGCGGCGCCTTCGGCGGCGAGAAGGAGACCGGTGGCGGGCGCGAGTCCGGGTCCGACTCCTGGAAGGCCTATATGCGCCGCCAGACCGTCACCATCAACTGGTCCGACGACCTCCCCCTCGCCCAAGGCATCGAGTTCGCATAGGGTTTTGGCGGACATGGCGACACATGTGTCGTTCATGTCCGCCAAAACCCTCTCGATCAGGGGGGTGGTCGCCCGGATCATCTGCTCTGGAGGTGTTCTGAGACGACTGCTGCTACCTGGCCAGAAGACAGCCGGTACTTGTCGAGCAACGCCTCATCGGGTCCCGACTCGCCGTACGTGTCGAGGATCCCGTGGAACCTCATCGGGGTGGGGGCATGCTCGGCGAGCACCTCCGCCACCGCACCACCCAATCCACCAATGATTGTGTGTTCTTCAACGGTGATCACGAACCCGGTCTTCTCGGCTGCCGCAACCACGCTCCCGACATCGATCGGCTTGATGGTCGGGACATGCAGGACGTGGGCGTCGACGCCCTGTTCGGCCAGCATGTCGGCTGCCTCGCGGACTCTGATTGACTGCGGCCCGCTGGAGATCAGCGTGACGTCGCTGCCCTCTCGGACAACGACGGCCTTGTTCAGATCGAACCGGTAGTCACTGTCGAAGAGCCGGGGCGTGGGTTGGCGGGTGAGGCGCAGGTACGCCGGTCCGGCGTCATCGACGAGCGCCTTGATTCCCTGGGCCGTCTCGATATCGTCGGCTGGGCAGAGCACGGTCATGTTCGGCATCGCCCGCATGATTGATACGTCGTCGAGCATCAAATGGGTCTTGCCCGTCATCCCCGCCAACAGGCCCGAGTAGGCGCCTGCGATCTTCACCGGCAGGTTCGGCTGGGCGACAATCACCCTTGTGGTGTCGAGCGCCCTGGCAACGGCGAAGGCGGCGAAGGTGCTGACGAAGGGGATCAGGCCGACCGACGCCATTCCGGCGGCAACGCCCATCATGTTCTGTTCGGCGATGCCCATTTGGAAGAAACGGTCGCCGTGGGCTTCCTCGAAGATGTCTGCCCGAGTCGAGTTGCCGACGTCTCCGTCGAGCATCACGATGCGCGGATCGGTGTTGGCCAGCTCAGTCACCGTCTTGCCAAAAGCGACACGAGGGGCTTCGCCCATTTGCTGGGTCGTCATGCGTCACCTCCAGGGGTCTCGCCGAGTTCCGCCAGAGCGATGGCGTACTCCTCAGCATTGGGGACTTGGCTGTGCCAGGGGTAGTTGTTCTCCATGTAGGACACGCCCTTGCCTTTGACGGTGTGGGCGATGATGGCGACGGGACCTTCGGCGCCTCTGGCGGTGTCCATGACGTCGAGGAATGCGGCGATGTCGTTGCCGTCGACCTCGAGTACCTCCCAGTCGAATGCCCTCCAGCGGTCGGCGAGTTGGTTCCCGGTGTAAGGGGAGAGGCGGTCGGCGGCTGTTTCACCGCGCCACCCGAATTGCTGCAGCCTGTTGTGGTCGACGATGGCAACGATGTTGTTCAGCCGATGCCGCGAGGCCACATGCGCGGCCTCCCAGACGATTCCCTCGTTGCATTCTCCGTCGCCGATGATCACATAGGTCTGGAATGCTGAATCGGTGGCCCGCGCCCCGAACGCGATGCCGGTAGCCCCGGAGAATCCAATCCCCAGCGAACCGGACGACATGTCGATGCCGGGGAGCGCGGTCATGTCGGGATGTCCCTGAAGCCGCGAGCCGATCGAGTCGAAGGTGTTGAGTTCTTCGAGCGGGAAGTAGCCCCGGATGGCCATCACCGTGTAGAGGGCGATGGAACTGTGGCCCTTCGAGAGCACAAACCGATCGCGGTCGGGCCAGTTCGGTTCCTCGGGCCGGATGTTCATCACTCGCCAGTAGAGGGTGGTCAGCATGTCGGTGGCCGATAAGGGCCCTCCGAGGTGGCCGCCGCCGGCGTGGTAGATGGCTTTCACGATGGCGACTCTGGCCTGACGGGCGAGCTCCTCGAGTTCGGCGACGCCGGGTCGCTCCAAGAGTTCAGCGGAACCGGTCACATCAACGCTCCTCGTTGGTTGGCACAGATGAGATGCTCTCCGGCACGATCCGAGACGGCCTGTGTGCCCGCGACTGCTGAAGCTGCCGGACACGTCTCGAACGGTGCGAGAGGGACCACGGTAGTCACGAATTGGAACGTTCCCGTCGTCTCCGGGTAGCCTCAGGGTCACCCCATCTGACCTCACCGGAGAAGGTGATCGGGCGGGGACCTCCTGTGGCGCAAGATGGGACCTTCGGCAAGCTGTGCCGGCGTCGCCCGTGGGCCAGGATGCGTGCGTGCCGCGGATCCGCCGTCGCCTGCAGGACTCAGCGGATCAGGAGCACACGGACATTGGAACCGGAACCTGTTGGGTTCCCAGAGCGAAGAGGACGGCTGGCGAGGACATGGTTGCGTACCGCATAGCAGTGATACCCGGTGACGGGGTTGGCCCGGAGGTTGCGGCCGAAGCGACGGCAACCGCGGCGGCCGCCGGAACCAAGTATGGGTTCGATATCGCGTTCGAGACCTTCGACTGGAGCTGTGATCGCTACCTCGAGGTCGGCGAAATGATGCCGGAGGACGCGCTCGAAACGCTCGCCGCATTCGATTCGATCTTCCTCGGCTGCATCGGTGACGCCGGCAAGGTGCCCGATCACATCTCGCTCCAGGCGCTCCTCAAGATCCGCAAGGGGTTCGACCAGTACGTCAACCTGAGGCCGATTCGGATCTATCCCGGCGTGTCGTCGCCGGTGTCGACGGTGACGCCCGAGTCGCTCGACATGCTGGTGGTCAGGGAGAACACCGAGGGCGAGTACTCGGGGATCGGGCGGCATCTTCAAGGAAGGGACGCCCGATGCCGTGGCACTGCAAACCGGCGTCTTCACCTACAAGGGCTGCGAGCGGGTCATCCGCTACGCCTTCGAGCAGGCCAGGGAGCGGTCCAAGCTCGGACCGGAAGGCAAGGTCGGGCGGGTCACCAACTGCACCAAGTCGAACGCCCTCAACTACTCGATGGTGTTCTGGGACTCCGTCTACGACGAGGTGGCGGCCGACTACCCCGACATCGAGACCGACATGGCATTGGTCGACGCTCTGACGATGTGGTTCGTCAAGAACCCCGACTACTTCGACGTGGTGGTCGCCTCCAACCTGTTCGGCGACATCATCACCGACCTCGGCGCCATGTTGCAGGGCGGGATGGGGTTTGCCGCCGGCGGCAACATCAACCCCGAGCGGGACTACCCGTCGATGTTCGAGCCGATCCACGGCTCCGCCCCCAAGTACACGGGACAGGGCCGAGTGAACCCGATCGCCTCGATCGAGGCGGTCAGGATGATGCTGGCCCACCTCGGCGAAGATGAGGCGGCCGCCGGGGTCGACGCCGCAGTAGCGGCGGTGCTTGCCGCCGGTGAGGTGAGGACCAGGGACATCGGGGGCACCAGCAGCACCGCCGAGGTCGGCGCGGCCATTCGCGAGCAACTGCTGGCGTCCTGACGGACTTCAATCCATCAGTACAGCAAAGAACCAAAGAACGAGCGAGGAGAGAACATGGGCAAGGTGAAGGTTGGCGTTGCCGGGTTTGGCGTGATCGGCCAGCGTCTCGCCGACGGGGTCGCATTGCAGGAGGACATGGAACTGGTCGGGGTCGCCGACGTTGCTCCCACCCTGGCGGTCAGAGCCCTGGTCGAGCGGGGGATGCCGTATGACCTCTACGCCGCCGTGCCGGGCGCGGTTGAGGTGCTCACCGAAGCAGGGGTCCCCGTGACTGGGACCTTCGACGAGTTGCTCGACAAGGTCGACATCATGCTCGACGCCACGCTCAGCGGGCATCGGCGCCAAGAACAAGCAGCTGTATCAGGCGCACGGGCTCAAGGCGGTGTTCCAGGGCGGCGAGGCCGGGGAAGTTGCCGATGTCTTCTTCCATGGGTACGCCAACTATGACAAGGGCGTCGGTGCCGACTACCTCAAGCTGACGTCGTGCAACACGACGGGCCTGATTCGGGCCGTCGATTGCCTCGACAAGATGGCGGGGATCAAGAAGGTCGCGATCACCATCATCCGCCGGGTCGCCGATCCCGGCGACACCTTCCGCGGCCTCGTCGACTTGCTGCTGATAGAGCCGATTCCCAATCACCAGGCCGTCGACCTCATGAACATCATGCCCCATGTCGACGCCACCGGGTTGCTGGTTCACACCCCGGTCACCCACGGCCACATCATCACGCTGGTGGCGACGCCGAAGCGCAAGGTGACGAAGGAAGAGGTCGTCGACGCCTTCCGCGCCCATCCGCGGATCAGGGTGGTCAAGATCGCTGAGGGCTTCGACTCCAACACGGCGATGTTCAACTACGGGCGCATGCTGGGCAAGCCCCGCGGCGACCTCTACGAGATCGCCGTGTTCGAGGAGACCATTGGCTTCTCCGGCGACGACATCATGTTCGCCATCAACATCCCCCAGGAGTCCGTCGTGGTCCCCGAGACGATGGATGCGATTCGGGCTGCGATGCCGATGGAGACCGATGGTGCCCAAGCGGTCATGCTGACCAACGACTACCTCGGGATGGCCTGAGCGACACGACCCATCGGAACTTGGTGAGGAGACGGTATGGCGCGCATTGCGACGATTGATGATCTCGACCTCGATGGGACGCGGGTGTTGCTGCGCGTCGATATCAATTCTCCGATCGACCCGGACACGGGCCGGATCGCGGACGAGACGAGAATCGACAAGAGCCTTCCCACTATCCGGGATCTCGCCGACGGCGGGGCGCGGCTGACGATCATCGCCCACCAGGGCGACACGCTCGACTACCACAACCTCGTCGGTCTGGAAGAACATGCCGAGAAGCTCGCGTCGAAGTTGCGACGACCGGTCGGCTACGTCGATGACGTGGCCGGACCGGAAGCCCGGGCTCGCATCGCAGCGCTCGAGCCCGGTGAGATCCTGCTGCTCGACAACCTGCGTTTCCTGACCGAGGAGGTGTCGACGTTCGAGGCCGCGGTGAAGCTCACTCCGGCTGAGATGACCAATACGTACCTGGTTCGCAACCTGGCGCCGCTATTCGACGTGTACGTCAACGATGCCTTTGCCGCCGCCCACCGCGGCGCCCCATCGATGGTGGCGTTTCAGCAACTCTTGCCCTCTGCCGGTGGCAGATTGCTGAGCGCCGAACTCGAAGCACTCGAGGCGGTGGCGGGCGATCCGGCTCGTCCCTGTCTCTTTGTGCTCGGCGGGCTCAAGATCTCCGATGCGTTCTCGATGTTGCAGCAGGTGCTCACCGAAGGAACCGCCGATGAGGTCCTCACGACGGGGATCACCGGGCAGGTGATGCTGCTCGCCTCCGGCCATTCGCTCGGTGCGGGCTCCGAGCAGTTCATCGCGGATCGTTCGCTCGACGTCTTCGTCCCCGAGGCGAGGGAGTACCTCGGGGCCTTCCCCGGCAAGATCCACATGCCGGTGGACGTTGCCATCGAACGTGACGGGCAACGGATCGAGGTCGACGTGGAGGATCTCCCGGTGCCCGAGCCGATTGTCGACATCGGCAGCGTCACGATGGCCATCTATGAGGAACGGATCGCAGCGGCTGCGACGATCTTCGTCAACGGCCCGGCCGGGGTCTACGAACGCGAGAACAGCGCGGAGGGAACCCGCCGGTTGTGGGCGGCCGTTGCCGATGCGTCCGGGACGTCGGTCATCGGCGGTGGCGACACCGTCAGCAGCGCCGGCCGGTTCATCGACCCTGCTCGGATCGACTTCATCTCAACCGGCGGCGGCGCCCTGATCCGCTACCTCAGCGGCCAGACCCTCCCCCTCCTCGAAGCCATGAAGGGCAGACCAAGAGGGTTTTGGCGGACAATGGCGCAGCATATTGCGCTCGTGTCCGCCAAAACCCTCTCGCCTAGCCGAAGCGGTAGCCGACGGAGCGGACGGTCGTGATCCAGGAGCTGCGCTCTTCGCCGAGCTTGGAGCGCAGGCGCCGCACGTGGACGTCGACGGTTCGAGAGCCACCGAAGTAGTCGTAGCCCCACACCTTGGCGAGGATCTGCTCCCGGCTCCACACCCTTGCGGGGTTCTCGACGAAGAAGCGCAACAACTCGTACTCCATGTAGGTCAGGTCGCGGGGCTCGCCGGCCACGGTGGCTTGGTAGGTGGCCGTGTTGAGTTCGAGGTCGCGGAAGCGAAGCACCTCTTCGGGATCCGAGCGCGTCGGCGATGCCCCGAGACGGCCCAGCCGCACCCGGAGTTCCGTGCGGTCGATCGGGGAGAGGATGAAGTCGGCGAAGCCTGGATCGTGCTCGATCTCCGTCGTCATGGTGCGGTCGATGACGAGGAGCACGGCAAGGTCGTGAGCTTCGGTGATCTTGTGCGCCGCAGCAAGACAGCGGCCGAGGTCCTCGACGACCTCGATGACGGCGGCAACCCAACCGCCGGGCGGGGTGCGAGTTCCGATCGCATCGATGTCGTCGATCGGCACCGGCTGGAAGCCTGCGGCGATGAGCGCTGCCGTCAGCGTCGGCGTTGGATCAGCGGGATAGATGGGGACAAACATCACAGCACCGGTAGGTAGTTCTCCAGCTCGTAGCGTGACACGTGGTGTTCGTAGCCTCGCCACTCGATCCGCTTGTTGCGCAGGAACCACTCGAACACATGGGGACCAAGCGCGGCGGCGACCAGGTCGGACCGCTCCATGACGTCGAGTGCTTCGCTGAGCGTCGACGGGAGCCGGTGGACGCCACTGGGCGATGCAGCACCCTCGCCGTTGGGGCCCTCATCAGGAAGCTCGTAGTTGTTCTCGATTCCGGCGAGGCCTGCGGCCAGGATCACCGAAAACGCCAGGTAGGGGTTGCAGGCGGGGTCCGGCGCCCGGTACTCGATCCGCACCGATCGTGACTTGTCGGCCTTGGTCGGCGGGATGCGGACGACGGCAGACTGGTCGTTGCGTCCCCACTTCTCGTAGACCGGGGCATCGAAGCCGGTGACCAGCCGCTTGTACGAATTGACCCACTGATTGGTGACGGCGGTGATCTCCCGTCCGTGGTGGAGCAGTCCGGCGACAAACCCACGGGCCGTCTTCGACATGGCATAGTCGGCGCCCTCTTCGTAGAAGGCGTTGTCATCATTCTGGAAGAGCGACAAGTGCAGGTGCAGGCCCGAGCCGTCGTGACCCTCGAGTGGCTTGGGCATGAAGGTGGCGTAGATGTCGTGCTCCATGGCGACTTTCTTGACGGCGAGCCGGGTCGTCATCAAGTTGTCGGCCATCGACAGGGCATCGGTGTGACGCAGGTCGAGTTCGTGCTGGCTCGGGGATACCTCATGGTGGGATGAGCCGACCGGGATGCCGAGGCGCTCCAACACCGTGATGGTGTGGCGGCGGTACTCCTGGGCGACATCGAGTGGAGTCAGATCAAAGTAGCCGCCCCGATCGAGGGTCTGGGGTTCTGCGCTCGTGTCCTTGAAGTAGAAGTACTCGACCTCGGGGCCGACGTAGAACGAGAAGCCCAAATCGTGGGCCCGTTGCAGATTTCGCTTGAGCACGGCACGGGGGTCACCGGCGAACGGCTCACCTTCGGGGGTGACGATGTCGCAAAACATGCGGGCGACGCCGCTGGTGTCGTCGTGCCAGGGCAGGATCTGAAAGGTGGTCGGGTCGGGCCGCGCCAGCATGTCGGCCTCACGATTGCGAGAGAACCCGTCGATGGCGGATCCGTCGAACCGGACACCCTCCTCGAGGGCGGTCTGCAACTCTGCGGGGGTGATGGCGAACGATTTGAGGAAGCCGAGGATGTCGGTGAACCAGAGTCGAATGAAGCGAATTCCCCGTTCCTCAACGGTGCGAAGGACGTACTCTTCCTGTTTCTGCATCGGTTGCCTCGCGTTGACTTTGGTGCGGTATCGGGCCGGATTGATGGTCATCGTAGAACCGATCTGGGGGATCGGAGTCGGGTTTTGGTATCTCGAAACACACCGTTCACATTTCGGTTACGGGGCTGAAACGCTCTCCTGGCAGAGTGCGCACCACCGGGTGAAGGTGCATGTGTGTGCGCTCGCTCGGCATTACTTGTTACGGATAGCTGACACGCCGAGGAACGGAGAAACGGACAATGGCCTACAGGGCAGAGTACATCTGGATCGACGGGCAGAAGCCGACGGCTCTGCTGCGGTCCAAGACCAAGGTCGTACCCACCGGCGAAGAGCCGCCCATCTGGGGCTTCGACGGTTCGAGCACCGAGCAGGCCCCCGGAGCAAACTCCGACTGTGTGCTGCGCCCCGTGCGTGTCGTGCCCGACCCGATCCGCGGCGGTGACGATGTCCTCGTCATGTGCGAGGTGCTCAACACCGACATGACGCCCCACGAGACCAACACCCGCGCTGCCTGTGTCGAGGTAGCCGAGCGGTACGCCGGCCATGAACCGTGGTTCGGTATCGAGCAGGAATACACATTCTTCAAGGACGGCCGCCCCCACGGCTGGCCGGTCGGCGGGTTTCCCGCTCCCCAGGGTGGCTACTACTGCGGCGTCGGCGCGGACGAGATTTGGGGCCGTGACGTCGTCGAAGACCACACCAGGGCATTGATGGACGCCGGCATTGCGGTGTCGGGAACGAATGCAGAGGTGATGATCGGTCAGTGGGAGTTCCAGGTCGGACCGCTCGGTCCGGTCGAAGTCTCCGACGAACTGTGGCTGTCGCGTTGGCTGCTCTATCGCATCGCCGAGGACTACGACATCTCGGCGCACCTCATGCCGAAGCCGGTCAAGGGCGATTGGAACGGCGCCGGGGCGCACACCAACTTCTCGACCGCAGAGATGCGCGAGAACTACGACGCCATCATTGCGGCGTGCGAGGCCCTCGGGAAGGCGGCCGATTCCCACATCACCCAGTACGGCGCCGGTATCGAGGACCGGCTCACCGGCCTGCACGAGACGGCTCCGTGGACCGAGTACAGCTACGGCGTCTCCGACCGTGGTGCCTCGGTGCGGATTCCCTGGCAGGTAGCCAAGGAGGGCAAGGGATACATCGAGGATCGGCGACCCAACGCCAACATGGACCCGTATGTCGTAACGCGGTTGATCACGGACACGGTCTGCTCGTACCTCGAGTCGGGAAGCTGAAACACGCAGCGTTCGAGCGCTCGACCTACAAAGGCTGGAACGGGGCCCCTGCGGGGGCCCCGTTCTTCGTTACTCCTTGGCGGCAGCGATGCTGACGATGACCCCGGCGTCGAGCTCTTCGGCGGCTTGGAGGTATTCCTCGAGGGCAGCGCGCCGAATCTGACCGTTGTCCGGTGCCTGGATACCTTCGACCATTCCGTTGCCGGCGACCACCATGGCGTCTACCGCGGTTTGCACCACGGCCCACGAAGCCGCAGCGCTCTCGGGCGCCGTGGTGTTCTCAACGTCGAGTGACAGGTCCTCGGTGCGGGCCGCAATGTCGCGCAGGGCATTGAGCGCGGCCGTGTACGAACCACCGTCCTCCCACTCCTGGTTGGCAGTGGCGGCTTCCTCGGCGAGGTCGGCGGCCGTGGTTTGGATGGTCTCGGCCGCCTCGACGAATGCGGCAATCGCGGGCGGAAGGGTGGTTGTGGTCGGCACCGGTGAGGTTGTGGTGGTTGCCAGAGTCGTGGTCGTATCCGCCGCGGGCGAAGAGGCCGGTTCCAAGGCCCTCACGAACACAAATGTGAAGGCGATGATCCCGACCACGACGAGGGGCAGTATCCACCGACCGTGCTTTGGATCTTCTTTGCTCATTTCGCGAGGAAGATAGCCGGGGTCGGGACAAAGCGGGCGGATCAGCCCGGTCCGGCCCTTGATTGCGACGCATCACTACCCTGTTTGTCATGGAGATTGCCGGTCGCAATGCGCTGGTCACCGGGGGCGCCCATCGAGTGGGTCGGGCCCTCACGCTGGCGCTCGCCGCAGCCGGGGCGGATGTTTTCATCCACTACAACCGTTCGAGCGCACCGGCCGAGGAGACCGCAAACGCGGTGCGGGCGTTTGGTCGACGAGCGGTGACCGGGGCGGCGAATTTGAGTGACCCGGCTTCGGCTGCGCCCCTGCTCGACGCGGCGACCGTTGCGCTTGGCCCGATCTCGATTTTGGTCAACAGTGCGTCTGGGTTCCCCACCGACGGCCTGGCCGACGTGACGCTGGATGGCTGGCGCAGCACCCACGACCTAACGCTGGTCACCCCGATGCTGCTCACCCAGTCGTTTGCTGCTGCCCTTCCTGAGGCCGAAACCGGAGCGGTGCTCAACGTCACCGACGTGAGGACGGCGACGCCGTATCGAACCCACTTCAGCTACATCGTCGCCAAGGGTGGTCTCGATACCTTCACCAAGGCCGCTGCGGTGGCGCTCTCGCCCCAGATCAGGGTGAATGCGGTGGCCCTCGGGGTCATTCTCCCTCCACCGGGCGAGGATGCCGGATTTGCGCAACGACTGGCCGCCGACCTTCCGATGCAACGCCCGGGCGGGACCGATCCGGTGGCGGCGGCCGCCCTCATGCTCATCGCCAACGACTTCGTCACCGGCGAGATCGTCAGGGTCGACGGCGGTCAGCACCTGGTGTAGTCGGTCCCCCGCGGTAGGTGCCCTGGTTGGGTACGCTCCACCCATGGACCTCATTCACATCAAGGACCTCTCGGTCACTGGGATCATCGGGATCAACCCCGACGAGAGAGTCAACCCGCAGGAGATCCTGGTCAACGCGACGCTGTGGGTCGACACCCGACCGGCAGCCGACAGCGACGATATCGCCGACGCTGCCAACTACCGGACCATTACAAAGGCGATGATTTCTCATATCGAAGACGGCACCCCCATGTTGGTGGAGAGGCTTGTTCAGGAACTTGCCGATGTGGCATTCGCCACGGAACCGCGGGTGCAAGAGGTCGAGATCACGGTCGAAAAGCCCGGAGCGCTGCGCTTCGCGAGATCGGTGGGAATCACCATCCGCCGCTTGCGCGTTTGATGCACTGAGCACAAGGAAAGTGAATCATGCACGATCATTCCAAATTCATCGACGTCGTGATCTCGGCAGGGTCAAACGTCGAGAAGGAACGCAACCTCGCCGAAGCCATCAGGTTGATCCGGCGCCACCGCCGGATCGACGTCAAGTCCGTCAGCCGATTCTTTGAGAGCGCCTCCGTAGGGGGACCGCAGGACGCCCCCCCGTTCTTCAACGCGGCGGTGCTGGCCTGGACCGATCTCGAGCCGATGGAGTTGCGCCAAGAGCTCCGCAAGGTGGAGGCGGTGCTCGGTAGGCAGCGCAGCGACGACAAGAACGCACCGCGCACCATCGACCTCGACGTTTCCTACTACTGCGACGTGGTGCACGACTACGGAGAATTCCAGGTACCGGCGCCGGACGTGCGCAGCGCAGCGCACGTGGCGGTACCCATAGCCGATGTAGCGCCAGATTGGATTGATCCGGTGACGGGGTCGTCTGCGTATGAACTAGCAGTGAACCTCGATGCGGCGAGAGAAAAGGTACGACCCGTCATGGCGATTCAACTGAGCACCCCGTACATGCCCCAAGGCCCCGTCGACTTCGACGACGTGGACGATGTCTACGCCCCGCACCTCGAAGCGCTGGTCCGCCAGCAACTCGAAGAGCTGGGTGAGAACCCCGAGCGAGAAGGATTGGTGCGCACTCCGCTGCGGGTCGCCAAGGCGCTCGACTACCTGACCAGCGGCTATACGACCTCGCTCGAAGAGGTGGTGAACAATGCCATCTTCGACGCCGAGGGCGCTGAAGAGATGGTGCTGGTGCGTGGTGTTGAGTTCTACTCGATGTGCGAACACCACATGCTGCCTTTCTACGGGCAAGCCTCTGTGGCGTATCTCCCCAACAAGAAGATCATCGGCCTGTCCAAGATCGCCAGGGTGACCGACCTGTTTGCCCGTCGGCTCCAGGTCCAGGAGCGTCTCACCAATCAGGTGGCCGACGCCATTGAGGAGATCCTCGACCCCCACGGCGTTGCGGTGGTCGTCGAAGGCAAGCACCTCTGCATGATGATGCGGGGGGTCCAGAAGCAGGACAGCTCGATGGTGACAAGTGCGATGAAGGGCACGTTCAAGAGTGATGCTCGCACCCGCGCCGAGTTCCTCGACCTGATCAAAACATAGAGGGCCCCGCCGCCTGATCGATTGGGCCGGCAGGCGGGTAGCCTTCCGGCATGCCATTGGTCGATACCTTGGGACGTCCGGTCCGAGATCTCCGCATCTCGGTTACGGATCGCTGCAACTTCCGCTGCACCTATTGCATGCCCAAGGAGGTCTTCAACCGCGAGTACGAGTTCCTCGGCAGGGATTTGCTGCTCTCGTTCGAGGAGATCGAACGGATTGTCCGGACCTTTGCCGGCCTAGGCGTCGAAAAGATCAGGCTCAGCGGCGGCGAGCCGTTGTTGCGCCGCGAAATCGAGGACCTCATCCGCTCGTTGGTTGCCATCGAGGGGATCGCCGATGTGACACTGACGACCAACGGGTCGCTGTTGGAGCGCAAGGCCGAGGCCCTGGCCGCTGCCGGACTGAACCGGGTCACGGTCAGCCTCGACTCGATCGACGACGAGGTGTTCATGGCCATGAACGACGTCGGCTTCCCGGCGTCGAAGGTACTCGACGGGATCGAGGCTGCCGCGGCGGCTGGGCTCGATCCGGTCAAGATCAACATGGTGGTCAAGCGTGGAGTCAACGATGGCTCGGTGGTGGCGATGGCTCGCCACTTTCGCGGGACCGGGCACATCGTGCGGTTCATCGAGTACATGGATGTGGGCCGAACGAACGGTTGGCGGCTCGATGATGTGGTGGCCGCCGCCGAGATCATCACCGCGATAAATGCCGAGTTCCCACTGCAGCCCGTTGAGGCCAATTATCCGGGCGAGGTGGCCCGCCGCTGGCGTTACCGCGATGGCGCGGGCGAGATCGGCGTCATCACCTCGGTGAGCGAGCCGTTCTGCGGTACCTGCACCCGGGCACGATTGTCGGCAGAGGGATCGCTCTACACCTGCCTGTTCGCCTCCAAGGGCACCGACCTGCGCGGTCCGTTGCGCCAAGGCGCTACCGACGAAGAGCTCGCCTCGCTCATTGGCGACATCTGGCAGCGGCGGGCCGATCGCTACTCGGAGATCCGCAGCGAGGCGACTCTCGGCCTGCCCAAGGTGGAGATGAGCTACATCGGAGGGTAGAGCCCCTTGTAGCCCTCTGAACAGGCAGTTTGCGTTCAGCCCCGCTCTGCGTTCCGCGAGGATTCCGCTGGAGCACCGAGCGCGGCGTCGATGGCGGCCCGGGCCCGGTCCTCCGACTCGGGCATCAGGTGGGCGTAGGTGCGCAAGGTGAAGCCTGGATCGTGATGGCCCAGGTATTCGGACACTGCTCGGATGCTGACCCCGTTCTCGAGGAGCACCGAGGCGTAGTGGTGTCTGAGGGCGTGCATTCCGTTCGCCCGGTTTCGCTCCAGCCCGGCCGCCTGTAGGGCTGGCTTCCAGGCGTTGTGGGTGAAGTAGGCACGGGTGAGGGGTCCACGGCCCCGGTTCGTGAACATCAGCTCGACACTCCGCATCTCCCCACCCGGTTCCCGCCAGGGGAGTTCCACCGCAGCAGTGCCGAACCTTTGGACGTGTCCCGCCACGGCCATCGCGACGACATCGGGCAGCGGCACCTCCCGCTCTCTGCCCCCCTTCGGCGGGGCAAGGACCACCTGGTTCCGGACCAGGCGCAGCTGCTGACGAACGTGGACGACTCGTCGTAGGAAGTCGATCGCCTCCAGGGCGAGGCCGAAGATCTCGCCTTGACGCAGCCCACAGCCGGCTCCCAGCACCGGCATGGCGCGGAGCTCATCGGGGTGGCCTTCGGCGACACCATGGACCGTCTCCACAGTCCAAGGGACTACCCGGCGCCGGTCAACCCGTGGCGCTTTCACGGATGACACCGAGCAGGGATTCGAGGCGATCAGACCATCCTCAACAGCCGCGGAGAGGATGGTGGAGAGGTTGGAGAGAAGCAGTCGGCAGTAGGAGGGCGCAACCTCGGTCTGCCGGCTTCTCACCCACGCCTGAACGGTGGACGGCTTCAGATGGCGGAGTTCCATGTCCCCGATCGTCCGCAGGATGTGGGTGCGTACGCGAGACTCCATCGTCTCCCGGGTGGAGGCATCGTATGTCTGCGCCTCGAGCCACTGGGTGGCGAAGTCGGCGAGGACGACCCTTCCTGCCTTGGGATCGATGTAGCGGCCGGTTACCAGGTCGGCCGTCACCTGGTCGAGCCATCTTTGGGCGTCCACCTTCCTGGTGAACGCCTTGGATCTCTCGCGGCCTTCCGGATCCCGGTAGCGGGCCTGCCAGCGTCTGTGGTGTTCTCTCCCCCGGTCCTGGATGTGTGCCATGGGTTTCTCCTTGGGCAGCCGTCCGCTTGCCCTGTGAACGTACAGGTCGAGGCCGACACCTGCTCAGCGGCCGACCTGCTCAAGCTGATCTTCGATCCAGTCCTGCACGTCGCTCATCCGGTATCGCACGTACTTGCCAACCCGGAATCCGCGTGGTCCTTCCCGCCGGTGGCGCCAGGCATAGATGGTCGCTACGGGCACACCGAGGTAGTCGGCGAGGTGCTCGACTGTGAGGAGTCGGTCGAGGGTGTCCATCGCCCGGATTGTGGGTGGAGACCCTGTCATCCGGATGTCAGAAACCCTGTCGTGGACCCTGTCATCGCCCAAGACCTGTTGAGCGTGGCCGCCGGACGGGGCGGGTCCCCTGTGATCGGCGAGGGCGACGCAAACCCCTGTGCAAGTGGGGTCGGACGCCTGGTTCGGCCGTCGGGTGGGAGGGTGTTTGACATTCGTCCGACAGGGTCGGGCTGTCTGATGCGAGGCGATGTTTGCGACGCTCAACCTGACTCTCGGACAGAGTACTCAAGCCCTGCCTGCCACGGCTTCGACCAGGCCGACCAGCACCGCGTCGCGGCCAGCTCAACCAGGAGCGCTTTCGCACCCAACCAGCCGCCACCGCAGGAACCGACTGGGCGTCTCGCCCAAGTCGTCAGCGGACCCAATCACCCTCGCTTCGCGATCTGCGACACCGCGTCCGAGAGAACAGACACCGCGTCCGAGCAGAACAGACACCGCGTCCGAGAACAGAACCTAGTCCGAGACAGACACCGCGTCCGAGAGAACAGACGAGTGCACACCTGCGGTGGGCGGTGGCGGGGAGGCGTGGCGTGACGGTGCGGGTGACCACATTGAAGGGGGCGGGGGCGGGCCGGTATTACACCGAGCACTTGCCGTCGTACTACCTCAAGGGTGACGAGCCGCCGGGCCGGTGGTGGGGTGGGGGAGCGGATCGTCTGGGTCTCCAAGGCGTAGTCGACTCGGATGCCTTTCTGGCGGTGATGGCCGGACACGATCCGGCGACGGGACGGGATCTGGGACGCCGGTTCGGGGACGGGTCAGTGCGAGGGTACGACGCCACCTTCTCGGCCCCCAAGTCGGTCTCGGTCCTTTTCGGGATCGGCGAGCCGGAGGTGCGGCGTCAGGTGGTGGAGGCCCACGAGGCGTGCGGTGCGAGGCGGTGTTGGGCTGGGTCGAGACCCGGGCCCACACCCGGATGCGTCACCACGGGCACATCGTGTGTGTGGATGCCGAGGGGATCGTGGTGGCGTGTGTTTCGACAGCACACCAGCCGCAAGCTCGACCCTCAACTCCACACTCATGCGGTGATCGCCAACCGGGTACCGGCACCGGACGGCCGGTGGCTTGCTCTCGACGCCCGCACTATCAAGCTCGACCAGCGCACCCTGTCGGCTCTCTATCACGCCAACCTGCGATCCGAGCTGACCCGCCGCCTCGGGTGTCCGCTGGTATCCGCCCGAGAACGGCATCGCCGAGATCGCCGACTTTCGACGCCGCCGTGTTGGCCGAGTTCTCCCAACGCAGCGACGATGTGGAACGCCGCCTCGATGAGAAGCTCAGCCGGTTCCGTACGGATCTGGGGCGAGACCCGACCGCCAACGAGCGATGGAGTCTGGAGCGGGAGGCGGTCGTGGACAGCCGGCCTGCCAAACCCCACAACCCCACCCCGGCCGAGCTGCGCCAGGAATGGCACGAGCGGACCCGGGCCTTGGGCTACGACCCGGAGCGGCTCGTCGAGACGGTGGTCGGCCGCCAACGCGGTCTCGGGGGATCGACTCGGGGAATGGCGGCGCTGCTGGTGGAAGGTGCCCTCGACTCGCTGCGGTGAGCGCCAGTCGACATGGCGGCCCGCCGAGCTGGTCCGAGAACTGGCCGCAGCCGTACCCACCACCGTCACCGTCGACTCCGTGCAGCTGACCGACTTCCTGCAGCGACTCGCCGACCATGCTGCCGCGGCCCGCTGTGTGGACATCTCCCGACCCGTCCCGACCGTGTGGTCACTTCGACGGGACGGCAGACCGATCAGCGAAGCCGCGGTGGACCGGGCGCTCACCACCCAGGCCATCCTCGACGAAGAGGAACAGCTGATCGCATGGGCCGAACATCGTCAGACGGGCGAGTCGCTGCGACTCTGGCGCGGAGCCACGGGCTACGGCGAGGAGCTGACCCCAGCACAGGAGGAGGCGGTGGCTGCGGTCGCCGGTCGTGGAGCCTTGGAGCTGATCGTCGGCCCGGCCGGTACCGGCAAGACCACCGCGCTCGCCTCCGCCGTCGCCCACCTCCACGCCCAAGGCCGGCCGGTATTCGGAGTGGCGCCCACCGCCGCCGCAGCCGAAGTACTGGCCACCGAGACCGGCATGGCCGCCGACACCCTGGACAAGCTGCTCATCGAGCATCACCACCGGCCGGCCACCCGGCACCGCCTATGACCTACCGGCCGGGACCACCGTGATCGTCGACGAAGCCGGCACCGTCCCCACACCCAAGCTGGCCGAGCTGGCCCGGCTCGCCGACCAGCGGGCTGGCGGGTCGTCCTGGTCGGGGACCCCCGCCAGTTCTCCGCGGTGGGACGGGGCGGCATGTTCGCCCACCTCGTCGACATGTACGGCGCCATCGAACTCGACCAGGTCCACCGCTTCCGCCACCACTGGGAACGCCAAGCCAGCCTCCGCCTCCGCACCGGCGACCCTAGCGTCCTCGCCGAATACGAGCAGCGGGGACGCCTCCACGGCGGCACCCACGAACAGATGGAAACCGAAATCATCAACGCCTGGCAACAGGCCCGCAGCCGGGGCGAGACCGTGGCGCTGATGGCCAACAGCACCGACACCGTCGCCCAGCTCAACCGACTCGCCCAACACACCCGGATCAAGATCGGTGAACTCGACCCCGACGCACCCCGCATGCGAGGCGGCGATGAGTGGATCTTGGTTGGCGATGAGGTGGTCACCCGCCGCAACGACCGGACCCTCCGCACCGACCGAGGGCTGATGGTCAAGAACCGCGACCACTGGACCATCGACCACAATCCACCCCGATCAGAGCGTCACCGCTCACCGGCCGCACCGGCACCATCCGGCTCCCAGCCGACTATGTGGCCGAGGATCTCGAACTCGGCTACGCCCAAACCAGCCACGCCACCCAAGGACGAACCGTCGACACTGCCCTTCTCCTGATCGACACCCCAACAGACAGTCGGGGTGTCTACACCCCCATGACCCGAGGACGAGACAGCAACCACGCCTACGTCGTCGTCGAAGACAACCAGACCGCCCACGATGTACTCACCCAGGCGATCACCCGCGACTGGATCGACCAGCCCGCCGTGGTCCGCAAAGCCCAGCTCGACCCGCACCACTCCCGGCAGCGAGAACCCGCCGTGCTCGGCGAGGAAGACGAATTCGGCAAGCTCGAGCAGCGCGTCCACCGGCTCATCGAAGAACGCCGCCGGGCTCGAGCCCGAGAAGCGGACCGCACAGCAGGTCGCGGCCTGGAGCGCGACATCAACTGATGTCCCGCCCCGATGTCCTCCTAGTGGCTGTGGCGTTCTCGGCGGCCCAGCCCGCCACCATCGGTGGTCGACGCACAGTAAACACCCGAGCGCGAGGTGAGTGCCGTTCGGCGTGGTCCGGCGGTGCGTTCGTTATCACTCATATTGGTTGATCTGCTCGGCACGACACGTGGGCAGACGAGACCGTGGGACCATCGAAACGTTGTGCTGGCTGCAAACGCGCCCTCTCTCATTGTCGGCTGACGTGTCGTCGCTGATCGTCTGCGTCGGGCTGACGAACATTGATGGTGAGGAGATACCGTCGATTGATCGTGTGACGCCGATGGAGGTAAGCGAGGTGCGGTCTCACAATCGATCTGGAGTACGTCGACGGGGCAATCGTGTGCGGGACGATGGGGGTGCTGAACCGTGAGCACCCCCGTCGCTATACCTCTGCGTGCTATTCGCCTGCGTTGAGGAACTCCCCGAAGTAGTACGTGAACCACCAGAAGTCGCCGGTGCGGCCGATGTGCAGCGGGTGGGAGGCGTCCCATTGCACCGCCCAGGAGAGGACTACGTCGTTGGCGTCGAGCCGCGTGTCGTCGTGGAATCTGACGCCGTCGCGGCAGGGTGAACGTCCACAGCGTCCCGTCCGGGTTGGACGTCCACGCCGTGGCCAGCCCCGGTCTCGGTGTGGTTCCGCCCGGCTCGAGTGCCACCAGCGTCTCGTGGATCTCGGGTGCAGACGCGGATCTCGTCGGCGTCCTGCTCGTCGGCGCAGTACAAGCCGAAGGGTTCCGCGTCCTGGAGCCATCGCAGCGTGTCTCGCCCACCGGGGTCCATCACGGCGAACTGCTCGGTGAACCAGCCGAGATGTGCTCCGGTCACGTCGGACAGGAATGCCCCGGCGTCGATACCGTGGGCGACGGGGATCAGTGGCACGTGGTCGTTCACCAGTCCGGCGATGTCCGCGTACAACGCCAGCCGCACGCCCCGATCAACCGTCGATCGTGCTTCGCCGATCAGTCCTTGGATGTCTGCGTATGGTGTTCCGAACGATGCAAACGAATCAGCGCCGAGATGGGCGTTGTAGGAGTTGTCAGCGTCGGGCCAGTCGACACTCCAGCCGAGCAAGAACATCGTGAGGTCGCCCGAGTTGACAGCTGCCTCGACGAAATCCTGAGATTCGAGTTCCACGATGGTCACGTTCACGCCGACGGTGCCGAGCTGGGTCTTGATCTCCTCGGCAACGAGCAGCGGCGTGGGAAGGTAGAGGCGCTCGACGTCTCGCCACTGCAGTACGACGTCAAACCCTTCACTGAGGCCTGCCTCGGCGAGTAGCGCCTGCGCTGCCGCTGGGTCGTGCTCGTGCCACGTTTCGCCGGGGGCGTACCCGAAGATGGTCGGCGGCACGAGTTGCTCGGCCAGCAGGGCGTCCTCGGGGTAGAAGAGATCGAGGATGCGTTGCCGGTCGATGGCCATCGCCAACGCTTGGCGGACCCGTGGGTCATCGAGAGGTTCGTGGTCGCGGTTCAGCCCGATGTAGAACACGTTGGTCGGAGGTCTGAGCACGAGTTCTACGTCGGCATCCGCCCTGATGGTGTCGTGATCGGTGGGGTCGACCCGATTGAGACCATCCACGGCGCCGACCTGCAACTGAGCGAGGCGGAAGGCAGCATCCGGCTCCCACCGGATGACGGCGTTCTCGGCTTGCGCCGGCTCGCCCCAGTATCCGTCGAACCGCTCCAGCACGATGTCGCTGCCGGTATTCCATTCCGCGAGGCGATAGGGACCGGTGCCCACCGGGTTGGTGATCAGCTCTCCGCCTCCACCGGTTGCTTCCAGCTGCTGGGACGACTGGATAGCGAGCGGGGTCGCCGATGTCTTGACGGGGAAGGCGACTTCTGGTTCGCAGAACTCGAACTCCACGGTGAGCCGATCGATCGCGGTGATGCGTTTCAGGAGGCCGCCGTAGTCGCAACTCTCGGCTTCCACGCTGAGGCCGTCGTAGCTGGGCAGCGTCGGGAGGGTTCCGTCGATGATGCCGGCTCGGACCGTCTTCACCTCGCGGTTGAGTCGACCGGGCACCTGGCTACGTGTCTTGTGGAACTTGGCGATGCTGACACCGTCGGAGGCGAGGTCTTCCCAAACCTCACCCGGTTCCCAGGTTCCCTTGACCATGGCCCTGATGGTGTGGAACACGGCGACGTCGACATTCTTCGTCACGCTGGTGAGTAGCACCCGGGCTGGATCGCCGAACACGTCGTACCAGTCGACGTCGGGCTCGATCACCCGGACCGCTTCACCGGCTTCCTTGCGGGCGGTGGCGGCATCCAGCGAGCCGAGCCCGGTCACGCCGGCTACGGCAAACACCGTGTCGGCGCCTTGGTCGAAGAGGTCACGGGTGACGAGCTCGCCGAGGGCGGGATTCTGGAACTCCCAGTCGAGAAGGAGACCCTCGCTGGTGGTGGGATCCCAGCCGAGCACCTCGATATCGGTGCCGTGGACCGTGTTGTAGTGCTCGACACCAAGGGCGTAGCCGTCCATGAAGATCGTGACCGGCCAGATCGGGGCGCCGCCGTAGACGCCGACCTTGCCGGTGGCGCTGGTGCCGGCGGCTACGTAGCCGGCGAGGAACGCGGCCTTGTCGACCTGGAACTCGATCACCGAGAGGTTGGGATAGGTTGCTTCGTAGCGGTTGTCGATGGCAACGAAACGCTGATCCGGATGAGCCGCGACGAACTGCTCCATCGGCACGACGATACGGAAGCCAAGCCCCACGATCAGGTTGCAGTCACCTGAGTTGACGAACGCTCCGATCGCAGGAGCGATGTCGGCGACGGTGGCGGGCACTTCGAAGATGCCGGCGACGTGGAGTCGTCGCTCGGCCCTATTGAGCCCGGCCTGTGCCAGGTCGTTGAAGCCACCCTGCTCGAAGTCGTCGGGGTCGCCGACGATGCACACCGTTCCGTTGGCGTCGTGGGCCGCCGTAGCGGGCACGACGCCGATCATCGCCAAGGCAGTGGCGAACGTCACCAGCAGGACAATGAGGCGTTTCATGGTTCCTCCCCCTTCAGGTCTGTGCGACATCACACCAGGGCCGAGGAGGCGGCGGTAGAGGCTTTTGGCGAGGGTCGGAACTTGCACTAGCGGTGAGGGTCAACGGAGGCGCGATAGTGCCGAACCGCGGAGGCGAGCTCACGTCCGTTCACTACGTTCCGTGTTCAGCAACGGCGTGTGGCACCCGAGCGTGGAGGAGGAGGATATGTGCGCCCAGCTAGAGGTTGCCGAATTCGATTCCACCATCGGTGAAGATGTATCTGCAGGCCTCGTCGTCGGCGGCGAACTCCTCCGCATCACTGGTACTCGGGCCGCCGAGATCGATAGTTCCACTGCCGTCGCCGAAGTCGGGGGCTGGCATGTCTATACCTCGGTCGCGCATGCATTGTGTGGCGGTGTGAGATACCCGAATGGAGTGGTGTGCGGGTCTGAGTCCTGCGACACTCTATGTGGACCGTGAGGGTTCGCACGTACCGGGCGGCCCTGGAAGCCAAGGGAGGCTGTGCCATGTCTGATTCGAGACCGAATGCCCTGATCTTCCACGTCGACAACCTCGGTTACGGGGAGCTCGGGTGCTACGGCGGTGGCATCCTGCGCGGTGCGGATACCAAGCGGATCGACGATTTTGCCGCTGACGGCTTCCAGATGATGAACTACGCGCCAGAGGCGCAGTGCAGCCCGACCCGCTCTGCGCTCATGACCGGCCGCTATTCGATTCGTTCGGGCAACACCAAGGCCACGGCGCCGGGTATGCCCGGTGGCCTCGTTGCCTGGGAGAAGACGATGGGCGACCTCTTCTCTGAGGCCGGCTACGCCACGTTGTGCATGGGCAAGTGGCACATCGGCGAGGGCGACGGGCGTTGGCCGACGGATCACGGCTTCGACGAGTGGTATGGCCCTCCGTTCTCGTGGGATCCAGCGTTGTGGACCGACGACCCGTGGTACGACCCGGAGCGCGACACCGTCGAGTACATGTATCAGGGGAAGAAGGGCGAACCCATCGAACAGTTGGGTGTCCTCGACTATGACCTCAAGATCAACGTCGATGTCGAAATGAACACACGGACGATGGACTTCCTCGAACGCCACGCCGAGGGAGACAAGCCCTTCCTCATCTATCACAACTATTCGCTGATGCATCTGCCGGTCCATCCGCGCGACGAGTACAAGGGCACGAGCGGACACGGCGATTGGGCTGACTGCCTGCTCCAACTCGACGGCGACTTCGGCATGATCCTCGACAAGCTCGACGAACTCGGCCTCCGCGAGAACACGATCGTCATCTTCGCCGGCGACAACGGCAACGAGGAGTTCGGCCCTGATCGAGGCACGGCAGGTTTCTGGGAGGGCTCGTACTTCACCGGGATGGAAGGGTCGCTCCGGACGCCGTGCATCGTGCAGTGGCCCGGAAGGTTCGCTGCAGGCACGAAGAGCAACGAGATCATGCACTGCACGGATTGGTACACGACGTTGGCCAACGCGGCGGGCATCGACGTGCCAGACGACCGCGAGATCGACGGTGTGGATCAGACGGCCTGGCTCGCCGGTGAGCAGGAGGAATCGAACCGGGAAGGGTTCCTGTACTGGAACGCCGATCAGTTGTATGGCATAAAGTGGCGCAACTTCAAGTTGGCCCTGAAGCAACAGAAGTACCTGTTCGACCCGGCGCTCGACCTGGCTTTCCCTGCGATCATCAACCTCGACCTCGACCCCAAAGAACGCGAGAAATACAGCAGGTACTTCCACTCGTGGGTGATCGACCATGCCTCCAGGCTCGGACAGGAGTTTGCCGAGTCGGTCAAGCGCGAGGAGTTGATTCCGGTCGGTGCTCCGCTCGACTTCGTGCCCAAGCACAATCCGGACGCTCCCGACCATCACTCGGCGCACGCCGGAGGCTGACCCAGAATCGGCAGGACGAATGAAGGGCCGCACCATCAACGGTGCGGCCCCTCCATTCGTTGGATTGAGCCCTTCTTCCCCTTCCAACTGCCTCTCAGGAGTTTCTCTCTCCTGCCGCCCATATCCGGCTGGGAGGGATCTGGTCCCAAATATTGGAATACCACGGTCCGTGGCGCAGGCCACGGTCCAACACCATGGACCGATGTTCGGCGAGCGGCTCGGGCGGAGTTGTAACTCGGCTGGATTCCATACGTCATCGGACGTGGACGTGGTCACGCCCTGGTCACAGACGCCGCGTAACAGCCGGGTACAGCCCATCACTGTCCGACCGAGAGGATCCGCGTTGCGCTGGAGTTCAGATCCCACGGCTTCCCTCCCGTGCGGGTCCGCCGAGTCGCGTTGGTCCATGGGAGGGCGGTCTCCGCTAGTTCCTCGCGTTCCGCGGATATTCCGCGAGAGGACGGAATACGGCGCGAAATGACGCGTAGTAATGACAAGCGTGCAATTCCTATTTCCCCAGGTCACAGCACATTTTGAGCGACAACGATGAACGACCAGCACCTCGGCCTCAAATGAGCTACATCGGGGGGGTAGAGCCAAGCGGGCTTGCACCATCCGAGTCAACCCTATTGATCCCACCTGGGGATAACTCTACGTTGGTCGTATGGATGCTGATCACGAAGAGTTCGAACACATTCCGTGGGCCTCGCTGGTGGCCGAGACCCGTGACCCTCGGGTGCGCTGGCTCGGCGTCGGGGTCGGGGTGGTCCTGGCGGTGGTGCTGGGCTTTGTCGTGGTCCGCGTGATCGGTGGGGGCGGGGAGGGAACCGTTGTGGTGCCCGGCGGGGGTGCTGCCGGCGCGACCGTTGCCGCCCCACCTGCCGCAGAGGTTCCGCCGGCCCCGGTCACCACCACGACCCAACTGCCGTCGCCTCGCCTCTACAGCGAGGCGGAACTGCTGGCCGACTCGGCCGCCGATCCGTCAACCGGCGCCGGAGGGGCCGATGCGGCGGATGTGATGGCGCTCGTACCCCAATCCGAGACGGACGCGGTTGCGGCCCGCGCCGAGTGGTTCGTGACCGACTTCTTCACCGTGGACGGTGACGCCGCCGGGCGCGAGTCGGTGCGGGCGGCGCTGCCGAGCGGGGCCGTCGCAGCGGCCGATGACGCGGGTGCCGGTGTCTCCTATGTGGAGTGGGCGCGAGTCGTCTCCGTGGAGCAGACCGATGTGGGGAGGTTCACAGTGGCGGTGGTGTTCCGCACCTTGGCCGGAGTCGACAAGGCGTCGCTACGTCGTCAGCCGGTGCGGGCCGTTGCCGTGGGTGTCGTCGTTGATGAAGGCGGAGCCGTTGGTGTGGTTGATCTTCCTGAGCCTGTGGTATTGCCACCGTCCCTTGACGTCGGGGCGATCGAAGGCGAGTCCGGCGATCCGCTGCCCCAGTCGGTGCGCGCCGCAGCGCTGGCCACCGCCGATGCCTGGGGTGCGGACGCGGTGGTGGAGCGGTCGTCGCTCGGGGACGGCATGTGGCGGGTCGAGGTTTCGGTCGCCGATGTGTCGGGGCTGCGCTGGCCGCTCGTCGTTCGGCTCCCCGCCGACGCCTGATCCGATGCAATCGGGGGGCAGATCGCTGGGCCGTTCTCTGTTCTTCGACTACCAGCCTGCGCCCAAGTCGCGGTTGCTGGCGTTTCGGGGCCCGTTGGTGGCCGGCGCTACGAACGGGGCCGATGATGTTGAAGTTGTCATCGAGCGCGGCGACCGCGTCCACCTGGCCGGTCGCAATGGGGCAGGCAAGAGCACGCTGCTTGCCGCCCTGCTCGCCGAGAGTGTGCTTCCGGATGGTCGGGGGCTGCACCTTCCCCAGGAGCCCAATCGCGCCGACGCGATCAGCTTGATGACATCGCTCCAGGCGCTCGGCTCGGACCGGCGCGGCCGGGTGCTGTCCCTTGGTTGCCGCCCTCGGCGTCGACCCCGACCAACTGCTGGTGTCGGACGCCCCCTCGCCCGGCGAGGCGCGCAAGCTGGCCATGGCCTTCGGATTCGGACTCAGCGCGTGGTGTCTACTTCTCGACGAACCGACCAACCACCTCGACCTGCCATCGATCGAGCGCCTCGAGGCCGCAATCGGTGCCTACCCGGGGGCGGTGGTCGTGGTTACCCACGACGAGCACTTTGCTGCTGCCGTTACCGACCTGCGGTGGGAGTTTGTCGTGGGAGACCGCGTCAGCAGTGAGGCTCGTCCTGCGTAGAGCTACGCTCCCCGCCATGGGAACGGGCGGCATCGATTCAGGCGAAGTGGGCTTCGAGTATGACGGTGGCCTCGGCTGCGATCGGCTCCCACGACGCGTCCGGCGTCTTCGACAGGGTCACGAAGTCGGCAGTCATGAACACACTGGTGACGCCGTCGAGCCCAAGCAGTTGGGCTGCGGTGGGGTCGTCGACTTCGCCGCCGGCCACAAAGGTCTTGGGGCCGCCGACGTCTTGTCCCACCGCGAACTTGAGCGCGTTGGGGTTCGGGGTTTGATGGATGTGAACCGGCATGAGCTCCTCGGTGTCGACTGGCTGAGATCGTAGTGAGCCCGTCGCCGCTTCCAGACGGCACCCGGCTCGGGGTAGACGTTGGTGGCACGTTCACCGACCTCGTGACGTGGGACGGTGCGGCCATTGCAAGCGAAAAGGTCTCGTCAACCCCGGACCAGAGTGCGGGTGTCGTTGCCGGAGCCACCGCACTGATCGGCGGGGCCGCCTCGAGCTTTCTCCACGGGACCACGGTCGCCACCAACGCGCTCTTGGAGCGCAAAGGGGCTCGGGTGGTGTTGGTCACCACCGAGGGCTTCACCGACATCCTCGAAATCGGGCGCCAGGACCGCCCATCGCTCTACGACACCACGGTCGAAAGGCCCACCCCGCTGGTTGCCGTCGAGGACCGCGTCGGGGTGTCGCCCACCGTTGACGGATTTGACGGGACCGTGCCCGCCCATACGGAGGCTGTTGCCGTGTCACTGCTCTACGGCTACGAGCGCGGTGCCGAAGAGGAATCCATCGCCGCCGCGATCCGGTCGTGGTCTGGCCAGATGCCGATCTCTCTCTCGTGTCGGGTCGCTGCCGAGTTTCGTGAGTTCGAGCGCACTTCGACCACGGTGTTGAACGCCTATCTCATGCCCGAGGTCGGCCGCTACCTCGAGAACCTGGTGACCCGATCTGCCGCGGCGGGCCTACCAACCGACATCGCCGTAATGCGGTCATCCGGCGGCCTCATGGCGGCCGCGGCGGCCGCGGCATTGCCGGCGGCGATCCTGCTTTCGGGTCCCGCCGGTGGCGTTGTCGCCGCCGCCGCCCTCGGGACCGCTCACGGCAAACGCCAGCTGGTCTCATTCGACATGGGTGGGACATCCACCGATGTGTGCCGGATCGAGGATGGTCGCCCCGAGGTCAGCTACGGCCGGGAGATCGCCGGCTATCCATGCCTGATGCCGTCGGTGGCCATCCACACGGTGGGTGCCGGCGGGGGCAGCATCGCCTGGATCGATGCAGGTGGATCGTTGCGGGTCGGTCCGCAGAGTGCGGGGGCCGAGCCGGGCCCTGCCGGCTACGGACGCGGTGGCACCGCAGCCACCGTGACCGATGCCAATATCGTGCTCAGCCGGATCGATCCCCACGGCACGCTGGCCGGGGCCCTCGCCGTCCGACCCGATCTTGCCGGCGACGCCATTGCCAACCTCGGCGAACCGCTTGGCATGACGGAGACCGATCTGGCGCTTGGGATTACCAGGGTTGTTGAAGAAACCATGGCCGGCGCGATCCGGCGAGTCTCCGTTGAGCAGGGGTCCGACCCGCGGGGCGCTTCGCTCGTTGCGTTCGGTGGCGCCGGTGGACTCCACGCCACCGCCCTGGCCCGCCGCCTCGACATGGCCGGGGTGGTCATTCCGGCGCACGCCGGGGTGTTCTCCGCGCTCGGCCTGCTGCTCAGCCCGCCGCGGGTCGATGCCGCCCGCACAGTCATGCTCGATCACTCAGAGGTTGCGGCACTCGACCGTGCGAGCGAGGCAGTGCGACGCACCGCGCGCGCCGGTCTCGAAGAGGCATCAGGCGCCGGCGGTGCCGTCACCTCCCATGTCGATGTTCGCTATCGGGGTCAGAGCCACGAGGTCGCCGTCCCCTATGCCCCCGGTGACGGATGGGACCTCCTGGCCGGTCGCTTCCACCAACTCCATGCCGAACGCAACGGCTTTTCCCGGCCGGATGACGCAATCGAGGCGGTGACGGTGCGGGCGGCGGCGACGGGCGTCCCGACATTGCGTTGGTCTGAGCTGCCTGCTCCGGTTCCGGCCGGAGACGCCGTCGTGGCTGAACGCGAGGTCGTCACCGCGACGGGATCGGTATCGGCCCGGGTGTACCGGCGGGCCGGTCTGGCTCCCGGCGACGTTGTGGAGGGTCCGGCCATCATCGAGGAGACCGAGGCGACGACCTTCCTGGACGCCACGGAACGCGGTGTCGTGCTCGACGACGGGGCGATCGAGGTGGAGTGGTGAAGATCGACCCGGTGACGCTCGAGGTTGCTCGCAACCGTTTAGCGGCGGTGGCCGACGAGATGGGGGTGGTGCTGCGCCGTACCGCCTACTCGCCCAACATCAAGGAGCGAGCCGACTGTTCGGCCGCAGTGTTCGTCCCCTCGGGCGAGATGCTGGCCCAAGCCGAGCACATCCCCGTCCACCTCGGGTCGATGCCCGCCTCAGTGGCTGCGGTGCTGGATCGCTTCGGCGCCGACGTCGAGCCGGGCGCCCAGTACGCCGTCAACGATCCCTATTTTGGTGGCACCCACCTCAACGACCTGACCCTGGTGCGTCCCGTATTCGTTGGCAGTCAACTCATCGGCTGGGCCGCCAATCGCGCTCATCACGCCGATGTGGGAGGGGAGGCGCCCGGGTCGATGCCGGCCCATGCCGTGTCCGTCGACCAGGAGGGTCACCGTGTCGCCCCTTCGCCTGCGGTGCGCAACGGTGCGTGGGTCCCCGAATTCGTTCAGCCGTTCCTCGCCGCCACCCGCACTCCGGCCGAACGCCTCGGCGATCTGTCGGCCCAACTCGGGGCCAATGAGGCGGGGGCCCGCCGCCTTGGCGAGCTTGCCGTAGAGGCCGGGGTCGACCGCTACCTGGCGGTGGCCGCCGCCCTGTTGGATTACGGCGAGCGGAGGATGCGGGCCGGGCTGGCAACGTTGCCCGACGGCACCTACAAGTTCACCGACTTCATGGAATGGGGCGACGAGGATCTGCCGATCCGCGTCGCCGTCACCATCGACGGCGACCACCTCGTCGCCGATTTTGCCGGCACCGCAGGCCAGGTTGCGGGGAACATCAACGCGGTTGAGGCGGTGACGCGCTCGTGTCTCTACTACGCAGTGCGGGTGGCGACCGACCCTGGGATCCCGGCCAACGGCGGCTGCTACCGGATGCTCGACCTGCGCACCCCACCGGGATCGCTGGTCGATGCCACCCCACCGGCCGCGGTTGCCGCCGGCAACGTCGAAACCAGCCAGCGGATCGCCGATGTCCTGCTCGGAGCGCTCGCTCCGGCCGCGCCCGGCCGGGTCCCGGCCGCGGGCCAGGGCACCATGAACAACGTCCTGATTGGGTCCGACAAATTTGCCTACTACGAGACGCTGGCCGGCGGCCAAGGCGGGCGCCCCAGCGGCCCGGGCCAATCCGGGATCCACACCGGCATGACCAACACCAAGAACACTCCGATCGAGTCGCTCGAATCGCACTACCCGTTCCGAGTCATCAGGTACGGATTGCGCACCGGCAGCGGGGGCACCGGCCGCCACCCCGGCGGGGAGGGGATCGAGCGTGAGATCGAGTTCCTTACCGCGGCAACGGTTTCGCTGATGGGGGAGCGCCGCCGGATCGCCCCGTGGGGACTCAACGGAGGTGGCCCCGGGGCGTGCGGAGAGGACTGGCTGATCTCGTCGGGCAGGGTTGCCGGAGCGAGTGCCGGGCAAGTCAACGTTCGACGTCAACGCCGGAGATCGGCTGCTGGTGCTGACCCCGGGTGGCGGTGGCTGGGGCGGCTGAGAGGTCAAGGGGGCGACAGCGGCCGCCGAAGACACTGGGGAAGCCGGCCGTCATGTCGGGTCGAGTTGGTACTCGCCCGGTAAGCTCAAGCGGCCGGTCCAGCACTACCGCAAAGCAGTGAGGACGTGATGGGTGCCGAGTTGATCCACGAGTCGTATGAGGGTGAGCCGCTGGTCGATGCGTCGATCGTGCTGCCCGTCTTCAACGAGTCCGGACATCTGGAGAAGGAGATCTTCCGGATCCGGGAGTCGATGAATGCCTCCGACTACACCTACGAGATCATCGTGGTCGATGACGGCTCCACCGACGGCTCCGCGGAGTTGCTCGAAGATATCGACGACATCCGGCTGCTCCGTTTCACCACCAATCGGGGTTCGGGTTCAGCTCGCAAGTACGGCACGCTGGCGGCCCGCGGCCGCGTCGTGATCTGGACCGATGTCGACATGACCTATCCGAACGACGAGATGCCCGAACTTCTCGACAATCTCGCCGGATACGACCAGGTGGTCGGTGCCCGCCGAACCGAAGAGGGCACCGTCAAGTTCCTCCGCAAGCCCGCCAAGTGGTTCATCCGTCGCCTCGCCAGCTACCTGACCGGCGTCAAGATCCCCGACCTCAACTCGGGATTCCGCGCCATGCGGCGCGACGTCGCCCTGCAGTTCCTCTACCTCCTGCCCGTGGGCTTCTCGTGTGTGACCACCATCACGATGGCCTTCCTGAGCAACGGCTACGCGGTCAAGTACTACGACATCGACTACTTCCCTCGGGAAGGCAGCTCCAAGTTCCACTGGTGGAAGGACACCAGGCGCTACCTGCTCCAGGTGGTGCGCATGGTGCTGTCGTACCAGCCGCTCAAGGTGCTGATGCCGCCCGCCGTCGTGCTCGGCGTGATCGGGTTCGCCAAGCTCGTGTACGACCTGTTCGACAAGAACGGGCGGATCGGCTCCAACACGATCGTGATCCTGGGTGCCGCAATGTCGCTGGCGATCCTGGCGATGCTTGCCGATCTCCTGGTGCACCTGAACAAGAAGCGTCACGACGTCATCCCGGCGACGTTGCATGACCGCATCGGGTGACGATCCCCGACCCTCCTCGGTGAGCGCAGACGGCGCCGGCGATGGCTCCCCCGAGGCGTTGGTCGCCAGGGTGCAACGGGCGCTGAACCGGATCCGGTTCGAGAACCAATCGAGACCCGTTCAAGCGACGATCGTGGTGCTCGGGCTCGGGTTCCTCATCGTCGGGACGGTGCTGTCGCTCACTCGGCTTGATCTCTCTGCGGCCGAGATGCGGTGGGACGCGATCGTTGCCGCCGCGGTGCTCGGGTTGCTTCTCATTCCCTTGAATGCGCTTGAGTTTGCCGCGTCCGGGCGTCTCGCCGGAACCCAGGTTGCCTTTGGCAAGGCCGTCGAGGTGACGATCGTTGCCTCTGCGTTCAATGTGCTCCCGGTGCCGGCCGGGATCGCGGTCCGGATTCGCGGGCTCTATCGCTCCGGAACTGGAACCAAGACGGCGGTGTTGGCAACCGGCTTGATGGGCCTGACCTGGCTTTCGTGGGGTCTGCTGGTCGGCTCGGTTGCCCTCTTTGTCCTCGACACCGTTGGCTTTGGCTTGGCATTCCTGGCCGCTGGCGCAGTTGGCTTGGGTGTGGCGTGGTCGCTGCTGCGACCCAAGCCCGGTTCGGAGCGATTTCGCCTGCTCGGCGCGGCGTCGATCCTCGAACTGGCGTTCCTCTTTCTGGCGGCGATTCGCTTCTACTTGGTAGTGGTCGGCATCGGCGTTGCCGTGGCGCCGGCCCAGGCAGTCGTGCTGGCCGTCGGCAGCGTCCTCGCCTCGACCCTCGGTGTCATCCCCGGCGGCCTCGGGGTGTGGGAGGGGATCAGCGCCGCATTGGCGCTGCTGGTGTCACTTCCCGCCTCCGTTGGGTTTCTTGCTGCGGCGATTCTCCGGGTGATGGGCCTCATCCAGAACTCACTGGCCGCCGTTGTACTGGCCTTGGTGCGCAGCCGCGCTCAGGGCTGAGGCTGCGCCACGTAGATGAGTTGGTAGCTCATCCACACCGGCGCCCAGCGGATGGGAAGCCACGGATTCCAAAGGCCGACCGGCACGATCCGAGTCACGTCGTAGCCGGATCGATTGAGGAGCCGTTCGGTCCAGCGGGGCAGGTAGTAGAAGACGTGATCGTCGGTGTAGAAGCGCGAATGAGAGCGGGTGATCTCTGCCAGGATCACCGGGAAGCCCAGCGGGTTGGGCGTTGAAACGATCAAACGCCCTCCGGGCGCCAAGGCGGGTCTGAGGGCGCGCAGGAATCTGATAGGGCTCCTCGAGGTGCTCGACGAGTTCGCCGCATACGATCGAATCGAACTGGTCGTCCCGGGAGCAGGCTGGTGATCTCCGTGGCGTCGCCGACGACGGTTTCCTGATAGCTGCAATCCGGGGGCGGTGGGGCGAGATCGATTCCGACGATGTGAGACGAGAGATCGAAGTACGGGTTGGGAAGCTGGGAGTAGCCGACATCGAGGATGGTCTTCCCCGCCCCGTCAGCTGCGCCAGCAGTTGCAGGCGTCTGCGTTCGTACCACTCTGAGATGATCAACTGCTTCTCCTCAATCCGCTGTTCGCTGCGTCGCCGTCGTTCGGGACGTTAGAAGCGGGAGAGTCACGGCAGAAGCACTCCGGCTTCTACCATGCACATCCCCAGCCTCGGCGGCGCCATGCGAGTTCTCTTCGACATTGTCCACCCGGCTCATGTGCATTTCTATCGGCACATGATCTCCGCGCTGCAGCAACGAGGAGATCAGGTCCTTGTGGTCGCACGGGATCGTGAGGTGACCACCGACCTGCTCGATCAATTCGACATCGAGTACAACGTGGTGAAGCGACCCACCGTGGGGGGCCGGACCGGTCAGGCCCTCGAGTTGGGGCGCCGCGATTGGGGGCTGTTCCGGTTGGGCCGCAGCTTCCGTCCCGACCTCGTGCTGTCGCGTAACCCGGCCGGCATGCACGCCGCCCGGGCGCTCGGTGCCACCGGGGTGTTCGATACCGACGACGGATCGGTGGTCGGGCTCCACTTTCGTCTGGCGGCACCCTTTGCCAAGGTGATCACCACCCCGGCGTGCCTGGGCGAGGACTACGGCGCAAAGCACCGTCGCTACGCGGGCTACAAGGCACTCGCCTACCTGCACCCCGATGTGTTCACGCCCGACCCAGCAATTCGAGCCGAACTCGGTCTCGGTGATGACGAGCCCTATTTCCTGGTGCGGTACGTGGCGATGACGGCGGCCCACGATCACGGTGAGACGGGGCTCACCGTCGATGCCAGGCGTGAGCTGGTCGAGTACCTGGCCGAGCACGGCACGGTGTTCGTGTCGGCGGAGTCGGGGCTTCCCTCCGGGATGCGCGCCCACGCTTTGCCGACCCCGCCGCACAAGATGCACGACGTGATGGCCGGGGCACGCCTCTACGTCGGCGACAGTCAGACCATGGCAGCCGAAGCTGCGCTGCTCGGAGTCCCCTCATTTCGGGCGAGTACCTGGACCCGACGGCTCGACTACCTCGACGAACTCGAGGACCGGTATCAGTTGCTCCGCTCCTATCGCCCCAGCGAAGCCGACCAGCTGCGGGCGGCCGTTGAACAGGAACTGGAAGCCCCCGACGCCGGCCGGGCTGGGCGCCGGGATCAGATGCTGGCGGATTCCGTGAACGTGGCCGACTGGTACGTCGACCTGATGGACGAACTGGTGGCGGCCCGCTGACGCGAAGTCCTTCAACTGTTCGGTGAGATGCCGACAACGTCGGAGCGGCGCGGTACCGTCCGCGTCCTCGCCGCCGGGGAGTCTTGAGTGGCCGTTTCGAACGCAGCCGAACTGAGGGAACGGGTCGACGCCATGTCGACCCTGCGGCTGTTCTTGCTCGTCGCCGTCCCGCTGTTCGTGCTGTTCCTGCTCACCTCGAATCGGGCGGTGCCCTATCACATCGATGCCTTTTCCAACGTGCTGCCGGCATGGAGCCTGGGGACCTCGGGGAGTGTCTATCTGCCCGATCACGAGGTGCTGGTCGAACCCGACTACTTCGGAAATGTTGCCTGGCTGGTCCCTGCCCAGGACTCGGTAGCCAGCAAGTATCCCCCGGGCGCGGCCCTGTTGGCGTCGCCCCTCTACGCCATGTGGCCTCAGGATGCTGAGATCTGGACCGTGCGCGGCTTCAATCGACCTGAGGCGGCGCCCGTCGAGATCCCGGTTCCTTCGTTCTGGCCGGCTGCCATCGCTGCCGCACTCTCCGTCGCACTTGCGATGGGATTCCTGGCGATTTCCTTCCGACCGTTGGTCGGCGGAGCGACGGCGCTGATTGCGGCGTACCTGGCAGGGTTGGGAACCTCGGCCTGGTCGGTGGCCGCCAACGAACTGTGGCAGCACGGCCCCGGCATGATGTGGATCGCGTTGGCAGGAGCCTTGGCCGCCAGGAACCTGATCGCAGCAGGATTTGCCTATGGCCTTGCCGTGCTCACCCGGCCGCTCAACGCTTTCCTCGCGGGCGCCACGGGCCTCTACGTCGCCTGGCAGGAGCGCTCGTTGTGGCCTGCGGTGCAGGCGGGAATTGGGGCGCTGGCCGGCCTGGCGGCGCTGCTCGCGTTCAATGCGATCGTATTTGGTGAACCGTCGGTGCTGGGCGGCTACGAGGCCGGCTTTGTCGACAACGCCCAGAGCCTCGACCTGGTTGGCTACGGCCGCAACATCGTCATGGCATTTGTCTCGCCCACACGCGGGCTGCTCGTCTGGTCGCCGTTCCTGATCGTGCTCATCCCCGGTGTGGCAGTGGGTTGGAAGGCCGCACCCGGCTGGGCGCGCGGGGCCGCAATCGGTGCCGTTGTGTATCTCCTCTTCCAGTACAAGGCCAACCGATACACGGGGGGATCGGGCTTTGCGACGTACCGCTATCCGCTCGAAGCGCTCACCGCAGCCGCCCCGGTGCTTGTCCTGTCGTACACCCAGTGGGTGGCCGAGCGGCCGAACGCGGTCCGCATCTTCCGCGCTCTTGCCATTGTTGCGGTTGTCGCCCACGGGGCGTTTGCCTTCATCTACTGAGTGGCATCGGCGGGCAGCGGTCGCTCTGTGCGCATGGAGCCCCGAATACTCCGCAGCCTGGGACTGATTCTTGTCAGACTGAATCACGAGCCTCGGACGCCGACTCACCCACCTGGTGTCGTGCCGAGGGCGTGACTTGCTCGTCGCCGTCACCAGGCCCGTCGTGGACGATCGCAGCACCGGCGATAACCAGATAGGTGACGGCGACCAGTGCGATGTGCATGAGGATCCGACTGCCGGAGTCTCCCGAGCCCACGCGGTAGGCGGCTCCCCGCAGGAAGGCAAAGGACACGTAGGCAAACCCGAAGAGGTAAATGGGGGTCACCCACAGCTTGTCAAAGGGGAAGCGGACATTGCGGCCGGCGAGGATGACAAGTGGCAGCACGACCCACCAGAACGCTCCCCACCGGCCGGAACCGAGGATGATGTTGTGAAAGGTGGCGTATACGGTGCCCCAAGCCTCGTCTGGATCGCTGATCGTCGAGGCGAGTAGGTATACGCCGAACATCGCCGCGAGCGCAGTCGGCAATACGGGAAGGATTCGGGTTGCCCACGGCCGACTGCGGACAATGGCGAGGATCACCACACCGACGGCAATGTACAATGGTCCGCGGACGGGACCCGCTATCCCTAGGTCTGCCGCCACTGCGTTGGAAGGAAACACAACGCCGTTCCACAGAATGACGGCGACGACAAAGGGTCCGACGAGGTACCAGATTGCCCGAGCCTCGATCCGGCGGTCCACAAGGAATGGGAGCACGAACAGGGCAACCGTAATGGCCGCTTCGGGCCGCATGGTGGCCGTTGCCCCGAGGGCCAAGCCGGCGGGTAGGAACAACGCGGGATTGCGCTGGACGGCTCCAATCCACCCGGCGCCAACCCCGATCAGGAGGAAGATGGCGAAGGTCATGTGGCCGTTGAGATAGAGGGCATGAAAAACCGGGCGGTTGGTCGCTAGCAGGAGGGTGATGGCGGTTCCCAGCAGTACCCAGCGCCATTTGCGTGGTGTCGCCATCAGCGTGAACGCACTGGTAGCGAGCCAACTGATGACGCCGAGTCCACCTATTGCCATTGTTGGTGTGATGGCCGCCGAGTAGTCCCGCCCGGTGAAGGCTCCGACGGTGTGAAGCAACGGGGTGCCGAGGTGGCGCATTCGGACGTCAAACGCATCAAGGGCGACAATTGATCCGGTTCGTTCGAGTGTCTCGGCGTTGATGAAGTATCGAAACGAGTCGGTTGTCACTTGGGTGAGCGAGATGGTATTGAAGATGGTGGCGATCAATCCGTAAGTGATAACCGAGAGCAATGCGCCGCCGAACCACTTCGTCAGAGAACCCGGCGGGATTCGGCTGCGCATACTTCCAGCCGATAGCCCCGCGATCAGGATGCCGGCGCCCGACGCGATCGTCATTGCCGTCAGGGTTGAGAAGTCATCGTTGGCGGCCAGCAGCGCCAGCCCAGAAAGCATGTAGACCGCTGCGCCAACCGGCAAGGTGAGCGATGCGAACCCGAGCCGGGAAACTCGTCCTGCGGTTGGCAAGAGGATCAATGTCCCAATGGCGGCGAGCCATGCGATGAACAACGGTTCGTTCACGGCGGTGGTTCCATCACGGCTTCGGGCAGGATGGTGATGACATCTCCAACCGTCCAGAGCTGTACCCGCTCGGCGCCTTCGGCTCCCGGCCCGATGGCATAGCGAGCAAAGACCCCTCTGTGGTCTTCGCCGCCTTCGAATACCCCCTCCCGATCGGCGGATTCGCCGATGGGAGGGACGCTGGTCTCAGGAATCGCCGGGTTGTAGTTCACGATGTGCACGGTGGCGTGTGAGATCGATTCCAAAGCCGGTACATCGAGGATGTGGTTCGGAGGCAGGATGATGGTGGCTCCGGGCGCCAGATCGCGAGATACTACGTAGATCCCGTACCGGGCCGTGTGGATTGGATGGAAGTACGCCAGATCGGTGATGCTGTGGGACGGGTTGACGGTGAGTTCTCGCTGCAATGGGCTCAGCCCCGCTGACGAGACGATGCCCACGAGGGCGGCCAGCAGTATCGACCAAATGGCGACGCGGAGCCCCACGAGTTGCTGCTTGTGCTCCAACGGCTGGTCCCTCTCCGTGCTGTCCATCCGGCCGGTAACAATATCGGCTTCGGTTCGAATCAATGGCCTCAAATACCTTTGAGTTCATCATTCAATCGGCGTCTTGTTCCGTCACCTGAACTCGTCCCGGGTGACTGGGGCGCGGCACCGCGCCGCGAGCTCCTTGCGCCTCGGTGCTCTGGAGTCGCGGTCAACGTGGGCATGGGCGATCCGATCACCGATCGGCGGTAGCGACTTCGATAGTCTGATCGACTGGGGTGAGAACTCGGTCGATGGTGGCGAGCCAAACGGCAAACATCACCATTCCGTTTGGGTGCAGATAGGCGAACTTGTCGAGAAGGAGGAACACCCCAAATCCCGCGTACAGAGCCACGGCCTCCGGCGAGGTTCGCAGCGATCGGATCGCCAGCAGTATCAGTAGCAAGGTGAACAGGAGCCCGACGATCACACCGTCCTCGGCAGCAACGAGGAGTGGAACGACATGAACTGCGTCGTCGATCTCGGGGTCGTGATCGCGCTCCAGCGTGAACGAGTACAGCCCAGGCCCGACGCCCGCGAGCGGTGCATCCGATATGACCGTTAGGGCTTGAGAGATGTGTGTGATTCGAAACGTCGCAAAGTCGTCCACGTCGGCGGTGGCCGAGTCTTCGGCCCGCGTGGCCCATCCGTCGATGAAGACGATGGCTGGGATCAGTAGAGCAAGCAGTAGCACAACGAGCGGAGCTCGAAGGTCGGATCGACCACGCACGACACCAACGATCAGAGCAGCGAAGATCACGATGACTCCGACGAGGGACGCCCTCGAATACGTGACTCCGAGTGAAGCAAACGACAGGCCTATTCCGGCCAGCCACCACGGACGCCAGCGGCCTTCGGGAAGGGTAGCGATGCCGACCGTCGCCGCCAGGACGCCGAGACCGGCCAGGATGTAGGGGCTGAGCATTGTTCCGGAAGCACCGAAGGTGTCCCCAAATGCCCTGAGCACGCGCTGTTCCCCCCAGCCGTGCAAACCGAGAGGCGCGCCATTGACCATTTGGGCCAAGCCGAGCACCGTTTGTATCGAGGCGACGGCCAACATGGGAACGGCGACCCTGATGCGGAACTGCTTGGTGGTAAGGGAGACCATTTCTACGACCAGGATGAACAGGGCAAAGAGCCGAAGTACGACCATCACGCCGCGCTCGACGGATGGAAGACGAAGGCGACAGTGGCGCCGACCAGAAGCACGCTCGCCGTGATCACTCCCAGGGATCGGTGGCTTCGTACCCGGGCCGTCAGACCGGGGATTGCACCTATGACCAAGAGAAGGAGCGGCAAGTCGAATGGCGTGACGATGACGACGCGGTTGTAGGCGGCTGCGGTGCCTTCGACGCTCGAGAGGACCCAACCGATCTCGAAGGGCAGGAGCAAGAGCGTTCCGACCAATCCGATGGCGCGGAGATTGGACCAGATGGTGGTCGGCGAGGTCGCGGCGCTGGTAGACATGCTGAGTGTCACCTGGAGTGTTTCGGCGTGGCAGTTCGCGGTCTTGACAGATGCTACGAGCTGGCACGGACGGCGGGGTCGGTAGGCTCCTGTGATGGGCTTTGTCGAAGAGTTGCGCGGCGTCCTCGGACCGGATCGGGTCAAGGACCATCCGCTCGAACTGCACATCTACGAGAAGGATTCCGGGGTGACTCGTGGTCCGGTGGTTGCGGTTGCGCTGCCCGAGACCACGGAGGAGACCGCCCACTGCGTGCGCACCGCCCGGCGGTGGGACGTGCCGATCGTCGCCCGTGGGGCCGGCACCGGTCTCGCCGGTGGTGCCGTCCCTACTCAACCAGGGCTCCTGGTGGTGATGACCCGGATGAACGAGATCTGGGACGTGGACGCAGAAAACCGGACCGCCTGGGTTGGGCCGGGCGTGCTCAACCTCGACCTCTCGGTGCACACTGCGCCGCTCGGGCTGCACTATGCCCCCGATCCTTCGTCGCAGTCGGTCTGCACCATCGGGGGCAACGTCGGCACCAATGCCGGAGGACCGCACTGTCTCGCCGACGGGACCACCGTTGCCCACATCCTCGCGGTTGAGATGGTCACCGTCGATGGCGACGTCGTGGTCCTCGGCGGGCCCGCTCCCGACCCGATCGGGCTCGACCTGCGGGCCGTCGTTGTCGGTTCAGAGGGAACCATGGGGGTGGTCACTCGGATCCTGGTGAAGCTGACCCAGACCGCTCCGGCGGAACAGACTCTGCTGATGGCGTTCTCGCGGATCGAGGATGCCGCCGCCACCGTCTCGGGTGTCATCGCCGCCGGGGTGGTGCCGGCCGCACTCGAGATGATGGATCAGCCGATGGTCCAGGCGGTCGAGAACTTCGTCAACGCCGGCTATCCCACCGACGCTGCTGCCGTTCTGTTGGCTGAGGTGTCTGGTCATCCGGCCGCAGTGGCGGCCGAGGCCGCCGTCGTTGCCGCGGTTGCCGCCGAGCAGGGCGCCACGGAGGTTCGGGTCGCCGCCGACGACGAAGAGCGACGCCTGCTGTGGCTGGGCCGCAAGTCGGCCTTTGGCGCCGTTGCCCAGGCCGCCCCCGACTACTACCTGCACGACACGGTCGTGCCCCGCACCCGGCTGGTCGGTGTGCTCACGCAGGTCTACGAGATCGCCGCCCGCTACGACCTCGCGATGCTCAACGTGTTTCACGCCGGTGACGGCAATCTGCATCCGCTGGTTGCGTTTGACGCCAAGGAGCCTGGGGTCCTCGACCGGGTGCGTTCCGCGGCTGAGGAGATGGTCAGGGTTTCGATCGAGGCGGGCGGCACCCTATCGGGCGAGCACGGCATCGGCTTGGAGAAACGTGACTTGATGGGCGAGGTCTTTGCGCCCGTTGATCTCGACGCGCAGGCGCGGCTGCGCGACGCCTTCGATCCCCACGGTGCCCTCAATCCCGGCAAGATCCTGCCGGCGGGTTCGCGCTGCTACGACTTTGGGATGCAGCTCGACCTCGGAGGTGGAGAAACGTGACGGACGTGGCGCCACCACCCGCGAGCTCCTCGAGTCGATGTCGATTCCTCCGGAAGCCGGCATGCCGGCGGCCGATTCGTGTTGCCCCATCGTCGATCGAGCAGGCGGCAGCGGTGCTGGCGGCGGCATCCGGAAGCGGACTCACCGTCCGACCGTGGGGTAGTGGAAGCCATCAAGGCATCGGCTATCCGGTCGATGCCGACGTCATCTTGTCAACCGACAACCTGCAAGCCGTCGTCGACTGGCAGCACGAGGACCTCACCGTCGTGGTTGAGGCCGGGATGCGGGTGGCGGCGCTCGAGGAGATGCTGGCGGAGCGCGGCCAAACCGCGGTCCTACCGGAAACGCCCGGTGATGCCACCGTCGGGGGCGTGTTGGCGGCGGGACTCTCCGGCTGGCGCCGGCTGCGCTACGGCCCGACCCGGGACCGGGTGCTCGAGGTCGTTGTCGCCACCGGCGACGGGCGGGTGGTGCGCGGCGGCGCCCAAGTCGTCAAGAACGTGACCGGCTATGACCTGCCTCGCCTCATGGTTGGGTCGTTGGGCGGGCTCGGTTTGATCGGGCGGGTCTGTCTCAAGCTGTGGCCCTCACCGGCGGCAACCGCAACGGTGACCGTTCCCGATCCCGTCGCAGCCCTACAGATGGCGTTTCGACCGCTTGCCGTCATCGAGACCCATGACGGTTCCGCTGTGTACCTCGGAGGGACCGCAGACGAAGTCGAAGCGCAGGGCAAAGAACTCGGCGGCGACATGCGTCCCGGTCTGCATTGGCCGGAGGCCCCGACCGAACCGTGGCATCTCCAGCTGCGGGTTCCTCCCCGCCACGTCGCCGCCGGCGTGACTCGGGTGCACGGGTTGCCCGGGGCCCGATTTGCGGCAGCGCACGGCGTGGGTGAGATCAACGTTGCGGCGACCGAGGTATCACCCACCTGGCTCGTGTCGGCGCGGGAATGGGCCGAGAGCCTCGGGGGTGCGATGGTCGTCATCGCTCAGCCCGCAGACCGCGAGGTCGAGCCTTGGGGTACCGCACCGGCGTCGCTCGACCTGCAGCGCCGCGTCAAGGCAGCGTTCGATCCTGCGGGTGTGGTCAACCCCGGCCGGCTCCCCGGGAGGCTGTGATGGGCTGGGTGACCCCGGATGCGCCAACCGCAGCCGAACTCGACGCCTGTGTCACCTGTGGCTTGTGCCTGCCGCACTGCCCGACCTTTCGCTTGACGGGGGACGAGGCCGCCTCACCCCGCGGCCGACTGGCGGCCATGGCAGCCATCGCAGACGGAGTGGCCGAAGTCGATGAGACCTTCGAATCCATCCTCGATGCCTGTCTGCAGTGCCGGGCATGCGAAACGGCGTGCCCGTCGCTGGTCCCTTTCGGCCGGGCGATGGAAGGAGCCCGGATTGAGATCACCGCACAACGCCCCACGCTGGCTCGCCGGCTTCGCCACATTGCGGTCGGACGACTGTTGGCGAGCAGGTGGCTGGTGCGACTCGGCACCACCATGCTGGCCGTGCTGCAACGGCTGGGAATCCATCGCCTCGGGTGGGGCCTGCTGCAGCCGCTGGCAGGAATGCGGCGGCTTCCGCTTCCCACCCAGACGGCGATCAACATCCGGCGTACCCCAGTAACTCCGCCCCAGGCCAGGGTCGCGGTGCTTGCCGGGTGTGTTATGGACCCGTGGTTCCAAGGCGTCCACCAGGCCACGATCGGACTCTTGGTGAGCGCCGGGTACGCGGTCGAGGTACCGAACCGGCAAACCTGTTGTGGCGCTCTGGCCGCCCATGACGGTGCCGGTCGGGACGCCAAGCGACTGGCGCGGAGCAACGTTGCGGCGTTTGTGGGCTTCGACCTTGTGGTCGCCGACGCGGCCGGATGCAGCGCCCACCTCAAGGAGTACGGCAACTGGGCCGAAGGTGGCGCCGGATTGGCATCGCGTGTTCGCGACGTGACCGAGGTCGTTGCCGCCGAACTTGCCGCCGGGCGGCTCCCGGTTCTCCAACCGGGAAAGGGGGCCGTGGCCGTGCAGGATCCCTGCCACCTGCGGCACGCCCAGCGGATCGTCGAGCAGCCTCGGGCGATCTCTGATCGCCGCCGGCTACACCCCGGTCGACGTTGATCCCGGCGGTATGTGCTGTGGCGCCGCCGGCATCTACAGCATGTTGTATCCGGAGACCTCCGACGAGCTGGGACGACGCAAAGCTGCCGAAGTTGAAGCGACCGGTACCACGGTGGTCGCCTCGGCCAATCCAGGCTGCGAGATGCAACTACGCAGGCACATGGGTTCGGCGGTCCGAGTGGCGCATCCGATTGAGCTCTATTGGGAAGCACTGCAGCGGGAGGCCTGAGCCCAGGAAACCGCCGATCAGACGGCGCCGGCGAATACGGTCATTCCCGAAAGCTCGAATCCGGCGCGGCGGGCGGCTGCGCTCATCCAATCGACGTCGGGGATCCACAGGGCGATCCGCTCGGCTCCCGCGGCGGTGGCCAGATCGACCAATGCCCGCACCAGATCGACGGCATCCTCCTGTCGGGTCTCCAGCCAGGAGACCTCGAAGGTTTCCCCGTCGCGGGTGGCGATCGCCCACCCGGATCGAGCCGCCCACAACGCCTCGCGCCGGGCAGCGGCGGCGAGGTCGTCGGTGGTGAGGCGGCGGAAGGACCATCCGATCGGGAAGAGGCCCCGGCCGGAGCGGCCCAGCGGACCCGCCGTCCACGACATGAACGCCGGCTCGGCCTCTGCCGAGTTGGCGCGGGCGAGCTGTTCGAGGGCCGGGACCCGGCGTCCCCCGTTTCCGGCGGGCAACGGCGAGGCGTCGCCGACGGTGCGGCTGCCGCGCAACATCGCCGCAACCGGGCGCAGGCCCACCTGCAGCACCTGGAGTCGAGCGGGCTCGTTCCAGTCCTCGATCAGCAGGCGGGCCACCCGGGCGCCACGTTGGCGGGCCCATTCGATCACGGCATCACCCATCGATCCGGCGACGCCGCGACGGCGCCAGTCCTCGCGAACTCTGGCGCCCTGCAGCCACAGCTCGGTGGGGGAGATCAGCGTGCCGCGGCTCATCCCGATGGCGCGATCGTCGTCGTCGACGGCGACGACGAGATGACCGTTGGGATCACTCAGCCAATCGGGGAAGGCGTCGGCCACATAGTCGCCCCACTCGAACGTCTCGGTGGTGAATGACGAGATGGCGGAGCGATCGTCGCTGCGGGCGGGACGGATCCGATAGTCCATTGCGCCGCCAGCCTAAGGCTTCCCCGGCCTCTCCGGTCCGTCTGGGGTGATCAGTAGGCGGCCAGTTGGGCGGCCCGGGCGACGATGCCGTCGACCGAAGGCATGACCATGGCTTCGAGAATGTCCGAGTACGGGAAGGCGGGCACCTCGGGAGCGCAGTAGCGCTGCACCGGAGCATCGAGCCAGTCGAACGCCTTCTCGGCGATCTGAGCGGCGATCTCCGCTCCAAATCCTGCGAACTCGGTGTCCTCGTGGACGATGAGGACCTTCCCGTTGGTTCGCACCGCGGCCTCGATCGACGGCCAATCGAGGGGCCGGATCGAGCGGAGGTCGAGCACTGCGGCATCAACCCCTTCCGAGGAGAGACGCTCCGCCGCTTCGAGGGCAAAATGGGCCATGGTCCCGTAGGCGATGATGGTGAGGTCGTCGCCTGGCGGCGCAGCCTGGCCTTGCCGAGTGGTACCCGGTGTTCGCCGTCTGGGAACGGGCCGCGGGCGAGGCGATAGAGCTTCTTGGGTTCGAGGATCATCACGGGGTCGGGGTCCTCGATCGCCGACCACAACAGCCCCTTGGCGTCTGCCGGCGTCGATGGGATGGCGATCTTGAGACCGGGCACGTGAGCGTAGAAGGCCTCGATCGATTGGCTGTGATAGAGCGCACCGTGGATGCCGCCGCCGTAGGGCACCCGCAGCACCATCGGGCAGCTCCAGCGGCCTCCGGAGCGGTAGTGAATCTTGGCCGCCTCTGAGACGATCTGATCGAACGCGGGATGGATGAAGTCGGCGAATTGAATCTCCGCCATCGGCCGGGCGCCTGCGGCGGCCATCCCGATGCCGAGACCGACGATGAGTGCTTCGGCGAGTGGGGCGTTGAAGGCGCGCTCCTCGCCGAAGGCCTCGGTCAGGCCGACGGTGGCCTTGAAGACCCCGCCCTTGGGGTCGGCGACGTCTTCACCGAAGATGGTGGTCTCGGGGTAGGCGGCCATGATCTCGTGGAGCGTCCGGTTGATCCCGGCGATGAGCGTGATCTCCTCTCCGACCGGCAGGAGGCTCCACCTCGGTGACTGGGTCGATGGGCACAATCGGTTTCGCGTAAACGTGGCTGATGGCGTCGGTGGGGTCGGCGGCGGCATCCGCGTTGGCGACCGCTTCGGCGATGGCTTCGCCGACCTCCTCGTCGATGGTGCGCTCCGTCGCCTCGTCCAGCAGGCGTGACTCGACCAGATACTGCCGATGGATGGTGATGGGGTCCTTGCGCCGCCACAGCTCCACTTCTTCGGCGGTGCGGTACAGCTTGTCGTCATCATCTGAGGTGTGGGCGTAGTAGCGGTAGGTCATTGCCTCGATCAAGCTGGGGCCGCCGCCGGATCTGGCCCGTTCGACGGCAGCGGCGACGGTGCCGTAGACCCCGAGCACGTCGTTGCCGTCGATGGCAACCCCGGGGATGCCGTAGCCGGCGGCGCGGGCTGCCACGTTGCCGGCCACCTCCTGGTCGTGGGGCACCGAAATGGCGTACAGGTTGTTCTCGATCAGGAAGATGACGGGTAGCTGGTGGATCCCGGCGAAGTTCATCGCTTCGTGCCAATCGCCCTCAGAGGTGGCGCCTTCGCCCGAACTGGCGAGCACGACCCCGGGCCTGCCTTCCATCTTGAGTTCGTAGGCGATGCCGCAGGCGTGGGGATACTGCGTTGCGATCACCGACGAGGCGGTGAAGATCTTCAGCTTGGGTTCGGACCAGTGGTTCGGCATCTGGCGCCCTCCGCTGGCCGGATCCGCCGCCTTGGAGAACACGCCGAGAAAGATCTCTTCCGGGGTCACTCCCATTGCGAGGTTGAAGGCGATATCCCGGTAGTAGGGCAGCGACCAATCGATGCTCGGGTCGAGCGCAAACGCGGCTCCGACCTGGGTAGCCTCGTGACCCGAGACCGAGACGACGAAGGGGACCCGTCCCTGACGGTTCAGTGCCCACATCCGATCGTCGAGGCGGCGCGCCAGCACCATCGTCCGGTACATGGCGAGTGCCTGCTCATCGGTCAGACCTAGTGCCTTGTGGTCTCTGACGTTGTCTAGCTCCAGCATGCGAGGTGCTCTTCTCCTACTCGGTCCGGCTGCGCCCGGCACGTCGACGGGTGCCGAGTCCACCGATGGCGGCGATTCGTTTCTGGGCAACGTCGATGGCCGCGACGTTCGGGTTGATCCCCTGGGCGTCGGCAGTATCGAATACCCCGGTGAGGTTCTCGCCGACCAAATCGACGGCAACGGCGGCGCGCTCCCACGAGTATCCCCGGAGCTCCTCGGTGATGTTGATGATGCCTCCGGCATTGACGACGAAGTCGGGGGCATAGAGGATGCCGGCCGCGGCGAGCCGATCAGCATCGGCTTCCGTGGCGAGTTGGTTGTTGGCGGCGCCGACGATGGCACGGCACTTGAGGCGGGGGATGGTCTCCTCGCTGAATGATCCGCCGAGAGCGCAGGGAGCAAAGATGTCGCAGGGCACGTCGTAGATGTCGTCGCGAGGGACGGGGCGACCCCGTACTCCCGCTCCATCTCGGTGAGCGCAGCATCGTTGACGTCGGCAACGATCACCGTGGCACCGGCCTTGGTGAGTCGTTGGACCAGGCTCGAGCCGACCTTGCCGACTCCCTGGATGGCGACGGTGCGGTCGCTGAGGTCGTCGCCGTCCCATAGCCGCATCGCAACTGAGCGCATGGCGGCCATCACCCCGCGGGCCGTTGCCGGCGAGGGGTCGCCCGATCCGCCGTGGACCTCGGGGATACCGGTGACCCACCTGGTCTCGCGCGAGATGTCGAGCATGTCGCGGGCGGTGGTGCCGACGTCCTCAGCGGTGATGTAGCGGCCGCCGAGCGAGTCGACGACCCGTCCGTAGGCGCGCATCAGCCGTTCGGTCTTGATCGTTGCGGGGTCGCCGATGATGACACCCTTGCCGCCACCGAGGTCGAGTCCGCGCCGCGGCGGCCTTGTAGGACATCGCCTTGGAGAGGCGGAGCACGTCGGTCAGTGCCTCGGCCTCGGACGCATATGCAAAAAAGCGGGTCCCGCCGAGGGCGGGACCGAGGGCGGTCGAGTGGATGGCGATGATGGTCTGGAGGCCTGATACCGGGTCGGCGCCGTAGAGCACTTCTTCATGGGTGTCTGACCCGATGGCCTCGAATACTCCCAACGCAGATCTCCTTTCGGGCAGCCACTCGTCCGTCAACGGCATGCCCCGGAACGTTGGCAAGTCTAGTGGACCACCCCTTGGCGCGACACGGTGACCTGCCGCACGGTCGGCTGTGCGTCTGTTGGTTGGGCGATAGCTCTAGGCTGCCCCGATGATCCGTTCTGCCTACCTGCGTGTCTATGTGCCGGCAGACCGAGCCGGCTCGTGGATGTCCCACATTTCCGGCCGTCCGGCACCGCGCCATCATGCGGGCCAGTGACCACTTCGTGTGGACCGAGACGACCGCGGATGACGCCTTCACCGTCGAGTGGGAGGGGGGTCGCTACGTGTGCCCCCGGTATCCCCGGCTGCGCATGCTCGAGGGCGCGGTTGCCTTCAATGCGACGTACCCGGGGTCGATGTTGCTGCCGGACGTAACGGCCCAGCGCCTCGCCGGCGAACTCGACGCGATTCGCTCCGCGGCACCGGATGCCCGTTCTTACATCCTGACTTCACCGTGGCATGTCCCCCTGCGATGGTTTGTGCCGTTCCTTCCCGAACAGAAGGAGATATACGAGTTGGCCGGAATGACTTCGGCCCGCTACCGAACGACGGTAGGTGCTGGACTGCCCCGTGTGGCGCGGGCGGCAGGGATTCTCGAGGCGGCCGGGTTCGACGACGCCGTGATCGAGCAGGTGCGCGACCTCGAGCGGTGGCTCTCGGAGTTTTCGACGGACGCCATGCTCGAACTCGACTACGCCGGGGTCGCCAGTCTGTTCCAGGCCGCCGACATTGTGTTGGACGACTCGGCTGAGGAAGTGGCCGCAAGCCTGGCCGCGCTCGAGCAGTACGACTATGAGCGCGCCGGTGAACAGTACGCCGCAGTAGCTACCCGCTGGGCTCCCGCCCAGGCGCTCGGCTACGTGAACTGACGGGATCGAGACTGGCTCACGCGTTTCGCGGGAGCCTGCCCCCTCCGAGCGGCTCCTACGTCGCGCGCCT